>NZ_BNBV01000009.1 GCF_014656135.1 Streptomyces thermodiastaticus
AACCCGGAAGCTAAGCCTTACAGCGCCGATGGTACTGCAGGGGGGACCCTGTGGGAGAGTAGGACGCCGCCGGACTACACTTCGAAGGGTTGGGCCCGGAACTTCGGTTCTGGGCCCAACCCCTTTTTGCTGTCCGTCACTTGGCGTTCATGTCGTCCGAGCAGCATCCGCGGCATGGAGACTGCAGCCTTGCTGAGGGCCGGCGGTGTCGGGCTCGGTGACGAGGTCGTCGTGCCGGCGTTCGGCAACGTGGACATCGCCGAAGCGGTGGTCCGCATCGGTGCGTTGCCGGTGTTCGCCGACATCGACCCCGTGACGTACTGCCTGGACCCCGTGGCCGTCGAGGCGGCCGTGACACCGCGTACCGCGGCTGTCGTCGTCGTCCACCGTTTCGGACGTACCGCCGACCTGAGGCGGATGCACGAGGTCGGGCAGCGGCACGGCTTGCTCGTACTGGAGTATCACGAAACCGAGGTGCCGCGCGGCGAGCTGGCACAGCGCAGAGAGCGCGCCGCATATCTGGACGCGCGGCTGCGGGGCGTCGTCACGCCCGACGGCGGGGCCGGGCACACCTACCAGCAGTACGTCGTGCGGGTGTTGGGCAATGGCCGGCCCGACCGGGACGCCTTCGCCGCAGCCCTGCGGGCCCGAGGAATCGCGTGCCGGGTGCCGGTCAAGACGCCCGTGCACCGGCTACCGGATTTCCGCCGGTACGTGTCACTGCCGGAGACGGAACGGGCCGCGCAGGAGACACTGGCGCTGCCGGTGGACGCCTCGTTGACGAAACGGGAGATGCGGCGGATCGTCTCCGCGTGCAATGCGCTGGGCGGACCGATGGCGGTTGGGAGCACAGCCGAGTTCGGGGTATGATCTATTCAGTCGCCGCGAGGGAAACCCCGCAGAGGTGACAGGCCCCTATAGCTCAGTCGGCAGAGCGTCTCCATGGTAAGGAGAAGGTCAACGGTTCGATTCCGTTTGGGGGCTCCACGGAAAATGGCCCCGCCCTTGCGCGGGGCCTTTTTCGTCTGCCGTTGTGTCAGGCCGCCGAGGCCGGCGCGGAAGACGGTGGCGAACTCGGCGCCTGCCGGGCCTAGTTCTCCGGAACCCGCATCGCCAGAATCGCCATGTCGTCGGACGGCGCGTCCTGAGCGAAACGCTCCACCGCCCGCATGATGCGTGCGGCGACCGCGCCGGCCGTCAGGCCCGTGCACGTGGTCAGCACATCCGCGAGGCCGTCGTCGCCCAGCATGCGCGTGCCCTCGCGGCGTTCGGTCACCCCGTCCGTGACGCACAGCAGCACGTCGCCCGGATCCAGGACGACGGTCTGCTCGTACAGTTCCAGGTCCTCGATGACGCCCAGCAGCGGCTGCGGCTCGGCGGCCGGTTCGACCGTGCCGTCCTGGCGCAGACGCAGCGGCAGCGGATGGCCGGCGCAGACCACCTTCAGCTCGGCGCTGCCGTTCTCCTGCGGGCGCAACTCGCCGTACAGCAGGGTGAGGAAGCGGCTGCGGGCGCCCTCGTCGATGATCGCGGAGTTCAGGCGCTGCAGGACCGACGGGCCGTCGTAGCCCTCGCGGGCCAGCAGACGCAGGGCGTGCCGGGCCAGGCCGGTGACGGCCGCGGCCTCCGGGCCCGTGCCGCAGACATCGCCGATGGCGAAGCCGTAGGCGCCGTCACGGATGGGGAACAGGTCGTAGAAGTCGCCGCCGACCTCGTTGCCCTCGCCGGCCGCGCGGTAGATGACGTCGACCTCCACCCCGTCGATCTGCGGCAGGCCCGGCGGGAGCAGGCTGCGCTGCAGCGACTGGCTGATGGCCGTGCGTTCCGAGTACAGCCGGGCGTTGTCCAGGGCGAGGGCGGCACGGCGGCTGAGGTCCTCGGCGAGTTCCAGGATCTCCTGGCGGAAGTGCTCGTCGGTGGGTTTGCCGAGGGTCAGCATGCCGATGACGCGGTTGCGGGCGACCAGCGGCAGCACCACCGTCTCGCCGCCGACCGCGGCGGCCGTGGCGAGGGTGGGGCCGATGGACGTGCCGACCTGGTGGTGGGAGTCGCCGAGGCCGAGGCTGCGCATGGAGGAGCGCAGCGCGGCCTGGTGGGCCGCCTCCCCGGGGGCGGTCCACACCCGGGCGCCCGGGGTGGGCACCGGGTCCGGCGGCGGGATCTTCGACAGCAGGGACTTGATGCCGTCGATGAGTTCCTCGTCCTCGTGCAGGACGTAGGACAGATACGGTTCGGAGGCCTGGTCGGCGATGGTGTAGACGGCGCACCAGGTGGCCAGCGTCGGCACGGTCATCTGCGCCATCAGGGCGAGCGTCTGGTCGCGGTCCAGGGTGCCGGCCAGCAGGTCGGATGCCTCGACGAGGAAACTGAGGGAGCCGCGGCGCAGCCGCTCCAGCTCGCCCAGGCGGGCCGACTCGACGGCCAGGGCGATGCGGTCCGCGGCGAACTGCAGGCGCAGCGCCTCCTCGTTGGAGTACCGGCCGGGTGCTTCGGCGGCCACGCCGAGGGAACCGGTCAGGCGGCCCTCGACCTTCAGCGGAACGGTGACGAGGGACCGCATGCCGGTCCCGCGGAGCAGGGGCACGGCGCCGGGCGCGGCCGTGAGGTCGTCGTGGACGGCGGGCATGCGGGCCGAGCCGTAGCGGCCGGGGCCGGCCTCGACAGGGACGCGGGCGAAGCGCTGGCGGGCGGACGGCAGACCCGTGGTGGCGCGGACCTCCAGCTCGGTCTCGTCGTCGGTGGCCAGCAGCAGGAAGGCGGCGTCGCCGTCGAGCATGTCGCGGGCTCGTTCGACGGTGCGCTGCAGCAGGCTGTCGAGGTCGTCGGGGGCGGGTGAGCCGATGAAGACCTCGAAGGGGTCGGCGGTGGCGCTGTCGGAGGAGGTGCCCGTGTCGCCGGTGGCGCGCAACGGGGTCTGCAGAACGGCTCGTTCGTGGTCGCGGACGAGCAGGCACACCGTGGAGGGCTCGCCGCTGGTGTCGCGGACGCGCAGATGCGAGCCGTAGACGGGGATGACGCGGCCGTGGACGCCGCGGATGCCGTAACTGCCCTCCCAGCGGGAGAGTTGGAGCGCCTCGGCGACGCCGGTCCCGGTGCCCGGGGTGTGCGGCCAGGCCGCGAAGTCGGTCAGCGGCTTGCCCACCACCTGGTCGGCGGCGTAGCCGAAGAGGGCCTCCGCGTCCTCGTTCCAGGCGGTGACGGTGCCGTTGCGGTCGACCTGGACGACGGCGACCCGGACCCGTCCTTCGGTCGCCGGGAGGAGTTCGGTGGGCAGGACCGGGCCGGCGGAGCGGGTGCCGACCGGGCGTTCGGGCAGGTCGAGTTGGAACCAGACGGTCTTGTGCGTCGGGGTGTACTCGACGCCCCAGCGGCCGGCGAGGGCCGCGCACAGCTGCAGGCCGCGGCCGCCTTCCTGGTCGGGGCTGCCCATGGAGACCGGGGCGCTCTGCACGGGGACCTCGCGCTCCGGGTAGCGGTCGGAGACCTCGATGCGCACTCCGTGGTCGCTGCGCAGGCAGACCACCTCGGCGGCGGTTCCGGCGTGGACGACGGCGTTGGTGACCAGTTCGCTGGTGAGGACCACCGCGTCGTCCACGACGTCGGCGAAGCCCCACCCCTGGAGGGTGTCGCGGACGAAGGACCGGGCGGTCGCGACGGATCGCCCGAGGGGCTCGAAGCTGGCGGCCGCGCGCGCGGTGATCACAGAACTCCTCGTCCGGTTGTCGACGTCCCCGTGCGGGCCGCGCGGCGCGTGGTGCCGCGTGGGCAGCGGCGCACCCGGCGGCCGAGGCTGCAGGGGCTGTCCCCCGATCACTCCGGTGGTCATAGTGTGCGGCTGCCCTCCGATGCCCGCTCGTACCTGTGCCACCGCCCAGGCCGGACGGACCGGCGTGGCTGGACAGCCGCATGCAAGGTTACTTACCTTCGCCGTCCGTGCGGATGCCGGTCATCGGTGTTTTCGCCCGGAGGGCGTGCGGACGGTGTGCGAAGCTGCCGAACTGTTATGGCCTGGTTCGGCGGGGGTGAAACACTGGGCAGGCTTGTAGTGACGGTGTGAACGGGCGGAGTGGCGAGGCGCCCGGCGGGGCAGCAGCCCCCGGCGGCCCGGTCGCACCGGCGAAGGCAGAGCAGATGCCGGTACACCATGCCGTGATACCGGGGGACAGCAGTAACGGTCGATCCCTGCGGGAGGGACACAGTGGAGTCTGGCGCAGCGACGCGGGGCACGAAGACGCGCGCGAGGAGCGGACCGTCCGGTCAGTCCCCGAGCAGTAGGCGCACGCCGCGCGGCAGCACCACCACGGTGGACACCGCCGCGCTGAACCGGCTGCTGGCCGCCCTGGAGGCGATGCGGGACGGGAACTTCCGCAAGCGGCTGACGGTGTCCGGGGACGGCGTGATGGCGGAGATCGCCGCGGTCTTCAACGAGGTGGCCGACCGGAACCTGCACCTGACCGGTGAGCTGGCGCGGGTGCGGCGCATGGTGGGACGTGACGGAAAGCTCACGGAGCGGCTGGAGACGGGGGCCAGCGAGGGGTCCTGGGCGACGGCGATCGAGGACTGCAACGCCCTCGTCGACGACCTGGTCCGGCCCGTCTCCGAGGTCGGGCGGGTGCTGTCCGCGGTCGCCGAGGGCGATCTGTCCCCGCGGATGGAGCTGCGCACCCCGGGGCCTGCGGGGCATCCGCTGCGCGGGGAGTTCCTGAAGGTCGGGCGGACGGTCAACAACCTGGTCGATCAGCTGTCGGCGTTCACCGACGAGGTCACGCGGGTGGCCAGCGAGGTGGGCACCGAGGGCAAGCTGGGCGGGCAGGCGCGGGTGCGCGGGCTGTCCGGGTCGTGGAAGGACCTCACGGACTCCGTCAACATGATGGCGTCCCGGCTGACGGACCAGGTGCGGGACATCGCGCTGGTGACGACGGCGGTCGCCAAGGGCGATCTGTCGCGGAAGGTGACCGTGCAGGTCGCCGGCGAGATGCTGGAGCTGAAGAACACCGTCAACACGATGGTGGACCAGCTGTCCGCGTTCTCCTCCGAGGTGACCAGGGTCGCCCGGGAGGTGGGCACGGACGGCATCCTGGGCGGTCAGGCGCACGTGCCGGGGGTGGCCGGGACGTGGAAGGAGCTCACCGACTCGGTGAACCTGATGGCCGGCAACCTCACGGCGCAGGTGCGCGGCATCGCCCAGGTCACCACGGCCGTCGCCAACGGTGATCTGTCGCAGAAGGTGACCGTCCCGGCACGCGGCGAGGTCGCGCGGCTGGCCGAGACGATCAACCAGATGACGGAGACGCTGCGGATCTTCGCGGACGAGGTCACGCGGGTGGCCAACGAGGTCGGCGCGGAGGGCCGGCTGGGCGGCCAGGCGAACGTCCCGGGTGTCGCGGGCACCTGGAAGGATCTGACGGACTCCGTGAACACGGTGTTCCGCAACCTGACCACGCAGGTGCGGGACATCGCCGCGGTGACGACGGCGGTGGCCAACGGTGATCTGTCGCAGAAGGTCACCGTGGACGTGGCCGGCGAGATGCTGGAGCTGAAGAACACCGTCAACGGCATGGTGGACCAGCTGTCGGCGTTCGGTGCCGAGGTGACGCGCGTGGCGCGGGAGATCGGGGTCGAGGGCGAGCTGGGCGGCCAGGCGCAGGTGCCGGGTGCGGCCGGCGCGTGGAAGGACCTGACGGACTCGGTCAACACCGCCTTCCGCAACCTGACCGGTCAGGTGAGGAACATCGCCCAGGTGACGACGGCGGTGGCCAACGGTGATCTGTCGCAGAAGGTCACCGTGGACGTCTCCGGCGAGATGCTCCAGCTGAAGAACACCGTGAACACGATGGTGGACCAGCTGTCGTCCTTCGCCGACCAGGTCATCCGGATCTCCCGGGACGTGGGCACCGAGGGCCGGCTGGGCGGTCAGGCCCGGGTGGACGGGGTGTCGGGCACGTGGAAGGAGCTGACCGACTCCGTCAACTTCATGGCGGAGAACCTCACCTCGCAGGTGCGGCAGATCGCCCAGGTGACGACGGCGGTGGCGCGTGGTGATCTGTCGCAGAAGATCGACGTGGACGCGCGCGGGGAGTTCCTGGAGCTGAAGAACACCATCAACACGATGGTCGACCAGCTCTCCGCGTTCGCCGACCAGGTCACCCGGGTGGCCCACGAGGTGGGCACCGAGGGCCGGCTGGGCGGTCAGGCGCAGGTGCCGGGCGTGGCCGGTGTGTGGCGGGACCTGACCGACTCGGTCAACGGCATGGCCGGCAACCTCACCTCGCAGGTGCGCAACATCGCGCAGGTCGCCACGGCGGTGGCGCGCGGTGATCTGTCGCAGAAGATCACCGTGGACGCCCGCGGGGAGATCCTGGAGCTGAAGAACACACTGAACACGATGGTCGACCAGCTGTCGTCGTTCGCCGAGGAGGTCACGCGGGTGGCCCGGGAGGTGGGCACCGAGGGCATCCTGGGCGGCCAGGCGAAGGTCGAGGGAGTCTCGGGCACCTGGAAGGACCTGACCCAGTCGGTCAACGGCATGGCGAACAACCTCACCATGCAGGTGCGCAACATCGCCGAGGTCACCACGGCCGTCGCCAAGGGCGACCTGTCGAAGAAGATCACCGTCGACGCCAAGGGCGAGATCCTGGAGCTGGTGACCACCGTCAACACGATGGTGGACCAGCTGTCGTCGTTCGCCGAGCAGGTCACGCGGGTGGCCCGCGAGGTGGGCACCGAGGGCATCCTGGGCGGTCAGGCGCACGTGCCGGGCGTGGTCGGCATCTGGAAGGACCTCAGCGACAACGTCAACCTGATGGCCAACAACCTGACCATGCAGGTGCGCAACATCTCCCAGGTCGCCGCGGCGGTGGCCAACGGTGATCTGACGCGGACGGTGACGATCGAGGCGCGCGGCGAGGTCGCGCAGCTCGCGGACACCTTCAACACCATGGTCAAGACGCTGAGTTCGTTCGCCGACCAGGTCACCAAGGTGGCCCGTGAGGTGGGCACGGACGGCATCCTCGGCGGGCAGGCCTATGTGCCGGGGGTGGCCGGCACCTGGAAGGACCTGACCGAGTCGGTGAACCAGATGGCGTCCAACCTGACCGGGCAGGTGCGCAACATCGCCATGGTCACCACCGCCATCGCCAAGGGCGACCTGACGAAGAAGATCGACATCGACGCGCGTGGGGAGATCCTGGAGCTGAAGACGACCATCAACACGATGGTCGACCAGCTGTCGTCGTTCGCCGAGGAGGTCACGCGGGTGGCCCGCGAGGTGGGCACCGAGGGCCAGCTCGGCGGGCAGGCGCGGGTGCGGGACGTGGACGGCACCTGGCGGGACCTGACGGAGTCCGTCAACGAGATGGCCGGGAACCTGACCCGGCAGGTGCGTGCCATCGCACGGGTGGCCTCCGCGGTGACGCGCGGAGACCTGGAGCTGCAGATCGACGTCGACGCCTCCGGCGAGATCAAGGAGCTGCAGGACTCCATCAACAAGATGATCTCGAACCTGCGCGACACCACGATCGCCAACAAGGAGCAGGACTGGCTCAAGGGCAACCTGGCCCGTATCTCGGCGCTGATGCAGGGCCGCCGGGACCTGGAGGACGTGGCCTCGCTGATCATGAGCGAGCTGACGCCGGTGGTCTCCGCGCAGCACGGCGCGTTCTTCGTGGCGATGCCGCCGGCCGACGACACCGAGCTGGGCGGCGACGGGGACGCCTACGAGCTGCGGATGCTCGGTTCCTACGGCTACTCGGTGGGCTCGATGCCGACGTCGTTCCGGCCCGGTGAGGGCCTGATCGGGACGGCGGCCAAGGAGAAGCGCACGATCCTGGTGGACAAGGCGCCCAGCGGGTACCTGAAGATCTCCTCCGGGCTCGGCGAGGCGCCGCCCGCACAGGTGATCGTGCTGCCGGTGCTGTTCGAGGGCAAGGTGCTCGGTGTGATCGAGCTGGCCTCGTTCACGCCGTTCACGCAGATCCAGAAGGACTTCCTCAACCAGATCGCGGAGATGATCGCCACCAGCGTCAACACCATCTCCGTCAACACCAAGACCGAGCAGCTGCTCAAGCAGTCGCAGGAGCTGACCGAGCAGCTGCGGCTGCGGTCGGAGGAGCTGGAGCAGCGGCAGCTGGCGCTGCAGGCGTCCAACGCCGAACTGGAGGAGAAGGCCGAGCTGCTGGCCCAGCAGAACCGGGACATCGAGGCGAAGAACTCCGAGATCGAGGAGGCCCGCCAGGTCCTGGAGGAGCGGGCGGAGCAGCTCGCGGTGTCCATGCGGTACCGCAGCGAGTTCCTGGCGAACATGTCGCACGAGCTGAGGACGCCGCTGAACTCGCTGCTGATCCTGGCCAAGCTGCTCGCGGACAACGCCGAGGGGAACCTGTCGCCGAAGCAGGTGGAGTTCGCCGAGACGATCCACGGCGCCGGTTCCGACCTGCTGCAGCTGATCAACGACATCCTGGACCTGTCGAAGGTCGAGGCGGGCAAGATGGACGTCTCCCCGACGCGCATCGCGCTCGTGCAGCTCATCGACTACGTGGAGGCCACCTTCCGGCCACTGACGGCGGAGAAGGGCCTGGATCTGTCGGTGCGGGTGTCGCCGGAGCTGCCCGCCACGCTTCACACCGACGAGCAGCGGCTGCTGCAGGTGCTGCGCAACCTGCTGTCGAACGCGGTGAAGTTCACCGACTCCGGTTCGGTGGAACTGGTCATCCGCCCAGCCCGGGACGATGTGCCGCAGGCCATCAGGGAGCAGTTGCTGGAGGCCGGTTCGCTCACCGACCCGGACGCGGAGATGATCGCGTTCTCGGTCACCGACACCGGCATCGGCATCGCGGCCAGCAAGATGCGGGTGATCTTCGAGGCGTTCAAGCAGGCGGACGGCACCACCAGCCGCAAGTACGGCGGCACGGGCCTCGGGCTGTCCATCTCCCGGGAGATCGCGCAGCTGCTCGGCGGTGAGATCCACGCGCAGAGCGAACCGGGCCGCGGCTCGACCTTCACGCTGTATCTGCCGCTGCACCCGGGCGATCTGCCGCCGCAGGGCTACCAGCAGCCGGGGTCCGCGCTGGAGTCGGACGAACTCGTCACCGCGGAGCCGGAGCAGTCGGAGCTGTCGTCCGGTCAGGTCGAGATGCCGGCCGAGGTCAGGTCGTACCAGGAGGCGCAGTCCGGTGCGGCGGCCCTGTTCCGGCGCCGCCGCCGGTCCCTGTCGGCCGCCGAGCAGGCGGCGGGGCAGGCCGAGGACGGGACGGCCGCGGACCAGCTGCCGGACCGGGCGGACGCGGCGGCCGGCGCCGACAGCCGCGAACAGTGGCACCGGGACGTCCGGTTCGGCGGTGAGAAGGTGCTGATCGTCGACGACGACATCCGCAATGTGTTCGCGCTGACCAGCGTCCTGGAACAGCACGGGCTGTCCGTGCTGTACGCGGAGAACGGCCGCGAGGGCATCGAGGTGCTGGAGCAGCACGACGATGTGGCGGTCGTCCTGATGGACATCATGATGCCCGAGATGGACGGGTACGCGACGACCACCGCGATCCGCAGGATGCCGCAGTTCGCCGAGCTGCCGATCATCGCGCTGACCGCGAAGGCGATGAAGGGCGACCGGGAGAAGGCACTGGAGTCGGGCGCCTCCGACTACGTGACCAAGCCGGTCGACCCCGACCATCTGCTGGGCGTGATGGAGAAGTGGATGCGAGGGGAGTGACGGTGCGGGCCGGGACCGCCGGGGGCCACGGGTTCCGCTGCGGCGGGTCCCGGCCGGTGCGTGACGTGGTGAAGGTGTCGAGGCGAGGTGCACGTTGTCGTGGTCAGGTGCGGGAACGGGGGAACCTTCCGGTCTTCCGCCGCGTTTCTGCTACGTGCACAGTGACATCGCGGTGACAGGGTGTGGCGACAGGCGGGGTGCGGCTACGATGACCGGCACAAGGACGGGCGGCGCAAGGGAGTCGTCCCCTGGGGCGGCACCCGCCGGTGTCACTCCAGGTCCTGCGGACAGGGGAGGCCCCAAGCCGGGGCGAGGAGGGCGGGCCATGGTGCAGAAGGCCAAGATCCTCCTGGTCGATGACCGGCCGGAGAATCTGCTGGCGCTGGAGGCCATCCTCTCTGCGCTCGATCAGACGCTGGTCCGGGCATCGTCCGGGGAGGAAGCGCTCAAAGCACTGCTCACGGACGACTTCGCGGTCATCCTGCTCGACGTCCAGATGCCGGGCATGGACGGTTTCGAGACGGCCGCGCACATCAAACGGCGGGAGAGGACCCGGGACATCCCGATCATCTTCCTCACCGCGATCAACCACGGCCCGCATCACACCTTCCGCGGCTACGCGGCGGGTGCGGTCGACTACATCTCCAAGCCGTTCGACCCGTGGGTGCTGCGGGCGAAGGTGTCGGTCTTCGTCGACCTGTACATGAAGAACTGCCAGTTGAAGGAGCAGGCGGCCCTGCTCCGGCTGCAGCTGGAAGGCGGCAAGGGCGGCGTCGGCGGGGGCAAGGAGTCCGCGGGTCTGCTCGCGGAGCTGTCCGCCCGGCTGGCCGCGGTGGAGGAACAGGCCGAGGCCCTGTCCAAGCAGCTGGGCGAGGAGTCCGCCGACGCGGCGGCGGTCGCCACGGCAGCCCATCTGGAGCGCAAGCTGACGGGACTGCGCCGCGCCCTGGACGCCCTGGAGCCGGGCACCGGGGGCGCCTCGTCGGTGGCCTCCCAGAGCTGACAGCCGCGCAGCGGGCCGGGCGCCCAGGACGAGGGCGTCACGTCCGCTGGCGCGGCTGTTGTCTGCTCGCCCGCGGTGCGAGGGCCGCCTGTGCCGGTCGGCGGCACTGAGGGGGCGTCAGCACCCGTCGGGAGAACACGACACGAACGGGTGAAGCAGTGGGCACACGTGTCCGCTGTGGTCTCCGGCGGTAACCTCACACCCATGGCCTCACGTCCCTCCGCAGCCAAGAAGCCGCCGGCGAAGAAGGCGGCCGCTCCCGCGAAGGCTCCGGCGAAGAAGGCCGCTGCGAAGAAGGCGCCCCCCAGGAAAGCGCCGGCGAAGAAGACCCCCGCGAAGAAGGCGCCCGCCAGGAAGGCCGCGGCGAGCAAGCCCGCGCCGAATCCGACCGGGGGCCTGTTCCGGCTGGTGCGTGCCCTGTGGCTGGGGCTCGCCCACGCCGTCGGCGCGCTGCTGAGGAGCGTGGGCAGGGGCGCCAAGAACCTCGATCCCGCGCACCGCAAGGACGGCATCGCGCTGCTGCTGCTCGCCGCCGCCCTGATCGTCGCCGCCGGCACCTGGGCCGACCTGCGCGGACCGGTGGGGGATCTGGTCGAGATCCTGGTCACCGGAGCCTTCGGGCGGCTGGACCTGCTGGTGCCCGTGCTGCTGGCGGTCATCGCCGTGCGCTACATCCGGCATCCGGAGAAGCCCGAGGCCAACGGCCGGATCGTCATCGGGCTGAGCGCGCTGGTCCTCGGTGTGCTCGGGCAGGTGCACATCGCCTGCGGCTCGCCGGCCCGCAGCGACGGCATGCGGGCGATAAGGGACGCCGGCGGTCTGATCGGCTGGGGTGCGGCGACCCCGCTGACCTTCGCCCTGGGCGAGGTGCTGGCCGTTCCGCTGCTGGTGCTGCTCACCGTCTTCGGGCTGCTGGTCGTCACCGCCACACCGGTCAACGCGATCCCGCAGCGGCTGCGGCAGCTCGGCGTGAAGCTCGGTGTGCTGTCCGGCCCGGAGGAGTCCGAGCCGTACAGCGAGGACGACGCGCGGTACGAGGAACAATGGCGCGAGGCCCTGTCCACGTCCGCGTCCCCGCGTCGGCGCCGGGGCGCCGCGCAGGGCCACGACCCGGACGCCGCCGAGCAGGACGCCCTGGCCAAACGGCGTGGCCGGCCCCGGCGTTCGGCCGTGCCGCAGCCGGAGGTGGGGCGGCAGATGGACGCCGTGGACGTCGCTGCCGCTGCCGCTGCCGCGCTCGACGGCGCGGTGCTGCACGGCATGCCGCCGTCCCCGGTCGTCGCCGACCTCACCCAGGGCGTCGGCGTGGGCGACCGCGCCGCCGCTCCCGTCCCGGCCGCCCGGCCCGAGCGGGACCGTCCCGCCGCGCAGCCCGAGCCCCAGACCGGCGCGCAGCCCGGGACCGAGGCCGAGCCGCAGGCCGTGCCGGCCCGGGCGCAGACCCCGGCGGCGCCCCCCGCGCCCGCACGGCCCGCCGGCGGCACGCCCGAGCGGACCAGGGCGGTCCCCGACCCCGCCCGGCCCGTCCCGGACCTGACGAAACCGGTCCCCGACCTGACCAAGGCCCCGCCCGCCGAGAGCCGCGAACTGCCGCCGCGCGCCGAGCAGCTGCAGCTCTCCGGCGACATCACCTACGCCCTGCCGCCCCTGGACCTGCTGCGCCGGGGCGGCCCGGGCAAGGAGCGCAGCGCCGCCAACGACGCCATCGTGCACGCGCTGACCACCGTCTTCACCGAGTTCAAGGTCGACGCCCGGGTCACCGGCTTCACCCGCGGCCCGACGGTCACGCGCTACGAGGTCGAGCTGGGCCCCGCCGTGAAGGTCGAGCGGATCACCGCGCTGACGAAGAACATCGCCTACGCGGTCGCCAGCCCGGACGTGCGGATCATCAGCCCGATCCCCGGCAAGTCCGCGGTGGGCATCGAGATCCCCAACACCGACCGGGAGATGGTCAACCTCGGGGACGTGCTGCGCCTGGCGGAGGCGGCCGAGGAGGACCACCCGATGCTGGTCGCGCTCGGCAAGGACGTCGAGGGCGGCTATGTGATGGCCAACATCGCGAAGATGCCGCACATCCTCGTCGCCGGCGCCACCGGCTCCGGCAAGTCGTCCTGCATCAACTGCCTGATCACCTCGGTGATGATGCGGGCCACGCCGGAGGACGTGCGCATGGTCCTGGTCGACCCCAAGCGGGTCGAGCTGACCGCCTACGAGGGCATCCCGCACCTGATCACGCCGATCATCACCAACCCCAAGCGGGCCGCCGAGGCGCTGCAGTGGGTGGTGCGCGAGATGGACCTGCGGTACGACGACCTGGCCGCCTACGGGTTCCGGCACATCGACGACTTCAACGCGGCGGTGCGCAGCGGCAAGGTCACGGCGCCCGCGGGCAGCGAGCGGGAGCTCCAGCCCTACCCGTACCTGCTGGTGATCGTGGACGAGCTGGCCGACCTGATGATGGTCGCTCCGCGGGACGTGGAGGACGCCATCGTGCGCATCACGCAGCTGGCGCGTGCGGCCGGCATCCACCTGGTGCTGGCCACGCAGCGGCCGTCGGTGGACGTCGTCACCGGCCTGATCAAGGCGAACGTGCCCTCCCGGCTGGCCTTCGCGACCTCCTCGCTGGCCGACAGCCGGGTCATCCTCGACCAGCCCGGCGCGGAGAAGCTCATCGGCAAGGGCGACGGGCTGTTCCTGCCGATGGGGGCGAACAAGCCGGTGCGCATGCAGGGCGCCTTCGTCACCGAGGAGGAGGTCGCCGCGGTCGTGAGGCACTGCAAGGAGCAGATGGCGCCGGTCTTCCGGGACGACGTGCTGGTCGGCGGCAAGCAGAAGAAGGAGATCGACGAGGACATCGGCGACGACCTCGACCTGCTGTGCCAGGCGGCGGAGCTGGTGGTCTCCACCCAGTTCGGCTCCACCTCCATGCTCCAGCGCAAGCTGCGCGTGGGCTTCGCGAAGGCCGGGCGGCTGATGGACCTGATGGAGTCACGGAACATCGTCGGTCCCAGCGAGGGGTCCAAGGCGCGTGAGGTGCTGGTCAAGCCGGACGACCTGGACAGCGTGCTCGCCATGCTCCGGGGCGAGGCGTAGGGCCCGGCAGACGCTGCGACCGGGACGGGCGGGAAAGCGTGTGCGCCGCCCGCCTGGCGGGCCGTACCGGGCTCCGTCCGGCGGGCGGGTCGTACCGGGCTCCGTCCGGCGGGCGAGGGCGGGCAACCCTTTGCGCCGGCTGTTCGTCAAGGTGGACACAGGGCACGGTGCCGGACTCTCCTCGGGGGTCCGGTGCCTGTCCCACCATCGGATTGTCCGGCCATTCCGATGGCGTACAAAGTGCTACCGCCGGGTCGCTCCATCCTGTGCTCCGCCCCTAGACTGAACCTCCAGCACAGGCGGCTACACGCTCGAAAGGCGCCCCCGTGTCCATCGGCAACTCCCCTGAAGACGAGCGTCCGTTCGAAGACGTTTCCGAGGAAGCCCGCCCCTCCATCGGCCGTGTCCTGAAAGATGCGCGCCTCGCCGCCGGACTGACCGTCGACGAGGTCAGCGCCGCCACCCGGATCCGCAACTCCATCGTGCGCGCCATCGAGGCCGACGACTTCGCCCCCTGCGGCGGCGACGTCTACGCCCGCGGGCACATCCGGACCCTGGCCCGCGCGGTGCGCCTCGATCCCGCCGAGCTGCTCGCGCGGTACGACGCCGAGCACGGCGGCCGCCCGGCCCCGACTCCTGCCGCCCCGCTGTTCGAGGCGGAACGTATCCGCCCGGAACGGCGCGGGCCCAACTGGACCGCGGCCATGGTCGCGGCCATCGTGGTCGTCATCGGCTTCGTCGGCTTCACGGCCGTCAAGGGAACGGGCGGCGGCGACAGCGACGCCCGGACACAGGTCGCCGAGGGCGGCACGCCCTCCGCCGGCGCGTCCGACACGCCGGCGCCGCAGCACAGCAGGTCCGCCGACCACAAGGCCGCTCCCTCCGAGAGCGCCATCGCGGCCGCGCCTCAGGACAAGGTGACCGTCCAGATCAGCGCCCCGAACGGACGCAGCTGGATCTCCGCCAAGGACCACAACGGCCGCATGCTCTTCGACGGGCTGCTGAACAAGGGCGAGTCGAAGACCTTCCAGGACAGCTCCCGGATCGACCTCGTCCTCGGCGACGCCGGCGCGGTCCGGCTCTGGGTCAACGGCAAGAAGATCGAGGACCAGTTCCAGCCGGGTGCCGTCGAACGCCTCACCTACACCAAGGGCGACCCGCAGGCCGGATAAGGACCCGCCCGGGGACGGGCGTACGCGTGACGAAGGGGTTGGCCCTGCTCGGGCCAACCCCTTCGACGTGGGCTGTCGCCGGAACAAAGTAGTCTTGAGCCCATGCCTGAACGCCGTACCGTCGCACTCGTCACTCTCGGCTGCGCCCGCAACGAGGTGGACTCGGAGGAGCTCGCAGGCCGTTTGGAGGCGGACGGCTGGCAGCTCGTCAAGGACGCCGCGGAGGCGGACGTCGCCGTGGTCAACACGTGCGGCTTCGTGGAGGCCGCCAAGAAGGACTCCGTGGACGCCCTGCTGGAGGCCAGCGACCTGAAGGGCAACGGCAGAACGAAAGCCGTCGTCGCGGTCGGCTGCATGGCCGAGCGGTACGGCAAGGAACTCGCCGAGGCGCTGCCCGAGGCGGACGGCGTGCTCGGCTTCGACGACTACGCGGACATCTCCGACCGTCTGCAGACCATCCTCAGCGGCGGCATCCACGCCCCGCACACTCCGCGCGACAGGCGCAAGCTGCTCCCGATCAGCCCGGTGGAGCGGCAGCGGGCCAAGGCGGAGGTGGTCATTCCGGGACATGGCCCGGCCGATCTGCCCGAGGGTGTCGCCCCGGCCTCCGGCCCGCGTGCGCCCCTGCGCCGCCGCCTGGACGGCTCCCCGGTCGCCTCGGTCAAGCTGGCCTCCGGCTGCGACCGGCGCTGCTCGTTCTGCGCCATCCCCTCCTTCCGGGGCTCCTTCGTCTCCCGCCGCCCCTCGGACGTGCTGAACGAGACGAGGTGGCTGGCGGAGCAGGGCGTCAAGGAGATCATGCTGGTCTCCGAGAACAACACCTCCTACGGCAAGGACCTCGGCGACATCCGGCTGCTGGAGTCCCTGCTGCCCGAGCTGGCCGAGGTCGACGGCATCGAGCGGATCCGGGTCAGCTACCTGCAGCCGGCCGAGATGCGGCCCGGCCTCATCGACGTGCTGACCGGCACCGAGAAGGTCGCCCCGTACTTCGACCTGTCCTTCCAGCACTCCGCGCCCGGCGTGCTGCGCGCCATGCGCCGCTTCGGCGACACCGACCGCTTCCTCCAGCTGCTGGACACCATCCGCTCCAAGGCGCCCGAGGCCGGTGTGCGCTCCAACTTCATCGTCGGCTTCCCCGGCGAGACCGAGGACGACCTGGCCGAACTGGAACGGTTCCTCGACGCGGCGCGGCTGGACGCCATCGGTGTCTTCGGCTACTCCGACGAGGAGGGCACCGAGGCAGCCGGATTCGACGGCAAGCTGGACGAGGAGGTCGTCGCCGAGCGGCTGGAGCGTGTGACCCGGCTGGCCGAGGAACTCGTCTCGCAGCGGGCCGAGGAGCGCATCGGGGAGACGGTGCGGGTACTCGTGGAGTCCGTGGACGACGAGGAGGGCGTCGTCGGCCGTGGTGCGCACCAGGCGCCCGAGACGGACGGGCAGGTGCTGCTCACCGGCGCCGAGGGAGTCGGCGTCGGCCGGATGGTCGAGGCGAAGGTGACCGGCGCGCAGGGCGTGGACCTCGTGGCCCAGCCGCTGCCGGGCGCCTTCGGGTGCGAGGAGGCGGGCAGATGACCGGAGTTCCGGCGTCCGCGGCGGGCGGCCCCACCGGCGCGCGAGGGGCGGCCTCGGGCCGCACCGGCGCGGACGGGACCTCCGGTGCCGGGGTGGGCGGAGGCGACCGTACGGCCCAGGAGCCGGCCGTCGGCAGGCCCGCGCGCGGCGGGAAGATCGCGGCGGCGGCCGTGAACCAGGCCGGCGTGTGGAACGTGGCGAATCTGCTGACCATGCTGCGGCTGCTGCTGGTGCCCGCCTTCGTGCTGCTGATGCTGGCGAACGGAGGGTACGACCCGGCGTGGCGCTCGTTCGCCTGGGCGGCCTTCGCCATCGCCATGATCACCGACCTGTTCGACGGCCACCTGGCCAGGACGTACAACCTGGTCACCGACTTCGGCAAGATCGCCGACCCGATCGCCGACAAAGCGATCATGGGGGCGGCCCTCATCTGCCTGTCCGCGCTCGGTGACCTGCCCTGGTGGGTGACGGGCGTGATCCTCGGCCGCGAGCTGGGCATCACGCTGCTGCGCTTCCTGGTGATCCGCTACGGCGTCATCCCCGCCAGCCGCGGCGGCAAGCTGAAGACGCTCACCCAGGGCGTGGCGGTCGGGATGTACGTGCTGGCGCTGACCGGATGGCTGGCGACCCTGCGCTTCTGGGTGATGGCGGTGGCCGTGGTGCTGACCGTGGTGACCGGGCTGGACTATGTGAGACAGGCCATGGTGCTGCGCCGGCGGGGAATCGCCGCGCGCGGGGCCGCGTTGGAGGAGTCGCGAGGGTGAGTGCACCGGCCGCCGAGGTCGTCCGGCTGCTCACGGACAGGGGCGAGACGGTCGCCGTCGCCGAGTCGCTGACCGGCGGCCTGGTCGCGGCCGAGATCACCTCCGTGCCGGGGGCGTCCGCCGTCTTCCGGGGTTCGGTCACCGCCTACGCCACCGATCTCAAGCACCGGCTGCTGGGGGTGGACGCCACTCTCCTGGCCCAGCGCGGGGCGGTGGATCCGCAGGTCGCGGCGCAGATGGCCGCAGGTGTACGCAGGGCGCTGGACGCCGACTGGGGCATCGCGACCACGGGTGTCGCCGGACCCGACCCGCAGGACGGCCAACCCGTCGGGACGGTGTTCGTGGCCGTGGCCGGACCCGCCCGTGTGGGAGAAGGGGACGGCTGTGGCGGGAAAACGACCGCGTTGCGGTTGAACGGTGGTCGGACGGAAATTCGTATGGAGACTGTACGGAGCGTACTCGCACTGCTTCTGGGGCAGATAGCGGGCGAACAGACCAGGAATGAGCGGGCACAGGATACGGAACGGCACGGGGGGTTTTGATGTTTGCAGCCCTGAGTGAACACGACATCGCTCCCCGCACGGCCGCGGCGCGAGGCGGTACGGTGGGGCGTGATGGATGCGGCTACGCGGTCCGAGGAGGGAGCCACCGATGATTCTGCTCCGTCGCCTGCTGGGTGACGTGCTGCGTCGGCAGCGGCAGCGCCAGGGCCGTACTCTGCGCGAAGTCTCCTCGTCCGCCCGGGTTTCGCTCGGCTATCTCTCCGAGGTGGAGCGGGGGCAGAAGGAGGCTTCCTCCGAACTGCTCTCCGCCATCTGCGACGCGCTGGACGTACGGATGTCCGAGCTGATGCGGGAGGTCAGCGACGAGCTGGCACTCGCCGAGCTGGCCCAGTCCGCCGCGGCGGCCGATGCCGTGCCCACGCCGGTGCGTCCGATGCTGGGTTCCGTCTCGGTGACCGGTGTGCCACCGGAACGGGTGACCATCAAGGCTCCCGCCACTGCCGAAGCGGTGGACGTCGTCGCCGCCTGATCCGGCGCGCGCCCACCCGCCTCCGCAGCGGGTGCCGGCGTCGACCGGGCGGCGCGTGGACCGCCTGCCGTACCGCGTGGCCTGTCCTCGCTTGCGTCGACTCGCCCGCAGTCATGATCCGACGAGCCCCGGCCGGGGCTGCTCCTGGAGACCGCAGGAGCCCTGGCCGGGGCTTTCGTTTGTGCCGGCGCTGCGGCAGGGGGATCGTGGAGGCGGGTTGCGTCCCTGGGGCACCCGCGCCAGGAAGCGACCAGTGCGCCTGTGTGTGCACCGGTGCGCCCTCCTGCTGCGCGCGGGCGGCGTTCGGCGTCGGGCAGGAGGTAGGCGTGCGGTTGGGTGCGATGGCAGGGCCGGCAGTGCGCTGGGGGACCGTTGCCGGACTCGGCGCGCTGTGGTGGTGGGCGGTTCTGCGGCTGCTGCTGTCGGACGACGCCGGGGTGCTCGAGGGCGCGGTGGCGGCGGGCGGCTGGGGCGTGAGCGTGCTGCCCGTGCACTGCATGCCCCAGAGCGACGAACGCGGCCGCCCGGGCCGCCGCAGGACAGCGGCGCTGATCCGCCGCCGCACGGGCGGTGTGCCGCCGGGCGGCGACGGCGACCGGACCGGGTCCGCGACGCGGCCGACCGCTCCCCCTGCCGGTGCCGGCCCCGATGCCGGGCCGGAGGTACCGTCCGGCGGGCATGCGGGCGATCTGGTGGCCAAAGAAGGCGGCGGGGCCACGTTCGGGGCGTCCGGGGGATGGCCCTACGGGCACGGCGGGCACACGCTCACCGCCGGGCAGGGCGGATGGCCGTTCGGGACGGGCGGCGACGGGCCGCCCCGTGCGGAGGACGACGGCCCCAGCCCGGTGTGAGCCGCCTGCGGGCGCGCGGTCACCTCGTGCTGCGGCGGTAGCGCTCCCGCCACCGCTGCGCGGACCCCGGCGGCGGCGCCGGGCCGCGCTGGCAGACGGGGCACCAGTACGTGGGGCGCTCCTGGGAGCCGTCGCCCTGGTCGGCCACCCGGAGGGAGGTGCCGCAGCGCAGGCAGGGCCGCGGCGCGCGGCCGTACACGAACAGGCGCGGGGCACGCAGACCCGTGGTCTGCCGTATCGCGCGGTCGCGGTTGGCCTCCAGCAGCTTCTTGGCGAGCCCGGGCAGCTGGGAGGCCTGCTCGGCGGGCAGGGAGCCGACGGCCAGCCACGGGGTCACGCCGAGCAGGAAGCACAGCTCGCTCTTGTACACGTTGCCGATGCCGGCGAGGACGCGCTGGTCGAGCAGTGCCTCGCCGAGCGGGCGGGCGGGGTCGGCCAGCAGGTTGGCCAGCGCCCGCTCAGGGTCCCAGTCGGCACCGAGCAGGTCCGGGCCGAGATGGCCGACGGCCTGCGACTCCTGCGCGGTGGGCAGCAGCTCCAGCACGGGCAGGCGGTAGCCGACGGCACTGCGGCCGGCGGTGGCGAGGACGATGCGGATCTGGTGGGCCGGGCCGCCCTTCCAGCTCTCCCCGCTGCCGTACACCTTCCAGGCGCCGTCCATGCGCAGGTGCGAGTGCAGGGTCAGACCACCTTCGATCCGGGTGAGCAGATGCTTGCCGCGTGCGACGGTGTCCAGCACGGTCCGGCCGGCCAGATCGACCGTGGCGTACGCCGGCACCCGGAAGTCGCTGCGGGTCAGCACCCGGCCCGCGAGGGCGTCGTGCAACCGCCTCGCTGCCTGCCAGACCGTGTCACCTTCGGGCATGCGTCCAGCGTGACACGCGGCCGGGGAGAACCGCTCGTGTCAGGCACGCAGGCGCAGGCCGCGTGGGGTGGCGACGAACCCGGCCTCCTCCAGCAGCCTGCCGAGGGGCGAGGCCAGCGCGGAAACGCCGTTGATCTTCTCCACCGTGACCGTGCCGAGCGACCCGGCGCGGGCCGCGCCCGCGAGCGCCTCCGCGGCCGCGCGCAGCCGGGGGTCGTCGCCGGTGCCGGCGTCCGGTTCGGCGGGCCACGCCAGCAGGGTCTTGCCGCCGCGTTCCATGTACAGGGTCGGCTCGCCGGCCACCAGCACCACCAGGGAGCCCGCCTTGCGGCCCGGTTTGTGCGCGGCGCCGGCCGGCGGTTCGGGCCAGGGCAGGGCGGCGCCGTAGGCGTTGGCGGGGTCGGCCGCGGCCAGCACGACCGCTGGGGAGCCGGCGGGGCCGGGACGGCCGCGGCGGTCGCCAAAGGAGGGGCGGGCGGCGTACGGGAATGCCTCCGCGCCGCCGCCTCGCGGGCCGCCGTAGCCCGGGGAGCCGAGGTCCTGGGCGAGGTCCTGGGAGAAGACACCGCCGCCCGGCGCCGCGCCGTTCAGGAACGTCCCGTCCTGGTCACCGGCGGGCGGTGCGTCGGACAAGCCGGACGCGTCGAAGGGCACGGGGCCGGAGAAGGCCGCCTGCGGGCCGGCACCGGACGGGCCGGCACCGCCGAAGCCGGTGCCGGGCGGGCCCTCCCCGCGTTCCCGGGCCGTGGCCACCGCGCGCAGCCGGTCCACCGCGCCGTCCATCGCGAACTGGGCCGCGCCCAGCCCCTCCACGACATAGCCCCGCCGGGCCTGACCGCTCTCCTCGAAGGCGGACAGGACCCGGTACACGGCCGAGAAACCGCCCTCCACCCCCTCGGCGGCCACCGCGCCACGGGTGACCACCCCGTGCCGGTCGAGGAGGGTACGGGCCAGGGCGTGCGCCCGTACGGTGGTGTCGCCGTCCCGGGCGGGCAGCAGGGACCAGCGGCCGGCGACGGTCGGCGGGCCGTTGCGGGAGCCGCCGCGTGCCGCCGCGGTCAGCGAGCCGTACCGTCCGCGCGGCACGGCGCGTCTGGCCCGGTGCGCCGTGGAACCCGCGGTGCGGCCCGAGCCCAGCAGGGCGCGCAGCGGGGCCAGCGTGTCGTTGGTGAGCCGGCCGGACCAGGCCAGGTCCCACAGTGCGTCGGCGAGTTGCGGGTCGGTGGCCTCGGGGTGGGTCGTGGCCCGGACCTGGTCGGCGATCTGGCGGAAGAACAGCCCGTAGCCGCCGGAGAGCGTGTCCAGCACCGCCCGGTGCAGCGCCGTCAGCTCCAGCGGGAGCGGGGGCGGCAGCAGCAGCGGGGCGGCGTCCGCCAGATACAGCGAGATCCAGCCGTCCTTGCCGGGCAGCGCCCCCGCGCCCGCCCAGACCACCTCGCCGGCCGCGGTGAGTTCGTCCAGCATCGCGGGGGTGTAGTCGGACACCCGGGACGGCAGCACCAGTTTCTCCAGCGCGGAGGCGGGCACGGACGCGCCCTGCAGCTGCTCCACGGCACGCACCAGACCGTCGACTCCCCGCAGGCCGTGCCCCGGGCCGATGTGCTGCCACTGGGGCAGGAACTGGGCGAGCGCGGGCGGCGGCACCGGCTCCAGCTCGTGCCGCAGCGCGGCCAGCGAACGCCGCCGCAGCCGCCGCAGCACCGCCGCGTCGCACCACTCCTGTCCGCTGCCCGCCGGATGGAACTCGCCCTGGACGATGCGTCCGGCGGCCGCGAGGCGCTGCAGCGCGCCCTCGGTGACCGCGACGCCCAGGCCGAACCGGGCCGCCGCAATGGCCGATGTGAACGGCCCGTGGGTGCGGGCGTAGCGAGCCAGAAGGTCGCCCAGGGGGTCCTTGACCGGCTCGGTGAAGGCCTCCGGCACCCCGACCGGCAGGGCTGTGCCGAGCGCGTCGCGCAGCCGGCCCGCGTCCTCGACCGCGGCCCAGTGGCCGGTGCCGGCGATCCGCACCCGGATGGCCCGGCGGGCACCGGCCAGCTCCTCCGCCCAGCCCGCTTCCGCGCCGCGTTCGGCCAGTTCGGCGTCGGTGAGGGGGCCGAGCACCCGCAGCACGTCCGCGACGCCCTCGACGTCCTTGACCCGGCGGTCCTCGGTCAGCCACTGCAGCTCCCGCTCCAGCTCGACCAGCACCTCGGCGTCCAGCAGCTCCCGCAGCTCCGCCTGGCCCAGCAGCTCGGCCAGCAGCCTGGAGTCCAGGGACAGGGCGGCGGCCCGGCGCTCGGCGAGCGGGGAGTCGCCCTCGTACAGGAACTGGGCGACGTATCCGAACAGCAGCGAGCGGGCGAAGGGGGAGGGCTCCGGGGTGGTGACCTCCACCAGGCGGACCTTGCGGGACTGGATGTCCCCCATCAGCTCCACCAGGCCGGGGACGTCGAACACGTCCTGGAGGCACTCGCGGATCGCCTCCAGCACGATCGGGAACGACCCGAACTCGCTCGCCACCTGCAGCAGCTGCGCGGCCCGCTGCCGCTGCTGCCACAGGGGGGTGCGCTTGCCGGGGTTGCGGCGCGGCAGCAGCAGCGCGCGGGCGGCGCACTCGCGGAAACGGGAGGCGAACAGGGCCGAGCCGCCGACCTGGTCGGTGACGATCTGGTCGATCTCCCCCTTGTCGAAGGCGACGTCCGCCGCGCCGACCGGCGCCTGCTCGGCGTCGTACTCGGCGCCGGTGCGCACCGGGTCCTGGTCGAGCAGGTCCAGACCCATCAGGTCGGCGTCGGGCAGCCGCAGCACGATGCCGTCGTCGGCGTGCATGACCTGGGCGTCCATGCCGTACCGCTCCGACAGGCGGGCCCCGAGCGCCAGCGCCCACGGTGCGTGCACCTGGGCGCCGAACGGGGAGTGCACCACGACCCGCCAGTCGCCCAGCTCGTCCCGGAACCGCTCGACCACGATCGTCCGGTCGTCGGGGACATGACCGCAGGCCTCGCGCTGCTCCTCGAGATACGCCAGGACGTTGTCCGCGGCCCACGCGTCCAGGCCGGCCGCCAGCAGCCGCAGCCGGGCGTCGTCCTCGGGCAGCGAGCCGACCTCGCGCAGGAACGCGCCGACCGCGCGGCCCAGCTCCAGCGGGCGGCCCAGCTGGTCGCCCTTCCAGAACGGCAGCCGGCCCGGCACGCCCGGCGCGGGGGAGACCAGCACCCGGTCGCGGGTGATGTCCTCGATCCGCCAGGACGTGGTGCCCAGCGTGAACACGTCCCCGACGCGGGACTCGTAGACCATCTCCTCGTCCAGCTCGCCGACCCGGCCGCCGCCCTTCTTGGGGTCCGAGCCGGCGAGGAAGACACCGAACAGACCGCGGTCGGGGATCGTGCCCCCGGAGGTGACGGCCAGCCGCTGCGCGCCGGGCCGGCCGGTGACCGTGCCCGCCACCCGGTCCCACACCACGCGCGGGCGCAGCTCCGCGAACGCGTCGGAGGGATAGCGCCCGGCGAGCATGTCGAGCACGGCGGTGAACGCCGACTCGGGCAGCGACGCGAAGGGCGCCGCCCGGCGCACCACCGCGAGCAGGTCGTCCACCTGCCAGGTGTCCATGGCCGTCATCGCCACGAGCTGCTGGGCGAGGACGTCCAGCGGGTTGGCGGGCACCTTCAGGGACTCGATGGCACCGGAGCGCATCCGCTCGGTGACCACCGCGGCCTGCACCAGGTCGCCCCGGTACTTGGGGAACACCACGCCGCGGGAGACCGCGCCCACCTGGTGGCCCGCGCGGCCCACGCGCTGCAGGCCGGAGGCCACCGACGGCGGCGACTCCACCTGGACCACCAGGTCCACGGCGCCCATGTCGATGCCGAGCTCCAGGCTGGAGGTGGCCACCACCGCCGGCAGCCGCCCGGCCTTGAGGTCCTCCTCGACCTGGGCGCGCTGCTCCTTGGAGACCGAGCCGTGGTGGGCGCGCGCGATGACCGGGGGCGCGCCGTGCGCCGCGCCCGAGTTGCCCATCAGCTCGGCCGGTGCGTGGTGTTCCGCCGGAAACTCGCCGGCGGCCCGCTCGTAGGCGATCTCGTTGAGCCGGTTGCACAGGCGTTCGGCCAGCCGGCGGGAGTTGGCGAACACGATGGTGGAGCGGTGCGCCTGCACCAGGTCGGTGATGCGCTCCTCCACATGCGGCCAGATCGACGGCCGTTCCGCGCCCTCGCCGCCGTCGGTGGCCGGAGAGCCGCCCAGCTCGCCCAGGTCCTCGACGGGGACGACGACCGACAGATCGAACTCCTTGGCCGACGGCGGCTGGACGATCTCCACCTTGCGGCGCGGCGAGAGGAAGCGGGCGACCTCGTCGACCGGGCGGACGGTCGCGGACAGCCCGATGCGGCGGGCCGGCCGCGGCAGCAGCTCGTCCAGCCGCTCCAGGGACAGCGCCAGATGGGCGCCGCGCTTGGTGCCCGCCACGGCGTGCACCTCGTCCAGGATCACCGTCTCGACACCGGCCAGCGCATCGCGTGCGGCCGAGGTCAGCATGAGGAACAGCGACTCGGGCGTGGTGATCAGGATGTCCGGCGGGCGGGTGGCCAGGGCACGGCGCTCGGCGGCCGGTGTGTCACCGGAGCGGATGCCGACCTTGACGTCCGGCTCGGGCAGGCCCAGGCGGACGGATTCCTGGCGGATGCCGGTCAGGGGGCTGCGCAGGTTCCGCTCCACGTCGACGGCCAGGGCCTTGAGCGGGGAGACGTACAGCACCCGGCAGCGCTTCTTCGGCTCGGCCGGGGGCGGCGTCGAGGCCAGCCGGTCCAGGGCGGCGAGGAAGGCGGCCAGCGTCTTGCCGGAGCCGGTCGGCGCGACCACCAGCACGTCCGAGCCCTCGGCGATGGCCCGCCACGCGCCCGCCTGGGCCGCGGTGGGCGCGGAGAAGGCCCCCGTGAACCAGCCGCGGGTCGCGGGGGAGAAGCCGTCGAGGGCCCGGTGTGCGTCGCTGACCATGCGTCCATCGTGCACCCGGCCACTGACAATCCGGGGCGGAAGGCCCACCACCACCCGGCTGACCCGCACTTTCACCGGCTTCGCCGGACCGGGCCGCCGGGCCGCCTCCCGGTGCCCGCCGAACCGGAGCGGACAATGGGCCCATGGCGGCAGCGCGTCGGGAACACGCACGGCACTGGCGGTACGAAGAACTGCCCGGTGTCGACCTGCTGCGCGCCCGGTACGTCCGCAAGGAGTTCACGCGTCACACCCACGAGCACTTCGTGATCGCCGCCATCGCCGAGGGCGTGGAGGTGTTCGACCACCGCGGAGGCGACCAGTACGCCGGTCCGGGATCGCTGGCGCTGATCAATCCCGACACCCCGCACACGGGCCGGGCGGGAGTGCCCACGGGATGGCGCTACGGGGCCGTCTACCCGGCGCCCGGACTGGTCGCGGAGATCGCCGCCGAGACCACCCGCATACGGGGCACCCCGGGCTTCGTCAGCCCCGTCCTGGACGACCCGTACGCGGCGGCGCTGGTGCACCAGGTGCTGCGGGCCACCGACGAGGGCAACGCGCTCGCCGCCGACACGCTGCTCAGGGTTGCCGTGACGCGGCTGCTGCGACTGAACGGCACAGCGCTGCCCCGGCGCGAGGTGCGCACGGCGGGCGCCCGCACCGCCGCCCGCGCCCGTGCCGTCCTTCAGGAGCGCATGGCCGAGCCGCCGACCCTGCACCAGCTCGCGGCCGACCTGTCGACGAGCCCCTTCGCCCTGCTGCGCGCCTTCCGCAGCGTCTACGGCATGCCCCCGCACACCTGGCTCACCGACGCCCGGGTGCGCCGGGCCCGGCAGCTGCTGGACCGCGGCGTCGCCCCGGCCGAGGCCGCGGCGGCCGTCGGCTTCACCGACCAGTCGCACCTGAGCCGCCACTTCTCCCGGATCGTGGGCGTCCCTCCGGGCGCCTACCAGCGGGAGCGCAAGAACGTACAAGACACCCGGCCGCGGCTGCTCCTACCGTCCGGGGCGTGACGCATCGGACCACTTGCACCGACACGGGCGCGGGTCGCACCGGCACGGGCGCGGGGCAGGCCGGCGCGGGCAAGCCGGACGCCGCCGTCGTCCGGGACGCCCTCGGAGTCGGCATCGCCGTCGGCCTGTCCGGCTTCGCCTTCGGGGTGACCTCCGCGGGCAGCGGCTTGACCGTGACCCAGACCTGCGCGCTCAGCCTGCTGGTGTTCACCGGCGCCTCCCAGTTCGCGCTGGTGGGAGCCCTGGCGGCCGGGAGCGGCCCGTTCACGGCGGCGGCGGGCGCCTTCTTCCTGGGGGTGCGCAACGCCTTCTACGGGCTGCGGTTGTCCCAGCTGCTGGCCCTGTCGCGCGCACTGCGGCCCCTGGCCGCCCAGTGGGTCATCGACGAGACCACCGCGGTGACGCTCGCCCAGCCCTCCCGGCGCGCCGCCCGGATCGGGTTCACCGTGACCGGGGCCTGTCTGTACCTGCTGTGGAACCTGACCACGCTGCTGGGCGCGCTGGGGGCGAGGGCCCTCGGCGACACCGGCGCCTGGGGCCTGGACGCGGCCGGGCCGGCCGTGTTCCTCGCCCTGCTCGCGCCCATGCTGAAGACCGCTGCCGAGCGTGCGGTGGCCGCGCTCGCCGTGCTCCTCGGGCTGGGCCTGCTGCCCGTGCTGCCGGCCGGGGTGCCCGTCCTCGCGGCGGCGTCGGCCGCGCCGGCCGTGCTGTTCCTGGCGGGCCGCCGCACGCGCGGCGCCCCCACGCCCGCGGGCGGGGCGGGAACGGCCGACGGCACGCACGGCATACCGGAGACGACCGGGAGCGGCGCGGGGGAGGACGACCGGTGAACACCTGGATCGCGATCGGCGTGACCTTCGTCGGCTGCTACGCCGTCAAGCTCGCCGGGCTGCTGGTTCCGGCCGGCGTGCTGGAGAAACCCCTGGTCAAGCGGCTCGCCGCACTCCTGCCCGTGGCCCTGCTCGCCGCGCTGACCGCGCAGCAGACCTTCGCCGACGGCCGGCATCTCGTCCTGGACGCGCGGGCCGCCGGGCTCGCGGCCGCGGCCGTGGCACTGCTGCTGCGCGCCCCCTTCCTCCTGGTGGTGGCCGCGGCCGTGGTGGTGACCGCGGGCGTGCGTGCGCTGGGCGGGTGAGCGCAGGCGTGCGCCGGCCGGGTGAGCGGAGGAGGGAGGCACAGGCCCGGGGCGGGCGGCGCCCCAGCACCGGAGCGGATGCGTCCGGGGCGTGCGCCGTATCGCCGGGGCGTCCGTATCGCCGGGGCGTGCCTCAGCATCCTCTCCGCGCTCCGTCGCGCGCCCGGTGATCCGGCGTGCCCCCTGCCGCGCCGTCGTCCTCAGGCGATGGCGCGGCCGTACGCCCGCAGGGTGCACAACGCCTCGATCGTCACCATGGGACGGGCCTCCCGCTCCGTGCCGGGCGCCCACGGGCGCCGGGTGACCGGCCAGCCGCCGTCCTCCTGCTGCCGGCCGGCCAGGAAGTCCAGGGAGCGGTCCATCTCCTCGTCCGTGAACCAGGCGCGCGCCACGGAGTGCGGTGTGGCGGCGAAGTCGTGCGGGAACAGGCGCTCGCCCGGCGCGTGCCCCGGCGCGAGCGGCCACGACTCGCGCAGGTCGGGGTCCAGCACCGCGAGGCGCCGCTCACGCACCAGACGGCCCAGCCGCCCGGCGGCCGCCCGCGCGCGCGGACGGTCGGGAACCCCGTCCAGGAAGGCGACGGCCGCCTGCACCTCGCACGGTCGGGTCGCATCCAGCGTCTCGACCCGCCGCCAGCAGAATTCGGTCGCCCTGAACAGCCACGCGTGCCACACCTGATTGCGGTGCAGCAGGCCCACCACCGGCCCGGTGGTCAGAAGATCGCCCGCCGGAGTCTGCGCCGCGGGTCCAGGGGACGCCGCCGCACCGGGGAGCCCGTCGGGGAGCATGGCGGGCAGCGCGCCGTCCGGGGTGGAGACCGAGGTCAGGTAGCGGCACACCCGCTCGGCTCGCCGGGCGTCGCACCGGCCGATGGCGTCCAGCACCCGCAGCGCGCGGGCGGTGTGCAGCGGATGGCCGGCGGGGCCGCGCAGCTCGGGCTCCAGCGCGTGGCCGTATCCGAAGCCGTCGGTCCGGTAGGCGTCCAGCGCCGTCTCCACCGGGTCGGCGGCGCCGTGCAGGAAGTGGTACGCGAACAGCCGCTGCTCCAGCACGCGCGCGGTCAGCCACACGAAGTGCTCGGCACGTCGCAGCGGAGAGGACGCCGCGGACGGCACCGGCAGGGGGCAGGCTCGAGTTTCGGGCATGCGACAGACCGTAGGGCGGGAAGCGGCCGCCGCAGGAATATCCCGCTCCGGGGCGCACCGGGGGCGGGATACTGGGCTGCATGCGGTTGACGGTCTTCTGGGAGCGGATGGCGGAGCACTTCGGAGCGGGGTACGCCGACACCTTCGCACGCGATCATGTGATGTCGGAGCTGGGCGGGCGCACGGTGCACGAGGCACTGGCGGCCGGCTGGGACGCGAAGGACGTCTGGCGGGTGGTCTGCCAGGTCATGGACGTCCCGCGGGAGAAACGCTGACCTGGCGGAAGCGCAGGACCTGGCGGAAGTGGAACGGGTCCGTGCGGACCTGTCGGCGGCGTGGGCGAGACTGGCACCGTGGTACCCACTGAAGAGTCCGGGCACGCGGCCCGGCAGGCACCCTCGACCGGTACGACGCCGCCCGGCCGGACTGCGGCCGGCAGACCCGACGGGCGGGGCGGCCGTGATCGCATGCCGCACTGGCTGCCGCGCGCCATGGTGCTCGCGCTCGCACTGATCGCCGCCTTCCAGCTGGGCAGCTGGGCCTTCCACCAGGTGACCGGGCTGCTGATCAACATCCTGATCGCGTTCTTCCTGGCCCTGGCGATCGAGCCGGCGGTCAGCCGCATGGCCGCCCACGGCATACGCCGCGGCCTCGCCACCTTCCTGGTCTTCCTGGCCCTGGCGGCCGCGACGACGGGCTTCGTCGTCCTGCTCGGCTCGATACTGGCCGGGCAGATCGTGAAGATGATCGAGGGGCTGCCCGAGTACCTCGACTCCCTCGTCAACTGGGCCAACGCCACCTTCCACACCCAGCTGCGCCGGGTGGACATCCAGGAGGGGCTGCTCCACTCCGACTGGCTGCGCACCTACGCGCAGAACGGCGCGGAGGGCGTGCTCGACGTGTCCACGCAGGTCCTCGGCGGTCTGTTCCAGCTGCTGACGGTCACGCTGTTCTCGTTCTACTTCGCCGCCGACGGGCCGCGGCTGCGCCGGGCGCTGTGCTCCGTGCTGCCGCCCGCCCGCCAGGCGGAGGTGCTGCGCGCCTGGGAGATCGCCGTCGCCAAGACCGGCGGCTATCTGTACTCGCGCGGCCTGATGGCGCTGGTCTCGGGCGTCGCCCACTACATCGTGCTGCAGATCCTCGACGTGCCCTACGCACCTGTGCTCGGCGTCTGGGTGGGGCTGGTCTCGCAGTTCGTGCCCACCATCGGCACCTATCTCGCGGGTGCCCTGCCGATGCTGATCGCGTTCACGGTCGACCCGTGGTACGCGCTGTGGGTTCTGGTGTTCGTGGTGGTCTACCAGCAGTTCGAGAACTACATGCTGCAGCCCAAGCTCACCTCGAAGACGGTCGACGTCCATCCCGCCGTGGCCTTCGGGTCGGTGATCGCGGGCACCGCGCTGCTCGGCGCGGTCGGCGCGCTGATCGCCATCCCCGCCGTGGCCACGCTCCAGGCGTTCCTGAGGGTCTACGTCAAGCGGTACGCGGTCATGGACGACCCCCGTATCCACGGCCACCCGGGCGGCCGGGGCACCGCACCGGGCCTGCTCGCCCGTGCGCGGCAGGTGTGGGCGCGGTCCAGGGGCGAGGACGACGCCGGTGCCGCGGCGGACCACGGGAGGACGGCGGACGCTCCGGCGCAGGAGCCGGAGGCGGCCGGGGAGGGCGTGGCCGGAGGGTGACGCGGTGCTCGGGCGCCGGCCGTCGCGGTCGCCGCCCGGGCCCGTCCGGGAGCGCCCGGGACCGTGGGGGAGTGGCTGCGGCGGCGGTCGGCAGGCCGGGCGTGCGGCCGTATCGGCCCGGCGCGCAGGCGGGGGAGCCGGTATGCGGCGGAGGCGTCACCGGGCGGCCGGGGCGGGGTGGTGAGCTTGACACAAAAATCGAACATCTATTCTTATAAGGGCTCCGGTGAGACAGGACGAAGGGGATTTCGTCCGTGTTTGGGATAGTGTGATCCCTGGTTGTCCACAGGCCGGATGTGCGTCGAGGCGCGTTGTCAGTGGCAGGCGTTAGCGTCTTCGGCGTGAAGCGATCGACTCAAGCAAACCGGGTGGAACCCATGGCAGGAACCGACCGCGAGAAGGCGCTCGACGCCGCGCTCGCGCAGATTGAACGGCAATTCGGCAAGGGCGCGGTCATGCGCATGGGCGAGCGGTCGAAGGAGCCCATCGAGGTCATCCCGACCGGGTCGACCGCGCTCGACGTGGCCCTGGGTGTCGGTGGTCTGCCGCGCGGCCGTGTCGTGGAGATCTACGGACCGGAGTCCTCCGGCAAGACGACCCTGACGCTGCACGCCGTGGCGAACGCGCAGAAGGCCGGCGGCCAGGTCGCCTTCGTGGACGCGGAGCACGCCCTCGACCCCGAGTACGCCAAGAAGCTGGGCGTCGACATCGACCAGCTGATCCTCTCCCAGCCGGACAACGGCGAGCAGGCGCTGGAGATCGTGGACATGCTGGTCCGCTCCGGCGCGCTCGACCTGATCGTCATCGACTCCGTCGCCGCACTCGTCCCGCGCGCGGAGATCGAGGGCGAGATGGGCGACAGCCACGTGGGTCTGCAGGCCCGGCTGATGAGCCAGGCCCTGCGCAAGATCACCGGTGCGCTCAACCAGTCCAAGACCACCGCGATCTTCATCAACCAGCTGCGCGAGAAGGTCGGCGTGATGTTCGGCTCGCCGGAGACCACCACCGGTGGCCGTGCGCTGAAGTTCTACGCCTCGGTGCGCCTGGACATCCGCCGCATCGAGACCCTAAAGGACGGCACGGAGGCGGTCGGCAACCGCACCCGCGTCAAGGTCGTCAAGAACAAGGTCGCCCCGCCCTTCAAGCAGGCCGAGTTCGACATCCTCTACGGCCAGGGCATCAGCCGCGAGGGCGGACTGATCGACATGGGTGTGGAGCACGGCTTCATCCGCAAGGCCGGCGCCTGGTACACCTACGAGGGCGATCAGCTCGGCCAGGGCAAGGAGAACGCGCGCAACTTCCTCAGGGACAACCCCGACCTGGCGAACGAGATCGAGAAGAAGATCAAGGAGAAGCTGGGCGTCGGCGTCCGCTCGGAGGAGCCCGCCGCCGAGCAGGGCGCGGCCGCGGCGTCCGCCGCGGAGGACGCGGCCAAAAGCGTTCCGGCACCGGCACCGGCACCGGCACCGGCCAAGGCCGGCAAGCCCAAGGCCGTCGCGGCCAAGAGCTGATCCGTGACACGGCGAACCGACTGGGCGGAGTACGCGTACGACGAGCACCTCGCTCTCGGTGCCCCGCGGGGGACGGGCACCGGGAACGGCACCGGTCCTCTCGGCACCGGACTCCACGGCCAACAGACGCCGTACGGACCGGACGATGACCACGCGTACGACGACGGCCCGGGACCACAGGACAGCGACGATGCCGTGACCGGCGCGCCGTTGGACGGCTCACGCCGGGGCGGCCTGCGTGACGGCGGGTCGCGCGGCGGGCGCGGACGAGGCCGGCGCGGGACCGGCGCGGCGTCCGCGGCGGGCGGGGGCACCTCTTCCTCGTCGAGGGCCGAGCAGGGGGAGCCTTCGGGGGACCCGGTGGAGCGGGCGCGTGCGATCTGCCTGCGCCTGCTCACCGGGACTCCACGCACCCGCAGACAGCTCGCCGACGCCCTGCGCAAGCGGGAGATCCCGGACGACGTCGCGGAAGCGGTGCTCTCCCGCTTCGAGGAGGTCGGGCTCATCGACGACGGCGCGTTCGCCAACGCCTGGGTGGAGTCCCGGCATCATGGACGCGGCCTCGCCCGGCGTGCGCTCGTCCAGGAACTGCGGACCAAGGGCGTGGACACCGCCCTGATCGACGAGGCCGTCGGCCGGCTCGACGCCGAGCGGGAGGAGGACACCGCACGCGAGCTGGTCGCCCGCAAGCTGCGCGCCACCCGGGGCCTGGACCGCGACCGACGGATACGCCGCCTCGCCGGCATGCTCGCCCGCAAGGGGTACTCCCAGGGCCTGGCCCTGCGGGTGGTCCGCCAGGCGCTGGAGGAGGAAGGCGAGGACACGGCCTTCCTCGACGACGACAGCTGCTGAGGCGGAGCCTGGAGCCCCCGGGAGACGTCCCCGACAGCCGCCGGCTACGGCGCCTGCGGCGGCCGATGCGGCCGCACCGGAAGGCCGGCCGCCCGCCACGCCTGGAACCCGCCGATCACATCGGTCGCCCGGTGCAGACCCAGCTGGTGCAGGGAGGCGACCGCCAGGCTGGAGGCGTATCCCTCGTTGCACACCACGATCACCCGCAGGTCATGGCCGGTGGCCTCGGGGAGGCGGTGGCTGCCCAGCGGATCCAGCCGCCACTCCAGTTCGTTGCGCTCCACCACCACGGCACCGGGAATGAGCCCGTCCCGCTCGCGCAGCGCCGCATACCGGATGTCCACGAGCAGTGCTTCGCCGTCCCGGGCGGCGGTGTGCGCCTCCAGCGGCTCGACACGCCGGTAGGTCCGGCGCACCCGCTCGAGCAGTGCGTCGATGCCGGCCGGCCGACGGTCCTCGCTCACTGCCAGTCCTCCGGGTGCTCGACCTGCTCCAGGCGCAGAATCCGACCGGTGCGGCTGTAGCGGCGGATCCGGGGCAGCGGCGGGTAGTAGGCGTGCACGGAGATCGCGTGCCGCTCGGCGGACTCGTTGAGCACCTCGTGGACGTGGTGCCGTCCGAAGGAGCGGCCCTGCCCGGCCGGCAGCCGCCGTGAACGGTCCACGCCGTCGGTGAGTTCCAGGGTTTTCCAGCCGTCCGTGGGGATGCGGGCGGCGAGCGCGTGCTCGGTCAGTTCACCGGCCGCCGTGACGAAGGCGCCGATCGAGTCGGCGTGGTCGTGCCAGCCGGTGCCGCTGCCGGGCGGCCAGCCGATCAGCCAGGCCTCGCTGCCCCCGGGCCCGTCCAGGCGCACCCAGGTGCGGCCCTGCGGGTCCAGCGGCAGCGAGGCGATCAGTTGGGGATCGGCGGCGGCACGGCGGGCGAAGTCGAGGAGTTCGGCCTGCGTGGGCGGCGCGGCAGGCGCGGCGAAGGCAGCCGAGCCGGAGGAGACAGGCGTGGGGGTGGGCGCGGAGAAGGAAGGCAGGAAAGACACGTGACACCGTCCTGGAGAACGTTCGCGGGACAGCGCGCGGCAGCACACGGGCAGCGACGCGCGCGGAAGAGGTGAGGGGGAATGCCGTTCAGCGGGACGGGCGACACACGCAGCCCGCATAGCGGACGAGGTCCATGTGGACCCTCCGCCACAGGCGCACATCGGTGTCGTTCATGGACCGGAGTACACCATGGCGGTCCGGGCCGGTCAACCGGCGCCCATTCTCCGGACGGAGCACCGACGGCGCACGTCACCGCCCCTCTCGCCCGCCGCCCCTCCGCGCCTGCAGCCGGTGTCGCGTCCGCACCCGGCGCGCCCGCCGCGCGCGGGAGCGGCTCACCGCCCGCCGCGCAGGGTGCCGTTCACCGTGCTGCGGCCTGCTCGCGAGTCGTCGTGCTGGGTGCCGGACCGCCCAGTGTCGCCTCCGCTGCCGCGTACAGATCGGCCGGGCGCACCCCGTTCAGCGCGGTGACCAGGTGCCCGTCCGGCCGGACCAGGAGCACGGTGTGCGGGGCCGCGCCCGGGTAGCGCTCGGCGACCAGCAGTTCGGCGGGGTGCGGCAGCGCGGTCACCGCGGCGGCCAGCCGGGGCATGATCCCGGCGCTCACCCAGTGCCGGCGGTCCCACACCGACGACCCCGGTGCCACCAGCACCACCAGCAGCGCCCTGCGTCCCAGGCGCTCCCGCAGCGGCACGACGGTGCCGTCCTCCGCGGTCACCGGCACGTCGACGACCTGCGCGCCGGGCGGGGTGTCCACCGGGACCTCGGCCTCGCAGGGCGGCGCCGCGAGCGGCGAGGCGGCGTACGACCCCGGCGCGCCGAGCGTTCCGCGCCCCAGGTGACCCTCCATGAGCAGCGTCTGCTGCCCGCGGGCCGCCCCCGGGACGAGCGTGCGCAGGCCGCCCCGGCCGCGCAGTGCGGGCAGCACCCGGTCCGCGGCGCGCAGCCGGGCGGAGACGCAGGCACGCCGTTCGGCCTGGTAGCTGTCCAGCAGGGTCTCGTGCGGTCCGTCGTGCCAGACCGCGGCCAGCTTCCAGGCGAGGTTGTCGGCGTCGCGCAGGCCCTCGTCGAGGCCGTGGGTGCCGCAGGAGCCCAGCAGGTGCGCCGCGTCCCCGGCGAGGAAGACCCGCCCCGCCCGCCAGCGCCGGGCCAGCCGGTGGTGCACCGTGTGCACCCCGGTGTCCAGCAGTTCGTACGACACGGTCGTCTCGCCGGTCCAGCCGCCCAGGGTCTCCCTGATCCAGGTGACCACCAGTTCGGGCGTGATCAGGTCCTTGCCGGGCGGCAGCAGCCAGTCCAGCCTCCACACGCCGTCCGGGAGCGGACGCGCGACGATCTCTCCGGCGAAGGGGTTGGTCGTCCGCCACGGCGGCATCCGGTGCAGGAACGCTTCCCCGGGCCAGGGAAGCTCCGTGCGCAGCGCCGCCACGGCGTACCGTTCCACGGCCGTGCGGCCGGGGAAGCGGATGTCCTGCAGTTTCCGCACGGTCGACCGCGACCCGTCGCAGCCCACCAGATAACTGCCGCGCCGCCAGGTCCCCGAGGGCCCGCGGGTGTGCGCGGTGACGCCCGAGGCCTCCTGTTCCACGGCGTCCAGCCGGCTGTCCACGGCGAGTTCGACCAACGGCTCGCGGGCGGCGGCAGCGCGCAGGATGTCGGTGAGCAGGTGCTGGGCGATGTGCAGCGGCGCCGGTCCGGCCGTGACGACACCGTCGGGGACGGCGTCCTGCGAGCCGCCGGAGCCGGCACCGAACGCCCCGTCGGCGCCGCGTGCCCCGCGGGCGGCGGTCAGCGCACCGCGCACGCCGGGCGGCAGGGCGTCGGAGGCGCCGCTGAAGACGACTTCGTGCGTCACCTGCTTGCGCCGCAGCGCCCGCCATCCCGTCCAGCGCAGCCCGGCCCCGTCGAGGGACGTCCCGGCCAGCCGTTCCACCAGCGCGGCGGTGTCCTCGTGCAGCACCACGGTGCGCGCGGCGCGCGGAGTGTCCCGGCCCGGTGTCTCGTCCAGCACCACGGACGGCACGCCCTGGCGCGCCAGGGCCAGTGCGAGCGTGAGCCCGACGGGCCCCGCGCCGACGACGATCACCGGGTCCACGGCGCGGCGCCCCCTGCCCGCAGCGGTGTCCTGACGGAGGGATGTGAACAGACAGTCGGAGCAGGGTGCACGATCACAGAACGTATGCAACCCATTGCCGCTGCTTGCGTCAAGCGACGGCGGCGGTGGTGATCACTCCACCGCCGTCCGTTCACACGTCTTCACGCCACCTGCCCGCGAGGCGGCATGACGTACCGTCAGACGGTCGCCCCCGCCGACTCGGTGCCGCCCACCGCGGCCGGGGCGAGGACCGCGCCCGTCGACTTCTTGCGGCGCCGCAGCCTCCGCTCCAGCCAGCTCGCGAAGCTGGTGAGGCTGAAATTGAGCAGCACGAAGATCACTGCGACGATCGTGAAACTGGCGATGGTGTTCGCACCGTAGTACGAGCTCATCGGGGAGACCGCGGCCAGCAGCTCGGGGAAGGTGAGGATCGCGCCGCCGAGCGCGGTGTCCTTCACGATCACCACCAGCTGGCTGACGATCGCCGGCAGCATCGCGGTGACCGCCTGCGGCAGCAGGATCGACGTCATGGTCTGGGTCTTGCGCAGGCCGATGGCCTGGGCGGCCTCCGTCTGCCCCTTGGGCAGGGCCAGGATGCCCGCGCGGACGATCTCGGCGAGGACGGAGGAGTTGTACAGGACCAGGCCGGTGACGACGGCGTACAGCGGGCGGTCGTCGGAGCTGACCGAGGTGTACTCGGAGAACAGCGCGTTCCCGAAGATCATCAGGATCAGCACCGGGATGGCCCGGAAGAACTCCACGATCACCGCGGCCGGCACCCGGATCCACACATGGTCGGACAGGCGCGCGATGCCGAACAACGCGCCGAGGGGCAGCGCAATCAGCATCGACACGGCGGCCGCGATCAGTGTGTTCTTCAGACCCGGCAGGATGTACGTGGTCCACGCCTCGGACCCGGAGAAGAACGGCTTCCACTTCTCCCAGTCCAGCTGTCCCTTGTCGCTCAGGCTGCGGTACACCCACCACACCAGGGCCACCAGGGCGAGGACGAACACGACCGTGTAGACGACGTTGCGCAGCCTGGCCCGGGGCCCCTGCGCGTCGTACAGGACCGACGAACCGCTCATCGCTTCACCGCCACCTTCTTGCCCACCCAGCCGAGGATCAGGCCGGTCGGCAGCGTCAGGACCACGAAGCCGAACGCGAAGACCGCGGAGATCAGCAGCAGTTCCGCCTCGTTCTCGATCATCTCCTTCATCAGCAGGGCCGCCTCGGCCACGCCGATCGCGGCGGCCACCGTGGTGTTCTTGGTGAGCGCGATCAGGACGTTGGTCAGCGGGCCGACCACCGAGCGGAACGCCTGCGGCAACACCACCAGGGTCAGCACCTGCGTGAAGTTCAGCCCGAGCGCGCGGGCCGCCTCCGCCTGCCCGACCGGCACCGTGTTGATGCCGGAGCGGATCGCCTCGCAGACGAACGCCGAGGTGTAGGCGACCAGACCGAGCACGGCGAGCCGGAAGTTGATGGTGTCGAAATCCTGCGAGCCGAGACTCACCCCGAGGGTCTGGTTCAGGCCCAGTGAGGTGAAGAGGATGATCACCGTCAGCGGGATGTTCCGCACGATGTTGACGTAGGCGGTGCCGAAACCGCGCATGAGAGGCACCGGACCGACCCGCATGGCGGCCAGCAGGGTGCCCCAGACCAGGGAGCCGACGGCGGCGAGCAGCGTGAGCTGCACGGTCACCCAGAAGGCTCCCAGCAGGTCATAGCCTGAAAGAAAGTCGAACACGATCTCCCGCGCTTCCGCGTGTGAAGGGGCCGGGTCCCGGGTGCGCCGCCCTCACTGAGGACGGCGCACCCGCGGTGCCAGGTCAGGGCTTGACGTCGCCGATCTTCGGGGCAGGGTCGTACTGGTAGTTCGCCGGGCCGAAGTTGGCCTTCACGGCCTTCTCCCAGGAACCGTCCGCGACCATCTCCTCCAGGGCCTTGTTGATCTTGTCCTTGAGGTCGCTGCCCTTCTTGACGCCGATGCCGTAGTTCTCGTTGGTCATCTTGAAGCCGCCCAGCTTGAACTTGCCCTTGAACTGGGCCTGGGAGGCGTATCCGGCGAGGATCGAGTCGTCCGTGGTCAGCGCGTCGACGGCCTTGTTCTGCAGACCGGTCAGACACGCCGAGTACGTCGGGTACTTCAGCAGGTTCGCCTTGGGCGCCAGCTTGTCCTTGATGTTCTGCGCCGAGGTCGAGCCGGTCACCGAGCAGAGCTTCTTGCTGTTGAGGTCGGCCGGCGACTTGATGGAGTCGTCGTCCGCGCGGACCAGGACGTCCTGGTGGGCCAGCAGGTACGGCCCGGCGAAGTCGACCTTCTTCTCGCGCTCCGGGGTGATCGAGTAGGAGGCGGCGATGAACTGCACGTCACCGCGCTGCAGCATGGTCTCGCGGTCGGCGCTCTTGGCCTCCTTCCACTGGATCTGGTCCTCGTCGTAGCCGAGCTTCTTGGCGACGTACTTGGCCACGTCCACGTCGAAGCCGGTGTAGCCCTGCGGGGTCTTCTGGCCGATGCCCGGCTGGTCGAACTTGATGCCGATGGCGATCTTCTTGCCGCCGCCGGACGAACCGGAGTCCTTGTCGTCGTTCGAGCCGCAGGCCGTGGCGGTCACGGCGAGGGCGAGCACGACGGCCGAGGCGGCGGTGACCTTGCGGAGCTTCATGCTGCGTGTCCTTTGCTGAGGTGAGGAGTCGGGGCCCGCACGAGGCGGGTGACGGCGTCGCCGCGGGAGGGGACGGGACGCCGTCCGTGTACCTCGGGAGGCGTCAGTGGTGCAGGATCTTCGACAGGAAGTCCTTGGCACGGTCGCTGCGCGGATTGCTGAAGAACTGGTCCGGTGTCGCCTGTTCGACGATCCGGCCGTCGGCCATGAAGACCACCCGGTTCGCGGCCGACCGGGCGAAGCCCATCTCATGGGTGACGACGATCATCGTCATGCCGTCCCGGGCGAGCTGCTGCATGACCTCCAGCACCTCGTTGATCATCTCCGGGTCCAGCGCGGAGGTCGGCTCGTCGAAGAGCATGACCTTCGGCTCCATGGCCAGGGCCCGAGCGATGGCCACACGCTGCTGCTGGCCACCGGAGAGCTGCGCGGGGTACTTGTCGGCCTGCGCGCCCACACCCACCCGGTCCAGCAGCGCCCGGGCCCGCTCCTCGGCCGTCTTCTTGTCCAGCCGGCGGACCTTGACCTGGCCCAGGGTCACGTTCTCCAGCACGGTCTTGTGCGCGAAGAGATTGAAGGACTGGAAGACCATCCCGACGTCGGCGCGCAACCGGGCCAGCTCCTTGCCCTCCTGGGGCAGCGGCTTGCCGTCGATGGTGATCGAACCGGAGTCGATGGTCTCCAGACGGTTGATGGTGCGGCACAGGGTGGACTTCCCGGACCCCGAGGGCCCGATGACCACGACGACCTCGCCGCGGGAGATCGTCAGGTCGATGTCCTGGAGCACGTGCAACGCGCCGAAGTGCTTGTTGACGCTCTTCAGGACGACCAGATCGTTGCTCGCGGCCACGTCTTCCTTGGCCACCGATACTGCGGTCATCGCTTACAGGCTCCGTCCTCCTCGGTTTCGAGGGACAGTAGCCAGCCGCGCGACCTGCGTCACCACATCTGAGAAAGATCTGAGCATCACGATCCGGTAGCGGGCGGACACGTCGGGTCATGTCTCCGCGCGGGGCGCGTACCGGCTGGATAACGACCGGAAGTGCGCCCCCGGAAGCCTCTTGACGCGGTGCTCGTCCATCGGCGTGACTGCCAGGGTGGGTGCGCGCATGCCCGGTGTACGCGCCCTGCGCGCTTCCTGCGCTTTCGCACCATGCACGTCGTAGGGGAACGACGGGTGAACTGAAGGGGGTCGGAGTGAGACTGCTGCTCGTCGAGGACGACGACCGCGTCGCGGCCGCCCTGTCCGCGGTCCTGACCCGGCATGGTTTCGACGTCACGCACGCCCGCAGCGGCCAGGAGGCCCTGCAGGCACTCGTCCCGGCCGGGGCTCCCTTCGGGGTGATCCTGCTCGACCTCGGCCTGCCCGACCAGGACGGCTACGAGGTCTGCGGCAAGATACGCAAGCGCACCAGCACCCCGGTGATCATGGTCACCGCCCGTTCCGATGTGCGCTCGCGCATCCACGGCCTCAATCTCGGCGCCGACGACTACGTCGTCAAGCCCTACGACACCGGGGAGCTGCTCGCCCGCATCCACGCCGTCAGCCGCCGCACCGCCCACGAGGACACCGGCGGGGGCGCGCAGAGCACACTGCGCTTCGGCCCGGTCCGCATCGAACTGCCCACCCGGCACGTCAGCGTGGACGGCACCGTCGTCCAGCTCACCCGCAAGGAGTTCGACCTGCTCGCACTGCTGGCCCAGCGTCCGGGCGTGGTCTTCCGCCGGGAGCAGATCATCAGCGAGGTGTGGCACACCAGCTGGGAGGGCACCGGCCGCACACTGGAGGTGCACGTCGCCTCCCTGCGCTCCAAACTGCGCGTGCCGGCCCTGATCGAGACCGTCCGCGGCGTCGGCTACCGCCTCGTCGCGCCGGCCGCCTAGCGGGCAGGCGTGCGCGCACGCCTGCTGCCGCTGCTCATCGTGCTGATGGCGGCGGTGCTCCTGGCCCTCGGCGTCCCGCTGGCCCTCAGCATGGCATCCGCCCAGCAGCAGCGGGTCGTCGTCGACCGGATCGACGACACGGCACGCTTCGCCGCGCTCGCCCAGTTCGTCACCGACCGCCCCACCGGCTCCCGGCAGACGGTCCCCGACGAACGCCTGGAGACCCTCCGGCGCGAACTCGCCAGCTACCACGACGTCTACGGCATCCGCGCCGGGGTCTTCTACCGCTCCGGCGCGCCCATGGCCAACGCCCCGGACGACTGGGCCCTGCCCGCCGAGGGCGAGGTGCGCGCCGCCTTCGACGAGGCGCTGCTCAGCCGGCGCAGCCACGACCCCAGCCAGGTCTGGCCCTGGCAGCGCGGACGGCTCGTCGTCGCCTCGCCCGTCATCCGGGACGGCGACGTGGCCGCGGTCGTCGTCACCGACTCGCCCACCGGGCAGATGCGCGCCCGCATTCTGCACGGCTGGCTGATCCTGGGCCTGGGCGAGACGGTGGCGATGCTGGTCGCCGTCGGCGCCGCCATGCGCCTGACCGGCTGGGTGCTGCGCCCCGTGCGCGTGCTCGACGCCACCACCCACGACATCGCCACCGGCCGGCTCAAGTCCCGCGTGGCGGAGGCCGGCGGCCCGCCGGAACTGCGGCGGCTGGCCCGCTCCTTCAACGAGATGGCGGACAACGTCGAGAACGTGCTGGAGCAGCAGCGCGCCTTCGTCGCCGACGCCTCGCACCAGCTGCGCAACCCGCTCGCCGCGCTGCTGCTGCGCATCGACCTGCTCGCGCTCGACCTGCCCGAGGGCCACGAGGAGATCGACTCGGTGCGCGCCGAGGGCAAGCGCCTGGCCCAGGTCCTGGACGATCTGCTGGACCTGGCGCTCGCCGAGCACGCGGAGGCCGACCTGCAGCTCATCGACATCGGTGAGCTGACCGCGGAACGGGTGGCGGCCTGGACGCCCGCCGCCGAGGCCAAGGGCGTACGCCTCATGGGCAGCTGCCCGGCCACCACGGCCTGGGCCGACCCGGTGGCACTGTCCTCCGCGCTGGACGCGGTGATCGACAACGCGGTGAAGTTCACCCCGCGCGGAGAGCGCGTCGAGGTGACGGTCAACGGCAGCGGCAACCGGTCGACCGTCGTCGTCGCCGACCACGGCCCCGGCCTCACCGACGAGGAACTCGCCCGGATCGGCGACCGCTTCTGGCGCAGCAGCCGCCACCAGAACGTCAAGGGATCCGGCCTGGGCCTGTCCATCTGCCGGGCCCTGCTGGCCGCGGGCGGCGGCAGCATCACCTTCGCCCACCACCGTGCGCAGGAGCCGCACGGCCTGAAGGTCACGGTGACGGTGCCGCGCACGGAGCCGGGAACCTGAAGCCGCTGACGGGGCCGGGAACCCGAGGCCGTGTCCGTGACCGGGGACCCGGGGCCCTCACGGCTTGACGGACCGGTAGTACCGGCGCGCCCCCTCGTGCAGCACCAGCGGGTCGGTGTAGATCGCGGTGCGCAGATCGACCAGCTGGGCGGAGTGCACATGCGCTCCGATGCGGTCACGGCTGTCGATCACGGTGCGGGTCACCCACTCGGTGAGCCGCTCGTCCATGTCCGCGCGGGTGATCAGGATGTTGGACACGGCGATGGTCGGCACCGTCGCGCCCTGCTGGATCGTCGGATACGCCGACTCCGGCATGTTGGTGGCGCGGTAGTAGCGCGTCGCGCCGCCCTGCGCGTGCAGCCGGGCCACCACGTCACCCTCGATGGGGACGAACCGGTACGCGAACTTCTTCGCCAGCTGCGTCAGTCCGTCCGTCGGCAGCCCGCCCGACCAGAACAAGGCATCGGCCTCGCCCCGCCGCAGCCGGCTCGGCCCGGTGTCGATGCCGTCCGCCAGCGGCACGATGTCCCGGTCCGGGTCGATCCCGGACACGCGCAGCAGCCGTTCCGCGATCAGCCGCACCCCCGACTCCGGCGGCCCCACCACCACCCGCTTGCCCCGCAGATCGGCGAGCGAGCGGACGGGGGAGTTGCGCGGGACGACGAGGTGCATGTAGTCGTCGTACAGGCGGGCGACGCCGCGCAACGTGTCCGCGCCCGGACCGTGCTCCAGCTCGTAGGTCTCCACCGCGTCGGCCGCCGTGATGGCGAAGTCGGCCTTGCCGGTCGCCACCCGCTCCACGTTCTCCTGCGAGCCGTCACTGGTCAGCAGCCGCACCGTCAGCCCCGGCATGTTCTTGGCGAACGCGGTGCGCAGCCGCTCCCCGTACTCCTGGTACACACCGCGCCGGGTGCCGGTGCTGAGCGTGATCGTCCCGCCGGGCGGCTCCTCGCCCAGCGGCAGCAGCCACCACAGCAGCAGCCCGAGGACCACGGCACCCGCCGCCGCGGCCTGCACCCCGCGGCGGCGGCCGATCGAACGGAACACCGTGGACATGCGCGCGATCCTGCCAGCCGCACACGTCCGCTGACCAGGGTGCGCACGGACGTCCCGGCGGCGGGCCGCGGCTACGATCGCGCCATGAGTGCCTCGCCCGCCGACTACGTCCGTGAGTTCCACCAGGCCTTCGGGCTCGACGTGCGCACCACACCGCAGCAGGTGCCGCCGCAGCTCGCCGCGCACCGGGGCGAGCTGCTCGCCGAGGAGGCGGCCGAGGCCGCCCAGGTCGCCACCGGCCCGCTGGACCGGCTGGCCCACGAACTGGCCGACGTGGTCTACGTCGCCTACGGCACCGCCCTGGTCCACGGCATCGACCTGGACGAGGTGATCGCGGAGATCCACCGCGCCAACATGAGCAAGCTCGGCCCCGACGGCCAGGTCGCGCGCCGCGCCGACGGCAAGGTGCTCAAGGGGGAGCACTACCGGGCGCCGGACGTCGGCGCCGTGCTGCGCCGGCAGGGCTGGGTGCCCGACGGCGCCCCCGCGGCCGCCGGTGCGGGGGAGTCCGGCGCCGCGGACGGCGCCTGACCCGGCAGCCGGGCCCGCTCAGGGCACCGGGGCGGGCAGCTCGGCCGCCGGGTCCCCCTGCCGCCCCGGCGGCGACGGCGCCCGCACACAGTGCAAGGCCAGCACCAGCGCCAGACCGCACAGCGTGACCGCGTCCTTGAACGCCCGCCGCGTCGAGACGTCCAGCAGGGGAACAGCCAGGCCCGGCACCTGCGGCACGAGCGCGGCCCAGAACCACGGTGCGCGCGCCGCCGCCTCGGCCCGCAGCACCCCGGCGGCCAGCAGCGGCACCACGACGACGAGATAGTGCTCGTAGGCGGGCCGGGACACCAGGTACGAGGCCAGCATCAGCATCGCCGCGGTCTCGGCGAGCCGCCCGGGCCCGTCGTCCGCCCGCCGCCAGCGCCGCCACGCGCACACCACCCCGGCCGCCGCCGCGGCCGGCGCCACTGCCATCGCCGCGACCTGCGGCACCCCGAGCCGGGGCAGCACCGCCGGCAGCGAGCAGTCGAACGGCCGCATCAGCGCGTCCCCGCCCCGCAGCAGGAAGGGCAGCGTGCGGGTGAAGAACCCGCCCGGGTCCGGCATCACCAGCGCCGCGCCCGCACACAGCACCGACGGCACCGCCACGGCCCAGGCCAGCGCCCGCCACCGCCGGGCCATCACCAGCAGGAGGACGACCGGCGCCAGCAGCGGCTTGACCGCCACGGACACCCCGAGCACCACCCCGGCCGCCGCCCACCTCCCGCGGTCCGCCAGCATCAACGCCCCGGGCAGCGCGGCGACACCGGCCGCGGTCCAGTTCCCCAGCTCCATCAGGTCCCCGGCCGGCGCCCAGCACAGCACCAGGCCGAGCAGGCCGAGCACCGCGAACCGGCTGCGCGCCGGCACCCGGAACAACCGCAGCGCGCACCACCAGCCGCCCGCGACCAGCCCCACGCACACCACCGGCGCGCCCACCCTCAGCACCGGCGCCGGCAGCACCGCCTGCCCGGCGGCGAACAGCACGGCGCTCGGCAGATACAGAAAGCGCCGGTCGGCGTACGGGGCGCCGCCGTCGAGCCAGACGCGCCCGGCGTGCACGACGAAGGCGTTGTCCATGCCTCCCTGCGCCGAGACGGCCGCCACATGCGCGACGCGCGCCAGCAGGACCACGGCGAGGACGGCCACCGGAACCGCACCGGCCGGGTGCAGCAGCCACGCGCGCAGGGCGCCGTCCGGGCGCTCCTGCCGCGCCGAGGGGCCGAGGGCTTCACGAAGCTGCATCACACGTACCTGTCCGGAAGGCGCCGACGCGACGGGGAACACCAGGATGTTTCGCTCCCTTCGCCCCATTCTGGGGACGTTCGGGTGTCCACCGGGGCCACCGACGGGCCGTGTCGCGACGACCGGAGCCGTCAAGCCGTCAGCCCGTCGGCCGGTGGTGCGGCCACCCTCGAGAGGGTGACGGAAGGCGGTGTGCGGGCCGGTCTCCCGCCGCCCGCCGCCTTCCGTCCGGGAGCACTTCCGCGAACGCCTACCCTTGTGGCATGAGCAGCATCGACCGGAGCCAAGAAGTGGGCGTCACTCGCACCTATGAGATCCGCACCTACGGGTGCCAGATGAACGTCCACGACTCCGAGCGGCTGGCCGGGCTGCTCGAGGAGGCCGGATACGTACGGGCCCCGGAGGGCGCGGACGGCGAGGCCGACGTCGTCGTGTTCAACACCTGTGCCGTCCGCGAGAACGCGGACAACCGGCTCTACGGCAACCTCGGTCACCTCGCGCCGAAGAAGGCCAAGCGCCCCGGGATGCAGATCGCGGTCGGCGGCTGTCTGGCGCAGAAGGACCGGGACACCATCGTGAAGAAGGCGCCCTGGGTGGACGTCGTCTTCGGTACGCACAACATCGGCAAGCTGCCCGTGCTGCTGGAGCGTGCCCGCGTCCAGCAGGAGGCCCAGGTCGAGATCGCCGAGTCGCTGGAGGCGTTCCCCTCGACGCTGCCGACGCGCCGCGAGAGCGCCTACGCCGCCTGGGTGTCCATCTCGGTCGGCTGCAACAACACCTGCACCTTCTGCATCGTGCCGGCGTTGCGCGGCAAGGAGAAGGACCGCCGGCCCGGCGACATCCTGGCCGAGGTCGAGGCCCTGGTCGCCGAGGGCGTCTGTGAGATCACCCTGCTCGGGCAGAACGTCAACGCCTACGGCTCCGACATCGGCGACCGCGAGGCGTTCAGCAAGCTGCTGCGGGCCTGCGGAAAGATCGACGGTCTGGAGCGGGTCCGGTTCACCTCCCCGCACCCGCGCGACTTCACCGACGACGTGATCGCCGCGATGGCCGAGACCCCGAACGTCATGCCGCAGCTGCACATGCCGCTGCAGTCCGGCTCGGACGCGGTCCTCAGGGCGATGCGCCGCTCCTACCGTCAGGAGCGCTACCTGGGGATCATCGAGAAGGTCCGGGCGGCCATCCCGGACGCCGCGATCACCACCGACATCATCGTGGGCTTCCCCGGCGAGACCGACGAGGACTTCGAGCAGACGCTGCACGTGGTGCGCGAGGCCCGGTTCGCGCAGGCCTTCACCTTCCAGTACTCCAAGCGCCCGGGCACCCCGGCCGCCGAGATGGACAACCAGGTCCCCAAGGAGGTCGTCCAGGAGCGCTACGAGCGGCTGGTCGCCCTGCAGGAGCAGATCTCCTGGGAGGAGAACAAGAAGCAGGTCGGCCGGACGCTGGAGCTGATGGTCGCCGAGGGCGAGGGCCGCAAGGACGACACCACCCACCGTCTGTCCGGACGCGCCCCCGACAACCGTCTGGTCCACTTCACCAAGCCGGACCAGCAGGTGCGTCCCGGCGACGTGGTCACCGTCGAGGTCACCTACGCCGCCCCGCACCACCTGCTCGCCGAGGGCCCGGTCCTCGACGTGCGCCGTACCCGCGCGGGCGACGCCTGGGAGAAGCGCAACGCCGCCGATACCGCCAAGCCCGCCGGTGTCATGCTGGGCCTGCCCAAGGTCGGCGTCCCCGAGCCGCTGCCCGTCGTCGCGAGCGGCTGCGGCTGCGACTGAGCCGGGGCCGCGGCTGCGTTACGCTGCCGATCATGCTTGTCGCTGCCGCAGTCTGCCCCTGCCCGCCGCTGCTCGTGCCCGCCGTCGCCGCGGGTGCCGCGCCCGAACTGGACGCGGCCCGGAAGGCGTGCGCGGACGCGCTGGGCGTGCTCGCGGCCGCCCGCCCGGACCGGCTGGTGGTCGTCGGAGTCGCCGACGGGCCCGGGGCCGGGCCCCGGCCGGAGGGCGCCCGCGGTTCCTTCCGCGGTTTCGGCGTGGATCTCGAGGTCCGGCTCGGCCGGGGCGGTACCCCGCAGGCCGCCGCGCGGACGCTGCCGCCCTCGCTCGCGGTCGCGGCCTGGCTGCTGGAGCACAGCGACTGGACCGACGCCCCCGTCGAGGCGCTGGGCGTGGACGAGACGCAGGCACCCGAGCGGTGCCTGGCCGCGGGCCGGGAGCTGGCCGCGGCCCCCGGGCGGACGGCGCTGCTGGTCATGGGCGACGCCAGCGCCTGCCGGTCGGTCAAGGCGCCCGGCTACCTGGACCCGCGGGCCGAACCCTTCGACGCCGAGGTCGCCCGGGCGCTCGGCGCGGCCGACACCGCGGCGCTCGCCGCCCTCGACCCGGAGCTCGCCCGCGAGCTGAAGGCCTCCGGCCGCGCCTGCTGGCAGGTCCTCGCGGGCGCCGCCGAGGGCGCCGGCCTCACCGGCACCCTGCACTACGACGAGGCTCCGTACGGCGTCGGCTACCTGGTCGCCACCTGGTCCTGACCCGGCGCAGGCGGCACGACACGGCGGAACGGCCGGGAGAGACGCTCCCGGCCGTTTCCTCTTGCTCGTCGTGCCTCCACGCCGTCGTGCCGCCGGTCACGACATGGACGGCGGCCCCTGGGGCGGTTCGGGCGGGGTCTGGGTCCGGGTGCCGCCCGGCTCCGTGCCCGTGCCGCTGTCCGGCGTCGTGCCGGTGCCCGGGCCCGTCCCGCCGCGGTGGGCGAGCCGCTCCACGGCCTCCTTCGCCTTGCCCGTGCCCGCGTGGATCCTGTCGCTGTACTTGCCCTTGGTCTTTTCGTCGACCATCCTCGCGGCCTTGTCCAAGCCGTGCTCGATCGAACCCCCGTGCCGCTGCGCGAGGTCCGACACCTTCTCCTTGGCCGGGCCGAGCTTGGCCTTCACGTTGTCCAGCAGACCCATGGTTCACCTTCCCTGGCGGGACCGTCACGTAGGGCGCCCTCGCCGGCCGGATTCCCGGCGGCCGGCTGCTGCCGGGGGACGCCGGGACGGCCGGACCGCTCCCCCGTCGTCACCGGCCGGTGCTGCCACCGCCGGCTCCGTCTCCGGCCCGTCGCCGTCCGCTCCAGCCGCTCCGGTCGATGCCCGGCCGCGGTCGTCGCGCCGCCGCCCGGAGCCGGATGCCGCCGCGCCGGCCGGCTTCTCGAGGGCCGGGGCCTTCGCCACCTGCGGCCTCCGGGAAAGCGACCTCCGGGAAAGCCGTGCAAAAACGCCCATATCATCTCCATACAGTACTCGTGCGGGCAGCATTCCGCGTGACCCCGTGTGTCCGCTCCGTGTCCGTGCGCGCGGTGTCCGAGCCGTCACCCGGCCGGTCACGGCTGCGCGACCCCGTGCCGCGAGAGCGCCCCCGCGACAGCGCCGTCACCTCACTCGTTCGGGGCGCCCTGTGAGGTTTGCGAAACTGGTGCGGTGAGCAGCGCACCTCCCACTCCCCGCGTCATCGCCGTCGTCGGCCCCACCGCGGCCGGAAAGTCCGATCTGGGCGTCTTCCTGGCCCAGAAGCTCGGCGGCGAAGTCGTCAACGCCGACTCCATGCAGCTCTACCGGGGGATGGACATCGGCACCGCGAAGCTGACGCCCGAGGAGCGCGGCGGCGTCCCGCACCACCTGCTGGACATCTGGGAGGTGACCGAGACCGCGTCCGTGGCCGAGTACCAGCGGCTCGCCCGGCAGCGGATCGACGCCCTGCTCGCCGAGGGGCGCTGGCCGATCCTGGTCGGCGGCTCCGGTCTGTACGTGCGCGGCGCCGTCGACAACCTGGAGTTTCCCGGCACCGACCCCGAGGTGCGGGCCCGGCTGGAGGAGGAGCTGGCCCGGCACGGCTCCGGCGTGCTGCACGCCCGCCTGGCCGCCGCCGACCCGGAAGCGGCGCAGGCCATCCTGCCCAGCAACGGCCGCCGCATCGTCCGGGCCCTGGAAGTGATCGAGATCACCGGCCGCCCCTTCACGGCCACCCTTCCCGGGCACAACTCCTTCTACGACACCGTGCAGATCGGCGTGGACGTCTCCCGCCCCGAGCTGGACGAGCGCATCGCGCGCCGGGTGGACCGCATGTGGGAGGCCGGGCTCGTGGACGAGGTGCGCGCCCTGGAGGCGCAGGGCCTGCGCGAGGGGCGCACGGCCTCGCGCGCGCTCGGGTACCAGCAGGTGCTCGCGGCGCTCGCGGGGGAGTGCACCCTGGAGGAGGCGCGCGCCGAGACCGTGCGCGCCACCAAGCGTTTCGCACGCCGTCAGGACTCCTGGTTCCGGCGCGACCGGCGCGTGCACTGGCTCAGCGGAGCGGCCGCGGACCGGGCGGAACTTCCGCGCCTGGCTCTGTCGTTGGTGGAACGACCGGTAACAGCCTGATCACGTGATGGCATCGGGACGCCCAGGCCGTCATCGGCGCCTGCGGGGCCGTGCCATCATCGAGCTTCGATCGACCAAGTGGAGTCCTAGTTGGGAGGGCGCGTGGCGATGGAGGCCGGCCCTCGCGACACCGCACACGGCGCACAGGGCATCGAACGCACCGGCCTGCGGCAGGCCGGCCGGGAGCCGGACGAGGCCCCGCTCGGCGCCGGCGACGTGCCGGATTTCGAGGACTCGCTGACCTCCGACGGCCCGGACGACGACCCGCAGAACGGCGTGACCGCCGACGGCCCGGAGCCCGACGGCGCCTACCACGAACCCGAGGTCGAGGTCGAGCTGCGCCCGCAGCGCCGGCTGCGCATCTGGCAGCTCGCCCCCATCGTGGGCCTGGCCGCCGCCGGCTCGCTGATGTTCGCCTTCCCGCTGGCCTTCGACGGCGACAGCGGCGCGGTGATCGCCATGCTGGGGCTGCTGATCTGCTCCTGCGCGGCCGGCTGGGGCATGATGGCCGCCCGCCGCGTGGGATACACCTGGCCCGGCCTCGCGCCGCGCGGCACCGGCCGCCGCCCCGACTGGCGGGCGATCGGCGCCTACGTCCTGCTCGCCGCCGTCGTCGTGGCGCTGGCGGTGTGGCGGGTCGCCCGGCTGCGCGGCTGACCCACACGCCCGGCAGCGCCGGCACCGCCGTCCCAGGGGGGCGGACGTCCCAGGGGCGGACGTCCCGGAGGGCGGACCGGCGGACGCGGGGCGTCGCCGCGACCCGTACGATCGAGGCATGAGCAGCCGCATCGCCTTCCTCAAGGGGCACGGCACGGAGAACGACTTCGTGATCGTCCCCGACCCGGACAACGCCGTCGACCTGAGCCCGGCCGCCGTCGCGGCCCTGTGCGACCGGCGGGCCGGCATCGGCGGTGACGGCGTGCTGCACGTGGTGCGCTCCGCCGCGCACCCCGAGGCGCGCGACATGGCGGCGCAGGCCGAGTGGTTCATGGACTACCGCAACAGCGACGGCTCGGTCGCGGAGATGTGCGGCAACGGCGTGCGGGTCTTCGCCCGTTACCTCCAGCGCGCCGGGCACGCGACGGCGGGCGACCTCGCGATTGCCACGCGCGGCGGCGTGAAGACCGTGCACCTCGCCAAGGACGGCGACATCACCGTCGGCATGGGCAGGGCCCGGCTGCCCGAGCAAGAGGTCACGGTGCGCGTGGGCGAGCGCAGCTGGCCGGCGCGCGACGTCGACATGGGCAACCCGCACGCGGTCGCCTTCGTCGAGGACCTGGCGCACGCCGGCGACCTGGCCACCCCGCCCGAGTACAGTCCGGCCTCCGCCTACCCGGAGGGCGTGAACGTCGAGTTCGTGGTCGACCGCGGCCCCCGGCACGTCGCGATGCGCGTCCACGAACGCGGCTCCGGCGAGACCCGCTCCTGCGGCACCGGCGCGTGCGCGGTGGCCGTGGCCGCCGCCCGGCGCGACGGCGCCGACCCGGCCGTCACCGGCACCCCGGTGACGTACACGGTGGACGTGCCCGGCGGACGGTTGGTGATCACCGAACGCCCGGACGGCGAGATCGAGATGACCGGCCCCGCGGTGATCGTCGCCGAGGGCGAGTTCGACCCGGCCTGGCTGGACGACGTCGTCCGCTGACACCGGGCACACGGAGGACCGGTGCCGGACGTCACTGGCGCAACAGCCGTGCGTGCGCACGGGAATGACCGGCCGTCAGGCACCGCGCACCTCGTGCACGTGACCGGTCATCGCTCGAACGGGTGATCCGGTTCACGGTCTCCGGGAGGCGGCCGGACGGCCGTGCCGGGCTCGATAGCATCAAGCACCGGCCCGGACGGGGGGACCCGCAGCCGACCCCTGTGCCCCGTACCGCCTGGGGCGCCCGGTCGCCGGTCCACGCAGCCGGAGGTGCCCATGAGTGCGGATGCCACGAACCCCACGCCCCCCGGTCCGGTGGCGGCGGCGCCCCGCAGGAGGACCCGCCCACGGCTCGACCTGCGCCGCCTCGGCCGGGCAGCACTGCTCGGCCCCACCTCCCGCGACCGGCTGCCCGACGCCATCGGGCACGTCGTCGAGGCCCACCGCGCCCACTTCCCCGACGCCGACCTCGAACCGCTGCGCCGCGCCTATGTGCTGGCCGAGTCCTCGCACCGCGGGCAGAAACGCAAAAGCGGCGAGCCGTACATCACGCACCCCCTGGCCGTCACCCTGATCCTGGCCGAACTCGGCGCCGAGACCACGACCCTGACGGCGTCCTTGCTGCACGACACCGTCGAGGACACCGAGGTGACGCTCGACCAGGTCGGCGAGGAGTTCGGCGCGGAGGTGCGCTACCTCGTCGACGGCGTCACCAAACTGGAGAAGGTCGACTACGGCGCCGCCGCCGAGCCCGAGACCTTCCGCAAGATGCTCGTCGCCACCGGCAACGACGTCCGGGTGATGTCGATCAAACTCGCCGACCGGCTGCACAACATGCGCACCCTCGGCGTGATGCGCCCGGAGAAACAGGCCCGCATCGCCAGGGTCACCCGGGACGTCCTCGTCCCGCTCGCCGAACGGCTCGGCGTGCAGGCGCTCAAGACCGAGCTGGAGGACCTGGTCTTCGCGGTCCTGCACCCCGAGGAGTACGCCCGCACCCGCGAGCTGATCGCCGAGAACGCCGCCCGCCCGGACGACCCGCTCGCCGAGGTCGCCGAACAGGTCCGCCAGGTGCTGCGCGAGGCGGACATCGCCGCCGAGGTGCTGGTACGGCCCCGCCATGTGCTGTCCGTGCACCGCGTCGCCCGCAAACGCGGCCGGCTGCGCGGCTGCGACTTCGGCCGGCTGCTGGTGCTGGTGAACGAGGACGCCGACTGCTACGCGGTGCTCGGGGAACTGCACACCTGCATGACCCCGGTCGTCTCCGAGTTCAAGGACTTCATCGCCGTCCCCAAGTTCAACCTCTACCAGTCGCTGCACACCGCCGTCGCCCACCCCCGGGCACGGGACGGGGCGAGCGGGGATGCCGCCACCGACGTCCAGGTCGTCGAAGTCCTCATCCGCACCCACCGGATGCACAAGGTCGCCGAGGCGGGCGTCGTCGCCCTCGGCAACCCGTACGCGGCCGGTGCGGAGGAGCATCCCGGCGGCGACGGCGAACGCGCCGACCCCACCCGCCCCGGCTGGCTCTCCCGCCTCCTCGCCTGGCAACGGGAGGCACCCGACCCCGACACCTTCTGGTCCACGCTGCGCGAGGACCTCGCGCAGGACCGCGAGATCATCGTGTTCCGGCCCGACGGAGCAGCGCTCGGCCTGCCGGAGGGCGCCAGCTGCGTCGACGCCGCCTACGCGCAATACGGGGAGGACGCCCACGCCGCCATCGGCGCCCGCGTCAACGGCCGCCTCGCCGCCCTGGGCACCGTGCTGAGGGACGGCGACACCGTCGAGCTGCTCATGGGACAGGACCCCGCCGCGGCACCCTCCCGGGCCTGGCTGGAACACGCCCGGACGCCCACCGCGCGCATCGCCATCCAGCGGTGGCTGGCGGCCCACCCGGCCGCCGCCGACGACACCCCCCGGAGCAAGGCCGCCGCCCGCACCCCCGGCACTCCCCTGAAGGCCGCCGCCGCGAAACCCGGCGCGCGACCGGCACGTCCCAGGGCCGCCGGCACACCCCCGGCCCACGGCAGGGACCACGGCAGGCCGGCCGCTGCCGACGCCGTCATCGTCGACCGGCCGCACACCGCCGTCCGGCTCGCCGGCTGCTGCACACCCGTGCCGCCCGACCGGATCACCGCCTTCGTGGTCCGCAACGGCGCGGTGACCGTGCACCGCGCCGAGTGCCCCACCGCCGCCCGGATGCAGGCCGCGGGCCGCACCGAGGCCGCAGTGCGCTGGGGCGACGCCGCCGAGTTCCGGGTCAGGCTGCTCGCCGAATCCTTCGGCCGGCCGCGGCTGCTCGCCGACCTCACCGAGGCGATCGCCCGGGAAGGCGTCGAGATCGTCTCCGCCACCGTCGCCCCGCCCGCCCAGCAGCGCGTCCACCACACCTACACACTCCAACTCCCCGACGCCGCCCGGCTGCCCGCCGTGATGCGGGCGATGCGCGGCGTCCCCGGCGTCTACGACGTGCGCCGCGCCCAGGCACCCGCACCGCAGCACGGGAGCTGACCCGGCGCAGCCGGACGACCCACGCGCGGATCGAGCATGTGTGCGCTGTGCCGGGCGCCCAGGAACCCGTTCGGGTGGGGCGAACGCGCGTCGTCGTCGTGGCGCCGTCACGCGCTGATAGCCGTGAGGGCATGCCGCGTAGCCTCCACCAACCCTGGTGCACACCGTTCCCCAGGTCCGCCGCGATCCCGGCCGTGCGCCGGTCGCCGGTTCCGGCCGCCAGGACCGCGCTGCGGCGCCGCCTGCGCACGGCCGTGCTCGCGACCGCCGTCTCGGCCGCGCTGCTCGGGGCGAGCGCCCCGCCCGCCCCGCTCGGCATCGGCGACCGCCTCTACCCGTACCTGGGCAACCCCGGATACGACGTGACGTCGTACGACCTGGCCCTCACCTACCCCGGCGACAACAGCACCCCCCTGCGGGCCGTGACCACGATCGATGCCCGCACGACCGAGGCCCTGGAGCGGGTGAACCTGGACTTCGCCCACGGCACGGTCGACAGCGTCACGGTCGACGGCCGGCCGGCCTCCTTCACCACGGCCGGCGAGGACCTCGTGGTGACCCCGCGCACCCCGCTGCCCGCCCGCCACCGGACCCGGATCACCGTCCGCCACACCAGCGACCCCCGCGACGCCAAGGGCCGGGAAGGCGGCTGGGTGCGCACCGAGGACGGCCTCGCCCTGGCCAACCAGGCCGACGCCGCCCACACGGTCTTCCCGTGCAACGACCACCCCTTCGACAAGGCGCTGTTCACCTTCCGGATCACGGTGCCCCAGGGGTACACCGCCGTGGCCAACGGCCTGCCCGCCGGGACGACCCGCAGCGGCGCGATGCGCACCTGGACCTACCGCACCCGCCACCCCATGGCCACCGAACTGGCCCAGGTCTCCATCGGCCGCTCCGCCGTGCTGCACCGCCCGGGCCCGCACGGGCTTTCCCTGCGCGACGTCGTCCCCGCCGGGGACCGCACGACGCTGGAACCCTGGCTCGCCCGGACACCCGGCCAGATCGCCTGGATGGAGAGCAAGGTCGGCCGCTACCCCTTCGCAACCTACGGCCTGGTCGCGGCCGCCGCCCGAACCGGCTTCGAGCTGGAGACGCAGACCCTCTCCCTGTTCGAGAAGGGCCTGTTCGGCAACCCCGCCTACCCGGCGTGGTACGTCGAGTCGGTCATGGTGCACGAGCTGGCCCACCAGTGGTTCGGCGACAGCGTCACCCCGCGCACCTGGTCCGACCTCTGGCTCAACGAAGGACACGCCACCTGGTACGAGGCCCTGTACGCCGACGAGAAGGCGCACAAGCCGCTGGAGGAGCGGATGAGGGCCGCCTACGGCGTCTCCGACCGCTGGCGGCAGGACGGCGGGCCGCCCGCCCTGCCCAAGCCGCCCGCGCCCGGGAAGAAGGTCGGGATCTTCCGCCCCAACGTCTACGACGGCGCCGCGCTCGTCCTGTACGCCCTGCGCCAGAAGATCGGCCGCCCGGCCTTCGAACGCCTGGAACGCGCCTGGGTCCGCGAGCACCGCGACGCCACCGCCGGCACGGCGGACTTCGTGCGCCTGGCCTCCACGGTCGCCGGACGCGACCTGAGCGGATTCCTCCACGACTGGCTGTACGGGGCGAAGACACCCCCGATGCCCGGCCACCCCGACTGGAAGCAGACACCGGCCGAGAAGCCGGCGACGGCCGCGGGGCACACCGGGCCCACGGAGCGCACCTCGCGCCCGTGACCGGCGGGCCACAGCCGGGACGGGCGATTAACCCGGTGACGAGACGGGCCGTGCCGTGCGACCATCGTCGTGGCGGCGCGGCCCGTCCGGGAATCCTCCGGTACGCGCACGCGTTGTCTTCTATAACGGGAGTCACCGCATCCGGTGCCCTCCCGCACCGCGGCCCCCGGGCCGCAGCCGCACACCGACGACGGTAAGGAACCGATGACCTCCTCTTCCTCCTCTTCCCAGGCCACCAAGCGCCTCGCGCACAGCTATCCCGCAGGTCTTCGGGCCGATGCCCTGATGGAAGAGGACGTCGCCTGGAGCTACGAGATCGACACGGAGCGGGACGGCGACCAGCTCGACCGCTCGGACAGGGCGGCCCTGCGCCGCGTCGCCGGTCTGTCCACCGAACTCGAAGACGTCACCGAGGTCGAGTACCGCCGGCTGCGCCTGGAACGGGTCGTCCTCGTCGGCGTGTGGACCTCGGGAACCGTGCGGGACGCCGAGAACTCCCTGGCCGAGCTGGCCGCGCTGGCCGAGACGGCGGGCGCCGTCGTGCTCGACGGTGTGATCCAGCGCCGCGACAAGCCCGACGCCGCCACCTACATCGGCTCCGGCAAGGCTGACGAGCTGCGCGACATCGTGCTGGAGACCGGCGCCGACACCGTCATCTGCGACGGTGAGCTCAGCCCCGGCCAGCTGATCCACCTCGAAGACGTCGTCAAGGTCAAGGTGATCGACCGGACCGCCCTGATCCTCGACATCTTCGCCCAGCACGCGAAGTCCCGGGAGGGCAAGGCGCAGGTCGCGCTCGCCCAGATGCAGTACATGCTGCCCAGGCTGCGCGGCTGGGGCCAGTCGCTGTCCCGGCAGATGGGCGGCGGCCGCGGCGGCCTCGCCACCCGCGGCCCCGGTGAGACCAAGATCGAGACGGACCGGCGGCGGATCCGCGAGAAGATGGCGAAGATGCGCCGGGAGATCGCGGAGATGAAGACCGGCCGCGAGATCAAGCGCCAGGAGCGGCGCCGCAACAAGGTGCCGTCCGTCGCCATCGCCGGTTACACCAACGCCGGCAAGTCCTCCCTGCTCAACCGGCTCACCGGCGCCGGCGTCCTGGTCGAGAACGCCCTGTTCGCGACCCTGGACCCGACCGTGCGGCGGGCCGAGACCCCGAGCGGGCGGCTGTACACGCTGGCGGACACCGTCGGATTCGTCCGGCACCTGCCGCACCACCTGGTCGAGGCCTTCCGCTCCACCATGGAGGAGGTCGGTGACGCCGACCTGATCCTGCACGTGGTGGACGGCTCCCACCCCGACCCGGAGGAGCAGCTGGCAGCCGTGCGCGAGGTGATCCGCGACGTGGGCGCCGGTGACGTGCCCGAGATCGTCGTGATCAACAAGGCCGACCTGGCGGACCCGCTGACCCTGCAGCGGCTGCTGCGGATCGAGAAGCGGTCCATCGCCGTCTCCGCCCGCACCGGACAGGGCATCGCCGAGCTGCTCGCCCTGGTCGACGCCGAGCTGCCGCGCCCGGCCGTGCAGATCGAGGCGCTCGTGCCGTACACCCACGGCAAGCTGGTCGCCCGCGTCCACACCGAGGGCGAGGTGATCTCCGAGGAGCACACCGCGGAGGGCACCCTGCTCAAGGCCCGGGTGCACGAGGAGCTGGCGGCCGACCTGGCGCCCTACACGCCGACCGCCGCGCTCTGACCAGGCCCGGACACCCGCACACCGAACACACACCGAGCACACGCGAGGACCCGCCCCCGGAAAACCGGGAAGCGGGTCCTCGTCTCGCGCGCGGCGTCAGCGGCCGCCACGCTCACCCGTGCCGGGCCCGGACGTCACTGCCTCACTGCGCGGCGAACTTCTCGCTGACCGAGTCGTACACGCCCTTGGCCACCGTGCCCAGGCGCGGCCCGGCCAGCCAGCCCGACGTCTCCGGGCCGATCGAGGTGTTGGACACCAGGGCGGGCTTGCCGTCCGCGCCGGTCGTCACCCAGCCGCCGCCGGAGGAGCCGCCGGTCATGGTGCAGCCGATCCGGTACATCGTGGGGTCGGAGGCGGTGACCGAGAGCCGGCCCGGCTTGTCCTGGCACTGGTACAGCAGCTGACCGTCGTACGGCGGCGCCGCCGGGTAGCCGGTCGCGGTGATGCTGTTCACCTTCGGCACCGCCGGGGCGTCGAAGTCCACCGGCAGCGCCGAACCCACGGTCTCCTCCAGCGACTTGCCGGTGTCCTTCTCCGGCGTCACATGGATGACCGCGAAGTCGTACGGCGCGCCCTGTCCGCCCGTGGCACCGCCCTGCTCGATCCACTGCTGGGAGGTCTGCGCCCAGTCGCCCCACCACACACCGTACGGAGCGACCTCGTCCCGGCTGGCGCCCTGCAGCTCGTCGGCGCTCCGGCCGGCGTCGTTGTACGACGGCACGAACGCGATGTTCCGGTACCAGCCGCCCTTCTTGCCCGCGTGCACGCAATGCCCCGCGGTCCACACCAGGTTGGACTTGCCCGGGTGCGCCGGGTCCTGCACCACCGTCGCCGAGCACACCATCGTGCCCTCGGGGGAGTCGAAGAACACCTTGCCCGCGGTCGCCGCGTTCACGTGGTACTTCGGCGGCACCGCCTGCGCCTTCACCGGGGCGGGTGTGGGATCGGTGACCCCCTGGTCACCGGCGATGTCGTCGCTGTCGACGGCCCGGTCGGGATCCTTCGCCCGGCGCATGCGGTCCGCGTTCCACAGCCCCTTGATGATCGGGTTGATGAACTCGTCGGCCTCGCGCAGCCAGTCGTCCTTGTCCCAGTTCTTCCAGGCGCCGTTCTTCCACTTGTCGATGTCGATCCCGTGCTCCTTGAGCTTCTCGCGGAGGTTGTCCGGGATCTTCAGGCCGCCGTCGCCCGCCACGGCCGCGGGTGCGGAGGCCTTCGCGTCCGCGCCGTCGTCGCCGGGGCCGCAGGCCGTCGCGGTGAGCGCCAGCGTGGAGACCAGCGCGACGGCGGCCAGCGCGGAGGACGCGGTGCGCGGGCGCCGGGCACCTCCTCGCCGGCGGACGGAGACGGACGGGCGTATGGATCGCATGCGGCTGACTCCCCCTGCGGTGAACGGACTTGCTGGTACCGCCGTGCCACCGGCCCGGCCGGCGGGCCGAGTCGGGGCGCGGCGGCGTACGACAACGGCACCACACCCTATGCGGTCGCTGTGGGGGACCGCTCACCGGACCGCAACGGTTGCGTCACGGCACGCAGTCACGGATCCGCTCGCGACCCGTAACCCGGCGGGCGGTGGGCGGTTGTAGCGGTGGGGGGCCCGCTGTCCGTATCCGGGCCCCGCACCGGAGCGCGGCCGCGCCGCCGGTGGCCTGCGGCACAGGGAGGCCGGATCCACGGGACAGGTGGACGCCGACGCCTTGCGACAGCGGGAGGGACGGGAAGCCGTGACGGTGACGGAACCGGTGTCCGAAGAGCGGGCGTCCGCCGGAACACCCGCCTGGCACGAGGGAATTCTGCGCCGCCAGTCGGCGCGCGAGTCCGCGGCGCGCACCTATGCGCGGGCCCTGCCCATCGTGCCGGTACGGGCCCGCGGCCTGACCGTCGAGGGCGCGGACGGCCGCCGCTACCTGGACTGCCTCTCCGGCGCTGGAACCCTGGCTCTCGGGCACAACCACCCCGTCGTCCTGGAGGCCGTCCGCAAGGTCCTCGACTCCGGCGCACCCCTGCACGCCCTCGACCTGGCCACACCCGTCAAGGACGGCTTCGTCACCGAACTCTTCCGCACCCTGCCGGCCGGGCTGGCCGAGCGGGCCCGCGTGCAGTTCTGCGGACCGGCCGGCACCGACGCGGTGGAGGCCGCGTTCACCCTGGTCCGCGCCGCCACCGGGCGCACCGGGATCGCCGCCTTCACCGGCGCCTGCCACGGCATGACCGCGGGAGTCGCCGCCTCCGGCCACGCCGCGGACACCCGCGTGACCCGGCTGCCCTACCCCCAGGACTACCGGTGCCCCTTCGGGGTCGGCGGCGCCCGCGGGGCCGAACTCGCCGCCCGTTTCACCGAGTCCGTCCTGGACGACCCCGAGTCGGGCGTCCCCCTGCCCGCCGGGATGATCCTGGAGCCGGTGCAGGGCGAGGGCGGGGTGCTCCCCGCACCGGACGGCTGGCTGCGCCGCATCCGGCGGCTCACCGCCGAGCGGTCCGTGCCGCTGATCGCCGACGAGATCCAGACCGGGGTCGGACGCACCGGCGCCTTCTGGGCGGTGCAGCACAGCGGGGTGGTGCCCGACGTCATGGTGCTGTCCAAGGCGATCGGCGGCAGCCTGCCACTGGCCGTCCTCGTCTACCGCGACGATCTGGACGTGTGGGAAGCGGGCGTCCACGCGGGCACCTTCCGCGGCAACCAGCTCGCCATGGCCGCCGGCACCGCCACCCTCGCCTACGTCCGGGAGAACCGCCTCGCCGAACGCGCCGCACACCTCGGCTCCCACATGCTCGCCCGGCTCCGCGACCTGGCGGGGCATCAGCCCTGCATGGGCGAGGTACGCGGCCGCGGCCTGATGATCGGCGTCGAGATGGTGGACCCCGAAGGGGAGACACGCGGCGGCGACCGGGCGGGGGAGCGTCCCGCGGGCGGCAGCGCACCGCTGCCCCCGGCGCCCGCCCTCGCCGCCGCCGTGCAGCGGGAATGCCTGCGCCGCGGACTGATCGTGGAACTCGGCGGCCGCCACGCCTGCGTGGTACGGCTGCTGCCGCCGCTGACGATCAGCGACGAGCAGGCCGAGGCGGTGCTCGACCGGCTGGCCGACGCGATCGAGGCCGCGGCCCGCGACCACCGCGAAGACGGCGGCGCGCGGAACCGGGCCGGACGCCACGACCACCCGCGCACCCCGGAAGGCGGCCGGGCGGCGGGGTGACGCCGCGCGTCGGCAGCGGGACGACGTGACCACCCGACAGGGCACGGCCCGTTGCGCCGTCACCGCACGGCCGGTGCCCTGCGTCACGCAAGGGCGGCCGCCCGTGCCGCACGCACCCCTGCCGAGCCGGGCGTCCCGGCGCCGGCACAGGCCCCAAGCCCTCGGCCCCACCCGCACGCTCCCCCCACACACACCCTCGGCCCCACCCGCACACGATCCCGCGCACGGCCCCACCCGCACACGATCCCGCGCACCAGCACCACGCACCGCACCACGAGGAGCCGTCTTGACCACCACCCCCACACCTCACGGCCCTTCCTCCAGCCCCTCCGCCTCCGGCGACGCGACGGGCACCGTCCCGCACGGGCCCCACAGGACCCCGCCACCCCGGCGGGGGGACACCGAGGCCCCCGACCCGCTCGACCACCCCGACCCGCACACCGCCGCCCAGGCCGCCACCGTGGAGGCCCTGCTGCGCTGCTGGGTGCGCGAGACCGATGCCTGGACGCGCGAGGCGGACCCCGCGGGCCACGGCGTCCTGCGCATCCCGCTGCCGGCCAGCGGCACGACCCTGCTCGTCCCCATCCGCCACTGGTCGCCCACCGGCCGGCACCGTTTCGGGCCGCCCCGGCCGGCCGGCGCCGACGCCGCCACCCCGGTCGACGCCGTCACCCTCGCCGCCCTGCTCACCCGGGAGCACCGCGCGACCGCACGCGTGGCCACCGCGACGGCGATCGCACCGGCCGGTCCCGGCACCCCACAGGCCGCGGAACTCGTCGCGCGGGTCGCCGACTCGGTCCGGCACACCGCCTTCTTCCTCCGCGAGCGGCGCGCCCACCCCGCCGACGGCCCCGACCTGTTCCTCTCCGCCGAACAGGCCCTGCTGCTCGGCCACCCGCTGCACCCCGCCCCCAAGAGCCGCGAAGGCCTGACGGAGAGCGAGGTGCGCCGCTACTCGCCGGAGCTGCGCGGTGCCTTCCCGCTGCACTGGGTGGCGGTGGCGCCGTCCGTGCTCGCCACCGACTCGGCCTGGACCGAGAGCGGCCGGCCCGTGCCCGCCGCCGTGCTCACCGCCCGGCTCGCGGGCGCGGACCTGCCGCTGCCCGACGGGCACGCCGCCCTGCCGCTGCACCCCTGGCAGGCGCGCGAACTGCCGCACCGGCCGGCCGTCGCGGCCCTGCTGGAGACGGGGCGGCTGCGCGACCTCGGCCCGCACGGCCCCGCCTGGCACCCCACCTCCTCTGTGCGGACCGTGCACCGCACCGGCGCACCCGCCATGCTCAAGCTGTCGCTGGCCGTGCGCATCACCAACTCCTGCCGGGAGAACCTGCGCAAGGAACTGCACCGCGGCGTCGAGGTCCACCGGCTGCTGCGCACCGGCCTGTCCCGGCAGTGGCGGGCCGCGCATCCCGGTTTCGACATCGTCCGGGACCCCGCCTGGCTGGGCGTCGACGACCGGGACGGAGCACCCGTGCCAGGCCTGGACGTGGTGATCCGGCACAACCCGTTCGCCCCCATGGACGACGTCGCCTGTGTCGCCGGACTCCTCGCCGAGCGCCCCCGCCCGCCGGCCGGCACCCGCCCCGTCCCGCCGGGATCCGTCCCCGTCCTGCGCTCGCGGCTGGAGGAGATCGTCGCGCATCTATCCGCCCGCACCGGGCGCCCGCGCACGGCCGTGTGCGTCGAGTGGTTCCTGCGCTACCTGGAACACGTGGTGCGCCCCGTGCTGTGGCTGGACGGCGAGGCGGGCATCGCCCTGGAGGCACACCAGCAGAACACCCTGGTCGTGCTGGACGCCGACGGCTGGCCCGCGGGCGGCCGCTACCGCGACAACCAGGGCTACTACTTCCGCTCCTCCCGGCGCGCCGAGCTCGACGCCCGACTGCCCGGCATCGGCGAGCACAGCGACACGTTCGTCGCGGACGAGGTCGCCGACGAACGCTTCGCCTACTACCTCGCGGTCAACAACGTCTTCGGCCTCATCGGCGCCTTCGGCTCCCAGCGGCTCGCCGACGAGCAGCTGCTCCTGGCCGCCTTCCGCCGCTTCCTGCACAGCGCGGCCCGCGGCCCCGCCCGCACCCGCTCCACCCTGCCCGCGCGCCTGCTGGACTCACCCGTCCTGCGCTGCAAGGCGAACCTGCTGACCCGGCTGAGCGGCCTGGACGAACTCGTCGGCCCGGTCGACACCCAGTCCGTGTACGTCACCCTCACCAACCCGCTGCACTCCTGAACGTCAGGAGCACAACGCCTCGGGCACTCCACGCGGACGCCCAGTGCGCCCGGCAGGGCCGCCCAGGACGGCAGCCGGCCCGTGCCGCATCCTCCTGCCCCGTGTCCGCCCTTGCCGCTTTTCCGAGAGGAGTACGCCATGGCTCTTGCCGACGCCGACGCCGTCACCCGGCGCTCACCCGCCGGGACCGGAGGAGCGGACACCGCGCCCGACCTTCTGAACCATGTCGGAGGCTGGGGCGAGCGGCCCACCGCGCTCGGCTGTTTCCGGCTGCTCCCGGTCCGGATCGACCGCGACCTTCCGGTCGTCAGCCGCTGGATGAACGACCCCGCCGTCGCCGAGTACTGGCAGCTCGCCGGAGAGCAGAGCGTGACCGAGGCGCATCTGCGCGCACAGCTCGACGGCGACGGACGCAGCGTCCCCTGCCTCGGACTGCTGAACGGCAGACCGATGAGCTACTGGGAGATCTACCGGGCCGACCTCGATCCGCTCGCCCGCCACTATCCCGCCCGGCCGCACGACACCGGCGTGCACCTCCTCATCGGCAGCGCCGCCGACCGCGCACGGGGGACCGGCAGCGTGCTGCTGCGCGCCGTGGCCGACCTGATCCTGGACGAACGGCCCGCCTGTTCCCGTGTCGTGGCGGAGCCCGACCTGCGCAACACACCCTCCGTGGCCGCGTTTCTGACCGCCGGCTTCCGGTTCGCGGCGGAGATCGATCTGCCGGGCAAGCGGGCGGCCCTGCTGATCCGCGACCGGTTGCTGCGCGCGGTGCTGTGAGAACACGGCCGGGTCACCGAACCGCCGCGCCGGCGCTCACCGCGGGCACGGTCGCCCGTTTGTCAGTCCCGAGCCGTAGGGTGGTCGAGCTATGACGAAGCCCTCTCTCCCCGAACTCCTGCATGCCGCCGTCGCAGCCGTCGGCGGCACGGAGCGCCCCGGCCAGGTGGCCATGGCCCAGGCCGTCGCGGACGCCGTCGACGACGGCTCGCACCTGCTGGTCCAGGCCGGCACCGGCACCGGCAAGTCCCTCGGCTATCTCGTGCCGGCGCTCGCCCACGGAGAGCCGGTCGTGGTGGCGACGGCCACCCTGGCCCTGCAGCGCCAGCTCGTGGAGCGCGATCTGCCGCGCACGGTCGAGGCGTTGCATCCGCTGCTGCGGCGCCGACCGGAGTTCGCGATGCTCAAGGGCCGGTCGAACTACCTGTGCCTCCACCGCCTGCACGAGGGCGTTCCGCAGGACGAGGAGGACGGCCTGTTCGACCCGTTCGAGGCGGCGGCGCCCACCAGCAAGCTGGGCCAGGATCTGCTGCGGCTGCGCGACTGGGCGGACGAGACCGAGACCGGCGACCGCGACGACCTCACCCCCGGGGTGTCCGACCGGGCCTGGTCCCAGGTGTCGGTGTCCTCCCGCGAGTGCCTGGGCGCCACGAAGTGCCCGTACGGCGCCGAGTGCTTCGCCGAGATGGCCCGGGAGCGCGCCAAGCTCGCCGAGGTGATCGTCACCAACCACGCCCTGCTGGCGATCGACGCCATCGAGGGCGCGCCGGTCCTGCCGCCGCACGAGGTGCTGATCGTCGACGAGGCGCACGAGCTGGTCTCCCGGGTGACCGGTGTGGCCACCGGGGAACTCACCCCCGGCCAGGTCAACCGTGCGGTGCGCCGTGCCGCCAAGTTCGTCGACGAGAAGGTCGCCGATCAGCTGCAGACCGCCGCCGAGGGCTTCGAACGGCTGATGGAGCTGGCCCTGCCCGGCCGGCTGGAGGAGATCCCGGAGGATCTCGGGTATGCGCTCATGGCGCTGCGGGACGCCGCCCGCGCCGTGATCTCGGCCCTGACCACCACCCGCGACAGATCGGTGGAGGACGAGGACGCGGTCCGCAGGCAGGCACTGGCCTCCGTGGAGACGGTGCACGACGTCGCGGAGCGCATCAGCAACGGCTCGGAGTGGGACGTCGTCTGGTACGAGCGGCACGACCGGTTCGGCGCCTCGGTGCGGGTGGCGCCGCTGTCCGTGTCCGGGCTGCTGCGGGAGAAGCTGTTCACGGACCGCTCCGTGGTGCTGACGTCGGCCACCCTCAAGCTCGGCGGCGACTTCAACGGTGTCGCCGCCTCGCTCGGGCTGGCACCGGAGGGCACGCAGGGCGACGACGTGCCGCGCTGGAAGGGTGTGGACGTCGGCTCGCCGTTCGACTACCGCAAGCAGGGCATCCTGTATGTCGCCCGGCATCTGTCCCGCCCCGCACGGGACGGGGACCGTGCGGACATGCTGGACGAGCTGACGGAGCTGATCCAGGCCGCGGGCGGGCGGACGCTGGGACTGTTCTCCTCGATGCGGGCGGCGCAGCTCGCCGCGGAGGAGCTGCGCACGCGCATCCCCGAGTACCCGATCCTGCTGCAGGGCGAGGAGACCCTCGGCGAGCTGATCAAGAACTTCGCGGCCGACCCCCGGACGTGTCTGTTCGGCACGCTCTCCCTCTGGCAGGGCGTCGACGTCCCCGGTCCCAGCTGCCAGCTGGTGGTCATGGACAAGATCCCGTTCCCGCGCCCCGACGACCCGCTGATGAGCGCCCGCCAGAAGGCGGTCGAGGAGGCGGGCGGCAACGGTTTCATGGCAGTCGCCGCGACGCAGGCCGCGCTGCTCATGGCCCAGGGCGCGGGGCGTCTGGTCCGGGCGTCGGGCGACCGCGGTGTGGTCGCCGTCCTCGACCCGCGGCTGGCCACGGCACGCTACGGAGGCTTCCTGAAGGCGTCGCTGCCCGACTTCTGGTACACCACCGACCGTCATCAGGTGCGCAAGTCGCTGGCGGCCATCGACGCCGCGGCCCGGCAGGCGGAAGGAGTATCGGCGCAGACGGCACAGTGACCGTGGCCCACCAGGAAGCACCGGTTGCGAAGAAGGCCGGGGCCGGGGCCTGACCGGATTCCGGGACCGTCACGGGCTCTCAAGGTGCCGTCGCGCCCCGTGGGGCACCTGTGAGCATCGGCAGGACCCCGCCGACCCCGCGGCGCGGTCAGCCGTGCCTGTGCGTGCACAGCACAAGGCCCCGGAACCGGCGCAGGGGTTCCGGGGCCCGATCAAGGAGGCGCGTCGGTGAGGCCGACCGAGGCGCTGCTCAGACGCGCCGCAGCACCGCCACCACCTTGCCGAGGATGGTCGCGTCGTCGCCCGGGATCGGGTCGTAGGCCGCGTTGTGCGGCAGGAGCCAGACGTGGCCGTCTTCGCGCTTGAAGCGCTTCACGGTGGCCTCGCCGTCGATCATGGCGGCCACGATGTCGCCGTTCTCGGCGACCTGCTGGCGGCGGACGGTCACCCAGTCACCGTCGCAGATCGCGGCCTCGATCATCGAGTCGCCGACGACCTTCAGCACGAACAGCTCACCGTCGCCGACCAGCTGCCGGGGGAGAGGGAAGACGTCCTCGACCGATTCCTCGGCGAGGATGGGCCCGCCGGCGGCGATGCGGCCGACCAGCGGCACGTACGACGCGGCCGGCTTCCCCACGGTGTCCGTGGGCTGGAGGGGCGCGGTCTGGTCGGAGCCGCGGACCTCGTACGCACGCGGGCGGTGCGGGTCGCGGCGGAGGAAGCCCTTGCGCTCCAGCGCCATGAGCTGGTGCGCCACCGACGAGGTGCTGGACAGGCCGACGGCCTGGCCGATCTCACGCATGGACGGGGGGTAGCCGCGCCGCTGCACCGAATCCCTGATGACTTCGATGACCCGGCGCTGCCGCTCGGTGAGGCCGGAGCTGTCCGCCCGGATGCCTGGAGGTCGGCCCGGAAGGGAGCGCTTGGGCCTTCCTGCGTGCGTGGTGTCGTTCATCGTCTGCACCGACTCGACTCGGCCCTGGCGGTCCTGTGCGGTGATGGTGGCACTCTCTGCGGTCGTGGTCACGTCGGCCCCTCTCGGTGGTCTCCCTCCGGCACAACGGTAGTTGCTTTCGAAAGGTTGCGCCAAACACACGTTCGAGTGAAAAAGTCGCGATTGCCTGACTTGATCTTGTGTTTGGGTGTAATGCTCGCGCGGCGTCCGGCAGGTGGGGAGGCCGCGCTGCTGTTAGTCTTCACCGCCGGGTGCCACCGTTCCCGGTCGCGCCTCAGTCTGCCATCCGCAGGTGTGCCGACCGAGAGGGTGTCCAGGGTCTGTCCTGGAACCGCACGTGTCGTCCGCGCGGTGCTCACGGGATCTCCGTACGGTGGGCTCGTCCGTCCGTGCCATGCCCGGGGCGGGCACGCGCGCCGCGCCCGAGCCGTCCGGGGGTGTGCGGCGCGCCGCCGCGTGCCGGCGGCCCGCGCTCCGGCGGGCGCACCGGGCGCCGCGACGGCGCCCGCGAGGCGCTGCAGGAGGGTCCGGCACCCGGGGTCCCAGGGGGACGTCCAGCTTCTTCCACGCGGCCGTGGAGCGGCCGCCGTGCCGTCGTGCCCGTGTGCCGGCACGGTCCTTCCGGCGCCGTCCGGCGCGACACGCCCCGCTTCGGCCTGTCATCGCACCGATCCCTACATCTAGTGGTTGGATGGCTACCGCGGCCCATAAGTTGTGGTGCCCCGGGTCTTCGGACCCGCGAACATCGCCTATGCTGGGGGTCGCTTCGCGGGGCCTGTGAGCCCCGGCGAGGCGTATGAGTCTGCTGTGAGGAGGGTTGGAGTCCATGCACTGCCCCTTCTGCAGGCACCCCGACAGTCGCGTCGTCGACAGCCGTACGGCCGACGACGGCACGTCGATCCGCAGGCGCCGCCAGTGCCCTGACTGCTCCCGCCGCTTCACCACCGTCGAGACGTGTTCGCTCATGGTGGTCAAGCGGTCCGGGGTCACCGAGCCGTTCAGCCGCACCAAGGTCATCAACGGTGTGCGCAAGGCGTGTCAGGGCCGGCCCGTCACCGAGGACGCGCTGGCCCAGCTCGGCCAGCGGGTCGAGGAGGCGGTGCGGGCCAGCGGCAGCGCCGAGGTGGCCGCCCACGACGTGGGGCTGGCCATACTCGGCCCGCTGAAGGAACTCGATCTCGTCGCCTACCTGCGGTTCGCGTCCGTGTACCGGGCGTTCGAGTCGCTGGAGGACTTCGAGGCCGCCATCGCGGAACTCAGGGAAGGCATGCGCGAGCCCGTCGCACAGCAGGAGGGCGGCGACGGCGCTGTCGCGGGGAGCCAGGAGGACGACGGCGGGCGCACGGGGGCGGCTGAGGACCCCGCGCCCGCACACGCCGCCGACTGATCGGCGGGCCGGTCCGGACCTCGGGTTCGGTCCGGCTCGGCGGCGGCGAGGAAGACGGCTGCGGGCGGCAGCGACCGAGGATGCCCGCAGTATCAGACAGAACACCGTGTCCAGGAACATCGGGACACTTCAGGGCGTTTTCGCCCGTACAGGGAGGCGGCATGACAGAGACGACGAGCGGTCCGGCACGAGGTTCCCGAGCCAAGAGTGCGAAGGCGGGGACCAAGGGACTGCGCATCGAGCGCATCCACACCACCCCGGGTGTGCACCCGTACGACGAGGTGGTGTGGGAGCGCCGTGACGTCGTCATGACCAACTGGCGCGACGGCTCGGTCAACTTCGAGCAGCGTGGCGTCGAGTTCCCCGACTTCTGGTCGGTGAACTCGGTCAACATCGTCACCAGCAAGTACTTCCGGGGCGCCGTCGGCACCCCGCAGCGCGAGACCAGCCTCAAGCAGCTGATCGACCGCATCGTGAAGACGTACCGGAAGGCCGGTGAGGAGAACAAGTACTTCGCCTCGCCCGCCGACGCGGAGATCTTCGAGCACGAGCTGGCCTACGCCCTCCTGCACCAGATCTTCAGCTTCAACAGCCCGGTCTGGTTCAACGTCGGGACCAAGCAGCCGCAGCAGGTCTCCGCCTGCTTCATCCTGTCCGTCGAGGACTCCATGGAGTCGATCCTCGACTGGTACAAGGAAGAGGGCATGATCTTCAAGGGCGGTTCCGGTGCCGGCCTGAACCTCTCCCGGATCCGCTCCTCCAAGGAGCTGCTGTCCTCCGGCGGCAACGCCTCCGGCCCGGTCTCCTTCATGCGCGGCGCCGACGCCTCCGCCGGCACCATCAAGTCCGGCGGTGCCACCCGCCGCGCCGCCAAGATGGTCATCCTCGACGTCGACCACCCCGACATCGAGGACTTCATCGAGACCAAGGTCAAGGAGGAGGAGAAGATCCGCGCCCTGCGCGACGCGGGCTTCGACATGGACCTCGGCGGCGAGGACATCACCTCCGTCCAGTACCAGAACGCCAACAACTCCGTCCGTGTCAACGACGAGTTCATGAAGGCGGTCGAGGAGGGCAAGAAGTTCGGCCTGCGGGCCCGCCTGACCGGCGAGGTCATCGAGGAGGTCGACGCCCGGGCCCTGTTCCGCAAGATGGCCGAGGCCGCCTGGGCCTGCGCCGACCCGGGCATCCAGTACGACGACACGATCAACCACTGGCACACCTGCCCGGAGTCCGGCCGCATCAACGGCTCGAACCCCTGCAGCGAGTACATGCACCTGGACAACACGTCCTGCAACCTGGCCTCGCTGAACCTGATGAAGTTCCTCAAGGACGACGGCAAGGGCAACCAGTCGTTCGACACGGAGCGCTTCCAGAAGGTCGTCGAGCTGGTCATCACCGCGATGGACATCTCGATCTGCTTCGCGGACTTCCCGACCCAGAAGATCGGCGAGAACACCCGCGCCTTCCGCCAGCTCGGCATCGGCTACGCCAACCTCGGCGCCCTGCTGATGGCGACCGGCCACGCCTACGACTCCGACGGCGGCCGCGCCCTCGCCGGCGCCATCACCTCCCTGATGACCGGCACCGCCTACCGGCGCTCCGCCGAGCTGGCCGCGATCGTCGGCCCCTACGACGGCTACGCCCTCAACGCCCAGGCGCACCAGCGGGTCATGCGGCAGCACGCCGACGCCAACGAACGCGCCGTACGCATGGACGACCTGGACACCCCGGTGTGGGCCGCCGCCACGGAGGCCTGGCAGGACGTGCTGCGCCTCGGCGCGAAGAACGGCTTCCGCAACTCCCAGGCGTCCGTGCTGGCCCCGACCGGCACCATCGGCCTCGCGATGGGCTGCGACACCACCGGTGTGGAGCCCGACCTGGCCCTGGTGAAGTTCAAGAAGCTGGTCGGCGGCGGTTCGATGCAGATCGTCAACGGCACCGTCCCGCAGGCCCTGCGCCGCCTGGGCTACCAGGAGGAGCAGATCGAGGCGATCGTCGCCCACATCGCCGAGCACGGCAACGTCATCGACGCGCCGGGCCTGAAGCAGGAGCACTACGAGGTGTTCGACTGCGCGATGGGCGAGCGGGCCATCTCCCCGATGGGCCACGTGCGCATGATGGCCGCCATCCAGCCGTGGATCTCCGGCGCCATCTCCAAGACGGTCAACATGCCGGAGTCGGCGACCGTCGAGGAGGTCGAGGAGATCTACTTCGAGGCCTGGAAGATGGGCGTCAAGGCGCTGGCGATCTACCGCGACAACTGCAAGGTGGGCCAGCCGCTGTCCGCCAAGAAGAAGGAGTCCGCGCAGGACAAGGCCGAGGAGTCGCAGGCCGTGCCCGAGAAGGTGGTCGAGTACCGCCCGGTCCGCCGGCGCCTGCCGAAGGGCCGCCCGGGGATCACCACCTCCTTCACTGTCGGCGGCGCCGAGGGCTACATGACCGCCAATTCCTACCCGGACGACGGTCTGGGCGAGGTCTTCCTGAAGATGTCCAAGCAGGGTTCGACCCTGGCCGGCATGATGGACGCCTTCTCCATCGCCGTCTCGGTGGGTCTGCAGTACGGCGTGCCGCTGGAGACGTATGTCTCGAAGTTCACCAACATGCGCTTCGAGCCGGCCGGCATGACCGACGACCCCGATGTGCGCATGGCGCAGTCGATCGTCGACTACATCTTCCGCCGCCTGGCGCTGGACTTCCTGCCCTTCGAGACCCGCTCGGCGCTCGGCATCCACTCCGCGGAGGAGCGTCAGCGCCACCTGGAGACCGGCTCCTACGAGCCGATCGACGAGGAGGTCGACGTCGAGGCCCTGGCCCAGTCGGCGCCGCGCGAGACCGAGCCGAAGACGGTCGGCACGCCGAAGGCCGAGACCGAGGCGGCCAAGCCCGCCCCGAAGGAGGCGCACACCAACGCCGAGCTGGTGGAGATGCAGCTGGGCATCCAGGCGGACGCCCCGCTGTGCTTCTCCTGCGGCACCAAGATGCAGCGGGCCGGCTCCTGCTACATCTGCGAGGGCTGCGGCTCGACCAGCGGCTGCAGCTGATCACCGGCCGTCCCTGAGCGGACGACGCCCCGGGCGGGGTCGCGCGGAGCACCCCGCCCGGGTGTTCCGGGCACCGGGCGGGCAGTGCGCCCCGCCCGGTGCCCGGTGTATTCGGACGAAAGGCCCTACGGCCGGCGCGTGGCGCCCATGGTCCGGGGGAACGCCTCCGGGTCGCCCTCGAAGCCGTGCACGCCCGCCCTGAAGCCCCAGGCGCCGGTGGTGTCGCGGGTGAACTCCGCGACGACGGCGGCCGTCGCTCGCGGCACACCTCCGAAGTCGTCCTCGGCGAGGACCGTGTAGCCCTCCCGGATGCGCAGCCCCGGGGCCCGCACGTCGCCGAAGGTCAGGCGCCCGCCCTGCTGCTGGATCACCACGCCGACGACCACCCGCGCGTAGCGGGGGTCCAGCCGGTACAGCTCGACGGTCATGACCTCGTCCCAGCCGAAGCCGACGCCGTCCCGGCTGTCCCGGTTGAGATGGATCGTGCCGTCGGGGGACCGGCTGTCGAAGTGCACCAGATAGGCCGGATCACCGTAGGGATCGCTCCGCAGGTAGGTCGCCGCCACGATGTCGAGATCGGCGGGCGGCCTGCCCGCCGGGCTCGGATCCCACTTGACCGCGATCTCGACCGTGCGGATCCCCTTGCTGAGCCCGCTCACAGGAACTCCCCCTTCTCCGTGCCGTTACGCAGTCTCCCGCCCCGTCCTCCCCGGAGCACACGGCGCCTGATGTCATCGTGCCATGCACACGGCAGAACAAGCGCCGTCCTCGGCACTCTGACCGACGCCCGGCCCTGGGCCTTACCATGGCGCGGTGCTGGTCAAGTGGACTCGTTGCACCGTGGTGGACCGCCGGGGGTTCGAGCGGGGGCAGCGGAAGTGGGCGGGGCTTCTGGGAGAGCCGGGATTTCGCGGACAGGGCGGCGGCTGGAGCCGGACGCGGCAGGGCGTGGCCCATGTCTTCGCTTTCTGGGAGAGCCGTGCCTTCTACGACTCCTTCATGGCCCGCTCCCACGACCGGCTCGCCGCCTCCCAGTCCGGCACGTTCCGCGACGCCCAGGTCCGCCTCTTCGACCACCGGTTCGACGTGAAGACCGGGTTCGAGCCGCGTTTCACCGACGCCGACCTGCTGCGCGTGGCCCTGTGCCGGGTGCACGAGGAGCGTGCCGAGCACTTCACCCTCATGCAGGAGAAGGTCTGGAACCCGGCGATGGCGGGCTCGCCCGGCATGGTCCGCGGCCTGTTCGGGGAGGCACCGGGCAGCGAGTTCCTGGTGCTGTCGATGTGGCAGTCGTCCGCGGAGCACGGCAAGTACCGCACGGAGCGCATCGAGCGGCTCGCGCTTCGTGCCCAGCTGGAGGCCGACGTGGCGGCCCTGACCGGCGACATCGTGGACCTGGAGCCCGCCTGGACGGTGTGAGCCCCCGGCCCCGGTGACCGGCCGCGGACCGCACGTGTGCCCGCGGTCGCCGTGCGTGCGCGACACGTGTGAGGCGTGCCGTACCCCGGCCGTTCGAGTCCTCGCCCGGGCCGGATGCGACCTAGTGTTTCTGACATGGCACGACCACGGCGCATCGTTCTGGTCCGGCACGGCGAGTCGGCGGGAAACGTCGACGACACCGTGTACGAGCGCGAACCCGACCACGCGCTGGCCCTGACCGAGCGAGGGTGGCAGCAGGCCGAGGAGACGGGCAAGACATTGCGCGAACTCTTCGGCCGGGAACGTGTCAGCGTGTACGTCTCTCCCTACCGGCGCACGCACGAGACCCTGCGCGCCTTCCGTCTGGACCCCGATCTCGTCCGGGTGCGCGAGGAGCCGCGGCTGCGCGAGCAGGACTGGGGGAACTGGCAGAACCGCGACGACGTACGCCTGCAGAAGGCCTGCCGGGACGCCTACGGGCACTTCTTCTACCGCTTCGCCCAGGGCGAGTCCGGTGCCGACGTCTACGACCGGGTCGGCGGCTTCCTGGAGAGCCTCTTCCGCAGCTTCCAGGACCCGGACCACCCGCCCAACGTGCTCCTGGTGACCCACGGCCTGGCCATGCGGCTGTTCTGCATGCGCTGGTTCCACTGGACGGTCGCCGAGTTCGAGTCGCTGTCGAACCCGGGGAACGGCGAGATGCGGATGCTGTTGCTCGGGGACGACGGCACGTACACCTTGGACCGCCCGTTCGAGCACTGGCGGGATCCGGAACCGTACGGGATCACTGGGGAGAGTGGTTGACCATGGCCTGTGACTTCTCGCCCGGCGCCCGGCTGGACCGCGCACTCGCCGCACTGCGCGGTCTGGCGGTGGGCGACGCGCTCGGCGCGCAGTTCGCCGTGCCGGCCCGCCGCCCGTTGCTGCGGCGCCGCGAACTGCCGCAGGGGCCCTGGCCGTGGACCGACGACACGGAGATGGCCTGCTCCGTGGTGGCCGTCCTGGCCGACCGCCACCGCATCGACCAGGACGCCCTGGCCGCCTCCTTCGCCGAGCACCACGACACCGCCCGCGGGTACGGCAGGACGGTCAGTGCACTGCTGCGCCAGGTCCGGGACGGCGCGGACTGGCGGGAGCCGGCCGCCGCGGTCTTCAGGGGACAGGGCTCCTGGGGCAACGGCGCGGCGATGCGCATCGCACCGCTGGGCGCCTGGTACGCGGACGATCCGGAACAGGCAACCCACCAGGCGGAGATCTCCGCCTACCCCACCCACCAGCACCGTGAGGCGGTCGTGGGCGCCATGGCCGTCGCCGCGGCCGCCGCGCTGGTCGCCGCACCAGGCGGTCCGCGGACGGCCGAGGGGCTGCTCGACGGTGTCGTCGCGCTCGTGCCCGCCCGCAGTGCCGTCGGTGCCGGCCTGCGGCGCGCCCGCGACATGCTGGACTACGACGACGTGGCCACGGTCGCTGCCGTGCTCGGCTGCGGGCGGCGCGGCACCGCCCACGACACGGTGCCGTTCGCGCTGTGGGCGGCCGCCCGCAGCCTGGGTGACTTCGCGGACGCCTTCTGGACGACCGCCCGGGCCGGCGGCGACGTGGACACCACCTGCGCCATCGTGGGGGGCGTGCTGGCCGGCGCGAAGGCGGGAACACCGCCGGCCGAGTGGGACCGGCGCACCGAACCGCTGCCGCCGTGGGTGCCGGCGGTCGGCTGATCCCTTGTCGCCCATCGCTGTCCGACGATCCGTCACCTCCGGCAGGACCGGTGCTGACGGCGGTGCGGGGCGGAGCGGTTCGAGGATGCGCACGCACCGCACGGCGACTTCACGACCGCGACCCCGAGCAAAGCAGGCGCCTGGGGGCGTGCCGGCCGGCGGGCCGGGATCCGGGTCCGCCGGCGGGTTCCTGTCCCGCCGCGTACGGCCCGTGGGTGTCCGGCGGTGAACGAGGACGGGGAGGCTCCCGGCTCTTGATGACACGATCACCACGCAGGCGCCCGCCGCCGCCTCCGCTCACCGTCGCCGCAGCACCGGTCGCGCCCAACTCCCGCACACAACAACCGTGCTGTGCCGCGTGACCGCCGCAGGCGCCGCAGGACGCGCGCGGTGCGAGCACGTCTTCCGGCCGCGACGGCGGCCGGCCCGGCACACCCGGCGGACAGGGCCGTGCACGCCCGCGTCAGGCGTCCGGCCGCCTCCGGGAAGCGGTGATCCCGCACACGCAGGTGTGCGGCGCAGGGCCGGCCGTGACGTGTCGCGGACGGGTGTGCACACGTGAAGAACGGGTGCACACCCGAAGAAGCCGGACGAAGCCGGACGGCCGGCTGACGGCTCCTTCGGCGCACCCGCAGCGGCCGGGCACGCCGGGCGGTGGTGGTGGCACGGGTGTGCCGGGGAACCGGGGTGTCGCGGCCGGAACCGGGCGGCGTACGCTAAGGGCGCCATGCCGTACGAACCACCCACTCACACCGTCGAGCGCTCCCTGCGGGCCACGACCGGAGCGAAGGTCATTGCCGGTGTCGACGAGGTGGGGCGCGGCGCCTGGGCCGGTCCCGTCACTGTCTGCGCGGCGGTCACCGGACTGCGCCGGCCGCCCGTGGGCCTCACCGACTCGAAACTGCTCACCGTCAAGCGGCGCACCGAACTCGCCGCCGAGCTGGAGAAGTGGGTGACGGCCTACGCCCTGGGACACGCATCCCCGCAGGAGATCGACGAGCTGGGGATGACGGCGTCGTTGCGGCTCGCCGCCGTGCGGGCCCTGGAGGCGCTGCCCGTCCGCCCCGACGCGGTGATTCTCGACGGCAAGCACGACTATCTCGGCGCCCCCTGGCGGGTTCGCACGGTCGTCAAGGGCGACCGGTCGTGCGTGGCCGTCGCGGCGGCCTCGGTGATCGCCAAGGTGCACCGCGACACAATGATGGCCGAACTGGGCGTCGACCATGCAGACTTCGATTTCGCGGCCAACGCCGGATACCCGTCACCCGTGCACAAAGCCGCGTTGGAGGAGCGGGGACCCACCCCGCACCACCGGCTGTCGTGGGCGTATCTTGATGCGCTGCCCAAGTGGCGGCACCTCAAGAAGGTCCGCGCCTGGGCGGACGGATCCGTGCCGGAAATCGAGGGTCAGCTCGGCTTCGACTTCTGACCGTGCCGCCTGCCCGCGTGAGGCACCCGCCCATGCGAGCCGTACCAACGTTTGATAAATATCAGCCCATGCCTCTCATTCCCGAGGAGCCTCAGATTCACGAGAGTGCCCAGGGTCCCCGCGCCACTCCGGCCAGCGGCCGCACCGCGCCGACCCCCCGTCCCGTACCCGGCCCCCGTCCCGCGGCTCCGTCCCGCCCCGGTCGTCCCGGCCCCCTGCGGCCGGCGCCGGCCCAACGCACGCCGCGTGATGTGGCCGCGCCCAAGCCGGGGCCGTCGGCTCCGGCGTCCCGTGCCGCCTCGTCGAACCCGCAGATCCAGCTGATCCCGGCCAGTGCCGAGGGTGCGCTGGACGCGGCCGAGGAAGCGGTCGACCTGCTGCTGGAGTCGGGCCGTGCGCCCGGCGACGTGCTGGTCATCACCACCGGTGACCCGCACCCGTGGGCGGAGCACGAGCTGTCCTTCGGGGAGGCCTCCTACTGGGCCCAGCACGACGCGCGAGACGACGTCTTCTACACGGACGCCACCAAGGCCTCGCGTGTCGCCGCCCGGCCGGTGGTCGTGGTCGCCGTCAACGGCGGCACCGACGCTGCCGCCGCCACGGTTCTGCCGCTGGCCCACTCCCGGGCCGAGAACCTGCTGATCGTGTGTGGCGACCCCAAGAAGATCAATTCCGTTCTGGGCGCAGGCGTCTGATCCGGCCCCTGCCCAGGCGGTGAACTCGCGGCCCCAGCAGGCCGTGCAGAACGACAGCCGTCGCTGCGGCACCCCCCGCACGACGGCTGCTTCGGCGTGCCTGCGCAGGGCACCGTCACGGCATGCCTGCGCAGGGCCCCGTCGTCCGGTGCGCCCGCGCCCGGCCCCGCAGCGGGCGGCCGCGCCTGGTGTGGGGGTGCGTGCCCGGCCCGGCGGAGCGGCCGCAGACGTCACCGGTGAGCCGTCGCCCGGTGCAGCCGGTCGTCGGCGGTGTCCCGGGGATGCGGCCGCTGCGACGGGATCCCGGACATCCCGGCTGTCCCGGCGGCCTCGCGGGGTGCGGGGCGCTGGACGGCGTTCGGCCGCCGGCCGCCACGGTCCTCTCCGAGCACCTGCCAGCCGTCCGGGGTCAGCGTGATGTAGGCCCCGCAGCGCAGCCCGTGCAGTGTGCAGGCGTCACGCAGGCCCCACATCCAGGCGCCGTCCTCCTCCGTCCAGCGTGTCTCGCCCTCGCGGCAGTACATCAGCACGGCGGTGCGCACCGGAGTCCGGCGCCGCAGATCGTGGGGTATGACCCGGCGCAGCTGGTCCAGCAGCGCGTTGCGGAGCATCCAGCCGTCGGCGGGCACCGGACGATGACCGAACGAGGCGCTCGCGCGCAGCCGTTGGTCCGGGTCCAGCACCGCCACCACGGCGGTCCCCGGGGCCGGCCGGTGCCGGGCATGCAGCCCGGTGACGACCTCACGGGGGTTGCGCAGCAGGGGGATGCCCGCGGCGGCCCACTCCGCGACTTCGAGCACACGACGGGCGGACGTGGCGGACGCCGAGAACGACGCCGCCGAGGACGGAGCACATCCGAAGGTCACGTTCCTCCCTTCGGCTACGCGCCCGCAGGGCGGGCGGGACCGGATGCGGCAGCGCACCGCGGCGGAGCCCGTCCGGATCACGGCCCAGCCGTGCGGGAGCGGCTACGAGTGTGCCTGTCGCACAGGCATACGACACAGGTATACGGCATCGAGCACGACGACAGCCTGACGTGTTCCTACCCAGCGTGCGGCCGGGCGACGCGCGGCTGTGGCGTTCCGTGCCCACACGTCACCGTGCGTGAAGTGGCCGAAGGAGCCTGCCGTCGGGTTGCATGGGACCATGGAGGATCATCAGCTGCGGGCCGAAGCCGATGCCGTACTCGCCGAACTGGTCGGTGCCCCGGGGGCACGGCTGCGCGAGGACCAGTGGCAGGCGGTGGCGGCTCTGGTGCGCGAGCGCCGGCGTGCCCTGGTGGTGCAGCGCACCGGCTGGGGCAAATCCGCGGTGTACTTCGTCGCCACCGTCCTGCTGCGCCGACGCGGTTGCGGCCCGACCGTGATCGTCTCGCCGCTGCTGGCGCTGATGCGCAACCAGGTCGAGGCGGCCGAACGGGCCGGCATCCGGGCGCGCACCATCAACTCGGCCAACCCGGAGGAGTGGGAGACGATCCACGCGGAGGTCGAGCGCGGTGAGACCGACGTCCTGCTCGTCAGCCCCGAGCGCCTCAACGCCGTCGACTTCCGTGAACACCTGCTCCCGCGGCTGGCGGCCACCACCGGCCTGCTCGTCGTCGACGAGGCGCACTGCATCTCCGACTGGGGCCACGACTTCCGGCCCGACTACCGCAGGCTGCGGTCCATGCTGGCCGGTCTCGCACCGGGTGTGCCGGTGCTGGCCACCACGGCCACCGCCAACGCGCGGGTCACGGCGGACGTGGCCGAGCAGCTGGGAACCGGCGGCGACGAGGCCCTGGTGCTGCGCGGTTCCCTGGAGCGGGAGAGCCTGCGACTCGGCGTCGTGCGGCTGCCGGACGCCGCGCACCGGCTGGCCTGGCTCGCCGAGCACCTGCCCGAGCTGCCGGGCTCCGGGATCGTCTACACCCTCACCGTCGCCGCGGCCGAGGAGGTCACCGCGTTCCTGCGGCAGCGCGGTCACCGGGTGGCCTCCTACACCGGTCGCACGGAGAACGCCGACCGGCAGCAGGCCGAGGCCGACCTGCTGGCCAACCGGGTGAAGGCACTGGTGGCGACCTCGGCACTCGGCATGGGTTTCGACAAACCCGACCTGGGTTTCGTGGTCCACCTCGGGTCGCCGTCCTCACCGATCGCCTATTACCAGCAGGTCGGCCGGGCCGGGCGCGGTGTGGAGCGCGCAGATGTGCTGATGCTGCCCGGCAAGGAGGACGAGGCGATCTGGCGGTACTTCGCCGACACCGCCTTCCCGCCCGAGGCACAGGTGCGGCAGACCCTCGCGGCCCTCGCCGGCGCCGGCCGGCCGCTGTCCGTGCCGGCCCTGGAGGCCATGGTGGATCTGCGCCGCACCCGCCTGGAGACGCTGCTGAAGGTGCTGGACGTGGACGGCGCCGTCGAGCGGGTCAAGGGCGGCTGGACCGCCACCGGCACACCCTGGACCTACGACGCGGAACGCTACGCGCGGGTGGCGCGCCGGCGGGCCGCCGAACAGCGCGCCATGCGCGACTACGTCACCACGACGCAGTGCCGGATGGAGTTTCTGCGCCGCCACCTGGACGACGAGGGCGCGGCCCCGTGCGGCCGCTGCGACAACTGCGCCGGACCCTGGGTCGACTCCGCCGTCTCGCCCGAGGCGCTGACCGGCGCCGTGAAGAAACTCGACCGTCCGGGAACGGAGATCGAGCCGCGCCGCATGTGGCCCACGGGCATGCCCGCGCTCGGCATCGACCTCAAGGGCCGCATCCCCGCGGGCGAGCAGTGCTCCGCCGGGCGCGCCCTGGGACGGCTCTCCGACATCGGCTGGGGCAACCGGCTGCGCCCGCTTCTGGCCGACGGCGCACCCGACGGCCCGGTGCCCGACGACGTCCTGCGGGCCGCCGTGGAGGTGCTCGCCGACTGGGCGCGCTCCCCGGGCGGATGGGCGCCCGGCGTCCCGGACGCCGTCGCCCGGCCGGCCGGAGTCGTCGCCCTGCCCTCCGCCACCCGCCCGCAGCTGATCGGCACGCTCGCCGAGGGCATCGCGGCCGTCGGCCGTCTGCCCTTCCTGGGCACGCTGGCCTACACCCGGCCGGACGGCACCCACGCGGCGGCCCGCAGCAACTCCGCGCAACGTCTCAAGGCCCTGTCCGGTGCCTTCGCCGTTCCCGAGCAGCTGGGCCGGGCCCTGGCCGCCGTGCCCGGCCCCGTCCTGCTCGTGGACGACCGCACCGAGTCCGGCTGGACCCTCGCGGTGGCCGCCCGCCTGCTGCGCCGGGCCGGAGCCGAGCAGGTGTTTCCACTGGTCCTCGCGGCGGGGGGTTGAGCGGGCGGCGTTTGTCTCTGCGGTGGGGCGGGTGGACGGCTGCGGGTTGCGGGCTGCGGGCGGACGGTCCGGACGGACGACGGCGCGGCGTGACCTGGCGTGTGCTTGACGTGTCCTCGATCGGAGTTGTCCACAGGCCGAAGCGGAAGACTCGCTTCCGCGAGATCGTCGTCGCATGACGCATCACAGCCACACGACCGGACCCTTCCTCACCGGCGACATCGCCTACGCCGGTTTCTCCTCCGAACAGCAGGTGACCCTGCGCACCCCGGCCGAACTCGTCGACGCCCTGCCCTACCTCCTCGGCTACCGGCCCGAGGACAGCATGGTCCTGGTCGCACTGCACGACCGGGGCGGGCGCGGCAGGTTCGGCGGCCGGGCCCGGCTCGGCATCCCGCCGAACAGCGAGGACTGGCCCTGGGCAGCGCGCCAGCTGGCGCACGGACTGATCACGGGCAGCGAGCGCAGGGGCGCCAGACCCGAGCGGATGGTCGCCGAGGAGCAGGCATGACCAGGTCAGAGCCCTGTACGAGGTCTGACCTGCATAAACAAGCGTCACAACGTATTCCATGAAGTCTTGTGAGGGCGCGTGATCGTACGGAGAGAACCCGGAATCCGACCGCCCACCGGAAGGATTCCGGAACGCTGAACGCCCTGCGACCTCGTGGAACATCCACCCACGACCCCCCACTTACGGCGAAGCCCCGCCGCCTGCATGGGAGCGCAGACGGCGGGGCGGCATGGAGCGGCCGCCTCCGACGGGGGGCGGAGGCGGCCGCGCTGCCCGCCGCGGCCCGAATCGCCGTCTGGGCCGCGGCGGGAGATCACCGGGTCAGGTGCACCCGTGCCAGGCGTGGCGACGCAGCCGCACATTGCAGTCCGTCGCCCTTGAGTAGTCCTTTGCGGCCTGGGCCTCGGCCCGCTGCCGGGCCAGGTCCGCGCACTCCCGGCAGCCGGGTACGGGCTGCGGCGGATCGAGCGGCAGCCCCAGATGCGGCGCCGGGGACATGAACAGGACCACCGTATCTCCTCTCGTCACATGCGGGTGCCGACGGCGATGCGGTCGTTGCCCGCGATGCGGATCAGCGCGCGCAGCAGGATCAGCAGACGGCGCTCATCCAGGTCGATCGCGGCGCTGAGCGGGGTGTGGCCGATACCGAGGAGGGACAGCACCAGCCGCAGGAAGGCCAGGTCGGCGGGCGGCAGGCCGAGTGTGAAGACGCGGCCGGCTACGCCGTGCCACTGGCACCGCATGCGGCCGTCCTGCCGCGCGACCAAGGCGGTGCGCACGTTGTCCCGGGCGAGAAGCGTCTCATCCTCGACAAGGGCCTGGACGGCGACGCGCTCGCGACGGGTGCGGGCCGAGCGCAGGAGCACGGCCCCGAGCGACAGCTCTTCCTCGGGCTCGGCGTCCGCGGACGAGGGTGGCGTGGTCGTGGTCATGCTCGTACCTCCGCAGGGTGGTAGCCGCCCGGGCTGAACGCGGCACCGAGCAGTACAGGGTCGGTGAGCCGCCCGGAGCCGTCCGGCCGCTCCAGCCAGATCCGGCCGTCGAGGGAGTAGTGCAGCGGCGGGCAGCGCAGGATCCAGCCCGCGGGGTGCACAGTGAGCTGCCGGATGTCGTCCAGCTCGTCCCCGAGGTCGGGCGGCAGCAGCCACCACGCCCGGTCGATCTCCACGTCGGCCAGGACCGGGCCCAGCCCCCGTGCGCGCAGACGCTTCATCGCCTGCACCGAGGGCAGCAGCCGCGCCTCGGCGACGCGCCAGTGAGCGCCGCTGCGCAGCGGGGCAAGCTCCTCGACTTCCCATGCGCGCTGCACGCCGGCGGGGTGCGCGGCACACGACAGGAGCCATGCCTCGCCAGCGCGGGCTCGCTCGGACGTGGTGGCCATGACCAGCACGGTATGGAGGAACGCGAATCGAGGTCCTGCCTGATTCGCGAATATTCGACTGCTGGCCGGGGTGATTCGCGGTGATGCTTACGCGAGGTCAGCGACGTGTGCACGCACGCGGGCGAGCAGGCGCCGGGCTGGCGTGCCGTACAGCGCGGACTTCTCCAGCGTGTCCCAGACGCGGCGGTACAGGGTGACGCTGTCGGCGTCGTCCAGCCACAGCTCGGCGTGCCAGTCCTCGACGATCGCGAGGCGGTCGTCGTACAGCCAGAAGCCAGGGCCTGGAGGGATGGCGACCGAGGCACCGAGCGGCACGATCCCAAGCCGCACGGTGTCCAGGCCGATGACGCTGGCCAGGCGGTCTAGTTGGGCGGCGAGGACCTCGCGCGGCGCCACCGCGGCGTGCAGGGCGGCCTCCCACATGACGATGTGGAAGCTACGGCCGGGCCGGTACAGCAGCTCCTGGCGGCGGACGCGGGCGCGCACGGCGTCCTCGATATCGCGGGGTGACTTGTGGAGGTCGGCGTACCGGGTGAAGACGGCGCGGGCGTAGTCCGGGGTCTGCAGCATGCCGACGACCATGGCGCTCTCCCAGGCGCGCAGCACGGTGGAGCGCTCGTACTCGATGGTGAGGACGTCCTGCACGGGCCGGTGCCCGGCGCGCAGGTGGCGGCGCCAGGAACGGATGTGGGTCTCCAGGCCCTGCAGTCGGGCGACCAGCTCCTCGGTGGCGGCGGCGTGCCCGGTCGCCATGGCCCAGGCCTTCAAGTCCTCGGGGGTGGCGGTCTGCCTGCCTGTCTCCAGCTTGGACACCTTGGCCTGCGGCCAGCCGAGTTGTTCCGCCAGGCCGCGCTGAGTGCGCTGGCCGCGCAGCTCCCGGAGCCGGCGGCCCAGCGCCTCACGGCCCTGCTGGAAGTCGGTGCTCACATGGGCAAGTTACCCGGGGCCTGGTCGTAGGGCACAGCGTGATGCCACGCTGCCTCACGGGCCTGCGCGTAGCGGAGGACCTCGACCGGGTCGGTGATCAGCTCGACGCCGGTCATCTCGTCGTCCTGGTCGAAGTGCAGCAGGGCGACCACGCGGGCGTCGAACAGCCAGAAGTCCTCACGCGGCAGATGCAGCTCGTCGGCCTTGCTGCGGGCCAGGACGCGGATCGTCTCGCCGACAGCGGAGTTGCGGCGGGCGTTGTCGAGCAGGTAACGCTGGCCCTCGGTGGGCGGCTCGTCCAGGATCCGCACCCGCTGGAAGGCCTTGCCGAGGGCGGCCTGCTCTCTGCGCTCCTGGCACCACGGGTCGTCCAGGTCCCAGTCGACACGGCCGTGCTCGAGGAATCTGTGGTACGTGTCCTGCTGTTCGTCCCAGGCGTAGCGGCGGCGCGTCTCCAGCCTCCAGGCGCTGTACTTGAGTGTGGTGAACATGCCGTCGAACTCGTCGAACGAGATGGTCTGTGGCGCGTGTACGGGCTCCTTGGGGCCGAAGTTGGCGAGCAGCTCGCGGGGCACGGTCACCGCGGCCTCGCCGTCGGCCAGGTCCAGCTGGGCCAGCTCGGCGGGATCGGTGACGGGGTCGCCCTGGACGACGTAGGTATCGGAGCCGGGCTCGGTGTACAGGGTCGGGCATCCGTTGTTGCCGCTGGTCGTACCAACTTTCCAGAAGCGACGGGCCATTGCTTCCCCCCCTTCGGTGGACGTCGGCCACACGGTAGCTTGCGAGGCTGCCGTGTGCCCGGTGAACGGCGAAGGCGCCCCCTTGCACGGCCCGCGTGGGGCCGGCAAGGGGGCGCTCGTTCAGCGGATGAGTATTTGTGCGAGGACGCCACCCAGGGCGCCGAGGACGGTGGCCATCCCGGACGCCGTCCACACGCGGCGCTCCAGAGCGCGGATGCGTGCTTCGTGGTCGGCGCGGTCCTCCATCAGGGTTTTCAGGTCGGAGCGGATGCCCTTGACCTCGTCGTGCACCTGGCGCAGCTCCTGGTACATCTGGGTGGTCGTGATGTAGATGCCAGGGTCCGGCCCGGGCGCCGCCGTCGGGGACGCTGTCATGCCTGCTTCCCGTCGTACTGCGGGGGCTTGGCCCAGCCGAGCAGGAGCCCGGCGAGGGTGCGCAGCGGCTCCCAGCCGATCCGGCCGGCGAGTTCCTCGAGGGCGCGCCACAGCGCGTAGTAGGCGGCGGTGACGGCAGCCGTGGTGTAGGCGGTGGCGGTGGCGTCGTTCAGGTGCAGGCCGACACGGGCGGCCAGGGAGATGAGCAGGCCGGCCACGATCGGCACGACCGTGCGCATCAGGCTTGCGAGCAGGTTCATGGTCAGCCCTCCTTCAGGGCGTCGGCCAGCTTGTCGAGCGCGGCCTGCGCGCCGGCCTCGGCCGCGGCCTTGATCTCGGCGGCGTCCAGGCCGCCGCCCTGGGCCAGCTTGCTCACGGTCGCGGTGAGCGCGCCGACCTGCGCGGTGAGCGCCTTCACGGCGGCGTTGGTGCCGCGCAGGTAGGCGTAGGCGTCCTGCTTCTCGTTCTTGCCCTTGTAGGCCCACACGTCGATGGGGTCCATGTCGTCGGTCTCCTTGGTGGTCGGCTCGCCCGCCGCCCAGGCGCGGAACGCTGGGGCGGACATGTAGGCGATGGACTGGTCGATGCGGGCCGGACCGTCGGGGTCCGAGGTGAACTGCCAGATGAGCGGCGTCCGCCCGCTGGGCCGCGGCTGGGCGGCGGCCTCGGCCTCGGCGTAGGTGTCGACGCGCGTGCCCGGGTAGGCCGGGTACCAGAGCGGCACCCCGGCGGGCACGTGGCCGGCGGCCAGGTCCGAGGCGGACGTGTAGACGCCGACGCGCTGGCCGGGGAACGCGGCCTGGACGGCGCCGATCCACGTGGTGACGTAGGCGCGGATCTGGGTGGCCGTGCGCCCGCTGTAGTTCCGCCCGTCGCTGTAGCGCTCCAGGTCCAGCCAGTGAGTGAAGCCCCGCCCGGCGTAGGGCTTCACCGCGGCGATGTAGTTGGCGGCCTCCTTCGCGGCCGACTGGTTCGGCCACGCGAAGTGGTAGGCGCCCGGCACGAGTCCGGCCTTGATGATGCCGGTGATGTGGGTGGCGAACTTCGGGTCGTGCGTCGACTGGCCCTCGCTCGCCTTGGCGAAGGCGAAGACCACGCCTGCGCGCTTGTGGGCGGCCCAGTCCTGGGTGCCCTGGTAGGCGGATACGTCGATGCCCCGGCACGTGGCCATACGTTCTCCAGACATGAGAGGCGCCCCGGCCGGGCGGGCGCGGGGCGGCGATGTGCGGTGGTCAGGTGGGGAGACGACCGGGCGCCGACATGATCTCGAAGTCGTCCAGACGCAGGGCGTTCAGCCCGGCGGACTGCCCGGTGATCCCCCAGTTCCCGGCGGTGCTGAGGAACAGCCGGAAGGGAGGGTTCACCCCGCCGCCGGCCGCCGCCCAGTTCCGTTCGTAGTCAGGCTTGTAGGCGTCGAAGAACGTGAAGAACGTGTACCCAGCCGTGGTGATGTTGGCGAGGTTGATGACGCCCTTGAACTGGCGGATCACCTCGTCACGGACGTATAGGTCGCGGGCCATCGGGAGCGGTGACCCGTCCGAGGCGGTGGTAGATCCGCTGGTCTGGTAGGTGCCGAGCGTGGTGAGCGGCACCCACGGGGAAGCGGCCTGCAGGCGACCAGCGGTGATGATCATGCCAGGCTGCCAGAGCGTCACGTCGGGCCTCCTTCCTCTACAGGGCGACGATCGCCGGGTCGGCCAGCCGGACGGGCGTCCCAGCGGCCTGAGCCTTGCTGACACCGTTGACGGCGCGGGTGACGGTGAACCGTTGCCGGTTGACCAGCCGGACGCGCTGGTAGCGGATCTGTGCGTTGGCGACCGTGCTGCCGGACGCCGCGAACGACCGGGTGCCGATCCCGGCGGCCGCCGTGAGGGACGTGTCCGACGCCACCACATGCCAGGCGTCGGGCTCCGCTGCGCTGGCCGCCCAGACCTTGGCCAGCAGCGTCGACCCCATCACCTGGAACCGCAGCCGATACCAGGTTCCGGCGCTGTGCGTAAGCGTGCTCGTGTACGCGTTGCCCAGCTGCGACTCCGACCCGGCCACGCGCTTGCGGATGGTGAGCACCAGCTGCGCCGCGGTCGTGAACTCCAGCCGTGCCTGGTAGAGGTTGTTGTTGTCGGTCGCCCTGGCCAGGAGCCCGCCGAGCAGCGACCCGCCGGCGGCGAGCGCCGAGGTGGAGATGTCCACGTACAGGTCGACGTCAGGCGTCGGTGACGGCAGCAGCGCCACGTGGCCGATGTTCGTGGCCGGCTGGGCGACGACACCGACACCGCCGGCCACGGAGAAGTCGGCAGTGGTGCCGCCGGGGGCGCTGACAGCCCAGGGCTGCCCGGTGTCCGCGGTCCCCCAGCCGCCGGACACGCTGCGGCCGAAGGTGTCGCGCACGGCGTCCGCGATGGCGGTGACGGTGGCCCGTTCTCCGCCGAGCGTGACGTCGAACGGGAACTCGCCCGCGTACTGCTCCGTCGTGATCCACTGCGGGCCCGCCGTGGTCTGGACGGTGAGGGTGGTGTCGGTGGCGGCGGCCGCGATGGCGAGCTGGCTGCCGTCGGTGTCCACGCGCATCGGCGTCCCCGTGATGAACAGGAGGTCGTCGATCCACACGCCGTCTTCGTCGATTGAGCCGCTGTTGTCCTTGGCGTAGCGGAACGTCACCGTACTTGCGCCGGTCACGTCGATGCTGGCCTGGGTCCAGTAGTTGTAGCCCTGTCGGCGCAGCACCTCCACGCCGTCGACCAGGACCATCAGCCGGTCGCCCTCGTAGCCCGGCCCGGGCGGCTCGGATGAGGTGTAGTACCAGAACGACAACGCCGTGGCCCCAGACGGCACGGTGATCACGACGTCGGAGGTCTGGTTGTTGCTGATCGCGCCCGACTTCAGCGACCTCGTGCCGGAGTTGTAGTGGGCCTGGCTGAGGACCCAGGGTAGGTTCCCGCCGCTGGCCATCGTGACGGCGAAGACGTCGTCCTCGAAGTCCTCGTACACCGCGGTGGCGCCGACCTGCCAGGGCCGGCCCGGGGAGCAGTTGAAGCTGGCCTCCCAGTGCTGCAGGCCCATCTCGTGGTGGATGCCGTCGACGAGCAGATCCACGTACCCGAAGCCGACCTGCGGGGGCAGGTCGGTGATGCGGATCAGGTCGCCCTCGGTCAGGGACAACACCTGCGGAATCAGGCCGGGTGCCTTGTGCAGCAGCACCTTCACCGTCGGGTAGCGGGGGCCGTCGACCGTGCCCAGGTAAAGCCGCCAGTACGCGATCGGCCCGGTCTGGTCATCGCTGTACAGCGACAGGGTGACCTCGTCGTCGTACTGGCCGATCCCGTCCGGGGGGTCCTGCACGGACAGCGGCCCGTCGGTGAGCACGGCCCGGGTCGAGGATCCGCCAGTGCGGGTGACGGTGCGGTCGTTGCGGACCGCGGTGTCGTCGTCGACCGGCTCCAGCGCCGCCAGCCCGGGCGCCTTGTTGTAGGACAGGGTCAGCTTCGGGGTCTGGCCGTACATGCTGGACCGCTCCCGGTACAGCAGCCCGGGCCGGGTGCGGTCCTCCAGCAGCAGCCCGCCGTCGGCGTCGGCCGCGGCCTGCAACAAATTCAGCAGCGTGTCCACGCGCTGCGGGCCAACCTGCTCGGTGGGCACCGGGCCCGGGACGCGGGCCAGCGGCAGGCCCTCCTCGGTGGCCAGGCGCCGCATCCGCGCCCACGCGGTCTCGCCGGTGAACCCGTCGTCGCATCCTTCGAAGATGCTCACCCCGGGCGCCGGCTGGGTGGTGACGGTGCCGCCCACGTCGAACGCCGCCAAGTGGCCGAGCGCCATGCCCTGCCAGTCGGAGCCCCAGGCGCCGCGGACGGCGGTGACGGCTCCCGGTGTGCCGCCGGTGAAGTAGTTGTAGGCGTAGTACCAGCTGTTGGTGAGGACGTTGCGCCACGCCACGATGAAGTAGCAGCGGTCACCGTTCACAGCGGAGAAGATTTGCAAGCGGTTCCAGGCACCGGTGAATGCGGCGATCGCGTTCGCGTCGGAGTAGATGGCCTGCGTGATGATGTTGCCGTCCACGTCGAGGGCCTGGACGCGGATGCCGGCCGTGGAGACGCGGGCCAGCACCTGCGTGACGCCGCCGGTGCCCGGGCGCAGACGCACGCTGAGCATGGTCTGCTCTGTGCTGGGGAGCTTGTCGAGCTTGTAGGCCATCTCGACGTGCCAGCCGCCGGCCTTGGCACCGGGCACGGTGCCGGACAGCGTCGAGGACTCGTCCAGCACGGGCAAGGCGTCGGAGCCGGGCATGGAGTCGTCGGAAGCGAAGGTGAACCCCGTCACGGCGAGCGGGGTGCCGCCGTCGATCGCGGACGCGGCCTGGGTGGCGGTCGCCCCGTCCTCCATCGGCCAGTACGCCAGCGGGCCCCCGGAGGGCACACGGCGCCGCAGCGTCGACTGCAGGGCCTTTCTGCCCTGTCCGAGGCGGCGCAGGATCCCGGACGCCTGCAGTGGCACCCACGAGTCCGAGCCGTCCGGCTGCCACTTCTGCGGCCACTCCGAGACTTCGCCCACGAACAGGTCTGCGCGGTTGCGGATGGAGGCGTTGCCGGCCAGTGTCCAGGTGCGGCCTGCGGAGTCCGTGAAGCTGCTGGTGCCCGCGGCCTGGGCGGTAAAATCGGGGGCCGCGACCACGGTGCCGTCGATGCCGTTGCGGACCTCGGCGCGGTAGCAGCGGCCAGCGACCGGCTGGCCGCCGGACCACGGCGGGGCGACCTGAAGCGGGGCTGATCCGCCTGCCAGAGTGACGGTCCCGGGTCCGGTGAAGGCGAAGACCTCCGTCCACGGCTCGGTGATGGCCGGTGCCCAGTACCAGCGGACAGTAAAGCCGCTGCTGCCGTTGTCGGCATCCAGCGTGGCACGCACCGCTGCACGACGGGGCATGGCGGGCAGCGGCCAGCGGTAGTAGATGCCGCCCGTGGACGTCCGGTAGTACAGCCCCAAAGAGCCGCTTTCGATGCCCAGAGCGTAGGCCCAGGCGTCCGACGTCTCCCCCCACTTGCCGATGAGCATGTGCGTTCCGGGCGCGTACCAGTCGGCTTCGCCTTCCCAGCGCAGGTCCAGGTCGCCGGTAATGTCGAGGGCGCTGGTGTCTGGGGTGGAGGCGTAGTTCGCCGGGTCGCCGTCCAGCTCCAGGTACGAGGTAGTGCCGGGCACGGACAGGCGGATCGGGGTGCCGCGGCCGATCTTCCCGTACAGCGGCGACATGGGGTTGCGCGGCGAGTAGCGCCCGTCGCGATTGTCGATGGTGATCTGCAGGCTGCCCGGGTCGGTCTGGGCGGCCATGTCCGGGCGGCCGGTCTCGATGACGATGGTGTCCCGCTCGTAGGTGCGCACCCGCTGCCACACACCGTCAATCTGCAGCTCGGTGCGGATGTCGAGCGGCGTGTTCGGGAACCCCACGGAACCCTCCTCCTACTGGGTTGCGAAGACGGATGCCGGGTCGCCGCCGCGGCCGTTGGTCTGCACGATGCGGCGGATCAGCCGCTTCATGTCCTCCGGGCCGGCCAGCTCGATGCGCAGCCCGCGGTCCTGGGCGGCGCCGGCCGCACGGGTGACACCGGCCGGGGCTGCCTGCTGGGTGACCTGGGAGGTCATGTCTGGCAGCTGCGCGGTGAGCCCCTGCAGCTGGCGGCGCAGGGCGGGCACCTGCGCGGCGATGCCTTCCTGGAAGCCCTGCAGAACCCAGCGTCCGGACGGGGTCAGGATGCGCTTATCAAGCGTCTCCGGGCCCTTCCACGAGGGCAGGTGCGAGGTGATGCTGCCAAGCGTGGATCGCACCGACCCGATCATCGATCGGATGCCGTTGATGAAGCCGCGGATCAGGGAGGCGCCGGCGTTCCACAGCACGCCGCCGAGCGAGCCGAGTGCGGACTTGGCCCGGCCGGGCAGGCCGCGCACCCAGGAGATCGCGCTGTTGATCTGCGAGCGGATCGCTGACACGAGCCGGGCGCCTGCCGACGACGCGCGGGAGGCCAGGTAGCCGCCGAGGCTGGCCAGAGCGGAGACCGCCCGCCCGGGCATCCCCTTCAGCCACGAGACGGCCTTGTCGATGCCCTGCCCGACCAGGCGGGCCAGCGCCGCCGCGGCCTGGCCGATCAGCTGCTTGGCGTTGTTCACGGCCTGCTTGGCCAGGTCCCACGCCTTGCCGAAGTCCCCGGACAGCAGGGCGACGATCGCCTGCAGGATCGGCATCACGACGCTGGTGATGACCGCGGCAAGGCCGGACGCCAGGATCGCCGCCAGCTGAGCGACCGCGCCGATGATCGGCACCAGGACCGGCAGCACCGCGGACAGCACCTGGAAGATCAGCGGGGTCAGGGCGACGAGCAGCTGCCCGGCTGCGGCCATCACCTGACCGAACGCCTGGCCGATCTGCACCAGGCTGGGCTGGATGGCTACGAGGATCTGCGCCAGGACGGGGAACACCGTCTGGGCCAGCATGCTCAGCAGCGTGGCCAGCGGGGTGATGATCGCGGGCAGCGAGGCGAACACCGGCGCCAGAGCGGCGCTCAGGGTGGTGGCCAGCTGCCGCACGACGGGGGCCAGCTCGTCGAAGACGTCAGCGATCGCGCCGATGACCGGCACCAGCGGCGGCAGCAGGGACGCGATCAGCTGACCGACGACCGGCAGCAGCGGGGCGATCGCGTCGAGCACGGACCCGATGGCGCTGGCCACCGCGCCCAGCACCGGCCCGAGTGCGGACACGATCGGGCGCAGGCCGCTGCCCAGCGCGGCGACCAGGCGCACCAGGGGCGGCCCGAGCTGGGCGAGCGCTGGGCCCAGGGCGCCGGCGAGCTGGGCCACCAGCGGGCCGAGCAGGGTCGTCAACTGCAGCAGCACCGGCCCGCCCGCCTGCGCGAGCGTGCCGACGAATTGGCCGAGTGCAGGCAGGATCGTGCCGACCGCGCCGAGCAGTCCGCCGAGGGCCTGCGAGGCGCCGCCCGCGCCTGTGGCGACGCCCTCGAAGAAGCCGCCCAGTCCCTGACCGACGGCACCGAGTCCGGCGGACAGGGCCTGGATGACCGGCTGTGCGGCCTGCACCACGGACACCAGGCCGGGTAGGACGCCCGCGGCCAGCTTGCCCAGCCCGTCGACCAGCGGACTGATCATCGGGGCGACGCCCTTGAACAGCTGCCCGATCTGCGGGGCCAACTGGTCGAAGACGCTGCGCAGCTGCCGGGCCGCCTGCACGACCGGCGTGACCAGCGGCTGCGCCAGCTTGGCCGTGGTGCTCTTGACATGCTCGGCCATATTCGTGAACGCGGACTTGACCTGGGCGTTCTCAGCGAGCACTTTGGCGCCGAGCCCGGCCACGGCGAGCGGTACCGCGGCGAGCGCGCCCGCACCGGCCACCGCGCCGGCCGACAGCAGCGCTGTCGACTTGGCGGCGATCGGCCCGATCTGGGACAGGGCCGTGCCCGCCGCGCGGGCGCCGCCGGCCAGCCCGTTGCGCATGCTCCGGGCCAGGGTGGAGACCACGGCCTGGGCGCGGCGGGCACCGGCCGCCAGCGGTGTCGTGTCGATGCCCAGGCGCACCGACATGGAGGCGAGGGTGGCCACAGGGCACCACCCCCTCTCTCGCTATGCAGTTGTGCGGTACTCGCCGCCCAGGGCGGCGTTGATCTGGATGACGTCCTGCCAGATCTCCTCTGGCGTGCGCGGCCGCGACGGCTCCCACTCGGGCAGGAAGTCGGCCGGTTTCAGTGCGCCGCCCTTGGCGCGCTGGGAGTTGGCGACGGTGGCGGCGACGATGGCGGCCTGGATGTCGCCACGCAGCCGGCTGTCGAGCGGCCCGGTCAGCCGCTCATACGCCATCCACTCGGCGAGCTCCCGGGACGTGGTGCGGGCCAGCAGCTCGCGGACGGGCATGCCGAGGTGCCCGGCCAGGCGGAAGTAGAACTGCCGCTCTGGCCGGGCCCTCAGCCCCCCAGGAGCTCCTCTTGGTCGGCGTCGGTCAGCCCGGACAGGCGGGAGGCGACGTCACACACCCGCTGCAGGGCCTGCGCGGACTTCTCGCCGAGCCGCTTGATCTCGGCGTCCGACCGGAACATGCGCTGGCCGTTCTCGTCGACGATGCACGCGGCGGCGAGCCGGGCCCGGTACCGCTCCAGCGCGCTCTCCTTGGACACCGACCGCATGTCCTTGGACAGCATCGCCGCCTCGAAGCGGTCGCGGTCGGTGCCGGACATGCCGCGCACGCGGACGGTGCCGCCCCACTCCGGGACCTCGACGTCTTCCCAGGGGAGGTCGTCGGCGTCGAGGATCTGTTCTGCGCTCAGGTAGGCCACGGCGATCACGTCCCCGCGGTGATGACCGGCTTGCCGGACACCTTGAACGTGATCTCCGCCGACAGCTTGTCGTCCACCGGCGCCTCCTGGCTGAACTTCGTGAGGATGAGCTTCAGCTGCCAGGTGCCAAGCCCCTGGGGGAAGACGAGCTTGTAGTTCCGCGGGTCGGCGTCGGCGTAGTCGGCGATGAGGGTGTCGTGCTCGCGCGGGTCGTAGTTGACGGTCAGCGTCACATCGCCGCCGTCCTTCAGGCCGCCGATGAACTCCCTCCACCCGTCCGGGCTGTCGTGGGCGGTGACGTCGTAGGTCTCCCGCTCGATCTCCGGGCCCTTCACGCTGGTCACGTTGGCGATGGCCGCGAAGGTCTCGGTGGACTGCCCGTCACCCCTCTCCAGGGCGATCCCGTATGCGTCCAGACCAGCCATGGGTCAGCTCTCCTTCTCTTCGGTCTGGACGGTCATCCAGACGCGGTACTGCACGTTGATGTGCCGGATGGTGGGGTCGGGATCGCGCATGCTCTGGTGCTGCGCGTGCGCGATCGAGATGTTCGTGAAGCCGTCCACGGCAAGGGGCTTGCGGTCCAGGACCTGGTCCATCGCGGCGAGGATCCGCGCGGCCTCGGCGTAGCCGCGGTACTTCGACCAGACGTGCAGCACGACCTGGGCGGTCAGGCCCTGCCGGTCGTGCGCGTCGTCGGGCAGCTCGGTGATCGAACCGAGCGTCACGTAGGGGAACTCGGCGTCCTCGGGCACCTCGTCGTACACGCCGCTCACCAGACCCATCAGCGTGGCGTCGGCGGTGAGCTTGCCGTACACGGCCTGCTGCAGCGGCCACAGGGCGGTCGCCATCACTGCCCCCTCACGTGCTCGACGACCCGGCGCCGGTAGCCCGGCGCGACCTCGGCCCGGTGGGCCTCGAACGCCGGCACCAGATACGGCTGGTCGGCCATGCTGCTGGTGCCCTTCTCCACGTACAGGGCGTAGTCCAGGGTCTCCTCGTCCCACACGCCGACCTCGGCCACGCCGAGGTCGGCGTTGATGCGGGAGTCGATGGACTCCCACAGGGCACCGGTGCGGCGCGGCACCCGCTCCTCGGCGGTGTCCTGCACGTCCTCGGCCCACTCGCGCAGCGTCTCCTCGCGGGCCTGCCGGGCCGCGCCGGGGATACGGCCGATCGCGCGCAGCACGCCGGCCAGGCCGTCGATGTCAACGGTGACGCCTGCCATCGGCGTCCTCCTCTCAGGTGGTGCCGTCCAGCTGCTGCCGCATGGTGCAGTCGGCCCGCAGGTAGGTGCCGGGCACGGACGGCTCGAAGACGGCGATGACCCGCAGCACCCGGCCGGGCGGGCGCAGCTCGTCGTCGCGGCGCACGTCCGCGCCGGCCGCGAAGTACCAGGTCTCGTCCAGGTCGGAGCCGTCCTGCTGTGCGGCGGTGCGCTCGCGCGCGGTGGGCTGGGACCGGCGGGCCCGCAGGGTTCCGATCTGCGTCCAGGTGGTGGTCTGCCCGCCGCCGCCGTCGTCGGCGAGGACCCGCCGCCACACCGGCACGCTCGTGTTCAGCAGGTGCCCGACGCGGCTCACCGGGACCTCACCACCGCGACGCCACCACCGAAGCGGGCCCGCAGCCGGGCCCGTTCGTAGTCGGGCAGTTCCTGCTCGGACATCAGCGGGCTGTAGGAGTAGGTGCCCGACCAGTCGCCGATGCGTTCCTGGATCAGCGGGCGGCTGCCCAGGTTCTCGCCGGTGGCGCCGCCCGCCCGGTAGGCGATCAGAGCGGCGGCGGCCAGCCGGCACACCAGGTCCACGATGTCCGAGGGCACCGTGGGCAGGCCGTGCGTGTAGGTGACTTCGACCTCGGACGGCTCGCATCGGTCCGACCAGCCGCACGCCCGCCACAGGCGCCCGGAGCGCAGCCGCCAGTCGGTGACCGTCTTGCCGTCCAGCACCACCGAGGTGACCTCGGTGACCGGCGGGCCGGGCAGTGCCAGCCACTGGGAGGCCTCGCCGTCCAGGGTGATGGTGGACGTGGTCTGGCTGATCGGGCAGCCTGCGGCCTCCCGCACCGTGGTGGATGCCACGTCCAGGTAGGTGGCGGCCACCTGCTGCTCGGAGGCGGCGACGGTCAGGCCGCGGGCGGCGAGATCGGCCACCGTTGCCAGCGGGTCCAGTGCCACGGTGGCCTCCCGTCACTCGGTGGGCTTGGGCTTCTTCGCCGCCGTCTTGCGGGGCGCCCCCTTCCGGGGCGGCGACGGCTGCTCGATGGGCGTCCACTCGCCGGAGTCGATGCGCGCACGAATGGTCCGCTGATCGAACGGGGCCCCGACCGTGATGAGGAACTCCGCTCCCGCGGGGCCACGGAAGCGGAGCTTGTCGCCGGCCTTCATCAGCCGCCGATGATGACGTCGGCGGCGGCCAGGCCGGTCGGGCGGATCACCTTGGAGCCGTACAGGTGCAGGCCCTTCACGATGTCCGCGAAGCCCTTCTCCTTGCGGGCCGCCTCGGTGTTGTTGATCTGCTCGGCGTAGGTGACCGCGCCCTGGTAGCCCGCGATGACGAGCTTGCCCGCGCCCGCGCCCGGCCCGTCGGGGGCGTTGTTGGACTTGCGGATGGAGAAGCCGGCCGCCTCGCCGACCATGCCGTTGGTGCGGGTCGCGGCCGCGGTCGCGTCGCCGGATCCGACGAACCGGTCGTCCTTCAGCAGCAGGCCGTAGAACGCCGGCGTGACGATCGCCCAGCGGCCTTCCTCGGGCACGTTGTCCTCGTCGAGGGTGACGCCCAGGTCCACGAGCAGGTCGTAGGCGGCGGACGGCGTGGACAGGGTCTGCTCGGCGAGCAGGTTGCCCGCGTCGACCCCTGCGGCCATGAGCCCGGCCACGTAGGCGTCGGCGACGTCACGCAGCTTGTAGGCGGCCTTGCGGGCCTGCTCGGTCAGGACGGCGCCGCCGTTGCGGGACTGCCGCTTCTCCACGTCGTCGACCTCGAACGCGAAGTACTTCGCCTGGTCGATCAGCAGCGTCTGGTCGCTGTCGTCGACGTCCTCGATGGTGATGTCGGTGTGCGGGGTGTAGGTGCCGATCGTGGGGTCGGCGAGGGTGGTGATGTGGACGGTGTCGCCGTACTGGGAGATGTCGCCCTCGTAGTCGCGGTTCACCACACCGGGGGCCGCGTAGACGAGGGACTTCTCCAGGGTGACCAGAAGATCCGCGGTCCAGACTTCCGGCTTGAAGGCGCTGATGGCCATGGTGGTGTTCTCCTGTCAGGGGGTTACTGGGAGCGCAGGTAGTCCTCGAGGCGGCCCTCCTCGCGGGCCTTGAGGATCTCCGCGTGCTTGCCAGCTGCAGCGAGGCGTTTGACGTCCGCCTCGGTGAGCTGGGGAGGCCGGCCAGTCCCCTTGCGGGCGCCGGAGTCCGCGGTCCCTTGGAACCGCTTGGTGCCGCCTTGCGCGGCGAGATAGGGCTTGGTCTTCAGCAGGTCCTCGATCGCGTCGGCGATCTCGTCGGCGTCGACGTTGCCGTCGGCGTCGACCTCGAACTGGGCCAGGTCCAGGAAGCGGAAGGCGTCCTTGGGGTCGGCCAGCTTCCCCGCGGCCGCCGCCTTCACCTCGGCGCGCACGATCCGCTCGTTCGCCTTGGCCAGCGCGGCGGCCTCGGCCTGGCGGACGATGGCCTCCGGGTCGGGGTTGTCGCCGTCGGCCGGCTTGTCGCGCTCGGCGAGCTGGCGTTCCAGCTCCCGCCGCTTGTCCCGCTCGGCCTTCCACTTGTCCTTCATGGAGGCCAGCGCCTTCTTCCCCGGGTCGCCGAGCTGGTCGGCGCCCTCCGGGTCGTCGTCGCCCTGGCCGTCGCCGTCACCGCCGCCGGCGTCGTCGCCCTGGCCGTCGTCGGCCGCGTCTCCGGTGTCGGTGTCGTCGCCCTGGTCGCCGTCGCCGTCCTCGTCGTCCTCGGCGCCGCCGAGGATCGGCCAGATCGGGTAGGCCTCGGCCGGGTCCTCGCCGGGGCGGGCTTTGCGCCAGCCCAGCGCGCGACGGCCGGTGAGCGGGTGTACGGGCAGGTTGGAGTGCATTCTGTCTCCCGTTGCGGGTTGAGGGACCGGGCGTTGCGCCAGGTCAGGCGATGTAGCCGTACTTCTTCAGCAGGCGGATGGCGTGCTCGCGGTCGCCCTTGGTCAGACGCGCGATCTCCTCGGGCATCAGCCGAGGCGTCTTCGCCCTGGAGTACGTGGCGCCGGGCACCTTCTGGAACTGCGCGGCGCGCGACCCGTAGAAGCCGCGCCGGGTGGTTCCCTCGCGGGTGGCCTGCACCTGCCGGCCGTAGCGGGTCACGGTCGTCATGCCCCGGCGGGCGTTGACGACCTGGGCGATGTCCGCTCCCGCGTCGATGGCCTGCACACCGGCTTCGCCGAAGGCGCGGCGCTGCTCAGCCGGGGTCATCTGCGCGTACACGTCCTCGGGCAGCTGCGGGGTCCAGCCGTCCCCGGGCCGCTTCGGGGCCATCGTGCAGTCACAGTTGGGGTGCCGCAGGAACCCCTCAGAGAAGGGGTATTCACGGCCGGCCAGCAGGATGCACCGCGCGCAGGCGGGCAGCTCCACCACGCGCACGTAGGACACCACCTGGGGGCGGGCGATCATCCCAGCCATGTCCGCGATCCGGCCCGCATCGGCGACCAGGGATCGGGTGGCCATCTCCAGGAACGCGGCCCCGGACAGCATCGACACAGCGATCGACATGCCGCGGCTGATCCGGTTCCAGGCGATCAGCAGCGGATACAGCAGCTGGGGGACCAGGTCGCCGGTCGCCGCGACAGCGGCCTGCGGGTCCAGCCGTCCTGCGCCGGGTCCGACTTCCGCGTCCAGCCAAGATTCCGCAGTGGACGCCGCGCTGAGCTGGCCTCGCCGGATCATCTCCGCCGCCACCGGGGCCCGGGCCAGCCACGAGCGTTCCATGTCGTCCGGGTCGGTACTGTTCCACACCGCGCGCACCGCCGTCGCAGTCGCGGCCGCCTGCGCGGCCCGCTGCTGCTGGTGCTGCTGCGCGGGCGCCGGGACGCTCACGCCGCCGCCTGCCCGTCAGCCTGCCGCGCGCCGTCCGCCGGCCCCGCGTCCTGGCCCATCAGCCGGGCCGCGGCGCCGAGCGGATCGAGCTCGTTCTCCCGCTTGATCATCGCCATCAGGTCGACGATCTCCGCCGGGGTCAGGCCGTACCGCTGGGCGAGGAACTGGAACGGGAACCCGATCTGCTTGAGCTTCAGCAGCGCATCGGCGAGCTGGGCCTGGGAGCGGGACTCCGCGTCGGCCCACAGCATGTAGCCCGACCGCAGCGCCTTTGCCTTGTCCTCGTCGCCCTGGGCCAGGGCGATCAGCGCGAACACCTCGCGCAGCGCCTGCCCGTACCACAGCTGCTTCTCCTCCACCCGCTTGACCAGGCCGGTCTCGGCGGCCAGCAGCGCATCCGCGGACAGGTTGGCCATCTTGCCGATCAGGTAGTGCTGGGGGGTGCGGGTCTGCGCCGCGATGTGGCCGACGGCGACCTCGATGACGTTGGTGTACGCCTCCAGGTTGGCCGCCGTCCACTCGGCGATCTTGGCGTTCTCGCCGGTGATGAAAGCGATGCGGTCCGCGGCCAGCTTCTCCAGATCCAGCGGCTTCTCCCCGACCACGTTGCCCTGCTTGTCGAGGATCGGGATCATCGGCCGCTCGGCCCCCAGCACCACACGCTGCGGAAACGCGGCGTAGTCGGAGGCCGTAAACAGCTGCGCCCACAGCAGATTCACCGCGTCCTGCATGGCCACCACGCCGGACACGTCCGAGATCGGGTCATCGACCAACAACGGTCGGTTCAGCAGCTCCACCACCGGAACCACGCCCATCGGATTGGGCTGCGGATTCGGCTCGTCGCGCATCTCCCGCGGCCGCCAGGCGTCCAGGAGCAGGTCGACCTCGGCCATGTCCTCGGTCTTCGTGCGCCGCTCCACCGGCCGCTCGAACTTCCACACGCTGTCGGGCAGGTAGAGAACGGCCATGTACTTGTCGCCGTCCTGCCAGCGCCGCAGCGCCGCCCGCCGCCGGCGGCGAGAGCCAGGCTCGTAGGCGACGATGCAGCTGGAGGCGTCCTCGAACGTGACGACCGGGGTCTCCTCGTCGTCCGGGTCGCCCCACACCAGAGCGAAAGAGCGCGCGGAGGTGACCGCACCGAGGAACCCCAACTGGCTGTCCGCGTCCAGGCCGTTGGCCTGCCAGACCCGCATGGACTCCGCGTCGGAGTCGTCGTCGCCGTAGGGCTTGATGCCGTTGACGGTCAGCCGCTCCACCGGGGAGTCGGCGACGACCTGAACCCAGTTGTCGGAGAAGTCCTTGTACCGCTGGCCGTGGTACTTGCGGAACTCATCCGAAGCGAACCGCAGCTTCTGCTCGCCCCGGTAGTACGCCTTGTACAGGTCGATGTCCGTGCACCGCGTGACAAGTTCCTTCTCCAGGATCTCCACGAGATTCAGGGCCCTGCTGAGATCCTCCTCATCGGCCATGCCAGGCCCCCTCTCACGCGCCGTAGTAGTAGTTCTTCCTGCGGTTGGCGAGGCCGGCGGCGATGGCGTCACCGGCCGCCTCGTGGGCGAGCACGGAGGTGACACAGGCGTCGATCTTCTGCGCCTCGGACGCCTTGCGCAGCACGTACCGGTCCCCGGGCCGGGCGGCCGCGCGCGCGTTCGCGACGTGGCCGGCGGTGATGGGGCAGCCGTCGTGCGTGAACTTCGTGTCCTTCTTCGTCACGTCGGTCTTCAGCCGCTCGCACGCGGCGTGCATCTGCACCACCCGCCGCGTGTACCAGCGGATCACCTTCCGCTCGCCGTACTTCTCCGCCCAGGCGTCCACCTCGGACTCCCAGTAGGGCGGGTCGGCGTACAGCAGCACCACGTTGTAGGTGCGCATCACCTCGTCCATCGCCGCGTCCACTTCGAGGCGCGGCACCTGGCCGCCGTAGTCGGCCGGGTCCCAGATGGTTGGCTTCCTGTCCGGCCCGTAGACCGGGGTGAACTGGTAGCCGTCCAGGGTCTCCAGACGGATCGCGGTGTGGTCATCGATGTCCGAGCCGTCGAAGCCGCCCACCACCGTGGTGCGCGGCTTCACCAGGCGCGGCTTCGCCCGGGCCTGCCACCTCTCGCCGTCCAGCCACGCCGATGTGCCGCTGACGACACGGTTGCCGTAGAACCGTTCGGCCTGCGCCGGGTCGTGCTCCAGCAGCTCGGCGGCCTCGGCCTCGATCGCGTCCAGGTCGACGTGCGCCGACCCGGCGTAGACGATGGCGTGGATCTTCCGCCGCTGCCGCTTGTCCTTGTACGACAGCGACGCCGGCGCCTGCGGGTGGTACCGGAAGATGTCCTTGCGCTTCGACGCAGCGGTCGTCTGCGCCACCGAGTTCTCCGACGGGTCCCAGGTGTTCGTCGTCTCCATCGACCGGCCGCCCATACCGGCCAGACCGCGGCGCTGCGTCTCCGCCACGCGGCGCAGCTTGTTCGCCGCCGTCCACGTCCCCGTCTCGTCCTGCAACGCGAAGTTGATGGGGTTCCCCAGCCGGGACAGCGCCGACGAGGTCACCACGTCGATGCGGCCCGCGTCGCCGACCCGGATGAACTCCTCGCCGACGCGCAGCTGCTCGCCGAGCGGCCCGAGCTTCACCATGTTCCGCAGCGGCCGGTAAACGTTGGCGACCTGGTCCTCGCTGGACGCCGTGAGCTGGATCAGCGGGGTGGGCCACGGCGTACCCATGGGGTCGCCGGGCTCGTACTCGTACCACCAGCCGCAGTCGCAGCCGTGGTCCGCGCATCGGTACCGCTCGCCGCCCTTGGCCCACCCGGCGAACACCACCGGTCCGACTGCCTCGGCCAGAACGATCGTCGCCGACCACGGGCCCTTGCCGGTCTTCTGCGGTGCCACGATCTGCGAGCGCCGGTAGTGGAACGCCGGCGCGAGCTGCCCGACAGTCGCCTCGGGGCGCACCCGGTAGTGGTTGACCGTGCACCACAGCTGCCACGGGTACAGCTCCAGGTCCTCGCCCGCGCGGAACCCGTCCGGGATCGGGCAGTGGGCTTCGATCCAGTCCGGGACGATCCACAGCGTGGGGAAGTCGACGACGAACCCAGGGTCAGGCGCCTTCGCCACCGGGCACGACCTTCAGCCGGTCACGCGCCGACCGCCTGCGCGGCGCCGGGGCTGCCGCCGCAGCTGGTGCCTGGTCAGCCGTCGCGCGAGCGACCTTCCACCGGTTGCGCAGCATGCCCTGCGTGGACAAGCCGAGGCTGTCTGCGTACTGGCGGACCAGCTTCTTTATGTCGATACGGCCGTCGATCCGCTCGGCCTCCACGAAGCAGCGCACGTACATGGCCACCTCGTCGTGCTGGCCCATGGCCTCCCACATCACGGCCTGCGGCATTGCCCATAGCCGCTCCCACAGGTCCAGCTCCCGCTCGGCCGGCGACACCAGCGGCCAGACGGGCGTCTGCCCTTGGCGGCCTTCAGCGGGCAGCGTCGTCCAGCCGCCCTTCTCGGCGAGCTTCGTCTGCTTCAGCGACCCCGGGTCCGGCGGCGGGCCGGACACCACACGGGCGCCCCCACGAGGCATGTCCATCTCCTCAACGCCGCGTTGCGCAGCATCGGCAGCCGTCACCTTGCGTGACGGCTGAAGTTGATCAAGACCTTTTGAACCCTGCGCACTTCGCAGAGCCCTCCCCGGCGTTCGAGACCCCCTAGTAGGCGGGGGTCACCCCCCACCCGCGTGGCCACGCTCGGTGACTCCAATTCGGCGTTCGTTCGCGGCGTTTCGCCAGGCTCACGAGCTGTGGACCTCGCGGTCGTTCCAGCCTCCCGGCTGCTCCCTGGCCGTATGCCGGCTGTGGTGGGCGTGGGTCATGGCCTGGAGGTTGGCCCAGTCGTGGCCTCGCGGTCCGAGCGGGCCGAGGCCGTCGCGGTGGTTGACCTCCGTGGCGCGGGGCCGCAGCAGGGGCGGTAGGGCCTCGCAGTCGTCGCACTCGCAGTAGGGGTGCGTGCGAAGGTAGGCGCGGCGGGTGCGCTCCCACCGGGCGTCGTAGCCCTTGGCAGCCGCGCTGGGGCGCCGGCGGGCGGCCTTGTTCGCGCAGGCTGCGCAGCGTCCGCCGGTGGTGAGTTCCGGGCAGCCGGGGGTGGGGCAGACCTGCATCGCGCGGCGAGGCATGCGCGCCTCCCAGGGGGGTGTGTGAGGCCCGGCTGCGGAGGGGTGCGGTCGGGCCTCGGCCCTGGGTGGGCTACTGGTACTGGCCGGGCATGGGGCCGGTGTAGCCGTCGGGGACGTGGGTGACGGTGACGCGGCGCCGGCGGGCGGCCAGGTAGACCGGTGTCCACAGGCCCACAGTGCAGACCATCATCGTCCAGTGGAAGCCGATCAGCAGCCAGCCCATCTTCCGCCGGGTCTTGATCTTCGGCATTCGCCCCTCCTCGGTGGTCGGAGCGACCAGCGTGCCGAGTGTGAGGCTGATGTGTGGGTAGCGTGACGGTCATGTAACGGTCCTGGGACGATCCTGCGACATGAGCGCCTGAACACGACGAAGCCCCGACCGGGCCTGTGGGTCGGGGCTTCGTCGTGCGTCTTCGGTGTCCGCTTCGGGGCACAGTTGTTCACCGAGATCGTTGCACGCCTCTGACCTGCGGTCAAGCCGCGCGGTCGGCGCTGCGTTCAGCGGCGAGTGCGGTGACGTCGTCGACGGCGTACCAGGGCTGGCGCGGGGTGCCGCCGGCGCGGGCGAGCTGGCCGCGGTGGACGATGCTGCGGAGGCCGGTGAGGCTGACGCCGAGCACTCGTGCGGTCTGGTGGGCGGTGAGGTAGCCGGGGCGAAGGATCTGCGACTCCATGTCCACCATGATCCGTCAGTGTCCGCAGTGGGGCTTGGTCCACCATCCGCAGATGGCGCAGTACTCGTAGCCGAGGCGGTCCAGCAGGCGCGCGATCATTCGCCGCTCACCTCCTCCCGAACTGGGTGCACGATGCACATAACCCCTTCCGGGGAGTGCACCACTCTCGCCACTTCTCCCGTCTCACCTGCGTAAACATCGCCACGAGAGGGGGGCGCGGTGGGGGAGGGGAGGGGCTGGTCCGTACCCTTCCAGCGGCGCGCGGACCACCAGAGGGCGGCCGCGGCGAGCGCCCATACCGTCAGGACGCCGGCCTCCTCGGAGGCGGCGAACACCGCGGCCAGGGCCCCGCCGCCGAGCGTGACGAGGACGCAGCCGCCGGCCGCCGGGCTGCCGCCCGGCTCCAGCTCCTCGGCGCTCACGCGACGGCCCCGAACACCGTGGTGCCGAACCAGTTCGCGGCCTGCGCGAGCGGGACCGCGGCGAACCCGGCCACGCCCGCGCTCGTGCCGAGGCAGATCCCGCACCAGGCGCCGAGCTTGATGTCCCGGCCGTACCGGGACTTCTTTGTCGCGGCGATGACGGCCACGGACAGGATCAGCACCACGGCGAGGCCGGTCTGCGTGAGCGGCAGGTAGGTGGTGCGGGAGGCCGACTGCCCGGTGTCGCCGCCGACGCCCCAGACGAGGGCGACGTCCCCGAGCCAGTTGGAGATCCAGCGGGCGGCGCGCGCGGTCCAGCCGATCAGGCCGCCCACGCCGAGGATGGTGAGGCAGCCGTAGGCCCAGGCGAGCAGGAAGGGCAGGAGCCTGGCGGCATGGGGGACGGGGTTGCCGCGCAGGGCTTTGGCGCCGGGCCACCAGCCGACGAGGTGGTAGGCGAGGATGCAGATGCCGACGGTGACACCGCCGAGAGTCACATACGTCACGGTGAGGTCCTTCAGTGCAGGACGGCCACGGCGAGCGCGGCGAGGGTGAGGGTGAGGGCGACGGTCCCGGTGATGCGGGGGACGTCGTGGAGCGCGACAGCGCACAGCCCGAAGAAGGCGACTAGCGCGGTACCGGCGAAGAACGCGGCGAGGAACGCGGTGGGCATCAGTTGTAGCCCTGGCCGCCCTGGCCGATCTCGCCGTCGCTCGGCAGCGGGGGCTGCTGCTGGGTCTTCTTCGCCGCCCGGGACAGGGCGGTGCGCACGTAGGGCTCGTCGACGAGCAGCCGCCGGTGCCGGGCGATGTGCTCGACGATGTCCTTGGCCTTGGCGTCCGGGCCGAGGACGCCCGCGGCTTCCTCGACGGCGCCCTGCAGGTTCACGGGCGGCAGGGCGCTGACCTGCTGATGCGTGGGCGCATCATCGCGCCGCACCTCGTACTCGGGAGGCTGCTGTCCGAGGACCAGGGCGACAGCGACCGGGTCCACGTGCAGCCCGTAGGCGCCCAGCACGTCCGCGAGTTCGCCTGGGGCCGCATCAGGGCGCGCATCGGCGGCGAGCCGGATGGCGTCAAGGGGGTCCATCTTGGCGAAGCGCTGGCGCAGGATCTCGGTGGCGGAGGTCGGGCGGCGCCGGGCGGCCGGTTCGTCGAGGGCTGCCGCGGGTGCGGCGCCGTACATGCCGGCCAGGGCGGTGTCGGCGCCGTCGGTGATGCGGCCGCGCTGCACCTCGACGAGGGCGGCGCCGAGGACCTGGTCGCCGACGCCGACGCGGCGGGCGAGCTTCCAGCTCTTGCGCAGCGCCTCTTCGCGCTGGTCCTCGTCGGGGTGCCGGGCGGCGACCGCCTGATGGTAGGCGAGCTGCTGCACCGCGTCGGCGGTGCGCCGCTGCGCTTCGGCGTCCACGCCGGTGCGGTAGACGACGATGCGGCGGGCGATCAGCCCGAGGCCTTCGGCGGCGCCGCTCATCGCCAGGGGGGTGATGGCGTACACCACGGCTTCGGTGACGGTGTGGGCGATGGACAGGCCGGTGCCGCTCGCGGCGGCGGGGGCGAGCCACAGGCCGATGCGGACGGCGGTCGGGGCGGGCTGGCCCAGCATCGTCAGGCCCAGCATGGTGAGGGCGAGGATGAGGGCCAGGCCCTCGCCGGCGGCGACGGCTCCGGCGGCGGTGGCGCCGCGGTGGAACTGGGCCAGGACGTTGGTGTAGGTGCCCCAGGCGCCGAGTCCGCCGACGGCGAGCATGGTGATGGCGGCCGCGCCGAGGATGCTGGCCTGGCCGCGGGTCAGGGCGCGGGTGCTCACCGGTCTTCACCCCGCTCGCTGGCGAGGAAGGCGGCGACGGTCGGGAACTGGGCGTCGACGGACCGGCGCGCGGCCTCGGCCTCGCTGGTCGGCTCGGCGCCGAGGGCGCGCAGGATGATGCGGAGCGACTGGCGGATCGCGCCGCACGCCTGGGCGAGCGCGGCGTGGTCGGTGTAGTCGACCGCACCGTAGGTGTCGAGCATCTGCTGCGCGACGCTGATGGCAACGTCGAGGTCGCCGGGCTCGCGCGGCTCGGTGCGGGTGGGGAGCGTGGCGGCGGGGGTGGCCGGCCAGGTGGGGTTCTGGCGGCGGAGGTGGGCGGTGCTGGCGTAGTCCGCGCGGGCGAGCCGGTGCAGCTCGGCGACGCGGTCCTCCTGGGTTGCGGGCGCGCTGGGGTGCGCGGAATGATCGGTCATGCCGGCTCCTGGTGCAGTCAGGATGTTCGGTAGAGGGTCGGGCGGTGCGATCGCCCCGGGTGCGCCAACACCTGGGAGCTGCTGCCCGGCCCTCGCTGTCTATTCGGTTGTGGTGGCGTCCGACGCCTTCTTGCGCTGGTACTTCTTGATCGCCTTGTCGATGGCGGTCCAGCTTCTGCCGAGGTCGCGGGCGACGTCGGCGATGGTGCCCAGTTCGCGCACGCCGTCGAGCAGCGCCTCGGCGCGTCGGTCGGCGGCGTCGGAGGCGAGTTGGTTGAGCCGCGCCAACAGCTCTTCCTCGTCGCGGATCCGTTCCCGCCAGGGCTTCGGGTCCACACCCACACATTATCCAACCCCCGGGTTGGGCGCAAGGTGGGTAGCCGGCGCCGCGGGCTGCAGCTGCCGCAGCATCAGGTAGTCCTTCGGCTGATACGCGGTCGCGCACCAGCGGCACGTCAGCGTGGCCTCCCCCGGGTAGGCGCGGAGCACGGCGCCGCACACCTCTCCGTCGGGGAGGGCGGCGACGCAGTAGCCGATGCGGGTTCCGTACCGGTGCCGGCGCTCGTCGGGATCCTCGGGGTCCACGATCGTCAGCACGTCGCGCTCCAGGCCGCGGATCTCGTGGGCCATCTGCCCGGCCAGCGGCCAGTCGCTCGCGATCCAGTCCATGTTGATGGCCAGGGCGCGGGCGGCGACGGTGACGCGGCGGCCGACGTCAACGGGGACGGCGGGTGGCCCCCAGCCGCGGTCCGCCTGCATGGCCGCCCGCCAGTCCTCCAGGATCCCGGCGATGCCTCCGGCGGCACGCAGGGTGAGGACGTTCTCGCGGACGGGCAGCGGGGCTTCCGCGGGCCGGGTGCGGCCGGCGAGTGGGCTGCCGCTGCTGCCGGGGGCGAGGAACGCGGCGAGCACGTTCCACAGCGTGGGCATGCGTTCCAGGCGCTGGGTGGTGGCGCGGGTGCAGCCGGGGCACAGGTGGCCGTGCTCCAGCTGCTGCTCGCACAGTCCGCAGAGGTGGGTCATGGGCGTCTCCAAGGCGTGTGGGACCAGTGGGCGAGGGGCAGGCCCGCGGCGATGACAACGAAGACGATGTAGGCGAGAACGGCGATCACGGGCGCGCCTCGCCGGCCATACGGAGCAGCTCGGCGGCGACCTGCGGGGCGGCGACGGGGGCCACAGGGAGGACGGCCAGCACCGCGTCGGCGGCTTCGGTGTGGTGAGCGGCTTGCTCCTCGCGGAGGTCGGTGAGCTGCTGACCGTCGTAGTGCCGGGCGAGGGCGTCGGCGATGCGGCCGCGCAGGGCGGCCCGGTCAGCGGACTGCGCGGCGGCCTGGTCGGGTCCGGCGAGATCTCGGCGCAGGATGGCGGCCCGCTCGGGGTCGAGCTCCAGCCAGTACGGGGCGCCGTTCGGCCCGGACAGGAGGACGGTGATGGTGTCGTCGTCGCCCCACAGGACGTCGTTGAGGCCCCAGCGGAGCATGGTCGGGTTGTCGGTGGCGGCCCGGTCGACGGGCTGCGTTCTGGTGGCGCGCTGCTCCAGCTCGCGGATCGCCGCATCGGCCGCCCGCCGGTGGCGCTGCAGGGCCCGTGTGGTCGCGGTGAGAGACTCGCGGGTCGTGTCGGCGGGGCGCTGCTCGGTGCGCACCAGCTCGGCTAGTGCGATCCCTTCGGTCAGGCTGAGCTTGCCACAGGCGGCGCGGTCGAGCAGCGCGTCAATGCTGATGCGGCGCCGCATGCGGTCGATCTGGTTGGGCTTGGGGGGCCGGGGGGTGCTCACGGTGTCCTCCTGGTGGTGGTGGGTGCCGCGGACGGCAGTCAGGCGGCGGGTCGGGGTGCGGTGATGTGCCAGCCGAGGTCACGCAGCTCGGCGACGATCAGGCGGGCGAGGAGATCCGGGGTGGCGCCGGGGTGCTCCTGCATGACGGCGGCGATGACGGCATGGACGGCGTCGGGGATCACGAGGTCACCTCGCGGCGGTGGGGGCAGTGGCCGGCGTGAGCGCGGGCCAGCAGCTGCTGCACGGCGGTCCGGCCGGTGGCGCGCTCGTGGTGGCCGCAGGAGCACAGCCAGTCGACGACGGGGGTGTCCTCGCGGTCGAGGCCGCGGACGGTGAGGCCGGCGGGGATGCCGGTGACGAGGGTGGGCTGCTCGGTCATGCGGCATCGCCTTCGCCTTCGTGATGTGCTTCCGGGCTACCGCAGCAGTCCGCCGGGTTGCAGCCGCGGGGTACTGCGGCCGGGGTGGGGAGGCCCTGCAGTTCGCGGAGCAGCGCGGCGAACTGGTCGCCGGACATGGTGACGAACCAGTGGCCGGGGTCGGTCGTGCCGCGCCGCTTGTGCCACACCACGCCGAGGCTCGCGCCGTCGTTGTCGCGCTCACGCTCGGCCTCAGCGACCCAGGCGGGCAGCTCCTGGCGGGCGCAGCTCTTCACCTCGATGACGACACCGGGGATACCGGCGATGTCACCGCGGTCCTGAGCGCCGGACAGGGTGCGGCGTTCGGCCTGGGCGAAGCCCTCGGCCCGGAGGAAACGGACCACCGCTGTCTCAGCGGCGGTGCCCTTGGCTTTCGATCGGCTCACAGCAGGGTCTCCTGTACGGGTTGGGGTGGACAGACGTGGTCGGCGAGGATCGGGTGGGTGCACACCTGGGCGTGCCATTGGTCGCGCCAGCGGATGCGGGCGCCGGTGTGCTCGCGGTCGACGAGGCACCACAGGAGCCGCCCGGCCGGCGGGTGGGCGGGGTCGATCGGCTCCGAGTCGGCGCGGACGTCGACGGCAGCGACCCGGTCCGCGGTGCGGGCGACGAGGGTGTCGGCGCCGCACCGCGGGCACGGCTGCCGACGGACGGTCTCGGCGGCGCGGGCGGCCCGCTCGGCGACGACGTGGGCCGGGAGGCGGGTCATGGCCGCCCCTCGAAGGGATGCGAAGGGGTTGCGAAGGGGTTGTCGAAGGGGTGCGCGTAGGGGTTGACCTGCGATGCGAAGGGGTCGAAGGGGTTGCGCGCTGCTCCTCTTACGTAAGGGGCCTGCCGGTTTTTCTTCTCCTTATGCGCGTGGGCGTAGGAAAACCCCTTCGACCCCTTCGACTTGCAGGTCAAAGGCTTCGCAGACCCCTTCGCAAACCCCTTCGCAACCCCTTCGCATCCCTTCGCAGATGCCTTCGCACGGCCGGTCATCGGGCACCGCCGAGGATGGCCAGCGCCAGGCCGCGGGTGACGGACCGGCGGGTGCGGGGGTCTTTGGCCTGGGTGAACCCCTGCTCCTCCAGCCGCGTCACGAACGCTTTCAGCGACATGGGCCGCCGGACGCCGGCACGCTCGGCCCACGCCTTGTAGCTGCCGTACAGCTGGCCGTTCTCGGTGACGGCGTCCGGCACCTGGTCGGTCTCCTCCTCCAGCCAGGTCGCCAGCGGGTTGGACTGGGCGATGTGCTCGCGGGTCTTGGCGGTGACGGCGGTGGGCACGGCCAGGCCGTGCTGCTGCCAGTCGAGGCAGCCGCGGATCGCCCAGTTGAGGACGCCTGCCGCTTCACGGGCGAGGATCTTCTCCGCCAGGCCCTGGACTCGCTTGGCCGCGGGCACGATGACGTCCCAGCCGATGGTCTGCAGGCGGCGGGCCATGCTGGGGCTGCCGGACACATCGGGCAGGTGGTTGGTCGCCAGATGGATCTTCCCGACGGGCTTGAACTCGAAGAACTCGGCGTTCAGGAAGCGAGCGGAGACGTGGTCTTCGCCGGTGAGGCGTTTCACCAGCTCCTCGTCGAGGGGCTTGCCGCGGCCTTCGGCGGTGCGGCCGGTCTCACTGGTGGACAGCAGCCGCTTGCCGACCATGCGGGCGACGTCGTTGGGGATGCCGCCGTCGCCGTGTTTGACCATCAGGGTGGAGGCGGGGACGGCCTGGGCGTACTCGCCGAGGATGCCCATGACGACCCGCATGAACACACCCTTGCCGTTCTGGCCGTCGCCGTGGTGGATGAACATGACCTGCTCGCCGGTGCAGGCGGTGAGGCTGTAGCCGATGACGCGGGCGAGGTAGGCGCGGCGTTCCGGGTCGGGCATGACCTGGTTGAGGAAGGTCTGCCACATGGGGCAGTCTGCGGCCGGGTCGTAGGCGATCGGGGACTGCTGCATGAGGTAGAGGCTGCGGTCGTGGGCGCGCAGCTGGCCGGTGGTGAGGTCGACTATGCCGTTGGCGACGTTGAGGAGCATCTCCGGCTGGTCGAAAACGCCCATGGTGGTGTGTACGGCGGGGTAGGCCTGGAGGACTTCGCGGGCGGCGGCGAGCTTGGGGCGCATGCGCTGCTTGCGGGCCCAGGCGAGGAACTGGTCGCGCTGGCTCTGGCTGGGCCGGTCCTTCTTCGGGTCGCCGGACGGGTCGGGCTCGTTGCTGTAGTTGTCGGCCTCGTCGTCGAGACGGTTGATGGTGTCGACGACGCGGGTCCACACGCCGGTGTTGGCGCCCTTGAGGTTCCAGCGGCCGCCTTCGTAGTAGGCCCAGCGTTCGATGTCGGTGAGCCACCGGATCTCGCTGCCGTACCGGTCGATGACGCGTTCGGCGTTGCCGAGGTCGTCCCATTCGCGGGCGGGCATCGGGGAGGGCAGGGTGATGGGCGGCTCGACGGGCGCGGTCCAGCCGTCGGCGGCCGGGGCCGGGGCGGGGGCCGGGGGTGTCGCGAGGATGGTGAAGTCGTTGCGGCTTGCGGGCGGCCAGGGGGTGCGGGGGTTGGCCATGCCCGCGGTCAAACCGGAGTTGATGGTGGGGATGGCGCGGCCGTCGGGGTGGTTGCCTGCGCGGGCGGCGGCGAGCAGCGCCTGCCGGGCCTCGGCCTCGGTGAGGGCGCCGGCGCCGACCAGGGTGCCGATGTTGAACGCGGCGGTGTTGATGCGGTTGTTCTGGTCGCCGTCGGGTGCTTGCACGATGGCGTCGCACTCGGCCTGCAGGGCCTTGCGGGTGTAGGCGTCGAGCCGGTCGGGGGACAGCGTGAACGTGGCGGCCGGTGCCGGGGCGGGTGTGGGGGTGGGCTTGGTCTGCAGGGCGGTGAGCAGCCAGTCGGGTGCGGCGACCGGCGGCTGGTCGGGGGTGTCGAGTTCATAGATGACGCCGGTGGCGTGTACGGAGCCGGGGCCGATGACGTAGGCGTTCCCGGCGCGGACGTCGCCGTCGAAGCGGCCCTTGAGCGCGCCGAGCCCGTTGCCGAGGCGGGCGTCGGCGGGCGCCCAGTAGTAGTCGTGGTAGCCCTTGGCGGTGCGCACCCGCATCGTGGGGGTGTGCTGTTGGCCGAAGGCGGCGGCCGCGTCCTCGATGGCGCCGGGCCGGTCGGAGTCGACGACGAGCAGCTGCGCGCCGTCTGGGCCCGTGGTGGCGCCGACGGCGACGGCGACGTTGCGGAGTTGGCCGCCGAACAGGGCGCGCACCTGGTGCTCGTCGCGGGCGTAGGTGCGGGTGAAGGCTACGGTGGGGTGCTTGCCTCGGTCGGTGCAGGTTGCGGGGTCGTGGCCGCGGCCGATGCCCGCGCACTGCTCCAGCCCCGGGTGATCGGTGGGGAAGACGGCGAAGCCGTGGCGGGTGAGCCACAGGGCGCCGTCGAGTGCGGTGTGGCCGGCCGTAGCGGTGGTCAAGGTGGGTGCTCCTCGTGGTGGTGCGGGCCCGCCCGCCGCTCGGTATCCGCGTCCGTGGATGTGGACGGTGTGCCGAGGGGAGGGCGGCGGGCGGGCAGTCGGCTTGGCCCGTCCGCCGCCGCGGCCGGTTGGGTGGTCGCGCGGCGGCAGGCGGGGCGTGGCGGGGGCGGGGACTAGAACGGGGGCTCGTCGCCCTGCTGCGGGCCGGCCGGGGCCGGGGTGGCGTGCGGTGCGGCGGGCGCCGGGGCGGGGGCGGCGTACTGCGGGGCGGGCGGCGCGGTCTGCGGAGCCGGTGCGGGCGCCGGGGCCGGGGCCGGGGCAGCGGCCTGGGTGAACGTCGGCTGGTGCGCGGTAACCCAGGCGGCGGCCCGCACGTCGTCGGAGCCCTCGGCGAACGGCAGCAGCGCCCACGCCTGGAAGCCGGAGCTGGTGGCGACCTGGCCGATGCGGCCCAGGACCATGCCGGCGCCTGCGGTGAGGCGGGACACGATGCCCTTGTGGGTGACGTTGATGCGCTCGCGCAGCTCCTGCTCGGGGGTGTCGAGGTCGACGAGGTCGACGACGGCCTGGTCGATCTCCTCGTTGCGGAGCTGGTCGAACCGCTTGGCGATCTCGTGAACGGTGGTGATGAGCACGAGGTGGCCGTTGGCCTCGGCGGGCTTGAAGAAGCCGCCGCTGGCGGAGGGCTGGCTGAACATCGACATGTGGTTTCTCCTGTGTGCGTTGTCCGATTCGGCGGTTGCCGTGCCGGGTGGTGCTTCCTGGCCCGCGGGCGCGGGTCAGGTGGTCTGGTTGCCGGGGCAGCCGGTGGCGAGGTCCGTGGAGCCGGGGCGGCGCCAGGGGCAGAAGAAGCACTTGGCGGCCGGTGAGGTGGGGAAGTCGGACCAGGCGGCCGGGTTGGCCTCGGGGTCGGTGCGCACGATCTGGTCGCGGATGGAGTCGAGGCGGGCGAGCGCGGCCTCGGCGACCTCGGGGCGAAAGTCGTCGACCCAGACGAACGGGTCGAGGATGTGGTGCCGGGGCAGGAAGACGATGGCGACGCGGCGGGGGGTCTCTCCGGCGTTGCGCATGCCGAGGCCGTAGAGGTTGGCCTGGATGCGGTACTGGTCGCCGGGCCCGTTCCGGCGGTACTTGGCCAGGCTTGAGGTGCCGGTGATCTTCCAGTCGAAGACGGTGCCGGTCTGCCGGTCGTACAGGTCTGCGGAGCCGGTGATGTCGGCGGCCTCCGTGAAGCCCTTGCGGACGGTGACCCGCTGCTCGACGAGGTACCGCTCGCCGCCCGGGTCGCGCTTCTCGAACAGGTCGGCCATCCAGGCGTGAACAGCAGTGCCTTGAACACTGGCCCAGGGGTCGCGGTCGGCGCCGGCCACTTCGGGCCAGTCGAGCAGTTTGTAGGCGAGGGCGCGGTCGCAGGGGTTACCGACCTCGGAGGGGCCGATGCGCCGCTGCACCGAGCGGGGTGCGGTGTTGGCGGTGGTGATGATGAGGTCGCGGATCATCTGGGCGAGGCGGGCGCCCGCGCCGGTCTCGGCTGTGGCGTTACTGGGTTGAGCGAAGGTGGGTGTCGCCACGGTGCGGGCCTCCTGGGGGTGGGTTTGGTGGTGCGGGGGGCCGGGCCCGCCTCGGAGTCGTGGGGCGGGCCCGGCCGGTCGGTGGGCTACTCGCTGATGTCCTCGGTGGCCCAGGCGGCGACGGCCTCGCTGGCAGCCACGTAGTGCGCCCACAGCCGCGGGTCCTGAGCGGTGGGAATGGGCAGTCCAGCAAGCAGGATTCGGACGACGTCGACGACGGTGGCCGGGTCCGCCCAGCGGGGCAGCGGCAGGAACTCGGGCTCCTCGGTCAGTACGCCGTGCTGCCCGCGGGGTGCCCACTGCCACTGTTCGGCCGGGTGCTCCCAGACGAGGGCGACACCGTGGTCGTACTCGCCGATGCCGAGCGCCGGGTGGTCGCCGTCCCAGACGAGCAGGCCGGTCAGCATGGTGGTCAGCCCGGCGTCCGGCCCGGAGACGTAGCGGTCGGTCTCGGTGTCGTCGGTCTCCCACTCGGTGGGCTCCAGCCCGGCGGCGGTCAGTGCGTCGACGACGGCCTGGATGTACGGGTCATGCGGCAGCGTGCGGATCATTGGATTCCTTCGAGGTCTGGTGGTTGAGGCCGAGAGCGTCCAGCAGCAGCCGCAGGTCGGCGCGGGATTTGGCGTGGCGGAGGACGACGCGGGACGCCTTGACGCGCTCCTCGCGGGTGTTGGCGCGGTTGAGGGTGGTGAGGTGATCGCTGCCGCGGGAAATGTTCACGGCGTGCCTCCTGTCGTGGCGTGGCCGCAGGTGGTGCAGGTGCGGGCGCCGTTGGGAAAGGCGAGGTGCGGCCGTTGGATCTGCTCGCGCGGGCACTGCTCGTGGACGAGACCCTCCGGCTCGTCGCCGAGCAGGTCGGCGAGCGGCACGAGGACCTCGGCGCGGCGGCGGGGCGCGCGGTGCCGGCCGCTGCGGGCGGGCCAGGTGCGGGCGACGGTGACGGAGCCGACACCGATGGCGGTGAGGTCGGCGCCGAGGGCCGCAGTGAACGCGTTCACGGCGCGGCCTCCAGGTCCGTGTCGAAGTGGGGTCCGCCGGCCGCCATGTAGTCGGCGCGGTCGCGGGCCTCGTTCGCGGCCTGCAGCTCGGCGAGCCGCTGCTCCAAGGCACGCATCTGCGCGCGGGCCCGGAGCAGCTCGGCGGACGGGGTGGCCGGGCGGACGGACGCGCCGTCGAGGGGACGCCGCAGGTCGGTCAGGTCGGCGACCAGGCGGGCGGCGGTCTCGGCCGCGGCCTTGAAGGCGTCGCGCTCGTCGAGCGCCTGGTCGCGTTCGTCGCGGAGCCGGGCGGCGAGGGCGGTGGCCGCGGTGAGCAGCTCGTCGTAGCGGCGGCGGGTGATGATTCCGAACATCAGCAGGCACCGCCCTGCGAGTCCTCGCGCAGCGCCTGCACGGGGGCGATCCGCCGGGTGATGCCGTCGGCCGGCCGCTCGTACTCGGCGATCCGCGCCTCCAGCTCGGCCGTGTAGGCGATGACGTTGCTGAGGACGTGGCGCAGGTCGTCCTTCGTCATGCGGGCGTCGAGGGCGTCACGGGCGCGGTCGAGGATGGTGCGCGCCTGCTGTCCCTGGGGGGCCTGCGGCGCGGACTGCTCGGTGTCGCCCTCCAGCTCGGCGACGCGGTTCAGCAGCCACTCGACGGCCGGGGCCACCCGCTCGTGGATCTCGACCTCCGCCGGGACACGGCGGGGCTGTCCGGTCGGGGACAGCAGGCCGCGCACGTTCAGCAGGTCGGCCTCGGCGGCGACGAGCCGGGCACGGTGCCGCTCACGCTGCGCCTCCAGCTCGGCGACCGTCTCGGGAGACTGCAGCAGCTGCGCGGAGTCGAGGGCCACGGCCAGCGCGGCCGGGAGCGTGCGGCCCTGCTGCATGGCGCGGGAGATGACGTCTGCGGCGGCGTTCACCAGGCGCGTGTGCATGCGACTGCTGACGTGGGAGGTAGTCTCGGTGGTCACGGTGACCTCTGCTTTCTCTGCTGTGTGGAGGCGCCGAGTCGTGGGGTCGCCGGCCGGGCAAGCTGGGCGGCCCTTCGGCGTCTCAGGCGGGGTGTGTGGTCAGGCGGCGCGCTGCGCGAGGGTGTCGGCGGCCTCCAGGGCTGCCAGCCACTCCTCGACGACGGCCCGCCGGTACAGGACCTGCCGGCCGCGGCGGAAGCCCCGCGGGCCGAGGCCGCGGTGCCGCATCATGCGGACGGCGTTAGGTGTGATCCGCAGGATGTCCGCGAGTTCCTTCGTCGTCATGCAGGGCGATACGGTGTTCGTCTCGCTCATCATTGCTCCTCGTTGGGTTTCGTTGTATGTCTGTGATCCGGCAGCCGATGAGTTCGGCTATCCGGGCCATGACCTCGGGTTGCGCGCCACGCTGGCCCCGTTCGATGCGGGAGAGGTGGCTGTGGCTTATCCCGGCGGCTTCGGCGAATCTGCGCAGGCCGTAGCCGCGTTCCTCGCGCTGCCTCCGGATGGCTTGTCCGTTTGGCTGCACATAACGACCGTACCCAACGATGCGCAACGACGCAACACGTAAGCATTACTAAACGTATCGACACCGCACATGTGTTGCTGGCGTGGAGAGGGGGTGGCTGCGGCGCGGAGAGTGGCCGGATGCCTGGTCGCCAGATGCGGGAACAACCTCTAACGTGGTGCCTAACGGTGCCTATCGAGGGGATGGGCGCCCCGAACAGCCCAGGAGAGGCGGCCATGAACCGCGACCCCAAGGCGTGGGCACGGCTCGGCCAGGCACTAGCCGCAGCACGACGCGCTCAAGGCCTCACGCAGGACGAGCTAGCGGCGCGAGCAGGCGTCTCCCTGGGCAGCGTCCAACGCGCAGAATCCGGCGTCGTGCCCAAAACGCGCATGCCGATCACACTGCATCCGATCGCGCGTGCCCTCGGCTGGCCAACCGGCGCAGTCGATGCCATCCTCGCCGGCGCCGAGTCGCCCGGTGACTACGAGAACCACGATGTGCAGCGGAGCGTGAACGCCGAGCGATACGAGACGATCATCTCGGGCGCCATGGTCCGCGCGTTGAAGGGCGTCAGCGTCGACGACATCCGGGCCGCAACGAAGATCGCTCTGGACGCGTTGCGCCGAGAGCACCTGCTTTAGAGACACCTGGCGTGCAACTTCCAACGGAATCCTGCGACTCATAGCGATCGAACGGTCACTCGTCATATGCTCCCGATCCCGGAGGGTCCTGCTCCGGGCCATTTGTAACGGGGGTGCTCTATGTCTGGCTCCGTGGTTCTTGCCGCTCCGCTCGGTCGCGGGATCGCCGCATTCACCTGCCAGCTCCGCAACAAGCCGACCGCGGTCATCAACACGGCGGCAGCCGACGATCCGGTCCTGCGTGCACAGGCCGCACTGGCACTCGTCACCGCCGGCATCGACGTCGGAACAATCCTCGGAGCACTGACTGGGATACGTCGCGGACCGCTGGCACAAGAGCCGTCCCGCGCCTGATGAGGCCGTCCGCCGCGCACGGCAAGAGCAAGCGCTGGCAGGCCTTCTATTCGGAACGATTCTCGGAGCACTGCATTGGGCTACGTCGCAGACCGCTGGCACAAGAGCCGTCCCGCGCCTGATGAGGCGGAGTGCGGCGAACACAAGGGCCTTGTGCCGTCCGCCGCGCATGGTAAGGGCAAACGCTGGCAGGCCCGCTACGACGACCCCTTCGGCAAGGAGCGGACGAGCATGCACCGCACGAAAGCCGAGGCCGAAGCGGAGATCGTCCGGCAGGAGTCGGCCAAACAGACCGGCAGTTGGATTGACCCGAAGGCCGGAACTGTTACCGTCGAGAGATACGCCCTGGAGACGTGGCTGCCCGCGCAGTCCGTCATCGGCCGCAGCGCGCACGAGTACCGTGGCGTGCTCGAGCGGTACCTGATCCCCGAGTGGGGGCCGCGGCAGATGCGGTCCATCCGCCCCTCGGAGGCCGGCGCCTGGCAGCAGCTCCTCACCACCAAATACGGGCTGTCAGGCGGCTACCCGAACCGCGTCGCACGGCACGTGCGGGGTGTTTTCAGACTGGCGGTGACGGACCGCATCATCCCGGTGTCCCCGTTCGACGGGATCAAAGCACCCACCTTGGTCGAGTCGCCCGTGGACCCGCCGGACATTCCTGAGGTGCGGCAGATCATCGCCCACGCCTACAAGCCGCTGTGGGCGGCGATGTTCGAGGTAGCGGCGCAGACGGGGCTGCGCTCTGGCGAGCTGCGCGGCATGCGCGTCGACAAGATCGACTTCCTTCGGAGGGTGTACCGGGTCGAGGAGCAGCTGGTGTACGAGAAGTGCAAGGGCATGTACCTGGACGGTGTGAAGACCGGTGCCGGCCGCCGCGTACTGCCCCTGCACCAGCGGACCGTGGACGTCCTCGCCGCGTGGGTGGCTGAGCATCCGCCGCCCACGGCCGGGAAGTGGGCGGGTCTGCTGTGGCTCATGCCGAGCGGTGAACCGGTCTTGAAAAGCACGATCGACAAGGCGTTGAAGAACGTGTGCCGGAGGGCGGGTTTGCGTCCGCGGCATATGCATGAGCTGCGGCACCACTACGCGTCGGTGCTCATCGCCGGCGGCGAGAACCCGAAGGTTGTGCAGAAGCGGCTCGGGCACAGGGACGTGATGACGACGATGCGGACGTATGCGCATCTGTTCGCGGAGGCGGAGGAGCGGACGCGGTCGGTGCTGGATGCGGCGTGGTCGGAATTTCCGGAGGCGAGCGGAAGGATTCCGGAACCTCGGGCCGCCGGCGTGCGCGTGGTGCAGGTCAGGCGCTGATCTGGGACCTCCCGAGCGGATGGTCGCCTTCCTCTGGCAGGACCCGGCGGCAGGCGAGTCCCCGCAGGAGGTGAGGAACAGGCTGCGCCCCCTCGCCCAGCGACTCCGCACCGAATGCGGGCGCCTCGACGTCCCGGTGATCGAGGCGCTGTGCATCTCCGGAGGGCGCTTCTGGTCGTACTGCTGTCCGACCGACGACTGCTGTCCCGACGAGGGCAGGCCCATGGGACTGCCCGGCACCTCCGTGCTGGCCGCCGCCGCGGCCTACGCCGGCATCCAGGTGCGGGGCAGCCTGCGGGAGGTGCGTGCCAGGCTGCTTCCCTGCCGGAGCGCCGCCGCCGCGCGGCAGCAGGAGCGGGCGCTGGACATCGCGAGCCGGGCCCTGGTGCCCCGGATGCTGGACGAGGCGGACGGCCCGGCGGTGGCGGTCGAGACCCTGCGACTCGCCGAGCGTGTCATGCGGCGCTTCGCCGAGGCACCTGCCGTGCCCGGTGTCGCCGCCGCCGATCTCCGCGACGACCGCTTGCTCGAGGACGAGGAGGCAGCCCGGCTCATCCTCGGCCTGCAGGACCGCACGACCCGTGACCGGGCCGCCGCATGGATGGAGGGCGACGAGGCCGCCCCGGCGCTGCGGCTGTGGCGCGCCCTGGCCCGCCGCTGCGTGGGACCGTACGGCGAACACGCGGCGGCCCCGCTGACGCTCGCGGGCTGGGTCGCCTGGTCGTCCGGTGACGAGCTGGAGGCCCGGGAGGCCCTGGCCATGGCGCTGGGCGCGGACCCCGACTACCTCTTCGCACGCCTGCTGCACCAGGCGTGCAACGAAGGGCTGGATCCGGAATCGGTCCGCCGCTGCCTGCGCGCGGAACGCACCGGCCGGCAGGAGCCCGCCCGGCCGCCGGCGGCCGAGCCGGACGGCACGACGGACGCTCCCCGCACGGCCCGCACGCCGGCGGAGGACGTTCCCGAGACGGCCGAGACGGCGGACGCGTCCGGGACGGACGCTCCGGAAACAGCGGACGCTCGGGCAACGGATGCGCCGACGCCGGATACGCCGACGCCGGATACGCCGACGCCGGACGCTCGGACCAGGGGTGCGGCGGCGGCACCGGACACGCCGGACACGCCGGACACGCCGGCGGCGGACACGCCGGGCACGCCGGACACGCCGGGCACGCCGGACCCGTCGGGCACCCCGCACCCATCGGGCACGCCGGACCTGTCGCGCACAGCAGCGGCCGGCCGGACACCCCAGCCCGCCGCTCAGCCGACGAAGCCCGCCGCTCAGCCGACCGAGGTGGCACCCGGCCGGTCCGACCCCGGGACCTCGCAGGGGCAGGAAGCGGCCGACGGCACCACGCGCACCGGGGGAGCGGCAGGAGCGGGCCGCCGCCGGCGCCGTCCGCGTGCGGGCACCCGTGGTCCGGTCCCGCCCGGCCGGGTTCCCAGCCGTCCCGGATCCCGCACCGACGGGACACGTCCCGGCGTCCGCACCCGCACCCGTTCCGCGACCACGGGCGGCACTAGCCCGCGCCCTGCGGCAGCCGACGCGCAGGACCGCGGCGACACGCCCCGCCCCGCGCCGTCCGCGCCCGGCAGCGAGCCGGAGGACCAGACATGACCTGAGCTTCGCGCACCGCCCTCCGGCTGCCCTCCCGCCGCCGTTCGGCCGTATGCACGGCACCGAGGCGTGACCTGGACCGGCGCCGCCGCGTTCACCTGAGTGGCGGAAACCCGGCCAGGGCGCCCGCCGGACTTCACGCCCCCGCGAGCACCCGCCCGGGCTCCGGCCGGCCGAGACCGGCCGAGCGCCCCGAGGCGCCCAGAGCGCAGAGAAAGCCGCCGCATGCACCAGCCGACGCGACCTGCCGAGACCCCGGCGCCCAGCAGGACCCCGCCCAGCGCCCCGGCTCCCGCGAGGGGTCCCCTGCGGCCGGCACCCGGCCGGGACGAGCGCCGGTCACCGATCCCGCACCGGGCCTGCCGGCCCGCGCCGCAGACGGCCCCCGCCCGTCCGGCCGAGCTGCCCTCCACGCACGACGCCCTGATCTGTGTGGCCCTGCCGGCCCTGACCGTCTCCACGGAACAGGGCCAGCTGACCGGCCGGGGTCTGGAAGGCGTCTACCGGGCGGGCCGGCGCCTGCTCTCCCGCTGCCGGCTCCGTGTCGCCGGGCGCGAGCCGCTGGTCGTGCAGGCGAGGATGACCGCACCGGACCGCGTCCGCTTCGTGGGCACGCTGCGCGCCTCGCCCGACGCGGGCCCCGACCCGGACGTCGTCGTGGAACGCACCCGGGACGCGGAGGGCACCGAGCGGATCGTGCTGCGCAGCACCTCCCCGCGGCCCCTGCGGCTGCCGGTCGAGGTGGCACTCGGCACCGACCTGGCGGAACTCGGCCGGATCGCGGCCGGCCGGGCCGGCGGCGAACGTCCCGCGAGCGTGCGCGGCCCCGGCCTGTGCTGGTCGGCGCCGGACATCAGCGCGTCCGTGACGGCACAGCCGCCCCCGGCGGACGTGCTGGCCTCAGCCGGACTGCTGCGCTGGCAGGTCGACCTGCCCCCGGGCGGCACCGCGAGCCTGGAGCTGCGCGTACGGCAGGACGGCGCCGGACCGGTCCGCTCCGCCGCCCGCACGGCGACGAGCCCCCTCGCCGGAGCCGTTGCCACCGCGGACACACCCGGAGCCCCGGACCTGCTGCGCACCGGCATCCAGGACCTGCGGGCCCTGCTGCTGCGCGACCCGCAGCACCCCGCCGACCTGCATCTCGCGGCGGGCGCGCCGTGGCGGTGCGGTCTCGCCCCGGCCGAGGCGCTCGCCGCGGCCCGGATGGCGCTGCCGCTGGGCACCCGGCTCGCCGCGGGCACCCTGCGCACCCTGGCCCGCACCCAGTACACCGGCCCGGGTTCGCGCTTCGGCATGATCCCCGGTCCCCGCCGGGACGCGGGCCCCCACCTGCCGCCCTGCTGCACCGGGGTGGAGGCCACCCTGCTGTTCCCCGTCCTCCTCGCGGAAGCCCGCCGTTGGGGACTGCCCGCCCACGAGACGGAAGAACTGCTGCCGGCGGCCGAACGCTGCCTGACCTGGCTGCGGGCAACCGCCGACGGCGACACCTACCTGTGCGACCCGCTGCCCGGACGGCCCGTCCGCTGCGAGACCCAGGCCCACGCGCACCGTGCCGCGGTGCTCGGAGCGGACCTGCTCGACGCGTACGGCCGCCCCGGCGCCGAGGCACTGCGCCAGTGGGCCGACGAGCTGCGCACGGCGTTCCGGCGGGAGTTCTGGGCACCGGATCCGGGCGGCGGCAGGCCCGTCGCGGGCCGCGCACCCGGCGGCCGCCCCCTGCTCCACCTAGACGCGGCCGCCGCCCACCTGCTGGACACCGGCCTGCTCGGCGGAGGCCGGCAGGCACCCGGACTGCTCGATGAGGCCCAGACCGGACAACTCGCCCGGCTGCTGGACGGCCCGGCCATGAACTCGGGCTGGGGACTGCGCGGCCTGGCAGCGAACGAGACGGGCTACAACCCGTTCGGTCACCGTGCCGGAGCCGTACGGGTCGCCGAGACCGCCGTCACCGTCGCCGGTCTCGCCGCGGCGGGACACGAGAAACAGGCCGGATCGCTGCTGCGGGGCCTGGTGGCCGCGGCCGAGGCCTTCGGCCACCGGCTGCCCGAGATGTTCTCCGGTGAGCAGCGCACCGAGGGCAGCGCTCCCGTCCACCACCCCGCCGCCTGCCGGCCCTCGGCCACGGCGGCCGCCGCCCCCGTCCTGCTGCTGACCGCCCTCGTGGGCATCCGTCCCGACGCACCGGGCGGGACGGTCACCCTCCGCCCGGTGCGCTCCGCCCCCCTCGGTGAGATCGCCCTGACCGGGCTGCGGCTGGCCGGAGCGCCCTTCTCCGCACGCGTGAGCAGACTCGGCCTCGCCCTCGTCGAGGAAGCGGCCGAGGGCCTGCGACTGGGAGCGTGACCTCGTACGCCGCGGCAGCGGACGCAAGGGGGAAGGCGCGGCGTGCAAGCCTCGGCCGAGCACAGGGGGCCGGCCGCCTCGGCGGCCGGAGACAGGAGTGTTTATCGTCAGGCAGACGACTATGATCGCGGCATGCCCTACGACCCGTCAGCCTTTCCGCCTTTTGCCGTGACCGTGGACCTGGTCGTGCTGACCGTCCGCCGCCATTCCCTGTGCGCGCTGGCGGTGCGCAGGGCGGAACCACCCTTCCAGGGGCGCTGGGCGCTCCCGGGCGGGTTCGTCAAGGCCGACGAGGATCTGGCACAGGCAGCGGCACGCGAGCTGGCCGAGGCGGCGGGCCTGCGCGTGCACGACCCCGCCCAGCCCGCCCAGGGCGGCACCGCCCACCTCGAACAGCTCGCCACCTACGGAGACCCCCACCGAGACCCGAGGATGCGCGTCGTCAGCGTCGCCCACCTCGTCCTGGCCCCGGATCTGCCCGCGCCCCGGCCCGGCGGCGACGCGGACCGGGCCCGGTGGGCACCCGTCGAGGAACTGCTCCAGGGCCACGACCGCGACGGCGAGCCGACGCCCCTCGCCTTCGACCACGCCCGGATCCTCGCCGACGGAGTCGAGCGCGCCCGCTCGAAGATCGAGTACTCGTCGCTGGCCACCGCGTTCTGCCCGCCGGAGTTCACCGTCGGCGAGCTGCGCCGGGTGTACGAAGCCGTGTGGGGCGTGGCACTCGACCCGCGCAACTTCCATCGCAAGGTCACCGGCACCCCGGGCTTCCTGGTGCCGACCGGAGGGACCACCACCCGCCAGGGCGGCCGGCCCGCCCAGCTCTTCCGGGCAGGCGGCGCCACCCTGCTCAACCCGCCGATGCTGCGCCCCGAGGTCTGACGGCGGCGGACACACCGGCCGCGCCGGAAACCGTCCTTTCTTGCGAAAGGCGAACACCGAAGCGGGCGGTGGCGTCCGCCGGTCCGAACGTGCGCCGGGTTCCCGAAAAAACGGACATCAGGCGCTATCTTGCTGCGGGTGATCCAGGCCTTCGGATTGACCAGCGACTCCCGCAAGGGTCTCCCGCCCGCCGTCGACGACGTTTCCTTCGAGGCGCACGCGGGGCGCGTCACCGCGCTCCTGGGAGCGGCGGGAGCGGGCAAGACGACGACGCTGCGCCTCATGCTCGAACTCCAACAAGGCCGCGGCATCACCTACTTCAAGGGCCGTCCGCTGCACCGCATCCCCCACCCCGCGCGCGAGGTCGGTGTGCTGCTGGGCGACGTCCCCGGACATCCCTCCCGCACGGTCCGCGGCCATCTGCGCATGCTCTGCGCCGCCGCGGGACTGCCCGCCCGCAGGGCCGACGACGTGCTGGAGACCGTCGGCCTGGTCAGCTTCCGGGAAGAACGCCTGGGCACCCTCTCACGCGGCCTGGACCGCCGGCTGGGTCTGGCCTGCGCCCTGCTGCCCGGCCCGCACACCCTGGTGCTCGACGACCCGGCACGCGGACTGTCCGCGCGGGAGAGCCGCTGGCTGCACGAGATGCTGCGCGCCCACGCGGCCCAGGGCGGCACCGTGCTGTTCACCACCGCCGACTCGAAGGAGGCGGCGCGCACCGCCGACCGGGTCGTCACCCTCGACCGCGGCAGTGTCGTCGCCGACCAGGAGGCCACCGAGTTCGCCCGCAACCGGCTCCGCCCGCGCGTGGCCGTCCGCACCCCGCACGCCGCGCGCCTGGCCGCCCTGCTGATCAAGGAAGCACGCGTCGCCCGGCGCTCCGTCGAAGTCGTGCACGAGGACGGCAACCGCCTCTCCGTCTACGGCAGCACGTGCGCCGACGTCGGCGAGTCCGCGTTCCGCCACGGCATCCTCATCCACCAACTCGCCGACGAAGTAGGGGACATGGGGCCGGGCGCCGGAGCCGCGTCCCCCGCCGCGTCCCCTGCCTCGACGGCGGAACCGGGTGCTGCGGTGGGCCGTCAGAAGCCGGCACACCCCGAACACCCGGGACACGACCGGCACACCGGCGACGCCCCCGACGACCGGCCGGCGGTCTCCGCCCCGGCCGGCAGGCGCTCCGCCACGCACCCGGCGACCGGCCTACGCGGCCCGGCACGTCGCGCCGCCACGCGTCTCGACGAGGTGCCCACCGCTCTCGCCGGTGACCACCCCGCCGCACAGCGCCCCTCGGCAGCCTCCGGAGGCCGGCCCGACGAGGGCGGCACCGTGCTCACCGGGTCCGGACCACGTCCCGAGGGCGAGAACCTGCGCCCCGCCGCCGCACCCGGCGAACCCCGTCGGACCGCCGCCCGCACGGAAGCTCCCGCACCCACCGCCGGCACCCCGGACCTGCCGGGAACCGCTCAGGCGCCGGAGCAGCGCGAGCCCGCCGTCGCCGGCACCCCCGCGCGGGCCGCTGCGGCGGACGACCACGGCACGCCCTCCGGTGACGCGACCGGGACACCCTCCGCAGCCACGGCGACACGCCCCGGCACGCCCCGCGCGGGCCACCCGGACTCCTCACCGGCGCTCCTCGCGAAGACCCTCTCCACCGACGTCGCCCCCAAAGCCCCCGCTCGCTCCGCCTCCCCGGAAGCACCGGCCTCCGCCGCCCCCGCGGGCCCCCACCGCGCGGCCCCCGCCGCCACCTCCCGCACGGGCACCCGGTCCACCGCGGCCGGCCCGGACCACCCGCCCGCGAACAGCCGCCCGGCCGCCCCCGGCGCACCGGGCGCTCACGGCACCGGCGCCGAGCGGCGGCCCTCCGCCGCACAGCCCTCGATCCCGACCCCCCGCCCGGCGGAGGCACTCCGGCTCGACACCTCCTCCACGCTCCCGCCGCCGATCTGCGTCCGTCCCGGCCCGAGCCCCCTGCGCCCCCTGCGCTACGAACTGCGCCGCGCCTGGGGCATCGGTACGGGCTTCGTCACCTGCGCCGCCGTCCTCGTCGTCTCCGCCCTCACGTCGCTGATCATGGGCGGCCTCGGCCACACCCCGCAGCCGCGGCTGCTGGCCGCCTGGCCCCAGCTGCTCCCGCTCCCGCCGGCGGCGCTGGGCGCCGGACTGCTCGGCGCGCTCGCCTTCGGCGACGAGTTCCGCCACCCCGCGCTCGCCGCCGACCGCGGCACCGTGCCCCGCCGTCTGGGGCTGCTCGCCGCGAAACTCCTCGTCGCCACCGCCACCGCGCTGCTGCTCGCCTTCCTCGCCATCGGCTGCGACGCCGAGGCCCTCTACCTCGTCTTCGGCGGGGGGCTGACCCAGGTGCCCGGCGACTGGCTTGTGCTGGGCGCGAGTTGGGTCTCTCTCGTGGTGGGCTGCGCCTGGACCGGCGTGCTGGCCGCGGGTATCTTCCGCTCCACCGCGGCCGGGCTCGCCACGGTCCTGGCGGTTCCGGTGGTCGTGGCCCCCGCGGTGCACGCGGTGTTCGGCGCCTCGGCCGGCGACCCCGACGGCCTGCCCGCCCGGCTGCGCGAGATGTTCCTGCTGCCCTGGCCCTTCGGCGGCGGCCGCTACCTGTCCGCCGCGGCCCGGCTCACCGCTCAACCGATGGGCGCGGCACTGGTGTTGTCGTTGGCCGCGCTCGCCTGCGGATACGTGGCCATGACCGTGCGGAACCGGACGCGCTGACCGGTGCGCACCCTGCCCGATGACCGGCTTCGACCCTGTTGCGCACGGTCGATGTCTGTAATTCCCCGTAGAAAGCCCATTTCTTTCTGATAAGGCGTCAATTGCGGTGAAGTGAGCGATCACCCTTTCGTGTGCTTTTCACCAAAGACCTCAAGGGAGTTGGAAACGGCGCCGACAAAGGTTCCGTGAGTACCCTTGCGCACACCATGATGACCGCCGCCCGTTCCGCCGACTCCGGCGTGGCCGGTCCGGGCGAACTCGACCGATACCCGTACGCGGAGGCACCCGCCCCCGACCGTGTCGCGGGCCCGTCCTGGGAGGGGGCGGACCCGGAGCTGGGCCGGGTGGGCCGGCGCGCCGCGGGCAGCCGCGGCCGCGGACTGCACGGCCAACTCGTCCAGCAGCTCGGCCAGATGATCGTCTCCGGCGATCTGGGCGCGGACCGGCCGCTGGTGCCCGAGGAGATCGGCCAGCGGTTCGAGGTCTCCCGCACCGTCGTCCGCGAGTCGCTGCGCGTCCTGGAGGCCAAGGGCCTGGTCAGCGCGCGGCCGAACGTCGGCACGCGGGTGCGTCCCGTCAGCGACTGGAACCTGCTCGACCCCGACATCATCGAGTGGCGGGCCTTCGGGCCCCAGCGCGACGACCAGCGCCGTGAGCTGAGCGAGCTGCGCTGGACGATCGAGCCCCTCGCCGCCCGGCTCGCCGCCGGGCACGGACGCGAGGACGTCCAGCAGCGCCTGGCCGACATGGTGGAGATCATGGGTCACGCCCTCGGCCAGGGCGACGCGCTGACCTTCTCCCGTGCCGACGCCGAGTTCCACACGCTGCTGATCCAGGTCGCGGGCAACCGGATGCTGGAGCACCTCTCGGGCATCGTCTCCGCGGCGCTCCAGGTCTCCGGCGGCCCCGTCACGGGATGCGACCGGCCCAGCGAGACGGCCCTGGCGCAGCACGCCCGCATCGTCGACGCGCTCGGGGCGGGCGACGGTGCGGCCGCGGAGGCCGCCATGCGCCAGCTGCTGACGGTGCACCCCGAGATCGAGCGGGTGGTCCCCGCGCCGCGCGAGCACTGAGCCGCGTACGCCGATCCGGGCACGGACGGCATGACAGCCCCGCCGTCCTCCCCTGCCTGCCGCCCGGCCGGTGAACGGGCTCGGCAGGACCCCGCCGGACCCGCCGCCCACGGCGGGGTCCGCGCGGGCCGCGCGGGCGGTGCCCCGACCGGCGCGGCATTCGGCCGGCACAGCGTGGATCATGGATGGGCCGCTTTTTGATCGCGTGTGCCCGCTTTTGAACGCTTACCGGTGTGACTCGGGCCACGTGAAGGGGGCGTAACGCTCGCGGAGACAACGCGATGACCTAAGAGGTGACAGCCGCGGAGGGAATACGGACGCCGTTCACGGCGCTGTGCTCTTCCTCGGCCCGCGCCCGCGCCGTCGGCCCATCCCCAGGCCGGTGGTCGGCCTCCGTCCGCCGTGGACGGGGCCGGAAGCCGTTTTCCAACGTTCCGAGAGGTTGTTCGTGTCGGCCAGCACATCCCGTACGCTCCCGCCGGAGATCGCCGAGTCCGTCTCTGTCATGGCGCTCATCGAGCGGGGAAAGGCTGAGGGGCAGATCGCCGGCGACGATGTGCGTCGGGCCTTCGAAGCTGACCAGATTCCGGCCACTCAGTGGAAAACCGTACTGCGCAGCCTCAACCAGATCCTCGAGGAAGAGGGTGTGACGCTGATGGTCAGTGCCGCGGAGCCCAACAAGCGCACCCGAAAGAGCGTCGCGAAGAGTCCGGCCAAGCGCACCGCCGCCAAGAAGGCGGCGACGAAGACGGTGACCACCCGGAAGGCCACCGCCACCGCCGCTTCGGCGGCCTCCGCCGGCGACGCGTCCGCCGAGGACGAGGCGGCCGCGAAGAAGACGGCGGCCAAGAAGACGACGGCCAAGAAGACGACCGCGAAGAAGACCGCCGCCAAGAAGACGGCGGCCAAGAAGACCGCGGCCAAGAAGGACGACATCGACCTTCTCGACGACGAGGTGCTCGACGACCCGAAGGCCGCCGAGGAGCCCGACGCCGAGAACGCCGGTTTCGTGCTCTCCGACGAGGACGAGGACGACGCTCCCGCCCAGCAGGTCGCCGCGGCCGGCGCCACCGCCGACCCGGTCAAGGACTACCTCAAGCAGATCGGCAAGGTTCCCCTGCTCAACGCCGAGCAGGAGGTCGAGCTGGCCAAGCGCATCGAGGCGGGTCTGTTCGCCGAGGACAAGCTGGCCAACTCCGACAAGCTGGCGCCCAAGCTGAAGCGCGAGCTGGAGATCATCGCCGAGGACGGCCGCCGCGCCAAGAACCACCTGCTGGAGGCCAACCTCCGCCTGGTGGTCTCCCTGGCCAAGCGCTACACCGGCCGCGGCATGCTCTTCCTGGACCTCATCCAGGAGGGCAACCTCGGTCTGATCCGCGCGGTCGAGAAGTTCGACTACACCAAGGGCTACAAGTTCTCCACGTACGCCACCTGGTGGATCCGCCAGGCGATCACCCGCGCCATGGCCGACCAGGCCCGCACCATCCGTATCCCGGTGCACATGGTCGAGGTCATCAACAAGCTCGCGCGGGTGCAGCGCCAGATGCTCCAGGACCTGGGCCGCGAACCCACCCCGGAGGAGCTGGCCAAGGAGCTCGACATGACCCCGGAGAAGGTCATCGAGGTCCAGAAGTACGGCCGCGAGCCGATCTCGCTGCACACCCCGCTGGGCGAGGACGGCGACAGCGAGTTCGGCGACCTCATCGAGGACTCCGAGGCGGTCGTCCCGGCCGACGCGGTCAGCTTCACGCTGCTGCAGGAGCAGCTGCACTCGGTGCTCGACACCCTCTCCGAGCGCGAGGCGGGCGTCGTCTCCATGCGCTTCGGCCTGACCGACGGCCAGCCGAAGACCCTCGACGAGATCGGCAAGGTCTACGGCGTCACGCGTGAGCGGATCCGCCAGATCGAGTCGAAGACCATGTCGAAGCTGCGCCACCCGTCGCGCTCCCAGGTGCTGCGCGACTACCTCGACTGATCGCGGTCGTACCCCCGCGGAAGGTCCGGTCCCCGGGAAGGGACCGGACCTTCGTGCTGCGGACCTGGCCGCGATGCGTGACTCTGGGTGTTCACATGATCATCCCAGAGTGAGGAGAGCGCATGCGAGGCCGTAGCGTCCGGGCCCTGGCCCGGCCCCTGGTCCTGGCGGCCGCGGCGGCCGCGATACCGCTGGTCGCCGGCCCTCCGGCCGCTGCCGGCGGCGTGGTCGTCGGAGGCTTTCCCGTCGATGTCGCGCAGAGTCCCTGGACGGTGGCCCTCTCCAGCCGTGACCGGTTCGGAGGCAGCCGCTCGGGGCAGTTCTGCGGCGGTGTCGCCGTCGGCCGCACCACCGTGCTGACCGCGGCGCACTGTCTGGGCAGAGAGGTCGTCGGCTCGCCGCCGACACCGGATCTGACGGTCATCACCGGCCGCACGGATCTGCTGTCCACGCAGGGCAAGGAGATCCGGGTGCGCTCCGTGTGGGTGAACCCGCGCTACGACACCGCGACCAACGCGGGCGACTTCGCCGTGCTCACCCTGGCCGAACCGGTGTCCGCCCGCGCGGTGATCACCATGGCCGGTCCCGGTGACCGGGCGTACCGGCCGGGCACCGGTGCCGTGGTGTACGGGTGGGGCGACACCACCGGGGTCGCGGCCTACGCGCGCAGCCTGCACGCGGCACGGGTGCGTGTCCTGCCCGACGCGCAGTGCGAGCGGGCCTACCCGGGCGGCGCTCAGGGCCGCTACCGGCCCGGTGTCATGCTGTGCGCCGGAGAGCCCGCAGGGGGCCGTGACGCCTGCCAGGGGGACAGCGGAGGCCCGCTGGTGGCACAGGGACGGCTGATCGGCCTGGTGTCGTGGGGGAGCGGCTGCGGGGAGCCGGGCAGACCGGGTGTCTACACGCGCGTGTCCGAGGTCGTGAAGACCCTCGGCCGCGCCGCTGACACCCCGGTCACCCGGCGCCGGACCGGATCCGGGTGACCCGGCGGAGCCGGGCCGGTGCGCGCGGTGGCCGGAGACGACGAAGGGCGGTCACTTCCGTGAACGGAAGCGACCGCCCTTTCGCCGGTCTGTGCCGGACCTTGCTCGTCGTGCGAGGTGTCAGCGTTCGTCGGACGCGCTTGCCGAAGCAGACGTCAGGCGCGCGGTCTCGTCCTGTATCTCAGCGGCGATCTTCTTGAGTTCCGGCTCGAACTTGCGACCGTGGTGGGCGCAGAAGAGCAGTTCTCCGCCGCTCAGCAGGACGACGCGCAGGTAGGCCTGGGCGCCGCAGCGGTCGCACCGGTCGCCGGCCGTCAGCGGGCTCGCGGGGGTCAGAACAGTAGTCACGTCGCCTCTTCTCTAGCTCGACGAGCTGTCGTACCAGGGTCAACATCCAACCAGCCGCAAACGTTCCCGCTCGTGGCTTTTTCTCGGAAAAATCTTGTCCGAGACGGCTGTCCGTTGCCGGGTGGCGGCGAATGTGCCGTAGTGCGTGTCTATGTGTCGTACGGGTTCGCGCTGTCGGTCATGGTCGGTCCTCCCCGGCGGTGTCACCGGCTTGTGCAAGAGGACGTGCCCGGAGCCTAAATGGTTCATGCCTCGAAGGGAACGTGATGTGTGCTTCACCCCATCGAGGTATCGAACGTACATGCGACTCTCTACTACTCTTGTCTCCTGCCGAGGGTTGCGTTACGAGGCCCCCACCTGGGCTCGGTACCCTCTGGTGCGACAACCGAGACCGCGCCCCAACCTTCCGGGCCCCGTTCGAAATTCAGCGAGGAGCGAACCGCGTGACCGCCGACACGTCCGTGCCGTCCACAGCGCTGCTGGCAGGAGCAGACCGGGACGGCTCCAACTACACCGCGCGGCACCTGCTCGTCCTCGAGGGCCTCGAAGCCGTGCGCAAGCGCCCCGGCATGTACATCGGGTCGACCGACAGCCGTGGCCTGATGCACTGCCTGTGGGAGATCATCGACAACTCCGTGGACGAGGCACTCGCGGGCGTGTGCGACCACATCGAGGTGATCCTGCACGACGACGGGTCCGTCGAGGTGCAGGACAACGGCCGCGGCATCCCGGTCGACGTCGAGCCCAGAACCGGCCTGTCCGGTGTCGAGGTCGTCATGACCAAGCTCCACGCGGGCGGCAAGTTCGGCGGCGGCTCCTACGCGGCCTCCGGCGGTCTGCACGGCGTGGGCGCCTCCGTGGTCAACGCCCTGTCCGCCCGGCTGGACGTCGAGGTGGACCGCGGCGGTCACACCCACGCCATCAGCTTCCGGCGCGGGGTGCCCGGAGCCTTCTCCGGCGCCGGACCGGACGCGAAGTTCGAGCCCAAGGGCGGCCTGCGCAAGACCAAGAAGATCCCCAAGAACCGCACCGGCACCCGGGTGCGGTACTGGGCCGACCGGCAGATCTTCCTCAAGGACGCCAAGCTCTCCCTGGAGACCCTGCACCAGCGCGCCCGCCAGACCGCCTTCCTGGTGCCCGGCCTGACGATCGTCGTCCGCGACGAGCTCGGCCTGGGCGAGGGCGGCAGCAAGGGCGAGGAGTCCTTCCGCTTCGACGGCGGCATCAGCGAGTTCTGCGAGTTCCTCGCGGACGACAAGCCCGTCTGCGACGTGCTGCGGTTCAGCGGGCAGGGCACCTTCAAGGAGACCGTGCCGGTGCTCGACGAGCACGGCCAGATGACGCCCACCGAGGTCACCCGCGAACTCGGCGTGGACGTCGCACTGCGCTGGGGCACCGGGTACGACACGACGGTCCGCTCGTTCGTCAACATCATCGCCACCCCCAAGGGCGGCACCCACGCCGCCGGCTTCGAGCAGGCCGTCACCAAGACGCTGAACGAGGTCCTGCGCGCCAAGAAGCTGCTGCGCGTCGCCGAGGACGACATCGTCAAGGACGACGCCCTGGAGGGCCTGACGGCCGTGGTCACCGTGCGGCTCGCCGAGCCGCAGTTCGAGGGCCAGACCAAGGAGGTGCTCGGTACCTCGGCGGCCCGCCGCATCGTGAACAACGTCGTCTCCAAGCAGCTCAAGACGTTCCTGACCGCCACCAAGCGCGACGCCGCCCAGCAGGCCCGCGTGGTGCTGGAGAAGGTCGTCGCCGCGGCCCGCACCCGCATCGCCGCCCGCCAGCACAAGGACGCCCAGCGCCGCAAGACCGCGCTGGAATCCTCCTCCCTGCCCGCCAAGCTCGCCGACTGCCGCAGCGACGACGTCGAGCGCAGCGAACTGTTCATCGTCGAGGGCGACTCCGCGCTCGGCACCGCCAAGCTCGCCCGCAACTCCGAGTTCCAGGCGCTGCTGCCGATCCGCGGCAAGATCCTCAACGTCCAGAAGTCGTCCGTCACGGACATGCTCAAGAACGCCGAGTGCGGCGCGATCATCCAGGTCATAGGGGCCGGGTCCGGCCGCACCTTCGACCTGGACGCCGCGCGCTACGGCAAGATCATCATGATGACGGACGCCGACGTGGACGGCTCCCACATCCGGACGCTGCTGCTGACCCTGTTCCACCGCTACATGCGGCCCATGGTCGAGGCGGGCCGTGTGTTCGCCGCGGTGCCGCCGCTGCACCGCATCGAGCTGGTCCAGCCGAAGAAGGGCCAGGACAAGTACGTCTACACGTACTCGGACCGGGAGCTGCGGGACAAGCTGCTGGAGTTCCAGAGCAAGAACATCCGGTACAAGGACACGATCCAGCGGTACAAGGGCCTCGGCGAGATGGACGCCGACCAGCTTGCCGAGACCACCATGGACCCGCGCCGCCGCACCCTGCGCCGGATCAACCTCACCGACCTGGAGGCCGCGGAGGCCGTGTTCGAGCTGCTGATGGGCAACGACGTCGCCCCGCGCAAGGAGTTCATCGCCAGCTCGGCGGCCACCCTGGACCGCTCGCGGATCGACGCGTAGGCGCCTTCGCCGCGGCCGGATCCGGGTCCGCAGCGTCCCCGACGCGGACCGGGAACCGGCCGCGGGCCGCTTCTCCACCCACGGGTGGAGAGAGGACGGTGCGCAGGATCCACCCATGATCCATCCGCGCTCCGATCAACCGAACCGCCTCCCTGCGTAGCGTCGAAGACGCCGACGGCACCCCGCCGTCGGCGCTTCGTCGCTGCTCACGGAGGTCTGATGTCCGGGCTCGTCAACGTGCTGGTGATCGTCGCCGTCGCCGCCCTGGTGATCGTGCGGCTGTTCCGGACACGCAGGTTCGACGCCGACCGGCGCTGGTGGCTCGTCCCGGCCGTCCTCACGGTCGTCGCGCTGCGGAAGCCGGCCCTCCTGGACCCCGACCACCATGGCGCGTCCGCCGCCCTGCTGGCCGCCGGACTCCTCATCGGCCTGGGCACCGGAGCCGGCTGGGGCTGGACCACCCGGATCTGGGCCGGCCAGGACGGCACCGTGTGGACCCGGAGCAGCACGGCGAGCGCGGCCGTCTGGATCGGCGGCATCGCGCTGCGGATCGGCCTCGCCGCACTCGGTTCCTCGTTCGGGATACGGCAGGGCAGCGCGGCCGTGCTGCTCACCCTCGCGCTCACGCTGCTGGCCCGCTCCGCGGTCATGGTGCTGCGCGCACGGTCCCTCACCGTCCCGGCGGCCGGCGCAAGCACGGCGTACGGTGACGGCAAGGTCCGACCCGCGTGGAAGGAACGTGTGTGACCGACACCCCTTGGACGCGCTGGCCCTCCCCGGAGGCACTGAGCCGCGCCGGGCTGTCCCGGCCCCGGCGGCTCCTCGGCCGGTCGGTGCGCGCGCTGGCGGGCGTCGCGCTGCTGTGGGGTGCCTTCCGCAGCGGTCACCGCCCGCCCTGGCAAGTCGCGGCGGCGGTGGCCGGCGTCCTCCTCGCCGGCGTCGCCGTCTGGGGCTTCTTCCGCGCCACCCTCGCGCACCGGCTGTGGCCCTCCCTCGGACTGCTGGCGGTGCTCGTCGGCCTGGGCCTCGCCGCGCACGCCGGGCAGCTGACCGTGCCCGCCCTGCTGCTGTGGTGCGCCTGCGCGGTCATGGCCCTGGTGCGGCTGCCCCTGGCGGCCGGGGCGCCCGTCGCGGCGCTCTCGCTCGCCTGCTACGCCCTGTCCCACGACGACAACTGGCTGGCGACCGGGGCCACCGCCGCCGGTCTCGCCCTCGCCGGTTACGTCCTGCGCCTCGACGCGGAGGCCCGCGCCGGAGCGCTGCGCCTGCTCGCCCAGGAGCGGGCCGCTCGGGCGGCCGAGGCGGAGTCGGCGGCGCTGGCCGAGCGCGCCAGGATCGCGCGGGAGATCCACGACGTGCTGGCGCACAGCCTGTCGGCCCAGCTCGTCCACCTCGAGGCCGCGCGGCTGCTCGTGGAGCAGGACGCGGACCGTGAGCAGATCCTCGAACGGATCGTCGCCGCCCGGGGCATGGCCCGCGACGGCCTCGCCGAGACCCGCCAGGCCCTGTCCGCCCTGCGCGGCGAGCTGACCCCGCTGGAGGACTTCCTCAGCGAACTGGTGCGGGAGAACGCGAAGGCCGAGGTCACTTTTTCGGGTGAACGCCGGCCCCTGCCCGCCGAGGCGTCGCAGGCGGTGAGAAGAGTCGCGCAGGAGGCGCTGACGAACGTCCGCAAGCACGCCGCCGGCGCCGCGGTCCATGTCCACCTGGACTACGGAGAGCACGAAGTGACGCTCGACGTGCGGGACTTCGGCGGCACGCCCGGTGAACTGGCGGGCTCCGGAGGCGGGTACGGTCTGCTGGGCATGCGGGAGCGTGCCGAGCTGCTGGGCGGCTCCCTCGACGCCGGACCGCACGAGGAGGGATTCGCCGTGACGCTGAAGGTGCCCGCATGAGCGAGGAGACAGGGGAGAAGCCCGCACGGGTCGTGGTGGCGGACGACCAGACCGTGGTGCGGGAGGGCATCGTGATGCTGCTGGGCCTGCTGCCCGGCATCGAGGTCGTCGGATCGGCCGGGGACGGGGACGAGGCGGTCCGGCTCGTCGCGGAACTCGCCCCGGACGTCGTCCTGATGGACCTGCGCATGCCGCGCTGCGACGGTGTGGAGGCCACCCGCAGGATCCGGGCCGGGCACCCCGGCACCCAGGTCGTGGTCCTCACCACGTTCGACGACGACGAGTCGCTGTTCCCGGCACTCGAAGCGGGCGCGCGCGGCTATCTGACCAAGGACGCCGGCGGCGACGAGATCGTCCGGGCCGTGCGGAACGTCATGTCCGGGGACGCGGGACTCTCGCCCGGCATCCAGCGGCGGTTGCTGGAACGGCTGACCGGGGCCGGGCCGCGTCCCGCCCCCGCCGCCCGGACGCCCGACGGACTGACCACGCGGGAGTGCGAGGTGCTGGCCCTGATCGCGGAGGGCCTGAGCAACCAGGAGATCGCCCGCCGGCTGCATATCTCCACGGCCACGGTGAAGACCCACATCAACAACCTCTTCGCCAAGGCCGGCGTGAAGGACCGTGCCCAGGCCGTGCGGTACGCCTACGCGACGGGAGTGGCCCGGCCGCCCGCACGGTGATCCACGTGAGCGTCCCTCACTTGATGGAGTGAACAAGGCCGGGAAGAGAAGTCACGGATCTTCCCGTTCTGTCCATCCTTGGGCATGCAGTCACGCAACAGCCGCCCCCAGGGGCACGGAGGCGGTCCCGAGCGCGCGCCCGCGCGCAAGGGGGCGCACGACGAGCAGGCCCGGGGCACCGCCGAGACCATGACCTGCCGCGACCCCTGGCACGACGCTCCGGCCCGCGGCCGGGACCGAACAGACCGCTCGGGCGCCGTCGCGTCCGTCCCGGCGGCCCGCCGCGAGGGACAGACCGGCCGGATGCCCGAGACGACGGCCCAGGTCTACCTGGACGTGCAGCGCAGCGCCGCGTTCCAGCAGGTGCGCTCCCGCTACCGCCGCTTCGTGGTGCCCGGGGCGGCGGCCTTCCTCCTGTGGTACGTGGCGTACATCGTGGCCGCCACGGCCGCGCCCGGGTGGATGGCCCGCCCGGTGGCGGGAGCGGTGAACGTGGCCATGCTCGCGGGGCTCGGACAGTTCCTCAGCACCTTCCTGTTCGCCTGGGCCTACGCGCGCCACGCACGGCTGCGGCGCGACCGGGCCGCGCTGGACCTGCGCTGGGACACCCAGGACCGCACGCGGCACGTCGCGGGCGGTGCGTCATGAACGGCAACCACCAGACGCTGACGCTGCTGCTGTGCAGCGTGTTCGTCGCGGTCACGCTGGCGATCACCGCCTGGGTGAGCCGCACCCGGCACGGCTCGGCCGAGGAGTTCTACGCCGGCGGACGGCTGTTCTCCCCCATGGAGAACGGTTTCGCCATCGCGGGCGACTACGCGTCCGCCGCCTCCTTCCTGGGCGTGCCCGGGCTGATCGTGCTCGTCGGCTACGACGGGGTGCTCTACGTGGTGGGTTTCCTCGTGGGCTGGCTGGTGGTGCTGTTCCTGCTCGCCGAACTGGTGCGCAACTGCGGGCGGTTCACCCTCGCCGACGTGGTCGCGGCACGCATGGCCGAGCGCCCGGTGCGGCTCGCGGCGGGCACCTCCTCGGTCACCGTGTCCGTGCTGTACCTGGTGGCGCAGATGGTGGGCGCGGGCGCCCTTGTCGCCCTGCTCCTGGGACGGACCGGCAGCGCTGCACAGATGTGGACGGTGACCGGCGTCGGGGTGCTGATGGTGCTCTATGTGTCTTTGGGCGGCATGCGGGCCACCACCTGGATCCAGATCGTCAAGGCGGTCGTGCTGCTGGCCGGAACCCTCGCCCTGACCGTGCTCGTCCTCCTCCGGTTCCACGGCGATGTGAACCGGCTGCTGCTCACCGCCGCCGCACACAGCGGCCACGGGGACGCCTTCCTGGCGCCCGGCCTGAGGTACGGCGGCGACTGGACCGCACGCCTGGACTTCCTCAGCCTCGGCCTGGCACTGGTGCTCGGCACCGGCGGCCTGCCGCACATCCTGGCGCGCTTCTACACCGTGCCGACCGCGCGGGCCGCCCGCCGCTCGGCCCTGTGGGCCATCGGCCTCATCGGCGTCTTCTACCTGATGACGATCGTCCTCGGGTTCGGTGCCGCCGCGCTCGTCGGACCGGACGCCGTCCGCGGGTCGAACGCGGCGGGGAACACGGCGGTGCCCCTGCTGGCCCTCCACCTGGGCGGCGGCGCAGGCTCCACCGCGGGAGCGGTCCTGGTCGCGGTGGTGGCCGCCGTCGCCCTCGCCACCATCGTCGCGGTGGTCGCCGGGCTCACGCTGTCCTCCTCGGCCGCGGTCGCCCACGACCTGTACGCGGCGCTGCGGCGCCGTGACCGCCGGCCGCGCAGCGAGGTGGCCGTGGCACGGACCGCCGCCGTGGGCATCGGGGCGGCCGCCATCGCCCTGGGCCTGCTCGCCCGCGGACTGAACGTCGCGGTCCTGGTGGGACTCGCCTTCGCGGTCGCGGCCTCCGCGAACCTTCCGGTGCTGCTGTACTCGCTGTTCTGGCGGTCCTTCACCACCCGTGGTGCGGTCTGGGCCGTCTACGGCGGGCTGGTTCCCGCCCTGCTGCTCGTGGTGCTCTCCCCGGTGGTCTCCGGCAACCCCGACGCGCTGTTCCCCGGCGTCGACTTCCACTGCTTCCCGCTGCACAACCCCGGCATCGTCTCCGTCCCGCTGGGCTTCCTCGCCGGTTGGCTCGGCACCGTCACCTTTGCCGAACCCCCGGACGAGGCCCGGCACGCGGAGACCGAGGTGCGGTCCCTGACCGGCGCCGGCGCCGCCTAGTCAGCGTGCGCGGAACAGGCGCGGCCGCGGACGGCCTACGGCGTCACCCACGCATAGCGGTGCTCCGGGCGGCCCGTGTCGCCGTACTTCAAGGACAGCCGCAGCCGGCCGGCCCGCTCCAGGTGGCGCAGATAGCGCTGGGCGGTGGAGCGGCTCAGCCCGGTCCTGGCGGCCACCTCGTGCGCCGACAGCGGCCGTCCGGCGCTGTGCAGGACACCGCAGATCAGGTCGGTCGTCGGCTCCGAATGCCCGCTGGGCAGGCCGGGGGAGGACGGGGTGGACACGGTGCGCAGCGCGGCGAAGATCCGGTCCACCTGCTCCTGCCCGGCCACACCCTGGCCGCCGACCCGGTCCACCGTGCGGCGCAGCGCGGCGTAGGACTCCAGGCGGCTGCGCAGCGCGGCGAAGGTGAACGGCTTGACCAGATAGTGCAGCGCGCCCAGACGCATCGCCTGCTGCACGGTCGTCACATCGCCCGCCGCCGTGATCATGATGACGTCGGTGCCGAGGCCCTGCTGCCGCATCCGGTGGACGAGATCCAGCCCCGAGCGGTCAGGCAGATACTGGTCGAGGAGCACCAGGTCGATGCCGCCGCGCTGCACGGCCGTCAGGGCCTGGTCGGCGTTGTGCGCGCGGGTGATCACCCGGAACCCGGGAACCTTCCCCACGTACGTGGCGTTGATCTCTGCGACACGGAAGTCGTCGTCGACCACCAGGACGTCAATCATCGGGCCTCTTTCCCTCAAGGCCGGGCGAGCGTCGAGCCCGTGTTCCCGCTGTGCTGTTGTAGCGCGAGCAAAACGAGCACAACAGATGTTTGCGAGCGGATGAACGGCTTGTGACGGCAAGACTGCTGTCCCGGCCGGGCCGCCTCTACCGTCCCGGCCCATGAGCGCAGACACCAGCCCCGCCATCGAACTGCGGGGCGCGAGCAAGACGTTCAGGACCCCGTCGGGGGGCCTGCACACCGCGGTGCGCGGCCTCGATCTGACCGTGGAACGCGGCGAGTTCGTGGCCGTGGTGGGCCCCACCGGCTGCGGAAAGTCGACCACGCTGACGCTGGTCAGCGGCCTGGAGGAGCCCACCGAGGGCGAGGTGCTGGTGGCCGGGGAACCGGTTGGCGGCGTCGGCGACAAGGTCGGCTTCGTCTTCCAGCAGGATGCCACCTTCCCCTGGCGCACGGTGCTGTCCAATGTGATGGCCGGCCCCCGCTTCCGGGGGGTGCCGAAGGCGGAGGCGAAGCAGAGGGCACGCGCCTGGCTGGCCCGGGTCGGGCTCGCCGCCTTCGAGGACCGCTACCCGCACCAGCTCTCCGGCGGCCAGCGCAAACGCGTCGCGCTCGCCGCGACCTTCGTCAACGACCCCGAGATCCTGCTGATGGACGAGCCGTTCTCGGCGCTCGACGTGCAGACCCGGGCGCTGATGTCGGACGAGCTGCTGGAGCTGTGGGAGGGCTCGGGCGCCTCGGTCGTGTTCGTCACCCACGACCTGGAGGAGGCCATCGCGCTGGCCGACAAGGTCGTCGTGATGACGGCCGGTCCCGCGACCGTCAAGCAGGTTTTCGACATCGGCCTGCCCCGCCCCCGCAAGGTCGAACAGGTCCGCCTGCAAACCGAGTTCGTCGAGATCTACCGCGAGATCTGGGAGTCCCTCGGCGAAGAGGTCCGCATCACCCGTGAGCGAGGTGCCCATGTCGCCTGAGGTGCTCGGCACACCGGCCGCCGACCTCGCCAAGACCGGTGAGCGATCCCAGTCCCGGGCCCGCGCCGCCCGCCGCCGCAAGGCGGTCGTCACCACCGCGCGCGTGCTGGTCCTGATCGCGGTGCTCGGCCTGTGGGAGGTCCTCTCCCGGACCCGGCTCATCGATCCGTTCAACTTCTCGATGCCGTCGCAGATCTGGGACCAGATCTGGACCTGGATCACGCACGGCACCGCGCTCGGCTCGCTGGGCGAGCAGATCTGGTACACGCTCTACGAGGCGCTGCTCGGCTGGGTGTTCGGCGTGGTGGCCGGTGTGGTGCTCGGTATCGCGCTCGGACGCGTCCGGTTCCTGGCGGACGTCCTGGGCCCCTACATCAAGGTGCTCAACTCCATCCCGAGGATCGTCCTCGCCCCGATCTTCGTGATCTGGTTCGGGCTCGGCCCGGCCTCCAAGGTGGCCTCCGCCGTCGTCCTGGTCTTCTTCCCGGTGTTCTTCAACGCCTTCCAGGGCGCCCGCGAGGTCGACCGGAACCTGGTCGCCAACGCCCGCATCCTCGGCGCCAGCGACCGCCGGGTGACCCTCCAGGTGGTCATCCCGTCCGCGACGTCGTGGATCTTCACCAGCCTGCACGTCAGCTTCGGCTTCGCGCTGATCGGTGCCATCGTCGGCGAGTACATCGGCGCCACCCGCGGCATCGGACTGCTCGTCGCCCAGTCCCAGGGCACCTTCAACGCCGCCGGTGTCTACGCCGCGATGGTCATCCTCGCCGCGGTCGCGCTGATCGCCGAGGGGCTGCTCACCTTCGCCGAACGCCGCATCTTCCGCTGGCGGCCCGCCGGTTCCGGTCAGTGACCGCGGCCCGTCACCTGCCCGCCCCCCTCCTCCCGCACCGCCTCCTCACAAGGACGTGAACCGTCATGCGCACCTCAGCCCGCTACGCGGCCTCGGCCGTGGCCGCCCTGCTCGCCCTGTCCTGTCTGACCGCCTGCGCCGACGACGCGGCCACCTCGACCTCCGCCCCCGGCGGGGGCGGAGGCAAGGGTGAGCATGTGAAGATCATGGTCGGCGGCCTGGACAAGGTCATCTACCTGCCCGCGATGCTCACCCAGCGGCTCGGCTACTTCTCCGCCGAGGGCCTGAACGTGGAACTGCTCAGCGAACCCGCCGGGGTGCAGGCGGAGACCGCGCTCGTCGCCGGGCAGGTCCAGGGAGCCGTCGGCTTCTACGACCACACCCTCGACCTGCAGGTCAAGGGCAAGCAGGTGGAGTCCGTGGTGCAGTTCTCGCACGCGCCCGGCGAGGTGGAGGTCGTCTCCGCGAAGGCCACCGGCAGCATCAAGTCGCCGAAGGACTTCAAGGGCAAGAAGCTGGGCGTGACCGGCCTCGGCTCCTCCACCGACTTCCTGACCAAGTACCTCGCGGTCAAGAACGGCGTCGACGTCAGCGAGTTCACCCCGGTCGCCGTCGGCGCCGGACAGACCTTCATCTCCGCCCTGCAGAAGGGCTCCATCGACGCCGGCATGACCACCGACCCCACGGTCGCCACGCTGCTGGCGAAGAAGGCCGGCACCGTCCTCGTCGACATGCGCACCCCCGAGGGATCGCAGACGGCGCTCGGCGGGCCGTACCCGTCGTCCAGCCTGTACATGCGGACGGACTGGGTGAACAGCCACAAGGACACCGTCCAGAAGCTGGTCAACGCCTTCGTCAAGACGCTCCGGTGGATGCACACCCACAGCGCCGCCGAGATCGCCGCCAAGATGCCCGCCGACTACTCCCAGGGCGACAACGCACTGTACGCCGAGGCCATCAAGGACACGCTGCCGATGTTCACCGAGGACGGCGTCATGCCGGCCAACGGCCCCGAGACCGTCGAGAGGGTCCTCAAGGCGTTCAATCCGAACATCAAGAACGCCACGGTCGATCTCGGCAAGACGTATACGACCGAGTTCGTGGAGAAGGCCGCCGGCTGAGCCGCGCCCTTCGCCGGGAGCCGCGCCGTTCTTCCACGGACCGCGCCCTGACGGTCACCGCGGCTCCTGGGCGACGCTCTCGCCGCCCGGCCCGGCGCCGGTCCCGGTCGCTCCCGCAGTCCCGGAAGAACCTGAACCCGGCGCGGGCCCGAAGGCCACCACGGGCGCGGGCTCCGGCGGGGCGGGTGCCAGACCGGGCTCGGTGAGGGCCTCGGGCAGGACGACCGTGAACTGCGCCCCGCCGCCGGGCGCGTCGGCGACCGTCACACGGCCTCCCTGCCGTTCGGCGAGCCGGCGCACCAGGGACAGGCCGAGGCCGCGCTTGCCGTGCGCCGGAGGCTGCTTGGTGGACCAGCCCTCGGTGAAGATCACCTCGCGCTGGTCGGGCGGGATTCCCGGCCCGGTGTCCCGCACCCGCAGCACCGCGGTGCGGCCCTCGGCGCGCAGTTCCACCTCCACCCGGGCGTGCGACGTGGCCGCGACCGCGTCCAGCGCGTTGTCGACCAGGTTGCCGACGATCGTCACCAGCCCGCGCGGATCGACCAGCCGGTCCGGCAGCCGGGTGGCGTCGGAGATCCACAGCGCCACCCCGCGCTCGGCCGCCACCGTCGCCTTGCCCACCAGCAGCGCGGCGATCAGCGGGTCCTGGATCTTCTCGGTGACCTGCTCGGCGGTGGACCGGTGGCCGCCGACCACCTCCCCGACGAACTCCAGGGCGTCGTCGTACATCTCCAGCTCCAGCAGCCCGAGCAGGGTGTGCATCCGGTTGGCGTGCTCGTGGTCCTGGGCGCGCAGCGCCTCTATCAGGCCGCGCGTGGAGTCCAGTTCCCGGGCGAGCTGCTCCACCTCGGTCCGGTCGCGCAGGGTGGCCACGGCGCCTCCGTCATCGGTGGGCATCCGGTTGGCGACCAGCACCCGCTGCCCTCGCACGGTCAGCAGATCGGTGCCCGTCACCCGTCCGGCCAGGACGTCGGTGGTACGGCCCGCGCCCAGTGTCTCGTCCGGCGACCGGCCGAGCGCCTCGTCGCCGATGCCCAGCAGGCGCCGGGCCTCGTCGTTGAGCAGCCGCACCCGGCCCTCGCGGTCGAGGGCCACGACCCCTTCCCGGATGCCGTGCAGCATCGCCTCGCGCTCGGCGAGCAGCGCCGCGATGTCGGAGAAGGCCAGGTCCCTGGTGCTGCGCTGGACCCGCCGGGAGATCAGCCAGGCCGCCAGGGCGCCGGCGGCCAGGGCACCGCCGGCGTAGGCGAGCAGGCCGGGGACGGCGTGGATCAGCCGGGAGCGGACGCTGTCGTAGGCGATGCCCACCGACACCGCCCCGACGATGCGGTGGTCGCCGTCGTACAGCGGCACCTTGCCGCGGGCCGAACGGCCCAGGGTGCCGGTGTCGATCCCCATGACCTTCCGGCCGGCCAGGGCCGCACCCGGGTCCGTGGAGACGTGCCCGCCGACCCGGCGGGGGTTGCTGTGCGACCAGCGGATGCCATGCCGGTCCATCACCACGACGTACTCGGCGCCGGTCGCCTTGCGGATCCGTTCGGCCTCCCGCTGCACCGGTCCGTCGACGGTCGGTCGTGTGGTCAGCAGGTCCTTGACCACCTGCGGGTTCTCGGCGGTGGTCGCGGCGATGGCGAGCGCCCGGCGCATCGCCTGGTCGTCGAGCTGGTGGCCGAGCGGCGCGAGGAACAGTCCGGTCGCCAGCACGGCGACCCCCGCGGCGATCGCCAGCTGCATCAGCAGCACCTGCGAGAACACCTTGCGGGGCAGACCCAGGCGCCGACGGCGTGCGGGAGCGGTGGTGGACATGCCGACGACGGTACGTCCCGGGGCCGGGGCAGCCCAGGGGTACGGGGCGGCGCAGCGGGCAGGTGTGTGCCGTGATCTCAGCGGGCGACGGCGAGTTCGCGGACCGCCACCACATCCATCCGGGCCGGGGTGCCCAGCACCGAGGCTCCGCAGCTGTCCGGCCGGGGCGGCTCGGCGGCACCCTGGGCGACGGTCACGTGCCACCGGCGCCCGTCCCGGTGGGCGACGGTCACCTCCCAGCGGGGCGCGGCACCGTCGACGCCCGTGACGTCGAGCGCCTCGGCCCGCTCCTCGCCCAGCGCCCCTCGCACGGCCAGCTCTGCCGCCTGCCCGGGACGCTCCCACGCGGTCCGTCCCCGGCATCCGTCGAGGACCACCCGGCCCTCGCGCACGCCGTCGGCCGCCGCGACGACGGTGGACGGCTCGGCCCGCCCGTAGGCGTAGCCGTACGGCAGGAGAAGCACCGTCGGCGAGAAGCGGTGGCCGCCCAGATGCGTCACCTCCCACACGCCCCGCAGCCCGCGTGCGGCCAGACCGGCGGCCAGCGGCCGGCCGAGCAGGGCGCAGCACTGGTCGCGCCGGCCGTTGGTGCAGACGAGCGCGAGCGGGTCGCCGGTGTGCGGGCGCCCGCGCAGCACCGCGTCGAAGGAACGCGCGTCGCCCCGGCCGAGGGCGGCGAAGTCCAGGCCGAGCAGCTGCCGCGGGTCGACCGTCGATGCACCGTGCAGCCAGGCGTTGCCGGGGGCGGTGTGGGCGGCGTACACGTGCCGCGGGGACGGTGCGTGGCAGTCGGCGTGCCGTCCCGGGCGGCGGATGAGCGCGACCCGTACGCCGGTGCCCTGGACGGCCCGTTCCAGCGCCCGCCCCAGCACGGGGTCCAGGTGGCTGGATGTGAGCGCCCTGGCGCCCCAGGGGCCGGGCTGCTCCAGCAGCAGCCATGTCGCCGCCGTGGGCGCGGTGGCGGACAGCGGCTCGTCGAGCTGCCGGGAGAGGCTCGCGCAGGTACTCACAGAGGTGAGCCTAACCTGACTGGGCTCGGGGCGAATCCCGGCCGTCGGAGTGATCCGTTCCGCGGCCGTCGCGCGGCCGACGGCAGGGCGCGGTCAGGCCTCACGCGCGCGGCAGCGGCCGGGGCGGACGCGGCCCGGTGTACCGGCCGCTCGGCCGCATGCGCAGCGGGGGCTCGCCGTACTCCTCCAGGGCGTGGGCGATCCAGCCGGCCGTGCGAGCCACGGCGAAGATGGTTTCGCACGCGGCGGACGCCATGCCGCTGGAGGCCGTCAGCACGGCGAGCGCCAGGTCGACGTTGGGGTGCAGCGGGGTGTGACGGGCGGCGGTGGCCGCGATGTCGCGGGCGGCGGCCAGGGCGGGCGCGGCGTGGGGGATCTCCTCCAGCAGCTCGAACAGCACGCGGGCGCGGGGATCCTCACCGCGGTACAGGCGGTGGCCGAGCCCGGGGATGCGGCGGCCCTCCCGCAGTTCGCCGGCGACCACGGGACCCGCGGTGCCCCGGTTGAGCACCTGAAGGATCAGCCGGTGGGCGAGCCCTCCGGCCGCGCCGTGCAGGGGGCCCTCGATCACGCCGAGCCCGGCGGAGACGGCGGCGTACACATGGGCGCGGGCGGAGGCGGCGACGCGCACGGCGAGCGTGGAGGCGGCCAGGTCGTGGTCGGCGAGCAGGGCGAGGGCCGTGTCCAGTGCGGTCAGTGACGCCTCGTCGGGCTCCCGGTCGGTCAGCCGCGCCCACAGGCGGTGGGCGATCGGCCCCTGCCCGGTGGTGTCCGCTCCCAGCACGGGCAGGGCGGCGACGAGGGTCGGGACGAGGATGCGCGCGGTGCCGAGCACGGCGTCCGGCGACAGGTCGAACCGCAGCGGGTCCGCGGCCGCGGCGGCGACCGCCGCGACTCTCAGCCGGTCGGTGGAACCGGCGTGCTCGGGCAGCGACCCGGCGGCGTGGCGGGCCGCGGCGGCGGACTCCTCGGGCGCGGTGAAGGCGGCCCCCGGGCACAGCCGGCCGGTCCACAGCCACTCGGCGACCTCCTCGTAGGAGTGCCGGCGGGCGAGGTCGGCGGCGTCCACACCGCGGTAGTAGTACCGGTCGTCCTCGATGAGCGTGAGCCGGGTGTGCACGGACAGGTCCGTGGCCCAGCCCGCGGGCGTGCCGTTCTCCCGCCGGTTGCGGCGGGCGAGCGCCTCGACCTGATGCGGGTCGAAGGTGCTGCCGCGGCTTCCCGGTTCCCGTCTGCTGGTCAGCTGGCCGCGGCTGACATAGGCGTACACGGTCTCCGGCTTCACACCGAGCAGTTCGGCGGTCTCCCGGGTGGTCAGTCGCCGCCGGGAGCCAGGGACGGCCCCTTCCTGATCGCTCATGGACTCACCGTATCGACATCGACGCGAACTGGACGCCATACATTGATTATCGATCAACATTGACAAGTGTTGACCATGCATGGACAGTCAATCGCATCCGTCGTCCGTCACCCCTCAAAGGAGATGCGATGTCCAGTCACAGGGCCGCGGCCGCACCCGTCGAGGTCCCGCGAGGGCTCGCCGGTGTCGTCGTCACCGACACCCGGATCGGGGACGTCCGGGGCGCCGAGGGCTTCTACCACTACCGGCAGTACTCCGCCGTCGACCTCGCCCGCACCCGCAGCTTCGAGGACGTCTGGCATCTGCTGATCCACGGCGAGCTGCCGGACGCCCGGCGAGGTGCCGCCTTCGCCGCCGAGACGGCCGCCCTGCGCGCGCTCCCCGGTGAGGTGTGCTCGGCCCTGCCCGCGCTCGCCGAGGCGAGCCGCCGCTCGGGGTCGCTCGCCGGGCTGAGCGCCGCCCTGCCCCTGCTGGGCGCGGCGAGCGGCTTCCGCCCGGTCTACGACACCGATCCCGCCCGGCGCCGCCAGGACACCCTGGTCGCCTGCGCGGCGGTGCCGACCCTGCTCGCCGCGCTGCACCGGCTGAACGAGGGGCTGGAACCGGTGGAACCCCGCCAGGACCTTCCGCACGCGGCCAACTACCTGTACATGGTGACCGGTTCGGAGCCGGACGAGCACCGCGCACGGGCCGTCGAGCAGTACTTGATCTCCACCATGGACCACGGATTCAACGCGTCCACCTTCACCGCGCGGGTCGTCGCCTCCACCGGGGCGGACGTGGCGGCCTGCCTGACGGCCGCGGTGGGGGCGCTCTCCGGGCCGCTGCACGGAGGCGCGCCCAGCAGGGCCCTGGACACCCTGGACGCGATCGGCACCCCGGAGCGGATCGACCCCTGGGTGCGCGCACGGGTCCTCGCCGGCGACCGCATCATGGGCTTCGGTCACGCCGTCTACCGCACCGAGGACCCCCGCTCGCGCATGCTGCGCGCAACGGCCCAGCGGCTCGGCGGCCCCCGGGTCGCCTTCGCCGTCGAGGTGGAACGCCGCGTCGAGGCGATCCTCGCCGAACTGAAGCCCGGACGGGAGCTGCACACCAACGTGGAGTTCTATGCCGGCGTCGTGATGGAGCAGTGCGGCCTGCCCCGCGCCATGTTCACCCCCACCTTCGCCGCGGCCCGTGTGGTCGGCTGGAGCGCCAACATCCTGGAGCAGGCCGAAGACTCCAAGATCATCAGGCCGGCGGCGCGGTACACCGGCCCCGAGGCCCCGGTGCCGGTCCCGCTCGCCGGGTGACGACGGCACCGACCGGAGTCCCTATCCTGGGGCGGCCATCAGTCTTCACCCGTGCACCGGGCGGCCACGCCGGTGCATGCACAGGCGCGAGGAAGGTCGCACAGTGGGTCAGCGTCCGAGCCGGCACCAGGTCCCGGTCGTCGTGCTCGCCGGGTTTCTCGGCTCCGGCAAGACCACCCTGCTCAACCATCTCCTGCACCGCAGCGGCGGCAGCCGGATCGGAGCGATCGTCAACGACTTCGGCGCCATCGAGATCGACGCCATGGCGGTGGCGGGCGCGCTCGGGGACTCCACCGTCTCCCTCGGCAACGGATGCCTGTGCTGTGCCGTGGACCCCGGTGACCTGGACCGCTGTCTCGACCGGCTGCTCCAGCCGTCCCTGGGCGTCGACGTGGTCGTCATCGAGGCCAGCGGGCTGGCCGAACCGCAGGAACTCGTCCGCATGGTGCTGGCCAGCGAACACCCCCGGGTCGTCTACGGCGGCCTGGTGGAGGTCGTGGACGCCGCCGAGTTCGACGACACCCGCCGCCGGCACCCTCGGATCGACCGGCACCTCGCCCTGGCGGACCTGGTCGTCGTGAACAAGCTCGACCGCGCGGACGACGAGGAACGCGTCCTCGGGCTGGTCCGCTCGCTCACCGACGGGGCCGCGGTCGTCCCGGCGACGTACGGCCGGATCGACCCGCGGTTCCTCTTCGACTGCCGGCCGCGCGAGGAGCGCATCGGGCAGCTGTCCTTCGACGACCTGCGCGAGGACGAGCCGGACGCGGCGGACGGCGGGCAGGACGGGCACGGGCACGACGGGCATCTGCACACCGGCTACGACAGTTTGTCCTTCGTCAGTGAGATCCCGCTCGGCCCCCGGCAGCTGATGCGGTTCCTCGACAGCCGGCCCGAGGGCCTGTACCGGATCAAGGGGCACGTGGACTTCGGTGCGTACGATCCGCGCAACCGGTACACCGTGCATGCCGTCGGCCGGTTCCTGCGCTTCTACCCCGAGCCCTGGCCGGCGGGGGAGACGCCCTCGACCCGGCTCGTCCTCATCGGCGCCGGCATCGACACCGCCGGGCTGGCCCGGCAGCTCGACGCGTGCCGGAACGAGAACGCCCCGCACGCCGACGAGCACGGCATGTGGGGCGTTCTGCGCTATGTCGCGGATCCGGAGGGCGACCGGACCGAGGAGCCCCCGGTCACCGAGGAACCCCCGGTGACCGAGGAACCCCCGGAGGTCACCGGAGAACCCACGGTCACCGAAGAATTCCCGGCTTAGGCCGGTCCGGCCACCGCGGCGACCTTCTTCGCGAGCGGCGTGCCGGAGCCGTCACGGCGCGGGTCGATGTCCGGCAGCTCGGCCGGGGAGCCGTTCTTCTGGGCGGCACGTGCCGGGGCGGGACCGGCCCAGGCGAACGACAGGCAGTCCTCGCCCTTCAAAAACCGCTGGCAGCGCACCCCGCCGGTGGCCCGGCCCTTGCGCGGGAACTGGTCGAACGGCGACAGCTTGGCCGTGGTCTGCACCGAGTCGTCCAGCGTGCCACGGGAGCCGGCCACCGTGAGGACGACCGCGTCCGAGGCCGGGTCCACCGCCGTGAACGCGATGACCTTGGCGCCCGTGCCGAGCCGGATGCCGGCCACGCCGCCCGCCGGCCGGCCTTGCGGACGGACCTGGGAGGCCTGGAAGCGCAGCAGCTGGGCGTCGTCCGTGATGAACACCAGGTCCTCCTCGCCGGTGCGCAGCTCCACCGCGCCGACGACCCGGTCGCCCTCCTTGAGGGTGATGACCTCCAGCTCGTCCTTGTTCGCCGGGTAGTCCGGGACGACCCGTTTGACGACACCCTGCTCGGTGCCGAGCGCCAGGCCCGGCGAGGACTCGTCCAGGGTGGTCAGGCACAGCGCCGTCTCGTCGTCCTCCAGGGACACGAACTCCGCCAGCGGCGCACCCCCGGCCAGGTTCGGCGCGGTCGTCGTCTCCGGCAGCTGCGGCAGGTCGACGACGTCGACCCGCAGCAGCCGGCCGGCCGACGTCACCACGCCCACCTCGCCGCGGGCCGTGGCCGGCACCGCCGAGACGATCACGTCGTGCTTCTGCCGCTTGGCGCCCGCCTCGTACGGCGACTGCTCGGCGTTCGCCGTGCGGGCCAGCAGGCCGGTGGAGGACATCAGCACCCGGCAGGGGTCGTCCGCCACCTGCAGCGGCACCGTCGCGGCCGGCACGTCCGACGCCTCCAGCAGCAGCGTGCGTCGCGGGGTGGCGAACTTCTTGGCGACCGCGGCCAGCTCCGACGACACCAGCTTGCGCAGCTCGGCGTCCGACTCCAGGATCCGGGTCAGCTCCTCGATCTCCGCGGTCAGCCGGTCCCGCTCCGCCTCCAGCTCGATGCGGTCGTACTTGGTCAGGCGCCGCAGCGGCGTGTCGAGGATGTACTGCGTCTGCACCTCGCTCAGCGCGAACTGCCGCATCAGGCGCTCCTTGGCCTGCGCGGAGTTCTCGCTGGAGCGGATCAGCCGGATCACCTCGTCGATGTCCACCAGCGCCGTGAGCAGGCCCTCGACCAGGTGCAGCCGGTCGCGCCTCTTGCCGCGGCGGAACTCGCTGCGCCGCCGCACCACGTCGAAGCGGTGGTCGAGGTAGACCTCCAGCAGCTCCTTCAGACCCAGCGTGACGGGCTGGCCGTCGACCAGGGCGACGTTGTTGATGCCGAAGGACTCCTCCATCGGGGTCAGCTTGTACAGCTGCTCCAGGACCGCATCCGGCACGAAGCCGTTCTTGATCTCGATGACCAGGCGCAGGCCGTGCTCGCGGTCGGTGAGGTCCTTGACGTCGGCGATGCCCTGGACCTTCTTCGCCGCGACCAGGTCCTTGATCTTGGCGATGACCTTCTCCGGGCCGACCGCGAACGGCAGCTCGGTGACGACCAGGCCCTTGCGGCGGGCCGTGACGTTCTCCACCGACACCGTGGCGCGCATCTTGAACGTGCCGCGGCCGGTCTCGTAGGCGTCCCGGATCCCGGACAGCCCGACGATCCGCCCGCCGGTGGGCAGGTCGGGGCCCGGGACGTGCCTCATCAGGGCGTCCAGGTCCGCGTTCGGGTGCCGGATCAGGTGCCGGGCGGCCGCGATCACCTCGCCGAGGTTGTGCGGCGGCATGTTGGTGGCCATGCCGACGGCGATACCCGAGGCGCCGTTGACCAGCAGGTTCGGGAAAGCGGCGGGCAGGGCCACCGGCTCCTGCTCCTGGCCGTCGTAGTTCGGCGCGAAGTCGACGGTGTCCTCGTCGATCGACTCGGTCATCAGGCCCGTCGCCGAGGTCATCCGGCACTCGGTGTACCGCATCGCCGCGGGCGGGTCGTCGTTGCCCAGCGAGCCGAAGTTGCCGTGGCCATCGACCAGCGGCACCCGCATCGAGAAGGGCTGGGCCATGCGCACCAGGGCGTCGTAGATCGACGCGTCGCCGTGCGGGTGCAGCTTGCCCATGACCTCGCCGACGACGCGGGCGCACTTGACGTAGCCGCGGTCGGGGCGCAGGCCCATCTCGTTCATCTGGTAGACGATGCGGCGGTGCACCGGCTTCAGACCGTCGCGGGCGTCCGGCAGGGCACGCGAGTAGATGACCGAGTACGCGTACTCGAGGAAGGAGCCCTGCATCTCGTCGACGACGTCGATGTCGAGGATCTTCTCCTCGTACGAGTCGTCGGGCGGCGGGGTCTTCGTGCTGCGGCGGGCCATCGCTGCCGGCTCCTTGCTGAAGCGTGACGGGATCTGACGCGGACCATTGTGGACCGCCGGACCGACAACACCGACCGGACCCCGCCCCGCCCGCCGTCCCCGGGCCACGGTCCGCGCCCCGTTCCGGCCCGTTTCCGCGGACCCGGCGGGCGCGGACCCGGCCGGCACGACCTGGCGAGCGCGGGCGCGCGGATCCGGGGACCGCCGTCACGGGGTCCGCACGGGTCGCGGCGCCCCACGGGCCGCGGCGCCCCACGGCGCGCCGGCCGCCCCGCCCCCTGCCGCATGTGCGCACATGCCCGCCCACGCGCCCCTGTGTCGCTCCCCGAGCCCCCTCCTCACCTCCTTGAGGGTGCTCGCTTACGGCGTACCTCCTCCGGGAACTTCGCCGACGCTGCACGCGCTTGCATACAGTGGCAGGACGGCAGGAAACGGCGGTTCCCGACCGCCTCCGCGATCGAAGGGACGTACATGCCCATGGGTCACACGGCCACAGCCGAGGCAGGCTCCGGCGGCCTGACAGCGACCGAGCACCGCCTGGCCAACGGCCTGCGCGTGGTGCTCTCCGAGGACCACCTGACCCCGGTCGCGGCGGTGTGCCTCTGGTACGACGTCGGCTCCCGTCACGAGGTCAAGGGGCGCACCGGCCTCGCGCACCTCTTCGAACACCTGATGTTCCAGGGCTCCGCCCAGGTCAAGGGCAACGGCCACTTCGAACTGGTGCAGGGCGCCGGCGGCTCCCTCAACGGCACCACCAGCTTCGAGCGCACCAACTACTTCGAGACCATGCCCGCCCACCAGCTGGAGCTGGCCCTGTGGCTGGAGGCCGACCGCATGGGCTCGCTGCTGACCGCGCTCGACGAGGAGTCCCTGAAGAACCAGCGGGACGTCGTCAAGAACGAGCGCCGTCAGCGCTACGACAACGTCCCCTACGGCACCGCCTTCGAGAAGCTGACCGCGCTCGCCTACCCGGAGGGCCACCCCTACCACCACACCCCCATCGGGTCGATGGCGGACCTGGACGCGGCCACCCTGGAGGACGCCCGCGAATTCTTCCGCACCTACTACGCGCCGAACAACGCGGTGCTCTCCGTGGTCGGCGACATCGACCCCGAGCAGACGCTCGCCTGGATCGAGAAGTACTTCGGCTCCATCCCCGCCCACGACGGCAAGCCCGAGCCCCGCGACGGCACCCTGCCCGACATCATCGGCGATCAGCTGCGGGAGATCGTCGAGGAGGACGTGCCCGCCCGCGCCCTGATGGCCGCCTACCGGCTGCCGCACGACGGCACCCGCGCCTGCGACGCGGCCGACCTGGCGCTGACCGTCCTCGGCGGCGGCGAGTCCTCCCGGCTGTACAACCGCCTGGTGCGCCGCGACCGCACCGCCGTCGCGGCCGGCTTCGGCCTGCTGCGGCTGGCCGGGGCGCCCTCGCTGGGCTGGCTGGACGTGAAGACCTCCGGTGACGTGGAGGTCCCCGTGATCGAGGCCGCCATCGACGAGGAGCTGGCCCGGTTCGCCGAGGAGGGCCCGACCGCCGAGGAGATGGAGCGCGCGCAGGCCCAGCTGGAGCGCGAGTGGCTGGACCGGCTCGGCACGGTCGCCGGCCGCGCGGACGAACTGTGCCGCTACGCCGTCCTGTTCGGCGACCCGCAGCTGGCCCTGACCGCCGTCCAGCGCGTCCTCGAGGTCACCCCCGAGGAGGTCCAGGAGATCGCCAAGGCCCGCCTGCGCCCCGACAACCGCGCGGTGCTCGTCTACGAGCCCACCGCCGAAGCCCAGGACGACACCCCGGACGCGGACGCCGCGGCCGCCGACGACACCGAGGAGACGGCGAAGTGACCGAGCTCGCCACGATGGAGTTCCACCCGCGGCCCCAGGCGGGCGAGGCCAAGCCGTGGGCGTTCCCCGCCCCCGAGCGCGGCACGCTGGACAACGGCCTGACCGTGCTGCGCTGCCACCGCCCCGGCCAGCAGATCGTTGCCGTCGAGGTGCTGCTCGACGCGCCGCTGGACGCCGAGCCGGCCGGTCTGGACGGCGTCGCCACGATCATGGCGCGGGCCTTCTCCGAGGGCACCGACCGGCTCTCCGCCGAGGAGTACGCCGCCGAGCTGGAGCGCGCCGGCGCCACCCTGGACACGCACGCCGACCACCCCGGCGTCCGCCTCAGCCTGGAGGTCCCCGCCTCCCGCCTGACCAAGGGCCTCGGCCTGCTCGCCGACGCGCTGCGGGCGCCCGCGTTCGCCGAGTCCGAGATCGAGCGCCTGGTGCGCAACCGGCTCGACGAGATCCCGCACGAGCTGGCCAACCCCTCCCGCCGCGCCGCCAAGGAGCTGTCCAAGGAGCTGTTCCCGGCCGGCTCGCGCATGTCGCGGCCGCGGCAGGGCACCGAGGAGACCGTCGCCGCGATCGACGCGGCGGCCGTCCGCGCCTTCTACGACCGCCATGTGCGCCCCTCCACCGCCACGGTCGTGGTGGTCGGCGACCTGACCGGCATCGACCTCGACGAGGTGCTCGGCGACACCCTGGGCGCCTGGACCGGCGCGCCCGCCACGCCGCGCCCGGTGCCGCCGGTGACCGCCGACGACACCGGCCGGGTGGTCATCGTGGACCGTCCCGGCGCCGTCCAGACGCAGCTGCTGATCGGCCGCGTCGGACCGGACCGGCACGACCGCGTGTGGCCCGCCCAGGTGCTCGGCACCTACTGCCTGGGCGGCACCCTCACCTCCCGCCTCGACCGGGTCCTGCGCGAGGAGAAGGGCTACACCTACGGGGTGCGGGCCTTCGGCCAGGTGCTGCGCTCCGCGCCGGACGGCTCGGGCGCCGCGATGCTCGCGATCAGCGGCTCGGTCGACACCCCGAACACCGGCCCCGCCCTGGACGACCTGTTCACGGTGCTGCGCACCCTGGCCGCCGAGGGCCTGACCGACGCCGAGCGGGACAACGCCGTGCAGAACCTCGTCGGGGTCGCGCCGCTGAAGTACGAGACGGCGGCCGCCGTGGCGAGCACCCTCGCCGACCAGGTCGAGCAGCACCTGCCGGACGACTACCAGGCGACGCTGTATCAGCAGCTCGCCGCCACCGGCACGGTGGAGGCCACCGCGGCCGTGGTCAGCGCCTTCCCGGTGGACCGGCTGGTGACGGTCCTCGTCGGTGACGCCTCGCGGATCGAGGAGCCCGTGGCGGCCCTGGGCATCGGCCCGGTCACCGTCGTCGCGGCCGAGTGACGGCCTGGCGGAGCGCCGAGCGAACGGGGCCCTGGTGACCGTCGTGTCACCAGGGCCCCGTGGTGTCCCAAATGCGCCGGAGGCTGCCTTTCTGCCCTGTGGTCTGTGCTACAAACTCCCGCTTCGGTTTGGGAATTGACGTGCGCCCCCTTTAGCGTCTCTCCGGCTGTTCGTCGGGCATCAGGCCGCACCCGCGGCACCGGACAGCCATCGCCGAGTCCCCGTACGGCGTGAGCCAGGGGAGCCGGGGACCCACGTCCCGGGGTGAATCGGACGCCCGCGCGGGCCGCGCGGGTGACCGTAGGAGACCTTCCTGCTCCGAACCCGTCAGCTAACCCGGCAGGCGACAGGGAAGGAAAGGACCAGCGTCTGCATGGCGTTCACGCGCGCCACCGGCAAGCACCGCCGTCCCGGATCGATCCACCGCACCACCGCCCGCGCCGCCGGCGTCGCGGCCCTGACCACCACCGGCGTCGTCGGCACCCTGGCCGCCTCGCCGGCCTTCGCCGCCGACACCCCGGCCGCCGAGGAGACCGGCCTCAGCCCGGTGATCTCCCTGACCGACGCCCTCGCGGACAAGATCGACGCGCAGGCCGTCGCCCAGCGCGAGGCGGCCGAGCGCAAGCGGGCCGAGCAGGCCGCCCGCGAGGCGGCCGCCGAGCTGGCGAAGCGGGAGCGCCAGGCCGCCGAGCGTGCCGCCCGGGAGGCCGAGCGCAGGCTGCTCGACACCTTCACGGCGCCGGTCTTCGGCTCCTACGTCTCCACCGGCTATCACAGCGGCGGCTCCCTGTGGTCCTCCGGCACCCACACCGGCATCGACTTCCACGCCGCCGGCGGCACCCCGGTGCACGCCGTCGGCGCCGGCACCGTCGTGCAGACCGGCTGGGGTGGGGCGTACGGCAACCAGATCGTGATCAGGATGGCCGACGGCCGCTACACCCAGTACGGCCACCTGTCGTCCATCGGTGTCTCGGTGGGCGAGCAGGTCGTCCCCGGCCAGCAGATCGGCCTGTCCGGCGCGACCGGCAACGTCACCGGACCGCACCTGCACTTCGAGGTGCGCACCGGCCCCGACTACGGCTCCGACATCGACCCCGTCGCCTACCTCCGCGAGCACGGCGTGGACGTCTGAACGGCACCGACGCCTGCACGGCACCGGCTCCCGGACGGCACCGGCGTCGCACGGACGGCCGAACAGCGTCGAAAAGCCCCGGCCGCACCTGCTCGCCGGGGCTTTTCGACGTTCCGGACGGAGGCTGCGGGCGCGTTGTCCAAAACCCGTCCATGAAAAACAGTTACCCGCCGCAAATAACGGCTTCCTGCCTTAGAGTCGCCCCAGAGTTCATGAACTCGCGCGCCCCCTACGGCGCGAGGCGGAAATGACGACGGTATGCAGGCGGAGGTCGGTCATGCGCATTCCGGCGCATTCGGTGTGCACGGCGATCCGGGACGACATCGTCGCCGGAGTCCACCCGCGCGGCAGCCGGCTCACGGAGGACGTCCTCGCCCGCCGCTACGGCGTCTCCCGCGTCCCCGTGCGCGAGGCCCTGCGCACCCTGGAGGCCGAGGGCTTCGTCGTGACCCGCCGGCACGTGGGCGCGTGCGTGGCGGAGCCCACCGAGCGGGAGGCCGCCGACCTGCTGGAGATGCGCCTGCTGCTGGAACCGCTGGGCGCCGCGCGGGCCGCCCAGCGGCGCACCGAGGCGCATCTGAAGGTGCTGCGCGGCCTGGTCAGGCTGGGCCGGGAGAGGGCCGAGCACGGCGCCGACGAGGAACTGCGCGCGCTGGGCGCCTGGTTCCACGAGACGCTCGTCCAGGCCAGCGGCAGCCCCGCGCTGATCACCGCGCTCACCCGGCTCCGGCTGAAGATCGCCTGGATCTACCAGGTGGGCGCCCCGGCCGACCCCGTGGCCTCGTGGGCCGAGCACGCGGCCGTCGTGGACGCGGTGCGGCGCGGCGACAGCGAGCGCGCGCGGGCGATCGCGGCGCTGCACGCCGAGCGCGCCGTCGCCCGCCACCGGCTGCGCGCGCCCGGCGCCCCCGCCGCCGTCCCGGACGCCTCCGTCAGGACGGCACGCCGCTGAGACGGAGCACCCGGTGCCACGGACGGGCTGCTCGCCGGCGGCCGGCACCTGACGCTCGCCGGCGGCTCAAGGCCGGGCGCCCCGAGGCGCGGCCCGGCGGGCGGTGTGAGAACGTCGCAACCTGCCGTCAACATTCCGCGCCCTTCCCATTAACACGCGTGCCGTAGAAAAAAGAACGGAGAATGTGCCGCGCTGCACCCGCCCGCAGCTCTTGCTCGAAAATACCGGGAAATGCAGAACCGCGCCGCCCCGAAGGGTGACGCGGCCGCTTTCGTTCATCCAGGCGATTCGCCGAACCGCCCTGCCCGACGTCTTGTACCGGACATCGGACCGTCTCGGGAATTCAGGCCGTCCCGGGATTCAGACCGTCTCGGGCAGTTCCTCCAGCCCCTCGGCGACCAGCTTGGCCAGGCGGTCCAGGGCGGCGTCCGCGCCCTCGGCGTCGGAAGCCAGGACGATCTCCTCGCCGCCCTGCGCGCCCAGGCTCAGGACGGCCAGCATGGAAGCCGCGTTGACCGGCTTTCCGTCGGCGGCCTTGGCGATCGTCACGGGGATGCCGGCGGCCGTGGCGGCCCGGACGAAGATGGAGGCGGGGCGGGCGTGGAGTCCCTCGGCCCAGCCGACGTTGACGCGGCGCTCAGCCATGTGATGCTGCCCTTCCGGTGTGGCGAGTTGTCTAGACCAGTGTCGCACGAAGCGCGTCCCGGTGCGGAGCGGTGTGAGCTGTTCCGCATCTGGGCCGGCCCGGACCGCGGCCTCGGTCCGGTGTGTGCGGTGTGTTCACAGACTGCACCGCGTCGTTGCCGGACGCCAGCCGTACTCTGGGGCCCATGCAGACCTCCTCGGACCGGCACGAGTATCCCGCCCACTGGGAGGCGGACGTGGTGCTGCGCGACGGCGGCACCGCGAGGATCCGCCCCATCACCGAGGAGGACGCCGACCGTCTGGTCAGCTTCTACGAACAGGTCTCCGACGAGTCGAAGTACTACCGCTTCTTCGCGCCCTACCCGCGCCTGTCCGCGAAGGACGTCCACCGCTTCACCCACCACGACTTCGTCGACCGGGTGGGCCTCGCGGCCCTGATCGGCGACGAGTTCATCGCGACCGTGCGCTACGACCGCGTCGGCGCCCACGGCCTGCCCGCCTCGCACCCCTCCGACGAGGCCGAGGTCGCCTTCCTCGTGCAGGACGCCCACCAGGGACGCGGCGTCGCCTCCGCCCTCCTGGAGCACATCGCCGCCGTCGCCCGCGAGCGCGGCATCCGCCGCTTCACCGCCGAGGTGCTGCCCGCCAACACCCGGATGATCAAGGTGTTCACGGACGCCGGCTACACCCAGAAGCGCAGCTTCGAGGACGGCGTCGTCCGCCTGGAGTTCGACATCGAGCCCACGGACCGCTCGCTGGCGGTCCAGCGCGCCCGGGAACAGCGCGCCGAGGCCCGCTCGGTACGCCGGCTGCTGGAGCCCGGCTCGGTCGCCGTCGTCGGCGTGGGCCGCGCCCCGCAAGGCGTGGGCCGCAGCATTCTCGGACACCTGCGCGCCGCCGGGTTCCCCGGGCCGCTGTACGCCGTCAACCGGGCCTTCGGCGAGGACCGCGCATGGATCGACGGCGTGCCCGCCCACCGCTCGGTACGCGACATCGGCCGGCCCGTGGACCTCGCGGTGATCGCCGTGCCCGCCGAGCAGGTCCCCGAGGTCGTCGCCGAGTGCGGCGCGCACGGCGTGCAGGGCCTGGTCGTCGTCTCCGCCGGATACGCGGAGAGCGGCCCCGAGGGCCGTGAACGCCAGCGTGCCCTGGTCAGGCAGGCCCGCGCCCACGGCATGCGGATCATCGGACCGAACGCCTTCGGCATCATCAACACCGCGCCCGGCGTCCGGCTCAACGCCTCCCTCGCCCCCGCGATGCCCCGCCCCGGCCGCATCGGCCTGTTCACCCAGTCCGGCGCCATCGGCGTCGCCCTGCTGTCCCGGCTGCACCGGCGCGGCGGCGGCGTCACCGGCGTGACCGGCGTGTCCACCTTCGTCTCGGCCGGCAACCGCGCGGACGTCTCCGGCAACGACGTCCTGCAGTACTGGTACGACGACCCCGACACCGACGTCGTCCTCATGTACCTGGAGACCATAGGCAACCCGCGCAAGTTCACCCGGCTGGCCCGTCGCACCGCCGCGGTCAAACCGCTCGTCGTCGTCCAGGGCGCGGCCCCGCAGGGCCACGCGGTACGCACCACCCGCCTGCCGCACGCCACGGTGTCCGCGCTGCTGCGGCAGGCCGGCGTGATCCGCGTGGACACCATCACCGAACTGGTCGACACCGGGCTGCTGCTCGCCCGGCAGCCGCTGCCGCAGGGACCGCGGGTGGCGATCCTGGGCAACTCCGAGTCGCTGGGCGTCCTCGCCTACGACCGCTGCCTGGCCGAGGGCCTGCGGCCCAAGCCTCCGCACGACCTGACGACGGCCGCGACCGCGGAGGACTTCCGCGCGGCCCTCGCCCAGGCGCTCGCCGACGACACCACCGACGCGGTGATCGTCACCGCCATCCCCGCGGTGGGGGAGGGGGCCGCCGAGGACGCGGCCCTGGCCGAGGCCCTGCGCTCGGCCGCCGAGGCGGTGCCCGGCAAGCCGGTCCTCGTCGTCCACGTCGAGCTGGGCGGCCTCGCCGAGGCCCTCTCCGCCGCCGCCAGCACCGGCCCTGCGGCCGGCGCACCGGCCCCGGCCCCGTCGGACGCCGCCCCCACCCCCTCGACACGCCCGCCCACCCCCGCGCCCGAGCCCCCTCATGTCCCCGCCCCCGGCCTCCCGGCACCCGGCGCCGAGACGCACCCCGGCACGGACACGCACCCCGTCACCGACCCACGCCTCGGCACCCGCCTCATCCCCGCCTATCCCGCCGCCGAGCGGGCCGTACGCGCCCTCGCCGAGGCAGTCCGCTACGGCCAGTGGCGCCGGGACGCCGCCGACCCCGGCAAGGTGCCGGAGTACGACGACATCGACGAACAGGGCGCCGCCGCCCTCATCGACCGGCTCCTGGCCCCCGGCAAGGCCGTCACCCTCGACACCGAGGACACCTGCGCGCTGCTGGCTCACTACGGCGTCCCCGTCCAGCGCGCCCTGCCCGCCCCCACCCCGGACGCCGCCGCCGAGGCCGCCCGCACCCTCGGCTACCCGGTCGCCCTGAAGGCCACCGCCCCCCACCTGCGGCACCGCGCCGACCTCGGCGGTGTCCGCCTCGACCTCGCCGACGAGGACCAACTGCGCCGCGCCTATGCCGAGTTGACCGACCTGTTCGGACAGCCCATGGAGGTGCGCCCGGTGGTCCAGGCCATGGTGCCCCGCGGCGTGGACACCGTCGTCCGGGCGGTGATCGACCCGGCCGCGGGCGCGGTCCTCTCCTTCGGGCTCGCCGGCGCGCCCTCCCAGCTGCTCGACGACATGGCCCACCGGCTCGTGCCGGTCACCGACCGCGAGGCCACTTCCATGATCCGGTCCATTCGGACCGCCCCGCTGCTGTTCGGCTGGCGCGGCTCGGCACCCGTCGACACCGCGGCCCTGGAGGAGCTGCTGCTGCGCGTCTCACGCCTGATCGACGACCACCCCGAGGTCGTCGCGCTCACCCTGGAACCGGTCGTCGTCGCCCCACGGGGCGTGAGCGTCCTCGGCGCGGGCGTGCGCCTCGCGCCCCCGCCCGCCCGCGACGACCTCGGCCCGCGCACGCTCCCGCTGTACTGACCACACTCGTCCCGACACGTCCCGTACGGTGCACGGCCGGGCCCGCCGCGCTACCCCGCCCGTGCACGGGTGACCCCGCCCGTGCACCGTGTGTCCACAGCGGTGCTCGGCAGTCGGCGCGCCCCCGTAGGATGGACGGCATGGCCAAGACCAGTACGACGACCCAGGGGCTGCGGGCGGCGATCGAGCGCAGCGGTTATTACCCGGCTCTCGTGGCCGAGGCGGTGGAGGCCGCCGTGGGCGGTGAGCCCATCCGGTCGTACCTGGTCCACCAGGAGACCACGTTCGACCAGAACGAGGTGCGCCGGCACGTCACGGTGCTCGTGCTGACCGGCACCCGCTTCATCGTCAGCCACACCGACGAGCAGGCCGCCGACAGCACCTCCCCGACGCCGTACGCCACGACGTCCACGGAGTCGGTGAAGCTCGACCGCATCTCCTCGGTCGTGGTGAGCAGGGTGGTGGCCAATCCGGAGCACTACACGCCGGGCACGCTGCCCCGCGAGGTGGTGCTGACCATCGGCTGGGGCGCCGTCTCCCGCATCGACCTCGAACCCGCCGCCTGCGGCGACCCGAACTGCGAGGCCGACCACGGCTACACCGGCAACTCCACGGCGGACGACCTCAGCCTGCGCGTCAGCGAGGCCGGCGACGGACCGGAGACGGTGCGCGACGCCCTGGCCTTCGCCCAGGCGATCTCCGAGGCCACCGCGGACCTGACCCGCTGATGACACAGCCCACCGCCTGGGAGCACCCCGAGCCCTTGGCCGTCTCCTCCGCCCCCGTCCCGGCGTACGGAACCGGCTCGCTCGCCGACCTGCTGCCCACCCTGGCCGCCGGGATGGGCGTGCCGGGCATGACCCCCGTCATCCCCGAGCTGGCACCGGCCGACCGCGTCTGCGTGTTCCTCGTCGACGGCCTCGGCTGGGAGCAGCTCAGGGCACACCCCGAGGACGCGCCCTTCCTCACTTCGCTGCTCGGCAGCTCCCGCGGCGGCACCGGCCGCCCGCTCACCGCCGGCTACCCGGCCACGACCGCGGCCTCCCTCGCCTCGGTCGGCACCGGCCTGCCGCCGGGAGCGCACGGCCTGGCCGGCTACACGGTGCGCAACCCGGACACCGGCGAGCTGATGAACCAGCTCCGCTGGTACCCGTACACCGACCCGGACGCCTGGCAGCCGTACCCCACCGTCTTCCAGCTCGCCGAACAGGCCGGGGTGCACGCCGCCCAGGTGTCCTCCCCGGCCTTCGAGACCACCCCGCTGACCCGGGTCGCCCTCAGCGGCGGTACGTTCCTCGGACGCCTCAGCGGCGAGGACCGGATCGACTGCGCGGCCGAACAGCTCGCCGCCGGCGACCGCAGCCTGGTCTACACGTACTACTCCGAGCTGGACGGCGCCGGGCACCGCTACGGCGTGGACTCCGACACCTGGCGCGGCCAGCTGATGACCGTCGACCGGCTCGCCCAGCGCCTCGCCGACCAGCTGCCGCCGCGCAGCGTGCTGTACGTGACCGCCGACCACGGCATGATCGACGTCCCCTACGACGAACAGCACCGCATCGACTTCGACGCGGACTGGGAACTGCGCGCCGGGGTCGCCCTGCTCGGCGGCGAGGGCCGCGCCCGGCACGTGTACGCGGTGCCGGGCGCCGAGGAGGACGTGCTCGCCTGCTGGCGGGAAGTGCTCGGCGAACAGTTCTGGGTGGCCTCCCGGGAGGAGGCCGTGGCGGCCGGCTGGTTCGGCCCGCACATCGACGACCGCGTGTACGCGCGGATCGGCGACGTGATCGCCGCCGCCCGCGACGACGTGCTGATCATCGCCTCCGAACGGGAGCCGAAGGAATCCACCATGGTGGGCAACCACGGCTCGATGACGCCGGCCGAGCAACTGGTCCCGCTGCTGGAAGTACGGTCCTGACGGCTCCCGGCGCCTGCCCGCGCCCACCGCGACACCCCCACGATCCTCACCGACCCCGCCGACTCCGCCGAAAGGTGCCCCTGCCCCATGCCCGAGCTGGTGTTCTTCTCCGGAACGATGGATTGCGGGAAGTCCACCCTGGCCCTCCAGATCGGGCACAACCGCTCCGCCCGCGGCCTGAAAGGCCTGATCTTCACCCGGGACGACCGCGCGGGCGAGGGCAAGCTGTCCTCCCGGCTCGGCCTGGTGACCGACGCGATCGAGGCCAAGCCGGAAATGGACCTGTACGCCTACGTCGTCGACGAACTGTCGCAGGGCGGCAAGGTCGACTACGTGATCGTCGACGAGGCGCAGTTCCTCACGGTGGAGCAGATCGACCAGCTGGCCCGGGTCGTCGACGACCTGGAACTGGACGTCTACGCCTTCGGCATCACCACCGACTTCCGCACCAAGCTGTTCCCCGGCTCGCAACGGCTGATCGAACTGGCCGACCGCATCGAGACCCTCCAGGTCGAGGCCATGTGCTGGTGCGGCGCCCGCGCCACCCACAACGCCCGCACCGTGGACGGCCGCATGGTGGTCGAGGGCGAACAGGTCGTCGTCGGAGACGTCAACGACCAGGCCGCCGAGGTCGGTTACGAGGTCCTGTGCCGCCGCCACCACCGCCGCCGCATGACGGCGGCGACGGCGCGGGCGGCGGCCCTGTCACCGGACGTCCTGCCGGTCCACGGGAACTGACCGGGCTTCGCCCTGGGGCGGAGACGTCTGCTGGGCCACGCCTCAGCGGCGCATGAGGCGGAAGCCGGCAGGGTCCTTCGTGCACACGAGCGTCAGACGCGCGGATCCGACGCGGCCATTCCGACCAACTTCGCCCACACCTCACGGGAGACGGTGAGGACAGGTCCGGTGGCGGCCTTGGAGTCACGGATGTGCACAACCGCCGTACTCGGGGCGAACTCCACACAATCGCCGCCCTCGGTTCCGCTGTAGCTGCTCTTGAACCAGGCGAGGCCGGAGGCGACGGTCGAGGACTGAGCGTTGTTCATAGCGATCCCAGCAACCCTTCGATGAGCTCCAGTGACTCTCGCGGACTGAGAGCCTGCGATCGGATAATCCCATAGCGAGCAGCCGCCAGAGCCCCTTGCTCCGGGTCTGTCTGCAGGGAGCCGATCCCTTGTGCCTCGGCGTACACAAACTTCTTGCCGTCCTTGCGAGTGACTACGGTGAACGGCCCATTGACACCGGCGTTGTCCTCGCGGTCGACCGGCATGACCTGGATCTCGACATTGCGCCTCTGGCCCATCACCAGCAGATGCTCCAACTGCCCGCGCAGTACGGCCTTACCCCCGTAGGGACGCCGCAGGACTGCCTCGTCCAGCACGAAGCTCAGCAGCGGTGCGGGCCGACGATCGAAGATGTCCTGTCGGGCCAACCGTGCCGCCACTCGCTGCTCGATGACCTCGTCATCCAAGGGAGGACGCCTCATGGCGAGCAGTGCCCTCATGTACTCCTCGGTCTGGAGCAGGCCCTTGACCACGAGGGTGTCGTACGCGACCAGCTCGATGGCCTCCTTCTCCAGCTGGGCCATCCCCTGGAAGAACACCGGATACTGCGCCCGCTCCACCTCCTCCTTCCACACGCACAGCAACCCCTCCGCCCCCAGCACCTCATCGGCCTGGTCGATCGCCCTGGGCGACGGGATCCGGCGCCCCTGCTCGAACGAGGCGATCGTGGAAGCCGAGTACCCGAGCCTCCTGCCGAACTCCTCACGGTCCAGTCCCGCCCGCAGCCGGAGCATCTTCATGGTCTGGCCGAACGCCACCACAACACCCCGCCCCGCGTCGCCCTCGGGACGCCGCCCCGCGACCCGGTCGTCGTTCTCCCGGCCGTCCCGGGCCGCGATCTCTCGCTCCGTCATGTGCATCACCGCCTCCTGGGCGCAACGCTCCCGCAAAGGGAACCGTCACGGTCCGCGCCTCCTACACGCGCCGACAGCGCACGTACAGCCGCCTGCTGTCATAGCGTCACCACTGGTCACGCTACGCGACCGACAGGACCGTGGACGGCATGACGACAAAACCCGCGCACCCCTTCCAACCCATCGAACCCACCGCCTCCTTGGGCATCAGGAACAACACGGACGCCGCCCATTCCCCCTCCCTGCCCCAGACCTCGCCGGCTCACACCTTCGCCATGCGCTTCACCTCCACACCCCGAGGCGCCCGCCTCGCCCGCCGCCTGACCGCCGTCCGGCTGGACGCCTGGGGGATCCCGTACGGCACCGACCCGCACGATGCGATCGTGCTGATCACCGCCGAACTCGCGGCGAACGCCGTGCGCCACGGCCATGTCCCCGGCCGTGATTTCCACCTGCGCCTTCACGATCTCCCCACCGCACCCGGGGGCCGTACCGTCCGTGTCGAGGTCACCGACACCCGCGCCGAACGCACGCCTCGCCGTCGCGCCACGCCGTGCGACCCCGCTGACGCGGAGGAGACCGGTCGCGGGCTGCTCCTCGTCGCTCATCTCGCCGCCCGCTGGGACTGGCACCCGCGCTCGGACGGGCCGGGCAAGACCGTGTGGGCCGAGTACACGTTCCCGCCCGGGTTTCCGTCGTGAGCCCGCCCGAGCGCCGCGCCCCCGGCTGGACAGGTACGTACCCGTACCCGTACCCCTCAAGGGAGGAGGGCACGGCCCGCGCCCAGCAGGCACGCGCCGCTCTGCGGGCGTGGAACGGCTACGACCCGAGCGCGGGCGAACAGGCGGAGCTGGACGCCGAGTGATAATTCTGTGAAATCGGACGCGCCGCGTCCGATGCGGCCCGGGGCCGTGAGGGAGGGAACACCACATGGGCGTGCCCGCGCACGATGACGTCATAGCCTTCGAGCAGAAGAAGGTGGATTTCGCCTACGACTGCTACGAAGCCCGGCTGGCCCAGATGAGCGGCACATCCGTGGCCAAGGCCTCGGCCAGCGGAAAGGACGGCGTCACCAACCGCATCAAAGCCGAGGAACAGGCCGCCGCGTACGACGGCCTGGGCGGCGAAAGCCTGGTCATCGGCCGCGTCGACGCCCGCGATCCGCGCGAAGGGCTCACGACCTGGTACGTCGGGCGGCGCACGGTCTGGGACGAGGCCCACGACCAGGTGGTCGTGAACTGGACGAACGAGCTGGCCAGGAGGTGGTTCGACGCGTCACCGGAAGCACCGGGCGAGGTGGTGCTGCGGCGGCGCCTGATCTGCTCGCAGCGCGTGGTGCAGGACTACACCGACGACATCACGCCCGCCGTTCCGGCCCCGGGCGCGCCCGGTCCGCGAAGCACCGTGCCCGAACCGCGCACCGGCGCGAAGGCGGCGCGGCAGCCGGCGAAAGCGCCTGGCCCGATCACCCACGGCGAGAAGGCCGGGCGCGACACGGCCGGCCGGCCGGTTCCCACTCCCGGCGACATCGTGGACATCCAGCGACGCAAGCCCCAGCAGCCCGACGCGCTGCTTCTTCGGGAGCTCCGGCGCTCGCGCGGCGGCCGCATGCGGGACATCGTCGAGACGATCCAGCGCGACCAGATGGCACTGGTCACCGGCGCTCCCTCCGAGATCCTGGTCATCCAGGGCGGCCCGGGAACCGGTAAGTCCGCGGTCGGTCTGCACCGCGTGACCTGGCTGGTGAACAACGACCACTTCCCCGCGCGGGACATCCTGGTCATCGGTCCCCACCAGAGGTTCCTCGATTACGTGGGTCAGGTCCTGCCCACCCTCGGCACCCGGGACGTCAACGCCGTGCAGCTGTCCCGCCTGTGGGGCGGGGACGTCCGAGGCACCGACAGCACCCGTACACGGCAGGTGAAGTCCGACGAGCGCATGGCCTTTGTCCTGCGGCGGCGCGTCGAGGGCGACTACCGCCCTGCGGCACTCGACGACCTCACCGAGGCCCCCTCCTTCGAGGGGGACGAGCCCGCGTTCGTCGTCACGACCGCCGGCACGACCCTGCGGGTGGCCCGCTCGGAGATCACCGCCGTCCTGGAGGAGGTCCGGCGGGGCGGTGGAGCGTACCGCGAGCGTCGCGACCGGTTCCGGGGCCGGGTCGTCGACCTGCTGCTGCGGGAACTCGTCGCCGTCGCTCCGCGCCGCAGCCGCGACCACACGATCCGCCGTCAACTGGAGCGCAACCGGAGCGTCGAACGCCTGGTCGAGCGCATCTGGCCGTCCCCCAGCCCGGCGGAGGCCCTGCGCACCCTGTACGACTCGCCGCAGCTGCTGCGCGCCTGCGCCGAGGGTGTCCTCGACGAGGCGGAGCAGGCGGCCCTGCACCGCCCCCGCGCGGCCAAGGCGGACGAGGAACCGTGGACGCTGGACGATCGGGTCTGCCTGGAGGAACTCCGTTACCTCATCACCGGCGAGACACTCCGTCACTACGGGCACATCATCATCGACGAGGCCCAGGACCTGACGCCGATGCAGGCGCGGTCGCTTCGGCGTCGTCTGGCGGCGAGTGGTTCCATGACCGTCCTCGGCGACCTGGCCCAGGCCACCGGCCCTCACGCCTACACCGACTGGGACCGTCTCGGCCGGCTGCTCGCGGGCCAGGGTGAGCACCGGGTGGCCGAGCTGACCACCAGCTACCGCGTCCCGGCGGACATCATGGAGTTCGCCGCGCCCCTGGCCCGTGCGGTCGCCCCGACGCTGCCTCGCCCGCGCACGATCCCCCGCGACGCCGGATTCGACGCCGTCCGGGTGATCCGGACCGAACCGGATGCGCTCGTCCGTGAGACGGTCGCCCGGGTCCGCGAGCTGACCGGCACCACCGACGGGAGGACGCTGCGGTCTGTGGCCGTCGTCGTCCCCGACGGCTTCGCGGCCGCCGAGGAGATCACTCGTCGGCTCGCGGAGGCGGACGGCATCACCGCCGAGGAGCACCGGGCCGTCACCGTGCTCGCGGCCTCGGAGGCCAAGGGGCTGGAGTTCGATCACGTCGTCGTGGTCGAACCCGCAGCCCTCGCCGGCGACGAACCCGCCGGCCTGCGCCTGCTCTACATCGCCCTGACCCGCAGCACACAGAGCCTGACGATCATGCACTCCGTTCCCCTGCCACCGCCCCTGACCGCTGACGACGGCCACACCGAGACGACCGCATCCGACGGCGGGCTGCCCGCCCCCGGTACGTGGCTGAGGGTCCGGGTGGTCGCCGAGACCGAGGGCGACTACTGGGCCGAGGCCCTCGATCGCACCGTCGGCCGTCCGCTCCGTGTCGTCGTGCGCAAGGGTGGTGCCACTCCCGCCGTCGGCAAGGAGCTACGGGTCTGGGTGCAGCGTCACCTGCCGGCCGCGACGGACGTCCGTGCGGACGCCTTCGGCCGCCTGCCCATCTCCCCGACCATGCTCGGGCGCTACCTGGACGCACTCGGCGTGGTCGCCGAACTGAGCCGTGGGGAGGTTGCGGACACCACCCGAGAGAGGGTCTCCGAGCTGAAGGGCATGGCCGGCCGCTGTCTCGAATGCGACCGTCACGACTGGCTGGACGTGTGGCAGGTGCTCGGCCGCCCCGAGAGGTCACGCTTGGTGAGGCTGAGGAACCTGGCGATCAGCACCAACCAGGCGCTGAAGTCCGGCACGTTCGATCCGGACGTGTTCCGGGCCGAGCTGGACCGAAGCGGCTGGGCCGGTCCACTTGACGTGGCACGGCGGACGCTGTCGGAGCGACGCGCCGCCGGCATGGAGGACAGCGGGCAGGCTCCCGTGACGCAGGCCCCGGACAGCCGGTCGCAGGCCGCGCACGCCGCCTCGTCACTCCCCGGGGACCGCGCACCGGTCGACGCGCCCGAGCCCTCTCAGCCCACCGAGGAGGATTCCCGGCACCCGCGGCCGGAGGAGTCCGGCAGCCCGGTCGCCGTCCCCGGCCCGGTCCCGTCGGCCGCGGGTCTCGCACGGCATCCGGAGGCGGCCGCGGGTCTCGCACGGCATCTGGAGGCGGCCGCGGCCGCCGACCGCACCTGCAAGACCCATGAGGCGGTGCGGCTGGAGCTGATGGCGGCGTTGCTGCGCGCCGATCTTCAGCCCGAGTCCACCGCGGTCGTGGACGTCAGCTGCGTCACCGCAACCGGTCTTGCGGTGTACGAGATTCTCGGCTCCGGCAGCAGCCGCCATGCCGACCTGCGTGCCGGGGCAGCCCGGCTGCTGGAGATCGCCCACACTCTGCCGGACGAGCCGGAGCGCCTGTATCTCGTGCTCTGCGCACCCCCGGCCGAGCCCTGGTCCGCCGGCTGCGTCCGCGACGTCTTCGGGGTCGAGGTCGTCTGGCGCACTCAGGACGGCGGCTGGGAGGGCGGCGAGGTGACGGCGGCCCTGGGGGCGGGCTGACAAGCACCGGCCGACGGGCGGCATGGGCAGGCTCCGTGTCCGAAGCCCTCTCCGCCGCGCCGGTGCCGTAGCCGCCGTGAGCCAAGCAGCCGGGCCGGGCAGGGCGAGCGGACACCCAGCGGACCGGGACACGCACCCGCCCGACCCGACCCCACACCCCGGCCCGTGCGCCAGGATGGGGCCATGAACGCCATCATCTCCGCATCCGAACTCGCGAGCGTGCTCGCGGGGCCGAATCCTCCGGTGCTGCTCGATGTGCGCTGGCAGCTCACGGTGCCGGGGCAGCCGCCCTTCGACGGGCGGGCCGCCTACGCGTCCGGGCACATCCCCGGAGCCGTCTTCGTCGACCTGGACCGGGAGCTGGCCTCGGCGCCGGGCGTGAACGGCCGGCATCCGCTGCCCGACGCGGCCGAGTTCGGTGCCGCGATGCGCCGGGCCGGGGTGTCCGCATCCCGGCCGGTCGTCGCCTACGACGGCGGGCAGGGCTGGGCGGCGGCCCGTGCGTGGTGGCTGCTGCGCTGGGCCGGGCACCCTGATGTGCGGGTGCTGGACGGCGGCCTGGCGGCCTGGGACGGGCCGCTGGAGACCGAGGTGCCCGAGCCCGCCGAGGGCGACTTCTCACCGGCGCCGGGCGCGCTGCCGCTGCTGGACGCCGACGGGGCCGCGGAGCTGGCGCGGTCGGGGCTGCTGCTGGACGCGCGGGCGGGGGAGCGGTACCGGGGTGAGGTCGAGCCGATCGACCGGGTCGGCGGCCACATCCCGGGGGCGGTCTCCGCGCCCACCACCGACAACGCCGGCGCGGACGGCCGGCTGCTGCCCGCGGCCGAACTGCGGGAGCGGTTCCGGAAGCTGGGCGCCGGCGACGGCACGCCGGTGGGCGTGTACTGCGGCTCGGGCGTGTCCGCCGCGCACGAGGTGCTGGCCCTCGCGGTGGCGGGCATTCCGGCGGCCCTGTACGCCGGTTCCTGGTCGGAGTGGTCCGCGGACCCGTCCCGGCCGGTGGCGGTGGGTCCTGATCCGCGGTAGCGAAGCAGCGGCCTTCCAGCGGCAGCCTCCCGGCCGTGCGGTGTCCGCGGCGGCGGGGAGGCGCTGCCTGAGGCTTCCCGCGACTACTCCTTCTTCTTGCGCCGGGTGCCGAAGACGATCTCGTCCCAGCTCGGGACGGCGGCGCGGCGTCCGGGGCGGACGCCGTCGGCCTCGGCCTGGCGGTCGGTGGCCCCGATGAGCCGCTCGCGGTGCCCGCCGACCGAACGGGGCATCAGGACGTCGGCGTAGGCGGAGCCGGCGGAGGCGGCCGGAGCCGGTGGTTCCGCCACGGCGTCCTTCTCGGCGGCCTCGGAGGAGTCCGCGCGGTCGGGCACCACCAGGTCGCCGCGGAAGCTCGGCACCGCCTCCAGCAGGCTGGTCAGCGAGTCGCGCTCGGCGGCCTCCCCGGGGGACTCGGGCGACTGCGAGGGCAGTGTCGTACGGTCCCGGTCCCGGTCGAAGGCGCGTTCGCGCGGGAGCCGGGCGATGCGCGGCACGAACGGGTAGGGCGGTTCCAGCGAGCCGAGGTCGTCGGACTCGCCGATCAGGGCGCGGGCCTCTTCGTCCACCGCCTGCACCAGGCGGCGCGGCGGGTCGTAGGTCCAGCTCGCCGAGTGCGGCTCGCCCGCGACGCGGTAGACGAGCAGCACCTCCCAGGTGCCGTCGTCGCGGCGCCAGGAGTCCCACTGGACGGTGTCCCGTTCGGCGCCGCGCATCAGCAGCCGTTCCTGGACGACGTCGCCGAGCAGCGGGCCGGAGTTCTCGCCGGGGCGGCGGACGGGGGTCTTGCGGGCGCGTTCGGCCATGAAGGCGCGCTCGGCGAGGACGGGTCCCTCGAAGCGGCGTACGCGATCCACGGGGATGCCGGCCATCTGGGCGACTTCCTCCGCGGTCGCGCCTGCTCGTATCCGCGCCTGGATGTCGCGCGGACGCAGATGGCTCTCGACCTCGATCTCGATCTGGCCGAGGCGGGGCCGGTCGCCGCGCACGGCGGCGCGGAGCCGTTCGTCGATCGGAAGCGTGTACTCCGTCGAGTCCGCAGCCTTCAGCACCAGTCGTGTGCCGTCATTGGAGACGGCCACGACACGCAGTTCGGGCATGGGGACCTCCCGGGTGGTGCCTGCCGACGTCACGTGCGTCGCTGCTTCCGCTCTGTCGAGTGTGGCCTGCCCGGGTGCAGCCTGCCACAACCTTGCCGAGTTGCCCGGCGTGTCGGGCGTGGGCCCTGGATCGCCGTTATGGCACGGTTACCTGTTTACCACGCTCAGTGACCGCAGTCGTCACCCTGTGCAACCATCCCCTCCCGGCGGTCCAGCAAGGCCCGTGCACCCAGGCGGGAGACCGGGCCCAGGGTTCGCAACAGTACTCCATTTGGGCCACGTGCGTGGATTGGCACGCCGCCCAACTTCTGGCAAGGGGTGGGACTTGGCCGTCCCTGACCCCTTTCTTCGATCATGAACGTGGCGTACTTCACGGAATCGCCAGAAATGGAACCAACGGTTTCGTCCGTACGTCCCTTTCTTGCGCGGTCGGGCGAAGAGGTCCCGAAGATCACGACGACGCCGTGAAGATCACCTTCGTGGCCGGAAGGCGCAGAACCCACCCGAAAGGTGATCTCGACCGGAAGGCGGCTATCGTCCGACAGTCACCCGAATGGATGAGAGGCAGGAACGATCCGGTCATGCGCGCAAGGCCCGATACCGGCGAGGCGCCGAGCACGGGGCAGGAGACGGAGCGGCAGGCGCCCAGGCGGCGCATCGATCTGAGCGTGCCCCAGGTCGCGGGCAGTGCCCTGGCGGCGGTCGTGGCCGCCAAACTGGCCTCGTACTTCGGCGTCTACGGCACGATCCTGGGCGCCGGTGTCGTCAGTGTGATCGCCACCTGCGGCGGGCCGGTCTTCCAGCACTTCTTCCGCCGCACCGGGGAGCAGCTGCGCACCGTGACCTCCGCGCGGCCCGCCGTCGCCCCCGCTCCCAGGGACGCGACAGGCCGCTCGGCCGCCCCCACCCGCGTGGCCACCGTCGTGCGGGACCCGGCGGACGGGGCCGCGCCGATACCGGGCGGATACTCGCAGGGCACCGTCTACCGGGCGCGCCGGCGTGGCTGGAAACGACCGGCCGTCGCGGCCCTGCTCGTCTTCGTCGTCACCATGGGCGGCATCACCGTCTACGAACTCGTCTCCGGCGACAGCTTCAGCGGCGGCCGCGGCACGACCGTCGGCAACGCCGTGACCGGTCACCACACCTCCCCGGCGCCCTCCGGGGACGGCACCCCGCGGCCGTCGGACACCCGCACGACCGCGCCCGGCACGGGCGGGACGGCCACCCCGGGCGGCGGCACCGAGCCCGGCACGACTCCGGGCGCGGGGCGGAGCAGCGGTACGACGGCCCCGTCCACGACCGCCCCCGGCGACGGGCCCGCGAGCGGCGGCACCGAGGGCACGGACGGCACCGGCTCCGGCGACGGCACCGGAGAGCAGTCCACGGCGCCGTCGCCCGAGGCGTCGTCCGCTACGAGCCCAGGACCCTCCGCAGATAGTCGTTCTGGAAACGGCGCTCAGGATCCAGGCGGTCCCGCAGCGCGGTGAACTCCTCGAACCGCGGATACACCCCGGAGAGGTACTCCGCGTCTCTGGTGTGGATCTTCCCCCAGTGCGGGCGGCCCTCGTGCGCGGTGAAGATGCGCTCCGCTGCGGTGAAGTACCGGTGGTAGGGGGTGCCGCGGAACATGTGGACGGCGACGTAGGCGCTGTCGCGGCCGCAGGCGGTGGACAGGGGGATGTCGTCCGCGGGCGCGGTGCGCACCTCCACCGGGAAGCTCACCCGCAGCCCGGAGCGGTCGACCACCGCCTTCAGCTCGCGCAGCACCTCCGGCAGGGCCGCGCGCGGGACGGCGTACTCCATCTCCACGAACCGCACCCGGCGCGGAGAGGTGAAGACCTTGTAAGGAATGTCGGTGTAGGTGCGGGCGGACAGCGCCCGGCTGGCGATCCGGGCGATCGCCGGGACCGTGGCGGGCACCGCGCGGCCGACCCGGTTGGCCACCTCGAACACGCCGTTGGACAGGAACTCGTCCTCGAAGAAGCCTGCCCACCGGCCCACCGGGTTCCTCGGACCGGCGCTGCGGTTGTTGCGCTTGGTGTTGGTGTTGCCGGTGTGCGGGAACCAATAGAACTCGAAGTGCTCGTTCTCCGCCCACAGCTCGTCGAACTCGGCGAGCACCCGCTCCAGCGGCATCGGCTCCTCGCGGGCGGTGAGCAGGAACAGCGGCTCCACGGCGAAGGTGACCGCGGTGACGATGCCGAGCGCGCCCAGGCCGATCCGGGCCGCCGCGAAGACGTCCGGGTTCTCGGTCGCGGAGCAGGTCAGCACCGAGCCGTCCGCGGTGACCAGCTCAAGACCCTTGACCTGGGCGGCGATCGAGCCGGAGTCGCGGCCGGTGCCGTGGGTGCCGGTGCTGATCGCCCCGGACACCGTCTGCTCCATGATGTCGCCCATGTTCGCCAGGGACCAACCCTCGCGCGCCAGGGCCGCGTTGAGCACCTTCAGCGGGGTGCCCGCCGCCACGGTGACGGTCATGGCGGAGCGGTCGATGCCGCGGATGCCGGTCAGCAGATCGGGGCGTATCAGCACGCCGTCCGTGGCGGCGATCGAGGTGAAGGAGTGCCCCGTGCCGACCGCCTTCACCCGCAGTCCGTCCTGGGCCGCCCGGCGCACCTGGTCGGCGAGTTCCTCCACCGAGGCCGGCCTGACCTGTCGTGCGGGGCGTGCGCCGACGTTCCCGCCCCAGTTACGCCATGTGCCGTTGTTCCCGCTCGCTGTGCTGCCCAACGGTGCCTCCCCGACGCGGCGCCGGCCTGCTGAGCCGGCGGTACCCGAGGAAACCGACCACGGCCGCGACCGCCCCGGACACCGCCGGGACCCCGTACCCGGCCCGCGCGCCGGCCGCGTCGATCACCGACCCGGCCACCGACGAACCGAGCGCCACCCCGACCGCGAGTCCCGTGCTCACCCAGGTCATGCCCTCGGTCAGGTACGCGCGTGGTACGTGCTCCTCGACGAGGGCCATCGTCGTGATCATGGTGGGGGCGACGGACAGGCCCGCGACGAACAGCGCCACGGCCAGAAACGGCAGGTTTCCGACCAGTAGGAGGGGGATCATACTCACGGCCATCGCACACACGCCCACGAGCCAGCGGCGCGCGGGCGTCCCCGACGGCCGCAGCAGCCCGAAGAGGATGCCCGCGGTGCACGACCCCGTGGCGTACAGGGCGAGCACGACGCTCGCGGCGCCCTTGTGCCCGCGCTCCTCGGCGAAGGCCACCGTCACCACGTCCACCGCGCCGAAGATCGAGCCGGTGGCCACGAACGTCGTCACCAGGACCTGCAGCCCGCGCGAGCGCAGCGCCGACCCGCCGCCGCGGCGCTGCCGCGGATGCGGCACGGGCTCGGTGGCCCGCTGCGCGGTCAGCCAGAACACGCCGACGGCCAGGAAGCACGCGGCCAGCAGGGGACCGGCCTCGGGGAACCAGACCGTGGACAGTCCGATGGAGACGATCGGCCCGAAGATGAAGCACACCTCGTCCACCACCGACTCGAACGAGTAGGCGGTGTGCAGCAGCGGGGTGCCCCGGTACAGGGCCGCCCAGCGGGCCCGGACCATCGCGCCCAGCGAGGGCACCGAGCCGATCCCGGCGGCGCACACGAACAGCGCCCAGTCCGGCCCGCGGAAGTACGCGGTCAGCAGCAGGCCCGCCGCGGCGGTCAGGGCGACCAGGGTGGCCGGGCGCAGCACCCGGCGCTGCCCGTACTGGTCGACCAGCCGGGATATCTGCGGGCCCAGCGCGGCCGCGGCCAGCGCGATGGTCGCCGACAGCGCGCCCGCCAGCCCGTACCGCCCGGTGAGCTGGGAGATCATCGTGACCACGCCGATGCCCATCATCGACAGCGGCATCCGGCCGAGGAACCCCGCGGCGGAGAAGCCCTTGGAGCCGGGGGCGGCGAACAGCGCGCGGTAGGGGGTGGGCACAGGCTCTCCGAGAATCCGGTAAGGCGCCAACAGGGCCGATACAGCTTACGGGCTGCCGTGCCCCCACGCACGCCCGAGGCGGGTCGGTCTCTCGCCTCGCGCAGCAGGGTGGCAGGATCGAGACATGCCAGACGCGCTCGATGTCTCCCCGTACGACGCCCTGCTCCTGCTCTCCTTCGGCGGCCCGGAGGGGCCCGACGACGTGGTCCCGTTCCTGGAGAACGTGACGCGCGGGCGCGGCATCCCGAAGGAACGCCTGAAGGAGGTCGGACAGCACTACTTCCTGTTCGGCGGGGTCAGCCCGATCAACGCCCAGAACCGCTCCCTGCTGGACGCCCTGCGCAAGGACTTCGCCGAACACGGTCTGAACCTGCCGGTCTACTGGGGCAACCGCAACTGGGCCCCGTATCTCACCGACACCCTGCGGGAGATGGTCCGCGACGGCCGGCGCCGCATCCTGGTCCTGGCCACCAGCGCCTACGCCTCCTACTCGGGCTGCCGGCAGTACCGGGAGAACCTCGCCGACGCCCTCGCCGCGCTCGACGCGGAGGGGCTGGAGCTGCCGCGGATCGACAAGCTCCGCCACTACTTCAACCACCCCGGCTTCGTCGAGCCCATGATCGACGGCGTGATCGCCGCCCTGGAGGACCTGCCGGCCGACGTCCGCGACGGCGCGCACATCGCCTTCACCACCCACTCCATCCCGACCTCGGCCGCCGACACCTCCGGTCCCGTCGAGCAGCACGGCGACGGCGGCGCCTACGTCCGCCAGCACCTGGATGTCGCACGGCTCATCGCCGACGCGGTCCGGGAGCGCACCGGCGTCGAGCACCCCTGGCAGCTCGTCTACCAGTCCCGTTCCGGCGCCCCGCACATCCCCTGGCTGGAGCCCGACATCTGCGACCACCTCCAGGAGCGGCACGCCGCCGGCGCCCCCGCGGTGGTCATGGCGCCCATCGGCTTCGTCTCCGACCACATGGAGGTCCTCTACGACCTCGACACCGAGGCCAAGGCCAAGGCCGAGGAGCTGGGCCTGCCGGTGCGCCGCTCGGCCACCGTCGGCGACGACCCCCGGTTCGCCGCCGCGATCCGCGACCTGATCGTGGAGCGCGCCGCCGTCGAACGCGGCGAGCAGGTCACGCCGTGCGCCCTGGGTGCCCTGGGCGCGAGCCACCACGTCTGCCCGGCCGGCTGCTGCCCGGCCCGCAGCCCCCGTCCCGCCGCCGCGGGCGCCGACAGCCCCTACGCCTGAGGAATCCCGTGACCGACGCTCTGCACACCGAACTGCTCCAGCTCGCCCTGCAGGCCGCCCGCCGGGCCGGTGACCTGCTCCGCGACGGCCGTCCCGCCGACCTCGCGGTGGCCGCCACCAAGTCCAGCCCGGTCGACGTCGTCACCGAGATGGACCTCGCCGCCGAGAAGGCGATCACCGACCTGATCGCCGAGCGCCGCCCCGACGACGGCTTCCTCGGCGAGGAAGGCTCCTCCACCGAGGGCGCCAGCGGCATCCGCTGGGTCATCGATCCGCTCGACGGCACGGTGAACTACCTCTACGGCCTGCCCACCTGGGCCGTGTCCATCGCCGCCGAGCAGGACGGCGAGGCCGTCGTCGGTGTCGTGGCCGCCCCGATGCGCGGCGAGGTCTTCCACGCGGTGCGCGGGCGCGGCGCCTGGGCCACCGGTGCCTGGGCCGGCGAGCGCAAGCTGACCTGCCGTCCCACCGCCCCCCTGGACCAGGCCCTGATCGCCACCGGGTTCAACTACGTGACCGAGGTGCGCACGCAGCAGGCCGAGGTCGCCCGCCGGCTGCTGCCGCTGGTGCGCGACATACGGCGTGGCGGCTCGGCCGCGATCGAGCTGTGCGACGTGGCAGCGGGCCGTCTCGACGGCTACTACGAGCGCGGCCTGCACCCCTGGGACTGCACCGCGGGCGACCTGATCGCCCGCGAGGCCGGCGCCCGCACCGGCGGGCTGTCCGGCAGGCCGGTCTCGGGCGACCTGCTGATCGCGGCCACCCCCGGCGTCTTCGCACCGCTCCAGCGGCTCCTGGAGGACTTCGGGGCATGAGGTGACGGCCCCCCGGCCCCCCGCACGTCTCCCGGACGCACACGACCCCGGCAGCGGCCGCTGCCGGGGTCGTGCGCACGCGCCGGGTCAGACGGTGGAGGCACCGACCTCCACACCGTGCTCGGCGGCGAGGCGGCGGAGGTCGTCGAGCTCGCCCAGCTGCGCCTCGACGAGGAAGTCGTCGCCTTCGGCCCTGGCCCGCGTCAGATCGGACTCGGTCGCCCTTATGCGCTGCAGAAGTCCTGCGGTGAAAGCGTCCATGCTGCGCCCCTCGTCCTTGGTCGTGGGTCGGTGGCACGGGGGTGTGCCCTTCGGAAGGGACGATCACGTCTCCGGTAGGTGCCCAGCCGCTGCCCTGGCCGGGTGGCGACGGTGCCGGACACCACGCCCGCTCTGCGGAGCCGGTCGCGGGGTACCGCAAGGTCGTGCGGCACATGCAGAGCGTGATCGCGGGGTGTAACACCCGTCCTCCCCACAGTTCCCGGCGGGGAAACCTCCGACGCGGGCAAAAATTCGGCATCCGACGTGCCGCCCCGTCGGCCGCGGCGTGCCCGGCCGGTTCCGCCCGCTGCCCGCAGGGCTGCCACCTGGCTCTTACTGCCGACTTACGGCCGAAAAGGGCAGGATGGAAGCCACACACCCGAGCAGACCCCTGCCCGCGTGCGCCCGGGCGCCGCGCGGGCGGACACAGGAAGGACATGCGACGTGCGCGTACTCGTCGTCGAGGACGAGCAGCTGCTCGCCGATGCGGTGGCCACCGGACTGCGCCGGGAGGCCATGGCCGTCGACGTCGTGTACGACGGTGCGGCCGCCCTGGAGCGCATCGGCGTCAACGACTATGACGTGGTCGTTCTCGACCGCGACCTGCCGCTGGTGCACGGCGACGACGTCTGCCGCAAGATCGTCGAACTCGGCCTCGCGACCCGCGTGCTGATGCTCACGGCCTCCGGCGACGTCAGCGACCGTGTCGAAGGACTGGAGATAGGCGCCGACGACTATCTGCCCAAGCCGTTCGCGTTCAGCGAGCTGATCGCCCGTGTGCGGGCCCTGGGGCGGCGCACCAGCGTGCCGCTGCCGCCCGTGCTGGAGCGCGCCGGGATCAAGCTCGACCCCAACCGCCGCGAGGTCTTCCGCGACGGCCGGGAGGTGCAGCTGGCGCCGAAGGAGTTCGCCGTGCTGGAGGTCCTCATGCGCAGCGAGGGCGCCGTGGTCTCCGCCGAGCAGCTGCTGGAGAAGGCGTGGGACGAGAACACGGATCCGTTCACCAACGTGGTGCGCGTCACCGTGATGACCCTGCGCCGCAAGCTGGGCGAACCCCCGGTGATCGTGACCGTGCCCGGCTCCGGCTACCGGATCTGATGCCCTGTGACCGCCTCTCCCGCGCCGCCTCAGGCGCCCCCGAAGCCCACCTGGGATCCACGCCGTCCGGAGCCGCCCTTCCCGTGGCTGCGGCCGACCATCCGGATACGGCTGACCCTGCTGTACGGCGGCATGTTCCTGATCGCGGGCATCGTGCTGCTGTCGATCATCTATCTGCTGGCCGCGCAGGCGCTGAACGCCGGCAGCGACCTGCCCTTCAAGATCGTCGAGGGCAAGGTCACCAGCACCATCTGCAACCTGCCGGACCAGGCGTCGCCCAGTGAGTTCAACAGCGCCATGAACGCCTGTGTGAACCAGCAGCGCCAGCACGCCCTGGACGACCTGCTGAGCCGTTCGCTGCTGGCCCTGCTCGGCCTGGCCGTGATCGCCTTCGCTTTCGGCTACGCGATGGCCGGCCGGGTGCTGTCGCCGCTGGGCCGGATCACCCGCACCGCCCGCGCGGTGGCCGGATCCGACCTGTCCCGGCGGATCGAGCTGGACGGGCCGGACGACGAGCTGAAGGAGCTGGCCGACACCTTCGACGAGATGCTGGAGCGGCTGCAGCGCGCCTTCACCGCCCAGCAGCGCTTCGTCGGCAACGCCTCGCACGAGCTGCGCACCCCGCTGGCGATCAACCGGACGCTGCTGGAGGTGCACCTGTCCGATCCGAATGCGCCGGTGGAGCTGCAGCAGCTCGGCAAGACGCTGCTGGCCACCAACGAGCGCAGCGAGCAGCTCGTCGAGGGCCTGCTGCTGCTCGCCCGCAGCGAGAACCAGATCGTCGAGCGCAAGCCCGTCGACCTGGCCGAGGTCGCCGGACAGGCCATCGACCAGGTGCACGCGGAGGCGGAGGCCAAGGGCGTCACGATCCGCGGCACGCGCAAGCCCGCCGTCGTCCAGGGCAACGGCGTGCTGCTGGAGCGGATCGCGCTGAACCTGGTGCAGAACGCGGTGCGCTACAACGTGCCCGAGGACGGCTGGGTGGAGGTCACGACGGACGTCCAGCACGGCCAGGCGGTTCTGGTGGTCACCAACACCGGGCCGGTGGTGCCGGCGTACGAGATCGACAACCTCTTCGAGCCGTTCCGGCGGCTGCGCACCGAGCGCACGGGCAGCGACAAGGGCGTCGGCCTGGGCCTGTCCATCGTGCGCTCGGTGGCCCGGGCGCACGGCGGGCACATCTCGGCCCAGCCGCGCGAGGGCGGTGGGCTGGTGATGCGCGTCACCCTGCCCCTGTGACCCCGCACCGGCCGTGATCGATACGACGGAATGTTCGCTGTACGCGGAATTTCGCACGGCGTGTCGCGAGCCGATCCTGTGTGATCAATCACATGCGCAGATTTCCAGCCGTATACTCTGCGTCACCGAAAGAGGCCGGAAAAGTCTCGGAAGTCCGGGTTTTCAAGGGTCGAGATCACGGGAAGTACACGGGCAGGCCGCTTTGAAGTGCGGCGTTCGATCCGTGTACGGTCCCCGTCGCCATCCGAGCCGATCACTCTTGAGGAGTCGGGTTGGGTGTCGATTGAGTAACAGACCTTGATGTGAGGCAAAATCTCCGCCTCGGGTCGGGCACAAGTCCGGCCTCTCACGCGTTACGTGCGCTGGAGATACCGCAGACACCCAGAGGGGGAGAGCGACATGGCAACCGATTACGACACTCCACGCAAGACCGACGACGACGTCGACTCGGACAGCCTTGAAGAGCTGAAGGCCCGCCGCAACGACAAGGCGGCCTCCTCGGTGGACGTCGACGAGTTCGAAGCCGCTGAGGGCCTGGAACTGCCCGGCGCCGACCTGTCCAACGAGGAACTGGCCGTCCGGGTGCTGCCCAAGCAGCAGGACGAGTTCACCTGCATGAGCTGCTTCCTGGTGCACCACCGCAGTCAGCTGGCCCGGGAGAAGAACGGCCAGCCGATCTGCCGCGACTGCGACTGAGGCAGGGTCGGCCGTGACCGGCTCGACCCCTCCTTGGAAGCGCCGCTTCCCGCGCAGGGGAGCGGACCCGGAGTCGCTCGACGGCTCTCACGGCGCGCGTGACCGCAAGCGGGGCCCGTCCCGGCCGTCCGACAGGACGGATGCGACAGCAGCACCGGGACCGGCCCCGCTCGACCAGCTGCCCGAAGGCGGTGAAGCGGCCGCCTCGGCGGTGCGGCCCGCGTCCGCGGCCCGGCGCCGGGCGGCGGCGATCCGCAGCCGCGCCGCACAGGCCACCCGCGGCGGCGTCCACCGCACCGGTAGCCAGGCCAGGGCCGCCCTCGGCCACCTCACCGACCGGATCATCGACATCGCGCCGAGGATCCCCGTGCGGGATCTCGCCACGCTCCGCCGGCAGTTCCCCGGCCTCGGACCGGAGGAACTCGCGGACAAGCTGGTCGCGGGCGCGGTCGCCGGTACGGCCACGGTCGGAGCGGGTGTCGGCGCCGCCGCGATGCTGCCCGTGCCGCCCGCGATGCCGGCCGAACTCGCCGCCGAGATCACCGGCGTCGCGGCCATCGAGCTGAAGCTGATCGCCGAGCTGCACGAGGTCTACGGCGTACGGCCCCGGGGCCGCCGGACGGCCCGTACCGCCGCGTATCTGTCCGCCTGGTCCGGAGAGCGCGGCATCGACGTGCTCAAGCCGTCGACGCTCGACACCGCCCTCGGCGGACAGCTGAAACGCCGGCTGCGCCAGCAGATCATGAAGCGCATGCTGCGGGACCTGCCGCACCTGATGCCGTTCCTGGTGGGCGCCGCCGTCGGCGCCGCCGTCAACCGGCGCGACACCAAGAAGCTCGCCGCACGCGTCCGCGAGGACCTGCGCAAGATCCAGGTGCCCTGGGACCAGCTGTCCGGGCTGCCCGCCCTCGAGAATCCCGACGAGCCGCTGCCGCTGCCGAAGACGGACACCGACGACGGCCCCCGCGACGACGGCCCCCGCGAACGCTGACCGGCCGGCACCGCGCCGCACGGCAGTGATCCCGGGGCACGGCCCGCACCTCAGCGATCCGGGCTCGGCCCGCACCGCTCGGTCACACACCCCGCACGCACCCGGGCGCCGTCCCCCGGGTACGGTCCGCGGGTGCTCTCGCGCCCTCGGAGCGCCGTCACGCCGCCTCGGAGGCCGCCGCCGTGCGCGCCGCCGCGAGCGCCTCCCGCAGCCCCTGCGGATCCCGCGTCGACAGATACAGATACGGCGTCGGGTCCTCCGGGTCGGTCACCTCCACGCGCAGCGCCGTGGGGACATAAGCCCGCAGCAGCATGAAGGCGCGGGTGTCCGCCTTGTAGGTGCGCCAGGCCCGTGCCTCCTCCGGGTCCAGGACCTCCGCCCGGCCCAGCGCCGTGACCGGCACCTTCGCCTCGCCCGCGACCAGGAAGCCGCCCACGACCCGGATCCGCACCGAGCCGTAGGAACTGGCCACGACGGCCGCGACCGCGGTGCCGCCCACCAGGCCGCCGAGCATCGGCAAAACCCCGAAGGGCAGCAGGATCAGTGCGCACGAGACACCGATCAGGAAGCTGATGAGCCACCAGGAGCGGGGCACGGTGAGCCGTTCTTCGTACGGCTGGGCGGGAAGCTGCATACAGCTAGCTTGGCACGGGCGCCCGCACATCCCCGCGGCGCGGGTAAGGTCTGCGCCTGTGAGTGGTAGTTCCGCACGCCTTCAGCCCCCTGCCGACGCCGTCGCGCCGGTGCGGCACCCCGACGCGCCCGCGCCCGGCGAACTGCTCGGCGCGCACTACGGCGCATGCTTCGGGTGCGGTGACGACCAGCCGCACGGCCTGCATCTGCAAGCGCGGGCCGGGGAAGGCGTGAGCATCACCGCCGAGTTCACCGTGCAGCCCGCCCACCAGGGCGCCCCCGGACTCGCCCACGGCGGTGTCCTCGCCACGGCGCTCGACGAGACCCTGGGCTCGCTGAACTGGCTGCTGCGGACCATCGCCGTCACCGGACGGCTGGAGACGGACTTCCTGCAGCCCGTGCCGGTGGGTACGACCCTGTATCTGGAGGCCGAGGTGAAGGCCGTGGCCGGCCGGAAGATCTACTCCACGGCCACCGGCCGGATAGGCGGCCCCGACGGTCCGGTGGCCGTCCGCGCGGACGCCCTGTTCATCGAGGTCAAGGTCGACCACTTCGTCGAGCACGGCCGCACGGAGGAGATCCAGGCCGCCATGGAGGACCCGGACCAGATCCGCCGCGTCCGTGCCTTCGAGGTGAACCCGTGAGCACGTCCGCCGGCCGCGAACCCCTCGAGGTGCTGATCCGGCGCATCGACCCCGACGTGCCGCTCCCCGAGTACGCACACCCCGGCGACGCGGGCGCCGACCTGCGCACCACCGTCGCCTGCGAGCTGGGCTCCGGAGAGCGGGCCGTTCTGCCCACGGGCGTGTCTGTCGCGCTCCCAGAGGGGTATGCGGCCTTCGTACACCCGCGGTCCGGGCTCGCCGCCCGGTGCGGTGTCGCCCTGGTGAATGCCCCGGGGACGATCGATGCCGGGTACCGTGGAGAGATCAAGGTGATCGTGGTGAATCTCGACCCGCGCGCATCCGTGCGGTTCGAGCGCTTCGACCGGATCGCCCAACTGGTCGTCCAGCAGGTCGAGAGGGTCCGCTTCCGGCAGGTGGCGGAACTTCCCGGCTCGGCGCGGGCCGAGGGGGGCTTCGGGTCCACCGGGGGCCACGCCGCGGTGGACGGCGGGAGCGGCACGGACGGTCGTGCCGCCGACAGCGGCACGACGGGTGGGTATCGATACGCTTCGGTCGTATCCGACCGGGAAGGACAGTGACGTGTTCGGACGTCGCAAGAAGAAGGGTGCCGCCGAGAACGCGGCCGGCGAGGCCGAGCAGGTCGTCGACAGCGTCGACACCGAGGCGGACGACGAGGAGGAGCGCGAGCGGATCAGGCTCGCGCCCGGTCCCCGGCCCGACGGGCCCTGGGACGTGTCCGAGGTGCGCGAGCCGGGCGAGGGCCGGGTCGACCTGGGGGGTCTGTTCGTACCGGGCGTCGACGGCATGGAACTGCGGGTGGAGGTCGCGGGCGACGCGATCGTCGCCGCCACCGTCGTCCTGGGCGACAGCGCGATTCAGCTGCAGGCCTTCGCCGCACCCAAGCACGAGGGCATCTGGGGCGAGGTCCGCGAGGAGATCGCGGCCGGTGTCACCCAGCAGGGCGGCATCGTGGACCAGGTGGAGGGCCCGCTGGGCTGGGAGCTGCGCGCCCAGGTCCCGGTGCAGCTGCCGGACGGCACCGGCGGCTTCCAGGTCGTGCGCTTCGTCGGCGTGGACGGCCCCCGCTGGTTCCTGCGCGGCGTGATCTCCGGGCGGGGCGCGGTGCAGCCGCAGGCGGCCGGGCTGCTGGAGCAGATCTTCCGGGACACGGTCGTGGTCCGCGGCAGCGGCCCGATGGCGCCCCGCGACCCGATCGTCCTCAAGCTGCCCAACGACGCCCAGATGGTGCCCGAGGGCATGCAGCAGGAGGGCCAGTCCCGGTTCGCCGGCGGCCTGGGCCAGCTGCAGCGAGGCCCGGAGATCACCGAGGTCCGCTGAACGCCGAAGGTCCGCCGGAACGCCAGAGGTCCGCTGGAACCAAGCAAGGCACTGCCGAGGCGGTCGCGGCAGGCAGCCGAGGGGCCGCACCCGCCCATGGGGAGCGGCCTCTTCCGTTGCGCGGGCATGTTCGCGTCACGACCCGGCCGGGAGGTCCCGGGCGACGGGACATCGAGGCGAACAGGGAATCGCGGCGACGGGGAATTGAAGCGGACCGGGGCGGTCGTGATACTGGCGCACAGTCCACGGGGGAGTGCAGCGGGGAGGGGCCCATGAGCCGGATCGCGACCGACACGATGGTGCGCGTGGAGGACGTCCACAAGTCCTACGGACAGGGCGCCGCCGCCGTGCACGCCCTGCGCGGGGTGTCCTTCGAGGTGCCGCGCGGCCAGCTGGTCGCCCTCAAGGGCCGCTCCGGATCGGGCAAGACCACGCTGCTCAACATCGTCGGCGGCGTCGACGAGCCGGACCGGGGCCGCGTCCACGTGGACGGCAGGGATCTGTCGGACCTCGGCGAGGACGACCTGCTCGCGCTGCGCCGGGACCGCATCGGGTTCGTCTTCCAGTCCTTCGGGCTCATCCCCGTCCTCACGGCCGCGGAGAACGTCGGCGTGCCGCTGCGGCTGCGCCGCGCCGACCCGCGGGAGCGCGAGGAACGCGTGGAGCTGCTGCTGTCCCTGGTGGGCCTCGCCGCTCACGCCCGGCAGCGCCCCGGCGAGCTGTCCGGCGGCCAGCAGCAGCGCGTCGCCATCGCCCGCGCCCTCGCCAACGACCCGGCGCTGCTGATCGCCGACGAGCCGACCGGCCAGCTGGACGCGGAGACCGGCCTGGCCGTGATGGAGCTGCTGCGCGCCGTCGTCCACAGCCGGCAGGTGACCGCACTGGTCGCCACGCACGACGTGACCTTGCTGGATCTCGCCGACCGGGTCCTGGAACTGCGCGACGGCGAGATCGTCGAACACTGACGGGCCGCCCGCCGTGAGCCTGCGGACGCGTGCGAGACGGGACGCGACCGGGACGGGGGACCGGAACGCCGGCCCGATCCGCGAGCGCGGTTACGTCACCGTCGGTGGCCACGGGTACGCTGCAGATATGAGTGCTGTCCCTCGTTCCGGCAAGCCGGCGGGACGTCTGAGGCGCATGCTCGACCGGCTCTCCTCCTCACAGGAGGACCTGGAGTCCGAGGAGCTGCGCGAGGACGCCGCGCTCACCGGTTGCACGCGGATCGGTGACTGCCAGGATCGGCAGATCGTCACGGTAACTGGTACCTTGCGCACGGTCACCCTGCGGCCGCGTGCCGGAGTCCCCGCCCTGGAGGCCGAACTGTTCGACGGCACGGCCGAACTGGACGTGGTGTGGCTCGGCAGGCGCTCCATCGTCGGGATAGAACCGGGGCGCAAGCTGATCGCATCGGGCCGGATCTCGATGAGCCGGGGCCGCCGGGTGCTGTTCAACCCGAAATACGAACTGCGACCCCTCGGACGGGAGTAGCCCGTGACGTCACTCGACAAGCCGACCGAAGAGACGACCGCCGACGACGGGGCCAGGGCGGTGACGGAGGCCGCGCTTCTCGAGGCGTTCGGCGGGGTGCGGGGCATGGTCGAGACGGTGCTGCCCGGCCTGCTGTTCGTCACCATCTTCACGATCAACAAGAACCTGCACTGGTCGGCGATCGCCGCCCTGGCGGTCGCCCTGGTGCTGGTCGCGGTCCGGCTGGTCATGCGGGACACCGTCAAGCACGCCTTCAGCGGCGTCTTCGGTGTGGCCTTCGGCGTGATCTTCGCGATGATGACCGGCAACGCCAAGGACTTCTACCTGCCGGGCATGCTCTACACCCTCGGGCTGGGCCTCGCCTACATCGTCACCACGCTCGCGGGGGTCCCGCTGATCGGGCTGATCCTGGGCCCGGTGTTCAAGGAGAACCTCTCCTGGCGCACCCGCAACCCGGGCCGCAAGAAGGCCTACGCCAAGGCCAGCTGGGCCTGGGGCCTGATCCTGCTCGGCAAGTGCGCGATCCTCTTCCCGCTGTACTGGTGGGCGGACACCACACAGCTCGGCTGGGTCCTGGTCGCGCTGAAGATCCCGCCGTTCCTGCTGGCGGTCTGGCTGACCTGGGTGTTCCTGGCGAAGGCGCCCGCGCCCATCGACGTCTTCGCGGAGATGGAGGCGCAGGAGCAGGCCGAGCGGGAGAAGGCGGCCGCGGCCGACGCGGCGGACAGGACACCGGGCCGCCACCGCCGCGAGGCCTGACCCGACGGGTGCCCGCCAGCCGCCCGGGGAGTGACTCCGCGAGGCGGGCCGCCCAGGACGTAGATCCGCGAAGGGGCCGGACAGCACCCGGCGACGGCCGGCAGGGTGCTGCGCTCCCCGCGCCGCGACGGCAGGCAGCCGCTCAGCGCCTGCTGTCGTCCTCGCGGCGCACCGACAGCAGCTCCGCCAGCTGGTGCTCCCGGGCCTGGGCGGCCACGAACAGCAGCTCGTCGCCCGCCTCCAGGGAGTCCTCCCGGGACGGCGTGAGCACCCGGGTGCCCCGGATGATGGTGACCAGCGAGGTGTCGTCGGGCCACGACACGTCCCCGACCCGGGTGCCGGCCAGCGCCGACTCCTCCGGCAGGGTCAGCTCCACCAGGTTGGCGTCACCGTGGCTGAAGCGCAGCAGACGCACCAGGTCACCGACGCTGACCGCCTCCTCCACCAGGGCCGACATCAGCCGCGGCGTGGACACCGCGACGTCCACGCCCCACGCCTCGTTGAACAGCCACTCGTTCTTCGGGTTGTTCACCCGGGCCACGACCCGCGGCACGGCGTACTCCGTCTTCGCCAGCAGGGAGACGACCAGGTTCACCTTGTCGTCGCCCGTCGCCGCGATGACGACGTTGCAGCGCTGCAGGGCCGCCTCGTCCAGCGAGGTGATCTCGCAGGCGTCGGCCAGCAGCCACTCGGCCTGCGGAACACGCTCGACCGAGATCGCGGTCGGCGCCTTGTCGATGAGAAGGACCTCGTGGCCGTTCTCCAGCAGCTCACCGGCGATCGAACGGCCGACCGCTCCGGCACCGGCAATGGCGACCCTCATCAGCGACCGCTCTCCTCTTCGGGGCCCTCGGCGAACGCCGCTTCGACCTTCTCCACGTCGTCCGTCCGCATCATCACGTGCACGAGGTCGCCCTCCTGCAGCACCGTCTGCGAAGTCGGCAGGATCGCCTCGCCCAGGCGGGTCAGGAACGCCACCCGGACGCCCGTCTCCTCCTGCAGCCTGCTGATCTTGTGACCGATCCACTTCGGCGAGGTGTGCACCTCGGCGAGCTGGACCCCGCCGGTGGGGTCGCGCCACAGCGGCTCCGCACCCGACGGCAGCAGCCGGCGCAGCATCTGGTCGGCCGTCCACCGGACCGTGGCCACGGTCGGGATGCCCAGGCGCTGGTAGACCTCGGCACGGCGCGGGTCGTAGATCCGGGCCGCGACGTTCTCCACGCCGAACATCTCCCGCGCCACCCGGGCGGAGATGATGTTGGAGTTGTCTCCGCTGGAGACGGCCGCGAACGCACCCGCCTCCTCGATGCCCGCCTCGCGCAGGGTGTCCCGGTCGAAGCCGATCCCGGTGACCCGGCGGCCGCCGAAACCGGGGCCCAGACGGCGGAAGGCGGTGGGGTCCCGGTCGATCACGGCGACCGTGTGCCCCTGTTGCTCCAGGGTCTGGGCGAGAGCGGACCCCACTCTCCCACAGCCCATGATGACGATGTGCACGACCGTCCTTCCGATGTCAACAGCTACTGCTCAGCCCCATCAGGGTCTCAGACAGAGGGACAAGCTACACATGCCCCGTCCGGGCCAGGCACCCCCCTGCCGTATCCCGTCCGCACCGTCCCCCGCCCGGGTGCGGGCGGCCGTCCGCCCGTCGGGCCGGGCCCGCTCCCCGTGGTCCCGCGCACGCCGCACAGGGTCCGCACCCCGCGGCCGGCCGGCACGACGCCGCCGCCGGACGGTACCGTGACCGGGGCACCAGACCCCCTCGGCAGGCCGGCCGACGCGGACAGCGGACACAGATGGCCGGACGGCGCCCGGCGGGAGCGGGCCGGCCGGCCACGGCCACCGGCGCACCCGCAAAATCCGCGGCACCCGCGGGACGCGGATCCACCCGTGAGACAGATCTCGTACGGCAGGTGGGCGGCCCTCAGTGCGAAGGCCTACGATGCTCTGTTGTGTCCAAACTGACCGACGTGCCCAAACGGATTCTGATCGGGCGCGCACTGCGCAGCGACCGGCTGGGGGAAACCCTGCTGCCGAAGCGCATCGCACTCCCCGTCTTCGCCTCCGACCCGCTGTCCTCCGTGGCGTACGCGCCCGGAGAGGTCCTGCTGGTGCTGTCCGTCGCGGGCGTGTCGGCGTACCACTTCAGTCCCTGGATCGCCCTCGCGGTGGTCGTGCTGATGTTCACGGTGGTGGCCTCCTACCGCCAGAACGTGCACGCCTACCCGAGCGGCGGCGGCGACTACGAGGTCGCGACGACCAACCTCGGCGCCAAGGCCGGGCTGACCGTGGCCAGCGCACTGCTGGTCGACTACGTCATGACCGTCGCCGTGTCGATCTCCTCCGGCATCGAGAACCTCGGCTCCGCTATCCCGTTCGTGGTCGAACACAAGGTGCTGTGCGCGGTGCTGGTGATCGTGCTGCTGACCTTGATGAACCTGCGCGGCGTGAAGGAGTCGGGCACGCTGTTCGCGATCCCGACGTACGTGTTCGTCGCCGGTGTGTGCCTGATGATCCTCTGGGGCGCGTTCCGGGGCCTGGTCCTCGGGGAGACGATGCGGGCGCCCACGGCCGGCTACCACATCAAGGCCGAGCACCAGGGACTCGCCGGCCTCGCGCTGATCTTCCTGCTGCTGCGCGCCTTCTCCTCCGGGTGCGCTGCGCTCACCGGCGTCGAGGCGATCTCCAACGGTGTCCCGGCCTTCCGCAAACCGAAGTCGAAGAACGCGGCGACCACCCTCGCCCTCATGGGCCTGCTGGCCGTGACCATGTTCTGCGGCATCATCGTGCTGGCCACGGTGACCAAGGTCCGCATGGCCGAGAACCCGGCCACCGACCTGCTGCGCGGCGGAGTCCCGCTGGGCCCGGACTATGTGCAGAACCCGGTGATCTCCCAGGTCGCCGAGGCCGTCTTCGGCAAGGGCAGCGTCCTGTTCGTCGTCCTCGCCGCGGCCACCGCCCTGGTGCTGTTCCTCGCCGCGAACACCGCCTACAACGGCTTCCCGCTGCTGGGCTCGATCCTCGCCCAGGACCGCTATCTGCCCCGCCAGCTGCACACCCGCGGCGACCGCCTCGCCTTCTCCAACGGCATCGTGCTGCTGGCGGGCGCCGCGACCCTGCTGACCGTGGTCTACGGCGCCGACTCCACCCGGCTGATCCAGCTGTACATCGTCGGCGTGTTCGTGTCGTTCACCCTCAGCCAGATCGGCATGGTCCGGCACTGGAACCGCCACCTGGCCACGGAACGGGACCAGGCCGCCCGGCGCCACATGATCCGCTCGCGGGCCATCAACGCCTTCGGCGCCTGCCTGACCGGCCTGGTGCTGGTCGTCGTGCTGCTCACCAAGTTCACCCACGGCGCCTGGGTGGCCCTGCTGGGCATGTGCATCTTCTTCGCGACGATGACCGCGATCCGGCGGCACTACGACCGCGTCTCCGAGGAGATCGCCGCCCCGGAGGGCCCGAGCGAGGACACCGTCCGCCCCTCCCGCGTCCACTCCGTCGTCCTGGTCTCCAAGATCCACCGCCCCACCCTGCGCGCCCTGACCTACGCCAAGCTGATGCGCTCCGACACCCTGGAGGCGGTCACCGTCAGCGTCGACCCGGCGGAGACCAGAGCGCTGCGCGAGGAGTGGGAACGGCGCGGGATCGACGTGCCGCTGAAGGTCCTCGACTCGCCGTACCGCGAGGTGACCCGCCCGGTCATCGAATACGTCAAGAGCCTGCGCAGCCAGTCCCCGCGCGACGTCGTCTCGGTGATCATCCCCGAGTACGTCGTCGGCCACTGGTACGAGCACCTGCTGCACAACCAGAGCGCGCTGCGCCTCAAGGGCCGCCTGCTGTTCACCCCCGGCGTCATGGTCACCTCGGTGCCCTACCAGCTGGCCTCCTCCGCGGCGGCCGGCGACCGGGCCCGCCGGCGCCAGGAATGGAACGCGCCGGGCTCGGTGCGACGCGGCCCCGCCCAGGTGCGCCCGAAGGAGCCCACGGCACCGAAGTCCTGACCCCCGGGCGATCCGGACCCCGGGCGGTCGGGCGCCCGGCCCTCGTGGCGTAAGGCCGCACGACACCCCCGTAGACTGGTGGGCTGTCGTCCGGCCATCCGGACCCCGACCGTCCCCTTCTCTTCCCCGTCTCGATCTGGAGCAGCTCACCATGCAGGCAGAACCCAAGAAGTCGCTGGTGGGCCAGGAGTACGAGGTCGAGATCGGCCCCGTCGCCCACGGCGGCCACTGCGTCGCCCGCACCGACGGCGGCCAGGTGCTGTTCGTCCGGCACGCCCTGCCCGGCGAACGGGTCGTGGCACGCGTCACGGAGGGCGAGGAGGGCGCCCGCTTCCTGCGTGCCGACGCCGTGGAGATCCTCCAGGCGTCCAAGGACCGCATCGAGGCACCCTGCCCCTACGCCGGCCCCGGCCGCTGCGGCGGCTGCGACTGGCAGCACGTCAAACCCGGCGCCCAGCGCCGCCTCAAGGCCGAAGTGATCGCCGAGCAGCTGAAGCGACTCGTCGGCCTCACCCCCGAGGAGGCCGGCTGGGACGGCACCGTGATGCCGGCCGAGGGCGACAAGCTGCCCGTCGGCCAGGTCCCGCGGTGGCGCACCCGCGTGCAGTACGCCGTCGACCCGGCCACCGGCAAGGCGGGCCTGCGCCGCCACCGCTCCCACGAGGTCGAAGCGGTCGACGACTGCCTGATCGCCGCCGAGGGCGTGAGCGAACTGGGCATCGAGCGGCGCGACTGGACCGGCATGCAGTCCGTGGAGGCCATCGCCGCCACCGGCTCCCAGGACCGCCAGGTCGTCCTCACCCCCCGCCCGGGCGCCCGCCTGCCCCTGGTGGAACTCGACCGCCCGGTCTCCGTGCTCCGGGTCGACGAGAACACCGGCGGCGTCCACCGCGTCCACGGGCGCCCCTTCGTCCGCGAACGCGCCGACGGCCGCACCTACCGCGTCTCAGGCGGCGGCTTCTGGCAGGTCCACCCCAAGGCCGCCGACACCCTGGTCACCGCCGTCATGCAGGGCCTGCTGCCCCGCAAGGGCGACATGGCCCTGGACCTGTACTGCGGCGTGGGCCTCTTCGCCGGCGCCCTCGCCGACCGGGTCGGCGACAAGGGCGCCGTCCTCGGCATCGAGTCCGGCAAGCGCGCGGTGGCGGACGCCCGCCACAACCTCGCCGGATTCCCCCGCGTCCGCATCGAACACGGCAAGGTCGCCTCCGTCCTGCCGCGCACCGGCATCACCGAGGCCGACCTCATCGTCCTCGACCCGCCCCGCTCCGGCGCCGGCCGCTCCACCGTGGCCCACCTGACCACCCTGGGCGCCCGCCGCATCGCCTACGTCGCCTGCGACCCGGCCGCCCTGGCCCGCGACCTGGCCTACTTCCGCGAGGGCGGCTACCGGGTCCGCACCCTGCGGGCGTTCGACCTGTTCCCGATGACACAGCACGTGGAGTGCGTGGCGATCCTGGAGCCGGCCGGGAAGGGCTCCTGACCTGCGGTTTCCCTGTGCGCATGACGTGCGGTGCGGGCGTTACGGGCGATGTCCTGACGCTGAGATGACGCTCGTGAAGCTCATTTGACGCTCGTTCTGACGGGGTGTCAGGCGCCTCGTCGGGCAGCTCAGGCCCTGTCGAGGCGGCGAGCATCGATGGGGCGCCGAGGGCAGGCGACGCACGTTCCTCACCCACAAGACTCAGCCCGAGCGGCTGCTCGGTCGACAGGAAGATCGGCGCTCCGGTCAGCGACTCCAGCCACCGAACATGCCGGCTGACCGTCGGCTGGGACAGGTTCAAGGACTCCGTGGCCCGGCGGAAGCCACCGGTGTCGACGACGGTGAGGCCGGCGATGGCGCGGACCAAGGCGCTGACAGGCCATGCGTCTTCCGTGGCGCTTCCGGTGGCCGTTCCCCCGCCGGCCCGGCCGCCCACAGGCTGACCAGAAGGCTGGCCAGAAACCTCGGTTCGCGGTTGAGGCGCTTTCCCGGGGTCAGTGAAGGTCGGCCTGCGGCGAGGTCGTATGCCATCGGTGGGCGGAGCCGATGGTGACCGGAGCACGTCCGCGCGCGGCCCACCCCCTTGCACCAACACCAAGAGGACCTTCCATGAACGCGGTTTCCGTCGCCGGTACCTCCGTCTCCTGCACCACCGCGGGCAGCGGACGCGGTCTGATGCTGCTGCACGGCACCAGCAGCGACTCCCGGTCGACCTTCGGACACATCGTCGGGGACCTCGCCACCGACCGGCTGGTCATCCCCCCCGACTACGCCGGCTGCGGCCGGTCGACGATCCCCGACGGCGACATTCGCGGTCTGCTGCCGAAGATCAGCGCCCCCACGCTGGTGGTGGCGCTCACCCACGACAGCCTCGTGCCCCTGTACCACTCCCGCCACCTGCACGAGAACATCGCGGGCAGCAGCTACACGGAGATCGCCCGGGGCCACGCCGTACCGATGGAGAAGCCCGACGAGTTCGTGCGCGGCGTCCGGGAGTTCGTCCTCGACGGGGAAGGACCGGCGGCGGCATGAGCGGGCACCTGCCGTCGTGGGCGGCGGCATCACCGGAGCGGCGGCCTTCGACGCCCTCGTCGCATACGGTGCTGCCGAGCGCATCGGCGTCATCGACCCCCCGTCGGCCGGGGCACCGCACCGCCTTCGCCACCAGCGCCCCCTCTGGTCCGCAACACCGCGGTCGACACACTGTCACTGGTGCCCGAGGAGCCGGAGGACTTCCTGCACCACCTGCGGGCCGGCGGTGTCGACGCCCGCTCCGGGGACTTCGTGCCCTCCTCTCGCCGTTCACCTCGCCGAGGCTGCCGCCGAAGACGGTGAAGTCCTGGGCGAACAGCCACACCTGCCGTCCGTCGATGGTTCCGTGGCCTGTGATCACACCGTCGCCGTACGGCCGCTCGCGCTCCATGCCGAATTTGTGGCTGCGGTGCGGGGCCGGCGTGCCGAACCATGCGAACGAAGCGGAGGCGAGCAGGGCGTCGATACGGTCCCTGGCGGTGAGCCTTCTCTCGGCGTGCTGGCGCTCCACCGCCTCGGGGTCGTACGGCCCAGCCGGGACCGCTCGGCGCCGCTCCAGCTCCGCGAGCCGTACCCTGCAGTGGTGATCTCGCTCATGGCAGCGTCACCACTTGGGCGGCGTACGTCAGTCCGGCGCCGAAGCCGACGAGCAGGGCGGGAGCGCCGGAGGCCAGCCGGCCTTGGGCCAGCAGGTCGTCCATGGCCAGCGGGATCGAGGCGGCCGAGGTGTTCCCCGCCCGTACGAGGTCCTTGGCCACGGCGGTGTGGGGAGCGAGCCCCAGCGCCTTGGCGACGGAGTCGATGATCCGGACGTTGGCCTGGTGGGGGATGAAGGCGGCGAGGTCGGTGACATCGAGGCCGGCTGCCTCCAGCGCGCGCCGCGCGATCTCGGGCACGACGCGGGTCGCCCATCGGAACACCTCCGGACCCTGCATGCGCAGGGTCGGCCAGGTCCCGGGCACATGCCGGGCGTCCAGCCAGGAACGGTCGTGGGCGATGAGTCGGTGGCCCTCTCCGTCGGAGCCCCATACGACTGGTCCGATACCGGGTTCGTCGGCGGCGCCGACGACGACGGCGCCCGCTCCGTCCCCGAAGAGGAAGGCACTGCCGCGGTCCTCGGGGTCGATGATGTCGCTCATCTTCTCCGAGCCGATCACCAGGACGTTACGGGCCTCCCCTGTGCGGACGAGGGTGCCGGCCAGCTCCAGGGCGTAGCAGAAGCCCGCGCAGGCGGCGTTGATGTCCAGGGCTCCGGCGCTCATTCCCAGCGACCGGGCGACGCGCGGTGCGGCGGCCGGAGCCTGCTCCAGGAAGGACATCGAGGCGAGCAGCACCATCCCGACGTCGCCCGGGTCGGTGCCGGCCTGGGCCATCGCCTTGCGGGCCGCCTCGGTCGCCATGGTGATGACGGTCTCGTCGGGGCCGGCGAAGTGGCGGGTGACGATGCCGGACCGCCGGCGGATCCATTCGTCGCTCGAATCGATGCGGGCGCAGATCTCGTCATTGCCGACCACCCGTGTCGGCCGGTACACGCCGACACCGAGAATCCGGGAGCCCGTGCGGTGCCGGGGCACACGAAGCCGGGTCACGACGCCTCCCCGCCCGTGCCGACGGCCGCGGGCGCGGCCAGGGCGGCCAGTTCCCCGCGCTCGTAGCGCTGCCTGCACGCCCGGCGCTGCACCTTGCCGCTCGAGGTCTTGGGCAGCGCGCCGCGGCGTACGACGAGGATGTCGTCCGGCGTGAGCCGGTGCTCCTCCCGGACGGCCTCGTGCACGCGCTCGCGCAGCCCCTCGGCGCCCAGCGACTTCAGCACCCGGCCGTCGGCCTCGATGACCACCACCAGACGCTCCTGCTCGCCGTCGTCGAGGGAGAAGGCGGCCGCACAGTTCGGGTGCAGGCCCGCCGCGGCGCGTTCGGCGGACAACTCGATGTCCTGCGGATAGTGGTTGCGCCCTTTGCGGATGATGACGTCCTTCAGCCGTCCGGTGACGTAGAGCTCACCGGCGTGCAGGAAGCCCAGGTCGCCTGTGCGCAGATACGTGTCCTCGGAGACGCCGTGCCCGTGCTCGTCGGCCGCGACGCGGGCACGGAAGACGGTTTCGCTCAGCTCCGGCCTGCCCCGGTAACCGCCCGCCACACAGGGGCCGCTGATCCAGATCTCGCCGACCCGGCCGTCCGGGCAGGAGCGCCGGGTGCCGGGGTCCACGATCCGCACCTTGGTGCCGGAGACCGTGCCACCGCTGCTGACCGCGGCAACCGCGCCTGCGGCGGACTCGCTGACTGGTTCGGCGCGCCCCTCGGACAAGGCGTCGGCGGACAGCCACAGCACCCTGGGCGGCACATGCTGGGAGCTGCCGGTGGCCTTGAGCGTGTTCTCCGCGAGCCCGTAGCCGGGGCACATCGCCTCCGGGGCGAAGCCGTGCTGCGCGAACGCGGCGGTGAAGGCCTGGATGGTCCTCCAGCGCACCGGCTCGGCGCCGTTCGCGGCCACGCGCCAGCGGGACAGATCGCCCACACCGGCGGTCTTGCCCTCCGCGGCGGCCCGCGCGCACAGTTCGTAGGCGAAGCTGGGCGCGGCGGCGTGGGTGCCCCCGAACCGGGAGATGGCCTCCAGCCAGCGGGCCGGGCGGCGGATGAACGAGTCGGGGGCCATCAGGTAGGACGGGATTCCGGCCCACAGCGGCAGCACCACCCCGAACAGCATGCCCATGTCGTGGAAGAGCGGCAGCCAGTTCACGACCGTGCCGTCCGGCTCGCACGGCCACAGCTCGTCGGTCTCGACAACGTTGGCGAGGAAGTTGGCGTGGCTGACCAAGACGCCCTTGGGGTCTCCGGTGGAGCCCGAGGTGTACTGCAGCAGGGCGATGTCCTCCGGGCGCGGGCCCGGAGCGGGTTCAGCCGCGTCGTCGTGGCCGGTCGTCGTCTCCAGGTCGTCAGTGGGCAGCAGCCTGAGTTCGGCGAGCTCCGGGAGGTCGCCGAAGCGCTCTTCCAGGTCGCGCACGACATCGGTCGTCGTCAGGATGGTCGAGGTCCCCGCGTCATCGGCGATCCGGCGCAGCCGCAGCACGCCCTCGCGCCGCCGCGGCACCTGCACCGGGGCGCCGGCCACGCGCCCGTACATGCAGCCCAGAAGGGTCCGTACGAACTCCAGACCCGAGGGGTACAGCAGCACCGCGCTCCCGCCGGTCACTCCGGTGGCAGTGAGCGCCGCGGCCCGCAGACGCGCGGCGGCATCGAGTTCCCGGTAGGTCATCGTCTCCTGCGGTTCCTCACCGTTGCGCAGGAAGACATAGGCCGTCTCGTCGGGCTGTTTTTCGCTGCGCAGTCGCAGGGCGTCGACCAGCGTGCGTACCTCGTGCATGTGCGGATCCAGTCCGGTGGGGGTCACGAATCAGATCTCCTTGTCCAGCCCGGTCCTTGTCTCGGGTCCGTACGGTGTCTCTGCGGAAGAAGCGGGGAGTCTGGAGAACGGCACCAGGGCGGCCAGCAGCAGTTCCTGTCGGGTCGGGATGAGGCGCACGTCCAGTTCCCCGGCAGGAGAGGGGCTGATAGGAGCCGACGGTGGGCTGGATTGATCGCCCGCCGTCCGGTCTCCGATATCCGTTCCGATTCCCAGCTCTAAACCGCCCCTGTCCGCTGGTGCGATCCCAGCTCGGTCGGCCATGGCGCGTCCTCCCTGTGAAGTCGCAGGTGCCATGCGTGCGGCACCGGATTCCAAGCTGCCGCCGAGACGACACCGGCGCTCTTTTCACTTTCCCTGGGAGCAGTCATGCGGCGGTAACCGCTCGCTCTCCTCCGTCCGTGCGTTCTGCGTATTCCGGGGCGACCCAAAAAGAAAGTGCCTCCCTGCCCGGGAGAAATCGCAGCCGGCGGGAGGCGGTTGTTCGAGGTGTGTCTCAGGCGGCGTGTTCCTGGTCCGGGACCGGCCGGTCGATGGCCAGCCGCCAGTCGCCTTTCTCGTCACGGATCAGTACGTCGGTGCATGTGCCGTGCATGTGCACGGTCTGTCCGTCCGGGCCGGGGACGTCGAGTGAGTAGTCCACGATCAGCAGCGAGGTGTCGCTGCTCGTGTACGCCTGGAGCACCCGGGAGTCGATCGTCGGGCCCGAGGCCAGGAACTCCTTGAAAAACGCGGTCCGCTCCTGGCCGGTCAGCGGGGCGCCGGATATGTTCGAGATCGCGTCGGCGGTGTACATGGAGTCGTAGAGTTCCCCGTCGCCCGAGTTGAAGATGCGCACGAACAGTTCGTTCTGTTTGTCGGGGTCCTCGGGAATCTCGAAATCGTTGAGATTGGTCATGGCGCTGATGCTCTCGCTCTCCTTGTGTGTGGGCCGGCAGGTGAATTCAGACTTCAGGAATCCTCGCAGGATTCACACTGTGCGCGGTAACGGGTCGGTAACGAGGTATTCCGTGACGGATGGGTGACCTGACGATTACTCACCGGTGACCGGTGGGGACATGGCTCTGCGAAGGCGCCGGCCTGCGGACCGCTCGCCGGCGTTCCCCATCGCGAACACCACCCCGGTGGCCGGTCGGTCGCTGTCACTTACCTTTAGGTATGCGGTTACCTGAAAGTCAGTACTTACCTTTGGGTCCGCGGCTATCTTAAGGTCGGTCTGGTGATACGAGGGGAAGGGACTGTTGAAGCGGTGTCGATCGTCAGTGCGGCCGGACCGCCCGGACCTGGCGACGCGGGGAGTGGCTCCACGCGGAGGTTCCTGTGATGTAGCGCTCCAGCTGTTCATCCTTCTGTGATCGCCGGACAGAGGAAGAACTGAAAAACCTTTCATCAGGCTGGAATCAAGCAAAGGCGTCGCCAAGGCGCCGAACTCGCCAGCCGATATTGCGTCCGATTCGCCTCCTGGACTCCTGTTGGTCCATTGCGCGACCAGGACGATTCAATGAGAGCGTTTTGACTCCATGGTGTGGAGGCATCCTACCTGATCGTGCCGCGAACGTGACGAGCTGAGGCTTCAGTCGATCAATGCGTCATTTGCCAGCGACTAGGGGGAGTTGTGCAGTTTCGGGTTCTGGGGCCTCTGGAGGCCTCGGACGGCGGTCGGCCTCTGAACTTAGGTGGCACCAAGCAGAGGGCGACGCTCGGTTACCTGCTCATACGGGCCAACCGCGTCGTCCCGACCAGTCAATTACTGGACGCACTGTGGCCGGTTGACGATGCGCCGACATCGGCGCGGAAGATCCTACAGAACGCCGTGTGGGGCCTGCGCAGGGCTCTGACGCCGTTGCAGAGCGGTGCCGCACCGGCGTCGCTCGTGACCCAGCCCCCCGGCTACAGACTGACCGTCGCCCCCGACGCCATCGATCTGTTCCGTTTCCAGGCCAAGGTGGAGAAGGGACGGGAGACGCTCGCCGCAGGAAAACCCGAGGTGGCCGCCCAGCTGTTGCGCGAAGCGCTGGACTTGTGGCGGGGACCCGCCCTCGCGGACCTGGCCGAGGCCGGCATCGCCTGGCCCGAACTGTCCGCGGTACAGAACGCACGCCTGGACGCCATGGAGGACTACTTCGAGGCGGAACTCGCGCTGGGCCGTCACCAGGCGGTGCTTGGAGAGCTGGAGACCATGGTGGAGGACACCGCCCTGCGGGAACGGTCCTGCCGCCAGCTCATGCTCGCCCTCTACCGCAGCGGCCGCCAGGCGGACGCGCTCAACGTATACAGCCGGGTGCGCTCGACGCTGGTCGAGGAACTCGGACTGGAGCCCGGTCGTGAGCTACAGGAGCTCCAGCGGGCCATCTTGAATCACGACCCCGCCCTCAACGCCCTCGACGGCGCAAGGGGCAGTCGGGGCGGTCATCGGCAGACGCCGCTGATCGCCCACGGCAAGGGGCCTTCGCCGCTGACCGCCTCGCGGGAGCTGCCCGTTGCCGACCTGGACGCTCACCGACCGCAGCCGACCACCGGAAAGGCACCGCAGGGGGAGGAGGCCCACCCGGCGCCCGTCGCCGTATCCGACCGTGAGCCGGTGGCGGCCACGGTGTCGGTGGCCCCCAGACGGTACGCCACCGCCAGGACCGCTCCGGAACCCCGCACGACCCGGCGCCGTCTGGTGAGCGTGCTGCTGGTACGCACCCAGCTCCACACCGGCACCGTCGAGGGCGACTCGGGCGCAGTGGACGAGTTGCTGGAGGACATTTCGCGGTGGGTGCACAGGAGGATCGAGCACTTCGGAGGCGTCGTCACAGCCGCGATCGGCTCGGTGTGCATGGCGCTGTTCAGCGCCGGCGACGGCAGGGGAGGCGGAGACGACGCCGAACGGGCCGTGCTCGCCGCACTCGCCGTCCGTGACGGGCTTCAGACCGTGACCTTCCCCGGAACCGGACCGGGCACCAGGGGCACCCTTACCTTCCAGGCCTCCGTCGCCACCGGTGAGGCGCTGCTGCGCTACCAGCCGGACGACCGCGACCAGCCGTGCTCCATCACGGGCAGGTTGCTGAGCACCTGCGACCTGCTGCTCTCGCGCGCGCAGGCCGGTGAGATACGGGCGTGCGACAGCACACGCCGTGCGACCGAGGCCATGATCGAGTACTTCGCCGCGGACGACGGAGGCGACGAACATCACTGGAAGCTGCTCGGTATACGCCGCGACTACTTCGGAAGTCTGAAGGTGCCCACCGTCGAGCGCGAGTACGAGCTTTCGCTGGTGACCGACCTGCTGGAGCGGGCCCGTCACAGGGCGACCCCGCACCTGGTCACCGTCCTGGGCGACGAGGGGAGCGGCAAGACCCGCTTCCTCGCCGAGTTCGGCCGGACGATCGCCACCCGCGCGCAGGTGGCCCGATTGACGATCGACCACGCCCAGGGCTCCACCGAGAACGGCGTCTTCGCTCTCCAGCGACAGTTGGTGCGGGCGCTGTGCCGTGTGGAGCCCTCCGACGCGCCTTCCGTCGCCCGAGAGAAGCTCGTGAACACCGTCACCCGGCTGACCGACGACGAGGAACGTGTACGCCGACTGCTCACCTGCCTCATCAAGTTCGTCGACCCCGAAGCTGCCCAGCACCCCCTCCCCGCCACCGAGGACGAACTCGGCGCCTGGGGCCGGTTCCTCGGCCGTACGACGCTCGAACGGCCGCTCGTCCTGCTCATCGACGACCTTCACCGCGCCGACGACGCCCTGCTCGACTTCGTCTCCGGCCTGTCGGACTTCGCCGGTGTCCCGCTGCTCGTGGTGGCCACCGCCCGCCCGGAACTGCTCCGGCTGCGCCCGGAGTGGGGAGGCGGGAAGCGCCACGTGACCACGCTGACGCTGGAACCGCTGTCGGATGCGGCCGTCGACCAGCTGCTCGACTCGCTGCTGCGGGCCGATCCGGGCGACGACGACACCAAGGTCACCGGTCACGCCAAGTGGTTCCGGAGGGCACTTCGGGTCACCATCGGAGACAGGGAGGGCGACCGGCGGCAGTACCTCCGCTCACTGCTCTCCATGCATCCGCCGCGAACGTTCAACTCCGGCGGCACCTGCTGGGCGGCCGGCTGACCGGAGACGGTGCGGTCTGTACCGGCCGCCCGACCCCGTGCAGCGCTCGGGCACCAGGGCAGAACGCCCCGGGCCCGAGCGCTGTGGTGCGGCGAGTGGGGCCCTGCTCCAGGGGCTTGGGGGAGCGGGGCACGCATGCTCGTTGCCACGTGCCGACGGCAGCGTCCGCCCAGCGGGGTGCGTGGTGTGGCCGACCGGAAGCGTTCCGCGCGGCCCTCAGCAGCAGCGCCGGTTCTGATCGACGGCACACCGGACCTGAAGCGGCCTGCCATTCACCGGTGCGGCGTCACGGTGGGACGGCTAGGGCCTCCTGAGCGCCGGTGCAGACTTCGCGGTCCGCACCGAACCCGGAGGCCCTGCCGGTTTCAAGGACGGCTCAAGGCGTGCCGCCGCTCGTCATCGACGTCCTTGGGAGCTGGTGGCACCTGGCCTCAGACCTTGGCCGGGAGGTGCTCCCTGCCCCAGGCGCCGAGGGGTTCCAGCGCCTCGTTCAGTGCCACGCCCCGGTCGGTCAGGGAGTACTCCACTCTCAGCGGCGCCTCGTTGAACGTCGTGCGCAGGACGATCCCGTCGGCCTCCAGCTCGCGCAGCTGCTGGATCAGCACCTTCTCGCTGACACCGGGCACAAGCCGTTTCAGCGCGCCGAACCGGTGTGACTGGTGGCGGAGAGCCCAGAGGATGAGAATCTTCCACTTACCACTGATGACTTCCATCGCGGCATCCAGGCCGCAGTAACCCGGCCGTGCTCTCACGCTCATTTCCCACCCCTGCCATCGTCCCAGGCGGCCCGTTCGAATGCAGGTAAAACCACCGGCCGTCAGGGTATCGCACAGCAATGCCCGTATGAATGCAGCACCCCTGCAATGGCTGCACAACTGGCCGAAAACCAGCGAGGCCGGTGGTGCGCTCCCGAGCACTCAGCCGCCGAACAGTGCCTGCTCGTTGTCGTCCCGCAGCACGCTGCACAGCGCCCGCAGCGCCGTCCGAAGACGGTCGATCTCCGCCTCGTTCAGGTGGACCGACGGCTCGAAGCGCAGGGTGTTCACCGCGCTGGCGGTCGGGAACGTGCGAATTCGGTGCACGCGGAACAAATAGCCAGAGATGACGTAACCGAGGATGTCGGAGGCGGCCGCGTCCCGGATGCCGGCGGCCGGCGAGCCGGACCGGTCGTGGAACTCGAGCCCCAGCATGAGGCCCTTGCCGCGCACGTCCTTGATCACATCGGGGAACTCCTCGCGCAGCGAGGTGAACAGCGACAGCAGCCGGTCGCCCGCGGTGCGGGCCAGACGGTAGACCTCGCCGTCGCGGGACTCGATGATCTCCAGTGTGCGGTGGGCGATCGCCGTGGAGAAGGGGTCCTTGGCGAAGGTCGAGCTGTGGACGAGCTCGAACTCCCTGCGATACCGGCGCTCCCGCACCAGGGTCACCGCGGCCTTGGCGATCCCGCCGCCGAGCCCTTTGGCGAGGGTGTAGTAGTCGGCCTTCAGCCCGATCAGCGAACTGGCGAAGAAGGCCCCGGTGCGGCCCATCCCGCTCTGGATCTCGTCCACGACGACGGGGCAGTCGACCGCCTCGCAGGCCTGCTGGATCGCGCGGCCCATCTCCTGGGAGACCACCCTGATGCCGCCCTCGCCCTGGATGACCTCGAGAACGAAGGCGGCGAAGACCGGGAACGGGCGCTCGACGACCCGGACCTCGCCGGCCTCGACGACCATGTCGAACACGGTGGCCCGTTCTTCCTCCGTCAGCTTGGCCACGGCCTGCGGTTGCTCGAAGGGCAGGAAGCGGGCCTGCGCCGCCATCGCGGAGAACGGCTGCCGGTAGGAGGCGTTGTGCGTCAACTGAACGCTGCCCGCCAGCTTTCCGTGGAAGGATCCCTCCAGGGTGAGGAAGACCGGTGGCCTGGAAGCCTGCTCCGCGTTGCGGCGCACCAGCTCGGTGACCAGGATCTCGAAGGATTCCGCGGCGTCAGCACCGCTTGGCGCTCCGACCGCGCGAAGGGAGTCGCCGGGTACCGTAGCCTCGCCCGAGCGCACCGCGGACCGGGCGTTGTCGATGTGCGCGGTGATCTCCGCGGTGAGCGCCTGCACCTTCAGCACACGGTCGAACTCCGCATGCTTCAGCGCCACTTCGACGGACTCGGCTCCACTGTTGGAAAATACTGCGTAGTAGGGCTCATCGCCGCCGAACTCTCGTTGGATGATCCGATTCAGAGTGGTGGCGACCCGGCCGGCCCAGGGCTGACGGGACGCCTGTGCCAGCACGGGTGCTCCCGAATCCAAGAATTCCCTGGCGGCGGCAACGATTTCGGGATGGTTGTGGCCGAGTACCAGGGCCCCGTATCCACCCGCGTAGTCGAGCACCGGTACTTCACGGTTGTCCCCGTCGATGAAGTACAGCGTATTGCCTTCGCCGCGGACGTACTCGACGTCGATCCCGAGGAACGACAGGAACTCGAGCATCTGAGGCTCGGCGAGTTCTGTTTCCGATGACGCTGAGTTCATGCGGGCCCCTTTTCATCCGTGAGTGGCATTCTGCTGCGCTCGAACCGTAACGGCGGTCCTGTCCGCATCACTCCGACTCTAGAGGCGGCATAAGAGAGGGCCGTCAATCGGCGGTCACGTCATGGTAACCGGCGCCTCGCCTTCCGGCATTAGCCGGGGATGACCTCCGGATGGGTACTGCCGTTCCGTTCCGCGGATATCTTGTCGTGCGACTCTGTTCGGAATTTCGGGGCGGAACGGCCCGCCATCTGCGGGAAGCCGGACCATGCGTGACCGGGTGGCCTCCCTCCAGGAACTGCGTGCAGGCGATCCGGGAATCCGGGGACTAACGGGAGGATGACATGTCCGACAAGGGGCCCTCGACGCCCATTATGGGGCCCTCTTCACTGCGCGACGTCATGGCACGGTTCGCCACCGGTGTCATAGCGCTGACCGTCGGCGGGGACCATCTGCACGGCATGACCGCCAACGCCTTCAGCTCGGTGTCGCTGGAACCACCGCAGGTGCTCTGCTGCGTGGCGCACAGTGCGGTCATGCACAAGGCGATCAGCGCTGAGCGGCGGTTCGCCGTCTCGATCATGGGAGCCGACCAGGAACATCTGGCGCGCCATTTCGCGGACAAGTCGCGTCCGTTGGGTGCCTCCCAGTTCGAGTCCGTGGACTGGCGGCCGGGCCCGCGGACCGGAGCACCCCTGCTCTCGGGTGCGCTGGCCTGGCTGGAGTGCGAGCTGGCCGACTTCTACGACTCAGGTGACCACTCGATCTTCATCGGCTCCGTCCTGGACTCGAGACGGGGTCCTGGCCGGCAGGGGCTGCTCTTCTTCGACGGCCGGTTCCACGCCGGTGTGACCACGACCCGCTGAAGCGTGACGGAGCCGGTTCCCCTCTGGTCCGGGGAACCGGCTCCTCACTGTCACGTCAGGCCGCGACGCTGTATCCCGTCAGCTTCAGCACCTGCTGCGCGGCTCGCAGCCCCGACTCTATGGCGCCCTCCACGAAACCGACCCAGCCGCTGGCTATGTCCCCGGAGGCGAACGCCACGCGGCCCTGCGGCTGCTGGATGGCGGGCAGCTGGGCGGTCAGCTGCCCCGGGCGCCGAAGCGCCCAACCCCCGAGGGCGTAGGGATCCGCGGCCCAGTCCTGCGCCAGGACCTCCACGACAGTAGCCTCCGGAAGGAAGACACGGACGGCTGCCTCGACGGCGGCGCGGTCGGAGCCGTTCAGCGCGGGCAGGCTGTTGAAGCCGACCATGAGCTGACCGCCCGTCACGCTGTCCTGCGAAAGCAGTGTCGTGAACGCGGTCCCTTCCTGGCCACGCGCCACCACCCGGTCCGAGACGCCGCTGACCTTCATCCACACCTTGGAGGAGTGCGGGACCCCGACGCCCTGGGCCGTGGCCTGCTGGTGCACCTCCGGCAGGCCCGGGGTGAAGCTGATGGTCTTCCACACGTTCACCGGCACGGCGACCACGGCCGCCCGCCCCGTGTATACCTTCCCGGACCGGGTGGTCACACGCACCTGAGAGCCGTCGTCGTTCACCGAGACCACGGGGGAGTTCAGGTGCAGCTCGGCATCCGCGTCACGCAGCATGGCCTGGAGCAGGCCGACCATACCGCCCGATATGCGCTGGGACATGGCGGCGTCGTAGCCGGCCAGGCTGTAGCCCGCCAGCGACCACCAATGGGCCAGGGCGGTGTACGCCCCGATGTCGCTGGACCCTCCCGAGTAGCCGGCGGTCGTGCCGCTGAGCCAGCTCTCATCCTCCGCCGACAACCGCAGCTGATTCAGCCGGTCCCGCAGCGACATCTGGTCGACTGCACTGACCAGGTCCTTGCGGTACAGCGGGTCGGTGGGGTTCGGGAAGAGGTCCTTCGCGTCCTTGAAGAGCTGGTCCATGAGCGCGCCGAACCGCGTGTCGACCTCGTCGGGCGGGAACGCCTTGAAGCCGGTGCTGGACGGCATGATCAGGCGGTTCGGCGGGGTACCGGTGAGCGTGCCGATGTTGTAGCGCTTGAGCTCGGCGTTGACCAGGGGCTGCGCCGGGCCGATCCACTGGGCTCCCAGCTCGACCGGCCGGCCCTGGAAGGTGCTGGTCCAGGTCCGGCCTCCGATGCGGTCACGGGCCTCCAGGATCACCGGATGCAGCCCCTTGGCCTTCAGCTCACGGGCCGCCGTGACACCGGCGTAGCCGGCGCCGATGACGATGACGTCATTCGCCGTCGCCTCGGACGCGGTGTCGTCGGCGAAGGCCGGAACCGTCGCCGTTGTGGCTGCCAGTGCCGTGAGGCCGCCTGCCTTCAGGACGGACCGGCGCGACAACGGTCGCATGTTGGGGAGCTGAGGCAGGCGTCTGTCTCTGTTCACGTTGCTTCCTTCGGTGGTTCACCCTCCGCACCGGGAACAGGAGGGCTCGGATCGGGTCGGGGCTGTCTTGTGGATCAGGTCGGCCGTGACGGACAGCCCTCCTCCGCCCAGCCGGGCGCGGGATCTGTGCGTGCGGATGCACGGCGGGGGAGGGAGCCGGCGACCGATGACAACGCAGTTGGGGTGCTTGCACGCCCTGAGACAGTGGGGGGAAGCGTGTGCCAGGCCCCGCGACGCCGAGCTGATCCGGGACAGGCCTCAGAGCAGTGGGGTATCGGGGTCGAGGCCGAGAAGGACGCGGCCGTGGACTTCGAGGCTGGAGGTGAGCAGGATCATGCCGTGCAGGGCGAGACCCTGGATGTCGCGGTGGAACCGCTGGATCGGGACCCGACGCTGGATGGCGGTGGCACCGCTGGCGTTGTAGAGCACGTCCACCGCTTCCTTGACCAGCTGCACCGCGTAGGCGCTGTGGCCGCGGACGGCTGCTTTCTCCTCCAGCGTGGGCTGTTCGCCGGCGTCGGCGCGTCGCTGGAGGGTCTGGTAGGTCTGCTGCATCAGGGCCTCGGCCGCGGAGATCTTGGCGTCCGCCGTGGCGACCTGGATCTGGGTGAGCGGGTGCTGCTTCTGGTCGGTCCAGGAGGTGTAGGTGATGCCTCGGCCCGGCAGCCGGTCGAGGAAGAGCTCCAGCGCACCGCGGGCGGCGCCGAGGAAGGTGGCCACGCCCTGGGAGATGATGTAGCTGTAGAGGCCGTACTCACGGCCGGTGGGCTGCCGGTCCTCCGGCAGCTGGGCCAGGGCGGCCTCGAACACGGCCGGGTCGGTGGGCACGACGCGGTGGGCCGGCACGAAGACGTCGGCGGCCGTGGAGGTGCAGCTGCCGGTCGCGGCGACGGACGAGGTGTTCCAGTCGTCCTCGATGGTGAACTCCCGCATGGGCACCAGCGCGATGGCCTCTTCGGTCCTGCCGTCCGGGTGCTGCACAAGGGACGTGGCGATGTTCCACTGGGCGCCTCGGCAACCGGAGTTGAACTTCCAGGAGCCGTTGAGGACGAACCCGCCCTCAACCGGGGTCAGCACGCCCGAGGGGGTGAACCCGCCGGAGATGCGCACGTCCGGGGTCGCGAAGATCTCCTTCTGGAGTTCCTCCGGGAACAGAGTGATCATCCAGGCGCTCGAGACCCAGACGCTGGCGATCCAGCTCGTGGAAACGTCGCCACGGGCTATCTCCGCGAACACCGCGGCCTGATCGGCGACCGAGAACTCGAGACCTCCGAAGACCTTCGGCGTGGCCATGCGGAACACGCCGGCCTTTTCCAGCAGCTCGACATTCTCGTCCGGCAGCCAGCGCCGGTCCTCGGCCTCGAGTCCGTTCTCCCGCAGCTTGGGGACTATTTCGCGAACAGCAGCCAGTACGGATGTGACGTCAATTGCTTTCGCGGCCATTTCCGTCTCCTTGTCCGTCGACGCGCCTCCGGATGCGCGAGCAGTGTTCCGCCGCTCATCCGGAGCCCGTCAGGGGTAACGTCTGAAGCCTGGCAGAACGGCGCCCCGAAACGGTCATGGCCCGGTAACCGGAAGTTCTCGGCGACGCGTCGACGCACGTAGCCGTGGTCCTCGGCCGCGCCGGCGTGTCCCGCACGTGAAAACGGCCGTGCGCCCGGAGCGGGTCCGGGCGCACGGCGGGGTGGCTTTTCCGTAGACGGGTGATGTCTGTCCTACTGACCCTGCGGCCGGTTGAGGCGCTGTCCGAGGCCGCCGTCGACGTTCAGTTCCTCACCTGTGGTGAAGGTGGCCTCGAAGGCGAGGAACAGAACGGCCTGGGCGACCTCCTCGGACGAGCCATGGCGGCGCATCGGGGTGATCTGGTCACCCATCTTCTCGAAGGCCTGCAGCATTTCCGGGGTGGCCCCGGTGATACCCGCGGTGGGCGTGTGGATGAAGCCGGGGCTGACAGCGTTGACCCGGATGTTCCGCGGAAGCAGCTCGGCCGCGATGACCTTGGTGAACGCCCGCACCGCGGCCTTGGCGCCGGCGTAGGGGCCCATGCCCGGGTTGCCGGAGTCGTTGGCGATGGAGGTCGTGAAGACGATGGCGCCGCCGTCCTTGACCAGGGGTGCGAGACGCTGGGCCGTGAAGAAGGCGCCCTTGGCGTTGACGTTGAAGGTGGCGTCGAAAAGCTCCTCGGTCACATGACCGAACGGGCCGGGCTGAGCGAAGCCCGCATTGATGAAGAGCAGGTCGATCTGCCCGAGCTTTTCCTCGACAATTCCGCCGAGTTCCTCGATGTCGCTCAGAACGGCCGTGTCCGAGCGTACGGCGTGGCCCCTGGTGCCCAGTTCCGCCTGAGCGGCCTCCAGGTTCTTCTCGTTCCGCCCGGTGACCAGAACCTCGCCGCCGCCGTCGACCAGAGCCTTGGCCGTGGCCAGGCCCATTCCGATGGTTCCGCCGGTGATGACAGCTTTCCTGCCCGCATACGTGCTCATGAAATCCTCTCAAAAACTCTGGTGCGGAACGCGATAAGCCGAGAACTGGCCTCCGGTCGCCACCACAGGCTTACTCATGGAAGCAGGTGGTCACAAGTACGAACATACAAGTCAGTGGTTACCTCGAGGTAAGTGAGTCAAGGCCGAGACCAGGACGTGAGCGGCCGATTACAGGCTCTCCGTAGCCTGAAGCACCCTGCGTAGTACTTGCGTTTCACCGTATGAGTTCGGCTCGCGAGCCTGGGAGACCACCGTGACCAATCCATCCTGCCCGTTCGCCATCGATCCCACCGGGCGTGACATACACGGGGAGGCGGCTCTTCTGCGTGAGAGGGGACCCGTGACCCGGGTCGAGCTGCCCGGCGGAGTTCCCGCCTGGTCGGTCACCGACCAGGCCCTCGCCAAACGGCTGCTGACCGACGCCCGCGTCTCGCGCGACGCCTACCGCCACTGGCCGGCCTGGGAGAACGGTGAGGGAGAACTGGCGCGATCCTGGCCCCTGGCCATCTGGGTGCAGGATCGCAACATGATCACAGCGTACGGGGAGGAGCACACCCGCCTGCGCAGGCTGGTGGCCAAGGCGTTCACGGCACGCCGCACCGCGGCGCTCCGCCCGCGCATCGAGGCTGTCACCGCGGAGCTGCTGGAGAGCATCGCCGCGGCGCCCGGCGACCAACCGCTGGATCTGCGGCGGGAGTTCGCCTACCCGCTGCCCACCCGGGTGATCTCCGAGCTGCTCGGCATACCCGACGACGTACGCGTGAAGCTGACAGACATGATGGCCGCCATCTTCCAGACCGCCTCTTCGGAGGAAGAGGCGCGGGCCAACGAGATGGCGCTCTACACCCTCGCGATGGAGTTCATCGCCCACAAGCGCGAGACGCCGGGAGACGACCTGACCAGCGCCCTGATCGCGGTGCGCGACGACGGGGACGGCGCGGGCCTGTCGGAGCGAGAGCTGCTCGACACCGTGTTCCTGATGTACACCGCCGGGCACGAGACCACGGTGAATCTGCTGGAGCAAGCGGTCTGCGCCCTGCTGACCCACCCCGACCAGCTCGAACTGGTGCGTACGGGCCGGGCCTCGTGGGAGGACGCCATCGAGGAGACGCTGCGTTTCCAGTCTCCCCTGGGCAGCCTGCCGCTGCGGTACGCCGTCGAGCACATCGAGCTCGGGGACGTGACGATTGCGAAGGGCGACGCCATTATCGTCAACTTCGCGGGCATCGGCCGCGATCCTAAGGTCCATGGTGACACGGCGGCCGACTTCGACATCACGCGGCCGACCCGTGGCGATCACCTGTCCTTCGGGCACGGAGTGCACTACTGCCTCGGTGCGCCGCTGGCGCGGCTGGAGGCTCAGGTGGCGCTGCCCGCCCTGTTCGACCGCTTTCCGGACCTGGCGCTGGCCGAGCCGGCGGACAAGCTCCTGCCGTTGGAGTCGTTCGTCTCCAACGGGCATGTGTCGCTGCCGGTGTACACGCGCTCGAAGCCCGCCGTCTGAACCCCGGCGCACGGCCGTGCACGCGAGGACGCCCCCGGTACCGGAATGGCAGGGGGCGTCCTCGCTGCCTCGTCTCTCAGCTTCCCAGCGAGGTCCAGACCGTCTTGGTCTCCAGGTAGGCGTCCAGGTTGGTGCGGCCCATCTCCCGGCCGATACCGGAGGCCTTGACACCGCCGAACGGGGCGCCCGGGTCGCCGGAGGCCCATGAGTTGAGGTAGACCATGCCGGCCTGCAGCCGGGCGGCGAGGGTGTGCGCCTGGCCCAGGCTGCGGGTCCACACACCGGCGGCCAGCCCGTACGGCGTGTCGTTGGAGTACTCCACCACTTCGTCTACCTCGTCGAACGGAGCGGCGACGAGCACGGGCCCGAAAATCTCCTCCCGGGTGATGCGCATCCCTGGTGTGGCACCGGTGAACAGCGCGGGCCTGACGTAGTAGCCGCCTTGGGGCGACGCCGGAGGAACCTCGCCCGCCCGAAGGGAGGCGCCGGCTTCGAGCCCGTCCAGCAGATAACCGCGGACCCGGTCGTACTGTTCGGCGGAGACCAGCGGACCGAACTGCGTGGCACGGTCGAGCGCGGGACCGACCCGGGCCTTGTCGGCGGCTTCGGCCAGCAGGCCGACGACCTCCTCGAACAAGCTCCGGTGCACATACAGCCGGGACGCGGCGATGCAGGACTGGCCGCTGTTGAAGTAGACGCCGTTGAACGCCCCGGCGACCGCGGCCTCGACATCGGCGTCCGCGAGGACGATGTTCGGGTTCTTGCCACCCAGCTCCAGAGTGACCCGTTTGAGTCCGGTTCCGGCCCGGGCGGCGATCTCCCGGCCGACCGCGGTGGATCCGGTGAACGCGATCTTGGCGACGCCCTCGTGGTCGACAAGGGCCCTGCCGGTGTCCGCGTCGCCGGTGATGATGTTCACCGTGCCCGGCGGGAAGCCCGCCTCCTCGATCAGCTCCGCGAGGCGGAGCGCCGACAGCGGAGTCTGCTCGGCGGGCTTGAGCACCACGGTGCAGCCCGCCGCCAGCGCCGGCGCCATCTTCCAGGCGGCCATCATCAGCGGATAGTTGAACGGGATGATCTGGGCGCAGACACCCACCGGCTCCTTGCGCGTGTAGCACAGGGTGTCGGGCAGGTGCACGGGGATCGTCTCGCCCTCGATCTTGGTAGGCCAGCCGCTGTAGTAGCGGAAGTGCTCGATCGCGGCCGGGATGTCCATGACCTCGTTGACCGAAACGGGTTTGCCGCCGTCCAGCGCCTCGATCTCGGCCAGCTCGGCGGCGTTCTCCTCGAGCAGTTCGGCGAGTTTGGTGAGCATCCTGCTGCGCACCAGCGCGGGAAGGGAGCCCCAGGCGCCGTCCAGGGCCGAGCGCGCCGCCGACACCGCGGCATCGACGTCGGCGGGGCCGGCGTAGGGAACGTCGGTGATGCGCCGGCCGGTGGACGGGTCGTACGTCGGGAAGGTGCGGCCGTCCTCGGCAGGGACGAAGGCACCGCCTATGTAGAAACGGTGCGAGCGGTTCACGAATTCCGCGGCCTTCGGGCCGAGCGGGGATCCGGATGACGTCATTGGCTGTCACTCCACGGTGCGATCAGTACGGGAGACGGAACGCGAATGCACGGCAACATGGCCATGGTGCGGGACGCCCGCACCATGGCCGCCGAATGACCAGTGGATTACCGTGTCTCACCGAAGGGATTGTCGATGGCGAATCGCCATTTCCCGTCGGGGCCGAGGCGCAGGACGTCGAGCCCCGTCCCCTCCAGGTGCTCGTCGCCTTCCGGGGTGGAGATGTCGATGGTCCAGTCCACCACGAGCAGTGCCGTGTTGCCGGTGACGTGCGACTCGCGGAGCGTGGCGGTCATCTTCGGCCTCTGCGCGATGAACTCTGCCAGAGAAGCTTCGCGGGCCTTGCCGGTGAGCGGGTTGCCGGGCTCCCAGACCGAGATGGCGTCCTCGGTGTACATCGCCTTCAGGGTGTCGATGTCGCCGGCGTTGAACGCCTCGACGTAGCGCTTGCCGTGCTCTTCGGCGTCACGGGTCAGTTGTTCGAGGGTACTGGACATGTCGAGGTTGCTCCCACTTTCTTTGGTGTCGAAGCCGGGATGTCAGCGTTGCCCGAATCTATCCGGCCGCCTTCACCGCGTTCTCATTTCCGGGCAATGCCGTGCTCATCTTCCCCTCGGGCCGGATTACCGGTGCATTACCGGGCGTTGGAGCCGCTTCGGCGAGACTGTCCAGCGCTTTCAGCATGCGTGTACCCGCTTTTATCGGTTCCTTGGAGGGTCCGGGAATGAAGGAAATCGCTGTCGTCGGGATATCCTGCCGACTGCCGATGGCGTCCGGCCCGGAGGCGTTCTGGGATCTGCTCAGCAGCGGTGCGAGTGCGCTCGGCGAGGGACCGCACGGCAGGCGGGGCGGCCACCTCGACGAGGTCGGGCACTTCGACGCGGCCTTCTTCGGGATCTCCCCGCGCGAAGCCGCCGTGATGGACCCTCAGCAGCGACTCGTGCTCGAACTGGCCTGGGAGGCGCTGGAGGACGCCGGTATCGTGCCGGGGACCCTGCGCGGCAGCCGTACGGGCGTGTTCGTCGGCACCCTCCGCGACGACTACGGCAACCTGCTCTACCAGAGTGGCACCGAGGCCGTCACCCAGCACACGATGACCGGCCTGAACCGCGGGATCATCGCCAACCGGATCTCATATTTCCTGGATCTGCACGGACCGAGCCTCACGGTGGACACCGCCCAGTCGTCCTCCCTGGTCGCCGTGCACCTGGCCTGCGAGAGCCTGCGCAGCGGGGAGGCCGACGCCGCGATCGTGGCCGGGGTGAACCTGAACATCCTGGCCGAGAACACGGTCACCGAGGAGAGGTTCGGTGCTCTCTCACCCGACGGTGAGAGCTACGCTTTCGACGCCCGTGCCAACGGGTTCGTCCCCGGTGAGGGCGGCGGCGTGGTCGTCCTCAAACCTCTGCAGCGGGCGCTCGCTGACGGCGACCGGATCCGCGGCGTCATCCTCGGCAGCGCGGTCAACAACGACGGCTCCACCCCGGGCCTGACCGTACCCAGTGGCACTGCCCAGGAACAGGTGATCCGTCAGGCCTACGAGCGGGCCGGAGTGGACCCGCGCTCGGTGCAGTACGTCGAGGCGCACGGGACCGGAACCCCGGTCGGCGATCCGATCGAGGCCGCGGCGCTCGGCGCGGTCCTCGGCGGCGGACGCGACGCCGAGGACCCGCTGCTGATCGGCTCGGCCAAGACCAACGTCGGGCACCTGGAAGGCGCGGCCGGCATCGTCGGTCTGCTGAAGGTGCTGCTCGGCATCGAGCGGCGCCTGCTGCCGCCCAGCCGCAACTTCTCCACGCCCAACCCGAGGATCCCCTTCGCCGAACTCGGCCTGTCCGTGCAGCGGGAGCTGACCGCGTGGCCCCATCCGGAACGCCGACTGCTCGCCGGCGTCTCCTCGTTCGGCATGGGCGGCACCAACTGCCACGTCGTGGTGGCGGAATCCCCCCGAACCGTCCCCGCCGGCGCCCCAGGTCCCCGCAGGCTGTCCCCCGTCATCCTGCCGTGGGCGGTCTCCGGGCAAGGCGGGGACGCCCTGCGCGCCCAGGCCGGACGACTGCTCGGCTTCGCGTCCGGCGAGCAGGCGCCGGACCCCGTCGACATCGGGTGGTCCCTGGCCACCACCCGTGAGGCGTTCTCCGACCGGGCGGTCGTGATCTCCGAGGGACGCGACGGCCTGCTGGAGGGGCTGCGCGCCCTGGCTGAGGGACGGCCGTCCGCAAGCGTCGTCCGCGGTACCGTGCGGCCTGGGCTTCTGGGCGTCGTCTTCACCGGACAGGGCAGCCAGCGCGCCGGCATGGGCAGGGAACTCTACGAGGCTTTCCCGAGGTTCTCCGAGGCGTTCGACGAGGTGTGCGCCGAGCTGGATCCGCTGCTGCCGCGCCCGCTGCGGGACGTGATCTTCTCCGGGGAGGGCCTCGACGACACGGGATTCACCCAGCCAGCCCTGTTCGCCGTCGAGGTGGCGCTGTACCGGCTGGTCGAGTCGTGGGGCGTGGTGCCCGACCTGCTCGCCGGGCACTCCGTCGGCGAGATAGCCGCTGCCCACGTCGCCGGAGTGCTCTCCTTGGCCGATGCGGCACGACTGGTGGCGGCCCGCGGTCGCCTGATGCAAGCCTTGCCCGCCGGTGGCGCGATGGCAGCCGTCGAGGCCACCGCGGAGGAGGTCACTCCGCTGCTGGCCGGTTTCGCGCACGAGGTGGGTCTCGCCGCGGTCAACGGCCCCGCCGCCGTGGTCGTCTCGGGCACCACCGACGCGGTCGCCGAGATCACCGCCGAAATGGCCTCTCGGGGGCGCAGGACCAAACGGCTGCAGGTCTCGCACGCCTTCCACTCCCCGCTGATGGAGCCGATGCTGGCGCCGTTCCGCGAGGTGGTCCGGACGCTGGAGTTCCGCGAGCCGCGGGTGCCGGTCGTCTCCACCGTCACCGGCGCCGTCGCGACGGCCGAGGAGCTGTGTTCCCCGGACTACTGGGTGGAGCAGGTACGCAGGCCGGTGCAATTCCGGGAAGCGGTCGGCACGCTGGAGTCCGAGGGCGTCACCACGTACCTCGAGCTCGGCCCCGACGGTGTCTGCTCGGCCATGGTGGACGCCTGCGTCCAAGACGGGGAGGCGGCCGTCGCGGTGCCGGCTCTCCGTGCGGGCCGCTCCGAGCCGCGCAGCCTGGTGGCCGCGCTCGCCACGGTGTTCGTGCGCGGCGGCCGGGTGGATCTCGCGGCGGCGTACGAGGGCACGGGCGCGCGCCGCACGGCCCTGCCCACGTACGCCTTCCAGCGCAGGAGGCACTGGTTCGACGGCGTCGGCCGGCTCTCCGCGCCGCTGCCGCAGACCGCCTCCGCCCCCGCCGTCGCGACGCCGCAGGACGAGACCGGCACGCCGGCAGCGACAGGAGCCCCGGGCAAGCGTCCGGACGCGCTGCCGGAGGCCGAGCGCCGCCGCACGGTGACCGACATGGTTCTCGCGCACATCGCCGCGGTGCTGGGCCACGGCGCGGAAACGGATCAGCAGCTTGGACTCGACACCACCTTCAAGGAGCTGGGCTTCGACTCGCTCATGGGGGTGGAGCTGCGCGACGCCCTGTCCGCCGCCACGGGGCTCCGGCTGCCCAGCGGACTGCTGTTCGACTGGCCGACCCCACGTGCCTTGGTCGACCACCTCGTGACCCGACTGGTGGGAACCGGCGACAGCGTCGTGACGGACGATGCGGTGGCGGCGGCCGGTGACGACGAGCCCGTCGCGATCATCGGCATGGCTTGCCGCTACCCCGGCGGCGTCGCCTCCCCCGAGGACCTGTGGCGGCTGGTCGCTGAAGGCGTCGACGCGATCTCGCCGTTCCCCACCGACCGCGGCTGGAACCAGAACCTGTTCGACCCGGACCCCGACCAGCCAGGCGGCAGCTACGTCGGCCAAGGGGGCTTCCTGGACGGCGCGGGCGAGTTCGACGCCGCCTTCTTCGGGATCTCACCCCGTGAAGCGCTGGGCATGGACCCGCAGCAGCGGCTGCTGCTGGAGACCGCGTGGGAGGCGATCGAGCGCGCCGGGCTGGACCCGCGGTCGCTGCACGGCAGCCGCACGGGGGTGTTCGTCGGCGGCACCGTCCTCGACTACGGACCCCGCATGCACGAGGCGGACCACGGCGTGGAGGGCCACGTCCTGACCGGCACCACCGCCAGCGTCATGTCCGGCCGTATCGCCTACCAGCTGGGCCTGACCGGCCCGGCCGTCACCGTGGACACCGCCTGCTCCTCGTCCCTCGTCGCGCTGCACATGGCGGTGCGCTCCCTGCGCTCCAAAGAGACCTCGCTGGCGCTGGCGGGCGGTGTGGCGGTGATGTCGGCGCCGGGGATGTTCGTCGAGTTCTCCCGCCAGCGCGGGCTCGCCTCGGACGGCCGCAGCAAGTCCTTCGCGGCGTCCGCCGACGGCACCTCCTGGGCTGAGGGCGTCGGCCTGCTCCTGCTGGAGCGGCTGTCGGACGCCCGCCGCCACGGGCACCGGGTCCTGGCCGTCATCCGCGGCACGGCGATCAACCAGGACGGCGCGTCGAACGGCCTGACCGCCCCGAACGGCCCCTCGCAGGAACGGGTGATCCGCCAGGCGCTTGCTGACGCCCGTCTCGAGCCGAAGGACATCGACGCGGTCGAGGCGCACGGCACCGGCACCGCCCTCGGCGACCCCATCGAGGCCGAGGCCGTCCTCGCCACGTACGGGCGCGACCGCGGCGGCTCAGAGCCGGTGTTCCTAGGTTCTCTGAAGTCGAACATCGGGCACGCGCAGGCCGCGGCCGGCGTCGGCGGGCTCATCAAGATGGTGCAGGCGATGCGGCACGGCACCCTCCCGCGCACCCTGCACGTGGACGAGCCCACCCCGCACGTCGACTGGTCCTCCGGCGCCGTGGAACTGCTCACCGAGGCACGGCCGTGGCCCCGCGGCGACCGTCCCCGTCGTGCGGCCGTGTCGTCGTTCGGCATCAGCGGCACCAACGCCCATGTGATCGTGGAGGAGGGCGACCCCGACCCGGCTCCGGCCCGGCCCGCATCCGAGCCGGCCACGCCGGTGCCGTGGGTGGTCTCGGGCCGGGACGCCAGGTCGCTGCGCGCCCAGGCCGGACGCCTGCGCGACCGTCTCCGCGACAACCCGGGGGTGGGCCCGCTGGACCTGGGCTTCTCCCTGGCCACGACCCGTACGGCGTTCGAGGAGCGGGCTGTGGTCACCGGCACGCGCGTGGCCGATCTGCTGACCGGACTGGACGCCCTGGTGCGGGGCGAGCACCACCCGCGTCTGGTCCGCGGCAGCGCCGCCCGCGCCGGCCGTACGGCGCTGCTCTTCACCGGGCAGGGGGCACAGCGCCTCGGCATTGGCCGGGAGCTGTACGAGGCGTTCCCCGTCTTCGCTGATGCCCTGGACTCGGTGTGCGCGGAACTGGACCGGTACCTGGACCGGCCGCTGCGCACGGTCCTGTTCGACGACGCGGCCGACCAGGCGTCCGGGCTGCTGCACCGGACCGCCTACGCGCAGCCGGCCCTGTTCGCCGTCGAGGTCGCCCTGTACCGACTGCTCGAACACCACGGTGTGGTCCCCGACCTCGTCGCGGGCCACTCGATCGGCGAGCTGGCCGCCGCCCATGTCGCGGGCCTGTGGTCGGCGGCGGACGCGGCGCGCCTGGTCGCTGCGCGGGGCCGGCTGATGCAGGCCGCCCCGGAGGGCGGCGCCATGGTCGCCGTCCAGGCGAGCGAGGAGGAGATCGCGGCCGCACTCGCCGGGCGTGGCAGCTCCGTCTCCATTGCCGCCGTCAACGGGCCCGACGCCGTGGTCGTCTCCGGTGACGCCGAGGCCGTCTCCGAGATCGCGGCCGAGTGGGAGGCCCGAGGCCGCAGGATCCGGGCGCTCACGGTCAGCCACGCCTTCCACTCTCCGCACATGGACGGTGTGCTGGAGGAGTTCCGGCAGACCGCCGCCGCCCTCACCTACCATGCTCCGGCCATTCCTCTGGTGTCCACCCTCACCGGGCGGCTCGCCCGGGAGGAGGAACTGCGCTCGCCGGACTACTGGACGCGTCAGATCCGGGAGGCCGTACGTTTCGCCGACGCCACCCGCACACTGCGTGAACAGGGCGCGACGGTGTTCATCGAGGCCGGCCCCGACGCGGTCCTGTCCGCCCTGGCCGAACGGACCCTCGCCGACGAGCCGGTCACCGTGGTCCCGCTGCTGCGCCGCGGGCGCTCCGAGGCGGACACCCTCGTCGCCGGGCTCGCCGGGGCCTACGCGGCCGGCGGGCCACTGGACGTGGCCTCCTTCTTCCCCGGCGGCACCACCGTCGAGCTGCCCACGTATCCGTTCCAGCGCGAGCACTTCTGGCTGGCACCGAACACCGGCGGCGACCCGCGCACCCTGGGCCTGGACGCCGCCAGGCACCCGCTGTTCAGTGCGGTGGTCGAGGTGGCCGGACGGGACGAACTCGTGCTCACCGGCAGGCTGTCGGTGAGCGACCACCCCTGGCTGGCCGACCACACGATCGGCGGCACCGTCCTCGTGCCCGCCACCGCATTCCTGGAGCTCGCTGTCGCGGCGGGCGACCGGGCGAAGGCACCCCACGTGGAAGAGCTCACGCTGGAGGCACCGCTCGCCCTGACGGAAAGTCAAGTTCTGCGGGTTCAAGTCGTGGTAGGCGCGCCGGACGCTTCCGGTCTGCGGCCGTTCACCGTGCACGCCTGCCCCGACACCGGCGACGAAGGGTCCCGGGAGTGGACCCGGTGCGCATCCGGCGTGCTCGGCGCCACGACCGCCGCCGGCCCCGTTGAGGGGCTGCGCCAGTGGCCGCCCGCAGGTGCCCGGCCCGAGCCGCTCACCGGCGTCTACGACCGGCTCACCGGCGCCGGGTACGACTACGGGCCCGCCTTTCGGTGCCTGCGCGCCCTGTGGCGGGGCGCCGACGGCGACCTGTACGCGGAAGTGCGGCTGCCCGGTGACCAGCAGGAGGCGGCCACCCGGTTCGCCCTCCACCCCGCCCTGCTCGACTCCGTGCTCCACCCCCTCGTGCTGCACGGGATGGACGGCATGGAGCCAGGCGTGCTCCAACTCCCCTTCGCCTGGTCCGGTGCGACCGTGCATGCCGTGGGGGCCACCGCCCTGCGCGTACGGATCTCCGCCGACCCGCGCACCGGCACCGCCGCGCTCACCCTCGCGGACCCCACCGGCGAGCCGGTCGCCGCCGTGGCCTCGCTGACGCTGCGCCCGGTGGCCCGGGACCGGATCGCCCAAGCGGCCGGCGGTCCGGCACCGCTGTACGTCGTGGACTGGCCCACCGTGCCCGCCCCGGTGTCACTGCCTCCGACACGGATCGAACTCACCGGTGACACACCGGAATTGGCAGAGGCTCAGGGCTGCGACGTCGCCGTGGTACGCGTTGGCACCCAAGCGGCGGACCTCGGCGCCGACACGGCCGGGGAGACGCAGCGCGTCCTGCGGCTGGTGCAGGCATTCCTTCTGGACGAGCGACTGGCCGACGTCCGCCTCGCGGTGGTCACCCAGCGGGCCGTCGCCGTCTTGCCGGGCGAGGACGTGCCCCATCCGGCCGCCGCACCCGTGTGGGGGCTGATTCGCTCGGCGCAGTCTGAGCACCCGGGCCGGCTGACGCTGGTCGACCTCGACGGGACGGCCGACGATGCCTCGCTCGACCGGGCGCTGGCCACCGAAGAGCCGCAGATCGCGGTCCGCAACGGCCGGCTGCACGTGCCTCGCCTGGTCCGTGCCCGGCACCGGCCGGCCGTGCACCCCGCACGGTCCGCGACCGGGACGACGGCACCGGGCCAGCTCGCCTCAGGGACCGTGCTCGTCACCGGGGGCACGGGCGGCCTCGGTGCCCTGGTGGCCAGGCACCTGGTGGCCAGTCACGGCGTACGCCGCCTGCTGCTGTGCAGCCGTCGCGGGCCGAAGGCGCCGGGCGCCCGCGAACTCTTGGACGAACTCACCGCACTGGGCGCCGAGGTGACGGTGGCCGCCGTCGACGTCGCCGACCGCGAGGCGGTCGCCGGCCTCCTGTCGCGCGTACCGGCGAGCCACCCGTTGACGGCCGTCGTGCACACCGCGGGCGTGCTCGACGACGCCACCGTGGCATCCCTCACGCCGGACCGGCTCCGGGCCGTCATGCGGCCCAAGTGGGACGGGGCCTGGCACCTGCACGAGCTCACCAAGGACCTCAGGCTCACCGCGTTCGTCCTGTTCTCCTCCGTCTCCGGACTCATCGGCGCCGCCGGCCAGGCCAACTACGCTGCTGCCAACGCCGCTCTCGACGCCCTCGCCGCCCACCGCCGCGCCCACGGCCTGCCCGCAGTCTCCCTGGCTTGGGGCCTGTGGGACGGCAGCCATGGCATGGGCGCGACCCTCGGCGACGAGGATCTCGCCCGCTGGACCCGCGCCGGTTTCTCCCCGCTCACCCCGGAACAGGGCCTCGGACTGTTCGATCTGGCGCTGGCCGGCGGCGACGATGCCCTGCTCGTGCCGGCGCTCCTGAACCCGACCGGGCCCGGCGCAGAAACGGATGCGATGCCCCCGCTCCTGCGCGGCCCGGTCGGACCCGGCACGTCCCCCGCGCGCCGGACCGCCACCAGTGGCCCCGAGGAGGCCGGCACCGCTTGGGCCCGGGAGCTGGCCGCCCTGCCCGAGGACGAGCGGTCGGGCGAGGTGCTCGAACTGGTCCGCACCGTGGTCGCCGACGTGCTCGGACACGCCACCCCCGCCGGCGTTGACCCGGAACGGGCGTTCAAGGACATCGGCCTGGATTCCCTCGGAGCGGTCGAGCTCCGCAACCGGCTGAGCACTCGGACCGGCGTGCGGCTGCCCGCCACCGCCGTCTTCGACCATCCCTCGCCCGTCGCGCTGGCGGACCACCTCTACGGGCAGGTCTCGGGCCGGACGTCGCTGGCCGTACGGGCCACCGTCGCCTCGACGGAGCCGATCGCGATCGTCGGTATGGCGTGCCGTTTCCCGGGTGGGGTGGGGTCGCCGGAGGATCTGTGGCGGCTGGTGGCCGATGGTGTGGATGCGGTGGGGGAGTTTCCGGACAACCGGGGGTGGGATCTGGAGGGGTTGTACGACCCGGATCCGGAGCGTGTGGGTACGTCGTACACGCGGCAGGGTGGTTTCCTGTATGACGCGGACCGGTTCGATCCGGAGTTCTTCGGGATGTCGCCGCGCGAGGCGGTGGCGACCGATCCGCAGCAGCGGCTCCTGCTCCAGACCGCCTGGGAGACCCTCGAGAACGCGGGCATCGACCCGGCCGGCCTGCGTGGTTCCGCCACCGGCGTGTTCACCGGGGTGATGTACAGCGACTACGGTTCGCGCGCCTTCCTGCCGCCGGACGGCTTCGAGGGCTATCTGTTCAGTGGCAGCGCGGGCAGCATCGCGGCCGGGCGCCTGGCCTACACCTTCGGTTTCGAGGGTCCTGCGGTGACGGTGGACACGGCGTGTTCCTCGTCGTTGGTGGCGCTGCACCTGGCGGCCAACGCGCTC
>NZ_BNBV01000010.1 GCF_014656135.1 Streptomyces thermodiastaticus
GATACCCCAGCCGAGCGTCTACGTGATCTACTCACCACCTGAAACCAAGTGGTGTTGCGACGACCCCTTGAACCCAACCTCTTGCGGGGCCCTTCGTCGTGCCCGGCGTGCCCGGCGACGGCGTGCCGGGCGCTCAGCGCATCTCGGCGCGGAAGGCCACCGGGGTCTGGCCGGTGCGCAGCTGGAAGAACTTGGAGAAGTTGGCCGCGTCGGGGAAACCGACGGCGGCACCGACCCGGCCGATGGGCAGATCGGTGTGCGCGAGCAGGCGCTTGGCCTCCAGCACGACCCGTTTGTCGATGAACGCCTTGGGGGTCTCGCCGGTGGCGGCGCGCACCGCGCGCACCAGGGTGCGGCGGGAGTAGCCGAGCGCGTCGGCGTAGGCGCTGACGCTGTGGTTGGTGGTGAAGCCCTTCTCCACCGCGTCGCGGAACAGGGTGAAGGTGGTGTCGTTGTGCCGCCGGTCCGCCTGGGCGGAGCTGGTGGCGAGGTGGGACAGCCGCACCAGGAACGCGGTGAGCGAGTGGCGCAGCACCGTGGTGTGCAGGTTCAGCGGGAGCGTCTCGGTGTCCTCGTACTCGCGGCGCAGCTGGTTCAGGGCGGCCTGCAGGGCGGAGCGCTGGGCCGGGTCGGGGTGGAGCAGGGGCGGCAGGTCGTAGCGGTACAGGCCGGTGGCCTCGACCGTGGCCCGGGGCAGGAAGCCGGGCTGCATGGTCAGGACGGTTCCGCGGTACTCGTCGGGGCGGGAGAAGCGATGGACCTGTCCGGGGCGGATCCACAGCACATCGCCCGCCGCGGCCTCGTACTCGGCGAAGTCGATCATGTGCCGCACGGGGCCCTCGCTGAACAGCATGACCACGTGGAAGTCGATGCGGTGGACTCGGCGCAACGGTGCCTCGGCGTGCCAGGTGTGGTCCCTCCCCATGGGGCCCACCTGCAGTCCTACGCCGGCGAGGCTCAGGTCGACCGGGAACCGGAACGTTCTGATCTGATCGCCTGCGTCGTCCTCGCTCTCGGCACCCGCCCCGCCCTGGGTGATTACGTCCGTCATGTCCCTCTCGTACCGTCTCATCCACCCGTGGGGTGGGTGTATCCGTCGCAGGCTGTCCCACTTTCACAACAGGCTGACACACGGAGACCTACCGGTTCAAAAGTCAGACTTTTAGGTTCGAAGACGTACGGCAGCATTCCCTCCTTCTTGCGAGGACTTCTTGAAGATGAGCGAGCACACAACCGAGCGCTTCGAGTGGACGGACCTCGACCGGCGTGCCGTGGACACCGCCCGTCTGCTGGCGGCCGACGCCGTGCAGAAGGCGGGCAACGGCCACCCCGGTACGGCGATGAGCCTGGCCCCGGCCGCGTACACGCTGTTCCAGAAGGTCATGCGGCACGACCCGGCGGACCCGGAGTGGAGCGGCCGTGACCGCTTCGTCCTCTCGCCGGGCCACACCTCGCTGACCCTGTACACCCAGCTCTACCTGGCCGGCTACGAGCTGGAGCTGGACGATCTCAAGGCGTTCCGCACCTGGGGTTCGAAGACCCCCGGTCACCCCGAGTACGGGCACACCGCCGGGGTGGAGACCACGACCGGTCCGCTGGGCCAGGGCGTGGCGATGGCGGTGGGCATGGCCATGGCGGCCCGCTACGAGCGCGGCCTGTTCGACCCGGACGCCCCGGCGGGCACCTCGCCGTTCGACCACACGATCTGGGCGATCGTCTCCGACGGCGACCTGGAGGAGGGTGTCTCCGCGGAGGCGTCCTCGCTGGCCGGGCACCAGAAGCTGGGCAACCTCGTCTTCCTCTACGACGACAACCACATCTCCATCGAGGGCGACACCGCCACCGCCTTCTCCGAGGACGTCCTGGCCCGCTACGCGGCCTACGGCTGGCACACCCAGCGCATCGAGCCGGCCGAGAACGGCGACATCGACGTGCACGCCCTGTACCGGGCGCTGCAGGCCGCCAAGGCCGAGACGGAACGCCCGTCGATCATCGCGATGCGCACGATCATCGCCTGGCCGGCCCCGAACGCGCAGAACACCGAGGCCGCGCACGGCTCCGCGCTCGGCGAGGAGGAGGTCGCCGCCACCAAGCGGGTCCTCGGCTTCGACCCGGAGCGGACCTTCCAGGTGGAGGACGAGGTCCTCGCCCACACCCGCAAGGCCCTGGACCGCGGTGCCGAGGCGCACGCCGCCTGGGACAAGCGCCTCGCCGAGTGGCGCGACGCCCAGCCCGAGCGTGCCGCGCTGCTGGACCGCGTCCTGGCCGGGAAGCTGCCCGAGGGCTGGGAGGACGCCGTCCCGGTGTTCGAGGAGGGCAAGTCGGTCGCCACCCGCGCCGCCTCCGGCAAGGTGCTGCAGGCCCTCGGCGCGGTGATCCCCGAGCTGTGGGGCGGCTCCGCCGACCTGGCCGGCTCGAACAACACCACCATCGACAAGACGTCGTCGTTCCTGCCGAAGGGCAACCCGCTGCCCGGCGCCGACCCCTACGGGCGCACCATCCACTTCGGCATCCGCGAGTTCTCCATGGCCGCGGAGATGAACGGCATCGCCCTGCACGGCAACACCCGCGTCTACGGCGGCACCTTCCTGGTGTTCTCCGACTACATGCGCAACGCGGTGCGCCTGTCGGCCCTGATGCAGCTGCCGGTGACGTACGTGTGGACACACGACTCCATCGGCCTGGGCGAGGACGGCCCCACCCACCAGCCGGTGGAGCACCTGGCCTCGCTGCGCGCCATCCCGGGCCTGAACATCGTCCGCCCGGCCGACGCCAACGAGACCGCGATCGCGTGGATCGAGATCCTCAAGCGGCACTCCACCCACCCGGCCCCGCACGGCCTGGCGCTGACCCGGCAGGGTGTGCCGACGTACGCGCCGAACCCGGACGCGGCCAGGGGCGGGTACGTGCTGCGGGAGTCCTCCACGCCGGAGCCGGACGTGATCCTCATCGCCACCGGTTCCGAGGTGCAGCTCGCCGTGGCCGCCCGGGAGCTGCTGGAGGGCGAGGGCGTCGGCACCCGGGTGGTGTCGATGCCGTCCGTGGAGTGGTTCGAGGAGCAGCCGCAGGAGTACCGCGAGAATGTGCTGCCGCCGTCGGTGCGGGCCCGGGTCGCCGTGGAGGCCGGCATCGGGCTGACCTGGTACCGCTACGTGGGCGACGCCGGCCGGATCGTGTCCCTGGAGCACTTCGGTGCCTCGGCCGACGCCAAGACCCTCTTCGCCGAGTTCGGCTTCACCCCCGAGAACGTCGCCGCCGCGGCCCGCGCATCCCTGGCCGCCGCGCGCGCCTGATCCGCACACACAAGAAAGATGATCACTGTGACCGAAGCAACCACGACCGCCGGAGCGCTGCAGCGCCTGGCCGACCAGGGCGTGTCGATCTGGCTGGACGACCTCTCGCGCCGCCGCATCGACTCGGGCAACCTCGCCGAGCTGGTCGAGACGAAGAACGTCGTGGGTGTCACCACCAACCCGTCGATCTTCCAGGCCGCCATCGGCTCCGGCGAGGGCTACGAGGAGCAGCTCGCCGACCTGGCGGTGCGCGGGGTCACGGTCGACGAGGCCGTCCGCATGATGACCACCGCCGATGTGCGCGCCGCCGCGGACGTGCTGCGCCCGGTGTACGAGGCGAGCGGCGGCACGGACGGCCGGGTGTCCATCGAGGTGGACCCGCGTCTGGCGCACGACACCGTGGCCACGGTCGCGGAGGCCAAGCAGCTGGCCTGGCTGGTGGACCGCCCCAACGTCATGATCAAGATACCGGCCACCCGGGCGGGCCTGCCGGCCATCACTCAGGTGCTGGCGGCGGGTATCAGTGTCAACGTGACGCTGATCTTCTCCCTGGAGCGCTACCGCGAGGTGATGGACGCCTACCTCGCCGGCCTGGAGAAGGCGCGTGCGGCCGGCCTGGACCTGTCCGGCATCCACTCCGTGGCCTCGTTCTTCGTCTCCCGGGTCGACACCGAGATCGACAAGCGGCTGACCGCGCTCGGCACCGAGGAGGCCCTGGCGCTCAAGGGACGCGCGGCGCTGGCGAACGCCCGGCTGGCCTACGAGGCGTACGAGCAGGTGTTCGGTTCCGTGAGCGGTGCGACGGCGCCCGGCGAGCGGTTCGCGCGGCTCGCGGCGGCCGGGGCCCGTCCGCAGCGCCCGCTGTGGGCGTCGACCGGCGTGAAGGATCCCGCGTACAAGGACACCCTGTATGTGGACGGGCTCGTCGCGCCCGGCACGGTGAACACCATGCCGGAGGCCACGCTGAACGCCACCGCCGACCACGGCGAGATCACCGGGGACACGGTGACCGGCGGCTACGAGCAGGCCCATGCCGACCTGGCGGCGGTCGAGCAGCTGGGGATCTCCTACGACGAGGTCGTCCAGCAGCTGGAGGACGAGGGCCTCGCCAAGTTCGACAAGGCCTGGCAGGACCTGCTGGACGCGGTCACGAAGGCCATGGACAGCAAGGGAGTTGACGCGGAATGAGCAACAAGCCCGCCGAGCAGGCGGCGCAGGACGCGGCCGCCGGCCCGTCCCCGGACGCCGCCGTGGGCTCCGAGGAGCCGAGCCCCAAGGCCATGCAGGCCTCGACGCACGCGCACAAGAAGGCCGAGGCCGCTTCCGCGCCCGCCGAGGTCCGGGTGCCGGTGGCTCCGGCCGCCGGCTGGGTGAATCCGCTGCGCGACCCCTCGGACCGACGGCTGCCGCGCATCGCTGGGCCGTCGGGCCTGGTGATCTTCGGTGTCACCGGCGACCTGTCCCGCAAGAAGCTGATGCCGGCCGTGTACGACCTGGCCAACCGGGGTCTGCTGCCGCCGGGCTTCTCCCTGGTCGGTTTCGCCCGGCGCGACTGGGAGAACCAGGACTTCGCCCAGGTGGTGTACGAGGCGGTCAAGGAGCACGCCCGTACGCCGTTCCGCGAGGAGGTCTGGCAGCAGCTGAGCGAGGGCATGCGGTTCGTGCCCGGCGACTTCGACGACGACACCGCGTTCAAGCAGCTCAAGGGCGCCGTCGAGGAGCTGGACGCCTCCCGCGGGACGGGCGGCAACTTCGCCTTCTACCTCTCGGTGCCGCCGCGGTTCTTCCCCAAGGTCGTCCAGCAGCTGAAGAAGCACGGCCTGGCGCAGGCCCCGGAGGGTTCCTGGCGGCGCGCCGTCATCGAGAAGCCCTTCGGTCACGACCTGGCCAGCGCCCGCGAGCTGAACCGGATCGTGCACGACGTCTTCGACCCGGAGCAGGTCTTCCGCATCGACCACTACCTGGGCAAGGAGACCGTCCAGAACATCCTGGCGCTGCGCTTCGCCAACCAGATGTTCGAGCCGGTCTGGAACCGGTCCTTCGTGGACCATGTGCAGATCACCATGGCCGAGGACATCGGCATCGGCGGCCGGGCCGGCTACTACGACGGCATCGGCGCCGCCCGGGACGTCATCCAGAACCACCTGCTGCAGCTGTTGGCGCTCACCGCCATGGAGGAGCCCATCGCCTTCGACGCCGAGGCGCTGCTCACCGAGAAGCTGAAGGTGCTCAAGTCGGTGCGGCTGCCGCAGGACCTGGGTGCCCACACGGTGCGCGCCCAGTACGCCGAGGGCTGGCAGGGCGGCGAGAAGGTCCCCGGCTATCTGCAGGAGAAGGGGATCGACCCGGCGTCCCGGACCGACACCTACGCGGCGATCAAGCTGGAGATCGACAATCGCCGCTGGGCGGGTGTGCCGTTCTACCTGCGCACCGGCAAGCGGCTGGGCCGCCGGGTCACCGAGATCGCGGTGGTGTTCAAGCGGGCCCCGCACTCCCCGTTCGACTCCACCTCCACCGAGGAGCTGGGCGAGAACGCCGTGGTGATCCGCGTCCAGCCGGACGAGGGCATGACGGTCCGCTTCGGCTCGAAGGTGCCGGGCACCTCGATGGAGATCCGGGACGTGACGATGGACTTCGCCTACGGCGAGTCCTTCACCGAGTCCAGCCCCGAGGCGTACGAGCGCCTCATCCTGGACGTTCTGCTGGGTGACGCCAACCTCTTCCCCCGTCACCAGGAAGTGGAAGAGTCCTGGAAGATCCTCGACCCGGTCGAGCAGTTCTGGGACGCCAACGACCGTCCCGCCCAGTACGCGGCCGGGACGTGGGGTCCGCGGGAAGCCGACGAGATGCTCGCACGAGACGGACGGAGCTGGCGCAGGCCATGAAGATCGACCTCACCGACACCACGGCAAGCAAAATCAACAAGGCGCTGGTCGAGGGCCGCCGCGCCATCGGCACTCCCGCCGTGGGAATGGTCCTGACCCTCGTCATCGTCACCGACGAGGAGAACGCCTACGACTCGATCAAGGCGGCCCAGGACGCCTCACGCGAACACCCCTCCCGCACCCTGGTGGTGATCAAGCGGCAGGCGCGCACCCTGCGGGACCGCACCCACTCGCGGCTGGACGCGGAGGTGCTGGTCGGCTCGGAGGCCGGCACCGGCGAGACGGTCGTGCTGCGCACCTACGGCGACGTCTCCGAGCACGCCGACTCGGTGGTGCTGCCGCTGCTGCTGCCGGACGCGCCGGTCGTCGTCTGGTGGCCGGTGGACGCGCCCGACAACCCCTCCGAGGACCCGCTGGGCGCCCTGGCGCAGCGCCGCATCACCGACCTGTACGCCTTCGAGCACCCGCTTCAGGTCCTGCAGACCCGGGCCCGCACCTACGCACCCGGCGACACCGACCTCGCCTGGACCCGGCTGACGCTGTGGCGGTCCACGCTGGCCGCCGCGCTCGACCAGGCCCGGATGGAGGTGACCTCCGCGGCCGTGGAGGCCGAGCCGGACAACCCCAGCGCGGAACTGCTGGCCCGCTGGCTGGAGGCGCGTCTGCGCGTCTCGGTCGACCGGCTGCCCAGCCCGGGCCCGTTCGTGACCGCCGTGCGCCTGGGCACCGCGGCCGGCGAGATCGTCGTCGACCGGCCCGCCGGCCCGCTGGCGACGTTGACCCTGCCGGGGCAGCCCTCGCGTACGCTCGCGCTGAAGGTGCGCCCCACCTCCGAACTCATCGCCGAGGAGCTGCGCCGCCTCGACGCCGACGAGATGTACGCCGTCGCACTGCGCGGCGAGCCCATCAAGGAGACCGTCTGACATGTCCGACACCCCCAAGCTCACCCAGCGGCCGGAGTGGATCGCGCTGGAGGAGCACCGCTCCCGGCCGCAGCCGCACCTGCGTGAGCTGTTCGCGGCGGACCCCTCCCGCGCCGAGCGCTACACGGTGCGCGTCGGCGACCTGTACATCGACTACTCCAAGAACCTGGTCACCGACGAGACCCTGCGGCTGCTACGCGACCTGGCCGCGGCGACCGACGTGTTCGGCCTGCGGGACGCGATGTTCCGCGGCGAGAAGATCAACATCACCGAGAACCGGGCCGTGCTGCACACCGCGCTGCGCGCCCCGCGGGACGCGGTGATCGAGGTCGACGGCGAGAACGTCGTGCCGAAGGTGCACGCCGTGCTGGACAGGATGAGCGACTTCGCGCGGCGGGTGCGGTCCGGTGAGTGGACCGGCCACACCGGCAAGCGCATCAAGAACGTCGTGAACATCGGCATCGGCGGCTCCGACCTGGGGCCGGCCATGGCCTACGAGGCGCTGCGGGCCTTCACCGACCGGAATCTCACGGTCCGGTTCGTCTCCAACGTCGACGGCGCCGACCTTCACGAGGCCACCCGCGACCTGGACCCGGCCGAGACGCTGTTCATCGTGGCGTCGAAGACCTTCACCACGATCGAGACCATCACCAACGCCACCTCGGCGCGGTCCTGGCTGCTGGCCGGGCTCGGCGGCGACGAGGCGGCCGTGGCGAAGCACTTCGTGGCCCTGTCGACGAACGCGGAGAAGGTCACCGAGTTCGGCATCGACACCGCGAACATGTTCGAGTTCTGGGACTGGGTCGGCGGCCGCTACTCGTACGACTCCGCCATCGGCCTGTCCCTGATGATCGCCATCGGCCCGGACCGCTTCCGGGAGATGCTGGACGGCTTCCGCCTGGTCGACGAGCACTTCCGCACCGCCCCGGCTCAGGCCAACGCCCCGCTGATCCTGGGTCTGCTGGGCATCTGGTACGGCAACTTCCACGACGCCCAGACCCACGCGGTGCTCCCCTACAGCCACTACCTGTCGCGGTTCACCGCCTATCTGCAGCAGCTGGACATGGAGTCCAACGGCAAGTCCGTGCAGCGCGAGGGCGACCCGGTTCAGTGGCAGACCGGTCCGGTCGTGTGGGGCACGCCGGGCACCAACGGCCAGCACGCCTACTACCAGCTCATCCACCAGGGCACCAAGCTGATCCCGGCGGACTTCATCGGGTTCGCGCGTCCCGTGGCCGAGCTGAGCGACACCCTCACCGCGCAGCACGACCTGCTCATGGCGAACTTCTTCGCCCAGACGCAGGCGCTCGCCTTCGGCAAGTCCGCCGAGGAGGTGCGGGCCGAGGGGGTCGCCGAGGAGCAGGTGACGCACCGCACCTTCCACGGCAACCACCCCACCACCACGATCCTGGCGACCGAGCTGACCCCGTCGGTGCTCGGCCAGCTGATCGCGCTGTACGAGCACAAGGTGTTCGTCCAGGGCGCCGTCTGGAACATCGACTCCTTCGACCAGTGGGGTGTCGAACTGGGCAAGGTCCTGGCCAAGCGCGTCGAGCCCGCCCTCACGGAGGGCGCCGAGGTGCCCGGCCTGGATCCCTCCACCGCCGCCCTCGTGGCCGCCTACCGCACCCTGAGGAAGTGAGCTGACATGGCAGCGATGCAGATGGGCCTGATCGGCCTGGGCAAGATGGGCGGCAACATGCGCCAGCGTCTGCGCAAGGCCGGCCACACCGTCATCGGCTACGACCGCAATCCCGAACTGAGCGACGTGCCCAGCATGGTGGACCTGGTCGACCAGCTCGCCCAGCCCCGCGTGGTGTGGGTCATGGTGCCGGCCGGCGGCCCCACCCAGCACGTCATCGACCAGCTGTCCACCCTGCTCAAGCCCGGCGATCTCGTCGTGGACGGCGGCAACTCCCGCTGGACCGACGACGTCAAGCACGCCAAGCAGCTGCACGCCCGCGGCATCGGCTTCGTCGACGCGGGTGTCTCCGGCGGCGTGTGGGGCCTGGAGAACGGCTACGCGCTCATGGTGGGCGGCGACAAGGAGCACGTCGAGCGGCTCCAGCCCATCTTCGACGCGCTCAAGCCGGAGGGCCCCTATGGCTTCGTCCACGCCGGCAAGGTCGGCGCGGGCCACTTCGCGAAGATGGTCCACAACGGCATCGAGTACGCGATGATGCAGGCCTACGCCGAGGGCTGGGAGCTGCTGGAGAAGGTCGACAGCGTCGACAACGTCCGGGAGATCTTCCGCTCCTGGCAGCGCGGCACCGTCATCCGCTCCTGGCTGCTGGACCTCGCGGTCAACGCCCTCGACGAGGACGAGCACCTGGAGAAGCTGCGCGGCTACGCGGAGGACTCCGGTGAGGGCCGGTGGACGGTGGAGGCCGCCATCGACAACGCCGTGCCGCTGCCGGCGATCACCGCCTCGCTGTTCGCGCGGTTCGCCTCCCGTCAGGAGGACTCGCCGCAGATGAAGATGGTCGCGGCGCTGCGCAACCAGTTCGGCGGCCACGCGGTCGAGAAGAAGGGCTGACCGGCCGTGGGGGACGTGCTGCTGGTCCGCCACGGCGAGACGCGGTGGAGCCTGTCGGGACAGCACACCAGCTTCACCGACCTTCCGTTGACCCCGCACGGCGAGGAACAGGCCAAGTCGCTCGCTCCCCTGCTGTCGCAGCGCACCTTTGCCGCGGTGCGCACCAGTCCGCTCGCGCGGGCGGTGCGCACCGCCGAGCTGGCGGGTCTGTCCGGTGCGGTGCCGGACGAGGACCTGCACGAGTGGGACTACGGCGGCTACGAGGGTGTGAGCACGGCCGACATCCACCGCGACCGGCCCGGCTGGGACCTGTGGACCGACGGGGTGCCGCCCGGCCCACAGGGGCATCCGGGCGAGTCGGCCGAGCAGGTCGGGCGGCGCGCCGACCGGGTGCTCGCCCGGGTCCGCGCGGACCTCGCCCGGGGCGACGGCGACGTGGTCCTGGTGGCGCACGCCCACTTCCTGCGGGTGCTCACCGCCCGCTGGCTGGGCCTGCCCCCGGTCGAGGGGCGGCTGTTCCGGCTGGAGACGGGCACGGTCAGCCGGCTGTCCACGGAGCACGACCGGCCGGTGATCGCGGAGTGGAACACCCGCCCGTAGCGGTGTCACCACCGGCTTGCTGCGGCCCGGACCACCTCGGCGGTGGCCCGGGCCGCGGCGTGCAGGCGCCGCCCTGCCGTGCGGCGGCCGACCACGGGGGCGGGCGAGCGGGCTCAGCTCTTCTCGCCGGGTGCCTGCGGGATGCCGTACACCCGGTCGACGTTCAGCCGCAGCACGAGGCGCCGTTCGCGGACCATGGCGGTGCGGAAGTCGTCCCAGTCCGGGTGCTCGCCGAGCACGGCGCGGTAGAGGCCGATCAGCTCCTCCACCGTCGCGTCGTGCGGGTCCGCCGCGACCGGGGACAGCTCGGCGGTGCCCTCGGCGACCGTGTAGGCGCGCCGGTCGGCGGTGGTGACGTGGTAGGAGGCGCGGGGGTCCCGGCGCAGATTGCGGGTCTTGGCGCGGTCGTCGGTGACGGAGATCCGGATGACGCGGCGCTCCGGGTCCCAGGCGTGGACGACGTTCGACAGCTGGGGCCGGCCGTCCTTCTTGAGCGTGATCAGCACGCCGTCGTGCCCCTGGGCGAGGAGGTGGAGCAGGGTGTCGTCGGGAGCGGGGGCCGAAGATGTGTCCTGGGTCATACCGTCGTCAACCGGGCCGCCCAGTGCGCACATTCCCCGCCTCGGGCCCCTCCCTGTGCCCGCCTCCAGGGCCCCGCGCCCGGTGCGATGCGGAGGAAAGCCGCAGACCTGCACGGCCGTCGCCCGGGGTGGCCTGCGTCCATTACGGTGATCTCCGGCACATGTGCCGCTGCCCAGCCGTCGCGACCCGTGTCCACAGCGCCCCGAGGAGGTCCCGTGCCGAGCGCCCCCGCCGAGCCCCGGGCGACCGGTGCCCCGGGCGGGGGCCGGGCCGTGCGCCGCTCCGGGCGGGCCGCCTGCGGCTCGGCAGCGTGTCACGCCCTCACCGCAGTGGACACAGGACGGAGCCAGGCATCCATGACCTCCCTTGGCAGCGGCGGCAGCCGCGTCCGCCCCGACGGCATCGACACGAGCAGGCCGCACCCGGCGCGCATGTACGACTACTTCCTCGGCGGGAAGGACAACTACGAGGTCGACCAGGCGGCGGCCGAGAAGTTCATCACCAAGGCCCCCGAGGTGCGCGAGGGGGTGCGGGCCAACCGCGACTTCCTGATCCGCGCGGTGCGCCATGTCGTCGGCGAGTGCGGCATCCGGCAGATCCTCGACGTGGGCACGGGCCTGCCGACGGAGCCCAACGTCCACCAGGTCGCGCACGCGCTCGCGCCCGAGACCCGGGTCGCCTATGTGGACAACGACCCGATCGTCAGCACGCACTCGATGGCACTGCTGGACGGCACGGACAACACCGCCGTGGTCCTGGCCGACCTGCGGGAGCCGCAGGAGCTGCTCGCCCATCCGGAGGTGCGCCGGCTCATCGACTTCGACCGGCCGGTCGCGCTGCTGCTGGTCGCGGTGGTGCACTTCCTCGCCGACTCCGACGACCCGGACGGCATCCTCGCCACCCTGCGGGACGCCCTGCCCGCCGGGTCCTGTCTGGTGCTGTCGCACGCCACGGGTGATGTGCACGCGGACGGGCGTGCGGACGCGGCGGCCGTCTACAACGAGGCGACCGCCCCCTTGACTCTCCGCTCCCACGAGCGGATCGCGCAGTTCTTCGGTGATTTCACGCTGGTGGACCCGGGCCTGGTCCGGGTGACCCACTGGCGGCCCGAGGAGCCGCCGCGGGACGCCCCGCCGATCGGGATCTACGGCGGGGTGGCCCGCAAGGCCGGCTGAGGCCGGCGGCTGGTGCCCCGGTGAGCGCGGGGGTTTCCGCGTCCGCGCCCACCGGGGAGTCTCAGGCGGCCTGTCCGATCGCCTCCCGGTGCGCGCGCACGATCTCCGCGTACCGGTGGCCGCTGCCCTTGACGGTGCGGGTCTGGGTGGCGTAGTCGACGTGGACGAGGCCGAAACGCTTGTCGTAGCCGTACGCCCACTCGAAGTTGTCCAGCAGGGACCAGGCGAAGTAGCCGGCCAGCGGGGCGCCCTGGCGGACGGCGGAGGCGCAGGCGGCCACGTGCTGCTCCAGGTAGTGCCGGCGCTCGGGGTCGTCGATCGTGCCGTCGGGGCGGACGGTGTCCGTGAACGCCGAGCCGTTCTCGGTGACGTACAGCTTGCGGGCGCCGTACTCGCGGGTGAGGCGCAGCAGCAGGGTCTCGATGCCGTCGGCGTCGATCTCCCAGTCCATCGCGGTGCGCGGCACGCCCTCGCGGCGCACGTCGCGGGCCCGGGGTGCGGGGCCGTCGGGGTCGTCGGCGATGTAGGCCGGGAAGTAGTAGTTGAGGCCGAGCCAGTCCAGGGGCGCGGCGATGGTGTCCAGGTCGCCGGGCTGCTCGGGCAGGTCGACGCCGTACACCTCGCGCATGTCGGCGGGGAAGCCCCGGCCGTGCACCGGGTCCAGCCACCAGCGGTTGACGTGCCCGTCCTGCCGGCGGGCCGCCGCCACGTCCTCGGGACGGTCGGTGGCGGGACGGACCGGGGAGAGGTTGACGACGAGACCCACCTCGGCGCCGGGGACGGCGGCGCGGACCGCCTGGACCCCCAGGCCGTGGCCGAGCAGCAGGTGGTAGGAGGCGCGGACGGCGGCGGTCAGGTCGGTCAGGCCGGGGGCCATCTTGCCCTCCAGGTGGCCGATCCAGGCCGAGCACAGCGGCTCGTTGAGGGTGGCCCAGTGGGTGACGCGGTCGCCGAGGCGTCCGGCGACGACCGAGGCGTAGTGCGCGAACGCCTCGGCGGTGGCGCGTTCGGGCCAGCCGCCCCGGTCCTGCAGCACCTGCGGCAGGTCCCAGTGGTAGAGGGTGACGAACGGGGTGATGCCGGCGTCCAGCAGGGCGTCGATCAGCTGGTCGTAGAAGTCCAGCCCCTTGGGGTTGACCTGGCCGTCGCCGTCGGGCAGGACCCGCGGCCAGGCGACGGACAGCCGGTAGGCGTTGGTGCCGAGACGGCGCATCAGGCCGATGTCCTCGCGCCAGCGGTGGTAGTGGTCGCAGGCGACGTCGCCGGTGTCGCCGTTGTCGATCGTGCCGGGGGTGTGGGAGAAGGTGTCCCAGATGGACGGCGAGCGGCCGTCCTCGGCGACGGCACCCTCGATCTGGTAGGCGGAGGTTGCCGTGCCCCAGAGGAAGTCGTGCGGGAACGCGGCGAGGTCGATGGTCACGAAGGTCCCTTCACAAGTCGTGGCGGAGGCAGGCTGCCTCGCCGGTCACTTGACGGCTCCCGCCGTCAGACCGGCGACGAGGTAGCGCTGCAGCAGCAGGAATCCGGCGACCACGGGCACGCTGACGACCAGCGAGGCGGCCATGATCTGGTTCCAGTAGACGTCGTTGAGGGTGGAGTAGCCCTGCAGGCCGACGGCGAGCGTCCGGGTGGTGTCGTTGGTCATGACGGAGGCGAAGAGCACCTCGCCCCAGGCGGTCATGAACGCGTAGACGGCGACGGCGACGATGCCGGGGATCGCGGCCGGCACGACCACGCGGAACAGGGCGCCGAGCGGTCCGCAGCCGTCCACGAGGGCGGCCTCGTCCAGGTCGCGCGGCACCGAGTCGAAGTAGCCGATCAGCATCCAGATGGAGAACGGCAGGGTGAAGGTGAGGTACGTCAGGATCAGCCCGCCGCGGGAGCCGAACAGGGCGATGCCGGTGGCGTTGCCGATGTTGACGTACAGCAGGAACAGGGGCAGCAGGAAGAGGATGCCCGGGAACATCTGCGTGGACAGCACGGTGACGGTGAACACCCGTTTGCCGCGGAAGGAGTAGCGGCTGACCGCGTAGGAGGCGAACACCGCGATCACCACCGAGCCGGCCGTGGCCGCGCCCGCCACGATCAGCGAGTTCACGAAGTACCGGGCGAGGGGGACCGTCGACCAGATGTCGATGTACGGGCGGATCGTCAGCCCGCTGGGCAGCCAGCGGAACTTTCCCGAGACGTCCTGCAGGGGTTTGAGCGAGCTGGACACCATCACGTACACCGGCACCAGGACGAAGCCGGTGAGCAGGGTGAGGAAGATCCGCCGGGTCCACAGGAAGGAGCGCGGCGGCGCCATCGGCGAGCGGTAGGAGTCAGACATCGGCGGTCCTCCGTCCGCGCGAGGTGACGGCCAGGTACACGCCCGTGACCACCAGCAGGAACAGCAGCAGCAGCACGGACATCGCCGAGCCGGTGCCGAAGTCCCAACTGACGAAGGACGCCTGGTAGATGTGGACCGAGATCAGGTCCGCCGCCCGCGGCGCGGCCTTGCCGAACATCACGTACGGGGTGTTGAAGTCGTTGAACGTCCACAGGAACAGCACCAGGACGAGCACCTGGTTGACCGGGCGCAGCGACGGCAGGGTGATCCGGCGGATCTGCTGCCACATCCCGGCGCCGTCCAGGGCGGCCGCCTCGTACAGCTCGCGCGGGATGTTCTGCAGGCCGGCCATGACGATGAGGAAGGCGAACGGCCAGCCCCTCCACACCGACACCGTCAGCAGCGCCCAGAAGCTGTTGTCGCCGATCAGCCAGAACGACGGCTTGTCGGTCAGGTGCAGCTGGTCGTGCAGGACGTGGTTCACCAGGCCGTTGTCGTGCTGGAACATGAACACCCAGGTGATCACGGCCGCGTAGACCGGCAGCGCGTAGGGCACCAGGAACAGGGTGCGCAGCAGGCCGCGGCCGCGGAAGCTGTCCTGCAGGCAGATCGCGGCGGCGGTGCCGATCAGCCAGCACAGCGCGACCGACAGCAGGGTGAAGCCGACGGTGACGAAGAAGGAGTGCAGCAGGGCCTCGCCGACCGGGGCGTCGACGTCCACCGAGACGCGGTAGTTGTCGAAGCCCGACCAGGGTGCGGCGGTCCAGTTGCGGATGTAGAACTGCGTGATCTCCTTCAGGCTCATCACCGCGCCGATCACCATCGGCACCAGGTGGACCAGCAGTTCCAGGATGAGGGCGGGCAGGAGCAGCAGGTACGGCAGCCAGGCGCGGCCGGCCCGCCCGGAGCGGCCGGGCCGCCCACGGCGCGGGCCGGCCGCCCGCGAGGACTTCTGCGCCGTCGGCCGGCCGGCGTCCACGGTGGTCGTCATGGTGCTCACTTCGCGGGCATCTGCTGCTGGGCCTTGAGGAGCTTGGCCTTGACCGACTCGGTGGTCACCGCGCGGCCGGCGGCGGCGTCGGCGAACAGCTCCTTCACGGCCGTCCCGACGGTCGTCTCGAACTGCGACTCGGACGGCACCTGGGGCAGCGCGGCGGCGCTGGTCGCCAGGGTGTTCTTCAGCACGGCGGTCTCCGGGGTGTTGAACGCGGGGTCCGCCTGCGCGGTCTTGACCGGCGGGATGGAGCTGAACGCCTTGTTGAGGATCTTCTGCTCCTCGTCGCTGGTCAGGAACTTCACGAACTGCGTGGCGCCGTCCAGGTTGTGGGTGTTCTTGAAGACGGCGACGTTGACGCCGGCGACCATGGAGTTGATCTGGGTGCCGGAGCCCGGGGTCCCGGACTGCACGGGCACCGGCGTGATCCCGTAGTCGTCCGGGTTCATGCCCTGCGACCTGAGGTTGGCGGAGGCCGTCTGCCACAGCAGCATGGCGGTGCGGCCCTTGGCGAAGTCGCTCACCGACTGGTTCTGCGCGTACTCGGCGTTGCCCGGCGGGATGACCTTGTCCTTGGCCATCAGGTCGACGTACTGCTTGACCGCCGCGACCACCTTGTCGGAGGTGAAGTCGGGTTTGCCGTCGGCGGTGAAGAAGTCGGCGCCGTGCTGCTTGGCGAAGACGAAGACGTGGTGGACGTTCTCATTGAGGCTGGCGCCCTCGGCGCCGATCGCCTGCTTGCCCTTGGCCTGGATCTTCTTGCCGTCGGCGATCAGCTCGGCCCAGGTGGCCGGCGGCTTGGAGATGCCCGCCTCGGCGAAGATCTTCTTGTTGTAGTACAGCCCGTACGCCATCGAGTACAGCGGTACGGCCGCCGGGTCCTTGCCCGGGGCACCGGTGGAGCCGAGTGCGGAGTCGACGAACCGGTCCCTGCCGCCGATGGCGGCGAAGTTCTTCTCGTCCCACGGCAGCAGCGCGCCGGTGGCCTGCAGCGAGGCGCTCCAGGTGTTGCCGATGTTCAGCACGTCCGGGCCCTGGCCGGAGGTGGTCGCGGTGAGGATCCGGTTCAGCAGGTCGTTCCAGGGCACCACCTCCAACTTCACCTTGATGCCGTTCTGCTTTTCGAACTTGTCGAGTTCGGGCTGCAGGACCTTCTTGTCGATCTCGATGCTGGCGCCCTGGTTGGAGGCCCAGTACGTCAGGGTCTTGGGCGAGTCGTTCGACCCGCCGCCCGTCGGTGTCCCGCCCCCGCAGGCCGAAACCGCCAGGGCGAGAGACAGGGTGACGGCGCCTACGGCCGCGGCTCGGATGCTGCGCATGGCTCCTGGTGTCCCTTTCCGGGAGTCGAGAACCCTGAGGGGCGACCGGCGTCGACGACTCTGCTCCCCGTTCGACTTCCTAAGCCGCCTCATGGCTTAATTTAGGACGTGAGTTAAACCTCGCCGGGTGGGTCCGTCAAGGGATCCGGCAACGGCATCCGAGCGCCGCGCGGCCCGGCGACACACCACGGCACGCCCCGCGGCACCCGCAGCCACGCCCTGACCAGCGGCGAACGCCACGGACCCGCGTATTGCAACGGTTGGATATCGGCGCCGCCCGGCAGACCGCTGTGCGGCGGTACGCCCCGAAGGCCCGCACCCCTTGCGCCAGTTGACGAACCACCCACCGCACCACGAACCAGACGCCGAAGCCGCCGCACCTCTTGACGCCTCGTTCACCCACGTGAAGCATTCACCCGCGAGAGAGCGCTCTCGAACCCCCCAACGTTCACTTCCTGAAGACCAGGAGAGCCGCCATGTCCTCCGACTCCCCCACACCCGGCCGCGCCGACGGCTCCGACAGCCGCACGACGGCGCCCGGCACCCTCGGCCGGCGCACCGTCCTGGCCTCCGCCGCAGCAGCCGCTCCCCTGCTGGCGGGCCTGTCCGCCGCACCTGCGTCCGCGCAGACAGGCGCCGCAACCGCCCGTGACACCGCCCGCACGAGCACCCGCGCCCTGCAGGGCGGCGGCGACCTCGGTCCGAACGTGTACGTCTTCGACCCCTCCACGCCGGACATCCAGGCCACGCTGGACGACATCTTCCGCCGCCAGGAGTCGGACCAGTTCGGCACCGGCCGCTACGCCCTGCTGTTCAAACCCGGCACCTACCAGGGGCTGAACGCCCAGATCGGCTTCTACACCTCCATCGCCGGCCTCGGTCTGTCCCCCGACGACACCACCATCAACGGCGATGTGACGGTGGACGCGGGCTGGTTCGACGGCAACGCAACGCAGAACTTCTGGCGGTCCGCGGAGAACCTGGCTCTGGTTCCCGTCAGCGGCAGCAACCGCTGGGCCGTCGCCCAGGCCGCCCCGTTCCGCCGCATGCACGTGCGCGGCGACCTGAATCTGGCGCCCTCCGGCTACGGCTGGGCCAGCGGCGGCTACATCGCCGACAGCCGCATCGACGGCCAGGTCACCCCGTACTCCCAGCAGCAGTGGTACACCCGCGACAGCGCGGTCGGCGGCTGGCTCAACGGCGTGTGGAACATGGTGTTCTCCGGCGTCGAGGGCGCTCCCGCGCAGAGCTTCCCCAACCCGCCGTACACCACGCTCGACACCACCCCCGTCTCCCGTGAGAAGCCGTTCCTCTACCTCGACGGCGACGAGTTCCGCGTGTTTCTGCCGGAGAAGCGGACCGACGCCCGGGGTGTGTCCTGGGGCAACGGCACCCCGCGCGGCACCTCGCTGCCGCTGTCGCAGTTCTACGTCGCCCAGCCCGGTGTGACGGCCGCGGCCCTCAACCAGGCACTGGACCAGGGCCTGAACCTGCTGCTGACCCCGGGCATCTACCACGTGGACCAGCCCATCCAGGTCAACCGCGCGGGCACGGTCGTGCTCGGCCTCGGCTACGCCACCATCGTCCCGGACAACGGCACCACCGCGGTGCGGGTCGCCGACGTGGACGGCGTACGGCTCGCCGGCTTCCTCATCGACGCCGGCCCGGTCAACTCCGAGACCCTGCTGGAGGTCGGCCCCCAGGGCGCCTCCCAGGACCACTCGGCCGACCCGATCACGGTGCAGGACGTCTTCGTCCGCATCGGCGGCGCGGGCGCCGGCAAGGCCACCACCAGCATGGTGATCAACAGCCGCCACACCATCGTCGACCACACCTGGGTGTGGCGCGCCGACCACGGCACGGGCGTCGGCTGGGACACCAACCGCGCCGACTACGGCATCGTGGTCAACGGCGACGACGTGCTGTGCACCGGCCTGTTCGTCGAGCACTTCAACAAGTACGACGTGCAGTGGAACGGCGAACGCGGCCGCACCGTCTTCTTCCAGAACGAGAAGGCCTACGACGCCCCCGACCAGGCGGCCGTCCAGGACGGCTCGGTCCGGGGCTACGCGGCCTACAAGGTCGGCGACGCCGTCACCGAGCACGAGGGCTGGGGCCTGGGCAGCTACTGCTACTACAACGTCGACCCGACCATCGTCCAGGACCACGGCTTCGCCGCCCCCGACCGCCCGGGCGTGAAGTTCCACGACCTGCTCGTGGTCTCCCTCAGCGGCAACGGCCAGTTCGCCCACGTCATCAACGACACCGGCGCCGGAACCTCGGGCACGGACACGGTGCCGTCGACCGTGGTGTCGTATCCGTGATGGGGGTGGCCCTTCCCGTCGAGGGAAGGGCCACACTTTTCGCCGGCCCCGGCGGCTCAGCCCACCTTCTTCCACTCCTGGCACCGGTTGGTCGTGAAGTACTCGCCCTTGTGCAGGGTCACTCGCCCCGGTCCCTGGAGGTTGTTGTTGGCGATGATGGAGCCGAACTCACCGCTGGCGTCCTTGGCGCGCTCCCAGTAGCAGCCGAATCCGCCCTCGGGCCCGGCCGTCCGGTAGGTCCCGACCTCGATGTCCTCGCCGACGACGTACTCCCCCTCGCCCGGGAAGTGGTCCGCCGGGCCGGCCTTCTTGTCCTTGCCGGCGCTGTCGCTCGCGGTCTGGGTGACGGTCACCGTCGGCCGGGGTCCGGCCTTCGCGTCCGATGCTTTCGTACCGGTGTCGGCCGAGCTGCCGCTGCTGCCGATGCCGACGCCGACGCCCAGGGAGATCAGGGCGACCGCTCCGTACCGCAGCCACCGCTTGCGGCCGCGTGCGGGCCGATCGGGTCCAGTGGGTGCGCCGGGCCCGAGGGGGCCGTTCGGTCCGTCACCGGACTGCGGGCCGGACGTGTACATGGTCATGAAAGTGCTCCCTCCGATGGTGTGGGGTGCGAGATGCGTGGCGCCCGGTGCGACGGGCCGGCCGGCCCGTCGTGCGGGGACGCCTGGGGTGGCGCGGGTGGCGCCTTCGCGGTGCGGTGGGTCCGCGGGCCGGTCACAGCCCCCGGATCCGGCGGCCGTTCTCCGTGGCCGGGTAGAGGATCGCGTCGGCCACGCGGCCTCCGGAGTCCTTCACACCTCCGCTGAAGTTGAGCCGCCCCGACGTGCCGGTCTTGGCGGCGACGCCGTCCCAGTAGGCCGCCTGCCGCTCCCAGCGGATACCCGCGAGCATCTGGTCCAGTTCCTCGGTGCTGATGCGGGACGCCGGGTCGCTCCACGGCAGGGTGTGGTGGACGGCGATGCCGAGGCCGGCGAGGACCGCGGGGGCCGTGATGGCGCTGCGGCGCGCGAAGTCGCCGGAGTGCTCGGAGATGAGCCGGGCCAGGACCGGTACGACCATGGCCTCGGCCTCCTCCGGCCGGACCCCGGCGGGCAGTTCGTCCTCGTACACCGACTCCGCCGACCGTGCGAGCCCGCTGCGGCCGAAGAGGGCGGTCACGACGAGGGAGCGCAGCGCGGACAGCGTGACCACCTCGCGGTCCGACGCGGACACCTGCCGCTTGCTGGAGTTGACCAGCCGGGCGAACGGCACGCGCCGGCCGTCGACGTCCACCTTGACGGAGTCCGCGACCAGGTGCGCGAGGCGGGTTCCGAAGTCCCGCTGGTCCATGGACATCGCGAGGTTCTTCGCGACGGCCACTCCCTGCACGTTGCGGTCGTAGAAGATCTGCCGGGCGTCCGACGGGGCCAGGTCGATGTAGAGCTCGAACGGCACGCGCACCCGGGCGAGTTCCGGATACGTCAGCCCGAAGGTCTCCGGGTCGTCGTACAGGTCGTGCCAGGCGGTGGTCTGGGTCTCGCCGTCGATGGCGATCACCATGGTGCCGGGCGTGATCGTCAGAGTGCGCAGGCCGGTGCCGGGCACGAGTTCGTCGCCGATCGCGCTCAGCGGGCCGGCGTGCCACAGGGTGATCGGCGGGGTGGACCAGGCCGCGCCCAGCTCGCCCTTCAGCCCGGCAGCGATGTACTCGGCGTACGGCCCGACGTTCTTCCCCTTCTGCGACGACTTCAGCGTCCGCTGCACGGTCGCCCGCAGCTCGGCGTGCCGGCGCACGAGCCCGGGGGCCGTCTTGAGCCGCCTCGGGTCCTCCTCCGTACGCGGCGACGGCACGAGCTGGACGAGCGTGGGCACGGACATCGTCCCGATCACGGCGTCGTCGCGGAACGGCATGACGGTGAGCTGGGTTCCTTCGACGACGCCGGTCGGCATGGTGAGGCGCATGGTCTCCCCCCGGAGTTCTGTGAGCAGGAGTTGTGTGAGCAGCAGTTCTGCGAGCAGGCGGGACCGATGCCCGCCGGGACGAGGAGCCCTGGGTGTCACGGCGGCAGGCCAGGGCGGCAGCAGCCGACACCGCACGAAGGCCTTGCCGGCAGGCACTGCGGGACTGGAAGCGAGAACAGATAAGCACATCCGTGAAAGCATCGTCAATCTCATTGGCGCGCTTGACAAGTGCTGTAGGTTGTTGACGTCCGCTTCCAAGACACCAGGACCGTGCCCATGCCACAGCCATCCGCGCAGGTGACCGCTGCCGAAATCTCCCGTATCGCCGGAGTCACCCGTGCAACGGTCAGCAACTGGCGTCGCCGGCACCCCGACTTCCCGGCGCCGTCCGGCGGCACGGACAGCAGCCCGCTGTACGACCTCCAGGCCGTCCGTGCCTGGCTCGCGTCCCGCGGACACGCATCGGCGGCCAGCCCACCGGAGGAACTCAGGACGACCCTCCGTCTCCACGCGCCGGGCGGCACCTCCGGCACCGGCAGCGCGGATCTGCTGCTGCTCACCCTGGCCGCCGCAGACCGCCCGGCCGACGAGCTCACCGCCACGGCGCAGCTGCCGGACACCGACCTGGCGGCCCGGGCGGAGCGCGACGTCGCCGCCCTGCCCGACGCCGTACCCGGCGCGCAGGACGTCCGCTTCCGGCCGGCCGACGCGCCCGTGCTCCGCGCGCTGTACGCCTGTGTCCGGGACGCGGGCGGCCGTGCCGCGGCCGACGTCCTGGCGGAGCGGGACCTGGAGGACAGCGCGGCAAGCGGTACCTACCGCACGCCGGCGCCCCTCGCCGACCTGCTGTCCCGTCTGCTCCCGGGCACCCCGTCACGTGTGTTGGACCCGGCCTGCGGCAGCGGCACTCTGCTGGCGGCGGCGGCCCGCCGGGGCGCCGGAGAGTTGTACGGGCAGGACATGCTGCCGGTACAGGTCCGCCGCAGTGCGGTGGAGCTGATGCTCACGGCGCCTAAGGCCACGGTCACGGTGCGGGCTGCCGACAGCCTCCGCGCGGACGCGTTCCCTGATCTGTTCGCGGACGCGGTGCTGTGCAATCCGCCGTACGGCGTGCGGGACTGGGGCCACGACGAGCTGGCCTACGACCCGCGGTGGGCGTACGGCGTCCCCGCCCGCGCCGAGTCCGAGCTGGCCTGGGTGCAGCACGCTCTCGCCCATGTCACACCGGGCGGTCATGCGGTCCTGCTGTTGCCGCCGGCCACGGCGAGCCGCTCCTCGGGCCGGCGCATCCGCATCGAGCTGGTCCGCAGCGGTGCGCTGCGCGCGGTGATCGCCCTCCCGCCCGGGGCCTCGGTGCCGCTCCACATCGGGCTGCAGATCTGGATTCTGCAGCGCCCGGAACCCGGCGGCCTGGAACGCAGGTCCGTGCTGTTCGTGGACACGGCGGCGTCCGCGTCCGAGCCGACGGGACCTGCCGGTACGGCCGCCACGGCACGGACGCGTGGCAGCAGCCGTTCCGCCTCGGTGGACTGGGCCGTGATCAGCCGGCGGGCGCTGAGCGCATGGCAGGCATTCACGAAGGACCCGGAGACTTTCGAGGGCGAGCCCGGAGTGGCGCGCGCGGTCACGGTGGTCGATCTGCTGGACGACGTGGTGGACCTCGCCCCGGCCCGTCTCGTCCGCGCGTCGCGGGCCGAGGTGGACCCGGCGGTGCTCGCCTCAAAGGCCGAGGCGGCACGGCTGGACCTGGTGACCGCCGCGAAGGCGCTCGGCCGGGCCGCCGGGTACGACGCCTGGAGCGCGGCCGGTGACCGCGCGCGCGAGTGGCGTGCTGCCACGGTGGCGGACCTGGCGCGCGGAGGGGCGCTCAGCGTGCTGCGCACCGGGCCCGAGAGCGGCGGGCGCGGACGCACGGACGACCGTGCCGGTGACGGGACTCCGTCCGCCGGCCGGCCGGTCCTCACCGCGTCGGACATCGCCGACGGGGTACCACCGACCGGGAGCGAGGCCGACCTGCACGCGGAGGCCGCGCCCGTGATCGCGGCCGGTGACGTCCTCGTGCGGGCGATGCCCGGCGGCCCCGGCCCGATGGCCCGGGTCGCCGGCGAGGAGGAGCGCGGGGCACTGCTAGGTCTCCACATCCACCTGTTCCGCCCGGACCCGGCGCGCCTGGACGCGTGGTTCCTCGCCGGGTTCCTGAGCGCGGAGGAGAACATCGCGGGCGCGTCGACAGGCAGCACGGTGCGCACGGTGAACCCCGGCCGGCTGCGCGTCCCCCTGCTGCCGCTGCAGGAGCAGCGGCAGTACGGGGAGGCGTTCCGGCGGGTGCACGCGCTGCGTACGGAGGCGCAGCGCGCGACACGGCTGGCGGAGGAGACGGCGCGGCTGCTGGCCGGCGGCCTCACGGGCGGCCAGCTGCTCCCGACGCGCAAGCCGGCATCAGGTGACCCCCGAGGTGACGTTTCACCCCGGTAGGCACACGGCCTCCACACATAGACCACACCTTTGCGCATAGACCACAATCGACAGGCCGTCCCGGCCGGCGAACCGGCCGGCACGGTGGGGTATGGGACATTCAGGAAGGATCCGGGGATCCCATTGGACAGCAGTAAGCACACGGAGTTGGCGAACCACGCGTGGTCCGTCGCCGATCTCCTGCGGGGGGACTACAAGCAGTCCGAGTACGGCAAGGTCATCCTGCCGTTCACGGTGCTGCGGCGCCTGGAATGCGTGCTGGAACCGACCCGCGAGAAGGTCGCCGAGGTCGCGGAGCAGTACAAGGACGGCGACATCGACCCGGACCGCTTCCTGCGCCGGGCCTCGGGCCACTCCTTCTACAACCGATCACGCCTCACGCTGAAGAGGATCGCCGCGGACCCGCAGAACGCGGCGAAGAACCTGCAGGTGTATGTGGGGGCGTTCTCGGACAACGCGCGGGCCGTGCTGGACCGCTTCGAGTTCGCCCAGCAGGTCAGACGGCTGGACAGCGCGGGACTGCTCTACCAGGTCATCGGCAAGTTCACCGACCTGGACCTGCGCCCGGAGGTCGTGCCCAACCACAACATGGGCTACATCTTCGAGGAGCTGATCCGCCGCTTCGCCGAACAGTCGAACGAGACGGCCGGTGAGCACTTCACACCGCGCGAGGTCATCCGGCTGATGGTGCGGCTGCTGGTCGCCCCGGACGGCGACGCGCTGCACCTGCCGGGTGTGGTGCGCACGGTCCTGGACCCGGCCTGCGGCACCGGCGGCATGCTCTCGGCGATGGACGACCTCATCAAGGAGCTGAACCCGGACGCCACCGTGGAGGTGTACGGGCAGGAGCTCAACCCGGAGTCCTGGGCGATCTGCCGGTCCGACCTCATGATCAAGGGGCAGAACCCGGAGAACATCGCCTTCGGCAACTCCTTCTCCGACGACGGGCACGCCCGCAAGACCTTCGACTACCTGCTGGCCAACCCGCCGTTCGGGGTGGAGTGGAAGAAGGTCAAGGACGAGGTCACGGCCGAGCACGAGAAGCTGGGCGACGCGGGTCGCTTCGGTGCGGGCCTGCCGCGCATCAACGACGGCTCTCTGCTGTTCCTCCAGCACATGATCTCGAAGATGAAGCCGGTCGACGTGAACGGCGGAGGCGGCTCACGCATCGCCATCGTCTTCAACGGGTCCCCGCTGTTCACGGGCGCGGCCGGCTCGGGAGAGTCCGAGATCCGCCGCTGGATCCTGGAGAACGACTGGCTGGAGGGCATCGTCGCCCTGCCGGACCAGCTCTTCTACAACACGGGCATCTCCACGTACTTCTGGATCCTGACGAACAGGAAGAGCCCGGACCACAAGGGCAAGGTCATTCTGCTGGACGCCCGCGACCAGTGGCAGAAGATGCGCAAGTCCCTGGGCGACAAGCGCAAGGAGCTGGGCCAGGAGCACATCGCCACGGTGGTCAAGCTGTACGGCGAGGCCCTGGCCGTGGCGGGCGACCCGGAGCACCCGCTGCACGGCAAGGTGAAGGTCTTCTGGAACGAGGACTTCGGCTACCAGCGGATCACGGTCGAACGCCCGCTGAAACTGCGGTTCGAAATCACGGAAGAGACGCTGGCGGCACTGGAGGCGTCCAAGCCGATCCAGAAGCTGCCGCAGGCTGCGGCTTTGGCGGACGCCTTCAAGTCCCTGATGGGCGCGAGCTGGGGCACGAAGCAGGAGGCTTGGCTCGCATTGAAGGACGCGGTGGTGCAGGCCGGCGGGATGTGGCCCACGGGTGCGTCGTTCAACAAGGCGCTGCGCGAGGTCGTCGGGGTGCGGGATCCGGAGGGTGAGGTGCAGCTCGTCAAGGGCCAGCCCGAGCCGGACCCGGAGCTGCGGGACTACGAGAACGTTCCGCTGGGCGAGGACGTCGAGGAGTACCTGAAGCGGGAGGTCCACCCGCATGTGCCGGATGCGTGGATCGACCACAGCAAGACGAAGATCGGGTACGAAATTCCGTTCACGCGGCACTTCTATGTGTATGAGCCGCCTCGGCCGTTGGCGGAGATCGACGCGGAGTTGAAGGCGTTGGAGGCGGAGATCCAGGGGCTGTTGGGGGAGGTTACGGAATGATGGACTTCCAGCACGCCCTTCCTCACGGATGGGAAACGACCCGCCTCGATCGCGTCGCGACAGTCAATGCCAGGATCGGATGGAAGGCTCTCACAGCTTCAGAGTACCAACCAGATGGTTACGCCTTTTTGGCTACACCTAATATCAAGGATCCCGAGATCGACTTCACCAATGTGAATTACATTTCGGAGTTCCGATACAACGAATCCCCCGAATTGAAACTACAGATTGGCGATGTTCTACTGGCAAAAGACGGCAACACCTTGGGCGTTGTCAACATCGTTCGCCGTCTGCCACGCGCTGCCACGGTGAACGGCTCAATCGCTGTGCTCCGCAGTTTCAACATGGAGCCACGTTTTCTTCGCTACGTCCTCCAGAGCAACTTCCTCCAAAGCCACATCAATGCCGTCAAGGACGGCATGGGCGTTCCCCATCTCTTCCAACGAGACATCAAGCGCTTCCAACTTCCTGCCCCTCCGACGGAGGAGCAGCGGCGCATTGCCGACTTCCTCGACGCCGAGACTGCCCGTATCGACCGCTTGATGCAGCTGCGCCGCACACAGGTGGCCTCCCTCGAAGAGCGGTACAGCACAGCAATCTCGGAACTGACCACGCCCGGCATTAGCACGGCTCACACGCGGAATTCCACCTGGCCTTGGCTGCCAGAGCAGCTTGCTACGGCACGGTTGGGTTACCTGGCACGCGTGCAGTCGGGTGTCACCGTTCACGGTGCCCGCGCCCAAGATTCTGAGGACGCCACCTTTCCCTACCTCCGGGTAGCGAACGTACAGGGGGAGCGACTGGATCTCACGGAAATCAAAGAGATCACCATTCCGCGCCCTATGGCCATGCGCTCAATGCTCCAGCCGGGCGATGTCGTCATGACGGAAGCGAATGGAAATCCGGACAATCTCGGCCGCGGAGCCGTATGGCACGGCCAAGTCGCGAATATGGTCCATCAAAACCATGTGTTCGCCATTCGTGTCGACCGGGAGAAACTGATCCCGGAGTACCTTTCGGCACTTCTGGCGGCATCACACGGCCGCAGGTACTTCCGCTTCACCTCGACTCAAGTCGGAATTGCCACGACCAGCAGCTCAAAAGTACTCGACTTTCCAGTGCCGGTACGCACGATCTCGCACCAAGCGGCCATCGTCAGCGAATATGAATCGTTGAAGTCGGCGGCAGACCGCACACGCTCCGCCCTCACACGTCAACTCTGCCTGTTGGCTGAACGCCGCCAAGCCCTCATCACCGCCGCTGTAACCGGCCAGCTCGACGTGTCCACCGCCAGCGGCCGCAACGTAACCGAAGGAGTCACCGCATGAGCCCCGTGCACGACGAGTCCTCCTTCGGATCCGCCATCGTCGCCGCCCTCTGCGAGCGAGGCTGGCGTGAGGCGAACCCCGAGGACTACCAGGCAGACCTCGGGCTCGACACCAACGAGCTGTTCACCTTCATCGGCGCGACGCAGCCCGACGAGTGGGACGAACTGCTGACCGTCTACGGCGGCGATCCCAACGAAGCCCAGCGCGGCTTCGCTCAGCGCCTCGACCGTGCCATCGCCGACGACGGTTTACTCACGGTGCTTCGCAACGGAGTCAAAGACCGCGGGGTCCGCATCCGCGTCGCCTACTTCAAGCCTAACCTGATCTCGGCCGACTCCGTCCTCGACGGCTACCGCGCCAACCGCCTCACCGTCGTCCGCGAACTCCCCTACGCCACCAAGCAGACCGACCGGGGTCACCGTCTCGACCTCACCCTGTTCCTCAACGGCATCCCGGTCGCCACGGCCGAGCTGAAGAACCCGCTCACGGGTCAGGGTGTCGAGCAGGCCAAGGAGCAGTACCGCACGGACCGCGACCCGACCGAGCTGATCTTCACGCGTCGCGTCATCGCGAACTTCGCCGTCGACCCGGACCTGGTCTTCGTCACCACGCAACTGCGCGGCAAGAACACCCAGTTCCTGCCCTTCAACACCGGATCGAACGGACCCGGCCAGCCCGGTGGTGCCGGCAACCCCGCGCCGGCCGCCCCCGGCGCCTACGCCACCTCCTACCTCTGGGAGGAGGTCTGGCAGCGGGACAACTGGCTGGATCTCCTTCAGCGTTTTGTGCACCAGCAGAAGCGCAAGACACCCGGCGGCGGCACCACCAAGTCGACGATCTTCCCCCGCTTCCACCAGTGGGACGTGGTGCGCAAGCTCACCGCGCACGCTGCCACGCACGGCGCCGGCCACAACTACCTGATCATGGCGTCCGCGGGCTCCGGCAAGTCGAACACCATCGGCTGGCTCAGCCACCGCCTGAGCGACCTGCACGCCGACACCAACCCGAGCGCGCTCGACCCGGAAGCCGTCGCCGACCGCCGCATCACGCCTGGCGAGCCGGTCTTCGACAAGGTCATCGTCATCACCGACCGCCGCAACCTGGACGCTCAGCTCCGGGAGACCGTCGGCAGCTTCTCGCAGACGGACGGCCTGGTGGTCAAGGTCGACGAGAAGCACGGCGCCAAGAGCGAGCAGCTCGCCCGTGCCCTCTCCCGGGACACCGGGAAGATCGTCACGGTCACCCTGCACTCGTTCCCTGCGCTGCTCGACTACCTGAAGCGCAACCCCACCGAGATCCAGGGCAGCCGCTTCGCCATCATCGTGGACGAGGCACACTCCTCGCAGTCCGGCGACGCCGCCACCGCCGTGAAGTCCGCGCTGCGCGATCTCGGTCTGGACGCCGACTCCGACGACGAGGGCGCCACCACGGTCACCGTGGACGACAAACTGAAGGCGAAGGCCGTCGAGCGCTCACGCGCCGCGAACCTCTCCTACTTCGCCTTCACCGCCACGCCCAAGGCGAAGACCCTCGAACTCTTCGGTATAGAAGGCATGGAGAACGGCAAGACCGTCTACCGTCCCTTCCACACCTACTCGATGCGCCAGGCCATCGAGGAAGGCTTCATCCTCGATCCGCTGCGCAACTACGTCACCTACAAGACCTACTGGAAGCTGGTGAACCAGAACCCGGACGAGAAGGAGGTCGACCCCTCCAGGGCGAACTCCCTCCTCGCCCGGTTCGCGCTCACCCACGAGCACACCGTCTCCCAGCACGCCCAGGTGATCGTCGAGCACTTCGTCGCCCACACCCGCGGCCGGCTGGGCGGACGCGCCAAGGCCATGGTGGTCACGGCCTCCCGCCAGTCCGCCGTGCAGATGGCCCGTGCCATCCGCAGTTACATCAAGGACCGCGCGTACGACACGAAGTACCCGGACCTCGGCGTCCTGGTCGCCTTCTCCGGCTCCCTCACCATCGACGGCGCGGAGACCACCGAGAGCAAGGAGAACGGCGGTCTTCCCGAGAGCGCGTTGCCCAAGGCCTTCGCCTACACCCGTGCCGACGACAAAGCCGTCAAGGCCGGCGGCAAGGGGCAGCAGGAGTACCGGATCCTGGTCGTCGCGGAGAAGTACCAGACCGGGTTCGATCAGCCGCTTCTGACGACGATGTACGTCAACAAGAAGCTGACCGGTATCTCCGCCGTGCAGACGCTCTCCCGTCTCAACCGCACCGCGGAACGCAAGTCCCAGGCCGACCTGGCTGTGCTGGACTTCGTCAACGAGGCCGAGGACATCCAGGACGCCTTCCGCCCGTACTTCGAAGAGGCGCACACCCTGCCCTCCGACCCCAACCTCCTCTACACGGCCCAGAGCCGCGTGATGTCCGCCCCGGTCATCTCCGAACAGGACATGGACGAGTTCGTCGCCGCGTACTTCGAAGCGGAGGAGAAGGCCGGCGGCTCCCAGTCCAAGTGGGAGAAGCTGCACGCCGAGCTGTACCGGCTCCTGTCCCCCGCCGTCACCCGCTTCACTCACCTGCTGGAGAGCGAGGACGAGGACGACGTCGAGACGGCCGAGGACTTCCGGGCCAACCTCAACGACTACGTCCGCAAGTACGGCTTCCTCGCGCAGATCGTCCCGTACCACGACCCCGAGCTGGAACGGCTGTACCTCTACGGGCGCTACCTCCTCAACCGGCTGCCGCGCCGCGCGGACGGTGGCGTCGACATAGGAGAGATCGACCTCAGTCACCTGCGCCTCGAGAAGACCGGCGAGCACGATGTGTCTCTCCGGCCCGAGGGCTCCGCCGAGCTGAAGGGCTTCGGTGACGGGGTGGGCGGCGCCAAGGACGCCGAGAAGTCACTGCTGTCGAAACTGATCGAGCAGTTCAACGCCAAGTTCGGCACGGACTTCAGGGACGAGGACGTCCTCCCGGCCTTCAATGCCACGAAGGAGGACCCGAAGGTCCGGGCCGCCGCACTCGTCAACGACGAGACAAACTTCGGCATCGTCTGGGACAAGAAGTTCGAGGAGAACATGATGGACCATGTCTCCACGATCGCGACGCTCGGCAAGCGGTACTTCGGCACGGACCGCGACTTCAAGTCCAGTCTCGACCGCAGCGCCCGCCGCGCGGCCTGGCGGATGATCCGCCGGGAGGAGGGACTGGAGGACATCTGAGCCGGTCGGGGCCCGGTAAGACGTGCGCGCACCGGGCCCCGGCACCTCTACCCCGCTGGACTCAGCGTCCGGCGGCCATCCGCACGAAGCAGGCCCACGCTGCGGGCCCGAAGGAGAGCCTGGCTTCCGTCGGTCGCTTCGTGTCCCGGACATGGACGACGTCTGTGACGGTAGCTACTTCCACGCATTCACCACCGCCGCCGGTGCTGTAGCTGCTCTTGAACCAAGCTGCTTCTGGCACAACCTGCGCGGCACGGACGCTCATTGCTCTCCCAACAGTTTCTCGATGAACGCGGAAGACTCGCTCGGCGTGAGGGCCTGTGATCGGAGGATGCCATACCGGGCCTCCAGTTCACGCACTCTTACCACGTCGGTGTACAGACGACTGTCGTCCTGCACCTCTGCGTACGCGATGCGCTGGCGCTTGTCCACATCGATGAGGGTGAACGGGCCACCCAACGCAGCATTGTCCTCCCGATCGGTCGGCATGACTTGGACTTCCACATGCCTCAACCGGCTCATGAGCAGGATGTGTTCCAGAGCTTCACGCATGATTTCCCGGCCGCCGAGCGGCCGCCGCAGAACGGCCTCTTCGATCACGAAGCTCATCAACGGTGCCGGCCGTCGGTTGAAGATCTCCTGCCGTGCCAGCCGTGCGTCCAGACGCTGTTCGATCACATCGTCGTCCAGCAAGGGGCGCTGCATCCGGAAGACCGCACGCGCATACCCCTCGGTCTGCAACAACCCCGGCACGGCGTAGACCGCGTAGACGTTGAGCGCCGTTGCTTTGGCCTCCAGACGGGCCGCGTCCCGGAAATAGGGTGGGTACTGAGCCCTGGCCATCTCCTCCTTCAGCGCGATCAGCACACCCCCGGCGTTCAGCACCTCGTCCGCCCGCTCGATGAACCGAGGTTGCGGGATGCGCCTGCCCTGCTCGATGGAGGCCACCGTCTCCGCCGAGTACCCCATCCGCCTGCCGAACTCGGCGCGGTCCAGGCCTGCCCGGATCCGCAGCAGTTTCAACTGCCGTCCGAAGGCGATCACGACTCCGGTCCCCGGATCGTCGTCCGGTCGCCGCCCCGGCTGTTGCCCCGCCTCGTCGTCCCGCACGGTCATCGCTCGCGCCTCTCCCCACGCGTACCGCTACGTACAGCGCGCGCACGCCCACGGACGAAGCCGCTGCGTCAGCGCGTCACCGCTGGTCACGGTACGCCACGGCCCGCCACTGTGAGTGCATGACCGTAACTCCATCACCCATGACGGTGCACCGGTTCGCGATGCGCTTCAGTTCCACTCCGCGCGGCGCCCGCCTCGCCCGGCACCTGTGCGCTCACCGGCTGGACGTCTGGGGCGTCCCGTACGGCAGCGACGCGCACGACGCCGTCGTCCTCGTCCTCGCGGAGCTGTGCACCAACGCCGTCCGCCACGGACGTGTGGCGGGGCGGGACTTCGCTGTCCTGCTCACCCTTGCCCCGGCCGCCCGCACCGTCCGGATCGAGGTCACCGACACCCGTGGGGAACGCCTCCCCCGCCCGTCCGCCGCCCGCACCCCGGCGGACGAGGTGCGCGACGGCGGGCGGGGTCTCCTGCTCGTCGAGGCCCTGGCCGACCGCTGGGGCTTCGGCCCCAGGGCCGACGGCGGGCCCGGCAAGACGGTGTGGGCGGAGTGCGTGGTGTGAACGGCGGCGCCCGGTGCGGCAGGCGTCAGACTGTGGCCACGCCGTTCGAGTACGACTTCATGTTGTAGGTGCCGAAGCCGTTGGCGACGGGGTTGCCCGCGTTGTTGATGCAGTGCAGGATGCCGCCGCCGCCCGCGTCGTTGAGGCAGACGGTCATCAGCGAGGTGAAGACGACGCCCGGGGTGTCGGGGACCTCGTAGGCGCGGTCGGTGTAGATGTTGGCGTGGAGGTTGAAGAAGGCGTAGCTGCCCAGGCCCCAGGCGTGGTGCTCGGTGACCTGGTCGGCGACCTTGTAGGCGGCGAAGCCGTTGGTGTCGCCGTGTCTCCAGGCCGACTGCGTCGGCACGTCGTAGGGGTGCTCGTTCTGGAAGAAGTAGGTGCGGCCCTCGTTGCCGTTCCAGAGCACCTCGTAGTTCTGGTGGTGCTCGACGAACAGGCCGTAGGCGGTGACCCGGTCGCCGTTGACGAGGAAGCCGGTGCCCGCGGGGTTGACGGACCAGCCGACCGTGCCGTCGAGGCCGTGGTCGGCGCGCCAGGCCCATACGTGGTCGGCGATGACGTCGTTGCTGTCGATCTGAATGCTGACGTCGGTGCCGCCGGGCAGAGCGCCGCCGATGCGCGGGAAGATGTCGAAGAGCACCGTGGGCCGCTCTGCGTGGCTGGTGCCGGTCCTGCCGTTGCCGACCCGCAGCAGCACGGGAGAGTTGGCGGAGGCGGCTTCGAGGATGACGCCGGCCACGGTGACGTCGTCGATGTCGTCGACCTCGATCAGGGAGGTGCCCTGGACGGCCTGGAGGGTGGCCAGGCCGAGGCCGAGCACGACGGTGCCGGGCCGGGACACCCGCAGCGGCTCGGTCAGCGGGTAGATGCCCGGGGTGAGGAGGAGGTGCTTGCCGTCGGCGAGCGCGGCGTTCATCGTCGCGGCGGAGTCGCCCGGCTGCGCGACGTGGAACGCGGCCAGCGGGATGCCGTGCCCGGCGGCCGGTCCGCCGGCCCAGGTGGTGCCGGTGGTGTCACGGCGCAGCGCGGGCACAAACACCTGGTAGGCGCCCTGGCCGTCGACGGTCAGGAACGGCTTCTCCCGGATCACGGGGGTGCGGTCGATCCTCGTGTAGGGCGGGTTCGGGAAGGACGTGGCGGGGGCGCCCTGGACGCCGACGAAGACCATGTTCCAGTTGGAGCTGGTCCAGCGGCCGATGGTGTCGTTGCGGGAGATCCACTGCTGCTGCGAGCCGGAGTCGATCTGGCCGTCCACCACGCTGTCTGCCAGGTAGCCGCCGCTGGACCAGCCGTTGCCGGGCGGGCTCGGCATGAGGATCATGTCGCCCTTCACATGGACGCGGCGCATCGGTCCGGCCTGGGCGACGGCCCAGCGCTCCAGCCCGTCCGGCGGCACGATGGTCAGGTTCTCGGCGGCCCGCCAGAAGTTCTGGGTGGCGTTGCCGTCGAACCACTGGGCGTCGACGGTCACATGACCGTTGATCACGACATCCTCGGGGCTCGCGCCGAGTCCGAGCACATGGGTGTAGAAGCCGACGTTGATGTCGACGTTGTACGTGCCCGGCCGGAACGCCAGGGCGTAGCGCTCGGTGCCGAACTGGTTGGACTGCTGGACGGCGAACACGTCGTCGATCTGCTTCTGGATCGCCGCGTCACCCATCGACGGGTCGAAGACCAGGACGTTTGGTCCCAGGTCAGCCGCGCGGTGCGCTGCGGCGCCACGGCCGTGGGGGGCGTGGGGCGACGCGACGGCGGATCCTGCGGTGGCGCCGACCAGCGGCGCCGCAGCGGCAGCGGCCGCCGCCCCGCGGAGCAGAGCACGACGAGAGGGATTCACGGACACGGCTCTCCCTGAGCATGGTGGGGCATACGGGACCGCGGCTGGTCCTCAACCGCGGGAGAGCGCTCTCGGCCGTGGAGTGAATCATCGTCAGCCCGCAAGCGTCAATAGGTCTGGACCATTACCGGATCACTCACAGGGGTCGGCTGCTCCGAGCCGCGGGGCTCGTTCCGGCGCACACCTGCATCAGCTGACCTGCGGGCTCGGGCGGTGCATGTGGTCAGGACGCAGGCCTTCCAGATGCCACGTGTCACGGTCCCGTTGCTGCCCCTCCCTCGCTGGACGCGGAAATCTGGCACCCGCGAAACTGATTCCCGGTACAACGAAACCAGGACCACTTCGGTCACGTGACGGGCGGGGCGGGGAACCAGGTGCCGGACGTGCGACGGATCGCGGAACGCTACGAGCTGCTGGAGCAGGTGAGTCACGGCGGCATGGGAGATGTGTGGCGGGGCTACGACGCGGTACTGGACCGGCCGGTGGCCGTGAAGCTGATCCGTCCCCAGGCCGTGACGTCCCCGGTCCTGGCGGAGGAGTTCGAGAAGCGGTTCCGGCGCGAGGCACGGATCACCGCGCGCATCCAGCACCCGGGTGTGCCACAGGTGTACGACGCGGTGCTGGACGAGTCGTACGAGCAGCTGTTCCTGGTGATGGAGCTGGTCGACGGCGTGCCGTTGACCGCGTATGTGCACCCGGAGCGGCCCCTGCCGGTCGGCTGGGCGGTCGCGGTGGCGGCGCAGGTAGCGACCGTGCTGTCGTACGCCCACGACGTGCCGATCGTGCACCGTGATCTGAAGCCGAGCAACGTCCTGGTGGCGCGGGACGGCACGGTGAAGGTGCTGGACTTCGGGATCGCGGCCATCCTCCGGACGGACGTGACGAAGCTGACGGCGACTGGCAGTCCGATCGGCACGCACCAGTACATGGCTCCGGAGCAGGTGCGCGGGAGTCGTGTGACGCCCCGCACGGATTTGTACGCCCTCGGCTGCGTTCTGCACGAACTGCTGTGCGGGCAGCCGCTGTTCAGCGGCGACAGCGAGTTCCAGCTGATGATGCAGCACGTCAACGCCGCTCCTCCGCCTCTGCGGCAGTTGCGTGCCGATGTGCCGGAGCAGCTGGAGGCACTCGTCCTGCATCTGCTGCGGAAGGCGCCCGAGGCGCGTCCTGCGGACGTGCAGGAGGTGTACGAGCGGTTGCTGCCGTTTCTGCCGGGGCCCGGCGACGAGTCGGCGCCCGAGACAGCGGTGCCCGCCGGAGCACCCGACCCCACCGGTGTCTTCCGCCGACCCTACGCGCCGCGCTCACGGGCCGGTGGCGCGGGCGAGCGTCCCGCAGCGGATGCTCCCGCCCCCGCCGCGCCTGTCGCCGTCCCGGAGGCCGAGCGGGAGGAGCTGCGCGAACGGATCCGCGAGGTCCATGCGCACTATCGCGCGCTGATGGAGGAGGAACGGTACGCGCAGGCCGCGGAGGTGGCGGGCGAGATGATCGAGCCCGCGGCGCGCGCCCTGGGATCGGACAACAAGGTGGTTCTGGGGCTGCGCATGCGCCGGGCGGTCAGCCGTCAGCTGGCCGGCGACCACAGGGCCGCGCTGCCCGAGTTCGAGGCGCTCGCGGACGCGTACGCGCGCGTCAACGGTCCCGGCAGCCACGAGGCGCTGGACAGCCGGGCCCAGGCGGCCCGCTGCCGTGGCGAGCTGGGCCAGGTGACGGAGGCGCTTGCCGGGCTGCGCGGTGTTCTCGAGGTGGTGCGTGCGGTCGACGGCGATGTCAGCGAGAACGCCGTCGAGTTGCGCCGCGACATCGGCATGCTGCTGCTGGCGCAGGGGCGGGCCGCGGACGCGTTCGACGTCCTGGAGCCGCTGCACGCGGATCTGTGCGTGGTGTTCGGCCCGGACGACGAACTGGCAGCCGAGGTGGCCGAGACCCTGGCCATGATTCGGCTGGATCTCGACGGCGCGCGTCCTGATTCCACCGCTCCTCGGCGGCAATGAGGGCAAGACGCTCGCTGCTGGAGGAAATCGTGGAATGATCACGCAGGGTGGGGCGGCGTTGCTGCGCCCACGTGCTGCACTGCGCAGGTGGAGGGGACGGGAGCATGAGCGCGAAGAGGGCCGGGGATGGGTTGCCGAGCGTGATCACACAGGTCCGGCAGGTCGGCGGGGCGCTGAGAAAGGTGTACGGCAATCTGCTGGACACCGGAGATCTGGAGGGTCTGCCTCCCGACCAGCAGGAGCCGCGACTGCTGTCCCGGGCGCTCACCGCGCAGGCGGTGCGGATCGTAACAGGGTTCAGTCCCCAGGATGCAGCACGTACCGTCATCGACGGCCATGCCGACCAGGGCATCGACGCCATCGCCGTGGTGGACGGCCCCGACCCGCACATCTACCTGGTGCAGGGGAAGTGGAGCCCCGAGGGGAAAGCGGCGGCCGACCGCAAGGCGGTGCTGGAACTTTTCGCCGGTCTGCGTCTCATCGACGACGAGGACTTCGCGCCGTTCAACCCACGAGGGCGTCAGCTGGCCGAGTACGCCAAGACGGTCATGGACCGAGGTCCCGTGCCGGTGACGCAGGTCATCGTCCTGATGCGCCCGGAGGAGCCGGGTCCCGGTTTCCAGGACGCCCTGATCAACGGTGAGAAGGAGTTCAACCGCTACGGCGATGTCCTCGACCACCGGATCATCCTCGCACCCGAGGTGTGGGCCTCCGTCCGGCAGGACCTCAACCCGAAACCGGTCGAGCTCACCACCACGCTGTTCCCTTGGTTCTCGATCAGTTCCCCGTACGAGTCCTACCAGGGCGTCGTGACCGCCGAGGAAGTGGCCGAATGGGCCGCGAGCGGCTCGGAGCTGTTCAATCTGAACATCCGCAACCCGCTAGGCCGAACCCCGATCAACAACGCGCTCATCGAGACGCTCACCGAGGAGCCGTCGTACTTCTGGTACTTCAACAACGGCATCACCGTGCTGTGCGACTCGGTCGAGAAGGCGCAACAGAACAGGCGTGCCCCACAGCACTTTCCGCTCACGCTCACCCTGCACAACGCCAGCGTGGTGAACGGTGCACAGACCGTGCGCTCCGTGGCCGAGGCGCTCGCGTCGGACGACGGGGCGGCGCAGGCGCAGATCGGCGTGCGCATCATCGTGACCGGTGCGGCCGAGGATTTCGCCAGGAAGACGACCCAGGCCACCAACCGTCAGAACAGCGTGGTGCCGCGCGACTTCATCGCGCTCGACCCGGTCCAGGCGGCGATCGTCGAGGAGATGCGTGCCGAACTCGGGCTGGAATACAGCGTGCGGCGCAGCGAGCTGGAGCCGCCCGAGGAGACCGGTTGCTCCGTGGTCGAGGCGGCCTGTGCGCTCGCCTGTGCCCACAACGACGTCCAGTACGCGGCGCGCATGGGCGTCACCCTCGATGTGCTCTGGGAGAGGGGTTCTCAGGGCATCTACGACGTCCTGTTCCGGCCGCAGCCCGGTGTGTACCTGCTGTGGAACGCGGTGCAGGTCCTGCGCGAGGTCCGCCGCTCTCTGTACAAGCTGCGCAGCCGCTACGAAGGGCGCGGCGCGGCCCTGACCGAGCACGGCGGCTATCTGATCGCGCACCTTGTGTTCCGGCTGCTGGACACCGAGGCGATCGACGAGCCTGATCCCGACCTGAAGTGGTGCAAGGAGGCCACCCGGAAGACCGGGGACCTGGTCAAGCAGTTGCTGCCCGTCGTCGCAGCGTCGATCGACGAGCTGTTCACCGAGCGTTCCCAGATCCGTGCCGTGTGCGCGGACGTCACACGATGCCGCGAGCTGTCCCAGCATGTTCTCGGCATCATCAGGGACGGCAGAACCGCCAAGACCCCGGACAAGTACCGGCGTGCGCAGCTGCAGCGCAAGCGTCGTCGCCCCAACGCGGTCACGGTACTCGTCGACAAGCAGGTCCTCGGCGACGGAGAGCCGCTCACTCTCAAGGCCGGCTACCCGCTGGAGGAGGAGGCGCTGCGGGACTGGCTGGCCGAGGACGAACGCCGTGCCCGGGCGACCTGGGTCAACCATCGCACCAAACCGCTTCTGTGGGCGGCCGATGGCTGTCAGTACTCGCCCTCGGGTCTGATCAGCCGCATGTGGGAGCTGGCGGAGTGGGAGAGGCGTCCCGTGGCGAACCAGGGGACGGCCCGGTGGGCAATCGCCACCGGCGAAACTCTCGCGGATCTCGCGTGGCGTGTGCTCAACGACCTGGAGGAGGCGGCCGAGGACGAACCCGTCCGCTGAGGCGGAGTACCCGACGGCGGGCTGCTCCGCTGAAGAAACAAAGGAGCAGCTGGAGGTCTTCGCACCGCTGCTGCCGCAGGACCAGCGTGAGGTGCTGGAGTTCCTCGCGGAGGGCTGCTCGGTCGAGGAGGTGTGGCAGGAGATCGTCGCGCCTTCCCTGCAGTCCTCGACCCGGCCGGTGGATCCGCAGGACCACGACGCGGCGATCCAGCACTCCCGAGCACGGATTGCCGTGGTCACCGCGTCGGAGGAGCTGCGGGACATCCTGGAGAAGCCGTTCGCGGCCTGGCGGATCTTCCTGCACCCCTCCCAGCGCAAGGTGGCCTACCGGCCGTCCTACGCGGGACCGGCCCAGGTCACGGGCGGGCCGGGCACCGGCAAGACGGTCGTCGCGCTGCACCGGGTCAAGCACCTGCTGGGGTATCTGCGCGACGGGGACCGGCGTCTGCTGCGCGCCGCAGTTCCCGCCCGGACGACCTTTTCATCGCCGGTGATCCGCACCAGCGGATCTACGATGCGAAAGTGTCGCTGAAGTCGCTCGGGATCAAGGTGACCGGGCGCTCGGTGAAGCGGCGCAAGAACTACCGCAGCACGCAGGAGATCTTGCGCTGGTCCACGGCGCTGCTCCTCGGCCGGCCCGTCGCCCAGCTGGAGGACGAGAACCGGAACGATACGCTCCTTGGCTACCGCTCGGCGCTGCGCGGCCAGGGACCCACAGTGCATGCCGCGACGACCGAGGAGGCGGAGCTGGACGCCCTGGTGTCCCGGGTGCGGGCCTGGCTGGACGCGGGTGTCGGCGCCGGGGGAATCGGCGTGAGCGCCCGGTTCAACAAGACCTGCGCCAAAGCCGTGTCGCGTCTCACGGCGGCGGGCATTCCCGCGGCTCCGCTGCGTTCCGCCGACGCCGCCGGGGACACAGCGGCGGTCCGGGTTCGGCACGATGCACTCGTTCAAGGGTCTAGCTGTGTCGCCGTCGTCGGTGTGAACGACGGGGCCCTGCCGTTCCCGAAGGCGGTGACACCGGCCGAGCTGGACCAACAAGCAGTACGAGACCGACATGATGACCGAACGCTGTCTGCTCTTCGTCGCGTGCACCAGGGCACGCGACAGCCTGTATGTCTCGTATGCGGGCAAGCCGAGCCCGTTCCTGGTGGAGGCGGGTGTGTGACGAGCGCCCTGCGGGCCCGTCAGCACCCGGTCCTCGTCAAAGCCACGTGGCGGGACAGGCAGGTCAGCGACGGGTCCGACCCGGGCTCCAGTCCCGGTTGCGCGGGCCCCCGGCACGCCATCCGGCCGTGCGGGCCGCGTGACGGGAAGGGGAAAGGTGTGTGAACACCGACGGCTCGCCGGCCGCGCTGCACCACCGCGGCCCTGCAACGCGATGCGGCCCGGACACCGCGTCGTGGCATGTGAACATGGGTGTGCGGGGCGGCCGGGCCGGTGTCCGGAATCCACCGCACGCCATGTCCAGTGACGAGTGCCCACCGCACACTTGTTTTATGATCATCAAAAGTTGATCTCATCGCACCTGCAACCAGTGGCGGCTGGGCCTCTGGCGATCGCCCGCACCGACGACCGTGCGGGCCTCGCGGTACTGGTACGTGCACAAGAAGGGTGAACAGCATGGCCCTAGGACTGCTCCGACGTCGACGTACCCGCGGTGCATCCACTGCCGGGTCAGGTCTGGCGGTGCCGCTGCCGGCCGGCGCCGGTGCTTTCGTCTGCGAGGTCGTCGATCCCATGGGGCAGCCCATGGGCGGCGCCGAGATCACGGTGACCGCGCTCGCCAACCAGCGTGTGACCGCCCGCGGCACCACGGACCCGTTCGGCCTGTTCACGGCGACGCTGCCGCCCGGCTCCTACAGCGTGCGGGCGGCGGCGGAGGGGCTGACGCCGGCCCGCGAGAGTGTCGACATCACGGCCGGAGTCGCCCTGCCGCCGACGCGCGTCTCGCTGCTGCCGGCCCGTCAGCTGGAACTGCCGACGCCGGGTACCTGGATGTTCGACCCGCCGCACACCGCGATCCGGTTCATCGCCAAGCACGTGGGCATGGCGCATGTGCACGGCCGGTTCACCCGGTTCGACGGCGGCATCCGTGTCGCGCCGGACATGGCGGACTCCCAGGTGTCGGTGCGCATCGACGCCTCCAGCATCGACACCGGCAACAAGACCCGCGACAACCACCTGCGCAGCGCGGACTTCCTCGACGTCGAGCGGTACCCGTACATCGACTTCTCCAGCACCCGGTTCGTCTACCACGGCGGCCAGAAGTGGACGCTGCACGGAACGCTCACCATGCACGGCGTGAGCCGCAGCGTGGCCCTGGACACCACGTATCTCGGCACGGTCAACGGCGGTTACGAGCAGGAGCTGCGCTGCGCGGCGCTGGCGAAGACGGAGCTGCACCGCGAGGACTTCACCCTCAACTGGCGTTCCATGCTGGCCCGAGGCATCGCAGTGGTCGGCCCGACCGTGCAGCTGGAGCTGGACATCCAGGCGATGTACCGCACCCCGGAGACTCCCACGCCCCCGGAGTGAACGGCACCGCGCGCGAAACGCCGACGGCCCCGGATCCCTCCGATGTGGGCGGATCCGGGGCCGTCGGCCTGCTTCTCGGAAGACCGGACGAGGCGGACCACCGGTCAACGGCCGCCGAGCACTCCGGGCGTGCCGGGAGTGTCTGCGTGTCCCTCAGACCGTGGAGAGGACGTGTTCCGGAGCGGGGGCGGTGACCTGCACGGCATCCAGCAGGCCCGGGAAACGGGCCTCCAGGTCCTCACGGCGCAGCGTGATCACCCGGGTGGTGCCCCGTACCTCGGTGTGCATGATGCCGGACTCACGCAGCACCTTGAGGTGGTGCGAGAGCGTCGACTTCGCGATCGGATAGTCGAGCTGGCCGCAGACCCGGGGGCCCTGCTCGTGCATGACCCGGGCGATGTCACGGCGGATCGGGTCGCTCAGAGCGTGCAGCACCTTGTCCAGAGAAATTTCGTCCCGGTCCGGGTGGTAGAGCGCCGTGCGCATACGCGACCTCCTCGTCGGTATCGGTCCGTGCCCCGTCCCCCGGCGGGCGAACCCGGGAAAATTTCAATGTTCTACAAGTGTAGAACATGGTGAAGTCCGGTCGCCAGGGCGCGCCGCCTCGTGGACGTCCGCCCTGGGCACACCGGTCAGCCGTGCAGCGCGTACCGCAGCACGGTGACGCGTTCCTCGGCCCGCCGCCGGGAGACCCTGGCCGTGGGGATGAGGTACGCCAAGTGGTAGGCGCCGGAGAAGACGTGCGTCTCGACGGGCACGCCCGCCGCGAAGAGCTTTTCCGCATAGGCCACCGCCTCGTCCCGGCACGGGTCGTACTCGAGCGCCGTCACATAGGCCGGAGGCAGGCCGGTCAGATCCTTCTCGCGGGCGGGTGCCGCGTACACGGGTACGTCCTCGCTCCCCGCCCGCTCGCCCAGGTAGTGCCGCCAGCTGAGTGCGGCGTTCGGAGCGTTCCAGCCGGGGGTGTCGGTGAAGCGGCGCATGCTCAGTGTGTCCCGCCGGTCGTCCAGCTCCGGCAGGTCCAGGTACTGGAAGGCGATCCGCGGGCCGCCGCGGTCACGGGCCATGAGGGCCACCGCCGCGGCCAGCCCACCGCCGGCGCTGATCCCGTGGACCGCGATCCGGCCTGCGTCCACACCCAGGTCACGGGCGGTGCCGGCCAGCCACTTCAGGGCCGCGTAGCAGTCCTCCACGCCGGCCGGGTAGGGATGCTCCGGCGCAAGCCGGTAGCCGACCGAGACGACGACCGCCCGCACCCGACGGGCGATGTCCAGGCAGGTCTCGTCGTCGACCTCGATCCGGCCGATGACGAAGCCGCCGCCGTGGATGTTGAGTACCGCGGGCAGGTCCTCCCCGGCCTCGGCCGGCCGGTAGACCCGCACCGGGACCAGCGGGTTGTCCTCCGGGCCCGGAATCTCCAGGTCGGTCACCTCCACGCCGGTGGTGTCGGGGGCAGGGCGTCCGGCGCTCGCCGCGAGCAGCTTGGCGCGGGTCTCGCGCGGGTCGGTCAGGTCGAAGACCCCGAAATTCCCTGCGGCGTCGACGAGATCGGCGTCATAGCGATATGTCATGTTTCTGTTCTGTCCTCCCTGTTCGGTGCGGATGGTGGGGGGCGATGTCTCGACGGGACGTCAGTGGCACCGTGCCGGGCGATGTGCCGCGCTCACTCCTCCGTGAGAAGCACGATCTTCCCCCCGAGCCCGCCACGTTGCCCGAGCCGGAGCGCGTCGGCGGCACGGGACAACGGGAAGCGCGCACTGATGGGCAGTTCGAAGGGGCTGTGGCCGATCAGGTCGAGAGTGGAGGCCAGCTCCAGCGGCACGTGTTCGAGATACGGCACCCCGCGCCGCTGTACGTCCGGGTCGGCCACGATGGTGACCCGGCGCCGCTGGTCGCCCACGAACCGCACGGCCGCTTCGGCGGGTTCCGGCCCGCCCGCGCAGTCCACCGAGGCGTCGAACGGGCCGAGCGGGGCGAGGCGCTCCGGCAGCCCGTCGCCGTACTCGACAGGCACGGCCCCCAGGCGCCGCAGCAGTTCGTGGTGCCGGGCCGAGGCCGTGCCGACCACCTCTGCGGCACCGAGCAGCAGGGCGAGCTGCACCGCGGCGAGGCCGACGCCGCCGGAGGCGCCGTGGACCAGGACGCGTTCCCCGGCGCGCAGCCGCACCTGGCGGAGCGCCGAGTAGGCGGTGCCGGCGGCCACGGGCAGCACCGCGGCCTGCTCGGCGGAGAACCGGGCGGGCCACGCGGTCAGTTCGTCGGCCTCCTGCGAGGCCGGAACCACCTCGTGCACGCGGTACGTACCGGGCCGACCGTGCCGGATGACCGGATCACCGGTACGGAACCGTCGTACACCCGCGCCGACGTCGACCACCACACCCGCGGCCTCGACCCCGAGGCAGCCGCCGGGCAGGTCCAGTGGCACGTGTGAGCGCAGATCGCCCCGCAGGATCTTCCAGTCGATGGGGTTGACACCGATCGCGACGTAGCGGACCACCACCTCGCCGGGGCCCGGCACGGGGACGGGTACGTCGGCCCGGTACAGCTCCTCGGGTGTCCCGTACCGGTCGAAGACGACTGCCGTGCTCATCCGTCGGTTCCCTCCGGCTGTACCGTCGGCCGGCGGAACGCTCCGGCCACCGCGTACACCACGAGCGAGAGCAGGTACGCGACGATGGTGAACGCGGCGACGCCCCAGAAGCCGGTCACATCGGCCAGCAGGACACCGCCGACCGCGCCGCCGACGGTCGTGCCGATGTACATCGCCGCGTTGGCGAGGGACGAGACGGTGCCGCGGGCGGTGTCCGTCTGCTCCTGCAGAACGCTCATGAACACCGGGAAAACGAACCCGGCCACCATCATCACCAGCGCCAGCAGCACCAGCGCCGTGGGAAGGTTCGGCGCGAGCGGCACCAGGCAGTACAGGACCACGAGGGTGAGCACCGCCGTCAGCAGCGACCGGTACAGGCCCAGACGGCGCACCACCCGGCTGCCGAACAGCGAGCCGATCAGGTTGCCCGCGCCGACCGCCATCATGGCCGTGCCCACCGCGCCGACGTCCAGACCGAAGTCCTTGGTGAACCAGGAGCCGTAGAACGAGATGGCCTCGAAGTTGCCGGTCTGGAACACCAGGTAGCCCAGGAGGTACCAGCGCAGGCGGCCGGCGCCCAGGACCGTGGCGTACGTCCGCAGAATCGAGCGCGCACCGTTGCCGGAAGCGTGCGGACGGCCCGGGACCGACGGGAAGAAACGGGCCAGGAGCAGCCACAGGAGGGCGGAGACGACACCGATCGCCCAGAACGGCAGGTGCCAGGAGACGGCGGCCAGCCAGCTCCCGAGCGGGATGCCCGCGAACTGAGCAATGGACAGGCCCGCCGTGGCGAAGCCCATGGTCCGCACGATCTGTTCCGGCCGCACCAGGACCGGGATGGATGCCCAGATCTGCGGGGAGACGAACGCGGCGCTCACCCCGGCCAGGAAGCGGAAGAGGATCATCGTCCACAGGCCCTGCGCCCATCCGCACAGCGCGGTCATCACGATGAATCCGATCAGCCCGGTCAGCAGCACCCTGCGCCGGTCACGCCCGTCGGACAGGGGGCCGGCGACCATGGCGAACAGCGCGTAGCCGAGCGCGTAGGCGCTGACCATCCAGCCCGAGACGTCCGAGGACACATGGAAGGTGCCGGCCAGGGTCGGCAGCAGTGGTGCCACCAGGAACGTGTCGGTTCCGATGACGAACATCGTCGCGAAGCTGAGCAGGGAGACGGTCCGCGCCGAGGGCGTGGGCCCGTCTTCGGCCGCCGTGGCAGCAGGAGGAGCCGAGGAAACACTGGTCATGTCATCATCACCGCCCACGAGCGGTTGAGCTTCCCTTCGAGCATGTGGAGGGCCTGGATGGCGATGAACCCTTCGTCGGTGGTCTCGGACGCACCGCCGGGTGTCCGGGAGAAGCCGCCGTCGGCGCTCTGCCGGACGGCGATCCACCGCGCACAGGCGGCGGTGTCGGCCGGGAGGGCACCCAGGACGTAGAGCGCGGCGATGGCGTGGTAGGAGCCGACGAAGCTTTCCGCACCGTTCTCCCGGTAGCGGAAACCGCCCGCCTCGGTCTGCAGGCTCTGCAGCCAGGCGACTGTCCTGTCGGCGCGCGGCGGACGCAGGCCGAGTGCGGCCAGGGTGTCCACCACGCGGAAGGTGGCGAACGTGTCGGACGGCGAGCCGGGCTGATTGCCGTACCCACCGTCCGGGTTCTGGCAGCTGAGCAGGTAGGCGATCAGGTCGTCCGGACGGTCGGGCTGTGCGTCGAGCGCAACGAGGGTGAGCGCGGCGAGGTGGGAGTGCCAGGCGTCGCAGGGGTAGCCGGGCGCGTTGCCGAAACCGCCCTCGGGATGCTGGCAGGCCCGTACGAACTCCACACAGCGTTCACGGTCGAAGTCCGGGTGGTCCGCACCGCCCAGCACAACGGCGGTCAGGACCGCGCAGTAGGTGGTGAACGCCTCCGACGGCAGGCCAGGTTGCTCCCCGAAGCCGCCATCGGCGTTCTGGGTGGCGAAGACACCCGTGAGCACGCCCGGCACGTTCGGCACCGGTTCGCCCAGCGCCATCAGGTCTGAGACGACGTGGAGCACGGAGAAGGTCTGCGCGGTACAGTCCGAGCGAAGGCCGAGGGGCGCGCGGTACGGGGTGAGGCCGTAGCCGAGGCCGGAGGCCGTGGACTTGAGCCAGCGCAGATAGCCCGGTATGTCGACAAGTCCCTCGGACAGCGGGGCGCTGACGACGTGGGTGAGATCGTTGTCGAACGGCTCTGGCTCCGGCCGCTCGGTGAGTTCCGGTGCCGAGGCCGCCGCAGGCAGCTGGTCGCCCAGTGCCGCCAGGGCGAGCAGCTGGGTCTGGGCGTGCTTGGCGTGGAAGGGCACGTACGTCGTGTTGCCCACGGCGAACGAGCCGGTCGTGCGGGGCGGCACCATGACGTGCCGGGCCAGCGGTACGGTCGGGTCGACCGGCGTGGAGAACCAGCTGCCCTGCCCCTGGAAGACTCCGCCGGCCTCCGGGTCGGTGTACCGCTCGACTTCGGCAGCGGCTTCCTCGGCCATCGTCTTGAGCCGGCCGTCCGCGCCGTTGCCGCCGTCCAGTCCGGCGGTCCGGCAGGCGGCCAGGGCGAGGAGGGCGTGGTCGCCGACGAGCTTGGCGGGGAACGGGGAGTCCGGCCGGCCGTGCAGGGCCGCGATCGGATCGACGCGGACCACGGAGTCGGCATCGCTGCGGTCCCAGTAGCCGTGGGCTCCCACGTGCGGGTGGTGCGCCTCGACGTGCAGCAACGCCGCACGTGCGCGGTCCGCCGCCCCCCGAAGGCCCCGCTCGTGGAGCCGGCACCAGGCAAGCGAGGCAAGGGCGCTCGCGCGGGTGCGGTGGCCGTACACCGTGTCCGGCTCGCCGCGCGGGGTGAGACAGGCCCAGACGCCGTCCCCGTGCACATACCGCTCCAGGTGCTGTGCGGCCTCGGAGAGGAATGCCGACCATTCGGGGGAGCCGTCGTCCACCGCGTCGACGGCCAGGACCAGGACGGCTGCCTCCTCCAGCGGACTCGCGCCGTCCAGGACCGTGGACAGGGACCGGTCCAGGCGGGCCGGCCAGGCGTGGCGGATCACCGCGGCGCCGACCTGGCGCAGCATCGCGCGCGCTTCGTCGGCCGGTCCCGTGTCGCCGAGCAGAGCGCCGGCCCGGTGCAGCGCCCAGGCGGCCAGCGCCTGGACCGAGGGCGTCCGGACGTCACCCACCGGATGCGGGACACCGGTGACATCGAGCAGCTCGCGGTATCCGGGATGCTCGCCGTCCGCGAACTCCCGCAAGGCCGACAACAGTCGTGCGGTCAGGTCCTGGTCGTCCGGGCCGGGCAGCACCAGGAGGGCGAGTGCCGCGTCGCGCAGGGCGCGGTCGGGGGTGATCACGTCGGTCGCGTCACGGCCGAGGACCGCGGGAACGCGGCCCTGGGCGTCTAAGAGGTGTTTCAGGACGAACGTGCGCAGTGAAGGCGGACTCATGAGCTGACTCCTGTCGCGAGGGTGAGGTGGCAGGCATCCCCACTTTTTTTCATTGTTCGTAGAACATCGAAACTTCGGCCATGGTAACAGCGCGCGAGCCGGCAGCCAACAGGGCTGCGCCGAGCAGACCGAGAGTCTGTCAGCAGGCGTGCGGTGCGTGCACGCGATGGCCGGTGTCCTGCTCCGGGCCGCTCACGGCCGGCGGGCGCACATGGTCGGGGCTGAAGCGCTCATGGACGTACAACTGCCGACCGTCGTCACACGTGATGACGTACTCCTTGTACACGCAGACCCGTTGCCGTCCGTCACCGTCAGGCCATGCGGCGGTCCCGGACGAGAGGATCTCCCGGTGCTGCCGCGTGCGGCGCTCGCGCAGCCGGCGGCCGAGGGGGGCCAGATCCTGCGCGGAGCCCGACCAGCCCGCCGGCGGTGCGGTGAAGACCACGGTGTTGCGGCTCACCACCGCTCCGGCCGGGGTGCACAGCGTCGAGGTGCGTTCGACCGCGCAATCCGCCGCGCTCAGACCGAGGGCGGCGCGCGCGGCCGGGGGCAGCCGGTCGGCGGGCCGGACCGTCTGGCGGTCGACGTGCACGGTCAGACGGCAGTCGAGCAGCGCCTCCAGCAGGACCGTCGTGGACCCGTCTCCGGCGAGCAGCATGCGGGTCGCCCCGGCGATCAGGGACACGTCGTCGCAGGTCGCATCGGTCACCCTGCCACCTCCTCGGCCTTGTGTGCTCGCCGGGCACGTGCGGCCAGGGCGGCGTCCCTGAGGAGAGCGGCAGCCTTGGCCGTGCCCGGTCCCTCCGGCGCCACAGCCAGATGCGCGGGCGTCGGCTCCGCGCTTCGTGCCCCCTGCCGCTTTTCGATCAACGGCCGTATCGCATCGGCCAGTTCGTCGATGTTCGGCTCGACGAGCGAGGGGAAACCGAGACGGCCGAGCCGGTCGGAGGCCTCGACCTCGTGATACTCGGCGAGGCTGCCGAGCACGAAGACGGTGGGCACACGCAGGGCGGCGACCTCGGTCACGGTGATCCAGCCCGGCGCCGACAGCAGGACATCGGCCTCCTGGAGCAAGGGCATCCAGTCGGGGAGGTAGGTGAGGACCACCACGTCGTCGGGAGCTTCCACACGCTCCCGGCCCAGAAGGACGAGCTGCAGATCGGGATGATCACGCTTCAGCCGGCGATGGGCCAGGATGTAGGACTCGATGACCCGTTGCTTGTTCTCCCAGAACATGCTCGTGCCGCCGACGGATCCGACCATGAGCGGCCCCGGCCCGAGACCGAGCGAGGCGCGGACGGCCGCGCCGTCACCGGGTTCGGGCACCTCGCGGATCATGGGGCCGGTGAACACCGCCCGGCCCTGCGCCATGGCCCGGGCGACACAGGTGCCTTCGTCGAGTTCCGGGATGTACGGCTTGTCGGTCAGGACGACTTCGGCAGTGGAGACGATCCAGTCGAAGACGGTGTGCAGCGCGTTGCGGCCTCGCCTGAGGTCCTCGTGGTGGACGCGGAAGCCACCCGCCTCCAGGGTGCGGTCGTCGATCTGGACGAGCGTGAAGTCGTACCGCTCCGTGACGAGCGCGTGCGGGGTGCCGCTGAGGGCGGCGGCCATGCTGGCGGAGGTGTTGTAGTCGCTGACCACCAGGTCCGTTTCCAGATCCTGGTAGTAGGACAGATAGCTCAGCACCCGTTCGCCGTTGACGAACGCGGGAGCGACATAGTCCCCGATGTACGTCCGCCAGCCCAGGTCACGGGTGAGGTTGCTGCGGGTGGCGTGGTCGACGTGGTCGCCCGCGACGTCGATCACCCGGACGCCGGCCGCCTCGAACAGCGGGCCGAAGGTCGGCTGCAACGAGCCGAGCAGGACGGTGAGTTCGGTGTCCGGGTTCTGCCGGCGCAGCTCACGGGCCAGGGCGAGGCTGCGCATGTTGTGCCCCGAGCCGGTCGGGGCAGGGGCGAAGACGATCCTCATGCGTTCTTCCTTTCCAGGACTCCGGACGTGGTGTGGCCTGCGGGGACGTCACCGACGACAAGAGCCCCCGGAGTGACGACGGCTCCGTCGCCCAGCGCACAGGGTCCGACGAGGGTGGCGCCGGCACCGATGCGGACCCCCGCGCCGATCGAGACGGGACCGTCCTTCCAGGGCAGGGAACGCCGTGACAGATCGTGGCCGCTCGACAGCACGAGCGTGCGGGGCCCCAGGACGGCTCCCGCCCCGATGTCGATGCCGCCGGAGGCCTCGAGAACGGACGTGTCACCGATGACGACGTCGGGGCCGACGCGCACGCCGCCCTGGGGCGAGGGACCGTCCGCGCGGCCCATGGCGATCACTCCGGAGCCCAGCCGGACCCGGGGGCCACCCGACAGATCCGCGTCGAGCATCCCGCCGCCGCCCGAGGTCCAGCCGTCGGGCAGCCGCTTGCGGTTGGAGTCGGCGCGGGCCCGCACCCGGGCGATGATGGCGCTGAAGTCCGGGGACCCGTCCTCCACCACTGTCCGGTGGCGCAGAACGTACGCCGGGCGCCCGACGACGACCGCGTCCGCCGGTACGTCCGAGGTGACGTGCGCGCCGGCCGCGACCACGGCACCGGGCCCGATCCGCACCCCCGGTTCGATCACGGCCCGCGCGCCGATCCAGGCGCCGGCCTCTATGGCCACCTGTCGCGCACCGGGTCGGCCGATCCGGGTCAGGGAGGCGATCTGGCATCCGGACGCGATGTGCGCCCCTGCGATCTCGCAGCGGAAGCCCACGAAGACACCGCCTTCGACGACGGACGCACCTACCGTCGTGCCGAAGCGCACCCAGGCTCCCTGCCCGACGGACGTACCGGCGGACAGTTCCACCTCCTCCTCGACCAGCGCGCCGGGATCGACCGTCACATCGCGCGACACTTTCGAAAGAGGCCGTTCACATAAATCGGCTGACGCCGTGCCGGCTGCGCGGCCGGGCTGTAGGGGCATGGCTCTCCCATCCGCCCCGAGCGAGTCGGGACAATGGACATCGAATACCGCTCTGCAATTCGCGGCACTCCCACGGCGGAGGAAGCTAACGACACCTCACGTCAATCCGCAAGGGGCGTAGACCGCCGGCCTCGATGACGATGTGAGCCATCGCGCTGTAACCCATCTCACATCTCATCTCCGCGACCACCGGAACGGGTCACTCCATTCCTTCTACTGACGTGCGGATTCGCGCGGACGTTACGCGGCGGTAAGTGAACCTTCATCAGTTCAGTGCGAGTTCTCGCCCCTTAGGTGCGCAGGTAGGGCGTTGCGGTCCCATGTTCGATGTTCTACGATGATCGCACGCGGTGAGCGCTGCGCTGTTTTTTTGAGAGAGACCCGGTGACGTCCCGGGGCCAGTTCCGCAGTATTCCTTTCCACAGGCGCTTCCGACTGGGTTGCAGATCTCTGATGGAAGCCCGCTCGTCGAAGAAACCCCGTGAGTCCCGTCGAAGGGTGATTTCCCCATGCACGTTTTAGTGACAGGCGGAGCCGGATTCATCGGCAGTCATTACGTCCGCCGGCTGCTCGACGGCCGGTCGGATCTCGCCGTCGATCGCGTCACCGTTCTCGACAAGCTGACCTATGCCGGCAACAGGGCCAATCTCGCCCCGGTCGCCGGCCACCCGGCGCTGCGTTTCGTCGCAGGCGACATCGCCGACCCGGTGCTGGTACCCGAGCTGCTGTCCGGCGTCGACGCCGTGGTCAACTTCGCCGCCGAAACCCATGTCGACCGCTCGATCAGCAGCTCCGCCGAGTTCGTCACCACCAACGTTCTCGGCACCCACAACCTGCTCGAGGCGGCCCTGCGGTCCGGCGTGTCGCGGTTCGTCCAGGTCTCCACGGACGAGGTGTACGGGTCCATCGACGCCGGGTCATGGACCGAGGAGTGGCCGCTGGCTCCCAATTCCCCGTACGCGGCGGCAAAAGCAGGCGCCGATCTGCTGGTGCGCTCGTACTACCGCACCCACGGCTTGAACGTCGGCATCACCCGGTGCAGCAACAACTACGGCCCGTACCAGCATCCCGAGAAGGTCATCCCCCTCTTTGTCACCACTCTTCTGCGCGGCGGCACGGTGCCTCTCTACGGCGACGGTCTCCATGTCCGCGACTGGCTGCACGTCGACGACCACTGCCGCGGGATCGACCTGGTCCTGGCGAAGGGAGAGCCCGGCGAGGTGTACAACATCGGCGGCGGGCGCGAGCTGACGAATCGTGAGCTGACGCAACTCGTCCTGGACGCGTGCGGCGCCGACTGGTCCTCGGTCCGTCCCGTGACCGACCGCAAGGGACACGACCGGCGTTACTCGCTGGACTACGGCAAAGTGCGGGCGTTGGGCTACCGGCCTCAGGTGCCCTTCGAAGACGGCCTGGCGGACACGATCGCCTGGTACCGGAAGAACGTCTCCTGGTGGGAGCCGCAGACCACGGCCACCGTCTGATGCCCCGCTGCGGTCTGTGCGGATTCACACGCAGTCCCGATCACCAGTGGCCCGACGAGAACGAAGGGGATCATCATGCGCGGCATCATCCTCGCCGGCGGTTCCGGAACCCGGCTGCGACCGCTGACCAGCGTGCAGTCCAAGCAGCTGCTGCCCGTCTACGACAAGCCCATGATCTACTATCCGCTGTCCGTCCTGATGCAGGCCGGCATTCGCGAGATCCTGGTCATCTCCGGTCCCGAGCACGTGGAGACCTATCGAACGCTTCTCGGTGACGGCAGCCGCCTCGGCATCCGTATCGAGTACACCGTCCAGGACGCCCCGCGGGGCATCGCCGAAGCCCTTGTTCTCGGGGCCCCTTTCACGGACGGCGAAGACATCTGCCTCGTTCTCGGCGACAACATCTTCTACGGCCACCGTCTGCCCGACATGCTCCGCGAGGAGACCGAGCGGGTCGATGGCTGCACGCTGTTCGGCTACCCGGTGAGCGACCCCGAGCGCTACGGCGTCGCAACCGTCGACGACGACGGCACCATCGTGACGCTGGAGGAAAAGCCGGCCCAGCCCGCCTCCAACCTCGCCGTCACCGGTCTGTACATGTACGAAGCAGAGGCGGTGGAGCGTGCCGCCCGCCTCACCCCGTCGGCCCGCGGCGAACTGGAGATCACCGACCTGAACCTCACGTATGTGCGTGAGGGCAGGGCCCGGCTGGTCAACCTCGGCCGCGGCTCCGCGTGGTTCGACACGGGCACCCATGACAGCCTTCTCGAAGCCGCGATGTTCGTCCAGGTGCTCGAGAAGCGGCAGGGCATCCGCATCTCCTGCGTGGAGGAGGTCGCCTACCGCATGGGCTACGTCGGCAAGGAACAGCTGACCCTGCTGGGCAAGGAGCTGTCGGCCTCCTCCAGCTACGGACGGTACGTCATGGAGTTGGCCGGCACGTCCTGACGGCACACCGCTCAAGGCTCTCACCCCTCCCACCTCGTGAACGGTGCCCCGACCAGCTCAGGAGAGTTCGTGGAGACCCTTCCTACCCTCGCCTCGCCCGCCACGGGCCCCGCACCGGCGGACATGACGGAGTCCTGGCGCGCCCGGCCGGCCGCTCAGCAGCCCGAATGGCCGGACCCGGTCGCCCTCGACGCCGTGACGCGGCAGCTCGCCGGCGTGCCGCCCCTCGTCCTGTGGGGCGAGTGTGCCCGGTTGCGGGACCGCCTGGCCGACGTGGCGCGCGGTGATGCCTTCCTGCTGCAGGGCGGCGACTGCGCCGAGACCTTCACCGGCGTGTCCGCCGACGCCGTCGGCAACAAGCTGACCACACTGTTGCAGATGTCCGCCGTTCTCACGTACGCCGCCGCGATGCCGGTCGTGAGGGTGGGCCGTCTCGCCGGCCAGTACGCCAAACCGCGTTCGCGGCCGACCGAGACCCGCGACGGCGTCACGTTGCCGGCCTACCGGGGAGACGCGGTCAACGGGTATGCCTTCACCCCCGAGGCACGCGTCCCGGACCCGCAGCGCCTGCTGCGCGTGTACCAGTCCTCCTCCAACACGCTCAACCTCGTACGCGCCTTCATGGCGGGTGGCAACGCCGATCTCAGTCAGGTCCACGAGTGGAACAGGGACTTCGTCGCCGGGTCGCCTCTCAGGGGGAAGTACGAGCGGCTGGCCGACCACATCGACCACGCCCTGGACTTCATGCGGGCAACCGGAGGCAGGCCGGAGGACTTCGACAGCGCCGAGTTCTTCGTCTCCCATGAAGGACTGCTTCTCGACTACGAATCCGCCCTGACGCGTCGGGACGCCGGCACGGGCCTGACCTACGCGGCCTCCGGGCACATGCTGTGGATAGGCGAGCGGACCCGCGACCTCGACGGGGCGCATGTGGAGTACTTCTCCACCATCGCCAATCCCATCGGAGTCAAGCTCGGTCCGGCCACCACGGCTGACGCCGCTCTGCGGCTGGTGGACCGCCTCGACCCGGATCGAGTGCCCGGGCGACTGACCTTCATCACCCGCATGGGCAAGGACAGGGTCCGCGACGCGCTGGCTCCGCTCGTGGAGAAAGTCACCGCCTCGGGTGCCCAGGTGGCCTGGATCTGCGATCCCATGCACGGCAACACGATCGAGGCCCCCTCCGGCCACAAGACCCGCCGTTTCGACGACGTGCTCGAGGAAGTACGGGGTTTCTTCGACGTGCACAACTCGCTGGGGACGCACCCTGGTGGCATTCATGTGGAGCTGACCGGCGACGACGTCACCGAGTGCGTCGGCGGAGGCCACGAGATCGGCTTCATCGATCTCAGCGCGCGGTACGAATCCACCTGCGACCCGCGCCTGAACCGCCGTCAGTCGCTCGACCTGGCCTTCCTGGTCGCCGAGTTCCTGACGGAGACCGCACGGCGACGGCGGGGACGCGGGTGAACCCGCCGCTGTGTGCGGCCGGGCCGTGGGTGCGCGGCGGAGGCGACACTGCCTGCGGCGCCGGCGGACGTGGTGGTGGACCGATGCGGCGACAGCCGGTCCGGGCTCCTTCGCACCGCACCGTGGGCGCCCGGCGTCGGCCTGGTGACGTCGCCGACCGGCCGGTTTCCGTCGTTGGGGGCCCGTCCCAAGCCCCGTCGGCCACCGCGGCCGACGGGCCCCGACTCGGGTCGTCCAGCCGCCACGGCTCCCCTGCGCCGGGCTCGCGGTTCGGCTGAATGCCTTCTTCGTCCGGGTGCCGCCCGCTGATAGCGTCGAGCCGGACAGGAGACGAGGAGCAAGGATGACGGCAGCCGAGGTGATCGATCTGGTCGCGATGGGCGAGGACTTCGTCCGCGACCCCTATCCGGTGTATGCCGCGCTGCGTGAGCGCGGGCCCGTGCACAAGGTGCGCATCCCGGAGGGCACGGAGGCCTGGCTCGTCGTCGGGTACGAGGCCGGGCGGGCCATCCTGACGGACCCGAGGCTGTCCAAGCAGTGGAAGAACGCCTCGCCCTCCATGCCGATCTCCAGTCCCGCTGCGGGGCCGCACATGCTCAACTCCGACCCGCCGGACCACGGGCGGCTGCGGAAGCTGGTGGCCCGTGAGTTCACGGCACGCCGGATCGAGCAGCTCGGGCCCCGGGTGCAGGAGATCACCGACGAGTTGCTCGACGCCATGGCGGCCCTTGCGGAACCGCGGACGGATCTCGTCGACGCGCTCTCGTTCCCGTTGCCGATCTCGGTGATCTGCGAGCTGCTCGGCGTGCCGATGCTGGACCGTGCCGCCTTCCGGGCGTGGACCACCACCATCCTCACCGATCCCGATCCGCAGGCGCGGTACGCGGCGACGGAGAAGACGGCCGCCTATCTGTCCGATCTGCTGGAGGACAAGCGCCGCTCCCCCGGCCCGGACCTGATGAGCGCGCTGATCCGTACCAGCGACGAGGACGGCGACCGGCTGTCCTGGGACGAACTGCGCGGTACTGCCTGGCTGTTGCTGGTTGCGGGGCACGAGACCACGGTCAATCTGATCTCCAACGGGGTGCTGGCCCTGCTGACGCATCCCGATCAGCTCGCCGCGCTGCGTGAGGACATGAGCCTCATCGACAACGCGGTGGAGGAGATGCTGCGCTGGGACGGGCCGGTGGAGACGCCGACGTTCCGGTTCACCACGGAGCCGATCGAGATCGGTGACACGGTGATCCCCGGCGGGGGTGAGCTGGTGCTGGTCGCGCTGGCGGACGGCAACCACGATCCGGCGCGGTTCACCGACCCCGACCGTTTCGACATCCGGCGGGCCACCGGCGGCCATCTCGCCTTCGGTCACGGCATCCACTACTGCCTGGGTGCGCCGCTGGCCCGTCTGGAGGCGCGGATCGCGATCCGTTCCCTGCTGGAGCGCTTCCCCGGTCTCGCGCTCGACGCGCATCCGGCCGCGCTGACCTGGCGCACCGGCATGCTCATCCGGGGCCCGCACCGGCTGCCGGTGCGGTGGTAGCGGCCATCCGGGGCCGACGAGACCTCAGGTGACCGCGCCGCCCGGTGCTCTGCTACCGGAGGGCAGAGCCTGCCCGGCTCCGGGCGGGCGAAGACCTCGCGGCCTCGTCGTTCCTGCGGACACCTGCCCGGCGGGAGCGCCTTCGGCGCGGCGGGTCGGGTTTCGTCGATCCCGCGGCCGGTGGTGTGTCCGCGTCGGCCGCGCCGAGGTGTGGCGTCGTCGGCCACGGGGCGGGTGGGTGGTGCGGCCGTGGTGTGCCCGGGATGTCCCGGACCACTGGCCGGCGCACATGTTTCCGCTGGTGGTAACGCGCCGTTCACCCCTGCCGTTCTTACTGGTCCGAGGCATGCGCCGGGGGTGTCCGGTCCTTCCTCGAAGGCGGCGTCCGTGGCGGATGTCCGCTCGTTGCGGGCGCGGCCCGCCCGGCCGGCCGCGTCCGGTGGCCGGCGCATCTGCTGCGCCGCGGTCGAACGATGAAAGGCCATGCGGTGGTGCGGTCCCCTGGCGACATGTGCGCCCGCCGCCGTTTCCCGGCCGCGTCCTCCGCCCGACGAGTCATCACCCACCTGTCGCAGAGAGGTACACCGATGACGTCCACCTTCACCGACAACCAATCCGCCGAGGCTTCCCACGGGGAAGCCGGCGTCACCCGGCGAAGAGCGCTGCAGACCGCCGCGGGCGCCCTCGGCGCGCTGGCCGTCGGCTCCGTCACCGAGGTGGCCGGTGCCGGCGAGGCGCAGGCCGCCGGGCAGGCGCTGCCCAAGGGGTACCGCGGGAACATGTCCGACCTGAAGCACGTGGTCGTCCTGATGCAGGAGAACCGCTCCTTCGACCACTACCTCGGCCAGCTGCCCGGCGCACGCGGGCACCACGACAAGCAGGTGCTCCGGTTTCAGGACGGCACCGACGTCTTCCAGCAGCGCGCCGCCGACGGCACCATCGTGACACCCAAGGCCTCCACCGCCACCTGGAGCGACAACCACAGCTTCTACGGCGCCAACGGGGGCCGCTGGAACACCTGGGTGAAGGACAAGGGCGAGAAGTGCATGTGGTACTACACGCCCGACCACATGCCGTGGATGTACTCGCTCGCCGCCCAGTACACCGTGTGCGACATGAACTTCTGCTCACTGCACGGGCCGACCATCCCGAACCGCTACTACCTGATGACCGGCACCGCGAACGGCGAGACCTCCAACGCCGGTCAGAACAACTACTCGCGGACCTGGCTGACCGTGCCCGAGCAGCTGGAGCAGGCCGGCATCAACTGGCGCGTGTACTGCGACAACAGCGGCAACGGCGTCGGCGGCAGCCTGCAGAGCGGCTTCATCGGCGAGTACGGCTGCAACGTCACCAACAGCTTCAAGGCGTTCGACCCGCGGATCGCGAGCGAGGAGGACCTCGCCCCGGGCACCGGCAAGATCTGGAAGGCCAACTCCTTCGTCTACTCGGGCGCGACCACCCCCAACGACGACTCCGAGGAGAACCTCAACGCGGTGCTGCGGGACCTGATCGCCGCCTGCGAGCCGGGTGCCGAGCACCCGCTGCCGGAGGTGTCGTGGGTCGTCATGCCCGCGGCGTGGAGCGAGCACCCGAACTTCGACACCGTCCACGGCGAACGCTACATGGACAAGGTGCTCCAGATCCTGCAGAGCAACGAGGAGATCTGGAACCACACCCTGGTGATCATCACCTACGACGAGAACGACGGCAAGTTCGACCACGTGCTGCCGCCGCGCCCCGAGCCGGGCACGCCCGACGAGTTCTCCGGCAGCACTCCCCTCGGCTTCGGTCCACGGGTGCCGATGCTGCTGGTCTCGCCGTGGACCCGGGGCGGCCATGTCGTGTCGGAGGTGTTCGACCACACGTCGGTCGTCCGGTTCCTGGAGACCTGGGCCGCCTACCTCGGCAAGCCGTTCAGGTGCCCGAACATCACCGCGTGGCGCCGCTCCATCGCCGGTGACCTGACCAGCGCCCTCGATTTCACCCATCCGCGTCCGGGCCGCGTGGAGATCGCCGACCCCATCGACGGCACCCCGCCGACGTTCCCGCCGGGCGGGCTGACGCCGCGCGGGCTGTCGTTCCACCCGCACGCCACGCTCGTCGAGGACCGCGCCGCCGGCACGGTGACCGCGTCGATGACGCTGACCGGCGGACCGGACGGCAAGGCGGTGAGCCTTCAGGTGTTCCCGGACAAGTACCGCGAGTTCTCCAACACCCCGTTCACCGTCTCCGCGTCCCGGCCGCGCCGGTACACGTGGGACACCGCCGACACCGACGGCAAGTACGCCTTCTCCATCTACGGGCCGGACGGTTTCCTGCGCTCCTTCGCCGGGCAGCTCACCCCGGCCGGCCGGACCGACACCGCGATCCCGGTCGTCGACGTCGACCTCGTCACCGGACGCCGCCCCACGGTCCGCTTCACCCTGCGCAACGCCGGCAAGCGGCCCGTCCACTACACCCTCGAGGCGAACGACTACGCCGGCGGCACCCGCAGGTACACGGTGCCCGGCGGCAAGTCGGTGGCCGTCGACTGGCCGACCGAGCACGGCTACTACGACGTGGTGCTCACCGACGGCTCCGGTACCGGCTGGACGCAGCGGTACGCCGGGCGGGTGGCGACCGTCTGAGCCCCTCGGCGAGCCGCGGGCGGTCACCGGCCGCGGCTCGCCGCCACATGCGGCCCGGCACGGCGTGCCGGGTGCGTGCCGGCTCAGTCGGGCAGCACCAGGCTGCACTTCTCGCCCGGCTGGACGTGCACGGTGCCGTCCGGCAGCCGGACCTCGATCGGCGCGCGGCCGGAGGGGGGCACCGCGATCTCCATCCGGCCGTGCTCCAGGCGCAGCCCGACCCCCCAGTGGCCCCGGTAGCGCAGGCGGAACCCGTAGGAGGACAGCTCCGGCAGCGGTACGGGGTCGAGCCAGATCGCGCCGTCGCGGGTCTCCAGGCCGGTCAGGCCGCGCTGCACCAGGTCGAGGGTGCCCGCCATGGCGCCCAGGTGGATGCCCTCGCCGGTGGTTCCGCCCTGCACGTCGGCGATGTCGCCGCGCAGGGCCTCCTGCACGAACGCCCAGGCCTCCGCGCGGCGGGCGCGGGCCAGGACCCAGCCGTGCACCAGGCCGCTGAGCGTGGAGCCGTGGCTGGTGCGGGCCAGGTAGTAGTCGACGCAGCGATGCCAGAGGTCCTCGTCGACCGGCCGGCCCAGGCGGCGGAACAGCGCCTGGAGTTCTGCCGGGGAGAACAGGTAGCCGAGCATCAGCAGGTCCGCCTGCTTGGAGGCCTTGTAGCGGTTGGGGGTGTCGCCCTCCGCCTCCAGGATGCGGTCCAGCCGGCGGATGTCGCCGTAGCGTGCGCGGTAGCCCGCCCAGTCGAGTTCCTCCAGCTCGCCGTAGCCGTCGAACTGGCTGATGACGTCGTCGTGGGTGGGCACGTGCAGGGTGCGGGACACCTCCTCCCACCGCTGCGGCTCGTCGTCGTCCATCTCCAGCCGTTCCACGAGTTCGCTTCTGCGGGGCTCGGGCAGGGCGCGGAGGGTGTCCAGGGTCCGGGCCAGCACCCAGGCGGCGGTGACATTGGTGTAGGTGTTGTCGTCCAGGCCGGACCGTTCGGAGCCGGGGTAGGCGTCGTGGTACTCGTCCGGGCCCACGACGCCCCGGATGCGGTGCCGCCCCAGGTGGGGGTCCCAGGTGGCACAGTCGGCCCAGAAGCGGGCGATCTGCACGAGCATCTCGGCGCCCTGGGTGTGCAGGAACCCGGTGTCGCCGCTCGCCTCGCAGTACTGCCAGATGTTGTAGGCGATGGCCGAGCCGACGTGCCGCTGCAGGTGGGTGTGGTCCGGCAGCCAGCGCCCGGAGCGGGGGTTGAGGTGCAGGCGCTGGGTCTCCTCCCGGCCGTCGCTGCCGCTCTGCCACGGGTACATCGCGCCGCGCCGCCCCAGCGCGCGGGCCGCCGTGCAGGCCGCGCCCAGACGCCGGTGCCGGTACTGCAGCAGGGCGCGGGACACCTCGGGCAGATGCAGGTTCAGATACGGCAGGACGAACAGCTCGTCCCAGAACACGTGCCCGCGGTAGGCCTCCCCGTGCAGGCCGCGGGCAGGGACCCCGACGTCCAGGTCGGCGGTGTTGGGCGACAGGGTCTGCAGGACGTGGAACAGGTGCAGCCGCAGGATGCGGCCGGGGTCCCCGGGGACGTCGATGTGGGCCCGGCGCCACAGCCCGTCCCAGGCGGCCCGGTGGGCCGTCAGCAGGTCGTCGAAGTGGGGCGCGACCAGCACCCGGTCGGTCGCGGCACGCAGCGGGTCGCTGATGGCCGGGTCGTGGGAGGTGTGCAGGGCCACGGTCTTGTCGAGGGTGACGGGGCGGCCGGCCGGCAGACGCAGGTGCACCATCTGGATCGCCTGCTGGTGCTCGTGCCGGGTGTGGACGATGGCGTCGCCGTGGGCGGTCAGCCGGGAGGCCACGCCGATGCCGGTCTCGGAGGTGCGGGTGCGGCAGTGCAGCCAGACCGTGCCGGGGGCGAGGGTGCCGGTGTCGACGTCGGTGAGGTGGCGGCCGTCCAGGTCCCGGTACCGGGGCACGCCGGCGTTGGTGACACCGCCGTCGATCGCCGCTTCCACCTCGAGGTCCACCGGGCCGCCCTCGGCGGTGAGTTCGGTGCGCAGGGCGGCCAGGTACGGGTCGGCCATGTGCACGATGCGCACCTGGCGGACCGTGAGGGCCTGGCCGTCGCCGAGGTCGTAGCAGGTGCGGCGTTCCAGCACACCGGCGTCCAGATGCAGGGTCTGCCGGTGGCCGAGGACGGTGACGGTGTCGGGGGTGAGCCAGGAGCCGCCGGGCTGCCGGAAGCGCACCGGCAGCCAGTTGGGCAGGTTGACCAGGTCCTCGTTCTCCACCTGGCGGCCTGCGACGCGGGAGACGAGCCGGTTGTAGCAGCCGGCGACGTAGGTGCCGGGGTAGTGCACGTCGTCCGCGGTGCACTCGGGCAGCGCGCCGCGGGTGGCGAAGCGGCCGTTGCCGAGGGTGCACAGCGCCTCCCGCAGCCGTTCCTGCGCGGGGTCGTACCCGTCGTACTCCCATGTCCCGGCCGTGATCGACGTCATCGGGGCTGTCATACCACCCGGTGCGGCACGACGGCGACCGGGCACTGCGCGTGGTGGAGCAGTGCGCGGGTGGTGCGGCCCAGCTGGGGGCCGGGGTGTCCGGTCGCACGGCGGGCTCCCACGATCACCAGATCGGCGGCGGCCGAACGGTCCACGAGCACCCGGTGCGCGGGCCCCTCGGCCGTCGTGGCCCGTACCCGCACCGAGGGGTGCTCGGCCCGCGCCTGGTGCAGCAGCTCGTCGAGGACGGCGGCGTCGCGTCGTGCGCCTGCGCGGGGCTGCGTCTCGTCCGTGCCGGGGGAGGCGGCGGTGCGGCGCCCGGCGCGGACGACGTCGAGGACGCAGTCGCGCAGCTCGGCCTCGCACAGCGCGAAGCGCACCGCCTCACCGCAGGTCGCGGGGTCGCCGGCGCCGAGCAGGATCCGTTCGTGGCTGCCGGCGAGGCCCGCGGTGTCGCCGCGGACCACGATCACCGGGCACCGGGCCCGGGCCGCCAGGGTCCGGCTCACCGAGCCGAGAAGCAGCTCCCTCGGTCCGCCGCGCCCGCGGCTGCCCGTGACGAGGACGCAGGCGCCGGCACTCGCGTGCACCAGGGCCGACACGGGGTCCTCGGGGAGGACGCTCGTCCACACCGTCACCTCCGCGTCGCGCCGCCGGGCCCACTGTGTCGCCGTGTCGGTCACCTGCCGGGCCATCAGCCGTTCCGCGGGCAGCTCGGTGCCCGCGGGGGCAACGGCGCCCTCGTAGCGCTCCCAGAGGGAGGCGTGCACCAGCCGCAGCGGCACCCCGCGCCGGGCGGCCTCGTCCACCGCCCAGTCGACCGCGGTCAGGGCGGGGCCCGACCCGTCCACACCCACCACGACCGGCAGCTCCATGTCCACCGCCACCTTCACCGAGCGCTGCCGCCGGACAGGGCCTGTCGGTCGGATCAGGCCTCAGCACGGCAGGACGTCCGTACCTCTCACCGTCGCATCACACCCGGCCCCGGCGCGAGGGCGCAGTGGCCCCGGTCCGGGACGTTCGGCCCGGTCCGCGGCCCACTCGGCCTCTGGGGCGGCGGCCCGGGCCGCCGGAGGGTGGAGACGACGACCGGGAGGGAGAACGAGCGATGACCACGGCCGGGCCGGCGCCCGTGCACGCCCTGCTGGCCGACGGCACCACGGTCCGCATCCGGTGCCCGGTCCCGGGCGACCGTGCGGCGGTGCGGCGGCTGTACGAGGAGATGTCGGACGAGAATCTGCGGCTGCGGTTCTTCTCGCTCAGCCGTTCCTCCGCGCGGCAGGCCGCCGAGCGGGTGGCCGGGCCGCCGCGTCCCGGCTGCGGAGCTCTGGTGGCCGAGCACGGCGGCCGACTGATCGGTGTCGCCGAGTACGAGGCCGGCCCGGACGAGGGGGCGGCGGAGGTCGCGGTGGCGGTGGCCGACGACTGGCACCACCGCGGCGTGGCCACGCTGCTGCTGGAGCATCTCGCGGACGCCGCCCGCAAGGCGGGCTTCACCGCGTTCACCGCCGACGCCCTGGCCGAGAACGTCGATGTGCTGCGGGTCTTCCGTGATCTGGGCCTGCGGGTCAGGCGCCGGTTCGAGGGACCCGAGGTGCACTGCGTGGTGGAGCTGACCGAAGACGAGACGTATGTGCGGGCGGTGGACGCCCGTGACCGGCTCGCGGACGTCGCGAGCCTGCGGCCGCTGCTGCGGCCCAGGTCCGTGGTGGTGATCGGGGCCGGTCGCAGCCCGGGCTCGGTCGGGCGGGCGATCCTGCGCAACATCGTCACCGGCTCGTTCCCCGGGCGGGTCTTCGTCGTGCACCCGTCGGCCGGTGTGCTCGCCGGGGTGCGCGCCTGCCCGTCCGTGGCCGCGCTGCCGCAGGTGCCGGATCTGGCGGTGGTCGCCGTGCCCGCGGGGGCGGTTGCGCAGGTGGCCGAGGAGTGCGGGGCGGCCGGTGTGCGCGGCCTGCTCGTCGTCTCCGCCGGGCTCGACGCCCGCCAGGGGGCGGCCCTGCTGGACGCGTGCCGCCGGCACGGCATGCGGCTGGCCGGCCCGAACTGCCTGGGCCTGGCCAACACCGAGGACGGGGTCCGCCTGGACGCCACCTTCGCCGCCCGGCATCCGGGCTCCGGCACCGCGGGCGTGGCGGTGCAGTCCGGCGGGGTGGGCATCGCGCTGCTGGACGGGCTGGCCCGCCTCGGCATCGGTGTGTCGAGCTTCGTCTCGCTCGGCGACAAGTACGACGTCAGCGGCAACGACTTGCTGCGGTGGTGGGAGGCGGACGGACGCACCGGCCTGGTGCTGCTGCACCTGGAGTCCTTCGGCAACCCGCGTGCCTTCTCCCGCACCGCCCGCCGGGTGGCGCGCACCCTGCCGATCCTGACCGTGGACGCCGGACGGTCCGAGGCGGGACGCCGGGCCGCGGCCTCCCACACGGCGGCGGCCGCGACCCCCACCATGACCCGGCAGGCGCTGTTCACGCAGGCCGGCATCACCGCGACCCGCACGATCGGCGAACTCCTCGATGCGGCCGCCCTCCTGCACTGCCAGCCGCTGCCGGCCGGCCCGAAGGTGGCGGTCGTCAGCAACGCCGGCGGTGCGGGCGTGCTGGCCGCCGACGCGTGCGCGGAGGCGGGGCTGAGCGTGCCGGTGCTCCCCGCCGACCTGGTGCACGGGCTGACCGCGCTGCTGCCCGAGGGCGCGACCGCCGCCAACCCCGTGGACACGACCGCGGCGGTCGGCGAGGACCGGCTGGGGGCCTGCGTGGAGCTGCTGGTGCAGTACGGCGCCGTCGACGCCGTCCTGGTGACCCTGGTCCCGACCGCGGTGGCCCAGGCGACCGGCGAGGACCTGGTGCGGGCGGTGACCGGCATCCCCCGGCCGCAGCTGCGCCCCACGGTCGTGGTGCTGCCCGCGCAGGCGGCCCGCGTGGAGCTGCTCGGCACCGAGGCCGAGGGCCGGGTGCCCGCCTACGGCGACGCGCAGGACGCGGCACGCGCCCTGGCGCACGCCGCCACCCGGGCCCGGTGGCTGGCCGAGCCGCCCGGCAGCGTGCCGCGGCTGACGGACGTGGACACGGCGCGGGCGCGGCGGATCGTCACCCGGTTCCTCGGCGGCCGTCCGGAGGGTGCCTGGCTCGACCCGCACACCGTCTCCGACCTCCTTGGCTGCTACGGCGTCCCGCAGATCCGCTGGGCCTGGGCCCGCGGCGAGGACGAGGCGGTCGCCGCCGCCGAACGGCTGGCCGGTCCCGACGGCCGGGTGGTGATGAAGGCGTACTGGCCGGGACTGGTCCACAAGAGCGAGCAGCACGCCCTCCACCTCGGCCTGCAGGGCGCGGCCCAGGTCAGAAACGCCCACCGGGATCTGGTGGCGCGGTTCGGGGACCGTCTGACCGGGGTGGTGCTCCAGCCGCTCGCCGGACGCGGCACCGAGCTGTTCGCCGGCGTCGTCCAGGACGAGGTGTTCGGCCCACTGGTGCTCTTCGGCCTCGGCGGCACCGCCACCGACGTCCTCGCCGACCACGCCGGCCGGCTCGCCCCGCTCACCGAACGCACCGTGCGTGAGCTGCTCACCTCCCCCCGCTGCTCCCCTCTGCTCTTCGGTCACGCGGGCGCCCCCGCCGCCGATCTCGAAGCCCTGGAGCAGCTGCTGCACCGGATATCCCGGATGGCCTGCGATCTGCCGCAGCTCGCCGAGGCCGACCTCAACCCGCTGCTCGCCGGCCCCGACGGTGTCATGGCGCTCGACGTCCGGGTCCGCCTCGAACCGCGCCGGCCCCGCGCCCCGTACCTGCGGCGCCTGCGCTGAGCGCGGGCCGAGGGCCGAAGGGTCCCGGTCCGGGACCGGGCGGCCCGTGGTGTTCCATCTCGCGCGGCCACAGTCTGGAAGCAGCCCGCCCCGCGGTCGCGTGGGGCCGGCAGCCCGGTGCACGGGGCGGCGCGGCCGACGGCATCCCGGCCTCGACGGCACCGACGACGAAGGAGCGCACGACGATGACGACCTCCTCCCCCACCCTGACGGCGGCCCTGTCGCCCGAGCACCGTGCCCGGCTGATGTCCCTCGCCCACGACGTCGCGTTCGAGGCGGGCACACGGCTGTTCGACGAGGGCCGGCACGCCGACCGCTTCTGGATCATCAAGACCGGCACGGTCGCCCTCGACCTGCATGTCCCCGGCCGCCGCGCCGCCGTGATCGAGTGTCTGGGCCACGGTGAACTGCTCGGCTGGTCCTGGCACTTTCCGCCGTACCTGTGGCATCTGGGCGCCGAGGCGTCCAGCCCGGTGCGGGCCCACGAGTTCGACGCGGTGACCGTGCGGACGCTGTGCGACGAGGATCCGTTGTTCGGCCGTGCCGTCGCCGTCTGGGTGGGCCAGGTGGTCGCCCAGCGGCTGCACGCGGCCCGGGTCCGCCTTCTCGACCTGTACGCCCCGTACGGCAGCGGCCGCGGAGAAACCCTGTAGCAGCCGCCCGTGCCGGGGAAGCACTCCCGGGCTACAGGCCGTACAGGCTGCGTCCGCCTGCCAGTGCGCGGCCGGTGATCAGTTCCGGCTCGATACGGATGACGACCTCTTCGGGCCACGGCACCCAGGAGCGCGGCACCTTGCCGGCCAGACGACGCTGGTGCGCGAGGTCGGTGATCACGGAAGCGGTGCCGGTGACCACGACACTCCACCCGGAGTGAGCGGCCGCGTCGACCTCGTCGGCCTCCAGGGCGACGACCGCGCCGTCGACGGCCCGGGCCAGCTCGGAGGCGGCCGAGGTGCGGATGAGCACGGCGGCGTCGTCGTCCAGGGCGAAGTTCACCGGGAGCACCGCGGGCAGGGCGTGGCGCGTGTGGACGATACGGCCCACGGGAGCCGTGGCCAACAGCTCCAGGCACTCGCGCCGTTCGAGTTCGCTGAAACCGTCGTTGCGATACATCAGCCGGTCGTCCTTCTGCCGCGCCGGCCCTGCGGCCGTGGAAGTCGGTGGACGGCCTTTCCGCCGCGCCACCTCACAGACTCAGCGTGCCCGGCTGTCCGCGGGCGGACATGGGCCCTTCGGCCCCGAGGGCCTGCCGACCGGGGCGCATCCGCGGCACTCGTCACCTGCTCCCCTGCGCGGCCGGTCCGGGACGGTCCGGTGCCCCACGGCTCCGAGCGGCTGCCGGGGTCACGACGTGGGGTGGTCCGGCTCGTCGCCGTCGACCCGGTAGGTCTTGGTCCACGTGGCTCCGCACCGGCAGCGGGAGTACTCGACGAGTTCGCCGTCCTCGGAGACGCTCAGCCCCTTGCTGAGCCGTACATGTACATGTTCACCCATGAATCCGTTCCCCTGACGTCCGGAAAACGTCGATCATGCCGCCTTTGGTCTCCCGGCGGCTATGACGCAGCCCACACGCAACGGGACGCCTGCGGGTACGCGTGGCGGGTCGGACTTCACGCCGCCAGGTGCCCCGGGCATCGCGGGCACGGCCCGGGTCGGGCCCTGCGTCCCGTGCGGCGGGGACGAACGGCGGCCTCGCCGGCACGGCCGCCCCAGGCGCCGGGTGCGTGCGGCCGCCACGCTGGAGGAGTGGCCGGGTGTGCGGTGTGCCGAACCGGGCGGCACCTCATCCGGCGCGAGGAGGAGGAGACCATGCAGCAGCACCGAACGGTGGGAGACCTCATGACCCACGGTGTCGTCCGCGTCCGGCGGGACACCCCCTTCAAGCAGATCGTCCGCACCCTGGCCGACCACGACGTGACCGCCGTACCGGTCGTCGACGACCTCGGCCATCCCGTCGGCGTCGTCTCGGAGGCGGACCTGCTGCGTACGGTGGCCGGCCGCGCCGACCCGGCCGGGCTGCTGCCCCCGCTGCCGCCCGACGAGCCGGAGGCGGGACTGGAGCGTGCCACGGCCGAAGAACTCATGACGGTTCCGCCGGTGTGCGCCCGGCCGGAGTGGAGCGTCGTCGAGGCCGCGCGCACCATGGACGAGGCCAAGGTCAAGCGTCTGTGCGTGATCGACGAGACCGGGGTCCTGACCGGCGTCGTCAGCCGCGGCGACCTGCTGCGGATCTTCCTGCGCCGGGACGAGGCGATCCGTGAGGAGATCATCCGGGACGTCCTGGCGGGCACCCTGGGCCTGGCGCCGGCCGACCTCACGGTCTCCGTGACGGACGGCCGGGTCGCCCTCGCCGGGACCGTGGAGGACGAGAGTTTGGTGCCGGTGGTCGAGCGCCTGTGCCTCGGGGTGGACGGCGTCGTCTCGGTCACCTCGGACATCGCCGTCCGCGCCGGCATTCCGGGCGACGCACCTGGACCGCGCTGACCTTCCGCGCGGTCTTCGACGGTGCCGGCCCGGTTCAGGCGCGGTGCAGCCAGTCGTCCAGCACGCTCTGCCTGGCGCCGTCGTCGAAACGCGGGTCCGTGTCGTCGACCCGGTGGGTGAGGTTGTCGACGACGTCGACCACGCCGTCGATCTGCCGGGCCATCGACACCGCGACCTCGGCGTCGCTCCTCCGTTCCAGGCTGCCCTCCAGGGTGACGACACCCCCGGTCACCGTCACCGTGACGCTTCCCGGCGGAACACGCAGGGCGTTGACGCACACCTCGCGGATGACCTCCTCGCGGATCTCGGCGTCGGGCCGCAGGAACACCCGCAGCAGGTCCTGCCGGGTGACGATGCCGACGAGCCGGTCCTCCTCGTCGATCACCGGCAGCCGCTCGACCTGCCGCTCGGCCATGGTCCGGGCGGCCTCGGCGATGGTGTCGTCGGCGTGCACGGTGACGGGTGGCTGCGACATGAGCTGTCCGGCGGTGCGGGCCTTGGCCTTCACGGCCTGGCGCCGGGCGGTCATCGTCAGAAGGGCACGGAAATGCCGGCCCGGCGCCCAGGGCTCCGCCGTGAGCACCTGGCGGGTCATCAGGTCGGCCTCCGAGACGACGCCGATGACGTGGTCGTCCTCGTCCACCACCGGCAGGCCGCTGATCCGGTGGTCGGCGAGCATGCGCGCCACCTCTTTGAACGGGGTGCCGTACTCGGCCCGGACGACGTCCTGCGTCATCACCGAACCGATCTTGTCGTGTTTCATGTCCGCTCGCTCCTCACCCCGGCCGGCACGGAGGGCGGCTGTCCGGAACCGCCGCTTCTTCCGCGGTTCGAGCATCCCGCGGCACGGACCGGAAGCCCATGGGCTGTCCGGGGCTCGCCGGGGGCCGGTCGGCCCTGAGTGCTCCGCGCCCGGCTGGCAGGGTCGGGTCAGGACCGGCAGCGTGGAGTAAGGAGCAGCGACGCCGAAGCGAGGTGGGCATGCAGACCAGTGGACCCGAGCCGCGGGTGGTCGTGGGTGTGGACGGTTCGCCGTCGTCGTATGCCGCGCTGCGCTGGGCGGTGCGGTACGCGGAGCTGGTGGGCGGGGTGATCGAGGCGGTGTCCGCCTGGGACACGCCCTCGGACATCGGCTGGGCCGGACCGGCGGTCGATCCCGACTTCGACCTCGAGCAGGCCCGGCAGCGGTTCACGGAGGAGCTGAACGCCGTGTTCGCCGAGGGGCAGCGGCCGGCCGGTCTGCGGGAGCATCTTGTGGAGGGCGACCCGTCCGAAGTGCTGATCCGTGCCTCGCAGGGGGCGGACGTCCTCGTGGTGGGCAGCCGGGGGCGGGGCCGTTTCGCCCGGGCGATGCTGGGCTCGGTCAGCCAGCGGTGTGCCCAGCACGCCGCGTGCCCGGTCGTCGTGGTCCGCCAGGACCACGATCCGGCCCACTGACCGCGTCCCGCGACCGTGCTCCACCGGTGCCGCACCGGTGGCCGTTCATCCGTCGGTGGCCGCTCAACCGCCGGCGGGTGTGATGCGCCGTCCGGTCAGCCGCGTGGGCCGCACCCGCACCCAGAGCGTGCGGGCGCCACCCGCCCACGGTCCGGAGCGTGCCTGCCGGTGCAGCCGGTCGGCCGTCTCCGGGTCGTCGACGGCCTCGGCACGCCCCACCACGAGCACGCTCCAGCCCCGGCTCATCACCTCGTCGACACGGTCGACCTCGAAGGCGACCTCGCGGCCCACGGCCGCGGCGGGTGCCGCATCGGGTGCGGTGCGGAAGCAGACGTCGCCGTCCACCATCTCGTAGTTGACCGGGAACGCGGCCGGCCCGTCCGGTGCGCTGAAGGCGATGCGTCCCACCCCGTGCGTGGACAGCAGCGCCCGGCACTCGTCCTGGCCGAGGCCGGTCAGACGGGGGTGCAGCAGGGCCGCTCCCTGTCCGGGAGGCAGGTCCTGATCGCAGCCGCGCAGGGCGCTGAGGCTGGTGTCGAGCGCGTCGGCCAGGCGCAGCACGGTGGCGATGCCCGGCTCGGAGGGCCGCTGTTCGAGATAGGCGAGATACTGCGGCGACATCCGGGCACGTGCGGCCGCCTCCTGCAGGCTGAGCCCCCTTTGCCGGCGGGCCTCGGCCACACGTCGTCCGAAGTCCCCGGGGTGCCCTGCCTGCGCGGCGGCGGGTGCCGGCGGTGCCTGCCCGGGTGACGGGGGCCGTTCGTGCCTCAGGTGCTGGACATGTGCGTCCGGCCCGGGGAAGACGAGGGTGACCTCGCCCGTGTCCGACCAGCGCACGTCGTACGGGGGTGTGCCGTCGTCGTGGTGCAGACCGACGATCTCGCCGTCACGCCGGGTCACCCCGGTGGCCGGGCTCTCCACGACCAGTCGGTCGCCTAGCTGAGCGTGCATGGCATGCCCTCCCTCCGGGACGTGTTCTCAGCATCGCCCCGATCCGGCACCCGCACCAATGGGTCCGAGGTCCCGGAACGGCACACCTGACTAAGGGGCCGTACGGCCGGAGGACGGGCGGTGGGCGGCGGCGCCGAGGGGTGCGTGCCACACCAGGACCGTCCCTCCGCCCTCGGGCGTGGCGATCTCCAGGGAGCCGCCGAGACCGCGGGCCCGCTCGGCCATGTTGGCCAGGCCGCTGCGGCGGCCCCGGGGCGGTATGCCGACGCCGTCGTCGGTGACCGTGAGGCACACCTGCTCGCCGTCGGTCTCCAGCACGACCTCGGCGCGCTGTGCGCGGGCGTGCCGGGCGATGTTGGTCAGGGCTTCGCACAGCACGGCGATCACATGGTCGGCGACCTCTTCGGGCACATGTGTGTCCAGCAGGCCCTCCATGCGCACGGCGGGTGCGAAGCCGAGCACGGGTGTGGCCTCGCCGACCGCCCGGACCGCGCGTGCCCTGAGTCCCGGGGCCGCCTCGTCGTGCGTGCGCAGACCCAGGATGGTCGACCTGATGATCTTGATGGTCTCGTCCAGGTCGTCCACGGCCCGCAGCACCCGTTCCTTGGCTTCCGGGTGCTCGATGAGGGGGCCGGCGCTCTGCAGGGTCATCCCGGTGGCGAACAGCCGTTGGATGGCCAGGTCGTGCAGGTCCCGGGCGATGCGGTCGCGGTCCTGCCACACCGCGATCCGTTCGGTGTCCTGGCGGCGCTCGGCCAGCTCCATGGCGAGTGCGGCCTGTGCGGCGAAGCTTTTGAGCCGGTCCAGTTCCCGGGCGGAGAAGTCGTCGGCGCCGGTCAGCCGGGCCAGCAGGACGACTCCTCGGACGTGGGCGCGGGAGCCGATGGGGAGCGCCACCGCCGGGCCGAGGCCGGCGAACCGCGCCGGACGGGCGGTCACCCGTTCGTCGTGCTCGATGTCCGGGCTGATCACGGGTGCGCCCTCGGCGAAGGCCTGCCCGGTCAGGGTGCCGTCCATGGGCAGGACCAGGCCGCGGTGGGCCTCCGCCTGCCGGCCCATGGCGACGTCCACGCTGAGCGTGTCCGTGTTCGGCACAGGTGTCGACATCACCGCCAGGGCCGCACCGGTGATCTCCCGTGCGCGTTGCGCGATCAGTGCGAGGACCTCCGCGTGGGCGGCGCCCGACATGAGGCTGTGGGTGATCTCCGCGTTGGCCTGCAGCCAGCGCTCCCGCAGCCGGGACTCCTCGTACAGGCGGGCGTTGTCGATCGCCACGCCCGCCGCGACCGCCAGCGTGGACAGGATCGACTCGTCCTCCTCGTCGAACTCGCCCCCGCCCCGTTTCTCCGTCAGGTAGAGGTTGCCGAACACCTCGTTGCGCACCCGGATCGGGACGCCGAGGAAGCTGCGCATCGGGGGGTGGTGCGGCGGGAAACCGTACGACGACGGGTGTTCGGCCAGGTTCGGTATGCGCAGCGGCTCGGGGTGGCGGATCAGCTCCCCCAGGATGCCGTGGCCCTCCGGGTACCGGCCGATCCTCGCGACGACCTCCTCGGACACCCCGACCGTGTGGAACGCCGACAGCCGCCGGCCGTCGGGGCCGATCACGCCCAGGGCCGCGTACTCGGCGTCCACCAGGACGGCGGCGGCCTCCACGATCCGCCGCAGCACCTGCTGCAGCTCCAGCTCGCGCCCGACGGAGAGCACCGCCTCCAGCAGATGGTGCACCCGGTCCCGGGTACAGCGGGCGGCGTCCAGGCGTGCCTGCAGTTGCTCCAGCAGTTCGTCCAGCCGCAGCTGGGGCAGCCGCACCCTGGCCGTCCCGGCCTCGCCGAACTCCTCGGAACCTCCCACCGGTGTGCCTCCCAGCCCCCGATGTGGCGCTCTTCTGCCACCGTAGTGGCCGCGGCACCGGACGGCACGGGCACCAGCCGGCCCGGACGCCACGGCGCCGGGGCGCCCGCGATGCCGTCGGGGGGCCCGCACAGCGGGTCGCGGGCACCGGGAAGGGCCGGTTCGTCAGCGGGTGTCGCCCTTCAGCCGGTCGCGGGCCTCGGTGGCGATGACGGCGGCCTGGATGCGCCGTTCGACCCCGAGTTTGGCCAGCAGCCGGGAGATGTGGTTCTTGACCGTCTTCTCCGCCAGGTACAGGCGCTGGCCGATCTGGCGGTTGGTGAGGCCCTCGCCGATCAGGGCGAGGATCTCCCGTTCACGGTCGGTGAGACCGGGCAGCGCGTCCGGCGGCTCCTGCGGTCCTCCGCCTCGCAGCCGGGCCATCAGTTTCGTGGCGGCGCTGGGATCCAGCAGCGACTGCCCGCCGGCGACGGTGCGCACCGCCGCGACCAGATCGGAGCCGCGGATCTGCTTCAGCACATAGCCGGCGGCCCCCGCCATGATCGAGTCCAGCAGGGCGTCCTCGTCGTCGAACGAGGTCAGCATCAGAGGTGCCAGGTCCGGCTGGCGGGAGCGCAGTTCCCGGCACACGCTCACCCCGTCCCCGTCGGGCAGGCGCACGTCCAGCACCGCCACGTCGGGGCGCAGCGCGGGCACCCGTGCCAGAGCCTGCTCGGCGGTGGCGGCCTCGCCGACCACCTCGATGTCCGGTTCGTCGTCCAGCAGGTCGTGCACGCCCCGCCGCACCACCTCGTGGTCGTCGAGGAGGAAGACCCGGATCGGGGCGCCGGGCCCTGCCGCGCTGTGCGGTGCGGGTGCCGTCCTGTGCTGCGCTTCGGTCGGCCACACGGCTGCTCCTTCTTTCGTGCACCGCACGTCCGGCGCCCGGCGTCCCGTGCGGACGTGGCATCCGGGGCGACGTGACGTGACGGGGTGTGCGTTCTCACGGTCGTGCGTCGTGGTGCTCGGTCACCGCTGTGCGTCCCGCGACGCGTGCGGCGATGCCGGTGTGCCGCCGCCGTGGTCCGCGGTGTCGTCCCGGTCGAAGCCGAGCCGGGTGACCACCTCCACCACGCCGTCGACACAGTCGCACAGCCGTACGAGGATCGGGATCAGGCTCTTGTGCGGGACGGTGCCGCTGAGGATGACCCGTCCGTCGGTGACCTCGACGGTCAGCGCGGACGGCGGCAGGCCCAGCGTCCGTACGATGACGTCCTCCAGGATCTCCTCCTGGATCGCGCGGTCCCTGCGCAGGAACAGCTGCACCAGGTCGCTGCGGCTGATCACCCCGATGAGCCGGCCGTCGCCGTCCACCACGGGAAGCCGCTTGACCTTGTGGCGCTCCATCGTCCTCGCGGCCCGCACGGCATGCCAGCCGGGCTCGGCGACGACGGCGGGGCTCGTCATCAGGTCCTGCGCGCTGCTCCCGGCGCCGCTGTCCGTCTGCTTGCGCAGCAGGTCCGCCTCGGACACCACCCCGACCGGCCGCTCCTCGTCGTCGATCACGGGAACGGCCGTGATCTGGTACTCGTCGAGGATGCGGGCGATCTCCTTGAACGGCGTGCCCGGCCGCACACTCACGGCGGTGGGTGTCATCAGATCGCCCACGCTGCGTTGCCTCATCGCCACGCCCTTCCCGGTTGCTCGTCACCGGTGCGCCGGCCGGGCGGGCGCGCCGGGAGGCGGTGCCGCCGCCCGGCGCGCCGCGCTGCCGCGTACCGTGCGCCCGGCGGCCGGGAGGCGGCCGGCGGTGCGCCGCGGTGACGGACGTCATCCACCGTGCTGGACCTCGATGTGCTTCTCCTCGGTCCGCTCACGTCCCATGCCCACGCTGACGGTGAGCATGCCGTCGGTGTAGTCGGCGGTGACGTCGTCCTCGTCGGCTCCCGGCGGCAGGGTCACGGTGCGGCTCATGGAGCCGTAGCGGATCTCGCTGCGGTGCTTGTCCACGTCGTGTTCGGTGCGTTCGGCCCTGATGGTCAGCGTGCCTTCGCTGAGGACGACGTCGATGTCGTCGGGCGAGACACCCGGCAGTTCCGCCCGTACGACGTACCGGCCCTCCTCCATGTACTCCTCGATCCGGACCGCGTACAGGTCGCCCAGGGAGGGCATGCCGAACCGGGCGGGGAAGGACTCGAACCACTCGGGGATCTCCGGGAAGGAGAACCTCTGGCGTCGTGCGAGTGTGCCCATCGTTCTCTCCTTTGTGGGTGTTCACATGTCACGTACGGGTGGTCGGGCAGGGGCGGCGTGTGCGTGACGACGTACGCCGGCACACCCAGTGCACCGCGCGCACGCCGGGTCCGGTGGGGCCCGACAGCCCCGCGTGCGGGCTGTGAGGGTCCCGCTCCCCCGTCGCCGCCGTGTCCGGGACGGCTCAGTGCGCCACGCGGACGGCGAGCAGGGCGACATCGTCGTGGAAGGTTCCCTGACGCTGGGCGAGGAGGGCATCGCAGAGTCCTTCCAGGGGGGCGGTCGCACAGCGGGCCGCGGTGTCGGCCGTCTGTCTCATGCCGTCGTCGCAGCTGTGGCCGCGTTCTTCGATGAGTCCGTCCGTGTGCAGCAGCACGGTGGCACCGCAGGGCAGAGGGTGGCGGTGGTCCGGGCGTGCGAGTTCGGGGCTGACACCGAGGGGCGGCCCGGCCTCCGCCGTGAGATAGCGGGCCCGGTTGTCCGGGGTGATCAGCAGGGGAGGCAGATGTCCCGCGCTGCACCAGCGCAGGAACCTGCCTTCGCCGCTGCCGACGGGTTCGATGCGGGCGACCAGGGCGGTGGCCATCGGTGCGTCGTCGAGGTGGTGCAGGAGCGCGTCCAGCCGGTGCAGGATGCGGCTGGGCGGCTGCTCCTCGGCGTAGGCGATGACGCGGATCATGTTGCTGATCCGGCTCATGACGCTGGCGGCCTCGATGCCGTGGCCCATGACGTCGCCGACCATCACGCACGGCACCTTGTCCGGCAGGCAGATCACGTCGTACCAGTCGCCGCCGACACTGGGTGCCTCGGTGGAGGGCTGGTAGCGGGCCTGGAACGCCAGACCCGGCAGAGGGACCAGATCGGGCAGCAGACGGCGCTGGAAGTCCTCCGTCGCCTGCCGCAGCCGCTGGACGAGACGGGCGTTCTCGATGGCGACACCGGCGGCGCTGGCCAGCGCGACGAGGTATTCCTGGTCCTCGTCGGTGAAGGCTTCGTCGCCTTCCTTGTCCGTCAGGTAGAGGTTGCCGTAGAGGGTGTCCCGGACGCGGATGGGCACCCCGAGCAGGGTGCTCATCGTGGGATGTCCCTCGGGGAAGCCGCTCGCCCGCGGGTGGGTCGCCAGGTTCTCCACCCGCAGGGGTTCGGGGCGGCGGATCAGCTCGCCCAGCAGACCGGTCCCCCGCGGCAGCCTGTCCTTGTCCCGTACGTCGCCGTCGCCGGAACCGGAGGTGATCAGCTGGACGAACGCGCCGGTCTCGTCCAGGACGCCGAGGGCGGCGTAGCGCGCCCGGCCGAGCCGCCGGGCGGTGTCGACGATGGCGTGCAGGACGACGTCCAGGTCCAGGGCGCTGCTGATGCCGACGACGGCGTCCAGCAGCTGGCGCATCCGGCTGTGCGCCTGCGCGAGCTGCCTGAGCCCGGCCTGGATCTGGTCGAGGTCCTCCTCCCCCAGGGGCGGGATAGGGGGGCTGCGTCGCGAAGGATCGTCGGGTGTGCCCCTGAGCTGTCCCTCCACCATGGCACCCCCTGCTGGTCTGCTGCCGACGAGCGCTCGCGGCTGCCGGGTACCCCGCCTGCGCGTGATGCACGTCCTGCTCCGGCCCCGCCGGCCGCCGGTGTCCGGGCGTCACCGGCGACGCGGAACCGGCGCGGCACCCGCTTGTGCCCGGTGCCGCGTCAGTGCGCGGCCGCCCGCCGGTGCGGAGTCAGCGGTCGTCTCTCTCGGGCGGGAGGCCGACGGGGTAGGGCTCGCCGAAGTCGGCCGACCGGCTGACGTTCTCCCAGGCGGTGGCCTCGGCGAGCTGCCGGCGGGAGTGCTCCAGGGCCATCGTCACCGCGTTCACTCCCAGCAGCAGATGGGACGGCACCCGGCCGCGCCGGACGGTCCGCACGATGATCTCGGCGGCGCGCTCGGGGTCGCCGGCCGGCCCGTCCGGACTCTGCCGCACCCGGCGGTTCATCTCACCGACGGTTTCCTCGTACGCGTCGGGGATCGGGTGGACCGTCATGGAGGCACCGGCCCAGTCCGTGGCGAAGCCGCTCGGTTCGACGACCATGACCCGCACGCCGAACGGTGCGGTCTCCGCGGCGAGCACCCGGCTGAAGCCGTCGACGGCGAACTTGGCCGCCTGGTAGGACGCGATGCCCGGGGATCCGCCGACGCGCCCGCCGACCGAGGAGACCTGCACGACGGTGCCGCCGCCCTGGCGGCGCAGGACGGGCAACGCCGCCTTGGTCACGTGGTGGACGCCCCAGAAGTTCGTCTCGAACTGTGCCCGGACATCGTCGTCGTCCGCGGTCTCGATGGGCGACACGTTGGCGTATCCCGCGTTGTTCACGAGCACGTCGATGCGTCCGTACCGGCCGACGGCCGCCTCGACGGCCCGCCGGGCCGCCTCGGGACGGGTGACGTCCAGTGCCAGCGGATGCACGCGGTCGCCGTACTTCTCCCGCACAGCGGCGAGGGTTTCCGGGCGACGGGCGGTGGCGACGACGCGATCGCCGGCTTCCAGCGCGGCGACGACCAGTGCACGGCCGAGGCCGCGCGACGAACCGGTGATGAACCAGACCTGTTGACTCATGCCTCTAGTGCAACACCGTTCTCTTATTTACGCAACACCGTTCTCTTAAAGCCTTCCTATGATGTGGCCCATGACTTCGCCTGCCTTCCAGCGTGCGCGCAGTGCCGAGGCCAAGCAGGCTCGAGAAGCAGCGATCCTGGACGCGGCCCGCACGCTCGGCCGCAGTCGCGGGGTCCGGGACGTCACCCTCACGGACATCGCCGCGGCCGTGGGGATGCACAAGTCCGCCCTGCTGCGCTACTTCGAGACCAGGGAGCAGATCTTCCTGAAGCTGACCGCGGAAGGCTGGCGGGAGTGGTCGGCCGCCCTGCGCGCCGAGCTGGAGGCGTGCACGCACGCCACCGCCCAGGAGGTCGCCGCACTGATCGCCTCCAGCCTGGCGACGCGACCGCTGTTCTGCGATCTGCTGGCACAGGCCCCCATGAACCTCGAACGCAATGTGTCGGTCGACGCGGTCCGCTCGTTCAAACTCGTCACCCTCGACGAGATCGCGCTGATCGACGCCCAGCTGCGCCGGCTTCTGGGGCTGTCCGAGACGCAGACGGTCGACCTGATCTCCACGGCGACGAGCCTGGCCGGGGCGCTGTGGCAGATGGCGACCCCCGGTCCGCGGCTGCGGGAGCTGTACCGGAGCGATCCCCGCCTCGGCCACGCCGTCGTGGAGGTGGAGCCCCGCCTGTGCCGCGTGCTGACCGCCTTCCTCACCGGACTCGGCGCGGGCTCGTCCGCGACCAGCGAGGCCGACCCCGCCGCGCCGGAGCACACCACGGCAGGGACGGCGGACAACGGGCAGGCGGCCGGACGCCCGGCGTAGTCGCCCCGCACCGTGGGTACCGGTCGCCATGAGCCGGCGACGGCCGCCCGCGACACGGGTGAGATCATCCGTGCGTGAGCAGTGACATGAGTGACGTGGACATAAGCGCTCTGGCCATCAATGTCACGATCCCCGAGGCACTGCGCTGGAACGACACCCGGCGCGGTGAAGCCTTCACGCTGACCACGCTCAACGTCCGGCTTCTCCCGGACGGCCACCTCGCCGTGAAGGCCTACGGCAAGCCGGTGGCAGGCGGCCGGGGCGCCTACGTCTCGTTCCCCGTCCCCGACACCCCCGAACTGGCCGCCCTGGTGTCCCGAGCCGCCGACCGGGCAGGACAGTTGTGGACCACCCATCGCGGGCTCGGCTGATCTCCCGGCACACGGCGGGCACGACGGGCGCTGCCCGCCGAGGTGTCAGGAACCGCGCCGGATGCGGCCGGCGTAACGAGCCTCCAGCACCTTGTTGTGCTCGTCGCCGCCGGGCACGTTGGCCGAGAGATACACCGGCGGGGTGATGCCGTCCTCGATCAGCAGACGGACCGTCTCCGCGGTGACCATCTGGGCCAGCAGGGCAGCGGTGATCGTGGAGACGGCGCACACCGAACCACCGGAGGGCAGCGGCAGCAGCGCGTCGCCGAAGGGCGCGCCGTTGTCGAGGACGACGTCCGCGAAGTCGCTCAGGCGCTTGCCCGAGGTATGACGCGGCGTGGCACGGGAGGTGTGCTGGACGCTGGTGACGGCGATCAGCGGGTGCCCGTGCTCCTTGACCAGCCGGGCCATCTCGACGATGCACCCGTTGATGCCGGAGTTGGACGCGATCACGAACACGTCCTGCGGGTGCGGTGCGGCGAGTGCGTACAGCCGGTGCGCGACCTCGGGGTCGCGCTCCAGCAGGGGGTCGTCGAGCGTGCCGGCGGGCGCGCCGCCGTACAGGACGAGGTCCCGGATCGCGATCTTGTTGGTGGGCACGAGTCCGCCGGCGCGCCCGGCTATCTCGGTGGCCAGCGACTCCGAGTGCCCGGTACCGAACGCCTGCACCACACCGTCGTTCTTGAGCGCGGCCGCGATCAGCCGGGCCGCCGCGAGCGCGGCATCCGTCTGTGTGGTGACCACGCGGTCGACGACGTCCTTGGCCGCGGCGAGGAACTCCTGACTGTCCGGCACGCCCGCTCCTTCGGCTCCGCTGAAGAAGGCCTGTCCCTTCTTCGCCTCTTCGCCGCTCGACTCTGCGCAGGGCGGGCGCGCCGAGTCAATGGACAGGCAGCCCGCTGGACAGCCTGCGCGGGATTTCGCTGCCGGGCAGCCGGGAGAAGGATCACCGCCTGCGCCGGGAAACGAGGCGAGCGCCGGCACCGGCACGGCGGCGCGCGCGCCGCGGACACACCCGTACGCCTCCGTGGCATCAGGCGGTACAGACGCCTTCCAAGGTGGGCAGAAGTCGGAGGAGCACCGGCCCGACCGACGGGCGTGCTCCCGCGCCGGAGGCGTCCGGCGCCATGTCCGGAAGGGGGACACCGTGACGACGAGCGAGGAGCAGCGGGCGGTGGACGGGACGGCGTGGCCCGCCGTCATCGGCATCGACGCGGGCGGCACCCGTACCCGCGCCGCGCTGGCCCGGGCTGCGGCGGACGGCGGGCCGCCGCTGCGCACCGGCGTGTCCGGGCCGGGCAACGCCCTTTCCGTCCCGCTCGACGTGCTGACCTCGCACCTGCGGCAGGCGGTCGCCGCCGCGACGCCGCCCTGGCTGCGCCCCCGCGTCCGCGCGGTGGCCGCGGGGCTGGCCGGGTGTTCCGCACTGCCCGGCAACGCCGGTGCCGCGCACGCGCGTTCCGCGCTGCGGGCGGCCCTCACCGAGCTGGGCATACGGCCCGAGGTCGTCACGGTCCTGAGCGACACCGAGATCGCTCTCGCGGGCGCTCCGGGCAGTCCGGGCGACGGCCTGGTGCTGATCGCGGGGACCGGCGCCGTGGCCGCCCGGATCACCGGCGGGATCACCGTGGCCACCGCCGACGGCAACGGCTGGCTGCTCGGCGACAGCGGGAGCGGATTCTGGCTCGGGCGCGAAGCGGTGCGCAGCGCGCTCGCCTCCCTCGACGGGCGCGGCGCGCCCACCGCCCTGACCCCGGCCGTCCTCGCGCACTACCTCGGCGAGATGGCACCGGACGAGCCGGCGACGCCTGCCGCCGCACAGCGGCTGCGCGACCGGCTGGTGCGGGCGGTGCACGAACGGCCCGTTGTGGACCTGGCCTGCTTGGCGCCGCTGGTGGCGCAGACGGCGGACCGCGGCGACCCGGTCGCCCGTCGACTGCTGTCGGGCGCGGCCGAGCACCTGGTCGATACGCTGGACGCGCTCTCGCCGCGTCCCGGTCAGACCCTGGTGACCACCGGGGGGCTGCTCGGTCCCGGCGGGGTACTGCTCGGCCCGCTGACCCGCCGGCTCGCCCCGCGAGGCCTGCGCCCGGTGCCGGTGCCGGACGGCCTCGCGGGAGCGGTGGCCCTGGCACGGAAGGCACTCGCCGGGACCGGTCGGCCGCGCGGGGACCCGGCCGGCTGACCGCTCGGAGACCCGGCCGGCCCGACCGCGCTGCGCGCCCGCATCACACCCGCTCACCGACCACGGCACCTCTCCAAGAGAGCTACACCGTCTTCGTCATACCGCCGTCGGTGACGACGTCGGCGCCGGTGATGTTGGCGGCTTGGTCGGAGAGCAGGTAGACGATGAGCGCGGCGACTTCGTGCGGCTCCGGCAGCCTGCCGAGGGTGAGGCCGAACCTCTGTGCCAGTTCGTCGACGAACGTGTGGTGCTCGGTGCCGGACAGCTCGGCGAGCTGTGCACCGAAACTGCCCGGCGCCTCCCACAGACCGGTGCGGACCGGCCCCGGTGACACGGTGTTGACGCGGACGCCGCGCGGTCCGACCTCTTCGGACAGCGATTCGGTCAGCGCGGTCAGCGCGGCCTTCGAGGTCGCGTAGGGTGCGGGTACACCGCTCGGCATGCGGGCGCTCACGGACGAGACATTGACGACGGCGCCCCGGCGGTCGAGGAGACTGGGCAGCGCGGCCCTGGTCACCCACACCGCGCTGAAGAAGTCGGTGGCGAAGGTGGCGGCCCAGGTGTCGTCGTCTATGTCGAGGAACCGAGCCGGTGAACCGACGACACCCGCGGCGTTGACGAGCGCGTCGACGTGGCCGAGGGCCTCGACGGCCGACCGGACGGCCGCGGTGGCCTCGTGCGGGACGCTGAGGTCCGCGGCGATGGCGAGCGCGCCCGTCTCCTTCAACTCGGGTGTGATGGTGCGGGAGATGCCCGCGACACGTACGCCTTCGCCGGTCAGGGCGGTGACGGTCGCCAGTCCGATGCCCCGGCTTGCCCCGGTGACGATGGCGGTCTCGGCGGACAGGTGGATGTGCATGAATCCCTCCGAGGGATGGTGCCGGCACGTGCCGCCGCACTGCGTGCGGTCCGGCGGCCCGAGCCGGATGTGTTCCCGTGAATGCCGCAGCGACACCGCCGACGGACCGGAACGCGGCGGGGAGGTCGCTGCAAGGGTGCGGGAGGCCGGTGGTCCGGTCAGGCCGCCGCCTCGGTGATCCTGTCGCGCAGCCGGTCACGGTCGACGGCACGGCCGGCGATCACAACCGAGGAGATCCTGCGGGTGTTGCGGATGTCGTCCCGGGGGTCGGCGTCCAGGATCAGCAGATCCGCGCGGCGTCCCGGCTCCAGCAGTCCGCGGTCGTCGAGGCCCAGCAGGTGCGCGGAGCGCCGGGTGGCGAACTCGATCGCCTGCAGTGCGGGGATGCCGGCCTCCACCAGTGCCTGCAGTTCGCGGTGCTCGGCCATGCCGGGCAGCTGTGCGAAGACACCGGTGTCGGGTGAGAAGACCAGCCGTACGCCGGCGGCGTACAGGGTGGTCACGGTGCGTTGCAGCCGTTCGTACGTCCGGCTCGTGTCGAACAGCGGCTCGTGCCCCCGTTCGGCGAGGCGGTCGCGGAAGGCGGCGATGGTCTCCTCGGGCAGCACCTCGTGCAGGATCGGCTCGTCGAGCCAGTCCGTCGTGGCCGGCCCCTGCACGCTCATCGAGGTGAACACCGCGACGTCGCGGTCGAGCAGACGCCGGATCAGCTCGTCGTCGGGTCCGGGGTCGCGCGGCATGTGCGCGAGGAGGTCCGCGCCGGCGTCCAGGGCGGTCCTGGCGTCGTCGGCGGTGTAGATGTGTGCCGCGGTCTTCAGGCCGTGACGGTGTGCCTCGTCCACGATCGCCGCGGCGGTCTCCGGACTCAGCTTGGCGGCAAAACCGCCGCGGTCGTCGATCCAGAACTTCACCGTGTCCACGTGCTTCGCGGCGAGGGCGCCGACGTGGGCGCGGGCGTCCTGTGGTCCGGTCGCCGCGTGCACGGCGTCGACGGCGAAGAAGGGAGCGCCGCTGCCGGCGTCGGCGGTGGGTGCCGCGACGATGCCGGCCCCCGCGGTGAGCAGCGTGGCGAGATCGGGGTCGTCCAGGCGGCCGGCACGCTGATCGTCGCGCAGGGTGATCTCGGTGTCCCGCAGATCGGTGCCCAGCGACTGGAAGGTGCTGATGCCGAAGTACAGGGAGCGGCGGAGGTGATCGACGACATTGTCGCGGGAGTAGTGGCGCGGGTGGCATTCGGTGCCGCGCATGTAGCCGAGGTGCCCGTGCGGGTTGACGAGGGCCGGCATGATCGTCTTCCCGTGGACCGGGACGACGGCTCCGGCGGCCTCGGACGCACCGGCCTCCGTCCCGTCTGCCTCACGGGCCGGTGCGACACGTGCGATGCGGCCGTCCTTGACGGTGAGGACCGCGTTCTCCAGGACGGTGTGTCCGTCGCCGGTGATCACGCGGGCGCCGACGTAGGTGGTGACGTCGTCCGCTGTGCGGCCGGACGGGACAGGTGTGATGTGGTCGTGGGACACGGCGATCTCCGGAGCGGGGTGGGGGCGGGGGCGAGGGGGTGTCTCAGGCGTAGCGCGAGGCGCGGGCCTCGTACTCGGCATAGCCCATGAACGATTCGAAGGCGCGCTGGTCGAGGACGAGGTCGCCGAGGCCCTCGATCTCGGCGCCGTACGCGAGCGCATCCAGGGTGTCGGCGACGGCCTTGGCGGCGGCGCCGACCAGGCTGTACCACAACAGCAGCACATCCGCGCCCGCGTCGGCGTACTCGGCCAGGGTGCTGCCCGGCTTGCTGCCGTCCGGTGCGTCGTAGAGGTCGGCGGCGACGACGACCGGCGCCTCGATGCACGACCGCACCTTCTTCAGGTCGGCGGCGGGGATCTTCGGTGCGAACACCATGTCGGCCCCGGCGGCGACATAGCGGCGCAGCCGGGCCACTGCCTCCTCCAGATCCCCGTGGATCCACGCGGCATCTGTGCGGGCGATGATCAGGAAGTTCGCATCGTCACGGGCGTCCAGCGCCGCGCGGATCCGGTTGGCCATCCGGTCGGCGTCCAGCAGCCCGGCGGGACGGGAGGTGTGCTTGCCGCCCAGGTTGTCCTCGATGTGGATGCCGGTCGTGCCGGCGGCCTCGAAGGCCCTCACGGTGCGCCAGATGTTGGCGTCCTCGTAGAAACCTTTCTCGGCGTCCACCAGGACGGGCAGGTCGGTGGCCTCGACGATGCGGCGGGCGGCGTCGGCCAGTTCGGTCAGGGTGACCAGGCCGACGTCGGGAAGCCCCTGGAGGCTGGCGGCCGCGGCGAAGCTGCCGAGATAGGTCGCGGGGTAACCGGCGCGCTCCACCAGGTGGGCGCTGAGCACGTCGTACGCCCCGGGGAGCAGCAGCGGCTCCGGTGAGGCGAGCAGATCTTTGAAGGCGAGGCGCCGCTGCGCGGCGGATACGGGCATGGGTCACATTCCTTGATCGTGTCGGCCCGGTGGGACGGGGACGCGGGGGCAGGGACGGCGACGGGAACGGTGCGCCGGCACGTCGCCCCTGCGGATGGACGGGTTCCCGGCCCAGGACCCGTGATCACCGGGAAACCGGCACATCTCGGCAGCCCGCACCAGCCCGCCTGAGTACTTATTTGCAATCTAGACGGCTGGGTTTCATCACGCAACCCATCCCGCTAGACTCGGCCCCATGGCCAAGACGCTGGGCAAGGATGCGACCTGCTCCATCGCCCGAGCCCTCGAAGTGCTCGGCGACACCTGGACCGTGTTGATCATTCGTGAGGCGTTGATCGCCGGTTCGACGCGCTTCCAGGAGTTCCGCGACGCCCTCGGTATCGCTCCGAACATCCTGTCCCGGCGCCTGGAGACCCTGGTGGAGCAGGGCATCTTCGAACGTCGTGCGTATCGCGAACCGGGTGAGCGGAGCCGGTACGAATACGTGCTCAGTGACGCGGGCCGCGGGCTGAACGTGGTGATCGCGGCGCTGGCGGACTGGAGCCGGCAGTACCGGCCGCAGACCGACGGCACCTCCCCCAGGTTCATCAGCACCGACGACGGCACCGTGGCAGAACTCGCCTTCGTCACGGAGGAAGGCAGCCGGATCGCTCCGGCCCGGCTCGTGGCACGCCGCATGGAGGACGCCCTGCTCCGGGCGTCGTGAGCGGCGAGGCGCCGCAGGAGGTGTGCCGCGGCGGACGCGGCATCGCATGACGGGACTGCGGCGGCCGGCCTTGCCGCCACCAGGCTCCGTATGCCCTCCGCCGGAATCCGCACTCGGTCGACGGCCAGGAGCGCGTACGCGTCTCCCACCCGGAGGGGCGATGTACGCGCGAGGCGGTCCGGCTCAGGGAGTCCGCAAGCCGGCGAGGACGATGTCCAGGTAGGGGGCGCCGGTCGCGGGGTCGCGGACGAGGGTGCCGGGCAGGGCACCGACGAGGGCGAGAACTTCCTCGGGGGCGACGTCCGACCGGACGGCACCGCTGCGTTGGGCGGCGGCAAGGAGAGCGGCGAAGGCCGCGCGCATCGGCGCGCAAGCGGAGGCGACCGGCGAGTCCGGGTCGCCCAGCGATCTGCTGATCTGGGCGCTCATGCCTCCGTAGCGGCGCCCGGTGCGGTAGTACAGGCGCAGCCAGTCCGCAAGGACGGCGGCGGCTTCCTCCGGCCCCCGGCGCGTCCCCGCGGCCAGCCGGTCGGTGCAGGCACGGGCGCGCGCCTCCAGCACGGCGAGCTGGTCGTCGATCAGGGCGGCGAAAAGATGCTCGCGGGTGGGGAAGTTGCGGTACAGGGTGGCACGGCCGACACCGGCACGGCGCGCCACCTCGTCGAAGGGCGCGTCGATCCCTCCTGCGCGGAAGACCTCCCGCCCCGCCTCCAGAAGAGCGGCGTAGTTGCGCCGGGCGTCCGCCCGGCGTCTCCGCGTGGTGCCCGCGCCGGTCTCGCTCCCCTCATGCGTCCCGGCACCGTCCGCAGAAGGCGCACTCGCCCTGTCGGCACCCGTCCGTCGCCCTGTCGTCCTCTTCACGATCCGAAAGCCTAGGTTGAAACGGACGCGCCGTCCAGTTAGCCTGCCCGGCGAGAACCGGACACAACGTCCACTTAGGCACAGGCGTGGTGCGTCCCCCGACGCGCACGTCGAGAAAGCAAGGAACCCGGCATGCAGCGCCTTTGGCACATGGGCCTCGCCGTCCCCGACCTCGACGAGGCGAAGCACCGGCTCGGCGAGCTCTTCGAACTGAACTGGCGGCCGACCGTCACCCGCTCCCTCACCCTTTCCGGACCCGACGGCGCCGTACAGAAGGTGGACGTCCGCGTGACGTTCTCCCTCGGCGGCCCCTTCGCCGTCGAGGTCTGGCAAGGAATACCGGGCACGCCCCTGGCCATCCCCGAGACCGGCTGGCTGCACCACGTGGGCTACTGGGTCGACGACCACGCCGCCGAGCGAGCCCGGCTGGAACGGCTCGGCTACCCGCCGCTCCTGCGCGGCGCGGAGGGTCTGACGGTGAACCGCGGGCCCGGCGGCCTCGGCCTGGAACCCTGCGACCTCACACGTGACCAGCCCTACCTGCGAGACCTCTACCCACCCAGGTCGCCGTTCCACGGTGAGCCCGTGCTTCCCGCGTACGACGCCGATGCGGAAGGCGGTGTTCCGGCATGAGGATCGCCGTCATCGGAGCAGGCGACATCGGCGGGACGCTGGCGCTGCGCTGGGCACGGCTCGGCCACGAAGTGCGGCTCGCGAACTCCCGCGGGCCGCGAACGCTCAGCGCGCTGGTCGCGGGCACCCCCGTGGTCGCCGCGCCACTCGGGGAAGTGGCGGCAGGAGCGGAGGCAGTCGTGCTCAGCATTCCGTTCGGCGCAGTGGCCGCCCTGCCCCGTACCGTTGTCGCGTCGTGCCCGGCGGACGCGGTCGTGGTCGACACCGGGAACTACGTACCCCATCGGCGCGACGCCGTGATCGACGCGATCGAGGCAGGTCAGGTGGAGAGCATGTGGGTCGCCGAGCGGCTCGGCCGGCCCGTGGTCAAGGCCTTCAACACGATCGGTGCAGCGAGCCTGCGCGACAAGGCGCTTCCCGCGGGTGCGCCCGGACGTGTGGCCGCGCCCGTCGCCGGGGACTCCGAGCCGGACCTGCGCGTCGTCTCGACCTTGGTGGACGATGCGGGGTTCGACCCCTTGACGGCCGGCCCACTGGCCACCTCCTGGCGCCAGCAGCCCGGAACCCCTGTCTACACGGCCGACCTCCCGCTGGCCGAAGCGGTCACCGCCCTGGCGGCGGCGGACCCCGGTCTGACCGCTGCCTGGCGCGCCGCCTGGAGGAGCTGAACGGCCGAGGTGCGGCAGGTGCGGGCAGCCGTGCGGGAAGCGTGCCGCGTCCCGGTGCCCCATGCCTCGGTGGAGAGCCCGTCGAGGGCAGCGCGGGCACCTGAGCACCTCGCGGGGGCACGGTGCACCGGCGTGCGGGGCGGGCACACGGACTGCCTCGGCCGCGGAGGGCAGCGTTCGCCCGTGGTGAGGAGCCCGGCCGACCGGACTCCTCACCACGGCTGCCGCAGGCCTGCGGCGGTCAGGCCCGCGGCAGCCGTCCGTGCACGATCACCAGCCCGGTGTCGCCGTCGACCTCCACCCGGTCACCGGTCTGGATGCCGGCGACCGGGTCGTCGTCGGCGAAGTCGGTCACCGTGGGGACGCGGGTGACGATCGCGCCGAGGGCCGCCTTGGTGGTCAGGTGGGTGAAGACCATCGCCAGCGGCGCGGTGCCCAGCAGACGGGTCGCCTGGAAGAAGCCGGACCAGCCGGAGGACCCCTTCGCCCCCGGGAAGACCAGCACCTTGCCGGTGAAACAGACACCGCAGAGTTCGTGCCTGCGCTCGATGATGGTGCCGGTGGCCGGGTCGATGCCGCCCCAGCCGGAGATGGTCTCGTGGGAGACCAGGGCCTCGCCCTCGGCGCGCCCCGGCACGATGCCGCGGCCACGGAACACCAGCCGACCAGACTGTGCGACGTCGCTCGTCGGACCGCTCACCGGACCACCTCCGCGGGGGCCAGCGAGCCGCGCCAGCGGCCCGTCACGGCGGCGTCGACGCACTCCTCGGTGGTGCCGAACCAGGCCTCGATGCCGAGGATCGCCGGCAGATAGTGCGCCTGCTTGGCCGAGTCCGTGGCGAACACCTCGGTGCCCGCCGGTGCGACGCGCGACATGGCCGGGCAGGAGTCGGTCAGCACCCGGCCTCCAGCACGTTCGATGGTGGCCGTCCAGCCGTTGCGGTCCGCCACGGCACGCAGCGCGCGCGGTGTCATGACCCACAGTTCGGAGCCGGGCGACAGGGTCCGTCCGTCGAGCGCCCGGGCGACACGCCCGATCTGCTCCAGCGTGGCGTGCGGGCAGCCGATCAGCACGAAGTCGACGTCCTCGCTGTCGCCGATGGAGTTCAGCGACTCGTAGACCGCGCGGCGCTCCGCCGCGCCGTAGCGGACCGGTTCGGGGAGGGCGGCGCCGCCGAAGGCGGCCTCCAGGGTGGGCGCGTCGGGGGTGCGTCCCGGGATGTGGTACATCTCGACGCCGCCGGAGGAGGCGGCGGCCGCCCCGAAGTGCTTCAGATCCGCCAGGTCGGGCTGCCCCAGCTCGCCGGTCACGACGGGCCGCGCCTCCTGGACCACGTCACCGACGAAGTAGCCGAACATGCCCCAGTCCTGGAAGCCGTCGATGCGCACCCCGGACTCGATCAGATGGGTGCCGTAGCGGTTCTCCACCAGGTGGTTGCCCCAGCAGGGGATACGGCCGGTGAGGCTCGCCGCGCCGGTCGAGGCACCTCCTTCGCAGTTGGTGCGGGCGCCGAGCACCGAGTTGGCGTACACCACCGCCGAGGATTCCATCCAGGCGATGTGCTCGCCGTAGGTGGGCAGGTTGCCGACCTGGTAGGGGGTGCAGGTGGCCAGGATGTTGACGCCCTTGGAGCTGTAGAACGACTCGGCGTCGGCCTGCAGTTCGATGGCGCGCTCGGAGTACGGCATGATGCCCCGGGCGTCCTCGCCGAAGCCGTGCTGGAGCTGGCAGGTCGGCACCTTCATCGGCGGCACCTCGATGTCGTCGTCGCAGTCGAGGCTGATCACCGCGAACGCCTTCGACCAGCCGCCCTCCTCGAAGAGTTTCGTCTTGGCGGGCGAGGGCTGGGTGTTGGTCCCGGCCACGTTGCGGGTCTCGCACAGGTGCTCCGCGCCCAGTGCGTCGGCGTAGCGGACGAGCAGGTCCATCGCCGCCGCGACGGCGTCGCCGTCACGGCCGTCGCGCATGGCCTTCTCCTCATCGGTCAGAGCGACCATCGGCTCCTCCATGGTTCTCGGCGTTCTCGCGGCCGCGTGCGGGCCGCCGTCCGGACGGCCCAGTGGGCGTGTCCGCCCCGGGACGGGTCCGGGATGTGTGCGGTGCCGGGGCGCACCGGCCGGCCGGGGCCTGTGCCTTTCGCGTCGCGGGCAGCCGCGTCCCCGTGGGCCGGGCGGCCGGCCGCGGGCAGCGGGCGCGCCGCGGCCCGGGTGTCGTCGCCGGTGCGGCTCACCGTGCGCCCTCGACGGTCAGCGGGGCGGCCGTGCCCGCGGCGGTGCCGCCGCCGGCCGGGGCCGTCACCGGATTGGTCTCGGGGCCGCGCCGCACTGCCACGTGCATCAGCAGACCACCGAAGACGATCAGCACGATCGGGGTGTACTCGTACGGCATGATCTTGCCGAGCCAGAGCAGTTCGAAGGAGTACAGGCCCGGCAGGATCAGGCCGAACATGTAGCCGATGCTGTAGCCGCTGGCGCGGACGGAGGCCGGGAAGCGCTCGTTGAGGTAGGCGAGGATCACGCCGAGCGGAGCGGACGGGGTCACCTTGGCGACCAGGTAGATCAGCACGGTCACCCAGGCCGGCTGGTGGCCGCCGCGGGCCAGGGCGAGGGCCGCGAAGGCGGCGGGTACCACGGTCGCCATGACCAGCGACCAGATCATCAGCAGTTTCCGGCGCCCGATGCGCTGCCCGATCCGGGCCAGCACCAGGATGACGGCGATGGTCAGGACCGCGGCGATCAGCTCGGCCACGGTGCTCACGTTCGCGCTGTGCCCCTGCACCTCCACCAGCAGCGTCGGCAGGAACGACACCGACATCTGCGCGGCGAACCAGTAGCCGCAGGTGAACAGGAACACACCGAGGATCAGTGCGCGGTGCGTGGTGAACAGCTCCACGACGGGCTGCCGCCCATCCTGCGCACGCCGCCGCTCGAACACCTCGGAGTCCTCGTGCACCGAGCGGTACGACCACAGGTAGACCAGGCCGAGCAGGAAGCCGAGCAGGAACGGCAGGCGCCAGCCCCAGGAGAGGAAGCTGTGCTCCGGCACGACGTTGAGCATCACCAGCAGCAGTGAGTTGATGACCAGGAACGAGCCGGGTGCTCCGGCGCCGATCAGCCCGCCGACCCAGCCGCGCCTTACCGGTCCCGCCTGCTCCAGTGCGAGCGGCATCGGCGCGGCGTAGCCCCCGGCGAGGAAGACGCCGCTGATCAGCCGCAGCGCGGCGAAGACGGCCACGGCGCCGAAGCCCCAGGCGGCGTACCCGGGCAGCAGCCCCATCAGCAGGGTGCTGACGGTGAAGCCCCAGCCGCTGATCAGTGTGGTCCGCTTGCGGCCGATGCGGTCGGAGACATTGCCGAAGACGACACTTCCGATGGGCCGGCCGAGCAGGCCCACGGTGAACATCAGCGTGGTCATGGTGGCCCGGGTCGCGGCGGGCATGTCGTCCGGCATGAAATAGCCCATGGCGGCGGGCAGGACCAGGGCGGGCAGATACACGTCGAAGCTGTCGACGAACATCGAGAAGGCGCCCGCACGGGCGGAACGCCGTGCGTCGGCTTCGGTGACCTCGACCGCGGAACGGGCTTCGGACAGCGTCATTGCAGGCTCCAGAAGGCCGGAGTGGGGATGGGTGGGGACGGGGGGTGGGGTGGTGCGTGATGCGTGCGTAGGGGGGTGGGGTCAGTGCGGGGTGAGGCTGACGGAGAGGCGGGTCCGCGGGGCGGGGACCCCTGCGGGCGGGAGGCGCGGACGCGGGAGAAAACACCACGGCCCCGCGTCACCTGGGGGCCGTACGGCTGCTCGGTCACCTGGGGCGCAGTACGGCTCCCTCGTCGAGCGAGCGCACCGTCCGCCGGTACACGGACAGCCATCCCGTCTCGCCGTGCTCCCCCGCCGGCGGCAGCCCGGCGCGCCGGCGCTCGAGTTCGTCGTCCGGAACCCGCAGATCGCAGATGCGCCGCGGCAGATCGATGTGGACGACGTCGCCGTCGCGCACCAGGGCGACCGGGCCCGCGTCCGCGGCCTCCGGGCGTACTTCGCCGACCACGATGCCGCGGTTGACCAGGCCGGAGAGCTGCCCGTCGGTGATCACCGCGACCTTGCCGGTGAGTCCGGCGCGGTCCAGGGCGAAGACGATCCGGGACGCCATCCCCATGCCCGGGCGGCCGCGCGGCCCCAGGCCGCGGACCACCACCACGTCGCCCGCCGCGATCGCACCCGCAGCGAGCGCGTCGAGCGCGTCCTCCTGACCGTCGTAGCAGCGTGCGGGACCGGTGAACGTCTCGGGCCGCTCCCCTCCCGCACCGTCCACGGAGAGTTTCACGATGCCGCCGAGCGGGGTGAGCGAGCCACGGAGGATGAGGATCAGCGGGTCCCGGGTAAAGGGCCGGTCGCCGGAGCGGATGACGTCCGCGTCGGCGGGTGCGACCCCGGCGAGGTTGTCGCCGACGGACGTGCCGGTCGCGGTGAGCGCGTCGAGGTCCAGCAGATCCCTCAGCTGCGCCATCACCGCGCGGGCCCCGCCTGCCGCGTCGAACTGCTCGATGGTGTGCGGGCCGTTGGGCCGCACCGCGGACAGCAGGGGTGTGCCGACGCCCAGCTGTGCGTACAGCGCGGTGATGTCGATGTCGACCTCGGTCTCCGCGGCCACCGCCTGCAGGTGTTTGACGGTGTTGATCGAGGCGCCGACGGACAGCGCGACCCGGGCCGCGTTGCGGAAGGCCGCCTCGGTCATGATCGTGCGGGGGCGCAGATCCTCGCGGACCATGGCCACGATCCGCTCCGCCGCCCGGTCCGCCTCCCGCCACATCGCCGGGGAGTCGGCCGCGACCGGGGTGGATCCCGGCAGGGCCATGCCCAGGGCCTCGGCGACGATGTGCATCGAGTTGGCGGTGCCCATGCCGGCGCAGACACCGGGGCCGCGGACCGCGTCCTCGCTCATCTCGGTCAGCTCACCGGTGAGGGTGTCGCTGGGTGTGCCGCAGGCGTGCAGAAACACGTCCTCGATGTCGCAGTGCTCCCCGCGGAACTGTCCGCTGGGCTGGTAGCCGCAGGCCAGCAGCAGCGTGGGGATGTTCAGCCGGCCCGCCGCCATCAGCTGGGCCGGGGCGGTCTTGTCGCAGCTGGCGAGGCAGATCATGCCGTCGAGCTGGGCGCCCTCCACGCCCACCTCGATGTCGTTCACGATCAGGTCGCGGGCGGAGAGGACGTAGCCGCCGCCGTGTCCCGCCGAGTGGATGAAGTCGCTGGGCGCGGTGGTGCGCACCTCGAACGGCAGGCCGCCGGCGGCCCGTATGCGTTCCTTGACCCGGGCCGCCACGCGGTCCAGGTGGCTGAAGCAGATCGCCAGGTCGGACGAGGAGTTCACGACCGCGATCTTGGGTTTGAGCATGTCCTCGTCGGACAGGCCCAGGGCCCGCCACTGGGCGCGGCGCGTGGCCCAGCGCACCGTGCCGGGCTGGTAGTTGCTGCGGAGCATGCGTCCTCCTGTGGACTTCTGCCGCGGTGAGGGTGTGGGTGTCTTCCGGCGGAGTGCGACGGTGTGCGGTGGTACGGAAGCGGGCGCGTCCCGGGCCGGACGGGTGTGTTCAGGTGTGCGGTGGGTGCCGGGCCCGGTGGCCGTCGCTCAGTCGTCGAGGTTCGCGGCGAGACGTCCCGCCAGTTCGGTGAGGTCGACGTCGTGCACGCTGCCGGAACCGGAGGGCGCGTCGATCATCTGCAGTACGTGTGCGGCGGCGGTTCCCGTCGCCCCGCACGGCCCCATCACCCGGATGCTGGACAGTGCCGCCGCGTCGCCGTCCACGCAGCGGCCCGCGACCAGCAGGTTGTGCACGTCCGGCGGGGTCATCGAGCGCAGCGGCACATAGTGCAGGTGGTCGGGGCCGAAGGTCTCCCAGACGTAGCCGTGCGGGCTGTCGTGCAGCTCGATCGGCCAGGCGGTGCGGGCCACCGCGTCGGGGAAACGTGTGCCGGCGCGCACCTCGTCGACGGTGAGCTGGTGCACCGCCCGCACCCAGCGGGTCTGCCGCCGCCCGGGGAACCCGTAGCTGCGCACCCGCGCCTTGGCGAACGTCTCGGGGAACTCGGCCCGCAGGAACTCCACGACCCGGTCGGCCTGCACCTTGCCCTCGATCTGCGCGCGGGCGGCGGCGACCGGCTCCAGCGGGGCCTCGATGTGGGTCATGTTGAGCACGGCGGTGCCGCGGCCGGGGAAGAAGAACGCCAGCCCGTCGTGGCGCAGCAGACCGTACTGGTCGGCCTTGGCCTTGACCCGTGCGGCCAGCTCGTCGGGCCGGGGCCGCTGTTCCTCGTCCAGGTGCTCGACGACCAGCTGCTGCGAGCCGTAGATCTCCCGTTCCGGCAGCCGGCACGGCAGCCCGGCCTCCCAGGCGAGCGAGGCGTCACCGCTGGCGTCGACGAAGCCGGCCGCCCGCACCGCGAGGGTGCCGAACCGGGTGGCGAACCGGATCGTGTGCAGCCGTCCGTCCTCGCGTGTCACCTCGGTGATCACCGCGCCGGTGACCGCCTGGATGTGGTGCGCGCGGACCGCGTTCTCCACCCAGCGTCCGAGGGCCACCTCGTCGTACCCGACGGTGGTGGTGTGGGTGCGGTTGTAGAACAGGTCCCCGGTGGCGTCGAGGTCGCGGAAGATGTCGTCGAAGATGCCGTGGGTGAGCTGCCGGTGCTCCGGGGCGTTGCCGAACACGCCGCAGAAAAGACCGATCAGCGAATTCACCATCTGACCGCCCAGCACCGGAAGCGCATCGACGAGAACAACGCTTCTGCCGAGCCGCGCCGATTCGATGGCCGCGGAAAGTCCGGCTATTCCCGCGCCGACCACGCAGACATCTGCTTCGAGTTCATGGGCGGCCGAGGACGCGGGCTTGGTGACGGTTCGGACTTTGAGGTCTGTCAGTGCATGGGGCATGCGGGTCAATGTAAAGAGGGCGGTTGTCTCCCGGAAGGCGTCGGCGGATAGACAATTCAGCTGGCCGGGCATCAATGCGATTGATGCCCGCAGGTCACGGCGGGCTCACAGGAAGGGTTCACAGCGTGGCCGCCGCTTCCACCAGAGTCTCGCGCAGCCATTGGTGGGCCGGATCCCGGTCGCGGTCCGCATGCCACCACAGCTTTTCGGTGATGGGTTCCGGATTGCCGGGGCAGGGCAGTACGGCAAGTCCCATCGGCCCCGCAACACGCCGGGCGAGGCGCTCTTGCAGCAGTGCGACACGGTCGGTGCCGGCCACGAAATGCGGCACCGCCTGATAACTTTCCACCCGCACTCTTATGTCCGGCTCTATTCCGAACAGGGCGAGTTGCCGCGTCGTCGGAGCCGCCGTCATGGACCCCGGATCGGGGTGGAAAGGTGCCACCCAGTCCATGTGTGCCATGTCGGACAGGCTCAGGGAGCCCCGGATCGCGTACGGGTGGGCCGCGTCCAGCACGCACACCCAGCGGTCGGTGAACAGATCCACCGACCTCAGCCCCGGTACCTCGAACCGGCTCACGGGCGGCGCGATCACCCCGTCGATGAACCGCACGGTCTCCGCGGCCTCCGTGGTGAAGGCCTCCCGCACGAGGCGTATGTGTGTCTCCACCCGCGGCGCCTGCCGCGCCAGCGCCTTCGACAGGGGCGCCCCGAGCACGGAGACGGTGTAGTCCGCCATCAGCAGCGTGAACTGTCGCCGTGACGTCGCGGGATCGAACCGGCTGTCGGTGGCGAACAGGCGCTCCGCCGCCGCGCACACCGTCTCCACCTGATCGGCCAGCTGCATCGCCAGTGGCGACAGGACGTACCCGTTCTTGCCGCGGATGAGCAGATCGTCCCCGAAGTGCCGTCGCAGCCGTGCGAGCGCGGCGCTGGCCGCAGGCTGCGTCACCCCGATCCGTGCCGCCGCCCGCGTCACGTTCCGCTCCCGCAGCAGCTCCCGCAGGGCCACCAGCAGGTTCAGGTCCAGATTCGCCAGGTGGAGGGAAGAGTGCCGTGTCACGGGCGGACTATAACCGTCTGCGCCGTTCGGCCCGGAGTGCCGCAGCGGTGGCACCGGGCGGGCGGCAGCCCTTGCGGATCCTGGTAGGCCCGTGCGGGTCACCGCCTGCCACGTGCGGCAACGCCGGGTCGCCGCGGCGCCGGCCGCCGCGCGGGATGCCGGTCACCGCGGCACGCTGCCGCACGGGCGTGCCCGGGGCACCGCGGCCGCCGCCGTACGGGCACGCCGGTCACCGCGCGTGCGCCGCACCGCCCCGCGAGTGCCGCGTGAGCGCCGGGCGGACAGGCTGCCCGTCCGTCATGATCGCCGCATCCGGCCGCTCCCTCGGACGCGGTGCGGGTTCCGAGCGGCTCACCACGGCGATGACGATCGTTTCGACGGTTCGTCCGGCGGCCTCCGGACGACTGAGAATGACGTGCCCCGGTCAATCAAGCTCATTGATCATGCACATACTTCACGTTTGCCGATCACCGACCATCACAGTGGCCACGGCCGACACCACGACGAACACGGCGTCTTTCAACGGTTTCTGACACGCCTTCCGCTGAACACCGGCACCCTCGAGCGCCCGACCGGCCCGCTTTATGATCTTGTAGGATGAGCCGCCACCCGCGATGAGGCTGGGCCTGGAAGGCGCTGGACACAGCGTCCCTGGGCGGGGGAGGCGTGCCTTCGTGCGCCGAAGGGGATCGCGGGCGGCGCCCTGAAGACAGGGGGCGGGTCCGTGCACGCCCACGGTGAGCCCGCGACCTGTGCACCACGCAGTTCGAACCGGAGTCCCTGTGCAGGTCTGTCATGCCCGCAACTGCAGTGCGGACGGCGGTCTCCTCCGTGTGAGCGGCGGGCGACGCCTTCGCCGACCGTCCCTGCCCCGCCCCGTGAAAGCCCTCGTGTCATGACCGTTTCCTTGTACGAGGCCCAGCCGGCCGGGCGGCACGCGGCCGCCCCGGAGGGCGGGCTGCTGCGGCGGGTCTACGCACCCCGCGCCTGCGACGCGCTCGCCTACTCCATGGCGACCTACGCCATGCCGCTCGTCGTGCTGGCCTCCACCGGCTCGGCGTCCCTGACGGGGCTGGCCTTCGCCTTGGAGTGGATACCCCGGGTGGCCGCTTTCGGCGTCGCCGGCGCCCTGGTCGACCGCAGCGGCGCGGCCATCGTGTGCTTCCTCGCCTCGCTGGCCCGGGCCGTGCTGGTGGCCGGCGCGGCGGTGGCGCTCGTCCTGGTTCCGCCGGGCACCCTCGCGACCGTTCTCGTCATGGTGCTCGCGGCCGTGACCGGGGCTCTGACACAGTTCAGCTTCATCGCCAACGAAGCCGTCGGCGCCATCGTCAGCCGCCACAGCGACGGGCCCACCCACAAGGTGCAGTCGGTGCTGATCGGCATCGATCAGACGGCCACCCTCATCGGACCGGCCCTGGGCGGTGTCCTGCTGCTCACCGGTCCGACATGGATGCTGGCGTGCCTGAGCCTGCTGTCCTTCCTGTCCGCCGGACTGGCCCTGCAGACCCCGTCGACTCCCCTGCGCGGCACGCGCCCCGGGGCCGCACGTCCGGGCGGCGGCCTGCGGGAGGGCTGGCAGACCCTGCGGTCCCTGCCGCCCCTGCGGCGGCTGGTGGCCGGTCTCGCCTGCTCCAACCTCATGCTGGGGCTGCTGCAGTCGGCCAGCCCCGTCCTCGTCGAGCACCGTTTCGGGCGGTCCCCGGCCGCCGCCGGCGCCCTGTGGTCGGTGACCGCGGCCGCCACCCTCATCGCGGTCGCCTGCTGCCGGGCCGCCCTCGACCGGCTCGGCCTGTGGGGGGTCGGCATCATCAGCTCCACCGTCGCGGCAGCGGCCTGCCTCGCCGTGTCCGAGGCCCCGTCCTACTCCGGCTACACGGCCCTGGTGTCTCTGTTCGTGGCCGCGGACGGAGGCCTGACCATCGTCCTGCGCACCGTGCGCTCCCAGGTCATCCCGCCCGCGGCCTTCGGCACGACCCTGTCCCTGACCATCCTGCTGCTCCTGCTGCCCTACCCCCTGGCCGGCATCGTCCTCGCCGTCACCCCGGCCGCCCACCTCACCGACGCCCTGCGGGGCTGCGCCGTGCTGCAGGCACTGGCCCTGCTCATCACGTTCCTCCGGCTGCGCCACGACCCGGCTCTCCAGCGCGTGCCCCAAGGGCAGGAGGCGGGGCGAGAGGCGGGTCAGGAGGTGCCGGAGGGGGCGCGGCGTTAGGGCTTCATCGCCTGCGGACGCGAGCGTCACGATGCACGAAGGTGCGGACGCGAGCGTCACGACGCACGGAGGAAGCCCGTCGGCCCGGAAGCCCGTCGACCCCGAGGCCTGCCCGGCCTCGCGGTCCTCCGTCTCCGCGGACCCCTCCTCCGGTCCCCTGCGGCTGCCGGATGCCACGGCCCGCCGCAGGATCGGGCAAGAGCACAGGAGGATCGTTCTTTGTCCCTGTTCATCGGCGCGGTTGGCTGAACGTGTCACATTCCGTACGGAGCCTGGCTCCGCATGTGCAGGAGGCACGACTGATGAAGGTAGCCGTCGTCACCGGTGGCAGCTCGGGCATCGGCCAGAGCGCGGCCCTGCAGCTCGCCCGGCGCGGGACCGGCGTCATCCTCACCTACAGTTCCAACGCGCGGGGCGCCGAGGACACCGTCAGCCGGATCGAGCAGCTGGGCGGCACCGCCGTGGCGCTTCCGCTCGACATCGGCGACACGACGGCCTTCCCCGCCTTCCGCGACGCCGTGGCCGGCGCACTGCGCGAGACGTTCCAGCGGGACAGCTTCGATCACCTGGTCAACAACGCGGGCTTCGCCGGCGAAGCGCTGATCGCGGACACCACGGAGCAGCAGTTCGACCGGCTTGCCGACGGCCTGTTCAAGGGGCCCTTCTTCCTCACGCGGACGCTGCTGCCCCTGCTGGCCGACGGCGGCGCCATCGTCAACCTGACCAGCAACTCCGCCCTGCGGCACGTCACCGCCCCCGGCTACTCCGTCTACGCCGCATGCAAAGGGGCCATGGCCGTCATGACCCGGTACATGGCCAAGGAGTTCAGCTCGCGCGGCATCCGCGTCAACTCCGTCGCACCCGGCGCCACCCGCACCCGGTTCGCCGACGATGCCTTCGACAAGTATCCGGAGATCATTCCGGAGCTGGCGAAGACGTTTGCGCTCGGGCGGGTCGGCGAGCCGGACGATGTCGGCGCCGTCATCGCCGTGCTCGTCTCCGACGAGGGACGGTGGATCACCGGACAGGACATCGAGGTCTCCGGCGGCCAGAACCTCTGACCGGGGCGGGTTCGGCATGGGTGCGCGCGTGCTCGGACTCCGGGAGACTTCGCCGGAACCGCAGCAGCCCCGGCCCGGGTGCGAGACTGGCGCCATGCTTCTCGATCAGATGAGCGAGCTGCTGAGCCGCCATGCGCGCCCCGACCTGAAGACAGCCATCGAGGGCGTGCACGCGTGCCGGTTCGAGCGCACCGCGCCCCCGGTGGCCGGCATGTCGGGCACGGTCCTCGCGGTGATCGCCCAGGGCGGCAAGCGGCTGGCCTTGCATGATCGTCTGTACGACTACGGGCCGGGACAGTACCTCGTGACCTCGGTCGACCTCCCCGTCACCGGACGGCCGATCGACACGGGCACGCCCACACTGGCGTTCGGCATGGTCCTCAGCCCCTCGGACATCGCCGGACTGCTGCTGGAGGCGGACCCGCGGGATCTTCCGGCACCGGCGCGGTCGGTGCCGCCCGGCATCGCGGTCACCGCCGCCCCGGCAGAGCTGCTCGACGCCATCGTCCGCCTGCTGCGTCTGCTGGACCGCCCCGCCGACCGCACAATCCTCGCCCCGCTGATCAAGAAGGAGATCCTGTGGCTGCTGCTGCGCGGCGAACAAGGAGCCATGATCCGGCAGCTCGGCCTCGCCGACAGCACGCTCGCCCACATCAGCCGCGCCGCCCGGTGGATCCGGGAGCACTATGCGGACAGCTTCCGCGTGGAGGACCTCGCCCGGCAAGCCGGCATGAGCGCCTCCACCTTCCACCGCAACTTCGCGACCGTGACCGGGATGAGCCCCATTCAGTTCCAGAAACAGGTGCGCCTGCAGGAGGCACGGCTGCTGCTCGCCGGCCGCCCCTCCGACATCACGGGCGTCGGCCACGCGGTGGGGTACCACAGCGCTTCGCAGTTCAGCCGTGAGTACCGCCGCATGTTCGGCGTGGCCCCCAGCCAGGACTCCACTCGGCTGAGGGCCCTGCGCACGGCGTCCGCGCCCGCTCTTCCCTGACACCGGAGGGGACACGTCGGCCCGAGGGGACGGCGACGCAGATGCCGCGCCGAGCCGGACGGTGCCGGCCGGCATCGGCCGGCACCGTCCGGCTCGTCTGGCATCGGCCGGCTGGTCTGGCATCGGCCGGCTCGGTCGGCACCGTCCGGCTTCAGTCGGCTTTGATCAGCTCTGGTCGGCTGTGACCAACGCAGACGGGTCAGGCCGAGACGGCCTGCGGGCTGCGCTCCTGGCCACTGCCCGGCACCGGTGCGGACGCATCGTCCCCCAGGGCGACGATCCGGTTGGCGGCGTCGACATGCACGACCCGCGGCTTCAGCGCCCGCGCCTCGGCGTCGGTCACCTGGGCGTAGCTGATGATGATGACCAGGTCACCAGGGTGCGCGAGGTGGGCGGCGGCCCCGTTGATGCCGATGACCCCCGACCCGCGCTCGCCCTCGATGACGTACGTCTCCAGCCGGGCACCATTGGTGATGTCGACGATGTGCACCAGCTCCCCGGGCAGCAGGTCGGCCGCGTCCATCAGGTCCGCGTCGATGGTGACGGACCCGACGTAGTGCAGGTCGGCCTGGGTGACCGTGGCGCGGTGGATCTTGGACTTGAACATTGTTCGCAACATCGGGGCACTCCCACAAGTAGGCTCCCTGCCTGCGTTTTTGCAGGTCAAGGGCTGTTTCGACACCCTACAACGAGTCGCATGTCCGGGCAGCTTCAGGTTCTTCCAGTTCTTCAGCCGTGACAGGGCGTGTTCCACGCGTGCTCGCGCCCGGCGATGGACGGCATTCTTCGCCTCTTGTCGCTGGCTGAGGTACGTCTGGCCCCGTCGCTTGCGGTGCGGGATGAACAGGCCGGTGCCCTGGTAGCCGCCATCGGCGATGGTCAGCGCACCACGGCAGACCTGCGGCAACCACCGGGGGCTTCGTCGTGCTGCCCGGAGGAAACCGTGCCCACGTACGTGACACTCCCCCGCTTCGCCACCGGCCTCCAGCACCTCACCCGCGCCCAGCGCCAGCACTTCCGCCGCGTCGTACGGGAAGCCTTCACCCCCGATCTACGCACCGAGCTGATCCGTCCCGCCCCGGGCATCAAGCGCGTCCGCTGCACCCCGGGCGTCTTCGACCGGTAGTGCCCGCACCGACCATGCCCCGCAAGCAGGTCGAAGTCGTCGACGGACACCTGTTCTCAACGCGCTCGGCACGCGCTGGCGGGTACGGCCGCCGCCGGGATGGGACGGTCGTGCTTCAGGCTCTCGGGCTCACATCAGGGCAGTACCAGACCCCGGCGGCAGGCCCCGGTCAGGGTGAGACGACGTCGGGCTGCCAGCGGTAGTTGGCGAGGACTTCACCCGTCAGCACCAACCACCCAGCAGACCCTGACCTCGCAGACCCTCCACCAGGTGCCGCATCGAAGTCGAGGCACGGAGGCGGGGAGACGCCAGCACGAGCACGACATACACCACCGGACGCGTGGCACGGCGCAGCCGTATGGTTGGCTGCGCCGCGCTGTGCCGGTTGACGGTGCCGCGTTCTACAGCGGGTACTTCTGGTCGCGGTTGAGGGTGACCATCTGGACGGCGGTGAACTCCTTGATGGAGTCGGTGCCACCGAAGCGTCCGTAGCCGCTGTCCTTGACGCCGCCGTAGGGAGTCTGCGATTCGACGGCGATGGTGGGGCCATTGATGTGGACATTACCGGTGGCCCAGCGGGAGGTGAGTGCGAGTGCACCGGTGACGTCGCTGGTGAAGATCGAGCCGGAGAGACCGTACTCGGTGTCGTTGGCGATGGCGAGAGCGTGTTCGGCGTCGCGGGCGCGCACGATGGAGGCGACCGGTCCGAAGGTCTCCTCACGGTAGATGCGCATCTCGGGTGTGACGTGGTCGAGGACCGCGGGACGCAGGAACGTACCGGTGCGTTCGCCGCCGGTGAGCAGGGTGGCGCCCTTGTCGACGGCGTCGTCGATGAGTGCGGTGACGGCGGCGGCCTGGGGTTCGCCGATGAGGCAGGCCACGTCGGTGCCGCCGTCCTCGCGGGGGTCGCCGACCCGCAGGGCGGCGGCGCGTTCGGCGAGGCGGCCGGCGAGTTCGTCGGCGATCGACTCGTGCGCGACGATGCGTCCCGCCGTCATGCAGACCTGGCCCTGGTACATGAAGCTGCTGAACACGGCGGCGTCGACCGCGGCGTCGAGGTCGGCGTCCTGGAGCACGATCATGGAGTTCTTGCCCCCGAGCTCCAGCAGCACCGGCTTGAGATGCCGGGCCGCGAGTTCGGCGACGATCCTGCCGACCTTCGTCGAACCGGTGAAGTTGACGTGACGCACGGCGGGGTGCTCGACGAGGGCGGTGACGATGTCGGCGCCGTCGGCGGGGGCGTTGACGACGACGTTGACGACGCCCTCGGGGAAGCCGGCCTCGGCGAGGATCTCGCCGAACAGCAGGTGGGTGCCGGGGCTGAGTTCCGAGCCGCGCATGACGGCGGTGTTCCCACAGGCCAGCGGCACGGCGACGGAGCGTGACGCGAGGGAGATGGTGCCGTTCCACGGTACGATGCCGAGGGTGACGCCCAAGGGCCGGCGGATGGCCATGTTGAAGACGCCGGGCCGGTTGGACGGGATGATGTCGCCGCCGACCTGGGTGGTCAGCGAGGCGGCTTCGCGCAGGTTGTTGACGCCCATGATGATGTTGTGGCGCACCCATGCCTCGGTCGCGCCGACCTCGGCGGTCATCAGCCGCTGCACGTCGGGGATGCGCTGCTCGAGCAGGTCGGCGGCCCGGTTGAGCAGCCGGCGGCGCTCGGCCGGCGTGGTCTGCGACCAGGCGGGGAAAGCGGCGGCGGCCCGGTCGACGACGGCGGTCGCCTCGTCGACGGTCATGGCGGGCGATGTGCTGGCGACCTTTCCGGTGAGCGGCTCGATCCGCTCGAAGGTGGCGCGGTCCTGGCTCGTGCGGTGGGTTTCGGTGGCGGTCATGGTCAGCCTTCTCCGGTGAGACTTGCGTTATCGGACGTGGTGAGGTGTTCGCAGCGGGCGCCTGTGCCAGGTGTGACGGCAGCGCCCCGCTCAGCCGAGTTCGCGGTGTGCGTACTGGGCGAGGGTGGTGGGTTCGCGATCGAGGAGCCAGCGCAGGACATTGGGGTTGCCGAGCAGCCCGTAGCGGTCGTAGTGCGTGGTCAGCCGGATGAAGCCGTCGACGGTGTAGTCGGGCGCTCCCTGCGGAAGCATGTCGCGGACGTCGATCTGTTCGGCGCGCACCTCGGTACCGCTCGCCTCGGTGAGGACACGGGCGATCCCGTGGCCGGTGAGGGTGTCCGTGCCGCACAGTTCGTAGGTCGCCCAGAGATGCCTCGCGGGATCGGCGAGGACAGTCGCGGCGACCTCGCCCACGTCGGCCAGGTCGACGAAGGACAGCGGCCGGTCCAGGGAGTAGGGCTGCCGGAAGACGCCGGTCTTCACGCAGTCGGCCACGTCCACGTTCTGCATGTAGTGCATGGGCTGGAGGATCGTGAACGGCAGCCGCGAGGCCAGCAGATGGCGTTCGACGGCGAGCTTCGCCTGGTGGTTGAGCAGCGGCTCGATCTGCGGTTGGGTCACCGACATCAGGAGCACGTGCCCGACGCCCGCCTGCTTTGCGGCGTCGATGGCGTTCTGGCCCACGGTGGTCTCGCGAGGGTGCATCGGGGGGCCGATGTGGACCAGGGCGTTGCAGCCCTCCAACGCGCCGGCCAGCTCGTCGGGACGGGTCAGGTCGGCGACGACGGCCTCGCGGGCGCCGTAGGAACGGGCTTCTTCGAGACGGGCACCGGAGTGCACCAGGGCGCGCACGTCGTGACCCGCGGCGGACAGCGCGCGCAGGACGTGCCGACCGGTGGTACCGGTGGCGGCGGTGATCGCGATCATGGACAAGCCTGCCTTCCTGGTGCTGATCAAGCGGTGTTGGGGCTGGCGTCCGCGGGCGGGCGCCCGGTCCTTCACGGGCCCGCAGACCTGTGCCGAGGGCCCCGACCTCTGGCTCCCGCGCGCTGCCGGCCGGCCCGTTGTCAGACCCCGGCGCGGGCCTTGTTCTCCGCCTCCGACTCCTTCTCCCTGTCCGTGTTCGCCGCGCGCAGGGCACCCCTGCTCCCCTTGCGGTCGGCGATGAGGAGGAGGCCCAGACCGCCCAGGACCCAGGCACCCAGGGTCAGAGCCGGAGTGGCGGCGCCGTTGCCGTCGAAGAAGGCGTTGGCGCGCAGCAGGCTGCCGGTCGCGCCCGGCGGCAGGATCTGGCCGAGGGTGGACCAGCCGGTGGGCAGCCAGTGCGGGCCGGTGCTGAGGGCGGACAGCGGGTTGCCCATGAGCATCATGACGGCGCTGCCGATGCCGATGCCGGCGAATCCCATCAGGGATTCCAGGCCGATGAACGTGGTGGCGAGGGCCGCCATCCCCAGGCTGAGACCGAGTGTGGTGAGGGCGAAGTTGCCGTCCACGGTACCGGTGGCGAACTGGAGGAACGCGGTGATCGCGGTACCGGCCACGAGGGAGAAGGCGATGACACCGGCCACACGCGTACGCAGCCCACGGTGTCCCGGGAAAAGACGGGTCAGGACGATGGCAGGGAACAGACTGCCGAGGATCATCGGCAGTGCCGCGGCGGAGAGTCCGGCACCGCGGGGGTCGTCCTGCGTGAAGGGGACGAGGTCGTGGACGGTCGTCGTGGCGTGCTGCCGCTCGGCGACGGCGTCCGCGACGGCGGTCAGCGCGGCGGTGGCCGAGGGGGCTCCCGCGGAGGCCGTGTAGAGCTCGATGCCGCCGTCGCTGACGACCAGGCCTCCGACGACGTCGCGGTCCTGGATCGCGGCGGTGAGGGCGGTGGTGTCCGGATAGGCGGTGACGTGCCACTGGTCGTCGTCAAGTGCCTTGTCGATACTGTGGGTCGCGGCCTGCGACCCGGTGACACCGACGGGAACGGCGTGGGGACCGCTGTTGACGCTGGGCAGGGCGAAGGCGGTGAGCATCAGGGTCACCAGGGCGGCGAGCCCGACGATGATCACCATGAGCCTGCGTGCGGTGCCGGGCGCGGGCCCGGGCATGGTCTGCGTGGACATGGGTGGACTTCCTTCCGGCCCGCCGACCAGAAGGTGGGCCGAGGGCTTGTGCGTGGTGCCGGTGGTGCCGAAGAGGGCGGGCACAACCCGGCCCGCTGCGCTGCAGGGGCAGATGGCGGCTGGCCGGCTCGTCAGACGCTCACTGCCCGGTGCCGGGGAGGCCGGGGGCGTTCTCCGCCTCGTCGAGAGCTGGGCTCTCAGGCGCTCTCCTCGGCCATCTCACTGGTCCCGCCCTTGCCGTGCGGAGCGTGGTGTCCGAGCTGGCGGTCCGGCCAGGAGTAGGGGCTCTTCTTGTCGTGCATGAGGACGTTGGGGGCGACCACGCCGATGCCGATGAAGGCGGCCATGTACGCGAGGCCCTTGGCGAAGTCCGAGCCGGTCGCGCGGTCGCCTTCCTGGCGCAGGGCTCGGAAGTAGGCCACCCCGATGGGGGTGTGCAGCAGGGCCGAGGCCAGGAAGCCGGGGCTGTAGCGGTCGCCGGCCCGCAGCGGAAAGACGATGCCGTGGGTGATCGCCTGGCTGATGCCGAACACCACGGGTGCGATGCCGACCCACTTGTTCTTCGGGAACAGCACCGGGGCGAGGTAGAAGGGGTACGCGAAGGCGGTGTTCACGCACAGCGCCGAGTTGGTGTTCAGCGGGTAGTGGGCGGGGTCCTCGCTCTTGAAGACACCCTTGTTGAACTGGCCGGGGAACCAGCCCGGGTCCTCGTACTCCTCGTACTGGTGAACCAGGACGGCACCGAAGTTCACCAGCGAGAGAAGCTGCGACTTGCTGAGCTTCCCGGAGGCCAGCGCGGCCGTGCCGCCCACCGCCATGGCCAGCACTCCACCCACGCGGGGCCACTGCTTGCGGTATGTGGCCAACAGAGACTTCATGCCCATAACCGATTTCCCTTCCGATCCGGGTGTCGTCACCGCCGAGATACAAGGAGTGACACGTCATGCATTCGACCTCTTTGTCGCGGCAGGTTTCATGCGACCGCGAGCCCCACCGGGTCGCACTCGATTGCCGTCCGCCCCACCCCGCGGTAGCGAGGTACATGCCAGGGCAGGGGCGGTTACTGCCGCTGGCCACAGGCCCGACGGCACCGTGGCGACATCTCCACGGTAGCAAGTAATTGAGATACATCAAGTGCTTGATGAAGACCAAGTGCTGTAAGGTTGATGCCATGAGCAGCAGCCCGGCGCCCGACGCGCCCATCACCGGCGAGCAGATCTTCACCCGTGTCGCCTGGGCACTGCGCCGCGCGGATCTCAATCTGCAGACGGCGAAGGAACGTCCTCTGCGAGAGATCGGCATACCGGGTTCCCACTACTCGGTGCTGATCAGCCTGCAGGTCACCCCGGGGGTGACCGCGGCGGAACTCGCCCGCGTGATAGGCGTTACGCCCCAGGCGGTGGCGCTGCTGGTCGCGAAGCTGACGGCAAGCGGCATGATCGAGCGCCGGACCCATCCGCGGCACCGCAGCGTCCAGGAACTGCATCTCACCGACGCCGGCCGCGAAGAACTGGCGAAGGCCGAGTACATCGTCAGCGACCTCGAACGGCACATCCGCGACTCCCTGGGCGACAAGAGCTACCGGCAACTGCGCGAACTGCTCGGTCAGGTCATCGACGAACTGCCCAACTGGGTTCCGCCACAGACGGACCGAGGCACAGTCGACCCGGCAGCCGATCAGTAGCCGCCCTGAGGCCCACCGGCCGAGCCACCTCCGTTCGAGCGGAGCCACAACACGACGACAGGGCGGAGGCGCCATGGCCACACGCGGCAAAGCGTCCGCCGGACGGTGAGCCGGTGTGGAGCGCGCGTTTGTCTTCTGAGCCGCTTTGACGGACTCATCGCCGGCTGTCGCTGACCGAGCTGAGCCGCCGGTCCGGTGTGCCGCTCAGCCCCGCCCGGCTGGCCTCCCAGCTCATGAAGTGCGGGACCCCGGAGCGGGACGCGTCGGATCGATCCACGATCGGTGTGCGGCCGTACGAGACGGCGGCACTGTGGTTCTCCGCGACGTCGCGACGTCGCGGCCGCCGCATGATCGTGCCGGATCGGGACTCGGGCGGCCCGGGAACGGTCAGGGTCCCACTTGAGCATGGCAATCGGGCCGAGGGTCCCGCGACATGTCGTGCAGTTCCGCACACGGTCCGGTGCTGTCCCCCGGCGCTGTCGCGCAGGATGATGAAGGCGACGATGGCCTGCCCGGTGATCGGGGGCGTTTCACCAGCCAACCGCCCTATGCCTGCGCACTCTTCAGCACGGGCGTGCGGTACGGCTGCGCGCCCACCGACGTTCCATCGGCTCCGTTGCAGTCCCCGCTCGCCCCCGCAGCAGAGCATGAGCTTCTTCTCCGCGCAGATCCGCCTGAGGCGTTCGAGCATCGTCCTGCGCGTCGGAGCCGCCCTCCTCGTGCTGCTTCCCCAGGCCGTTGCGGAAACGGATGGTGCACGGGTGCCGGAACCCAGCCGGCCTGACACGCCACAGTGCTCGAACAAGCCCATTCCTGTGACCAGCGGCTTCAAACAGCTTGGTCATCCGAGGGGCCCCCGTTCCACCAACGCCGCGAAACCGGCAGCACACTCCCTCAGCCGCAACATGGCGTCTCATCACCTGAGAACGCTCGAACCCTCGCTCTGCCAATGCCTTCCAGATCTCGGGAAAAGCTCAGTTCGCCTACTCCGTCGGCACGGCGGGCAACCTTCCGGTCAGGTAATGCTGGATGACAGGGCCCACACAGGCCACAAGTTGTTCGATGTCGGCCCTGGCCAGCGGCGCCACGCCAAGGATGTGGCGGCCGATGACCAGACCGGCCAGATGGCTCGCAGCGAGGGAGACTCGCAACTCGGGTCGGTCACGCCGTGAAGCGGCCACCAGCGGCCCCAGCAGGTGCGTCGCGAGGAACTGACCGAGTGCGTCGGCCGCGCCCTCGTCGGAGAATACGGAGCGGATCATCGCTGACAGCGGAGTGCGCACATTCTGGTCCCGCCACGCGGTCAGGAACAGGCGGACCACGTGCTCGCCCATGTCGTCGGGATCGGTGCGGATGAGCGCGGAGACCTGGTCACGCAGGTGCAGGGGCAGCCTCAGTGTCGCGCCGAACAGGTCACGCTTGCTGCCGAAGTAGTGGATGACCAGGGCCGGGTTGACATCCGCGTCGGCGGCGATGGCGCGGATGGTGGTACTGGAGTAGGACCCCCGCGCGAAGTGCTGACGCGCCGAGTCGAGTATGCGGTCACGGGTCGTGGTGTCTCCGGCCCGCCGTCCCGCAGGACGGCCGACTCTTCGGCGCGGAGACGGTACGGGGGCGGTGGAATGCGGGTCACTCACACAGAGATCGTAATTAATTAAACGCCAGTTGCAATAGTTCGGACGCTGTTCCTACGCTGACGGCCTCTCAGGCGCAAGCCGCCTGGGACGGTCAGAGTTGGGCACGCCCCGCTCTTCTGGGTGCGGTGTACAGAACAAGGCGGTGGGCCCGGTGTGGGCGATGATCCTCAAAGAGTTTCTGGAGTTGCGGCGGGACCGGCGGACGATGGTGATGATCATCGCCCTGCCGCTCGTGCTCCTGGTCGTCTTCGGCTACGCGGCCAACTTCAAGGTCACCGACGTGCCGACATACGTAGTCGGCCCCAAGGCCGAGCAGGTCGCCGCCCAGCTCAGGGCACCGTTCGATGTCCAGAGGATCGACCCTGACGACACGGAACAGGACGGTAAGGACGCGCTGCGCTCGCAGGACGCGGGCGCGGTCGTGGTGACCACGGACGCAGCTGGACCCTCGACGGTCCTCATCGACGGGTCGAACCAGTTCGCCGGGCAGTCCGCCGCCGCGGCGGCGCTGGCCACCAACGGCATGCTGAAGCCCGAGGTCCTGTACAACCCGGACCTCAAGACGTCCTGGGTGATGGTCCCCGCCCTGGTCGGCATGATCATGGCGTTCATCGGGACGATCATCACTGCCATCGGCCTGGTACGGGAACGGCAGGCGGGCACACTGGAACAGCTCGCGGTGATGCCGTTCAAGGCCTCCGACGTCATCGTGGGCAAGATCGTGCCCTACTTCGTCCTCGCCGCCTTCGACATGATCCTGGTGACAGTCCTGGGCTGCCTGCTCTTCGGCGTGCCCTTCACGGGCAACGCCCTCGTGCTCGCCCTCGGCGCCGCCCTGTTCCTCTTCACCGTCCTCGGCCTCGGCGTGCTGATCTCGTCGGTATCCCAGAACCAGGGCCAGGCCATGCAGATGGCACTGATGACAATGCTGCCGCAGATCCTGCTCTCAGGAATGATCTTCCCGCTGTCGGCCATGGCAGCGGGAGTGCGCTGGATCGGCTACCTCTTCCCGCTCACCTACTTCAACATGATCTCCAACGGCGTCATGCTCCGGGACGCCCCACTCCCCTCGCTCGCCATACCCCTGGGTGTGCTGGCCGGTATGGCCCTGCTGGTGTTCACCGCCGCCGTGCTCCGTTTCCGCCGCGACCTCGCACCAGCCGCACCCAAGGCCGCCCGCACCCCCGCCACGGCCAGGAGCGCGCGATGACCCACACGGACACGGCTCCAATGGCCTGGGGAACGAACAAGGTCACCGTCACCTTCGGGAACACCACCGCCCTGCGCGAAGTCACACTCGACGCGATACCCGGCCAGGTCACCGCCGTCGTGGGCGGGGACGGCGCCGGCAAGACCACCCTGCTGCGCACCCTCGTCGGCCGGATCCGCCCGCAGTCGGGGCAGGTGAGCGCACCCGCATCGACGGACTGCGGGTTCATGCCCACCGGCGCCTCCGGCGTGTGGCAGGAACTCACCGTCGACGAGAACATCGATTTCGTCGCCGCCGCCCACCATCTCACCGGCCGCGAACTCGCCCGGCGGCGCGCGGAACTGCTGACCGCAGCGGGCCTCGAGAAGGCCACCGACCGTCTGGCCGGCGCCCTCTCCGGTGGCATGCGCCAGAAGCTCGCCTTCTGCCTGGCGATTCTGCACCAGCCCAGGCTGCTGATCCTTGACGAACCGAGCACCGGCGTCGACCCGGTCAGCCGCGTCGACCTGTGGCGGCTGATCTCCAGAGCGGCCGCAGGCGGCGCCGCGGTCGTCATGTCCACCACCTACCTGGACGAGGCGGAACGCTCCTCCACCTGCATCGTCCTGAACCGAGGCAAGGCACTGGCCTCGGGATCGCCCCAGACGATACTGACCCACGTGCCCGGCACCGTCACCACCGGAACAGCACCATCCGGGCCTCCGGAACTGTCCTGGCGCCGCGGTCGGCAGACCCGCTCCTGGCACGCCGGTCCCGCTCGCCCGGGAGAACAGCCGATCCTGGCCGACATGGAGGACACCGTCATCGCCCTCGCCCTCGCCGACCAGCGCCAGGAGTCCTGACATGAGCGCAAACCCCACCTCCGGTGCACCGGAGGCCCTGCTCGTCGCCGATCACGTCACCAAGCGCTTCGGCACCTTCACCGCCGTCGACGACGTGTCCATGCACGTGGAGCCGGGCGAGATCGTCGGCCTGCTCGGCGCCAACGGCGCCGGCAAGACCACCCTCATCCGCACTCTCCTCGGCTTGGCCGTCCCCACCGAGGGCCGAGTCCTCGCCTTCGGCCGCACCCCGGACCGGACCACTCGCCGACGGCTCGGCTACGTCCCCCAGGGCCTGGGCCTGTGGGGCACCCTCACCGTCGCCGAGAACATCTCCTTCGCCTGCGCCGCGTTCGAGTCCGCGCCGCCGGCCCTGGACCCGGCCCTGGACGCGGTACAGGACCGGCTCGTCGCCGACATCGGCCTGGGCCTGCAGCGCCAGCTCGCCTTCGCCCTCGCCCTCGCGCACCGGCCCGCCCTGCTCGTCCTGGACGAACCCACCTCCGGCGTCGAGCCGCTGGCCCGGGCCCGACTGTGGGAAACGGTCCACGCACAGGCCGACGCGGGCACCGGAGTCCTCGTCACCACGCATTACATGCAGGAGGCCCAGCAGTGCGACCGGCTGGTGCTGATGTCGCGCGGCCGGGCCGTCGCCGCCGGCACGGAAGACGAGATCATCGGCGACACCACGGCCTGCGAGGTCGAGACCGACGACTGGGCCGCGACCTTCGCCGCCCTGGACAAGGCCGGCCTGCCCGTCACCCTCACCGGCACCCGCGTCCGTCTCGCCGACACCACGTCCGACACCGTCCGCAAGGCACTGGAGTCAGCCGGCCTCACAGGCGAAGTCCACGAGGTCAAGGCCACCCTCGAGGAGAAGATGACCGTCATCGACCGGGCGCCAGCCAACGCCTGAGGCCGCGTATCCTGGTCAGCGGGGTCGGCGGAGGTTACGCGGTCCACCTCGCCCACTACGCCGGTGCCGAGGTCACCGCCAATGCCAGCCCCCGCAGCATCGACCGTGTCCTTGCCTACGGGGCCGGCCGACCACGTCGTTGATCGGCACCACCCCGCCCGGCAGGGAAGCCGACCCCGGCATGAGGGTCGTACGGATGGCCGTCCGCAGCGAGCGGGGCAGTTGACCCAACTGCTGGACTGTGGCGCCTCGCGAACCCTGCGGATCAACACGGACCACCGCCCCCTGGCCGACATCCTGGCCGACATCCTGGCCGTCCACTACGAGGCCGCGCAGGGCCGGTTGGTCGGCAAGACCGTCCTCATTGCCTGGTACCGCAACGATAGTTGCTGTGACTGGTGGCTAGGTCAGGGGCTGTGTCCGCGTCGTTTGCAGTGGCTGGTGCGGGCCTGGTGTGTCGTCGGCGACGCCAGGCCGACCAGTGCACGACGTGCTCGACGGGTGTGGCTCGGCGGTCGGTGAGACGGATGATCAGCCGTCGTATCTCGGCGAGGTAGAGGTGCACGAGTTCGAAGGATCCGTTTCTGCTTTGTCCGCATCCAGCTGCCGAGCTCGCAGGACGGTCAGGCATGCGTGAGCGGCCATGGTGAGGGTCATGTGACGGTGCCAGCCGGGATAGCGGCGGACCTGGTAGTCGTCCGGGCCGCATTCCTGCTTCGCGCTCCGGAAGCACTCCTCGATGGCCCACTCCCGGTGTCCGGCGAGGCGCCCGGGGAGTCGGCGACGACGCGCTGCAAGCGTCTCCACCACTGGACCTCGTACCCGGCGTGCCCTCCGTGGCCGACTACCGCAGCCTGCGTACCCGCAGCGGGCTGAGCGACAAGTCTCTCGAGGGTGCTGCGATCGGCTTGGCTCACACCTGGTACGGCGTCGTGGTGCGGCACGATGGCCGCCCCGTCGGCATGGGGCGGATCGTCGGGGACGGGGTCGCCGTGACGCCGACCCCCGGATCCTCGCTGCGGGAGTGACCTGTCCCCGGCTTTGTCGCCGTGCGTGATGATGGATCGGCTGGTTCTCGCCACACTCGGGAGGGGCTGGGATGACGGACGGCTTCAAGCGCCGCAAGCAGAGCCGGTGGGGTGAGGGGGCCGCGCTGCGGGACGAGATCCTGGACGCCGCCGCGCGGCTGCTCGCGCAGTCGGGGCGGGAAGGCGACTTGTCGCTGCGTGCGGTCGCCCGGGAGGTCGGTATCTCCGCCCCCAGCATCTACCTGCACTTCAAGGACCGCCGGGATCTGGTGGAGGCCGTGACGCAGCAGGCCTACGACCGGCTGGTGGCGGAACTGGACCGGGCCAGGAAGCTCGGCGACGCGGACGGGCCTCACGAGGCCTTGCGCGCGATGGTGCGGTGCTACTGCCGGTTCGCGTTGGACAACCCCCGTCAGTACCGGCTGATGTTCGGCATCGAGCGGGTGGAGGTCGACCGTGAGGACGCCCGGACGCATCCCCTGCACGCGGTGATGGCGGCCTGGACGGAGGCGGTCGCCGCCTGCCGGGACGGCGGGAGTGCCGGGGCGGGAGCCGATCGGGTGGCGCGGCTGCTGTGGTCGTCGGTGCACGGCATGGTGGCGATGTCGATGACGGTGCCGTTCGCGGTGGACCCGCAGCGGATGGAGGAGATGGCGCAGGATCTGCTCGGTCTCGCCCTGGCCAGGTGACCGGGAACTGTCCGGATGCGGTAGGCCCGGCCGCCACTCTCCGCTTACATCGTTGCCCTAGGCACCTAACGGTGTTAGGAAAGAGCCGACGGCGATTCCCCCCACGGAGGCAGGCATGACCGAGACACTGCCGGACACCCCGGCTCAGCTCCCCGAACACCCGATGCCCAGGGCAGCCGGCTGCCCGTTCGATCCGCCGCCGGCGCTGCGGGAGCTGCAGTCCAGCAGCCCGATCTCCCGGGTGCGCATCTGGGACGGCACGACCCCTTGGCTGATCACGCGCTACGACCATGTGCGCACCCTGCTCGGCGACCCGCGGGTGAGCGCCGACACGACCCGCAGCGGCTATCCGCACCGCAACGCCGCGATGCTGGCGCGGGAGCAGGACCAGCGCACGTTCCTCACCATGGACGACCCGGAGCACGCCCGGCTGCGCCGGATGGTGACCGGACCGTTCGCCATCAGGAAGATGGAGCAGCTGCGGCCAGACGTGCAGCAGATCGTCGACGACCTGATCGACGAGATGCTCGCCGGCCCGAATCCCACCGATCTGGTCACGGCGTTCGCGCTCCCCGTGCCGAGCCTGGTCATCTGCCGGCTGCTCGGGGTGCCCTACAGCGATCACGACCTGTTCCAGCGCAACACACAGGTGATCGTCCGCCGCACGTCGACCCCGGAGGAGGTGGCGGGAGCCACCCGGACGCTCACCGACTACCTCGACGACCTGCTCACCGTCAAGCGGAAGAAGCCCGAGGACGACCTGTTGTCCAAGCTCGCCACCGAACGCGTGGAGACGGGCGAGATGACACAGCGCGAGGCCGCCCGCATGGGTGTCCTGCTGCTCAGCGCCGGCCATGAGACCACCGCGAACATGATCGCGCTGGGCACCGTCGCTCTGCTGGAGCACCCCGAGCAGCTCGCCCTGCTCCGCGAGTCCGAGGACCCCGCCGTCGCCGCACGGGCCGTCGAGGAGCTGCTGCGCTACCTCACCATCACGCACTCCGGGCGGCGCCGCGTAGCCACGGCGGACATCGAGATCGGCGGCCAGGTCATCCGCGCCGGCGACGGGATCATCCTGGCGACCGACATCGCCAACCGGGACCCGGAGCACTTCCCCGACCCCGACCGGCTCGACATCACCCGTGACGCGCGCCGCCACGTCGCCTTCGGCTACGGCGTGCACCAGTGCCTCGGCCAGCCCCTGGCCCGCGTCGAACTGCAGGTCGTCTACAGCACCCTGTACCGCCGCATCCCCACCCTCGCCCTGGCGACGGACGCCGACGAGCTGCAGTTCAAGCACGACGGCCTCGTCTACGGCGTCTACGAGCTTCCCGTCACCTGGTAACTCCCCCCACCCCCAGCGGAAACGAGGCACCTCATGCACGTGCACATCGACCAGCCGAAGTGTGTCGCCTCCGGACAGTGCGTCCTGATGGCTCCGGACGTGTTCGACCAGGACGACGACGGCATCGTCGAGCTGCTCACCGACCGTCCCGGCCCCGAACACCACGACGGGGTCCGGGAAGCCGCCGCGGTCTGCCCGGCCGCGGCGATCCGGCTGGAGGAAGGGTGACCACCGCTCCCCCGGTACGTCCCTGGTGATCACGGTCGCCTCGACGACCGGCCGCCCCGGTCGTCGAGGCCTCCCGTGATCCGACGGAGACGCGCTGTACCCGGTCCCGGTTCCGCCTGCCGCCTGGCCTCAGTCGCGACACGAGCAGGGCGCGGCCCTTACGCGGTCCGGCCCGCGCCGGAACCGGAACACGTGCGGGCCAGCCTCCGACCTCGCGGGAGACGGGGGCCGGCCCGTGGGGCCGGGTGAGGGGTCAGGGTGTCGTGGCGAGGTTGCGGCGCAGTGAGCCCGGTGCCCGCAGTGCGCGTTCGATGTCCTCCAACGGCCGGTTGCGGGTCTCGGGTACCTTCAGTGCCACGAAGACGATGCAGAGCACGTTCAGCGCGGCGTAGAGGAAGAAGGTGCCCGCCCGGCCCACCGCGTTGATCGTGCTGAGTGCGGTGACGGCGATCAGGAGGTCGAACCCCCAGACGGACAGGGTCGCGAGGCTGGTCGCCGGCCCGCGTACGCCGAGGGGGAGGATCTCCGGGGCGATCAGCCACACCACGGACTGCATGCCGATGCCGTTGCACAGGATGTACACGAACAGCGCGGTGATCACGATCCAGTGCTGTGCGGGTGAGCCGTTCATGAGGAAGGCGAGCCCCAGGACGGCCATGGCCAGCCCCGACAGCGGCATGAACCACAGCATGGTCCTGCGGCGGCCGATGGCGTCCACCGCGATGGCCCCGGTGATGCCCGCGACGACGAGCATCGCCCCGATGCCGATGCCGGTGACCAGCGCGACCGACTCCCCGAAGCCGGCGTCCGACAGGATCGTCGGTGCGTAGTAGACGATCGCGTTGATGCCGGTCAGCTGGGAGAACGCGGCCACCCCGAGCGCGACGACCAGGGCGGGGCGCAGCCAGGGCTGCAGCAGTGCGCGGCTGTCCTGCCGGGGTGTCGACGCGGCGACGTCGCGGATGGCGGCGATCTCGCCGGCGATGTCGGTGCCCTGGGGACGCAGCCGGCGCAGTACCGCGTGGGCCTCGGTGGTCTCACGGGGGCCGCGGCGGCGCCCAGCGCGCCCACGGTGAAGACCACAGCCACCCAGAGCACCACCCGGCGCCTGCCGAGGCGCCCGGCGAGCCGCCCGGTAACCAGGGCACCGATCATCGCTCCGACGAGGATGACGCTGACGACGATCTCCTGCCCCCGGGAGGACAGGTGCAGGTCCTGACGGAGGCACAGCAGTGCGCCGGAGATGATGCCGGTGTCGTAGCCGAACAGCAGGCCGCCCAGGGCGGCCTGCTGTTCGGCCGCCCAGGGCGGACACGGCGGCCACCGCGTAGACGTGGGCCGGCGTGCGGACGCGGCCGCGCTCGCGAGCCGGAGCGACCGCGGTTCCCTCAGGCATCGCCCATGACCAGACCCTCGATGGTGTGCTTCTGCGTGACGGGCTTCAGCTCGTCCACCACCGGGCAGTCCAGGTGCCTGCGCACGCGCTCGGGCAGGGACTCCCAGAAGGCGTGGGTGACGGCCGTGTCGTGCCGGTCGGCGTTGTTCGCCTCCGGGCCGTCGACGCCGAGGACGAGCACGGGGCGGGACTTGGCGGACTCGTTCAGCGGTTCGGGGTCCGTCGCCGAGGAGACACGGGCCCGCGTCCAGGCGGCCCTGGACGAGCTGGGCTACCGCCCGAACCTGGCCGCCCGCAATCTGCGGGCCGGCCGCACCGGCCTGATCGGTCTGGTCATCCCCGAGCTGCACTCGCCGTACTTCGGTGAACTCGCCGGCCTGCTCGTCGAGGCCGCCCAGCAACGCTCGTGGACGGTCGTCATCGACCAGACCTTCGGCGACGGCGAGGCCGAGCGGCGACTGCTGGAGGGCACCGGAGGACGGATGGTCGACGGGCTCATCATCAGTCCGTGGTCACTGCGCCCGGACGAGCTGACCGCCCGCGCCCGCGACATCCCGGTGGTCCTCCTGGGCGAGCAGCGCGCGCCGGGGCTGGCGGACCGAGTGGCCGTCGACAACGTCCTCGCGGCCGACGAGGCCACCACTCACCTGCTCGACACCGGGCGACGGCGCATCGCCGCGATCGGTCTGCAACCCCATCTGCACAACGACACCGCCCGCCAGCGGCTGGAGGGATACCACCGCGCACTGCGGCGCGCCGGTCTGCCGTCCGACGAGGCACTGCAGCGCACGGTACAGGCGCTGCACCGCGAGGACGGAGCCCGGGCGATGGCCGAGCTGCTGGACTCCGGCGCGCGGCCCGACGCGGTCTTCGCCTTCACCGACGAACTCGCCCTCGGCGCGCTCCACGTGGCCCACGCACGCGGGCTGCGCGTTCCCGACGATCTCGCCGTGGTCCGCTTCGACGGCATCGAGGACGGCCGTTACGCGTATCCGCCGCTGACCACCGTCGTGCCCGACAAGAAGCAGATCGCCGAACGCGCCCTGCAGTGCCTGGCGGACCGCATCTACAGCCCCGCCGCATCGGTGCCGCCCTCGGACATCGTGGTGCCGCACCGGCTCGAGGTCCGCGACAGCAGCCGCCCGGCTGGATGAGCCGTTCGGCAGGGAGCCGTACGGCAGGGTTCCGTGCAGCCGGGCAGGGTCCCGGCCGCACGGTTCCGGTCGAGCTGGTCTCCGGGCCGCCGGTGCGTGCCGGCGACGGCGGCTCCCGCCGGTCGCGGGCGCGGCACCGATCCGGTGGTGGACGCAGAGGGTGGTCTCGGCAGACGACCTCGCGGTGAACAGGCGGGCCCGGGTTCGGTTGGGCATCCGACCCTCATGACCCAGTTGCCGCACCGCTGCATCGAGATCGACTCCCGGAAGGCGGCGCCCCGTTCAGACATGCGACGAGGACCGCGACCGTCAGGTCGAGGTCCTCGTTCTTCATGCCTCTCGGGTGAGTGCGAGTGTCCGAGGGGGGACTTGAACCCCCACGCCCTGTACGGGCACTAGCACCTCAAGCTAGCGCGTCTGCCATTCCGCCACCCGGACTTGGGTCTGTCGCCTTCCGGGACGTTCCCCGCGGCGACAGGGACAACCATACCAAGCTTTGGCAGTGCCTTTCACCTGCGTATCCGTCTCCGCCGGGGGTGGCGGCCGGCCGGCGGGGCGCCCTGGGCGGTGTCACGCTCGGCACACACGTCGACACGTCTGTACGCAGCGATGGCGACCCCTCCGGCCGCATCGCGACTCCCCGGGGCGCCCCGCAGTCGCCGCAATCGGTGGTCAGCCGGATCCGTGCGCCATCACCAACCCGGGCCCACGACCGCGTAAAAGATTCCGCACGCCCCCTGGACACCACCCACGCAGTGCGGGATAACAAGCTCCATACAGTATTCGTCGACTGTATGCAATCTACGTACTGTCTCACGCACCACCCCACGCACTGCGAGCCGCCTACGAAGGGACGGGACTTCGCCATGCCCGACGACACCCAGGACGCCCAGGCAGCCCAGGACCTGATCTCCGGTGGCCACCTGGTGGCCAAGGCACTCAAGGCCGAGGGGGTCGACCGCATCTACACGTTGTGCGGCGGCCACATCATCGACATCTACGACGGCTGCGTCGACGAGGGCATCGAGGTGGTCGACGTCCGTCACGAGCAGGTCGCCGCGCATGCCGCCGACGGATACGCGCGTATCACCGGCAAGCCCGGGTGCGCGGTGGTCACCGCCGGTCCCGGGACCACGGACGCGGTCACCGGTGTGGCCAACGCGTTCCGGGCGGAGTCCCCGATGCTGCTGATCGGCGGTCAGGGGGCGCACACCCAGCACAAAATGGGGTCGCTGCAGGATCTGCCGCACGTCGACATGATGACGCCGATCACCAAGTTCGCGGCGACCGTTCCGGTCACCTCCCGGGTGGCCGACATGGTGTCGATGGCGTTCCGCGAGTGCTATCACGGGGCGCCCGGGCCCTCGTTTTTGGAGATACCGCGGGATGTGCTCGACGCGAAGGTGCCCGCGAGCACGGCGCGTGTGCCGGCGGCCGGGCGCTACCGTGCCTCGACCCGCTCGGCCGGCGACCCCGAGGCGATCGAGAAGCTCGCCGACCTGCTGGTCCACGCCGAACGGCCCGCCATCCTGCTGGGCAGCCAGGTGTGGACGACCCGCGGCACCGAGGCCGCGATCGAGCTGGTGCGGACGCTGAACATTCCCGCGTACATGAACGGCGCGGGACGCGGCACCCTGCCGCCCGGGGACCCGCACCACTTCCAGCTCTCCCGGCGGTACGCCTTCTCGCACGCCGATGTCATCGTCATCGTCGGCACGCCGTTCGACTTCCGCATGGGGTACGGCAAGCGGCTGTCGGCCGCGGCGACCGTGGTGCAGATCGACCTGGACTACCGCACCGTCGGCAAGAACCGCGACATCGACCTCGGCATCGTCGGCGACGCCGGGCTGGTGCTGAAGGCGGTGACCGAGGCGGCCTCCGGCCGGCTCAACGGGGGTGCCGCCCGGCGCAAGGAGTGGCTGGAGGAGCTGCGTGCCGCCGAGCGGACGGCAATCGAGAAGCGGCTGCCGCTGCTGAAGTCCGACGCCTCCCCCATCCACCCGTACCGGCTGGTCAGCGAGATCAACGACTTCCTCACCGAGGACTCGGTCTACATCGGTGACGGCGGTGACATCGTCACCTTCTCCGGGCAGGTGGTCCAGCCGAAGTCGCCGGGGCACTGGATGGACCCGGGGCCGCTCGGCACGCTCGGCGTCGGGGTGCCGTTCGTGCTCGCCGCCAAGCAGGCCCGCCCGGACAAGGAGGTCGTGGCGCTCTTCGGTGACGGCGCGTTCTCCCTGACGGGATGGGACTTCGAGACGCTGGTGCGGTACGACCTGCCGTTCGTCGGCATCGTCGGCAACAACTCCTCCATGAATCAGATCCGTTACGGCCAGGCCGCGAAGTACGGCAAGGACCGCGAGCGGGTCGGCAACACCCTCGGTGACGTCCACTACGACAAGTTCGCGCAGATGCTGGGCGGTTACGGCGAGGAGGTGCGCGACCCGGCCGACATCGGCCCGGCCCTCAGGCGTGCCCGCGAGTCCGGCAAGCCCTCGCTGATCAACGTCTGGGTCGACCCGGACGCGTACGCCCCCGGAACCATGAACCAGACCATGTACAAGTGAGGTGACAGCTCGTGACGGGCAAGGCACTCGACGGCATCCGTGTGCTGGACATGACCCATGTCCAGTCCGGTCCCTCCGCCACCCAGCTGCTGGCCTGGCTCGGTGCGGATGTCATCAAGCTGGAGGCACCGACGGGTGACATCACGCGCCGCCAGCTGCGTGATCTGCCGGACGTGGACTCGCTGTACTTCACGATGCTCAACTGCAACAAGCGGAGCATCACCCTGAACACCAAGACCGAGCGCGGCAAGGAGCTGCTGACCGAGCTGATCCGGCGCTCCGACGTCATGGTGGAGAACTTCGGGCCGGGTGCGGTGGACCGGATGGGGTTCACCTGGGAGCGCATCAAGGAGATCAACCCGCGGCTGGTGTACGCCTCCATCAAGGGGTTCGGCGAGGGCCCGTACACCACGTTCAAGGCCTACGAGGTCGTGGCGCAGGCGATGGGCGGGGCGATGGCGACCACCGGGTTCGAGGACGGGCCGCCCACGGCGACCGGTGCGCAGATCGGCGACTCGGGCACGGGTGTGCACCTGGTGGCGGGTGTGCTGGCCGCGCTGTTCCAGCGGGAGCGCACCGGACGCGGGCAGCGGGTGAACGTCGCGATGCAGCACGCGGTGCTCAACCTGTGCCGGGTGAAGCTACGCGACCAGCAGCGTCTGGCCCACGGGCCGCTGGCCGAGTACCCCAATGAGCACTTCGGGCAGGAGGTGCCGCGCTCGGGCAACGCCTCCGGGGGCGGGCAGCCGGGCTGGGCGGTCAGGTGTGCGCCGGGCGGTCCCAACGACTACGTGTATGTGATCGTGCAGCCGGTGGGCTGGAAGCCGATCTGCGAGCTGATCGGCCGGCCGGAGCTGGCCGACGACCCGGACTGGGCGACGCCGGAGGCGCGGCTGCCGCGGCTGACCAAGATGTTCCAGATGATCGAGGAGTGGTCCTCGACGCTGCCCAAGTGGGAGGTGCTGCGGCAGCTGACCGCGCACAACATCCCGTGCGGGCCGATCCTGTCCACCAAGGAGATCATCGAGGACGAGTCGCTGGCCTCCAACGGGATGGTGGTGAGGGTGCCGCATCCCGAGCGCGGTGAGTTCGTGACGGTCGGCAGCCCGCTGAAGCTGTCCGACTCCCCGGTCGAGGTGCGCACCTCGCCGCTGCTCGGTGAGCACAACGAAGAGGTCTACGTCGGTGAACTCGGCCTGGCGGTCGAGGAGTTGCGCGAGCTCAAGGCGAGCGGGGTGATCTGAGGTGATGGCGGAGGACCGCGAACTGCGGGTGCGTGCGCTGCTGGACCGGGTGCGCGCGGAGGGGCGTACGGCCCTGACGGCGCCCGAGGGAAAGGTGATCGCCGACGCCTACGGGATCGCCGTGCCGGGCGAGGAGCTGGCGCGGGACGTGGAGGAGGCCGTGGCCGCGGCGGCGCGGTTCGGCGGGCCGGTGGTGATGAAGATCGTCTCGCCGGACATCCTGCACAAGACCGACGCCGGCGGGGTGGTCGTGGGTGTGGAGGGCGCGGCCGAGGTGCGGTCCGCGTTCTGCCGCATCGTCGGCAACGCGCGGGCGTACGACGCGGATGCGCGCATCGAGGGTGTGCTGGTGCAGGAGCTGCTGACCCAGGGGCAGGAGGTCCTGGTCGGCGCGGTCACCGACCCGACGTTCGGCAAGGTCGTGGCGTTCGGGCTGGGCGGGGTGCTCGTCGAGGTGCTGAAGGACGTGACGTTCCGTCTGGCGCCGGTGGACGCGGACGAGGCGCTGTCGATGCTGGACTCGGTCCGGGCGGCGGAGGTGCTGCGCGGAGTGCGGGGCCGGCCGGGTGTGGACCGGTGGGCGCTGGCCGAGCAGATCCGCCGGGTGTCGCATCTGGTGACGGACTTCCCGGAGATCGCGGAGGTGGACCTGAACCCGGTGATCGCCACGGAGCACGGTGCGGTCGCCGCGGACATCCGGATCGTCCTGGCCGAGCGGCAGCCGGCGCCGCGCCGGAGGTACTCGCGGGAGGAGATCCTGGCCTCGATGCGCCGGCTGATGCAGCCGTCGTCGGTGGCCGTGATCGGTGCCTCCAACGAGCCCGGCAAGATCGGCCATTCGGTGATGCGCAATCTCGTCGACGGCGGTTTCTCCGGCGACATCCATCCGGTCAACCCCAAGGCGCACGACATCCTGGGCCGCAAGGCGTACCGGAGTGTCACGGAGATCCCCGGGGACGTGGACGTGGCGGTGTTCGCGATTCCCGCGCGCCTCGTGGCGGGGGCGCTGGAGGAGGTGGGGCGCAAGAAGATCCCCAACGCGGTGCTCATTCCGTCGGGGTTCGCGGAGACCGGTGAGCACGAGCTGCAGGCACAGATCGTGGCCATCGCCGAGCGGTACGGGATCCGGCTGCTCGGGCCGAACATCTACGGCTACTACTCGACCTGGCAGGATCTGTGCGCCACGTTCTGCACCCCGTACGACGTCAAGGGTCCGGTGGCGCTGACCAGTCAGTCCGGCGGCATCGGGATGGCGATCCTCGGGTTCGCCCGGACGACGAAGACGGGTGTGTCGGCGATCGTGGGCCTGGGCAACAAGTCGGACCTGGACGAGGACGATCTGCTGACCTGGTTCGGGGAGGATCCGCACACCCAGTGCATCGCGATGCACCTGGAGGACCTGAAGGACGGGCGGGCCTTCGTCGCCGCGGCGCGCGAGACGGTGCCGAAGAAACCCGTGGTGGTGCTCAAGGCGGGCCGTACGGCGGCGGGCGCGCGGGCCGCGGGGTCGCACACCGGGGCCCTGGCGGGCGACGACGCGGTGTACGACGACATCCTGCGGCAGGCGGGTGTGATCAGGGCGCCCGGTCTGAACGACATGCTGGAGTACGCGCGTGCCCTGCCGGTGCTGCCCACCCCGAAGGGCGACAACGTCGTCATCATCACCGGGGCCGGCGGCAGCGGGGTGCTGCTGTCGGACGCGGTGAGCGACCACGGTCTGCGTCTGATGGAGATCCCGCCCGATCTGGACGAGGCGTTTAGCCGGTTCATCCCGCCGTTCGGGGCGGCGGGCAACCCGGTGGACATCACGGGGGGCGAGCCGCCGTCGACGTACGAGGCGACGATCCGGCTGGGACTGGAGGATCCGCGGATCCACGCGCTGGTCCTCGGCTACTGGCACACCATCGTCACGCCGCCGATGGTGTTCGCGGAGCTGACCGCGCGGGTGGTGGCACAGATGCGGGAGCGTGGCGTCGAGAAGCCCGTGGTGGCGTCGCTCGCCGGGGACGTGGAGGTGGAACAGGCCTGCGCGTACCTCTTCGAGCGGGGGATCGTGGCCTACCCGTACACCACGGAGAAGCCGGTGGCGGTGCTCGGTGCGAAGTACCGGTGGGCGCGGGCGGCGGGACTGCTGTCGTGAGCGGCGACCGGCCCGGGCCGTGCGGGCTGTCCGGGGGGTGGTCGATGGGCTGAGCGAGCCGCGGTCCGGGGGCGCCCCTCGGTGACGGCCCCGGGCCGCCGGCCTGCACGGAGCCGGCGCTCTTGTACGTGTCTCCGGTCCGGCCCCGTGCCCGGTGCACCTTTTCCATCCGCACCCCTTGGCGAGGAGATGGCCTCAGATGACGGCTGATCCGATGGCAACAAGGAACACGTCGGCCGATCCCGGCACGGCGAAGGGCACGTACCGTGAAGTGACCGATCCCCGGGGGCGGGTCTACCGCATCGGGGAGACGGACCGGGACATACTCGGCCATTCCCGCAAGCTGATGGTCTACCTCCCGTGGGTGGCGATGATGGCCATCAGTGTCTCCGAGTACGCCTACGGTTCCGCGGAGGACACCCTGTCCACGGCGCACGGGTGGACGCAGAGCAACACGTTCTGGATCCTCAGCGTCTGGGTGTTCTTCCAGGCGGGCATCGCCTTTCCGGCGGGCTGGCTGCGGGAGAGGGGGATCCTGACGGCGCGCCGGGCCATGTTCACGGGTGCGGCGATGTGCTTGCTGGGGTTCCTCGCCCTGTCGCACCTGGACAATGTGCTGCTCGCCATCGTCGGTTTCGGTGTGGTGGGCGGTGTCGGCTCCGGGCTGGTGTACGCGACGTGCATCAATATGGTCGGCAAGTGGTTTCCGGAGCGGCGGGGCGCGAAGACCGGGTTCGTCAACGGCGGTTTCGCCTACGGCTCGCTGCCGTTCATCTTCATCTTCAACTACGCCTTCGACACCGGCAACTACGACGAGGTGCTGGACCTGATCGGCGTGTATGTGCTGATCGTGGTGGTGGTGTGCGCGTTCTTCTTCAAGGACCCGCCGAAGAACTGGTGGCCGGCGGACATCGACCCGCTGTCGTACTCCGGCAACAAGCGCAGCGCGGCGAGCCTGGCCAAGAATCCGCCGGCGGTGCGGCAGTACACACCCAAGGAGGCGATCAGGACCGGCATGCTGCCGCTGATGTGGGTCGCCGTCGTGATGACGGCGGGTGTGTCGATCTTCGGTATCTCCTTCCAGGTGGACTACGCCAAGGAGATCGGCTTCGGTCCGCTGGTCGCGGCCTCGTCGATGGGCATCATGGCGGTGGTCAACGGCGTCGGGCGGGCCGTGGTGGGCTGGCTGTCGGACCTGTGGGGCCGCAAGACCGCGCTGATCTTCGTCATCGTGGTGCTGGGCCTGGCCCAGTTCGGTGTCATCTGGGCCGGTGACATGAAGAACGAGTGGCTGTTCCTGTTCTTCGCGTTCCTGTCCGGCTTCGGCGGCGGGGCGTTCTACCCGATGTTCGCGGCTCTGACCCCGGACTACTTCGGCGAGAACTACAACGCCACCAACTACGGCCTGGTCTACAGCGGCAAGCTGGTCAGCGGCCTGTTCGGCGGCGGTCTCGGCTCGATGGTGGTGGGCGCCTGGGGCTACAACGGGGCCTACGCGCTGGCGGGCGGGATCTCGATGGTGGCGGCGGCGATCGCGCTGCTGCTGCGGCAGCCCGGCCGGAGCAGGAAGGCGGCGGCCGGCTGACACAGTCGGTGCCACGTGAGGGGGGGCCTGTCCGCGGGTGCGGGCAGGCCCCCCTCAGGTGTGCGTTACGTGCGGCGGCGCAGGGCGGCCAGGTTGCGGTAGCCGATCCGCGCGTACTCCAGGGACTGGCCCAGGTCGGTGCTGCTGGGCGCGTTGTCCTGCTCGACCATCGGGTTGTGGTAGGTGCGGTGGCCGACGCGGGTGAAGAACGTCGTGTAGTCGATCACGCCGGTGCCGAACGGGACCATCTCGTAGCCCTGCCCGTTGGTGGTGTCGACCACGCCGTCCTTGGCGTGGAAGAGCGGGTAGCGCTTGTTGTGGCGGGCGACCAGACCCGCCGGGTCGAAGACGTTCTCCCGCACGGAGCCGTCGTGGGCGGTGTAGGTGCGGAACTTGTACTGGGCCACGTGCGCCCAGTAGATGTCCATCTCCAGCCAGACCAGTTCGGGGTCGGTGACGGTGAGGAAGTACTCGAGTCTGCGGATGCCGGAGCTGCGGGTGGGCCGGCCCCGGTCGTCCAGCGGGCCGCCGTCGAGCAGGAAGCTGTAGGCGGCGTCGTGGTTGTGGGTGTACAGCTTGATGCCGGCGCGGCGGGCGATCTCACCGAGGGTGTTCCACTTGTCGGCGGCCACGTCCCAGTCGCTGCGGTAGGGGCTGTCGGTGGGGTCGGCACCGGTGCCCATGTGGTCCATGCCGAGGATGTTCGCGATCTCCAGGTGTTTCTTGAAGGTGTCGAGGTCCTGTCCGGTCAGCGGCCAGGACGGCGGGATGAAGCCGTGGTTGCCCTGGGCGCGCAGCCCGCTGTCGTCCAGCCAGCGGCGCAGCAGCCTGGCGCCCTTGACGTTCTCCAGGTCGGCGCCGCCGGGCGCGTTGGGGTGCTGGGCGTAGCCGGCAAACTCCACCTGCCGGTAGCCGAACCGGGCCAGCTGCTCGAACACGGCGCGGAAGCCGGAGGGCAGCGGGGTGGACAGCGGGTCGCGTCCGGTGGCGTCGCGGACGGTGTAGAGGATGATGCCGCGCTTGTCGGCGGGGACGAGGACCTTCCCCTTTCCGTGGGTGGTGGAGGAGGGTGCGGCGTGCACGGGGCTCGCGCCGAAGACGGGGGCGGCGATCGCACCGGCGGCGGCCGCGGTGCAGGTGCTCAGGAAGCGGCGGCGGTCGATGCCGAGGCTGCGGCGCAGCCGCTCGTCGTGGTCGGTGCCGTGGAAGTCGTTCACGGTGTCCTCTCTCCTGATGTGGCGTCGGGTGTGCCGAGACCGGCGAGACGGAGCAGCAGTGACTTCACGTCGGTGGCCGCGATCCGGTCACCGACGGCGTGGGGGGTGGAGCTGATGAGGAGCGGGCCGTCGTCGTCGCTCGCGGGCAGGCGGCCGTGGCTGCCACGCACCGGGGACGGGTCCAGCGGGACGACCGCCATGCGGTAGCGCAGCCCGAGTTTCTTGCGGACCAGGGCCGAGGCCGCGCGGAGCTTGACGTAGGGGTCGAGCGGGTCCATGAACAGCTCGGCCGGGTCGTAACCGGGTTTGCGGTGGATCTCCACCATGCGGGCGAAGTCGGGGGCGCGGGCGTCGTCGAGCCAGTAGTAGTAGGTGAACCAGGCGTCCGGTTCGGCGACGGCGACCAGGTCGCCCGAGCGCGGGTGGTCGAGGTGGTGGGCCTTCTTGCCGGTGTCGTCGAGGAGCCGGTCGATGCCGGGCAGGCCGTCGAGGGCGTCCCGGGCCGCGTCCAGATCCTGCGGGCGGCGCACGTACACGTGGGCGATCTGGTGGTCGGCGACGGCGAAGGCACGCGAGGTGGTGGGGTCCAGGTACTCCATGCCGTCCTGGGTGTGCACCTGGAGCAGGCCGGCGCGGCGCAGGGCGCGGTTGATGTCGACGGGCCGGTCGGCGCGGGTGATGCCGTACTCCGACAGGGCGACGACGGTGCGGCCCTCGGCGCGGGCGTCGTCCAGCAGCGGGGCGAGGACGGCGTCCAGGTCGGCGGCGGCGCGGTGCGAGCGGGGGTCGTCGGGGCCGTAGCGCTGCAGGTCGTAGTCGAGGTGGGGCAGGTAGGCCAGGGTCAGGTCGGGGTCGCGGGTGGCGAGCACATGGCGGGTGGCGTCGGTGATCCACTGCGAGGAGGCGATCCCGGCACCCGGACCCCAGTAGCTGAACAGCGGGAACGTGCCGAAGCGCGCGGTGAGTTCGTCGTGCAGGGCCGGGGGCCGGGTGTAGCAGTCGGGTTCCTTGCGGCCGTCGGCGTGGTAGACGGGCCGGGGGGTGACCGTCCAGTCGGTGTCGGCGCCCATGGCGTACCACCAGCAGATGTTGGCGACCGTGTAGCCGGGGTGGGCGCGGCGGGCGGCGTCCCAGATCTTGTCGCCGGCGACGAGCCGGTTGTGCTGCCGCCACAGCAGCGCCTCGCCGAGGTCGCGGAAGTACCAGCCGTTGCCGACGATGCCGTGTTCGGCGGGGGTGGTGCCGGTGAGGAAGGTGGACTGCACCGAGCAGGTCACCGCGGGCAGCACGGGGTCGAGCGGGGCCTGCGAGCCGGACGCGGCGAGCGCGGCCATGCGGGGCATGTGCCGCAGCAGCCGCGGGGTGAGACCGACGACGTCGAGGACGAGCAGCGGGGTGGGGCTCATGGCAGTTCCTTCAGGCCGAGTCCGGTCACAAGGTCGCGGGCGAGGGTGAGTTCGGCGGCGATGCCGTCGGTGAGCTGGGTGCGGGCGCGGGGCCGCAGCGCGGGCGGGAGGGCCTGCCAGGTGTAGGTCTCCACCTCCAGGTGGTGGGTGAGCGGGTGTTCGCCGCCGACCAGCCGGGTCAGCGCGGCCCGCAGCACGGGCAGGGTGGAGGTGAGGGGCTGGGCGGGGTCGGCGTGCAGGGGGACGTGGAAGTGGGCGCGCCAGGGAGCGGTGTCCGGCAGGCGGGTGCCGGCGAGGGCCTGGCCGAGGTCGTCGGTGCCGGCGAGGCCGTCCGGGGTGAGGGTGCGGGTCTGGTGCAGGAAGCGGGGTTCGTCGAAGGCGGCGAGGGCCGCGCGGACCTCGGGGCGGTCGGGGTGCTCGGCGTGCAGGGCGGCCGACAGCTGGGCCTTGACGACGGGGATCGCGGCGTCGGTGAGGATGTCCAGCGCGGTGTCCGGGTCCTCGAAAGCGGTCGCCAGGTGGCAGGTGTCCAGGCACACGCCGATGCGGTCGTGGCCGATCGCGGTCAGCGGGGCGACGGCGTCGCGGGTGGTCTCCACCACGCAGCCGGGTTCGGGTTCCAGGCCGATGCGCACCGAACGGCCGGTGAGGTCCTGCAGCGCGTCGAGGCGCTCGCCGAGGGTGCGCAGCGCGGCGTACGCGGCGCGGGCGCGGTCGTCGTCGCAGGCGGTGCGCCAGGCCAGCGGCAGGGTGGAGACGGTGCCGTCGGTGACGTCGTCGGGCAGCAGGCCGGCCAGGACGCGGGCGAGGGAGGTGGTGTGTTCCAGGCGTTCGGGGTCGGCCCAGTCGGGCCGGTAGACGCGGTACTTGACCTCGCTGGCGCCGAAGCCCTGGTAGGGGAAGCCGTTGAGGGTGACGACCTCCAGGCCGCGCCGGTCGAGTGCGGCGCGCAAGGTGCGCAGCGCGGCCGGGTCGGCGGCCAGGGTGCGGGCGGCGTCGCGGGCGAGCCACAGGCCGATGCCGAGCCGGTCGCGGCCCAGGCGGCGGCGGACCGGCTCGCAGTGGTCGCGCAGCTGGGCCAGGACGCCGTCGAGGGTTTCCGCGGGGTGGACGTTGGTGCAGTAGGCGAGGTGGACGATCGAGCCGTCGGGGTGTCTGAACCGCATGGCTCACTCCCCGCCGCGCAGCACGGAGTTGCCCTCGTGCGTGCCGCCCGGCGGGGTGACGTTCAGGTCCAGGCGTCCGCTCAGGCCGTAGAAGGCGACCGGGTTGCGCCACAGCACCAGGTCGACGGTGTCCTCGTCGAAGCCCTCGGCCAGCATCAGGTCGGCCACCTTGCGGGTCTTGAGCGGGTCGCTCCTGCCCCAGTCGGCGGCGGAGTTCACCAGCACCCGCTCGGGCCCGTAGACGCGCAGCAGGGCGACCATGCGGGCCTCGTCCATCTTGGTGTCGGGGTAGACGGAGAAACCGAGCCAGCAGCCGGAGTCCTTGGCTTCCTTGACGGTGGTCTCGTTGAGGTGGTCGACCAGGACGCGGTCCTCGGGCAGCGCGGACTCGCGGACCACGTCCAGGGTGCGGCGCAGCCCGGCGAGCTTGTCGCGGTGCGGGGTGTGCACCAGTGCGGGCAGGCCGTGGTCGGCGGCGAGCTGCAGCTGGGCGGCGAGCGCGGTGTCCTCGGCGGGGGTCATCGCGTCGTAGCCGATCTCGCCGACGGCGACGACCCGGTCCTTGACGAGGTAGCGGGGCAGTTCGTCGAGGACGGGCCGGCAGCGCGGGTCGTTGGCCTCCTTCGGGTTCAGTGCGAGCGTGCAGTGGTGGGCGATGCCGTACTGGGCGGCACGGAAGGGTTCCCAGCCCAGCAGGGAGTCGAAGTAGTCGTAGAAGGAGGCGGGCGAGGTGCGGGGCTGGCCGAGCCAGAACGCCGGCTCGACCAGGGCGCGCACCCCGGCGGCGTACATGGCCTCGTAGTCGTCGGTGGTCCTCGACGTCATGTGGATGTGGGGGTCGAAGATGCGCATCACGCCTCCTTGCCGTGGGGACGGGTGCCGTGGGCGCGGTCGGTGCCGTGCGGCGGGGTGGCGGTGGCCAGGGCCAGGACGCGCTGCAGGCCGTCCGGGACGCCGCGGCCGGCGGCGGTGCGTTCGGCGGCGTAGTCGCCGAGCATGCGGGCGAGTTCCGCATCGCCGGCGGCGCGGCGCTCCAGGCCGGCCACGGTGTCCACGGGCACCCCGGTGAACAGGCATTTGAGCACGGCGTGCCGCCAGGCGTGGGCGGGCAGGTGCCGGGCGGCGTACGGGCCGACGGCGGCGGCGAGCAGCCGGGTGTCGTTGGTGCGCAGGGCGTCCTCGACGAGCGGCAGGGCGTCGGGGCCGGTCACCAGGTGGGGCAGGGCGTGCAGCACGGCGCGGCGTTCGTCGGCGGTGCCGTGGCGGTAGACGCGGGTGAGGGCGTCGGTGCCGGCGCGGGCCGCGTGCAGGATCAGGACGCGGGCGGCGTCGGCGTGGTCGCTGCCCACGCGGCGGCCGGCCTCGGCCAGGCGCAGCTCCCACACCGGGATCGGCCGGTCTGCACCGTCGTCGCCGGCGGCCTCCTGGAGTGCCTGGTGCAGCCAGGCGCGGGCGGCGCCGTCCAGGTCCGCCTCCAGCCGGGTGCGTATGTCGTCGAGTGCGTCCGGCGCGGTGGCCGCCGGGGCGGTGCCGGAGGGGGAGGGGATGGTGTGCGGGGGGTGGATCATCGCGTGCTCCCTTCGCGGGGTTCGCGGGTGGCGGACGCGGTGGGGGGTGCGGGTGTGCCGGCGGGGGCGGAGGCGGAGGCGGCTGAGTGTGCCGGCGTGCCGGTGTGTGTGGGTGTGCCCTGTGCGGCGGCGCGCAGGAAGGGCAGAGAGTCGGCCGCGTACCGCGGGCCGGCGTGGGAGTGGCGGGGCAGTTCCACGACGGTCAGGCCCTGGTAGCCGGTGGCGGCGAGGGCCGCCAGCACGGGCGGGAAGTCGATCTCGCCCTCCCCGAAGGGCAGGTGCTCGTGGACGCCGCGGCGCATGTCCTCGATCTGCACATGTTTCAGCCAGGGTGCGGCCCGGCGCACGCAGTCGGCGGGCGGGAGCGGCTCCAGGCACTGGCAGTGACCGATGTCCAGGGTCAGGCCCAGCTGGTCCGGGTCGCCCAGGGTGCGGCGCAGCCGGTCGAAGTCGTCGAGGGTGGCCAGCAGGTGCCCGGGTTCGGGTTCCACGGCCAGCGGCACACCCGCGGCCGCGGCGGCCTGCAGGACCGGGGTCAGGGACTCGGCCAGCCGCTTCCAGGCGGTGTCCTCGTCGGTGCCGGGCGCAAGGACGCCACTGAAGCAGTGCACCGCGTGGGCTCCGAGGTCGGCGGCCACCTGGACGGCCCGCAGCAGCAGATCGACACGGCGGGCGCGGTCGTCGGGGTCGGCGTCCAGGAGGGTGGGGCCGTGTTTGCGGCGCGGGTCGAGCACATGGCGGGCGCCGGTCTCCACCGTCACCTGGAGTCCGAGGGCCTGGATGCGGTGCGCCACCCGGCGGGTGCGGGCCGCCAGGAGGGGGGCGAGCGGGTCCAGGTGCATGTGGTCGAGGGTCAGCCCCACGCCGTCGTAGCCCAGGTCGGCGAGCAGGGCGAGGGCGTCGTCCAGGCGGAGGTCGGCCAGGCCGTTGGTGCCGTAGCCGAACCGCAGGGGCGTGCCGCCCGTCTCGGGTGCGGTCATGTGACACTCACCTTCCTCGCGAATCTGCGGGCGAGCGGGGCCAGGGCCGCGGTGAACGCGGCGGTGGCCGGGGCTCCGGCGCGGGCGGCCAGCGCGGCCTGCAACGGGATCGTGGCGCGGATGCCGCCGCCCACGGCTCGCTGGGTGAGCGGCGGGGAGGGGTTGAGAGCGGCGTGCAGGCAGGGCCGGGCCCAGGTCGTGGTGTAGGCGGCGGCCAGCAGAGCGGGCAGAGAGCGCCGCACGGCAGGTGTACGGCGGCGTCCGGGGCGCGGGTGGCGGGTGAGCAGGCCACCGAGGGCGCCGGTGGCGGCCAGGGCCGCCAGGGGCGCGGCCGGGGAACCGCCTGTGGTCTCGTGGCGGGAGACCGCCGTGACGGCCAGGGTGTGGGCGCCGAGGAGGGCGGCCGAGGGCAGGGCGGCGCGGGCGCGGCCGGTGGTGGCGGCCGCGCCCAGCAGCAGGTCCAGGCCCCGGGCCGCCGCCATGGCGAACGGGCCGGCCGCCGTGTGTTTCAGGGCCAGGTCGTACGCCCACACGGTGGCCGCGAGCGAGGCCGCGACCGCCGAGGCAGGGCGGCCCGCGCGGCCTGCGAGGGCCACACCGGCCGCGGTGAGGGCCGCGGCCGCGGTGAGGGCCGCGGCGGGGCGGATACGGCCCGAGGGCAGCGGGCGGTGCGGGCGCTCCTCGGCGTCCTCGGCGCGGTCGGCCCAGTCGTTGAGGACCATGCCTGCCTCGTACAGGCAGGCGGAGGAGCACACGGCGAGCAGGGTGCGGGGTGTGAGGCGCCCGTGGGCGGCCGCGGCACCGGACAGGGTGTCGCCGGGGACGGTGAGCAGCGCGGGCAGCCGCAGCAGTTCGGCCCAGGCACGCGCAGCGCCGCCGCGCCCGGCCGGCATGTGGGTCTGCGGGCCGGCGGGCCGGGCGTGCGGCGTGCCGTCCGGCCTCACCGGTCCTCCCCCGCCGGTGTGCCGTCGGTGCGCAGCCGGGCCGCGAGACGGAGCAGTGCGGCGTACTGCTCCGTCAGGTCCGCGGGCCCGTCGCCCACCGGGTCCTTGAAGTAGAAGCCCAGGTCGCCGAGCGGGCCGGACAGGCCGGCCTCGTGGGCGCGGGCGGTGAGCCGCACCAGGTCCAGCACCAAGGGGGCGGCGAGCGCGGAGTCGCAGCCCTGCCAGATGGTCTGCAGCACCATGCGGGTGCCGAGGAAGCCGTCGAAGGCGATGTGGTCCCAGGCGGTCTTGAACTCGCCGAGCGCGGGGACGTCGTCGATGTGCACCTCGCCCTCGGGTGTGTGGCCGAGGGTTTCGGTCAGTACCCGTTCCTTGCCGGCGTTCTTGGCGGCTGCCGCGGCCGGGTCGGCGAGGGCGGCTCCGTCGCCGCCGCCCAGCAGGTTGGTGCCCGACCAGGCGCGGACGGCGAGGGCGCGCTGCCGGAACATCGGGCCGAGCACCGAACGCAGCAGGGTCTGCCCGGTCTTGCCGTCGCGGCCGGCGTACGGCAGGCCGCTCGCGGCGGCGAGCGGGGCCAGTGCCGGGTGGTGCAGGCCGGTGGACGGGGTGAAGTTGACGTAGGGGCAGCCGGCGCGCAGGGCGGCCGCCGCGTACAGCGAGCTGGGCGGCAGGCCGGTGCCGTGGGGCGCGGGTTCCGTGGACGCGACGTTGACCACCACGGTGCGGGCGGCGCCGGTGCGGCGGGTGAAGTCCTGGATGTCCGCGGCGAAGGCGGCGATCAGCTTCTCGGGTTCCCTGCGGTCGCCGGCGACGGGGCCGCCGGGCCGGATCTCCTTGTCGGCGGCGGCGAGTTCGGCGGCGACGGCGGTGGTCAGTCCGTGCGGGAGCACACCGGCGGCGGTCAGTGCCTCGGCGCGTTTGGGCAGCGGACAGTGTGCGGTGTCGTGCCCGCCGAAGACGAGCGAGGACAGCGCGGGCAGCCTGCTGCCGGAGAAGGCGGGCGTCTCGGTGAGCATGCCCGTGGGCGGGTGCAGCCCGGCGGCGAGGGCGGCGCACCCGGCGACGACGGTCGTGGCCACGGAGCCGCGTGCGCCGATCAGCCAGACGCCGACGGGAGCGCGGGGTGGGAGGGACGCGGACATGGGCAGCCTCCTGTCAGACGCGAAAGCCGGAGCAGAGACCCCGGAAGGAGCCGGAGGAGAAGGGGTGACGGCGGGCGGGGGTCCGGCGTCCCCCGCCCGCCGCCGCTCAGTGGCCCTGCGACGCGCCGGTCGCGGGCAGTTCCTTGATCCGGATGTTTCGGAAGGAGACCTGGTCGTCGGCCGAGTGGTTCTGGATGCCGATGTGGCCGTCGGTCAGGCTCCGGGCCGGATCGGTGTTGGTGAAATCGTTGATCAGGACGCCGTTGAGCCACACGCGCAGGCGTTCGCCCTCCACGCGGATCTCGTAGGTGTTCCACTCCCCCGGCGGGTTCAGCGCGCGGTCGCGCTTGGCCAGGTCGGCGGACTGGAAACCGTAGACGGAGCCCGTGGTCTTCTCGGGCACGTCGGTGGCGTCGATCTGGATCTCGTAACCGTTGTCGACGGCCGACCACGGGTCGTCGGAGGGCGGGAAGCCCACGAACACACCCGAGTTGTCGTCGCCGGCCGTCTTCCAGTCGAGCTTGAGCGAGTAGGAGGAGAAACCGGAGGCGGCGTACCAGAGCAGGCCCATGCCGCCTACGGAGGTGAGAGTGCCGTCCTCGGAGAGGGTGAAGGAGCCGGGTCCCGCCTGCTGCCAGCCGGCCAGCGAGGCGGCGGTGCCGTCGAAGAGGGCGCGGTAGCCGTTCTCCGGGCGGCAGTCCGCCTGCGCGTCGCCGATGGCGTACCGGATCCCGCCGAGCAGGTGTGCCCGGAAGGCGGGGTCGGCGTAGGACTCCTCCGTGTGGCCGAACCCGGTGTAGAAGGCGCGGCCGCCCTGGTAGTTCTGGCACCAGGCGATCGGGTGGTCGCCGTTCATGGTGCCGCCGGTGTACGAGGACTCGTCCAGCGAGGCCAGCACATGGGCGCGGGTGCGCGGGTTGGAGCGGTAGTTGTACCACTCGTCCGTGCGGTCCCAGGCGGACGGCAGGTGTGCGGTGGCCGGGTGGGCGCGGTCCTCGACGTCCACGCGGGCCTGCTGGATCTGCGGGTGCGACTGGAAATAGGCGCCGACGAGGCCGCCGTAGAACGCCCAGTCGTACTCGGTGTCGGCTGCGGCGTGGACGCCGACGTAGCCGCCGCCATGCCGGATGTAGTGCTCGAAGGCGCGTTGCTGGGCGGTGTCGAGGACGTCGCCCGTGGTGGACAGGAACACCACCGCCTGGTAGCGGCGCAGGTTCGCCGGGGTGAAGGCCTTCGCGTCCTCGGTGGCGTCGACGGTGAAGCCGCCCACGTCGCCGAGTTGTCTCACCGCGGCGATGCCGTCGGGGATCGAGTCGTGCCGGAAGCCGGCGGTCTTGGAGAACACCAGCACCCGCTTGCCGTCCGCCGGGTGGGCGGAGGCCGGGAGTGCGGCACCGCCGAGCAGCAGGGCCGCCGCGGCGGCCAGGGTGGCCGTGCGTCGGATCGAGCGCTTCACGGGTTCGCCTCCTCTCAGCCGGTGGTGAAGGTGAAGTCGTCCACGTCGAACAGGGCGTCGCCGCTGCCGCCCTTGAAGACGAGGTACAGCGTGGTGGTGCCCTTCGGGGCGCGGGACAGGGGGGCGGAGACGTCCTGGTAGGTGTCCCAGCCGCCGGTGGCCGGGACGGCCGCCTTGCCCAGCAGGGTGCCCTTCGCCGAGCCCGCGCGGACTTCGAGGGTGCCGCCCTGGCCGGCGGTGGACACCCGGGCGGTGATCTTCGTGGCGTTCTTCAGGACGTAGGGCGTGAAGGAGATCCAGTCGCCGTTGGAGATGTCACCGACGGTCTTGCCGCCGTGCGCGGCGCTCTGGTCGAGCACGGTCACTCCGGAGGAGTCGCCGAAGTGCTCGGCCTGGCGGTGCCGGGGCTGGGTGACATGGCTGGTGTGCGTGGTCAGCGGCGCCTGGCCGCCGCCTCCGTTGTCGGTGTACTGGGCGTCGAACACGCCGAAGATGTTGGCGTTCTCGTCGTGTCCGCCGTCGTTGCTGGTCTGGATGGTGCCGGAGCAGCCCTGGGCGGAGGTCAGCGGGTGGCCGTGGCTGTCGTGGCCGAGGACGAAGGTGACGGTGACCTTGGAGCAGTCGATGTTCTTTCCGTCCTCGGGGTCGGTGACCTTCACGGTGAACGGGACCGCGTCACCGAAGCTGAACAGCTGCCCGTCCTGCGGGAGTCGCAGGGTGACGGTGGGCGCGGTGTTGCCGACGACGACCTGGACGCTCGCGCTTCCGGTGCGCCCGGAGGAATCGGTGGCGGTCAGGGTCGCGGTGTAGGTGCCGTTCCTGCGGTACGTGTGCGTGGGGTTCGCGGCCGTGGAGGTGGTTCCGTCGCCGAAGTCCCAGCGGTAGGTGAGGGCGTCGCCGTCCTGGTCGCTGCTGCCGGCGGAGGAGAAGGCGACCTTCAGCGGCGCCTTGCCGCTGGTGCGGTCGGCGGCGGCCTGGGCGACCGGGGAGTGGCCGTCGGTGGCGTTCTCGATCCGGTACAGGGCGGAGTTGTCGTCACCGCCGAACCAGCCCAGGCCGTAGTCGAGGACGTACAGGGCGCCGTCCGGGCCGAACGCCATGTCCATCACCTGGGTGCCGGACCAGGGGAAGGGGTTGATGGACTGCACGGTGCCGTCGTCGTCGGTGACGATTCGCTTGATCCACTGCCGTCCGAACTCCCCGGCGAAGACGTTGCCGTCGTAGGAGGCGGGGAACTTGACCGGCGAGTCCAGGTCCGGGTCGTAGTGGTAGACCGGGCCGCCCATGGGGGACTCGGAGCCGTCGCCGAACTCGGGCACGGACGGGCCGTTGTAGGGGATCCAGGCGGGCTGGGCGGGCGGCAGGTCGGTCAGGCCGGTGTTGTGCGGGGAGTCGTTCTTCGGGGCGTCGCAGTCGAAGGGCTCACCGCTGGTTCCGGTCGCGAAGTCGTAGTCGACGTAGGCGTCGTTGGCGCCGGTGCAGTACGGCCAGCCGAAGTTGCCGGGGCCGGTGACGCGGGCGAACTCGACCTGCCCGGCCGGGCCGCGCTTCGGGTCGGCCGCGCCGGCGTCGGGGCCGTAGTCGCCGACGTAGAGGATGCCGGTCTCCTTGTCGACGCTGAACCGGAACGGGTTGCGGAAGCCCATCGCGTAGATCTCGGGACGGGTCTTCGGGGTGCCGGGCGGGAACAGGTTGCCGTCGGGGATGGAGTAGGAGCCGTCCTCGTTGACCTTGATCCGCAGGATCTTGCCGCGCAGGTCGTTGGTGTTGCCGGCGGTGCGCTGGGCGTCGAAGGCCGGGTTGCGGTCGCTGCGCTCGTCGATCGGGGTGAAGCCGTCCGACTGGAACGGGTTGGAGTCGTCGCCGGTCGACAGGTACAGGTTGCCGTCCGCGTCGAAGTCGATGTCGCCGCCGACGTGGCAGCAGATGCCGCGGGAGGTCGGGACGTCGAGGATCTTCTTCTCGCTGGCCAGGTCCAGGGTGCCGTCCGTCTTCAGTACGAAGCGGGACAGGCGGTTGACGCCGTCGAAGGGCGCGAAGTCCTCGGCGGTGCCGGTCTCGGGGGCGTCCCCGTCGGGCGTGTCCAGCGGCGGCGCGTAGTACAGGTAGATGTACCGGTTCGTGGCGAAGTCCGGGTCCACGCCGACGCCCTGCAGGCCTTCCTCGTCGTGGGAGTAGACGTCGAGCTTGCCGGCGACCTTTGTGTTGCCGGCCGCGTCGGTCAGGCGCAGGGTGCCGTCGCGCGATGTGTGCAGGACCGAGCGGTCCGGCAGCACGGCCAGCGACATGGGTTCGCCGACCTCCGCGGCGCCCTTGGCGAGGGTGACCTGCTGGAAGTCCTCGGCGGCCGCGGTCGCGGCGGTGCCGGAGGTGTTGGAGGTGCCGGAAGCGCCGGCCTGCGGGGCGGTCAGCGTCAGGGTGGTGCCGGCCAGCAGTGCGGCACTGGCCAGGGCGAGCGCGGTGCGCAGGGGTGTGCGGCGCCGGCGGCCGCCGGGTATGCCGGTTCTGGTGGTGCGGTCTGTCCCGTGCACGTGTGCCTCCCAGGGCGGGGGTTGTCGTACGGGCGGGTGCTTGCGCCGGGATGCGCCGTCATCCCGGAGACGGTGGGAAGGTCAGTTGCCGAAGGCCGCGTCGAACGAGGCCGACGGCGGGTCGAAGTCGTAGGCCTTCAGGCGCCGCAGTGCCTCGGGGGCGCCCTGCAGCCGGTCCATGCCCGCGTCCTCCCACTCCACGGACACCGGGCCTCGGTAGTCGATGGAGCGCAGCATGCGGAACACGTCCTCCCAGGGGACGTCGCCGTGCCCGGCGGAGACGAAGTCCCAGCCGCGGCGGGGGTCGCCCCAGGGCAGGTGGGAGCCGAGCCGACCGTTGCGGCCGTCCAGCCGCTTGCGGGCCTCCTTGCAGTCCACGTGGTAGATCCGGTCGCGGAAGTCCCACAGGAAACCGACCGGGTCGAGGTCCTGCCACACGAAGTGGGAGGGGTCGAAGTTCAGGCCGAACGCGGGCCTGTGGTCCACCGCGTCCAGGGCGCGGTGGGTGGTCCAGTAGTCGTAGGCGATCTCGCTGGGGTGGACCTCGTGGGCGAAGCGCACACCTTCGGCGTCGAAGACGTCGAGAATGGGGTTCCAGCGGGCGGCGAAGTCCTCGTAGCCGCGGTCGATCATCCGCTCGGGGACCGGCGGGAACATGGCGACGAGGTGCCAGATCGCGGAGCCGGTGAAGCCGATGACGGTGTCGACGCCGAACGCGGCGGCGGCCCGTGCGGTGTCCTTCATCCGGGCGGCGGCCCGCTGCCGCACGCCCTCGGGGTCGCCGTCGCCCCACACGTCCGCGGGCAGGATCCCCTGGTGGCGTTCGTCGATGACGGCGTCGCAGACCGCCTGCCCGACCAGGTGGTTCGAGATCGCCCAGCACTTCAGGCCGTACGTGTCCAGCAGCTCGTGGCGCGAGGCGAGGTAGGCCGGGTCCGCGAGGGCCTTGTCCACCTCGAAGTGGTCGCCCCAGCAGGCGAGTTCGAGGCCGTCGTAGCCGAAGTCGCGGGCCAGCCGGCACACCTCTTCCAGGGGCAGGTCGGCCCACTGGCCGGTGAACAGCGTGAACGGGCGCGGCATGGGTGTGTTCCTCCTTCAGGCGGCGACGGGCGTGTACAGGGAGTTCCTCGCGGCGCTCTCCTCCACGGCCGCGAGCACCCGCTGCACCTGCAGCCCGTCCGCGAAGGACGGTTCGGGCCGGGTGCCCTCGGCGACGGCGTGGACGAGGTCGCGGGCCTGGTGGACGAAGGTGTGCTCGTATCCGAGGCCGTGGCCGGGCGGCCACCAGGCGTGCAGGTAGGGGTGGTCGGGTTCGGTGACCAGGATGCGGCGGAATCCGGCGCCGCCGGCGGGCTCGGTACCGTCGTGGTACCACAGCTCGTTGAGGCGTTCCAGGTCGAAGGCGAGCGAGCCGCGGTCGCCGTTGAGTTCGATGCGCAGCGCGTTCTTGCGGCCGGTGGCGTAGCGGGTGGCCTCGAAACAGGCCAGCGCGCCGGAGGTGAAGCGGCCGGTGAACAGCGCGGCGTCGTCGACGGTGACCTGCCCGGTGGCGGGCGCGGATCCCGCGGGCTGTGCGGACAGGCCGCTGGTGGCGCCGGCCGGCAGGGGCCGCTGCCGCACGAAGGTCTCGGTGAGCGCGGACACCCCGGCCAGGTGTTCGCCCGCGAGGTGCTGGGCGAGGTCCACGATGTGCGCGCCGAGGTCGCCGAGCGAGCCGGACCCGGCGCGTTCCCTGCGCAGCCGCCAGGTCAGCGGGAACTCCGGGTCGACCAGCCAGTCCTGCAGATACGACACCCGCACGTGCCGCAGGGTGCCGAGCCGGCCCTCGGCGATCATGCGCCGGGCCAGCGCGGTGGCGGGCACCCTGCGGTAGTTGAAACCGACCATCGCGACCTGGCCGCGCTCGGCGGCGTCCTCGGCGGCCTGCGCCATCGCCTCGGCCTCGGCGACGGTGTTCGCCAGCGGTTTCTCGCACAGCACGTGTTTGCCGGCGGCGAGCGCGGCCAGCGCGATCTCGGCGTGACTGTCGCCGGGGGTGCAGATGTCCACCAGGTCGATGTCGTCCCGGGCGACCAGGGCGCGCCAGTCGGTCTCGGCACCGGCCCAGCCCAGCCGGTCGGCGGCGGTGCGCACCGCGTCCGCGTCGCGGCCGCAGATCGCGGTGAGCTCCGGGCGGAGGGGCAGGTCGAAGACGCGGCCCACGGTGCGCCAGCCCTGGGAGTGGGCGGCGCCCATGAAGGCGTATCCGACCATGCCGATGCGCAGCGGCGGCTTGTCGGCCTCGGCCGGGTCCGGGTGCTGCGGCTGTTCCATACGGGTGTCTCCTCGTTTGTGGATGGTGACGCCGTGGGGGGTGCCGGGTCCTCGGATGGCGGCGCCATGAGGGGTGGGGGGCCGGTGCGGGTCAGCGGAACCCGGTGGGCATGTAGGTGTCGACGTTGGTCTTGTCGACGACGGCCGAGTACAGCGTGATCGAGGCGGGGATCTCGAACTCGGCGAGCCCGCCGATGCCCTTGCCCTGGCCGAGGGCGCGGGCCAGGTCGATGGCGGAGGCCGCCATGGTCGGCGGGTAGAGCACGGTGGCCTTCAGCACGCTGTCGTCGCGTTTGATGGCCTGGAACGCGGACAGCGCGCCGGCGCCGCCGACCATCAGGAAGTCGTCGCGGCCCGCCTGTTCGATGGCGCGCAGCGCGCCCACGCCCTGGTCGTCGTCGTGGTTCCACAGCGCGTCGAACTCGGGCTGGGCCTGCAGCAGTTGGGCCATCTTGGCCTGGCCGGACTCGACGGTGAAGTCAGCGGCCTGGCGGGCCACCTTCTTGATGTTGGGGTAGTTCTTCAGGGCGTCGTCGAAACCCTGGGTGCGCTGCCGGGTCAGTTCCAGGTTGTCCAGTCCGGCCAGTTCGACGACGCGGGCGTTCGGCTTGTCCTTGAGTTTCTCGCCGATGTAGTGCCCGGCGTTCAGGCCCATGCCGTAGTTGTCGCCGCCGATCCAGCAGCGGTAGGCCTGCGGGGTGTTGAACACCCGGTCGAGGTTGACCACGGGGATGCCGGCGCGCATCGCCTTCAGGCCGACCTGGGTGAGCGCCTTGCCGTCGGCGGGCAGCACCACCAGCACGTCGACCTTCTTGTTGATCAGTGTCTCGATCTGGCCGATCTGGGTGGCGGTGTCGTTGGAGCCCTCGGTGATCTCCAGGGTGACGTCGGAGTACTTCTCGGCGCGGCTCTTGGCGTTGTCGTTGATGGCGTTGAGCCAGCCGTGGTCGGCCTGCGGGCCGGCGAAGCCGATGGTGACGTGTTTGCCGGGTGTGTCGGACGCGGCCGGCTGGGCGCTGCCGGCCTGCTTGCCGTCCGACGGTTCGTTGCTGGTGCACCCGGCGAGGAGGGCACCGGCGGAGACGGCGGCCGTCCCGAACAGCAGCCCTCTGCGGCTGGTCAGTGGTGACATGGTGGTGGACCCCTTCCTCAGGTGGTGCCGGCGGTACGGCGCTGGACCAGCACGGCGGCGACGATGATGGCGCCCTTGGCGATCTGCTGGGCGTCGGTCGGCAGGTTGTTCAGGGCGAAGATGTCGGTGATCGTGGTGAAGATCAGCACGCCCAGCACGGAGCCGGTGATGGTGCCGCGTCCGCCGCTGAGCAGCGTGCCGCCGATGATCGCGGCCGCGATGGCGTCGAGTTCGTACAGGTTGCCGTTGGTGTTCTGGCCGGAGCCGGACAGGACGATCAGCAGGAAGGCCGCGATGCCGCAGCACAGCCCGGACAGCAGGTACAGATACAGGCGCTGGCGGCGCACGTCGATGCCGGCGAGGCGGGCGGCCTCCGGGTTGCCGCCGACGGCGACGGTGCGGCGGCCGAAGGTGGTCCGGTTCAGCACCAGCCAGCCGATGACCGTGACGACCGCGAACACCAGCACCAGCGGCGGGATGCCGAGCACGTAGGAGTCGCGTTCGCCGAGGCGGAGGACGGAGTCGACGGTGACGACCTGGGTGCGGCCGCCGGTGATCCGCAGGGCCAGGCCGCGCGCCGAGGCCAGCATGGCGAGGGTTGCGATGAACGGCACCATGCCGCCGTAGGCGATGAGCACCCCGTTGACCAGGCCGCAGCCGAGGCCGACGAGCACCGAGGTGAGCAGGACGCCGCCGACGCCGTACTCCTGGGTGGCCACCGTGGTCGCCCACACCGAGGCCAGGGCGACGATCGCGCCGACGGACAGGTCGATGCCGCCGGCAGTGATCACGAAGGTCATGCCGACGGTGACGACCCCGATGACGGACGCCTGGGTGAGCACCAGTTGCAGGTTGCGGGTGTCGAGGAACTCGTCGGGTTTCGTCACGCCGCCGATGACGATCAGCGCGGCGAGCACCCCGAGCAGGGAGAGGGTGCGCACGTCGGCGCGGGCGGCCAGCGAGCGCCAGGCGGGCGGCCGGCCGGCGGTCGCGGTCTTGTCGGTGCCGCCCCGGGGCGGCGACACGGGCTGTGTCATGACGCCGGGCTCCCTTCACTGGCCACGGGGTGTGCGTTCATCACGAGGTCGAGCACCCGGTGCTCGTCGAGGTCGGTGGCGGGTGCGGTGTGCACGACGTGTCCCTCGCGCAGCACCAGCACCCGGTCGGCCAGGCCCAGCACCTCGGGCACCTCGCTGGAGACCAGCAGCACCGCGAGGCCCTCGTCGGCCAGCCGGCGGACGACCGCGTACAGTTCGGCCCGCGCGCCCACGTCGACGCCGCGGGTGGGTTCGTCCAGCAGCAGCACCTTGCAGCCGCGCAGCAGCCAGCGGGCCAGGACGGCTTTCTGCTGGTTGCCGCCGGACAGGGTGCGCACCGGCACGGAGGGGTCGTCGGGCCTCAGGGACAGCTCCCGCACGGCGGCTCGTGCCGCGCCGCGTTCGGCGCTCCGGTCGATCCAGCCGGCCCGCGCGAACCGGGACAGGGAGGAGACGGAGACGTTGCGGGTGACGGACTCCAGCATCAGCAGGGCCTGCGCCTTGCGTTCCTCCGGGGCGAGCCCGAGCCCGGCCCGCACGGCCGCGCGGACACTGCCGGGACGCACCGGGCGCCCGTCGACGAGGACCTGACCGGCCGTCGGCCGCCGCGCCCCGTAGATGGTCTCCAGGATCTCGGACCGTCCGGAACCGACGAGCCCGGCGAGCCCGACGATCTCCCCGGCCCGCACCTCGAGGTCCAGCGGCGCGAACTCGCCCGCGCGGGCCAGCCCGCGCACCTGGAGCACCGGGGGCCGCTCGGCGGCCGGGGCGGGCGCGGGCCGTTCGGGGAAGACGTACTCGACGGTGCGTCCCGTCATCAGCGCCACCAGGTCGCGGGTGGGGGTGGTCTTCGCCGGCAGGCCGCGGGCGACCGCCCGGCCGTCCTTGAGGACGGTGACCCGGTCGCCGATGCGGCGGATCTCCTCCAGCCGGTGGGAGATGTAGACGACGGCGACGCCGTCGGCGGTGAGCGAGGCGACGATACGGAAGAGGTTGTCGACCTCCTCCGGGTCGAGTGCGGCGGACGGCTCGTCCATGACGATGAGCCGCACGTCGTGGGAGAGCGCGCGGGCCATGGACACGATCTGCTGCTGCGCCGCGGACAGCCGGCCCACCGGGCGCGCCGGGTCGATCTCCGGGTGCCCGAGCCGGGCCAGCAGCTCGGCGGTGGCGGCACGGGCGGCACGGCGGCGGACGACGAACCCGGCCGCGGTGGGTTCGTGGCCCAGGTGCACGTTCTCGGCCACCGACAGGTGCCCCACCAGGTCGAGTTCCTGGTAGATGGTGGCGATGCCCAGGCGCATCGCGGCGATCGGCGAGCGCAGGACGACGGGGTCGCCGCGCCAGCGGACGGTGCCGGTGTCGGGCTGGTGGGCGCCGGCGAGGATCTTGATGAGGGTGGACTTGCCGGCCCCGTTCTGGCCGAGCAGGCAGTGCACCTCACCGGCCTGGACGTCGAGGTCGACACCGTCGAGCGCCCGGACGCCGGGGAAGGACTTGGTGATGCCGGACATGCTGAGCAGCGGTGGTTCGGGTGCCATGCGGTTCCCTCTGAGGCGTACGGCCGGTTTCCGGCAGGGCGGGGCTCGGTGCGGTGCGAGCGGTCACGGTGCTGGAGCGTGCGGGACCGAACGGGTGGAGCCGGGCGGTGCTGGAGCGTGCGGGACCGAACGGGTGGAGCCGGGCGGTGCTGGACTGAGCTGGACCGAACGGATGGAGCCGGGCGGTGCTGAGCGGAGCCCGACAAGAGGGTGCCGGGCCGGGTGCCCCTCGGGTGGCGGCGCCCGGTCGCGGACGCGGTGCTGCTGTGCGGGTGAGACGTGCGGTGCTGCGCGGGTGAGACGGTGTGGTGCTACGCGGGTGAGAACAGGTGGTCGCTGATGAGCCGGGCTGCGCCGATCACGCCGGCGTTGGGGCCCAGCTCGCCCAGGACGATGGGCAGGTTGCCGGTCGCCAGCGGCAGCGACTGGCGGTAGACCTGGGTGCGGATCGCGGCGAGCAGGGTGTGGCCGAGACCGGTGACCCCGCCGCCGATCACCACCAGGCCGGGGTTGAAGAACGACACCAGACCGGCGATGACCTGGCCGGTGCGGGTGCCGCCCTCCCGTATCAGGTCGATCGCGGTGGCGTCGCCCGCGGCGGCCGCGGCGGCGACGTCGACGGAGGAGAGGGTGCCGTTCGCCGCCAGCCGGGAGGCGAGTTCGGCGGACCGGCCCTCCTCGGCCGCCTCCAGCGCGTCGCGGGCGAGCGCCGCGCCGCTGAAGTGGGCCTCCAGGCAGCCCCGGTTGCCGCAGGCGCACGGACGTCCCCCGGGCACGGCCTGGATGTGCCCGATGTCGCCCGCGCTGCCCGTCGTCCCGCGGTACACCTCACCGCCGACGACGATGCCGCAGCCGATGCCGGTACCGATCTTGACGCACAGGAAATCGCCCACGGAGCGGGCGACGCCCGCGTGCATCTCCCCCATCGCCATCAGGTTCACGTCGTTGTCGACCATGACCGGGCAGCCGAGTTCCTGGCTGAGGGCCTCCCGGACCGGGAACCCGTCCCAGCCCGGCATGATCGGCGGCGCCACCGGGACGCCCTCGGGGAAGCGGACGGGTCCGGGGACGCCGATGCCGGCGCCGTCGAACCCCTCCGCGAGCCCGGAGGCCCGCAGCTTCGCGGCCATGGACAGCACCTGTTCGAAGACCGCGACCGGTCCCTCGCGGACGTCCATGGGCTGGCTGAGGTGACCCAGCACCTCCAGTTCGGCGTTGGTGACGGCGACGTCGACGGAGGTCGCGCCGATGTCGACGCCCAGGAAACGCAAGGTGGGCGCGAGCCGCACGTTGTGGGAGCGGCGCCCGCCGCGCGAGGCGGCGAGCCCGTCGGCGACGACCAGACCCGTCTCCAGGAGCCGGTCGACCTCCACGGCCAGTTTCGACCGGGACAGGTCCACCCGGTCGCCGAGCTGTGCGCGGGAGCTGGGCCCCGAGTCACGCAGCAGCTTCAGCAGTCGGGCCTGATGCGCGTTGGCGGGTCGTGCGGTCATGCGTCTCACGTGCCCCTCCCCGCCTCGAATCGGCCGTCCGTTCCGGGCTTTTGAGAGGAACGTAGCAGCGACCGCCTAGGCTGAGAAGAAGCTGTGCACGAATCGGGGCCGACTTTTTCCACTCAGAGGACAAAGGGGGGTGGGGGGTGCTGCTGACCTCGACGGGTGCTCTGGCTCGGGAGCGAGCCGGCGGCTCCGGCGGGCGGGCCCGGTCGTCGGGCGGCTCGGGTCGGCTGCGTGTCGACGCGTGGCAACGGCCCGGAGCAACGTGCGGTTGCCGGTGACGCGACAGCGCCCAGAGCGCCGCGCCCACACACCTGTTGCTGCTCCCCGCGCATGCGGGGAGGGACCGGCGAACGCCGACGCTCAGGACTCCGCGCGCTCGTGATACGAGGTGCGCGTGTGCTCCGTGTGTTCGCGCATCAGCCGGGTGGCGCGTTCCTCGTCGTGGTCGGCGATGGCGGCGATCAGCGCCCGGTGCTCGATCCATGACTGGGCACCACGCTGGCGGGCCACGGGCGTGTAGTACCAGCGCACCCGGCGGTCGACCTGGGCGGCGAGTCCTGCCAGGACGGTGTTGCCGGCCAGCTCCATGATCTTGGCGTGGAAGCGGGCGTTCAGTGCGACGGCCGTGTCCACGTCGTCGGAGGCGACGGCCCGCTCCCCCTCGGCGCACAGCTCTTCCAGCGCGGCCACCCCGTCGGCGTCCGCATGAACGGCGGCCAGCCGCGCGGCCTCGGCCTCCAGCAGGGTGCGGACGGTCAGCAGCTGGTCGGCCTCCTCCTCCGTGGGCTCGTGCACGAACGCGCCCTGGGCGGGCCGCAGATCGACCCAGCCCTCGGTGTTGAGCCGCTGCAGCGCCTCCCGCACCGGCTGCCGGGAGACGCCGAGGTGACCGGCGAGTTCGCTCTCCACGAGGTGCTGACCCGGCCGCAGCGCACGCGTGATGATGAGTTCCAGAAGCGTCTCGTAGACGCGTTCCCGCAGCGGCCCCGGGCGTTCGAGCCGGGGCACCGCCCCCTGCGGCAGTCCTGTCGACAACATCGCGGTCCCTTCCCGGCCGGGGCCGTGCACAGCGGAGACGGAGGACGTAAGACGCTCAGCGGTCACCGGAGACGGTGCCGCTCCGCACGGTCCCGCACCCCGGCGCGGTCCGGTGCAGCGCGTCAGGTCGCTCCAGTGTCGATTGTTTTTCGTCTACAGTCTACGGCGCACCAGGCCACCGACGGCGCGCTGTAGCCCACGTCACAACAACCCTGCGGACGAGCGTCGCGGCCGGCCGGGGGATTCCGGGGCCGGCCGCGACGGGAGCCAGTCGCGAGAGCGTCCGACGGCGGTGGGAGATGCCAGGGCGAGGTGGTCGAGCGGGCCGCGGGGACGGTGCCCGCAGCGGTCATCCGGTGAACAACTGCCGCGCCTTCAGCACCAGTTCGTACAGCCCGTAGGCCAGCGGCGCCCCGACCCACACCCAGGACAGGACGATCAGGCCCTTGCGGTCAGGCGGGTTGTTCGCGGCGGCCATCGGCCACCTCCTTCGCTGCGGTGACATGGTGGCGGGGGTGGACGGGCCGGACCAGTTCGTTGGCGATGAAGCCGACGACGAGCAGGCCGATCATGATGTCGAACGACAGGCCGTACAGGGACGCGCCCTGCCGTCCCGCCTTCTCCTGGTGGTCGGCGATCCAGTTGACGATCAGTGGCCCGAGGACGCCCGCGGTGGACCAGGCGGTGAGCAGGCGGCCGTGGATCGCGCCGACCTGATAGGTGCCGAAGAGATCCTTCAGGTACGCGGGGATGGTGGCGAAGCCGCCGCCGTAGAAAGAGAGGATCACCAGCGCGCACAGGACGAACAGCGCCTTGGAGTCGTCTCCGAACAGGGCGATGAGCAGGTACATCAGGGCGCCGACGCCGAGGTAGAGGCGGTAGACGTTCTTGCGTCCGATCAGGTCGGAGGCCGAGGACCAGCCCAGGCGGCCGGCCATGTTGGCCGCCGACAGCAGGGCGACGAATCCCGCGGCGGCGGAGGCCGACACCGGGGCCGAGGTGTGCGCGAAGAAGTCCGTGATCATCGGTGCGGCCTTCTCCAGGATGCCGATGCCGGCGGTGACGTTCATGCAGAGCACGAGCCACAGGCACCAGAACTGCGGGGTGCGCACGGCGCTGCGGGCGGAGACCTGCACGCCCTCCGGGACGGCCGGCCGGTCCCCTTGGGGCGCGGCGGTGCGCGGCACGCGGACGAGGAGCACGCCCAGCGTCATGAAGACGGCGTAGGTGAGCCCGTGCACGAGGAAGGCGAGCGCGATGCCGGAGGAGCCGGCGCCGAAGGAGTCGAGCATCTGGGCCGACCAGGGGGAGGCGATCAGCGCGCCGCCGCCGAAGCCCATGATGGCGATCCCGGTGGCCATGCCGGGCCGGTCGGGGAACCACTTGATCAGTGTGGAGACCGGCGAGATGTAGCCGATGCCGAGGCCGGTGCCGCCGACGAAGCCGTAGCCGAGGACGATCAGCCAGTACTGCTCGGTCGCCGCGCCGAGCGCGGAGAGCAGGAAGCCGGAGGAGAAGCAGATCAGCGCGACGGTCATGGCCCAGCGGGGACCATTGCGCTCCACGAGGGTGCCGCCGAACGCGGCGGACAGGCCCAGCATCACGATGGCGAGCTGGAAGGGCAATGCGCTCTGGGTGCCGCTGAGGTGCAGGGCGGACTCCAGCGGGGGTTTGAACACGCTCCAGGCGTAGGCCTGGCCGATGGAGAGATGGACGGACAGAGCGGCCGGCGGGACCAGCCAGCGGCTCCATCCCACGGGTGCCACAGGAGGACTCATGGGCGAAAGATAGGCACGGGACCGTCGTTCGAGAACCCTCGCGACGCTCCCGTCACCGCGAGTTCCGAGCTGTGCATGGACCCTTGCCGCAGCACCTCCCATACTGTAGACAATATTCCGTCGACGCCGTCGACGCCCTGTCCGCCTCGTCGTTCGCACGTCCCCCGGAACGTTCGTCGCCCGCGCCCGGCCGTCCACGGCCCCTTCTCCTCACCCCACGTCCTGCTCGCGCCGAGGAGCGCCGCATGAGGAAACGTGATGGCAACCCGAAGACGTACACGCGGCTCACCCACCCCTTGGTGCGTGACTCACGGGAGGAACCCTTCCGGCGGGCGAGCTGGGACGAGGCCCTGGACCGGGTCGCGCGCGGTCTGGAGCGCAACCGGGGGGCCTTCGGCATGTTCTCCTGCTCCCGCGCCACCAACGAGATGAACTACGTGGCGCAGAAGTTCGCCCGGGTGGTGATGGGCACCCACAACGTCGACTCCTGCAACCGCACCTGTCACGCCCCCAGCGTGGCCGGGCTGGCGGCCGCTTTCGGGTCGGGTGGCGGCACCTCCTCGTACGAGGAGGTCGAGCACACCGACGTCATCGTGATGTGGGGTTCCAACGCCCGGTTCGCCCACCCGATCTTCTTCCAGCATGTGCTGAAGGGCATTCGCAACGGCGCCCGGATGTACGCCGTGGACCCGCGGCGTACCGCGACCGCCGAGTGGGCGGAGAGCTGGCTCGGCCTGAACGTGGGCACGGACATCGCCCTGGCGCATGCGATCGGCCGGGAGATCATCGCGGCGGGCCTGGTCAACGAGACGTTCGTCGAGCGGGCGACGACCGGTTTCGAGGAGTACCGGGCGCTGGTCGAGCCGTGGACGCTCTCGCTCGCCTCGAAGGTCACGGGTGTGCCGGCCGCCGCGATCCGCGAGCTGGCCCACGCCTACGCGCGGGCCGAACGCGCCCAGTTGTGCTGGACCCTCGGTGTCACCGAGCACCACAACGGCACCGACAACGTGCGTGCGCTGATCAACCTGGCGCTGCTCACCGGGCACGTGGGCCGCTACGGCTCCGGGCTGCAACCGCTGCGCGGGCAGAACAACGTGCAGGGTGGCGGCGACATGGGCGCGATCCCCAACCGGCTGCCCGGCTTCCAGGACATCCTCGACCCTCAGGTGCGCCGGAAGTTCTCCGCCGCGTGGGGCACCGACCTCGCCCCGCACTACGGGCTGAACCTGACGGAGATGTTCGAGGCCATGGAGGACGGCACGCTGCGGGCCGTGTACTGCGTCGGGGAGAACCCGGCCCAGTCGGAGGCGGACACCCAGCAGGCCGTACGGCGGCTCAAGCAGCTGGACTTCCTCGTGGTGCAGGACATCTTCCTGACCCGCACGGCCGAACTGGCCGACGTCGTGCTGCCGGCCACCGCGAGCTGGGCGGAGACCGAGGGCACCACCACCAACAGCGAACGCCGGGTGCAGCGGGTGCGCCGGGCCGTCGCCCCGCCCGGCGAGGCCCGCGACGACATCGACATCCTGTGCGATGTCGCGGCCCGGCTCGGCCACCGCTGGGAGTATCCCGACGCCGAGGCGGTCTGGGACGAGCTGCGGTCGCTGTCCCCGGTCCACCACGGCATGACGTACGCCCGGCTGGAGGAGCACCAGGGCATCCAGTGGCCCTGCCCGAGCACCGACCGGCTCGAACCGAGCTATCTGCACGGCCGGTTGTGGGAGCCGGACCCCGCGCGCCGGGGGCGCCCCGCGCCCTTCGGGATCGTGCAGCACGATCCGCCGGTCGACATGACCGACGAGAACTACCCCATCCGGCTCACCACCGGGCGGCGGCTGGACTCGTACAACACCGGGGTGCAGAGCGGCGGGTTCGCCTCGCCGCTGCGCCGCGGCGAGTACATCGAGCTGTCGCCGGAGGACGCCGAGCACTACGGCGTCGTGACGGGCGAGCAGGTGCAGGTGACCTCGCGCCGCGGGTCGGTGACCGCGCCGGTGTGGGTGGATCCCGCGCTGCGGCCCGGTCTGGCGTTCATGACGTTCCACTTTCCCGACGAGGTGGACACCAACCAGCTGACGATCGAGGCGAACTGCCCGATCGCGGGCACGGCGGAGTTCAAGGCGTCGGCGATCCGGATCGAGAAGCTGCCGGTCGCCACCGAGGTGCCCCCGCTGACCCGGCTCTGATGCGACGGAGGTGACCGGCGTGGATCTGCACTTCGGCGACAGCAAACCCACCGACGACGAGCGCGCGGCCGTGGACGCCCTGCTCGGTCCCCCTCAGTCCGCCTGGGAGGGCGCCGACCGCTCCGACCAGGACCTGCGCTGGGCGCGGGGCGGCCGCGCCGTCCGTGAGCGCCGGGACCTGCTGCTGCCCGGGCTGCACGCGATCAACGACCGGGTCGGCTGGATCAGCCCGGGCGCCCTGGACTATCTGTGCCGGCGGCTGACCGTGCCGCCCGCCGAGGCCTACGGTGTGGCCACCTTCTACTCCCTGTTCTCCCTGCGTCCGCGCCCGGCGACCGTGCTGCACGTGTGCACGGACCTGGCGTGCCAGGCGGCGGGGGCGGAACAGGTGTGCGCACAGGCGGAGTCGCGGCTGGGGCCGGGCAGCGGGGTGCGGATCGAGCGCAGCCCGTGCCTGGGGCTGTGCGAGCGGGCCCCGGCGGCGCTGGCGATCCGGGCCGGCGACCCGGTGCGCACGGCCGTGGCGGCACCGGCCGGCGCGGCCTCGGCGGTCAGCGCGGCGGCCCTGCCCGACGCGGCACCGCAGGAGCCGCCGGCCGCCGCTGCCGCACCCCAGACCTCGGGATCCGGACCGGGGCGGGACCGGCTGCTGCTGCTCGGCCGGGTCGGCGTGGCCGACCCCGAGAGCCTCGACGACTACCGGGCGCACGGCGGGTACACCGCGCTGCGGCGGGCCTTCGCTCTGGGCCCGGCCGGGGTGATCCGCGAGGTCACCGAGTCGGGGCTGCTCGGGCGCGGCGGCGCCGCCTTCCCCACCGGCCGCAAGTGGCAGGCCACGGCCGCGCAGCCGGAGCAGCCGCACTATCTGGTGTGCAACGCCGACGAGTCCGAGCCGGGCACCTTCAAGGACCGGGTGCTGATGGAGGGGGACCCGTTCGCGCTGGTGGAGGCGATGACCATCGCCGGCTATGCGATCGGCGCGCACCGCGGCTTTCTGTATCTGCGGGGCGAGTATCCGAGGGCGCTTCGGCGGATGGAGCACGCCGTCGCCCAGGCCCGGGCCCGCGGCCTGCTCGGCGAGGACGTCCTCGGCCAGGGGTACGCCTTCGACATCGAGATCCGGCGCGGTGCGGGCGCCTACATCTGCGGGGAGGAGACGGCCCTGTTCAACTCCCTGGAGGGGCGGCGCGGCGAGCCGCGCTCCAAGCCGCCGTTCCCCGTGGAGAAGGGCCTGTTCGGCAAGCCGACCGCGGCCAACAACGTGGAGACGCTGGTGAATGTGCTGCCGGTGCTCACCCTGGGCGCGCAGGAGTACGCGGCGATCGGCACCGGCCGTTCCACCGGGCCGAAGCTGTACTGCGTCTCGGGCAGCGTGGAGCGGCCCGGTGTCTACGAGCTGCCGTTCGGGGCCACCCTCGGGGAGCTGCTGGAGCTCGCCGGGGTGCGGCAGGGTCTGCGGGCGGTACTGCTGGGCGGCGCGGCCGGCTCCTTCGTGCGGCCCGACGAGCTGGACATCCCGCTCACCTTCGAGGGCACGCGGGAGGCCGGCACCACCCTCGGGTCGGGTGTCGTCATGGCCTTCGACGACCGGGTGCCACTGCCGCGGCTGCTGCTGCGCATCGCGCGGTTCTTCCGGGAGGAGTCCTGCGGGCAGTGCGTGCCGTGCCGGGTGGGCACCGTGCGGCAGGAGGAGGCGCTGCGGCGGCTCGCCGAGCGCACCGGCGACGCCGCCGACGACATCGCGCTGCTGCGCGAGGTGGGCCGCGCGATGCGGGACGCCTCGATCTGCGGTCTGGGGCAGACCGCGTGGAACGCCGTGGAATCCGCCATCGACCGTTTGGGGGCGTACGCATGACCGTCACACCGCTGGGGATGCCGCGCCGCCTGGTGGAGGTGACCCTCGACGGGGAGCCGGTGCGGGTGCCGGAGGGCTCGACCCTGCTGGACGCCTGCCGGGCGGCCGGGAAGGACGTCCCGACCCTGTGCCACGGCGACACGCTCACCCCGAAGAACGCCTGCCGGCTGTGCATGGTGGAGGTGGAGGGCTCGCGGACCCTGGTGCCGGCGTGCTCCCGGAAGGCGGAGCCCGGCATGGAGGTCCGTACCGGCACCGAGCGGGTCCGGCACAGCCGCAAGATCGTGCTGGAACTGCTCGCGTCCTCGGCGGACCTGTCCACCACCCCCCGGGCCGCCGAGTGGATCGAGGAGTACGGCGCCCGGCCCGGCCGCTTCGGCCCGGACGCGGCTCGCCTCGGGGAGGAACCGAGGATCGACAACGAGCTGTACGTGCGGGACTACGACAAGTGCATCCTGTGCTACAAGTGCGTCGACGCCTGCGGGGAGCAGTGGCAGAACACCTTCGCGATCGCGGTCGCGGGCCGCGGCTTCGACGCCCGTATCTCCGTGGAGCACGACGCGCCGCTGCCCGACTCGGCGTGCGTGTACTGCGGCAACTGCGTGGAGGTGTGCCCGACGGGTGCACTGTCGTTCACGTCGGAGTTCGACATGCGGGCGGCGGGCACCTGGGACGAGTCCCGGCAGACGAGGACGACCACGGTGTGCGCCTACTGCGGGGTCGGCTGCACCCTGACGCTGCACGTGCAGGACAATGAGATCGTCAAGGTCACCTCGCCGCACGACAACCCGGTGACCCATGGCAACCTCTGTATCAAGGGCCGCTTCGGCTACCAGCACGTACAGAACCGGGACTGATCAGACCATGGGACGAGTCACGGAACGACGCAAGGTGATCCGCATCCGCGACGGGGCCGTCTCGTCCCGGCCGGACACCCTGGTGGCCGAGGAGCCCCTGGAGATACGGCTGAACGGCAAACCCATCGCCGTCACCATGCGCACCCCGGGGGACGACTTCGCGCTGGCCGCGGGTTTTCTGGTCAGCGAGGGTGTGCTGGGCTCCGCCGCGGACCTGGTGAACATCGTCTACTGCGCGGGCGCGACGGCGGACGGCTCCAACACCTACAACGTGGTCGACGTGACGACCGCGCCGGGTGTCCGCCTGCCCGACTTCACCCTCGAACGCAACGTCTACACCACCTCCTCCTGCGGGCTGTGCGGCAAGGCGTCGCTGGACGCGGTGCGCACCACGGCCCGCTGGCCGATCGCGGACACCCCGCAGCTGCGGGTCGACCCCGGTCTGCTCGCGCGCCTGCCCGACCGGCTGCGGGCCGCCCAGCGGGTCTTCGACCGCACCGGCGGCCTGCACGCGGCGGCCCTGTTCGGTGAGGACGGCGAGCTGCTGGACATCCGCGAGGACGTGGGCCGGCACAACGCGGTCGACAAGCTGATCGGCCGGGCCCTGCAGAACGGGCAGCTGCCGCTGTCCCGGGCGATCCTGCTGGTGTCCGGCCGGGCCTCCTTCGAACTGGCCCAGAAGGCCGTGATGGCCGGCATCCCGGTGCTGGCCGCCGTGTCGGCGCCGTCGTCGCTGGCCGTGGACCTGGCCGCGGAGACGGGTTTGACGCTGGTGGGCTTTCTGCGGGGCAGCTCGATGAACGTGTACGCGGGCCACGAGCGCGTGCTGGTGGAGGCCGCCGCGCGGAGCTGAGCACGGGTGCCGCGCGGGTCCGGGTCCTGGGTGTGTGCGGCTGCCGCATGCCGGACCGGTGGTGCGCACCGGCGCCGGCATGGTCGCCCTCGGTGCGCTGGACGCCGCGCGGACGGAGAAGGGCGAGACGGTGCTGGTGACGGCGGCCGCGAGCGGCGCGGGACACCTGGCGGTGCGACTCGCCCCCGCCGGGTGCCGTCAGCGGTCGCGGCTCGCCGCGGCGGCCGGCGGGCGGGCGGCGGGGGTCTCGGTCTCCTCGCGGACCTCGGGGTCGCGGGCGCGGCGCTTGGCGATCACCGCGCACACCATGAGCTGCATCTGGTGGAAGAGCATCAGCGGCAGCACGGCCAGCGAGGCATGCGCGCCGAACAGCACGCCGGCCATGGGCAGGCCGGAGGCCAGGGACTTCTTCGAGCCGGCGAACTGGATGGCGATGCGGTCCTCGCGGCCGAAGCCCAGCGCCTTGGCGCCGTACCAGGTCAGCAGCAGCATCACCGCGAGCAGGACGGCCTCCACCACCAGCAGGCCGCCGAGGCGGAGGGGGCTGACCTGGTGCCAGATGCCCCGGACCACGCCCTCGCTGAACGCGGTGTAGACGACGAGCAGGATCGAGCAGCGGTCGACCAGACCGAGGACCTTCTTGTGCCGTGTGATGAAGCCGCCCAGCCAGCGGCGCAGCACCTGGCCGGCGAGGAACGGCACGAGCAGCTGCAGCACGATCTCGGTGAGCGAGTGCGCGGAGAAACCGCCGCCGCTGCTGCCGAGCAGGGTCGCGGCCAGCAGCGGGGTGACGACGATGCCGACCAGGGAGGAGAAGGAGCCGGCGCAGATCGCGACGGGCACGTTGCCGCGGGCGATGGAGGTGAAGGCGATCGAGGACTGGATGGTGGAGGGGACCAGGGTGAGGAAGAGCAGGCCCTGGTAGAGCGGCTGGTCCAGCAGGACGGGGACCAGGCCGCGGGCCGCGGTGCCCAGCAGCGGGAAGACCACGAAGGTGCAGGCGAGCACGGTGACGTGCAGCCGCCAGTGCCGCAGCCCGTCCAGCGCCTCCCGGGTGGACAGCCGGGCGCCGTAGAGGAAGAACAGGAAGGCGATCGCCGCGGTGGACGCCCAGGAGACGGCGTCGGCGGCCGTGCCGCGGGCCGGCAGCAGCGCCGCGAGACCCACCGTTGCGAGCAACAGCACGATGTACGGGTCGATCGGCATCCAGCTCGGCCAGGCCAGGCGTTTCACAGTGCTCCACTTGCTCGTCTTGCACGGACGGGAACACGCGTCACAGCCCTGTCGCGAGCCGACGGGTCCCCGTTCCATGGTGCCCCCGGAAAGGGTGATCGGGAATCCGTCATACCGCTCTCACTGTCATCATGTCTCGTGATGACCGCAGGTAGGCTGGCCGGTATGTACGACCCCGCTCAGCTGCGCACCTTCCTGGCCGTGGCGCAGACGCTCAGTTTCACCCAGGCCGCGCGGCGGCTCGGGCTGCGTCAGTCGACCGTGAGCCAGCATGTGCGCCGCCTGGAGGACGCCACCGGGCGGCTGCTGTTCACCCGCGACACCCACTCGGTGGAGCTGACCGAGGACGGCGAGGCCATGCTGGGGTTCGCGCGCCGCATCCTCGAGGTGCACGAGCAGGCGGCGGCGTTCTTCACCGGCACCCGGGTGCGCGGACGGCTGCGCTTCGGCGCCTCGGAGGACTTCGTGCTGACCCGGCTGCCGGAGATCCTGGAGGGCTTCCGCTACGAGCATCCCGAGGTCGACCTGGAGCTGACGGTGGAGCTGTCGGGCACGCTGCACGAACAGCTGGCCGCCGGGAAGCTGGACCTGGTGCTGGCCAAGCGGCGGCCGCAGGACCCGCGCGGTGAGCCGGTCTGGCGGGACCGGCTGGTCTGGGTCGGCACGGAACGGCTGCGCCTGGACCCCGACCGGCCGGTGCCGCTGATCGTCTACCCGCCGCCGGGGATCACCCGGGCGCTCGCCCTGCGGGCGCTTCAGCGGCAGGGGCGGCCGTGGCGCATCGTGTGCACCAGCGGCAGCCTCAACGGCCTGGTCGCCGCCGCGCGCGCCGGGCTGGGGGTGATGGCGCACTCGCGCGGGATGATCCCGCCGGGTCTGGTGCGGGTGCCGGAGCGGGCCGGGCTGCCGGAGCTGGGGCAGGTGGACTTCGTGCTGGTGCACGGCCGGCACCGGCCCTCCGCGCAGCCTGCGGCCGACGCGCTGGCCGCGGCGATCCTGGCGGGCGGCGAGCGACTGCACCGGGGGCAGGCCACGGCGGGACGCTGGCCGGAAACCACCGGGCGTACCGTCTGACAGCGGCGCCCCGGGGCGGTGACGGCCCGGGCGGGCACCGGCCCTGTGTCAGGGCGTCGTACAGATTCGGTGGAGATTACGGCACCGAAACCTACCGAACCGTAAGGATTTCTGTCCGGCCCTTCCCCTTCTGAGCACTTTTCCCCGACGCTGACCTGTGCGCCTGTGAGCACTGTCCGGTTCCGACCCCCATCCCGGCCCGGCCTGGTGTGAGGTAGCTTTCACGGCGCTGTGCGGAACATCACAAGGGAGCGGGGTTTGCGGGAGTTCACCAGCCCTCCGTTGGCTCTGGCACCGCCGGTGGGCGGTCTGGCCGATGTCGTCTTCCAGCATGCCCACGAGGACCCCCGGCGCGTCGCGCTCGGCCGCAAGGACGCGGACGGGACATGGCGCGATGTGACCACCGCCGAGTTCCGTGACGAGGTCCTCGCCCTCGCCAAGGGTCTGCTCGCCCAGGGCGTCCGGTACGGCGACCGCGTCGCGATCATGTCCCGTACCCGCTACGAGTGGACCCTGTTCGACTTCGCGCTGTGGACCATCGGCGCCCAGGTGGTTCCGGTCTACCCCACCTCCTCGGCCGAGCAGTGCTTCTGGATGCTGCACGACGCCGAGGTGTCGGCGGCGATCGTGGAGCACGAGGACCACGCGATGACCATCGCCACGGTCATCGACCGGCTCCCGAAGCTGCGCCGGCTGTGGCAGCTGGACGCGGGCTGCGTGCAGGAGCTGTACGAGGCGGGCGCGACGGTGGACGACGAGGTGGTGCACCGGCACCGGCAGGCGGTCACCCCCGACTCGGTCGCCACCGTCATCTACACCTCCGGCACCACCGGCCGCCCCAAGGGCTGTGTGCTGACGCACGGCAACTTCATGTACGAGGCGGACACGGTCATCGCCCGCTGGGAGCCGGTGTTCCACTCCAAGAAGGGCGACGAGGCGTCGACCCTGCTGTTCCTGCCGCTCGCCCATGTCTTCGGCCGGATGGTGGAGGTCGCCGCGATCCGCGGCAAGGTCCGTTTCGGCCACCAGCCGCAGCTCAGTGCCTCGGCGCTGCTGCCCGACCTGCAGGCCTTCAAGCCGACGTTCATCCTGGCGGTGCCCTACATCTTCGAGAAGGTGTTCAACGCCGCCCGCCGCAAGGCCGAGCGGGAGGGCAGGCAGGGGCCGTTCGAGAAGGCCGTCGACGTCGCGGTGAGGTACGCGGACGCGGTGGAGGCCAAGGCGTGGGGCATCGGCCCGGGCCCCTCGGCCGGGCTGCGCATGCAGCACCAGCTGTTCGACAAGCTCGTCTACTCCAAGGTGCGCGCCGCCATGGGCGGCCGGATCCGCACCGCCATGTCGGGCGGTTCGGCGATGGACCGCCGGCTGGGCCTGTTCTTCGCGGGTGCCGGGGTGCAGATCTACGAGGGCTACGGGCTGACCGAGTCCACCGCGGCGGCCACCGCCAATCCGCCCGAACGCACCCGCTACGGCACGGTGGGCCGGCCCATACCCGGGGTCACCGTGCACATCGCCGACGACGGCGAGGTGTGGCTGCGCGGCGGCAACGTTTTCCGGGGATACCTGAACGACCCCAAGGCCACCGACGAGACTCTGCACGACGGCTGGCTGGCCACCGGCGACCTCGGCACCCTGGACGAGGACGGCTACCTGACCATCACCGGCCGCAAGAAGGAGATCCTGGTGACCTCCGGCGGCAAGAGCGTGGCGCCGGGCGTGCTGGAGGAGCGGGTCCGCGAGCATCCGCTCGTCGCGCAGTGCATCGTCGTCGGCAACGACCGCCCGTACATCGCCGCGCTGGTCACCCTGGACCACGAGGCCGTCGAGCACTGGCTGACGATGCGGGGCAAACCGAGGATGGACCCCTCCCAGCTGGTCCGTGACCCGGATCTGGAGACCGAGGTGCGGCGCGCGGTGGTCGCCGCCAACACGCTGGTCTCGCAGGCCGAGTCGATCCGCACCTTCCGCATCCTCGCCCAGCCGTTCACCGAGGAGCAGGGCCTGCTGACCCCGTCGCTGAAGCTGAAGCGCAAGGCGATCGAGCAGGCCTACGCCCGGGAGGTGGAGGCGCTGTACCGCACGTGATTCGACGGGGCTCGAAAGATCCCGTGCGGAAGTGCGAAGATCGGGAGAGCACGGTCGACGACCAGGAGTGCGACAGCTTCATGATCGCGGGCCGTGCGAGTATCACGCACGACAACCGAAGGATCGACCACTCGTGACCCATCAGGTCCCCACGATCACGCTCAACAACGGCGTCGAGATGCCCCAGCTGGGCTTCGGTGTCTGGCAGGTGCCGGACGACGAGGCGGAGCGCGCCGTGGCCACCGCGCTGGAGGCCGGCTACCGCAGCATCGACACGGCCGCCATCTACGGCAACGAGGGCGGCACCGGCCGGGCCATCGCCGCCTCCGGCCTGCCCCGCGAGGACATCTTCGTCACCACCAAGCTCTGGAACTCCGAGCAGGGCTACGACTCCACGCTGCGCGCCTTCGACGCCTCGCTGGCCAAGCTCGGCCTCGACTACGTGGACCTGTACCTGATCCACTGGCCGCTGCCGGCCAAGGACCGTTACATCGACACCTACAAGGCGTTCGAGAAGCTGTACGCCGACGGCCGCATCCGGGCCATCGGTGTGTCCAACTTCCTTCCTGAGCACCTGCAGCGGCTGATCTCCGAGACGTCGGTGGTGCCGGCCGTCAACCAGATCGAGCTGCACCCGCACCTGCAGCAGGAGGCCGCCCGCAAGGACCACGCCGAGCGGGGCATCGCCACCGAGGCCTGGTCGCCGCTGGGCCAGGGCAAGGGCCTGCTGGAGGTCCCGGCGATCGTGGCGATCGCGCAGAAGCACGGCCGGACTCCGGCCCAGGTGGTGCTGCGCTGGCACCTCCAGCTGGGCACCATCGTGATCCCGAAGTCCGTGACGCCGTCCCGCATCAAGGAGAACATCGAGGTGTTCGACTTCAGCCTGGACGACGAGGACCTCGCGGCCATCGCGGCGCTGAACGAGGACCGGCGCCTGGGCCCGGACCCCGCGGCGTTCGACGTGGAGTGACGTCTCCCGGTCGTGGGCCGGTCCGCGCGGACCGGCCCGCACCGCCGCACTCTTGACGCGGACATGAAGTGTGCGCCAGTGTACGGCCTTCAGGAAGGAAACTTTCCTGACAGAAGGGCCCCCACAGTGCGCAGACGAACACTGCCCCTCATCGCGGCCGCCGGCGCCGCCCTGCTCGCCGCCGGCCTTCTCCCCACGACCGCCTCCGCCTCCGTCCGCGAGGGCTCGGTCGGCGCCGCCGAACTCCTCGCCAAGGTCTCGTCGTGCCGGCAGATCTCCTCGGGTCTGTACCGGACGGACGAGGAGGCCCCGGCCACCGTCCCCGTGTGCGGCACGGACGACGTGGTGTTCTGGAAGGCCGACATGGACATCGACTGCGACGGGCAGCGCACCGCCGACTGCAACGAGAACCGCGACCCCTGGTACCAGGACGACACCGCCTTCCACCAGTCCGACGGCAAGCCGCTGAACGCCGAGACCCTGCCCTATGTCGTCGTGCCGAGCGCGAGCGGCATCTGGGACTACGCGTCCGCCGGCATCAAGGGCGGCGGTGTGGTCGCCGTCGTCCACGGCGACCAGGTGGAGTACGCCGTCGTCGGCGACACCGGGCCCACCTCGATCATCGGCGAGGCGTCCTACGCCACCGCCCAGGCCCTCGGCATCGACCCCGACCCGGCGACCGGCGGGGCGGAGTCGGGCGTGACCTACATACTGTTCAAGAACAGCCAGGTCTCCCCCATCGAGAGCCACAGCGCGGCGGTCACGCTGGGCGAGAAGCTCGCCCGGCAGTTCGTCGACGGCGGCTGACATGCCGCCGGGTGCTCCCCGTCGGCCGGTCCGGCGGGGAGCACCCGGCGCGTCGGCGTGTGCCTCAGGACTCAGAGGTGTCCCCGTCCCGGACGGCCGTGTACACCGTGTGCGCCTGGAGGACGAAGACGTCCCGCCTGCGGTGCACACCCGCCTCGTCGTCCGGGTCCAGCAACCGGTCCAGGACGGCCCGGTCCTTTGGCAGCAGGTCGTCGGCCAGACCCTCGCGCAGCCGGGCGAGACGAGCGGCGACGAAGGCCCGGGCCTCGGCGGAGACCGGTGCGGGCAGGTCCAGCAGGAAACTGCGGGTGCCCGTCGGTCGGAGTCCGGCGGCGGCCAGCAGCGCCGGCCAGTCCTCGGCCTCGGCGACGGAGCCCGGCAGGTCCGCACGCATCCGGGTGAACCACTCCTCCTGCAGCGCGTCGAGCCGGGCCTGCAGGCCGGGGCGGCCGATGCCGATGTCCCGCGGCAGAAAACGGGCGGGCAGGCCGCCCTCCAGCAGTGCCAGGGTGCCGCCCGGTGCCAGGTGCCGGGCGAACGCGGTCAAGGCGGCGCGCTGGTCTCCCAGGTGATGCAGGCTGTTGCCGCACCACAGCAGACCGGCCGGGCGGTTGAGTGCGGACAGCGCGTCCGGGAGCGGGCCGGTCACGGTGGTGAGGCGGTCGGCGTGGCCGAGCCGGGCGGCGCGGGCACGGGCGCGTCGCAGCAGCGGTGCCGAGCCGTCCACCGCCACGACGCGGGCGCCGGGGAAGCGCTCGGCGAACAGGCACGCGATCACACCCGGGCCGCTGCCGGCATCGACGATCAGACCCGGGTCCCCCGCCTGTTGTGCCAGCCACGCCATCACCTGCAGGTACAAAGGTGTGAACACCTCGGCCTGGGACTCCAGCAAGGGGCCCATCACGGCCCAGTCGACGTCCGTCCCGTCGTGGTGTGCGTGACCGCCGTGGCCTTCCGTCGCGGCGACGGGTCCAAAAGGGTGGGCGTGCGGGCCCGGGCGGTGCCCTGGGTGTTCCGGCGTCATGGTGTGCGACCTCCTGTCGGTGTGCTCAGCATGCGACGGCGCACCGCGGTCAGGCCAGTCGTGTCGCCGGACGGACGGCGACACCCCGGAGAAACGGCACCGTGTGAGCGGCCCCTGACGACGCCGGGCGTGCCCGCCGGAGGCCGTGGGCAACACGGCGCCGCCGGGCACAGCGTCGGCTGTGCCCGGCGGCGGGTGTGCGCGCGGCGGCCGGACGGGCGCCCGGCGCGGCACGCGCGGTCCGCCGGGGCCGGCCCGTTGAGTGACGGGGGCAGGACGCTCCGGGCCGCCCCGCCCCGGCGGATCACCTTCGAGGACGCCTCACCGGGTCACGACAGCGGCGGGTAGGCGTTCTGCATCAGCTGCCGGAACTGGGCGGAGAACCAGTGTCCGGACAGCGGTGCGTCGGGCAGCGCACCCGAGGGGTTGTTCCCGTTGCGGGCGTTGCCCTGGTACGAGGGGTCGCACATCTGGTCGAAGCCCTTGCCCTCGTCGTTGTCGACGGGGGCGCTGGCACCGTCGGACTCCCCCGGCGGCTTGATCCACGTGTAGGCGTCGATCCCGGACGCGGGTGCGGCGGTGGGCCGTTCGCCGAGGCCGGCGCCGCTCTGGTTGCACCAGTTGCCGACGTGGATGCGCCGGTCGATGCGGCTGCCGTCGACGTAGGCGTCCACGCTGGTCTTCGGACCGGGGCCGGACGGACGGGCGGAGCCGCCCCAGCCGTTGCGGGAGGTGTCGATCAGCACGCCGATGTCCGACTTGAACCCGGCCGCGACGGCCTGGCTGCGCAGTGCCTGGGCGTAGGACTGCTCGTCCACGTACTGGTTCCAGTCGACCCACTTCGACTGGCGCACCGTCTGGCCGTTCACGGTGTCGGAGACCTTGAAGTACGGCTCCGTGGTGGGGCTGTAGTTGGCGGTGTTGACGGCGAAGCCGGCCACGTCGTCGACGCTGGCGCCGTTGCTGGTGGCGACCTTGTAGAACTCCTGCACGGAGGGGCCGAGGTTGGTGTCCCAGCCGAGCCATCCGTGGTGGGCGGCGTCGATGTAGTTGTAGACGTTCGGGATGGCACCGAGCTTGCTCAGGGCGTAGCTGACGCCCTTCTCGTAGTTGCCGTTGGCCTTCATGGTGGTGCAGGCCTCGGTGGTGGTGTTGGTGCCGCCCGCGTTGGTGACCAGGTTGGGCAGCGAGTCGGGCTCGATCACCGTGGCGATCCGCAGGCCCGCGTACTTGGGGTCGGACAGGATCTCCGCGATGGGGTCGATGTACTCGCTCTTGTACCGGTCGATCTCGTCCGGTCCCAGCTCGCCGTTGGAGGCGAGGGCGGCGCAGTCGCGTCCGGGCAGGTCGTAGATGACGAGCTGGACGACCAGTTCGCCGGAGCCCTTCTGCTTCAGTGCCTCGTCGAGGTGGTCGCGCAGTCCCATCTTGCCGTCGGCGCCCTCGATGGTGGCGATGCGGTCGAGCCAGACCGCGGTGGGCTGGTCCGCGACGCGGTCGCCGCCCGGCTCGGCCGCGGCCAGCGCGGACCACTCGGGGTTCACGTACATCTTGGCGCCGACGTAGGGGTTGTCGACCCGGCCGCTGGCACCGGTGCCACCACCGTTGTCGCCGCCGCCCCCTGGCTCGCCTCCGCCACCGCTGCCGTTGTCGACGTTGCAGGTGACGCCGTCGAGGGTGAAGGCGGACGGAACGGCGTTGGTGCCGCTGAAGGTGCCCTGGAAGCCGAAGTTCGTCGAACCGCCGGTGGCCAGGGAGCCGTTGTAGCTTTCGTTGGTGACGGTGACGTCCGCACCGCTCTGTGTGATCTTCGCGTTCCAGCCGCTGGTGATCTTCTGGTCGCCGGCGTAGGACCACTTCAGGGTCCAGGCCGACTTGGCGGCGCCGTTGTTGGTGACGGTGACGGCGGCGGTGAAGCCGCCCTGCCACTGGTTCTGCACCTTGTAGTCGACGGTGCAGGCGGGCGCGGCGGGGCCGGCGCTGGCAGGGCCGGCGGCGAGCGCCATGCTCATGCCGCCGGCCACCAGGGTCAGGGCGGCGAGCATCGCTGTTCTGCTGCGGCTCATGAGTGGGGTGTACCTCCATGGGTGACTTCGGGTGGGCCCGTACGCGGCCGAGGGCGCGCAGGCGCTCGTGCACCCCGGCGTCGTACGTGTGAGGTGAAGCGGCACGGCCGCACGGCCGGCGGAGCGGTCCCGGGTGCTCCGGGGCGGCTCGGGCGGGACGGTTCCGGGCCGCCGAAGGGCCGTGCGTGACAAGCCGTCGGCCACGCGGGCGGACCGCGCCGGCCGGCGGATCACAGCAGTGAACGTGGGGGGTGTCGCATGGGGGGACTCCTCGCGGACCGGGCACACCGCCACGGATGCGCCACTGATGGAATCGCTCCCACTGGTGCGAGTGAAGGTAGCGTCAAGTCACGGAGAAGAACAGAGGGTTCACCAACTTTGGGTTCACTTTCCGTCAATGCGGCGCGTCAGCGCGGGGACGAATGTTTTCGAATCCTTTATCTACTTGACGGTGCCCTGACAGGTACGCACTATGGGAGCGCTCCCACTGGTCATGGCTTGTCGTTGCTCGTTGCTTGCACCGCTCCCCCCGCTTCCTCCACTCCGAGCCGCAAGGAGGGACCAGCAGTGCACCCCCTTCACCGACACAGACGCCGCCTCGTGCGCAGGCTGTGCACCGCCGTGACGGCCCTGGCCCTGCCCACGACGATGCTGGCGGCGGGCGCGACCACCGCCCACGCGGCGGCGCCGCGCTGCAGCGTGGACTACCGGACGAACGACTGGGGCTCCGGCTTCACCGCGGAGCTGACCGTCACCAACCGCGGCACCGACCCCATCGACGGCTGGACCCTGACCTACTCCTACGCCGGCGACCAGAAACTGACCAACGGCTGGAACGGCGTCTGGTCGCAGTCGGGGCGGACGGTCACCGTGAAGAACGCCTCGTACAACGCCGTGATCGGCGCGGGCGCCGCGGTGACCCTCGGCGCGCAGTTCACCTACAGCGGCACCAACACCGATCCCACCGACTTCGCCGTCAACGGCACCGCCTGCACCGGCGCCCATCAGCCGCCCGTCACCGTGCTGACCAGTCCCGCCCCGGGCGCCACCTACACGCAGGGCGAACCGGTGCCGCTGGAGGCGACCGCGGCGGCGGCCGACGACGCGAGCATCACCAAGGTCGAGTTCTACGACGACACCACCCTGCTCGGCACCGACGCCACCGCGCCGTACACCCTGTCCGCCTCGTCCCTGGCGGCGGGCAGCCACTCCCTGGTGGCGAAGGCGTACGACAGCCTCGGCGCGTCCGCCGAGTCCGCGCCGGTCGGCATCACCGTCGCCGCGGGTCCCGCGGTGGTCGCCTCGCCGGCCCGGCTCGGCATCCGGCAGGGAACGTCGGGCACGTTCGAGGTGACGCTGTCGAAGCAGCCGAGCGAGGACGTGACGGTGACCGTCGCCCGCACGGAGGGCAACGAGGGCCTGTCCGTGACGGGCGGCTCCACGCTCACCTTCACCCCCGACGACTGGGACACCCCCCAGAAGGTCACCGTCACCGCGGACGACTCCGGAACCGGGACGGCCACCTTCACCGCCTCCGCACCCGGCTACGCCAAGGCCACGGTGACCGTGACGGAACTGGCCGCGGCCAAGGAGTACGACGCCCGTTTCCTGGACCTGTACAACAAGATCACCGACCCGGCCGACGGCTACTTCTCGCCCGAGGGCATCCCCTACCACGCGGTGGAGACACTGATCGTGGAGGCACCCGACCAGGGGCACGAGACGACCTCGGAGGCGTGGAGCTACCTGCTGTGGCTGCAGGCGATGTACGGCAAGGTGACGGGTGACTGGTCGGAGTTCAACGACGCGTGGGCCCTCATGGAGAAGTACATGATCCCCACTCACGCCGACCAGCCGACCAACTCCTTCTACGACGCCTCGAAACCGGCCACCTACGCCCCCGAACAGGACACCCCCGACCAGTACCCGGCCCGGCTCGACGGGTCGGTCCCGGTCGGCTCCGACCCGATCGCGGCCGAGCTGAGGTCCGCCTACGGCACGGACGACGTCTACGGCATGCACTGGATCCAGGACGTCGACAACGTCTACGGCTACGGCAACACCCCGGGCGGCACCTGCGAGGGCGGACCGGCGCAGCAGGGACCGTCGTACCTGAACACCTTCCAGCGCGGCCCGCAGGAGTCCGTGTGGGAGACCGTGCCCCAGCCGACCTGCGACAACTTCACCTACGGCGGGAAGAACGGCTACCTCGACCTGTTCACCGGCGACGCCTCCTACGCCAAGCAGTGGAAGTACACCGACGCCCCGGACGCCGACGCGCGTGCCGTGCAGGCCGCGTACTGGGCGGACGTGTGGGCCAAGGAGCAGGGCAAGGGCAGCGAGGTCGCGGCCACCGTCGCCAAGGCGGCGAAGATGGGCGACTACCTGCGCTACGCGATGTACGACAAGTACTTCAAGAAGATCGGCAACTGCACCGGTGCCTCCTCCTGCCCGGCCGGCACCGGCAAGGACGCCTCGCACTACCTGCTGTCCTGGTACTACGCCTGGGGCGGCGCCACGGACCCGAACGCCGGCTGGGCCTGGCGCATCGGCTCCAGCCACGTCCACGGCGGCTACCAGAACCCGCTGGCGGCCTACGCGCTCAGCTCCTACCCCGACCTGAAGCCGAAGTCGGCGACGGGCGCGGAGGACTGGGCCACCTCGCTGAAGCGGCAGCTGGAGTTCTACCGGTGGCTGCAGTCCGCCGAGGGCGCCATCGCGGGCGGCGCCACCAACAGCTGGCAGGGCCGCTACGCCACCCCGCCGGCGGGCAGGTCCACCTTCTACGGCATGTACTACGACGAGGCGCCGGTCTACCACGACCCGCCGTCCAACCAGTGGTTCGGCTTCCAGGCCTGGTCGATGGAGCGCGTCGCGGAGTACTACCAGCAGACCGGGGACACCCAGGCGAAGGAGGTGCTGGACAAGTGGGTGAAGTGGGCGCTGTCAAAGACCACTGTCAACCCGGACGGCGGCTTCCTGATCCCCTCCACCCTCACCTGGTCCGGGCAGCCGGACACCTGGAACCCGTCCTCGCCCGGTGACAACAGCTCGCTGCACGTCACCGTCGCCGACTACACCGATGACGTCGGCGTGGCCGCCGCGTACGCCAGGACGCTGACGTACTACGCCGCCCGGTCGGGCGACGCGCAGGCCAAGGCCACGGCCAAGGCGCTGCTGGACGGCATGTGGGACAACCACCAGGACGCCCTGGGCATCGCCGTGCCGGAGACCCGGGCCGACTACAGCCGCTTCGCCGACCCGGTGTACGTGCCCAGCGGCTGGACCGGCACCATGCCGAACGGCGACCGGATCGACTCCTCGTCGACCTTCCTGTCCATCCGGTCCTTCTACCAGGACGACCCGGCGTGGTCGAAGGTGGAGTCCTACCTAAGGGGCGGGGCCGCGCCCGTCTTCACCTACCACCGGTTCTGGGCCGAGGCGGACATCGCCCTGGCCATGGGGTCGTACGCGGAGCTTCTCGAATAGGCCCCCGCTGCTCCGCGTCGCGCGACGGGCGGACCCGGCTCGGTCCCGGGTCCGCCCGTTCGGCGTGCTCGGGCTCAGTCCTGGGGCGGCTTGCGGAACGCCCGCAGCGCGAACACCGGGTCGGGGCGGGGCCGTTCCTGGTCGGGCAGGGCCGCGAGCCGGGCGGCGAAGGCCTCGGCGGCGGCGCTGCCCGGAGGCAGGGTGACGAACCAGCCGCGGCGCAGGTCGGTGATGGTGCGGCGGGGGCTGCGGCCCTGGCCTACGCCCCGGAAGCGGGCCTGTCCGGCGGGGAGCAGACCGTGCGCGGCGGCGTGCGCGGTGACGAGGTCCGCGGCGTCCCGGGCGGGGCTGGGCGGCCGACCGGCGAGGACGGCGTCGATGTCGCTGCCGACGTTGTGGGAGGCGGCCTTGTCGACGGTCGTGACATAGACGCCGCCGGGGCGGAGCACCCGGGCGCATTCGGCGACGACGGCCCGGGCGTCGGCGTCGGTGGGCGCCAGATGCAGCAGCCAGACGCTGACGACGGCGTCGAACCGTTCGTCCGGGAAGGGCAGACGGCGGCCGTCGGCGCGGACCACGGCCCCGGGCAGCCGGGCCGCGGCCCGGCGGACCATCGCGGCCGACCGGTCCACCCCGGTCACCCGCAGGGCGGGCCGGGCCTCGGCGAGCCGGCGGGTGACGATGCCGGTGCCGCAGCCGATGTCCGCCAGCTGACGGCACTCTCCGGGCAGCAGGCCGAGGACGGCCGCTGCCGCCGCGGCGGCCCGTGGCTCGCCGCCGCGTAACGCGTCGTACTGTTCGGCTTCCTGGTCGTAGTCCAGCACGTGGCGTTCCCCCCTCGCCAGGTCGTCTCACATCGCCTGGTGACTTGCTGCCAGATCCTGGATGCGATGGGCCAGCTGGAAGTCCTTCTCGGTGACGGCGCCGCCCACGCTGTGCGTGTGCACGCTCACCGAGACGGTGGTGTAGCCGAGCGTCAGATCGGAGTGGTGGTTCAGTTCCTCCTGGACCTGCGCGATGTGCACCACCATCGCGGTCGCCGCGAAGTGCGAGCCGAGCCGGAAGGTACGGGTGAGCCGGTCGTCCGCCAGCAACCAGCCGGGCAGCCCGGCCAGCCGGGTCTCGATCTCCTCCCGCGACAGCGGTTCGACGGCCATCCGCACTCCCTTCGCCGGCTCCGGTGTGACGTTCAGACTGCCACAGGAACGCCGGTGCGTCGCCGCCCGCGACGCGCGTCGCGGGCGGCGGTCAGCCGTCGGACGGGACCGTCGGGTCAGCGGGGTCCGCAGACCGCGGCCAGGTCGTCGGCGACGGCGGCGATCGTGGCGCGGCCCTCGACGCGCTGCACCCAGGCGTGCGGCAGGCCGTGGTCGCCGTGACGGGCGCCGAGGATGTTGCCGCAGATGGAGCCGGTTGAGTCGCTGTCGCCCGAGTGGTTGACGGACAGCAGCAGGGCGCGCTCGACGTCGTCCTCGACGAGGGCCGCGTAGACGCCGACGGCCAGGGCCTCCTCGGCGACCCAGCCGGCGCCGAGCTGCTGCAGCCGCTCCGCGCTCGGGCTGCCCTGGGCGGCCAGGTCCAGCGCCTGGTGCAGCGCGGCGGTGGTCTCCTCGTGGTGGGGGTGGCGGGCCAGCAGGCGCAGGGAGCGCAGCACCGCGCCCTCGACCGACTCCCCGTCCAGCAGGCAGGCGACGATCGCGGCCAGAGCGCCGGCGGCGTAGTAGCCGGTGGGGTGACCGTGGGTCATCTGGGCGCAGCGGGCGGCGGCGTCGAAGGCGTCCTCGGGGCCGGCGCCGGTGAGACCGAACGGCGCCGACCGCATCACCGCCCCGCAGCCCTTGGAGTCGGGGTTGATGGGCCCGGGCGGGCCGAAGGCGGCCGCCGGGTCGGGCACGAAGTCCAGGCCCAGACCGGACATGCAGGCGTTGCCCGGGGCGCGCCGCGCGTACAGCCACGCCTCGTTGACCAGGCCGTCGCGCGGGCCGGTGTAGGAGCCGTTGGCGGGGCCTATCTCGGCGACCTGAGGGCTGCGGTAGTCCTGGGTCGCGAGCCAGCGTTCGTAGGCCCAGCGGATCAGCCGGAAGCCGTCCACGCCGAGGCGCTTGCCCGGCTGCTGCTCGTGGGCCTGCCGGATGCCCTCCGCGGTGAACAGGGTCATCTGGGTGTCGTCGCTGATCAGGCCGACGGCTCCGGTGGTGGTGGGCACCAGACCGGTGACGCCGCGTGCGCCGTGCGCGGCCCGGATGCCGTCCAGGGCGCTGAACTCGACCGGATAGCCGAGGGCGTCCCCGACGGCCCCGCCGAGCAGGCAGCCGCGCACTCTGGCGCGGTACACCGCCGTCGACTCCCAGGACGGCCTCCACGGCTCGTTCATGCGCCCTCCTCACGTGGCCGGATTCTCGGTCGTGGACCATTCTCGCGGCCGGGGCGGCGGCGTCGTCCACCGCCCCCACGGACCGGACGGTGCTGCGGGATTCCGGTGCGCGCGGCTGTCGCGACGGCGGCCGCCGTGTCACACTGCTCCGCGTTGTCCGAAGCACGTGCGGGAAGGGGCGTGACGTGAGTGAGCGGCGGCCCGCGCCGACCGTGGGCCAGGTGGTGCTCGGCAGACGGCTGCAGGAACTGCGGGAGGCGGCAGGCCTGACCCGTGAGCAGGCCGCGCGGGCGCTGCGGGTGGCCGCGGCGACGGTGCGGCGCATGGAGCTGGCCGAGGTGGCGCTGAAGATACCGTACGTGCAGGTGCTGCTGGCCACGTACGACGTGGACGAGAAGGAGGCCGAGGCGTTCGTCCGGCTCGCCGAGGAGGCCAACGAGCCCGGCTGGTGGCAGCGTTACCACGACGTGCTGCCGGAGTGGTTCAGCCTGTACGTGAGCCTGGAGGGCGCGGCGCGGCTGATCCGCTCCTACGAACCGCACTTCGTGCCCGGACTGCTGCAGACCGAGGACTACGCGCGGGCCGTGCTGGAGACGGGCACGGTGGGGCAGACCGGCCGGGAGGCCATCGAGCGGCATGTGGCGCTGCGGATGGACCGTCAGCGGCTGCTGGAGCGCGAGGACGCCCCGCATCTGTGGGTGATCATCGAGGAGACGGTGCTGCGGCGGCCGGTGAGCGACCGCGCCGAGGTGATGCGCGGTCAGCTGGACAAGTTGCTGGAGTACACCGAGCGGGACCGGGTGACGGTGCAGGTCGCGGAGTTCGCGGCCGGGCCGCACCCGGGCACCTACGCGCCGTTCTCGCTGTTCCGGTTCGCCGAGCCGGAGCTGCCGGACCTGGTCTACACCGAGTATCTGACGGGCGCGCTGTATCTGGACTCCCGCAAGGAGGTCTCCGCGCATCTGGAGGTCCTCGACCACATGACGGCGCGGGCGGCGTCCGCCGAGCGGTCGCGCCGGCTGCTGCGCGAGTGCCGCGACCAGTACTGAGCGAGCCCCGCCCGAGCTGAGGTCGGGGCGCCGGCGCCGTCCCGCCGCGGTGCCGGAGCGGCCCGTGGTGTCTCAGGCGGCGCCGCCCTGGCTGCCCTGCCGGTCGTCGTCGACGATCTCCGCGTCGACCACGCCCTCGTCCTCCGGTGCGTCGGTGCGCGTGCCGCCGGCCGCTCGCCCCTGGGTGTCCTCGGCCGGCCGTTCCTGCTGGGCCTGGGCGTAGATCGCCTGGCCCATCTTCTGGCTGACGGCGGCGAGCCGGTCCACGGCGGTGCGCAGGGCGGTGACGTCGGTGTCGCCCTTCTGCTCCAGCAGCTGTTTCACCTCGGCGGCGGCCGCCTCCACCTCGTTCCTGGTGTCCTGCGGGATGCGGTCGGTGTTGTCCCGCAGGAAGTGCTCGGTGGTGTAGACGAGCTGTTCGGCCTGGTTGCGGGTCTCGGCGGCCTCGCGCCGCCTGCGGTCCTCCTCGGCGTACTGCTCGGCCTCCCGCATCATCCGGTCGATGTCCTCCTTGGGCAGCGCCGAACCGCCGGTCACCGTCATCTTCTGTTCCTTGCCGGTGCCGAGGTCCTTGGCGGAGACGTGCATGATGCCGTTGGCGTCGATGTCGAAGGTGACCTCGATCTGCGGCACGCCGCGCGGTGCGGGCGGCAGGCCGGTGAGGTCGAAGACGCCGAGCTTCTTGTTGTACGCGGCGATCTCCCGTTCGCCCTGGTAGACCTGGATGCCGACGGAGGGCTGGTTGTCCTCGGCCGTGGTGAAGATCTCCGAACGCTTGGTCGGGATCGTGGTGTTGCGCTCGATCAGCTTGGTCATGATGCCGCCCTTGGTCTCGATGCCCAGGGACAGCGGGGTGACGTCCAGCAGCAGCACGTCCTTGACGTCGCC
>NZ_BNBV01000011.1:0-141496 GCF_014656135.1 Streptomyces thermodiastaticus
CGCTTCCTTCGTACTCACCCTCTCGGGCTTTCCTCCGGGCGTTTTCCCTTCGGTGTCTCCGACTCTATCAGATCTTTCCGATCCGATGTCCTCGGCGCTTTCCAGGTTCCCGCTCTCGCGTTTCCCTTTCCGGCGTTTCTGACTCTATCAGATCTCTTTCGAGCTGATCCCCGGTCAGCGGGGTTCGTCCTCGCGGCCTTCGGGCCGTTCCGACGTCGTGAGACTTTAGCGGATTCCCTGCTCCCGAGCGAATCGGGGGCTGCGTTTCGCAAACGCGGATTCCGGCTCATTCCGTGAATGCACACGCCGACGACAGGCCGACAGAACGACTGCGGTCGTGTGGAGGGTGGTGCTCACGGAGTGGCTGTCCGGGGACCGACTGAGTCGGCTCTCACGCCGGACAACTCGGAGCACTTTACGGATGCCGTCGACGTGTGTCAACTCATGGTGCCGGGGGTGTTCCGCACACCCGTTTCCCGGGCGTAGGGTGTCGGGCATGACGACGCGTACGTGCACCCAGCTGTGGTGGCCCGCCTGACGGCGGCCGCCTTTCACACGTACGCAGACGACGGCCGCCGCCCCGGCGGCCGTTTCTCGTCTCTGCTCCTCCTGACGCGGTGGCCGGCCGGGCGGCGGCACAGGAAAGGAGCGAGATGACACGGGTCTTCAGCGGGGTCAAGCCGACCGGGCACCTGACGCTCGGGAACTATCTGGGTGCCCTGCGGCAGTGGGCCGAGGTCGACCAGCACCGGGCGGACGCGCTGTTCTGCGTGGTGGACCTGCACGCGCTGACCGTGCACCACGATCCGGCGCGGGTGCGCAGGCTCACCCGGCAGGCGGCCACGCTGCTGCTGGCCTCCGGCCTCGACCCCGCGCTGTGCACGGTGTTCGTGCAGAGCCATGTGGACGAGCACACCCGGCTGTCCTACCTGCTGGAGTGCGTGGCCACGGACGGCGAGATGCGGCGGATGATCCAGTACAAGGAGAAGGCGCCGCGCGAGCGGGCGCGGGGCGGCAGCGTGCGGCTGTCCTTGCTGACGTATCCGGTGCTGATGGCCGCCGACATCCTGGTCTACGGCACGGACGAGGTGCCGGTGGGCGACGACCAGACGCAGCACGTCGAGCTGGCGCGGGATCTGGCGGTGCGGTTCAACCACCGGTACGGGCACACGTTCACGGTGCCGAAGGCGACGGCGCCGAGGGTCGCGGCGCGGGTGATGAACCTGCAGGACCCGACGTCGAAGATGGGCAAGTCCGAGGACTCGGGACCGGGCATCGTCCATCTGCTCGACGAGCCCGACGTGATCCGGAAGAAGATCATGCGGGCGGTGACCGACAGCGAGGGGGACGTCGTCTACGACCGACAGACACGTCCGGGCGTGGCGAACCTGCTGGAGATCCTGGCCGCCTGTCAGGGCGGGGAGCCCGAGGCGCTGAGCGGTGCGTACGACTCGTACGGCGCGTTGAAGAAGGACACCACGGAGGCCGTGATCGAGATGCTCAGGCCGGTGCGGCAGCGGCACAGGGAGCTGTGCGCGGATCCGGGTCAGGTGGACGCCGTGCTGCGCCAGGGCGCGGAACGGGCCCGGCGGATCGCCCGGCCGAGGGTGGACGCGGCGTACCGCGCGATCGGGCTGCTGCCTGTGTGAAGAGACCGGCCCGGCCGACGCGCCGCTCCTGGCGCGGGGCGGCCGCCGGGCGGAGGGGTGTGGCGTCAGTTGCTGCCGGAGGCCAGCTCGCGGCTGCGGTCGCGGGCGGCCTCCAGGGCGGCGATGAGGGCGGCCCGGACGCCGTGGTTCTCCAGTTCGCGGATGGCGCTGATCGTGGTGCCGGCGGGCGAGGTGACGTTCTCGCGGAGTTTCACCGGGTGCTCACCGCTGTCGCGGAGCATGACGGCGGCGCCGATCGCGGACTGCACGATGAGATCGTGAGCCTTGTCGCGGGGCAGACCGAGGAGGATCCCGGCGTCGGTCATGGCCTCGACCAGGTAGAAGAAGTACGCCGGGCCGGAGCCGGACAGTGCGGTGCAGGCGTCCTGCTGGCTCTCGGGGACGCGGAGGGTCTTGCCGACGGCGCCGAAGATCTCCTCGGCGTGGGCGAGATGGTCGTCGGTGGCGTGGGTGCCGCCGGAGATGACGGACATGGCCTCGTCGACGAGGGCGGGGGTGTTCGTCATGACGCGGACGACCGGGGTGCCCGGGGCCAGGCGCTCCTCGAAGTAGGAGGTCGGGATGCCCGCCGCACCGCTGATGATGAGGCGGTCGGCGGGGACGTGCGGGGCGAGTTCGCCGAGCAGGGTGCCCATGTCCTGGGGTTTGACCGTGAGGATCAGGGTGTCGGCGGTCTTCGCCGCCTCCGCGTTGCTGACCGGGGTCACTCCATGGCGCGCGCGGAGCTCCTCGGCCCGCTCGGGACGGCGGGCGGTGACCAGGAGGTCGGAGGGCGCCCAGCCGGCCCGGATCATCCCGCTGAGCAGGGCTTCGCCGATCTTGCCGGTGCCGAGGACTGCGACTTTCTGGCTCATGGGTTCATCCTTGCACCGGGGGCGCTGCCGGCGGCCGGTTGTCCGGCAGGCGGACGCGTCGCGGTGTCGTACGCCCCGTCGGGCCCCTTCCGCGCCGCTGCCGCCTGCCGGTCGTGTCCTCGCCGGGGTTGTTCCGCCGTTGCGCCGGGGTTGTTCCGCCGTTGCGCTCAGGGCCTGGGGGCGACGAGCAGGAGGACGTCGTAGGTCTCCTCGACGACGCCGTCGGGGAACACCTTCAGCAGGTGGTCGCGCTCCTGGGCGAGGAAGGCGGCGCTGCGGTCCTCGGGGGCGGTCAGCAGCAGCGAGTGGCTGGCGAGGTTGGCGAGGTGGGTGTCCAGGGAGACCCGGCGGCTCCAGCGGACCGTGCGGCGGGTGAAGGCGAGGCGGCCGGACGGATCGGCCCGTTTTACGCGGGCCTCCCACTTCTGCTCGACGGGGGCGTCGACGCCGAAGAAGCGGGCGGTGCGGCGCCGGGACTCGGCGATCCACTCGATGTCGAAGGCGTCGGTGTTCCACCACAGGGCGATCGCCCCGCCGGGACGGACGACGCGCAGGGCCTCCGGCACCGAGCGGGCGGTGTCGGTCCAGTGCCAGGCCTGGGCGTAGGTGAGCAGGTCGGCGCCGGCGTCGGCGAGGGGCAGGGCGTTGCCGTTGCCGCGGACCAGGGGGATGTCCGGGTGGGTGCGGCGGAACTGGGCGGCCATGCCGGGGCCGGGTTCCACGGCCAGCACGCGGGCGCCGCGTTCGCGCAGGAGCGCGGTGGCGATGCCGGTGCCGGCACCGGCGTCCACGACACGGGCACCGGCCAGCGGACGGCCGGACAGCTCCTCGATGGTGTCGAAGAGGGCGGGCGGGTAGGAGGGGCGGTTGGCGGCGTACTGGGCGGCGGCGGCGTTGAAGGAGTGCGCTCGTGCACGCACGTTCTCCGACTCCTCGGCGGGCGGGAGGGGCGCGGTCATGCTGCCCATCATCACGCACGGCCGTGCGGGTGTGCCGGGCCGTCCGCGGCCGCATCGGCCGGCCCGTCGCCGGGTCAGCGGCGGCGCTTCTTCGTGGGGTTGCCGGAGCGGCGGGTGGTCCGGCGCTCGTGCTGCTCGGCGGCCCGCCGGTACTCCTCGCGGTGCAGGCTCTCGCCGGGGGCCTCGGTAAGGGAGCGGACGAAGTAGGCGAGGAGGGAGCCGACGAAGCCGATGGCGAGCAGGCCGCGCAGGGAGGCTTGGCGGTCGGGGTCGGGGCGCCGGGAGAAGCTCTCCCAGGTGTGCCGGAAGGCCAGCACGCTGCACACCGCGAACATGACGACGACCAGGCCGGTGACGAAGGGGCCCGAGTCCGCGATCTGGAGGCCCTGGTAGGCGAAGCCGAGCACGAAGCAGGCGGCCGCGGCGGCGAGGAGCGAGCCGACGGCCACGCCGATGCGGCGGGCCGCGTAGCCGTGGTCGTGGTGCACCCAGGTCGTGCCGAAGAAGCGCAGCGGCTCGGGCCGGGGTCCGGCGGAGCCCGCGCGGGTGTCCGGGGTGCCGTTGTCGTCGCTCACCCGACGATTATCGCTCCCCGGGGCGCGCGGGCTCCGGCGGGCTCAGCTGCAGCGGGGAGCGACGTAGCCGTCGCTGCCGGTGTACACGTACGCGTCGGAGACGTACTCGCCGTTGCCGATGCAGTCCCAGATGCTGGAGGTGCCGTAGTAGCCGGAGACCGTGGTGCCGGGGGCCTGGCAGGTGATCGGGACGTGGATCCCCTCGGGCAGGACCCGGACGATGGAGTAGCCGGTGCCGGGGCCGCTGCGGACGTTGAGCCGGACTCCGGGCGCCACCGGGTAGGTGCGTGCGGCGGCGTTCGCGGACTCTGTGGTGGCGGCCGGCTCCTGGCCGGCGTCGTTTCCGGTGGTGCCGGCGTGATCGGTGGTCATGGTGCGTGTTCCTCCCCGTTCCGGTGCGAGCAGCGGGGCTCGCACGTACGTGTGTGAGCGACGCCGCACGCTAGCAAGCCTCCTCGGGGCCCATCGAGTCGTCGATTAGGCTCCGTGCGTCGCGCGCGCGGACGAACAGCACGGGGGTGGTCCCATGACGCCACAGCGCAACGCCGGCCCGGGCGCGGAAGCGGAACTTCCGGAGTACGCCGGGCACTACCGCTTGGAAGCCTGTCTCGGCTCGGGTGGCATGGGCGTTGTGCACCTGGCCCGCAGCACGTCGGGGCTCAGGCTCGCGGTGAAGGTGGTGCATGCCGAGTTCGCGCGAGATCCCGAGTTCAGGGGCAGGTTCCGGCAGGAGGTGGCGGCCGCGCGGCGGGTCAGCGGGGCGTTCACCGCGCCGGTCGTGGACGCCGATCCGGATGCCGACCGGCCCTGGATGGCCACGCTGTTCATTCCCGGTCCGACCCTGTCGGAGCAGGTCAAGCGGAACGGTCCGCTGGCCCCGGCGCAGCTGCGCCGGCTGATGGCGGGACTCGCCGAGGCGCTGCGCGACATTCACCGGGTGGGTGTGGTCCACCGCGATCTGAAGCCGAGCAACGTGCTCCTCGCCGAGGACGGGCCCAAGGTCATCGACTTCGGCATCTCCCGGCCGAAGGACAGCGAACTGCGCACCGAGACCGGCAAGTTGATCGGTACGCCGCCGTTCATGGCGCCGGAGCAGTTCCGGCGGCCGCGGGAGGTCGGGCCGGCCGCCGACATCTTCGCGCTGGGCTCGGTGCTGGTGCACGCGGCGACCGGGCGGGGGCCGTTCGACTCCGACAGCCCGTATCTCGTCGCCTACCAGGTCGTGCACGACGAGCCGGATCTGACCGGGGTGCCTCAGGACCTGGCGCCGCTGGTGCAGCGGTGCCTGGCCAAGGAGCCCGAGGACCGGCCGACGCCGGACGAGCTGATGCGCGAACTGCGGTCGACGGCGGCCACGTACGACACGCAGGCCTTCATACCGGCACAGCGGACGCGGGATCTGCCCCTGCCCGCCTCCGGTGCCCGGGAGATCACCGGGCACGGGCACGGGCATGCGGACGGATCCGGCGCCCGGGAGGACGGCGGACCTGGGGCCCTGGACCGGTGGAGAACCGCGGACACGCCGGGGGCCTCGGAGCCGGTGGAGGCCCCGGACGAGCCGGACGTCGTGGAGCCGGTGGCGGCCCTGGACCCGGCAACGGTGGCCAGGAACCTGGCGCAGGCCCGGGCCGGGGACCGTGCGGCGGGCGTGACGCGGGACGGGGACGCGGACGAGGACGGGGACGGGGACGCGGACCGGGACCGGGGCGAACGCCGGGCGGAGAAGGAGGCGGCGGCGCGGCGGTCCGGGGCCGCACCGGGCGAGCGGGGGCAGGCGTTCGCGAGGCGGTTTCGGCTGCGCGCCGGGCTGGTGGCCGGGGCGGTCGGTGTGCTGGTGGCCGGTGGGTTCGGGGCGGTGCAGTGGGCGGGGCGTCCCGGGGCGTCGAGGGACGGTGCGCACACCGCTGCCGCCGCGTTCGACACGTGGGCGGTCGAGCCGGTGCCCGGCTCGGCGGCGGTGCCGCAGTGCTCCTACGGCGGTTCCTCCGGCCGCGCGGGCGGCAGCGCCCCGGGCGCGGGGCTGTTCTGTGCGCAGTCCGGCCAGGTCGTCGCGCTCGACCCGGCCGACGGTTCCGTGCGGTGGCGGCGTGCGGTGGCCGGGGCGGGCCACGAGGCCCCCGTGGTCTCGGGCGGCCTGGTGTACGTGCCCACCGCGGACGGCCGGCGTCTTCAGGCGCTGGACGCGGCCTCGGGGCGCCCCCAGCCGGGACTCGAACTGCCCGCGCAGGGCGGGTGGCACATCGTGGGCGGCACGCTGGTGGTCGCCGGGGCCGACGGCACGGTCACCGGCGTGGACGGCGCATCGGGCCGGACGCGGTGGAGCCGGCGGATCGCCGGGTACAGCCTGCCGGCTCTCGCCTCGTTCCCCGGGAACGGCCTGGCCTGGGTGAGCAGTTCCTCCGCCGACGGGGAGCACACCCGGATCACCGCCGTGGACCCGGAGACGGGAGCGGTCCGCCAGGACGCCACGCTGCCGGGATACCTCCGGCTCGTCGGTGTGCGGGACGGCGACGTCTTCCTGCTGGGCCTCGACCCGGTCTACGGCGACGCCACGTCGGTGATCCGCTACACCGGCGGCTCCCGGGCGGTGCACAGGGTGGCCCTGCCGGCGCGGCTGCAGAGCCCGCAGGCCGTGGTGCGCGGCGCGGTCGTCCACCTGCTGGGCGCGGGCGGGACCCTGCAGGCCGTCGACATGACCGCGGGCCGGCCGCTGTGGCAGCTGGAGACGGCCGTGAGCAAGGCGTCGGCGCCGGCGTGCGACGGCCGGTACGTGTACCTGGCCGCCGCGGACGGCCGGCTGCTGGCGGTGGACGCGCGGACGGGCCGGCTCGCCGGCCAGACCCGGCCGCGGCTCGGCGGCAGGCCGGGCACGCTGGCCGCGCCCGTGCCGGCCGACGGCCACGTCTTCGCGGGCGCGCCCGACGGCACCGTCTTCGCCGTGGACGCGCGGGACCCGTCGGTGTGGTGACATGCCGAAGGGCCGCCCCTCGGCAGCGGCCCTTCGGTGCTCTCGGCCGGGCGGTGGACCCGCCGGGGTCCGGCCCGGTTCAGCTCAGCTTCGTCACGTCCCGCACCGCGCCCTTGTCGGCGCTGGTGGCCATCGCCGCGTAGGCGCGCAGGGCCAGGGAGACCTCGCGATCGCGGTTCTTCGGGGCCCAGGTGCCGTTCAGCGCCTGCTCGCGGCGGGCCAGTTCCGCCTCGTCCACCAGCAGTTCGATGGAGCGGTTGGGGATGTCGATGCGGATGCGGTCGCCGTCCTCGACGAGCGCGATGGTGCCGCCGGAGGCCGCCTCCGGGGAGATGTGGCCGATGGACAGGCCGGACGTGCCGCCGGAGAAGCGGCCGTCGGTGATCAGGGCGCAGGCCTTGCCCAGGCCGCGGCCCTTGAGGTACGAGGTCGGGTACAGCATCTCCTGCATGCCGGGGCCGCCCTTGGGGCCCTCGTAGCGGATGACGACGACGTCGCCCTCCTTGACCTGCTGGGTCAGGATCTTCTCGACGGCCTCCTCCTGGGACTCGCAGACGACCGCGGGGCCCTCGAAGGTCCAGATGGACTCGTCGACACCGGCGGTCTTCACCACGCAGCCGTCCACGGCCAGGTTGCCCTTGAGCACCGCCAGGCCGCCGTCGGTGGAGTAGGCGTGCGCGACGCTGCGGATGCAGCCGTTCTCCGCGTCGGTGTCCAGGGCCTCCCAGCGCTCGGACTGGGAGAAGGCCTCGGCGGAGCGGACGCAGCCGGGGGCGGCGTGCCACAGTTCGACGGCCTCGGGGGACGGGGAGCCGCCGCGCACGTCCCAGGTCTTGAGCCAGTCGGCGAGGGACGGGCTGTGCACGGCGTGGACGTCCTCGTTGAGCAGCCCGGCCCGGTGCAGCTCGCCGAGCAGGGCGGGGATGCCGCCGGCGCGGTGCACGTCCTCCATGTAGTAGGTGCGGTCCTTGGCGACGTTCGGCGCGACCTTCGCCAGGCAGGGGACGCGGCGGGAGAGCCGGTCGATCTGCTCCAGACCGAAGGGCACGCCGGCCTCCTGGGCGGCGGCCAGCAGGTGCAGGATCGTGTTGGTGGAGCCGCCCATCGCGATGTCCAGGGCCATCGCATTCTCGAACGCCTGGAAGGTGGCGATGCTGCGGGGCAGGACGGAGTCGTCGTCCTGCTCGTAGTAGCGGCGGGTGAGGTCCATGACCGTGCGGGCCGCGGTCACGTACAGGGCGCGGCGGGCGGTGTGGGTGGCCAGGACGGAGCCGTTGCCGGGCAGGGCCAGGCCGATCGCCTCGGTCAGGCAGTTCATCGAGTTGGCGGTGAACATGCCGGAGCACGAGCCGCAGGTCGGGCAGGCGTTCTCCTCGATGCGGAGGATGTCCTCGTCGGAGACGGAGCTGTTGGCGGCCTCCGACATGGCGTCGATCAGGTCCAGGGTGCGGACCGTGCCGTCGACCAGGGTGGCGCGGCCGGCCTCCATGGGACCACCGGAGACGAAGATGGTCGGGATGTTCAGGCGCAGTGCGGCCATGAGCATGCCCGGGGTGATCTTGTCGCAGTTGGAGATGCAGATCAGCGCGTCGGCCCGGTGGGCCTGCACCATGTACTCGACGCTGTCCGCGATCAGGTCGCGGGAGGGCAGCGAGTAGAGCATGCCGCCGTGGCCCATGGCGATGCCGTCGTCGACGGCGATGGTGTTGAACTCGCGCGGGATGCCGCCCGCCTCGCGCACCGCGTCGCCGACGATCCGGCCCACCGGCTGCAGGTGGGTGTGGCCGGGGACGAACTCGGTGAAGCTGTTGGCGATCGCGACGATCGGCTTCCGGCCGATGTCCGCACCGGGTACACCGGAGGCACGCATGAGGGCGCGGGCGCCCGCCATGTTGCGGCCGTGGGTGACTGTGCGGGACCTCAGCTCGGGCATCGTCGCTCGCTCCTTCGGAGAGTTCTGACGCCTTGAGCGTACGCCGGTCATCCAGGAGGCGGGACGGCTTGTCCGCGATGCGGGACGGGTGTCCGGGGCCCCACGTGGGGGAAGGACGGCGGCCGGCCCGGGTCAGCCGCCGGGGATCTCGGCCGGGGCGGCCAGGTGGAGGCGGGCGAAGGCCAGGGCCTCGGCGAGGTCGGCCTCGCGCTCGGCGCCGGACATGGCGCGGCGGGTGTTCACCTCGACGACGATGTGGCCGTCGTAGCCGGAGGCGGCGAGCCGTTCGAGGACCTCCGCGCAGGGCTGGGCACCGCGGCCGGGCACCAGGTGCTCGTCCTTCGCCGAGCCCTTGCCGTCCGCGAGGTGGACGTGTCCGAGGCGGTCGCCCATGCGGTCGAGCATCCGCAGCGCGTCGGTGCGGGCGGTGGCGGCGTGGCTGAGGTCGATGGTGAAGTGCCGGTAGTCGTCGTTGGTGACGTCCCAGTCGGGGGCGTAGGCGAGCATCTCGCGGTCGCGGTAGCGCCACGGGTACATGTTCTCCACGGCGAAGCGCACGTCGGTCTCGTCGGCCATCCGGTGGATGCCGGCGACGAAGTCCCTGGCGTACTGGCGCTGCCAGCGGAAGGGCGGGTGGACGACGACCGTGCTCGCGCCGAGCTTCTCCGCGGCCGTGCGGGCGCGCTGCAGCTTGGTCCAGGGGTCGGTGGTCCACACCCGCTGGGTGATCAGCAGGCAGGGGGCGTGCACGGCGAGTACCGGTATGCCGTGGTAGTCGCTGAGCCTGCGCAGCGCGTCGATGTCCTGGCTGACCGGGTCGGTCCACACCATGACCTCGACCCCGTCGTAGCCGAGGCGCGCGGCGATCTCGAAGGCCGCCGCCGTCGACTCCGGATACACCGAGGCCGTGGACAGGGCGACCTTCGCTTCCGGGACTCGCACGACGGGTTGCACCACGAGGACAGGTTACGAGGTGCCACGGGCGGCTGTGGGGCGTGTCCCGCCAGGTGTGGTGTTCGTCATGACGGCGGGGCGCGCGGGAGTCCGGGGAGGGTGCGGGCGCGGGCGGCCGGGGCCGGGCGCCGGCGTGCGGGCTCGCGCGGGTGCCGCGCACGACCGGCGCGGGGCCGTCCGCGGGCGGCTCCGGGCGGTCCCGGCCGGATCGGCGGGCGTCTTACCCTGGACGCGTGCCAAAGACGAAAAAGGCGAATGTCAACATCACCGGCAATTCCGGCGCACCTGGCGGCTCCGCCGGGGCCGTGCCGGCCGTGACGCCGTCCCCGGGGCCGCAGCGGGCTTCGCAGGCCGAGGAGCCCGACGAGCAGGGCCTCGACTTTCCGCGCGCGTGGGTGGAGTTCGTGGACCCGGCGGACGAGGAGCAGGTCTTCCGCTGCGACCTGACCTGGCTGACCTCCCGCTGGAACTGCGTCTTCGGCAGCGGGTGCCAGGGCATCCAGGCCGGCCGTGCGACCGACGGCTGCTGCACGCTGGGCGCCCATTTCTCCGACGAGGACGACGAGCGGCGGGTCGCCGAGCACGTGACCAGGCTCACCCCGGACATCTGGGAGAACCACGCCGAGGGCACCGCGAACGGCTGGGTGACCGAGGACGAGGAGGGATCCCGGCAGACCCGCCCGTACAAGGGCTCGTGCATCTTCCAGAACCGGCCCGGCTTCCCCGGCGGCATGGGCTGCTCGCTGCACATCCTGGCGCTCAAGGAGGGCCGGGAGCCGCTGGAGACCAAGCCGGACGTGTGCTGGCAGCTGCCGATCCGGCGCACCTTCGAGTGGATCGACCGGCCCGACGACACCCGGGTGCTGCAGGTGTCGATCGGCGAGTACGACCGGCGCGGCTGGGGCCCGGGCGGCCACGACCTGCACTGGTGGTGCACCTCGGCGAAGTCGGCGCACGGCGCGGGCGAGCCGGTGTACGTCTCCTACCGGGCCGAACTGACCGAGCTGATGGGCAAGGCCGGCTACGACCGCCTGGTCGAGCTGTGCGAGGAGCGGCTGGCCGCACAGCCGCTGCTGGCACCGCACCCGGCGGACCCGGCCTGATACGGACCCGACTTCGAAGGTGACCGGGGCCTGCTCCCGGCGTGATCCGGACCTGACGGGAGTCCGGTCCGGCCTTGTCCCGGCGTGGTTAGGACCCGACCGGAATCCGGTCCGGCCTGCTCCCGGCGTGATCCGGACCCGACCGGAGTCCGTCCGGCCTGGTCCCGGCTCGGTCCGCGTCCGGTCCGGCCTGATCCTCACCCGACCGGGACCCGATCCGGACACCGGGCGCCGTTCCGCCGTCGCGCCGGGGCCCGGCACCACGGCCCGGCGTCCGGCACCGGTCAGGGACCGGCCGTGGCACCCGGGCCTGCGCCGTCGTCGCCCGGCGGCCCGGAGGTGCCGGAGCCGGACGGCGGTGTGGGGTCCGGCGGCGGCGTGGTGCCGTCACCGGGTGCGCCGCCGCCCGGCGGGTCGGCGCGGGTGTGCGTGGGCAGCGGGGACACCGAGGGGTGCGGGCGGGTGCCGGCGGGCGGGGTCACCCGGTGCGTCGGTGCGGAGGGGCCGGGTACCGGGCCGTGGCCGCTGATGGTGATCACGGCGCCCACCGGTCCGACGGTCACCTGGGCGCGCCAGCGGCCGGAGGGTTCGCGCAGCGGGTCCACATGGATGCGGACCGTCACCGAGGCGCCCGGCTGGAGGGTTCCCCACGAGCGGTTCGGGTACAGCCATGCGGCACCGGTGGTCACCGACCAGTGGACGGGGTCCGGCCCGGAGGCGGTCAGGGTGACGAGCGTGGCGTCGCCGCTGCCGGTGGCGGTGACGGTGAGCCGTCCGTCGCCCCGGCCTGCCTCCGCGGCCCCGCTGACCCGCACGGACACCTCGTCGTCGGCGCCCGGCCCGCTGTCCGCCACGGCATGCCCGGCGCCGCTGCCGGTGCCGCGGCCGGCCTTCCGGTGGCCCTCGGCGCCGTCCCCGGTCAGTACACCGGAGCCGGGCGACTCGCGGGCGGTCGCCGACGGGCCGCCCTGGTCCTGGCCGGCCGGGTCGGGGCGGTGGGCGGCCCACAGGGCGAGCGCGGGGGCGGTGACCACGGTGGCGAGAACGGCCGTGGTGAGGGCACGGGTGCGCAGCCGTGCGCGGCGCGCGGCCCGGTGTCCGGGGTTCATCGGGAAGCCGCGCCCGTCGAAGCGCGGGCCGCCCGTCCACGGCCGCGGGTGGCGGGCCAGAGCGGCGCGCAGGGCCGCGCGGGGCGCGCGGAGCACGGGCAGTTCGGCCGGGGTGACCGAGGCGCCGGGCCAGCGGCCGGGCACGGCGCGCTCCGCGCGGCGGCGGCAGCGCGGGCAGTCGTCGACGTGGCGGACGAGTTCGTGCCGCAGGGCGGGGGTGAGCACGAGGCGGCGGTCACCGGTGAGCGCGGTGGTGCCCGGGCAGCCGCCGGCCTCGGCGACGACGAGCGCGGCACGGGTGCGTTCCACCTCGCAGGCCGCGGAGGCGAGCAGCTCCCGGGCGGCCGCGGGATGCCGGCCGAGGACGGCGGCGACCTCCGAGGCGGTGAGCCCGTGGCGGACGGCGAGTTCGAGCGCCTCGCGCTGCTCGGGGCTGGTGCCCGCGGCCTCCGGCCAGGCGAGCCGGGCCAGTTCGCGCTGCCGCTCCTGCCGGACCTCCTCGGGCACGGGCGCGGGGCGGTCACCCGGGCGGGCGGCCCGGTCCCCGCCGTGCCGGCCCAGGGGGTGCGCGGCCCCGCGTGCGCGCCGGTGGCCGGCCAGGATGCGCAGGCAGGACCAGCGGGCCAGCGCGTACAGCCAGGCGCGCCGGCCTGTCGCGCCCGGTCCGGGGCGGCGCCGGCCGCGCCGCTCGGCGATGACCAGGGCGTCCGCCAGGGCGGTGACGGCCTCGTCGTGGTCGCACAGCACGGACAGGCAGTAGGTGAACAGGCCGTCGAGGTACGGCTCACAGGGCAGCGGCGGGCACGCGGCAGCACGGTCGCGCGCCTCGCGGTGCGCCCGGCGTGCACCGGTCGTGCGGGTCGAGGTCTCCGGACTGCTGGTCGTCATCCGTGTGACCGTAGGGGTGGGGGATCGCCGCTTCTCACCCGTTCGGGCAATTTAATCCGTACGGGTGAAACGATCCCTCAGAGGGAAGTGAGCGCCTTCTGCCGGGGAACGGACAGCATCCGAACAAGTGGATGACCACGTTCCGCAGCCGGCGGACCGGCACCCGGCCGGACGGACGGCGAGGCCCCGCGCGCACCGGCGGCCGACGGCGGCGGTGTCGGTGCCGGGGGCTACGGTTTCCCCCATGGCTGCCCGCACCAAGACCTCCAAGGACCGGCCGTCCTACCGCTGCACCGAGTGCGGCTGGCAGACGGCCAAGTGGCTCGGCCGCTGCCCCGAGTGCCAGGCCTGGGGCACGGTCGAGGAGTACGGTGCGCCCGCGGTCCGCACCACGGCGCCCGGCCGGGTCACCACCTCCGCGCTGCCCATCGGACAGGTCGACGGCCGCCAGGCCACCGCCCGCTCCACCGGCGTGCCCGAGCTGGACCGGGTGCTCGGCGGCGGGCTGGTCCCCGGCGCCGTGGTCCTCGTCGCGGGCGAGCCGGGCGTCGGCAAGTCCACGCTGCTGCTCGACGTCGCCGCGAAGGCCGCCGACGCCGAGCACCGCACGCTGTACGTCACCGGCGAGGAGTCCGCGAGCCAGGTCCGGCTGCGCGCCGACCGCATCGGCGCCATCGACGACCACCTCTATCTCGCCGCCGAGACCGACCTGTCCGCCGTCCTCGGTCATCTGGACGCGGTCAAGCCCGCGCTGCTGATCCTGGACTCGGTGCAGACGGTGGCCTCCCCGGAGATCGACGGCGCGCCCGGCGGCATGGCGCAGGTGCGGGAGGTGGCGGGTGCCCTCATCCGCGCCTCCAAGGAGCGCGGCATGTCCACGCTGCTGGTGGGCCACGTCACCAAGGACGGCGCGATCGCGGGCCCGCGCCTGCTGGAGCACCTGGTGGACGTGGTGCTCCACTTCGAGGGCGACCGGCATGCGCGGCTGCGCCTGGTCCGCGGCGTGAAGAACCGCTACGGCGCCACCGACGAGGTGGGCTGCTTCGAGCTGCACGACGAGGGCATCACGGGCCTGGCCGACCCCAGCGGGCTGTTCCTCACCCGCCGGGACGAGCCCGTGCCCGGCACCTGTCTGACGGTCACCCTGGAGGGCCGCCGTCCGCTGGTCGCCGAGGTCCAGGCGCTCACCGTGGACTCGCAGATCCCCTCCCCGCGCCGTACGACGTCCGGTCTGGAGACCTCACGGGTGTCGATGATGCTGGCGGTGCTGGAGCAGCGGGGCCGCATCAGCGCGCTGGGCAAGCGGGACATCTACTCGGCGACGGTCGGCGGGGTGAAGCTGTCCGAGCCGGCCGCCGATCTCGCGGTCGCTCTCGCGCTGGCGTCCGCGGCCAGTGACACCCCGCTGCCGAAGAATCTCGTCGCGATCGGCGAGGTGGGTCTGGCGGGCGAGGTCCGGCGGGTCACGGGAGTGCAGCGCCGCCTCGCGGAGGCCCACCGGCTGGGCTTCACGCACGCCCTGGTGCCGGGTGACCCGGGGAAGATTCCGCCCGGGATGAAGGTTCTGGAAGTGGCCGACATCGGGGAGGCGCTGCGGGTCCTGCCGCGTTCCCGGCGTCCACAGGCCCCGCGGGAGCAGGAGGAGCGCCGGTAGACTTTGCCCTGGTCTCGCCCGTCCGCATGACCGAGTGTGCGAAAAGGGAGCGCCAGGAGAGCACGGTCGGCCTCGCGACACCGGCTTGGAGCGCCCCGGAGGCGAACGAGCATCCAAAGCGGAGGAGTGCAGTGGCAGCCAACGACCGGGCAGCGACTCCCGGAAAGTACGGCGGGAGTTCCGGCGCCGACAGCCTGATGCGCGCCTCACTGAGCGCCGTGGCGCCCGGCACCCCGCTGCGGGACGGCCTGGAGCGGGTTCTGCGCGGCAACACCGGCGGGCTGATCGTGCTCGGCTCGGACAAGACCGTGGAAGCGATGTGCACGGGCGGCTTCGTCCTGGACGTGGAGTTCACGGCGACGCGGCTGCGGGAGCTGTGCAAGCTGGACGGCGGCATCGTGCTCTCCTCGGACCTGTCGAAGATCCTGCGGGCGGGCGTGCAGCTCGTCCCGGACCCGACGATCCCCACCGAGGAGACCGGCACCCGGCACCGCACGGCGGACCGCGTGAGCAAGCAGGTCGGCTTCCCGGTGGTCTCCGTCTCGCAGTCGATGCGTCTGATCGCCCTGTACGTCGACGGCCAGCGCCGGGTGCTGGAGGACTCGGCGGCGATCCTCTCCCGCGCCAACCAGGCCCTGGCCACCCTGGAGCGCTACAAGCTGCGCCTGGACGAGGTCGCGGGCACGCTGTCGGCGCTGGAGATCGAGGACCTGGTCACGGTCCGGGACGTCGCGGCGGTCGCGCAGCGCCTGGAGATGGTGCGCCGCATCGCCACCGAGATCGCCGAGTACGTCGTGGAGCTGGGCACCGACGGCCGGCTGCTGGCGCTGCAGCTGGACGAGCTGATCGCCGGCGTCGAGCCCGAGCGGGAGCTGGTCGTGCGGGACTACGTCCCCGAGCCCACGGCCAAGCGCTCCCGCACGGTCGAGGAGGCCCTCGCCGAGCTGGACAGGCTCACCCACGCCGAGCTGCTGGAGCTGACCACCGTCGCCCGTGCACTGGGCTACACCGGCTCCCCCGAGGCGCTGGACACGGCGGTGTCCCCGCGCGGCTTCCGGCTGCTGGCCAAGGTGCCGCGGCTGCCCGGCGCGATCATCGACCGTCTGGTCGAGCACTTCGGCGGGCTGCAGAAGCTGCTCGCCGCGGGCGTGGACGACCTGCAGACGGTGGACGGCGTGGGCGAGGCCCGGGCCCGCAGCGTCCGCGAGGGCCTGTCGCGGCTGGCGGAGTCGTCGATCCTGGAGCGGTACGTCTGACGGATCCCGGACGGTACGTCCGACGGATCCTGGCGCGGTACGTCCGGCGGATCCCGGCGCGGTACGTCCGACGGATCCCGGCGCGGTACGTCCGACGGATCCCGGCGCGGTACGTCCGACGGATCCCGGCGCGGTACGTCCGACGCCGTCGGTTCACCGGCACGCGGCCGCGCCGGTGGCCGCGTGCCCCGTCCGCCCGTGCCGGGCGGGCACCAGGGTCAGTCCTGGGACAGCACGAACGACGTGGGCAGCTTGTCGTAGCCCGGAACCTTCCACTCCACCAGGTAGGTGCCGGCGCCGGCCGAACCGTGCGGCGGCGTCGCGCACTGCGGTGCGCTCGGCTTGCGGTCCCAGCGCACCGTGTGGGTGATGCTGCTGCCGCCCGGCACTCGGTACCACTGGCTCGCGGCCGTCTTCGGGCAGTCCGCGGACGACCAGTACGGGGTGGTGCTCCCCGCCTTGCTGATCGTCAGCACCGCGGTCTTCGGCCCGAGGTCGATCTTGCAGTCGTGGGCGGAGGTGTTCTTCGCGACCAGCCGGATGGCCGGGGTCTCGGTGGGGGCGTAGGTGTTGTGCACGCTGTTGACGGCCAGCGTGACCGTACCGGCGGTGCAGTCGGGCAGCGTGGAACCGGCCGGCAGCGCCGCGCCGGCGGTGTCGCCGCCCTCGGCGCCGGTGCCCGCTCCCCCGGCGGAGGGCGAGGAACCGGCGGCGGTGCCGCTGTCGTCCGTGCCGGAAGAGGAGTCGTCGTCGCCCGAGGGGGATCCGGAAGCGCCGGACTCGTCACGGCCGCCGGGGTGTTCGCTGATCGCGGGCCCCGACTCGGACGGGCCCGGGGTGATGGTGGACGGAGTGGGATGCTTGCCGTCGGAGGGACCGGCGGTGTTCTTGTGGCCGCCGCCACCGCCGAGCGAGGTGACCACCCAGACGATCAGCAGGGCCACCAGAGCGATCACGGACAGCACGACGATCCTCCGTCGCCAGTAGATGGACGACGGAAGCGGCCCGACCGGATTGCGCAGAGATCCCACGCCCAAACTTTACGAGAGACCGGCGCCTTCACCCTCCCCACCCGCCGCTCGGAGCACAACTTTTCCGGATCATCATTCCGGCAACCCCCGCTTTCTGGGCGGGTGTTGTGAGCGGGGTGAGCGGGCGGACACGCTCGGCGACGACACCGCCCCGCGCCGGATCACACGGGCGCCGACTCCCGCATGGCAGGATCGGAAACGCCATGACTGCGCCCACACTGCCCCCGCACAGCGGCACCACCGCCCCCGACGCTCCCGGCACCCCGCTCGCCGAGACCCTGCACAGCCTGGTCATCAACTGGTTCGACGACAACGCCCGCGACCTGCCCTGGCGGCGCCCCGACGCGGGCGCCTGGGGCGTGATGGTCAGCGAGTTCATGCTCCAGCAGACCCCGGTCAGCCGCGTTCTGCCCGTCTACGAACAGTGGCTCAAGCGCTGGCCCCGCCCCGCCGACCTCGCCAAGGAGGCGCCCGGCGAGGCCGTACGCGCCTGGGGCCGGCTCGGCTACCCGCGCCGCGCCCTGCGCCTGCACGGCGCCGCGGTCGCCATAACGGAACGGCACGGCGGTGATGTGCCCACCGAGCACGCGCAGCTGCTCGCGCTGCCCGGCATCGGCGAGTACACCGCCGCCGCGGTCGCGTCGTTCGCCTACGGGCAGCGGCACGCCGTGCTGGACACCAACGTCCGCCGCGTCCTGGCCCGCGCGGTCACCGGTGTGCAGTACCCGCCGAACGCCACCACCGCCGCCGAACGCCGCCTGGCGCGGACCCTGCTGCCCGAGGACGCGCCGACCGCGGCCCGCTGGGCCGCCGCCTCCATGGAGCTGGGCGCACTGGTGTGCACGGCGAAGAACGAGGCCTGCCACCGCTGCCCGATCGCCGAGCACTGCGCCTGGCGGCTGGCGGGCAAGCCGGAGCACGACGGGCCGCCGCGCCGGGGACAGACGTACGCCGGCACCGACCGTCAGGTGCGCGGCAAGCTGCTCGCCGTGCTGCGGAAGGCGCACGCACCGGTGCCGCAGGCGGTGCTGGACCGGGTGTGGCACGAACCGGTGCAGCGCGCACGGGCGTTGGACGGGCTCGTCGCGGACGGCCTGGTGGAGCCGCTGCCCGGCGGGATGTACCGGCTGCCGCTGACCTGACATTCCTTCACCTGACGCAGTTTCGCATCACCGTCGGCGGTGGCCGCGGAAGGTGACACGCCTGTGTCACACCTGCCGGGCCGCCGCCGACCGGACATGCCCCCCCGGAACGGGACGACTTCGAGCGCCCTTCTGTCCGTTTTCTTCCTTCGTTACACAACCGACGGACAGCCGCGCGCCGACCGCAGGCCGGCTCGGACAACCCCGTGACAACCGCTCCGTACCGTCGATCACGTGCTTCGCCGAAGGCGGCACCGGGCGGCTGCCGACCACAGCCCGCCCGTACGTGAGGCAGGACCCGGCACGGCGGGCCGGGCCACGGGGACGGAGGCGGTCGATCATGGCGCAGGACGAGGTGCTCGAGTTCGAGGAGTACGTGCGCACCCGGCAGGACGCCCTGCTGCGCAGCGCACGCCGGCTGGTGCCGGACCCGGTCGACGCCCAGGATCTGCTGCAGACCGCGCTGGTGCGCACCTACGGCCGCTGGGAGGGCATCGCGGACAAGCGGCTCGCCGACGCCTATCTGCGCCGCGTCATGATCAACACGCGGACCGAGTGGTGGCGGGCCCGCAAGCTGGAGGAGGTGCCCACCGAGCAGCTGCCGGACGCCCGCGTGGAGGACGCCGCCGAGCAGCACGCCGACCGGGCTCTGCTGATGGACGTCCTGAAAGTTCTCGCTCCCAAGCAGCGCAGTGTCGTGGTGCTGCGACACTGGGAGCAGATGTCAACGGAAGAGACGGCCGCGGCCCTGGGCATGTCCACGGGCACGGTCAAGAGCACGCTGCACCGGGCGCTCGCCCGGCTCCGCGAGGAGCTTCAGGCCCGCGATCTGGACGCACGCGCGCTGGAGCGTGAGGAGCGGGAGCGTTGCGCGGCCTGAGCGGCAGGGCCGGATCCGGCCCGAAGACCCCGTCACGGGGACTCTTGACGGCGGTGATCACGGCGACGGCCGTGCTCGCCGCCGCAGGCCTGTTGCTGTCGGGCTGCGGCACCGGCGGCACCGGAGCCCGCGACGAGGGGCCGGCCGACGCCAGTTCGGTGGCGGTGCCGCCCGCCGCCTCCATCCCCAGTACCGGCGAGAGCCCGCAGCCGGCGGTGAACGCGGTCCAGCTGGTCAAGAACGATCCCAACGTGTCGGCCTCGGTCAAACAGGGCCTCAAGCCGTGCGCGGGCGACCAGTACCCGGTCGACGTCTCCTACGGCAAGCTGACCGGCGGTTCCGTCGACGACGTCGTGATCAACGTGCTGACCTGCGACGACGCGGTCGGGATGGGGTCGTATGTGTACCGTGAGCACGGTGGCCGGTACGAGAACGTCTTCCGTGCCGAGGAACCACCGGTCTACGCCGAGATCGACCGCGGCGATCTCGTGGTGACCAAGCAGGTGTACGAGAAGGGCGACCCCGTCTCGAACCCGTCCGGCGACGACGTGATCACCTACCGGTGGTCCGGCAACGCGTTCGTCAAGGTCTTCAGCACCCACAACGAGTACAGCAAGGCCGTCGGCGGGAGCCCCACCGTGGCCCCGGCACCGGTCGGCTGAGCCGACGGCCGCCGCCCCGCCGCGTCCCGCGCCCGCCGCTCCGCCCGCCGCCCCGGCGGGCGGCACCCCGCCGTCACACGCAGCACCGAAGCAGACGAGGACTGAGAACACCGGGATGGCAGAGCAGACCCATGTCCTGTTCGTCGAGGACGACGACGTCATCCGCGAGGCCACACAGCTCACCCTGGAGCGCGACGGCTTCGCGGTCACGGCCATGCCCGACGGGCTGTCGGGCCTGGAGGCGTTCCGGGCCAGACGGCCGGACATCGCGCTGCTGGACGTGATGGTGCCCGGCCTGGACGGCGTCAGCCTGTGCCGCCGGATCCGCGACGAGTCGACGGTGCCGGTGATCATGCTGTCGGCGCGCGCCGACTCCATCGACGTCGTCCTGGGGCTGGAGGCGGGCGCCGACGACTATGTGACCAAGCCGTTCGACAGCGCCGTCCTGGTCGCCCGCATCCGCGCGGTACTGCGCCGTTTCGGGCACGCCGCGGGTGCCCGGGGCGAGGCCGGCCCCGGGTCGGCGGCCGGCGGGGTGCTCACCTTCGGGGACCTCCAGGTGGACACCGACGGCATGGAGGTGCGCCGGGCCGGGCAGCCGGTGGCGCTCACCCCGACGGAGATGCGGCTGCTGCTGGAGTTCTCCGCCGCACCGGGCACCGTGCTGTCCCGGGACAAGCTCCTGGAGAGGGTGTGGGACTACGGCTGGGGCGGCGACACCCGCGTCGTCGACGTCCATGTGCAGCGGCTGCGGCAGAAGATCGGCCAGGAACGGATCGAGACGGTCCGCGGCTTCGGCTACAAACTGAAGGCCTGACGGGGCGCCGCGATGCGAGGCACCTCACGACCGCTGTCCGGGCGCCTGGAGCGCATGCGGATGCACACCGGGCTGCGGTGGAAGCTCAGCGCGGCCATCGCCCTGGTCGGCGCACTGGTCGCGGTCTCCCTGAGCCTGGTGGTGCACAACGCCGCCCGGGTGTCGATGCTGGACAACGCGCGTGACCTCGCCGACCAGCGGCTGCAGTTCGCGCAGGCGCTCTACGACCGCCCCGGCCGGCGACCGGCCAACGGCACCTACAAGATCGACGACCCGGCGCTGCCCGCCGCGCTGCGCGACAAGGTGGAGCAGGGCCGGCGGGCCACCTATGTCACGGACCGCCCGGAAGGCGTGCCGGACATCTGGGCCGCCATGCCGATCCGGGGCGGGCATGTGCTGTCCCTGCACACGCATGTCACCGACCGCAGCACCGACGTGCTGCGGGACCTCGACCAGGCGCTGGTCATCGGGTCCATCGCGGTGGTCCTGGGCGGCAGCGCGCTCGGCGTGCTCATCGGCGGCCAGCTCTCGCGCCGGCTGCGCAAGGCCGCCGCGGCCGCGAACCAGCTCGCCAAGGGCGAGGCGGACGTGCGGGTGCGGGACGCCATCGGCGGCGTCGTACGGGACGAGACCGACGACCTGGCGCGCGCGGTGGACGCGATGGCGGACGCGCTGCAGGAGCGCCTGGAGGCGGAGCGGCGGGTCACCGCGGACATCGCGCACGAGCTGCGCACCCCCGTGACCGGGCTGCTCACGGCCGCCGAACTGCTGCCGCCGGGCCGGCCCACGGAGCTGGTGCTGGACCGGGCCAAGGCGATGCGCACGCTGGTCGAGGACGTGCTGGAGGTCGCCCGGCTCGACGGCGCCTCGGAACGGGCCGAGCTGCAGGACATCATGCTGGGCGAGTTCGTCACCCGGCGGGTGGCCGCGAAGGACCCCGGCGTCGAGGTGCGGGTGGTGCACGAGTCGGAGGTCACCACCGATCCGCGGCGCCTGGAGCGCGTGCTGTTCAACCTGCTCACCAACGCCGCCCGGCACGGCAGGCCGCCCGTCGAGGTGACCGTGGAGGGCCGGGTCGTACGGGTGCGGGACCACGGCCCGGGCTTCCCCGAGGACCTGCTGGCCGAGGGCCCGAGACGGTTCCGTACCGGCAGCGCGGACCGGGCCGGCCGCGGCCACGGCCTGGGCCTGACCATCGCCGTCGGCCAGGCCCGGGTGCTCGGGGCCCGGCTGACCTTCCGCAATGTCCGGCCCCCGGGCGCGCCGGAGCACGTACCGGCCGAGGGCGCGGTCGCGGTCCTGTGGCTGCCCGAGCACGCGCCGACGAACACCGGCAGCTACCCGGTGCTGCCCAGCCAGGACGACGGCACCGCCGGGAAGCCCGCGAGGCGGGCGAGGTGGTGGCGCTGAGTCCGTGAGAGCCCGTGAGCGCAGGCGCTGAGTCCGGTGCGGGTCCGCGGGCTGCGGGCCGCGCGGCGGGGAGGCGACAAGGCCCGGCACCGAGGGTGCCGGGCCTTGTCCGGTGCGGGCGCCGGGTCCGTGGCCCGGAGCTTCGGACCGCGCGCCACACGGGCCGTGCCGGAGCGGACGTCTGCTCGCAGCGCCCGGACGGTCCGCCCGGATCGCTCAGACCGTCTCCTCGCGGACCGCCGCGTCGCTCTCCGGGCTCTGCGCCGCCGGGGCCGGACCCGTGCCGCGCAGCGGGACCTCCTTGACGAACAGCGCCGCCACGAGCACGATCACCGCCACCGCCGAGCCCAGCAGGAACGCCGCGTGGGTTCCGGCCGACACCGCGTGCTGGTAGGCCTCGCGGACCACGGCCGGCAGCTGCTGCAGGCTCTTGGCGTCCAACTGCGCCGACTGCTCGGTGATCTTCGAGCCCAGGGCGCCGGCCCGCTGGGCCATCACGTCCTGCACCCGGTGGTTGAACAGCGCGCCCATGACCGAGACGCCGAAGGAGGAGCCGAGCGTACGGGCGAGGGTGGTGGTCGAGGAGGCCACACCGATGTCCTTCAGCTCGACGCTGTTCTGCGCGACCAGCATGGTGATCTGCATCAGGCAGCCCATGCCCGCACCGAGGACCGCCATGTACAGCCCCGAGGTGAGGCGGGTGGTGCCGGTGTCCATCAGGGACAGCAGATACAGGCCGGCGACGATCAGGACGCCCCCGGCCAGGGGGAAGATCTTGTACCGGCCGCTGGTGGTGGTGACCCGGCCGGCGATCAGCGACACGACCATCGTCGCGCCCAGCATCGGCAGGAGCAGCAGACCGGAGTTGGTCGCGGAGGCCCCCTGCACCGCCTGCTGGTACAGCGGCAGGAACAGCACCGCGCCGAACATCACGAAGCCGGTGATGAAGCCGATCAGCGACATCAGGGAGAAGTTCCGGCTGCGGAAGATGTGCAGCGGCACGATCGGCTCGGCGGCCCTGGTCTCCCACAGGAGGAACCCGGCCAGCGCGACCACGCCGATCGCGATCAGCTCCATGATCCGCGCGGAGGTCCAGGCGTACTCGGTGCCGCCCCAGGTGGTGACGAGCACGATGGCGCAGATGCCGAGGGTCAGCAGCGCGGCGCCCAGGTAGTCGACCCGTGCCCGGGCGCGCTTCTTCGGCAGGTGCAGCACGATGCTGATCGCGGCGAGCGCCACCGCGCCGAGCGGCAGGTTGATGTAGAAGGCCCAGCGCCAGCCCCAGTGGTCGGTGATGGTGCCGCCGACGAGCGGGCCGCCGATCATGGCGAGCGCCATGACGCCCGCCATCATGCCCTGGTACCGGCCCCGCTCGCGCGGCGGGACGAGGTCGCCGATGATCGCCATGACGCCGACCATCAGGCCGCCCGCGCCCAGGCCCTGCACGGCCCGGAAGCCGATCAGCTCGCCCATGTTCTGCGCCATGCCGCTGAGCGCCGACCCGGCCAGGAAGATCACGATCGAGGTGAGGAAGGTGCCCTTGCGCCCGTACATGTCCCCGAGCTTGCCCCACAGCGGGGTGGCCGCGGCGGTGGCCAGGGTGTAGGCGGTCACCACCCAGGACAGGTGTTCCAGGCCGCCGAGTTCGCCGACGATCGTGGGCATCGCCGTGCCCACGATCATGTTGTCGAGCATCGCGAGCAACATCGCGATCATCAGGGCGAGCAGGACGACCCGCACGCTCCTGGGTTGCTTGCCGGCCGAGCCGGTCCGAGTCGTGTCTATGACTGCTTGCGCCATTCTCGTGCCTCCCCCTACGGAACAGATGAGTTGAGCCCCCGCGCTTACTTGCCGACCGGCAAGTTGCCGTCTAGAAGGTAGGCGCTAACTAGCCGGTCGTCAAGTAAGTTTGCTGACCGGTCGGCCGGTCAGGTTTAAGGTGAGGTCAAGGAGGACGAGGATGGGCGTCACGATGGACGGCACCAAGCAGCAGCGCCGCGGGAACACCCGCCAGCGCATCCAGGATGTGGCGCTCGCGCTCTTCGCCGAGCAGGGCTACGAGAAGACCTCACTGCGGGAGATCGCCGAGCGCCTGGGCGTCACGAAGGCGGCCCTGTACTACCACTTCAAGAGCAAGGAAGAGATCATCGTCAGTCTCTTCGAGGACCTGACCCGGCCGCTCGGCGAGCTGGTCGAGTGGGGACGGCAGCAGCCGCCCACCCTGGAGACCAAGCAGGAGATCATCCGCCGCTACAGCGCCGCCCTGGCCGCCGCCGCACCGCTGTTCCGCTTCATGCAGGAGAACCAGGCCACGGTGCGGGAGCTGCGCATCGGCGACACCTTCAAGCAGCGGATGATGGGCCTGCGCAGCATCATCGTCGACCCGGACGCGCGCCTGGCCGACCAGGTCCGCAGCGTCAGCGCCCTGTTCACGCTGAACGCCGGCATGTTCGTCCTGCAGGACATCGAGAGCGATCCCGACAAGCGGCGCGAGGCCGTTCTGGAGGTCGCGATCGACCTGATCACCCAGGCGCACCAGGGCACTCGCGACGGGGAGTGAAGGCTCCGGCTCTCCGCCGGCCGCCCCCTGCCGGAAGCACGACGCACCGCCGCCCGCTGCACGGGCGGCGGGCGGCGGGCGGCGGTGCGGGAAAGACACCGGCGGACGGCCTCCGGGCGGCGTCCCTCACGGGGCGGACGTCCCGGCCGGGCGGCTGTTCGCTCAGACCTTCACGCCGTGAGCGCGGAGGAAGGCGACCGGGTTGACGGCCGAGCCGTAGTTGGGGGTCGTACGGACCTCGAAGTGCAGGTGCGGGCCGGTGCTGTTGCCGGTGTTGCCGGACCGGGCGATGTGCTGGCCGGTGGTGACGACCTGGCCGACCTTCACGTCCACGCGGGACAGGTGGGCGTACTGGGTGTACAGCCCGTTGCCGTGCTTGATGACGATGGCGTTGCCGTAGGCGGGGCCGTCACCGGCGCCGTTCGGGCCGGCCTTGACGACGGTGCCGCCGTGGGCGGCGACGACGTTCGTGCCGATCGGCACGGCGAAGTCCTGACCGCTGTGCCTGTGCGCCCAGTGGCTGCCGCCCTGGTTGAAGGACGCGGACAGCGTGTAGTGCTGCACCGGGTCGACCCAGGTGGCGGCCGTCTTGGCGGCGGCGGCGGTGGGAGCCGCCGTGGTCTCGGCGGCGTTCGCTGCTCCCGCGCCCACCGCGGCCGAGACTCCGAGGCCGGCGGCGAGAAGGGCGGCACGGACACGAAGCTTGGTCGCCCGGGCGGAACGGGACGTGGCGCGCTGGAACATCGAAACCTCTGCGTGTGGGGGGCATGGGGACCACCCGGGCGCTGTACGCTCGCCGGGCGGCCGAACCTTGGTAACCCGGCCGGTCATCGCCCCTCAAACACCCCTCCTACGACCCAACGTCGTAACAGGGGTCAGTGACGCAGATCTCTTGACAGCGCGCTCATTCAGAACAAAGCACCTGTTCAACGCCGAATTTCCGACATTGTGCACGGTGAAATGTCGGGCTTATCGGGCTATGTCCGTCACTAAGGCGCTTAGTACCCGCCGGAACGCCTGTGCTGCATGTCACCGACGCAGCCCCTTCGGGTGGGGTGACGTGTGACCGGGCTCATGTGGCCCCCGTCTCAGCGCAGTCGGCCCCGGCGGCACCCCGGGCCTGCCGCACCCCTGGGTGTCAGAGCGCTCCGGTGCGAGGCAGGGGGCCGGCCGACGCGACAGGCATGCGCACATCAATCGGCGCCAGGACGGCCGGGGTGGCCCTGGGCCGTGCCCGGCAAGTCCCGTCCGGACCGGCTCCGCTGCGAGTGCTCACAGCCCCGCCCGTGGCGGTGCGGGCCCGTTCCATGCCCTCACGGCCACCGCGCATCGCCGGAGCGTCCCGGTGACGGCCCACAGGCGGTCTCAGACGGCCTCAAGCGGCCCCGGAACGCCCAGACCAGCCCAGGCGGCCTCGGGCGGCCTCAGGCGGGCCCGGACGGCCTCGCACAACGGCTCAGACCCACCCGCGCACGGCTCAGGTCGCCCACGCACGGTGCCGCCTCGCCGACAGGTGCCGGCCGCCGCCACGGCGTCCTGCCGCCCCACGGACGGGGCGCGAGGCGTGCGGACAGGCCGAAGGGGCCGGTGCTCGAAGCACCGGCCCCTTCGGGTGCGCGCTGGGCGCTCAGGCGTCCTTGCTCAGGTTCGGACCGGCTCCGCCGGCCGCCTGCTCGATCGGCGGGACGTCCGGCAGGGCCGACTTCTCCTCGCCGCGGAAGGTGAAGGTCCGCTCCTCGCCCTCGCCCTCCGTGTCGACGACCACGATGTGGCCCGGACGCAGCTCGCCGAAGAGGATCTTCTCCGAGAGCGTGTCCTCGATCTCGCGCTGGATGGTCCGGCGCAGCGGCCGGGCGCCCAGCACGGGGTCGTAGCCCTTCTTGGCCAGCAGCTCCTTGGCGGACTGGGACAGCTCGATGCCCATGTCCCGGTCCTTCAGGCGCTCGTCCACCTTGCTGATCATCAGGTCGACGATCCGCAGGATGTCCTCCTGCGTCAGCTGCGGGAAGACCACCACGTCGTCGACACGGTTGAGGAACTCGGGCCGGAAGTGCTGCTTCAGCTCGTCCTGGACCTTGTTCTTCATCCGCTCGTAGTTGGTCTTCGTGTCGCCCTGCGCCGCGAAGCCCAGGTTGAAGCCCTTGGAGATGTCCCGGGTGCCGAGGTTGGTGGTCATGATGATGACCGTGTTCTTGAAGTCCACGACCCGGCCCTGGGAGTCGGTCAGGCGACCGTCCTCCAGGATCTGCAGCAGCGAGTTGAAGATGTCCGGGTGGGCCTTCTCGACCTCGTCGAAGAGGACCACGGAGAACGGCTTGCGCCGCACCTTCTCCGTCAGCTGGCCGCCCTCCTCGTAGCCCACGTAACCGGGGGGCGAACCGAAGAGACGGGAGACCGTGTGCTTCTCGCTGAACTCCGACATGTCGAGGGAGATCAGCGCGTCCTCGTCACCGAACAGGAACTCCGCCAGCGCCTTGGACAGCTCGGTCTTACCCACACCGGACGGGCCGGCGAAGATGAACGAGCCACCCGGACGCTTGGGGTCCTTCAGACCCGCACGGGTACGGCGGATCGCCTTGGACAGCGCCTTGACGGCGTCGTCCTGGCCGATGACCCGCTTGTGCAGCTCCTCCTCCATGCGGAGCAGGCGGCTGGACTCCTCCTCGGTGAGCTTGAAGACCGGGATGCCGGTGGCCGTGGCGAGGACCTCGGCGATCAGCTCGCCGTCGACCTCGGCGACGACGTCCATGTCGCCGGACTTCCACTCCTTCTCCCGCTTGGCCTTGGCGGCCAGGAGCTGCTTCTCCTTGTCGCGCAGGGAGGCGGCCTTCTCGAAGTCCTGCGAGTCGATCGCGGACTCCTTGTCCCGGCGCACCGCGGCGATCTTCTCGTCGAACTCGCGCAGGTCCGGCGGCGCGGTCATCCGGCGGATCCGCATCCGGGAGCCGGCCTCGTCGATCAGGTCGATCGCCTTGTCCGGCAGGAAGCGGTCCGAGATGTACCGGTCGGCCAGGGTGGCGGCCTGGACCAGGGCCTCGTCGGTGATGGAGACGCGGTGGTGCGCCTCGTACCGGTCGCGCAGGCCCTTGAGGATCTCGATGGTGTGCGGCAGGGACGGCTCGGCGACCTGGATGGGCTGGAAGCGGCGCTCCAGGGCCGCGTCCTTCTCCAGGTGCTTGCGGTACTCGTCCAGGGTGGTGGCACCGATGGTCTGCAGCTCGCCGCGGGCCAGCATCGGCTTGAGGATGGAGGCCGCGTCGATGGCGCCCTCGGCGGCGCCCGCGCCGACCAGCGTGTGCAGCTCGTCGATGAACAGGATGATGTCGCCGCGCGTGCGGATCTCCTTGAGCACCTTCTTCAGGCGCTCCTCGAAGTCACCGCGGTAGCGGGAGCCGGCCACCAGGGCGCCGAGGTCCAGGGTGTAGAGGTGCTTGTCCTTGAGGGTCTCGGGCACCTCGCCCTTGACGATGGCCTGCGCGAGGCCCTCGACGACGGCGGTCTTGCCGACACCGGGTTCACCGATCAGGACCGGGTTGTTCTTGGTACGGCGGGACAGCACCTGCATGACCCGCTCGATCTCCTTCTCGCGCCCGATGACCGGGTCGAGCTTGGACTCGCGGGCCGCCTGGGTGAGGTTCCGGCCGAACTGGTCGAGGACCAGGGACGTCGAGGGGGTGCCCTCGGCAGGCCCGCCGGCGGTGGCGGTCTCCTTGCCCTGGTAACCGGAGAGCAGCTGGATCACCTGCTGCCGCACGCGGTTGAGATCAGCGCCCAGCTTGACCAGGACCTGGGCGGCCACGCCCTCGCCCTCGCGGATCAGGCCGAGCAGGATGTGCTCCGTGCCGATGTAGTTGTGGCCCAGCTGGAGTGCCTCGCGGAGCGAGAGCTCCAGGACCTTCTTGGCACGGGGAGTGAAGGGGATGTGACCGGACGGCGCCTGCTGGCCCTGGCCGATGATCTCCTCCACCTGCTGGCGGACCGCCTCGAGCGAAATCCCGAGGCTCTCAAGGGCCTTGGCGGCGACACCCTCACCCTCGTGGATCAGGCCCAGGAGGATGTGCTCGGTGCCGATGTAGTTGTGGTTGAGCATCCGGGCTTCTTCCTGAGCCAGGACGACAACCCGCCGCGCGCGGTCGGTGAACCTCTCGAACATCGTTAATCGCTCCTCAGAGCGGTCAGGCAGTAAGGGGAACTTCCCCTCCCTGTCCTTCCGCAGCTTAGTCCCGCAAGCGGGGACCGCTCATTCCAACTGCCGACACCGTCGATGGCCTCCTGACCCCGAACGCCGACATATGCTCCAACCCGATGGTGCGAGACGATGTTCCCGCAGGCCAGGCAGTTACCCCAGTCGCCAGTACGCCGATGGCGAACGTGGGGCTCCGCCGCCCGGGTGCGGCCTGCGCGTCAACCCCTCCCACTAGGGATGTCTTACCCGCCGGCACCGACACTCCATGCGGCGCGCACCGCATCCCTCCGCTATGGGCGAACAACCTTGCGCCCCTCGCAGTCTTCGGACGGCACCGTTTTCGGCACTCTGCGTATCGGAGACGGCACTCGCAGTAACCGCACTCCGTCCTCGTCCGTTGCACCGGTCATGGTCGGCAGCCTCTCCACGCTCCCTCTCCCGGTCCCCGCGCCGCGCCGGCCGAGCGGCCCGGAGCGGTGGATCCGGAACTGGTACGAGAACGAACTGGGCTGGGCGACGGTGCCCGGATGGCCGGTGCGCCTCGTCGTGGGCCGCCGCTTCGACGTCCTGGACGTCCCGGCCGAGGCCGGGCGGGCGGCGCTGCGCCACCTGCGGCCTGGCTCCCCGGTGGCCGCCCAGGACGGCCGGATGCGGCTGCTGGTGGCCGCGGGCAGCGCTCAGGAGCTGCCGGGGCTGCTGCGCTGGCTGGAGTGGGACGGGGTAGGCCTGGACCTGGTGGCGCTGGGCGAGGGCACGCTCATGGACGCGCCGCCGCCCGGTGCCGGGGCGGCCGCGGCACGGCCGCCCGCCCGGGACCGTTCCGTCTCTCAGGGGGCCGCCGTATGGGTGCGGCCCCCTGGGCCAGGATGCGAGGTCGAGGCCTCGCTGCCGACGCTGTCGGCCTTGGGGGGCACGGGTGGCTCCCCCGATCTCGCACGAGTCGTGGACACGGTGGCAGCTCAGTGCCACCGGCTCCGGCTGCGGCGCGTGTGCGGCCGCCGGCCGGATCGCTCGTAGCCTTGCGCCGTCCGCCTGCCGTCGGCCGGGCGGCGGCCGTCGGTCGTCACCGGACCTCGCGTCAGGCGTTGGCCTTCTCGTAGGCCTCGCGGATGCTGGCCGGCACCCGGCCGCGGTCGTTCACCTCGTAGCCGTTGGCCTTCGCCCAGGCGCGAATCTGCGCGGTGTCCTGGCTGCCGCTGGACGAGGAGCGGCCCCTGCCGCGGCCGCCGGAAGCGCGGCCGCCGGTACGGCGTCCGTTCTTGACGTACGGCTCGAGAAGGCCGCGGAGCTTCTCCGCGTTGGCGGTGGTGAGATCGATCTCGTACGTCTTGCCGTCCAGCGCGAACGTCACGGTCTCGTCCGCCTCGCCGCCGTCGAGGTCGTCGACAAGAAGGACCTGAACCTTCTGTGCCACCGGATTTCCTTTCATCGATAACGTGAGGGCCGGGGTCGGGCGGCTTCCGCCGTTTCGCGGCCCCCTGTTATATGCAGTACTGCAGTACGTCGGAAAGCAAACCGCTTTTGCCGGAAAAACACAAACCCTTGGCCGCACCCGGGCCCTCGCCACCCGCCCGGAAACATCGCGTTTCGGACATAGGGTTCCCTCTGGCGCCCGGTCGGTCACAGATGCAGAAGCATCCGGCTGTTGCCCAGGGTGTTCGGTTTCACTCGTTCGAGGCCCAGGAACTCCGCGACACCCTCGTCATAGGAACGCAGCAGCTCGGCGTAGACGTCGGTGTCGACGGGCGTCTCGCCGATCTCCACGAAGCCGTGCTTGCTGAAGAACTCCACTTCGAAGGTCAGGCAGAATACGCGGCGAACGCCCAGCCAGCGCGCGGTCTGCAGCAGCTTCTCCAGCAACCGGTGGCCGACGCCGGCGCCCTTCAGGCCCGGCTTCACGGCGAGGGTGCGCACTTCCGCCAGGTCTTCCCACATCACGTGCAGCGCGCCGCAGCCGACGACCTCGGCGTTGTCGTCGCGTTCGGCGACCCAGAACTCCTGGATGTCCTCGTAAAGCGTCACCGTCGGTTTGTCGAGCAGGATGCGCTCGCTGGCATAGGTGTCCAGCAGCCGGCGCACGGCCCGGACATCGCTGGTCCGGGCCCGTCGGACGGTGACGGCTTTTGCGGTGACTTCGGGATGCTCTGCGGACATGAGCGGACGCTATCGCCCACGGCCGCCCGGTGCCGAGCCGGGGTTCTGCTCGCCGGTTTCGGCAGCGCCGGCGGTTTCACCGGCCGGGGCTCCGCCGGGCCTATCGGGGACTTCACCGGCGTCTTCGCGCCCGTCCTCGCCCGGATTGACCGCGTGGCCTTCCCGGCCGCGTTCCCCGCGGCCTTCCCCGGCGTCTTGTGCGGTGCCTAGTGCGGCGGGTTCGGCCGGACCTGTGGAGGGTTCGCGGGCGGGTTCGGCGGCGGCGTCTCGGGCGGTGCGTGCGCCGGTGCCTTCGGTGCCGGATCCGTGTGTGCCTTCGACGATGCGCACGGCATCACGCAGGGCCTGCCGCTGTTCCTCGCTCATCATTCCGAAGAAGGCCACGAGAGCGGCGGCGGCGTTGTCGCTCTGCGACCAGGCGTCGTTCATCAGCGCGGCGGCATAGGCGGCGCGTGTGGAGACCGCTTCATAACGATAGGCGCGGCCCTCGGCCTCGCGGCGCACCCACCCCTTCTGGTGGAGGTTGTCCAAAACCGTCATCACCGTGGTGTAGGCGATGGACCGCTCCCGCTGGAGGTCTTCCAGGACTTCCCGGACGGTCACCGGGCGGTTCCACTTCCACACCCGCGTCATGACCGCGTCTTCGAGTTCTCCCAGAGGGCGAGGCACAACTCAGACAATAGTGGGAAATGCCGCTCTTGGCGTGCCGACGTGACCCGCGTCAACGGAGGGGCGTACGGGGCGGCCCGGACGCGCCGCATCCAGGACGCGCGGCGGCCCGGCCTCGTCCGCGGCCCGCGCGGGACGTGGCACGCGCGCGACGCGGTGGCCGGGCGGGGAGTGCTCAGGAGGCGTCGGTGGACGCGCCGCCCGAGGTGCTCTGCCCGCTGTGCGCACGCGTCATGGCGTCCACGGCGGCGTCCTCCTTCGCCTTGGCCGCGCCGCCCTGGGTCTTCACGATCACCCTGACCAGAGCGATGAAAAAGGCCGCCATCACGACGGGCGGAACGAGTGCGGAGACGTAGTCCATGCGACCAGAGTAGCCACGGAGGCGGGACAAACAGGGGCGGGGTGGCGCGTCGCACCGCCGTACGAGGGACGGCACCACGCGCCGCACGAGGGGGCGCCGCCGCGCGCCGCGCTACACCGCGAGCCGCTGCTGCCGGTGCGGGTCGCCCGCCGGCGGGGTGGGCCGGCGGCGCGGGAACACCTCGCCGGGGGTGGGGATCGGCCGGCGGCCCGGCTTGGGGGCCGGGCGGGGCTGGGCGGGGGCCGGACGCTCGGCGGGCTTGGGCGCGGGCTTCCCGGCGGGCTTCTCGGCGGGCTTCTCGGTCTCGTCGCCCTCCTGGGCGCCCCGGGCACCGGGCAGACCGCACCGCGGGCCTGTCAGGCCCCGCAGGCCCTCCTGGGGCGCCCTGACGGCGTACAGAGGACTGCGGGAGGCCGGCACGACGGGCACGGCGGCGGCCGCGACGTCAGCCGCGGTGCGGGGCGCGGGCGGAGCGGGCGCGGCGAGGGCGGACGCCGGCGGCTCCTTTGGGACGCCCAAGCGGCGCAGCAGGGCGGCGGCGGCCGGGTTGCCGCGCAGGGCCCGCAGTGCCGCGAGGTCGTCGGCCACCGGCTGGTACCCGTCGTCCAGGGCCTGCCGCAGCAGGGTGCAGTAGCCGACGGCCGTGCCAGGCAGGGCCGCGCGGTAGCGGGCGAGATCGGCCACCAGGAACGCGCGCAACCGGTCGCCTTCGCGCATGGCCTCGTCGAGCGCCTCGGCGAGGCGGAGGCAGTCCTGCACGTCCTTCGCGCTGGCGGGACGGTCATGAAGGGCAACGGCGAGGGCGCGGCGGAGCACGCGCAGCTCCTGTGCGCCGAACACCATGGCGCCGCGGGTTCCGTATGGCGTGGGCATGGCCCGACGATACGCGCTAATCGGACAAATTCGACACATGACGCGGCCTTGTGGCGCGCCGTGCCGCGCGGACGCAGGAACCGGCAGGGGTCTCCGGGTGCGGTGTGGCGGGGCCGCCGCCTCGGCCGGGGCGGCGGCCCCGCGCGGTCACAGCCGGGAGACGTTGCGCTCGTAGACCAGGCGCAGGCCGATCAGGGTCAGCCAGGGCTCGTGCTCGTCGATCACGGAGGACTCGCCGAGCACCATCGGCGCCAGGCCGCCGGTGGCGATGACCGTCACCTCGTCGGGGTCGTCGGACAGCTCGCGGGCCATCCGGTCGACCACCCCGTCGACCTGGCCGGCGAACCCGTAGACGACGCCGGCCTGCATCGCCTCGACGGTGTTCTTGCCGATCACGCTGCGCGGCCGGGCCACCTCGATCTTGCGCAGCTGGGCGGCCCGCATGCCGAGGGCCTCCACGGAGATCTCGATGCCGGGCGCGATGACCCCGCCGACGTACTCGCCGCGCGCGGAGATCGCGTCGAACGTCGTCGCGGTGCCGAAGTCGACGACGATCGCCGGGCCGCCGTACAGCTCGTTGGCGGCGACCGCGTTGATGATGCGGTCGGCGCCGACCTCCTTGGGGTTGTCGAACAGGATCGGCACACCCGTCTTGACGCCGGGCTCGACCAGCACGGCCGGCACGTCGCCGTAGTACCGCCGGGTGACCTCGCGCAGCTCGTGCAGCACGGAGGGCACGGTCGCGCAGATCGCGATGCCGTCGATGCCGTCGCCCAGCTCGTCGCCGAGCAGCGGGTGCATGCCCATCAGGCCCTGCATCAGCACGGCCAGCTCGTCCGCGGTGCGGCGCGCGTCGGTGGAGATGCGCCAGTGCTCGACGATGTCCTCACCGTCGAACAGGCCGAGGACGGTGTGCGTGTTGCCTACGTCGATCGTCAGCAGCATCGGCGGTTCCTACTCCCCCGGTTCGCGCAGGTCGAGCCCGATGTCCAGGATGGGCGAGGAGTGTGTGAGGGCGCCCACGGCCAGGAAGTCCACCCCGGTCTCCGCGTAGGCGCGTGCGGTGGCGAGCGTGAGCCCGCCGGAGGCCTCCAGCAGCGCCCGGCCGCCGGTGATCGCGACGGCCTCCTCGCACTCGCCGGGCGTGAAGTTGTCCAGCAGGATCAGGTCGGCGCCCGCGTCCACGACCTCGCGCAGCTGGTGCAGGGTGTCGACCTCGACCTCGATCGGCACGTCCGGGAAGGTTTTCCGCACGGCCTGGAAGGCCGCGGCGACACCGCCGGCGGCCACCACGTGGTTGTCCTTGACCAGGGCGGCGTCCGACAGGGACATGCGGTGGTTGACGCCGCCGCCGCAGCGCACGGCGTACTTCTCCAGACTCCTCAGGCCGGGCGTGGTCTTGCGGGTGTCGCGGACCTCGGCCTTGGTGCCCTCCAGGGCGTCCGCCCACGCGCGGGTGGCGGTGGCGATGCCGGACAGATGGCACAGCAGGTTCAGCGCGCTGCGCTCGGCGGTCAGCAGGTCGCGGGTGCGGGTGGTGACCGACAGCAGCTTCTGCCCGGCCTCGACCCGGTCGCCGTCCAGCACGTGCCGCTCGACCTCGAACGCGTCGGTGCACACGACCGACAGCACCGCCTCGGCGATGTGCAGACCGGCCACCACGCCGGCCGTGCGCGCGGTGAAGTCGCCGGTGGCCACGGCGTCCTCGGGGATGGTCGCCACGGTCGTCACGTCCACGCCGCCGGCCAGGTCCTCCTGGACGGTGAGGTGGGCGACGTCCTCGACTTCCACCGGGTCGAGGCCGGCGTCGGCCAGCAGCTGGGCGAGCGCGGGATCGAGCCCGCACTCCACGTACTCGTCGTCGCCCTCCGCGCCGCAGGCGCAGCCGTCGCCGCAGCCTCCGGTCGGGGCGAGGGGAAGATCGTCGGTGCTCACGGGTGTCACTGCTCCTGACGGGGGCGGGGCGCGGGGGCCTTAGGGCGGGTCGGGGGGAAGCCCGCGCTGTCCGTGGTGTGCACGGCCAGGCTGCGGTCCGGGTTCAGGCGTACCACGATGTGGCGGCGCCAGCGGGCGTCGTCCCGGTCGGCGTGGTCCTCGCGCCAGTGGCAGCCGCGGGTCTCGGTGCGCATCCGGGCTGCGGCGACCAGGACGCGGGCGACGCACAGCAGGTTGGTGGCCTCCCAGGTGTCCACCCCGGGCTCGGCGGTCTTGCCGTCCTCCTCCAGGGCGCCGAGGGCCTCGGCGTGCAGGCGCTCCAGCCGGTCGGCGGCGGTGGCGAGCGAGGCGTCGGAGCGGAGCACGCCCGCCCCCTCGGTCATGATCCGCTGGATCGCGAACCGGGTCTCGGGCGCGAGCAGCGGCTCGGCGGGCCGGCCGGTGTGCGGCAGCGGCCGCGGCACGCGCGGGGCGAGGGTGCCGTCGGCGCGTTCCCGGACGATGTCGGCGGCGATCCGCTCGGCGTAGACCAGGCCCTCCAGCAGGGAGTTGGAGGCGAGGCGGTTGGCGCCGTGCACGCCGGTGCAGGCGACCTCGCCGCAGGCGTACAGGCCGGGCACGGTGGTGCGCCCGCGGGAGTCGGTGCGGACGCCGCCGGAGGCGTAGTGGGCGGCCGGCGCGACCGGGACGGGCTCGGTGACCGGGTCGATGCCGTGGGCGCGGCAGGCGGCCAGGATGGTCGGGAAGCGCTGTTCCCACATCGCGGCGCCGAAGTGCCGGGCGTCGAGGTACATGTGCTCGGCGTCCTGCTCCAGCATGCGCCGCAGGATGCCCTTGGCGACCACGTCGCGGGGCGCCAGCTCGGCCAGTTCGTGCCGGCCGGCCATGAAGCGCACGCCGTCGGCGTCGACCAGGTGGGCGCCCTCGCCGCGCACCGCCTCGGACACCAGCGGCTGCTGGCCCTCGGCGTCCGCGCCCAGGAAGAGCACCGTCGGGTGGAACTGCACGAACTCCAGGTCGGCAACCTCCGCGCCCGCGCGCAGGGCGAGCGCCACCCCGTCGCCGGTGGACACGGACGGGTTGGTGGTCGCGGAAAAGACCTGGCCCATGCCGCCGGTGGCCAGCACCACGGCGGGCGCGTGCACGGCGCCCACCCCGTCGTGCCGGCCCTCGCCCATGACGTGCAGGGTGACGCCGGCGGCGTGCCCCTCGGCGTCGGTGAGCAGGTCCAGGACGAGCGCGTGCTCGATGGTGCGCACCCCGCGGGCGCGGACCGCCTCCACCAGCGCCCGGGAGATCTCCGCGCCGGTCGCGTCGCCGCCGGCGTGCGCGATGCGGCGGCGGTGGTGACCTCCCTCGCGGGTGAGGTGGATGCCGCCCGCGTCGTCGGTGTCGAACCGCGCGCCGGTGTCCATCAGCCGCCGCACCGCGGCGGGGCCCTCGGTGACGAGGATCCGTACGGCCTCCTCGTCGCACAGGCCGGCGCCGGCGACCAGGGTGTCGTCCAGGTGCTGTGCGGGGGTGTCGCCCTCGCCGAGGGCCGCGGCGATGCCGCCCTGCGCCCAGCGGGTGGAGCCGTCGTCGAGCCGCGCCTTGGTGACGACGACCGTGCTCAGCCCGGCGTCCTGGCAGCGCAGCGCGGCGGTCAGGCCGGCCACGCCGGAGCCGACGATCACCACGTCGGCGTCGACGGACCAGCCGGGGGCGGGGGCGTGCAGCCGTATCCCGGTGCCGGTCACGAGACGGCTCCGGAAGCCTCGCCCGCTGCCTGGTCGGAGAGCAAGGAGCCGGGCTGCCCGGCGGCGTCCGGGGTGCCGGGGGCTCCGAAGGTCAGCGGCAGGTTGTCGATCAGCCGGGTGGTGCCCACCCGTGCGGCCACGGCGAGGACCGCCTCGCCGGTGAAGTCGTCGTCGATCTCGGTGAAGTCGGCCGGGTCCACCAGGGCGAGGTAGTCCAGCTCCAGCGGCGGGTCGAGCCGGGCGGCCTCGTCCAGGACCAGCCGGGCCGCGGCACGGACGGCCTCGGCGACCCCGGGGGACGCCTTGGCCACCGCGGCGGCGTCGGCGGCCGCGCGGGACTCCCCCAGGGCGCTGAGGGCCTCGGCCCGTGCCTGCGAGGACGGCACCTCACGGGCCCGGGCGCACAGCGCCTCCTGGGCGGCGAGCCGGTCCCGGCCCGCGAACAGGGCGCGGGACAGGGCGAGCGCGGTGCGCCGCTCCTGCGGGGACAGGTAGCGGTTGCGGCTGGACAGGGCCAGGCCGTCGTCCTCGCGCACGGTGGGCACGGCGACGATCTGCACGCCGAAGTTCAGGTCGCGCACCATGCGGCGGATCAGCGCGAGCTGCTGGGCGTCCTTCTGGCCGTACAGGGCGACGTCGGGGCGGGTGAGGTGGAGCAGCTTGGCGACGACGGTGAGCATGCCGTCGAAGTGCCCGGGGCGGGAGGCGCCCTCCAGGCGCTGCCCCATGGGGCCCGCGCTGATGCGGACCTCGGGCTCGCCGCCCGGGTAGACCTCCTCGACCGAGGGCGCGAAGACGACGTCGGCGCCGGAGATGCCGGCGAGCTTGACGTCCGCGTCCAGGGTCCGCGGGTAGCGGTCGAGGTCCTCGCCCTTGCCGAACTGCAGCGGGTTGACGAAGACCGTGACGACGACCTCGCCCTCGGGGCCGGCGATCTCGCGTGCGGTGCGGATCAGGGTGGCGTGCCCCTCGTGCAGCGCGCCCATGGTCATCACGACGGCCCGGGGGCCGGTGCGCGCGCGGGCGTGCAGTTCGGCGGCGGTGTGCAGGACAGTGGTGGTCATCGGGCGTCTCCCTCGGCGCCGTCGGTCCCGTTGGCGAGTACCCCGAGGAGGTCCTCGGCGAGTTCCGGTTTCAGCAGCCCGTGGGCGAGCGCGCGGTCGGCGGTCGCGCGGGCCATCGCCACGTACCCGGCGACGCTGTGCGGGGCGTGCCGGCGCAGCTCCGCGATGTGCGCGGCGACCGTGCCCGCGTCCCCGCGCGCGACGGGACCCGTCAGGGCGGCGTCACCGGAGCGCAGCGCGTTGTCGAGGGCGGCACCGAGCAGCGGGCCGAGCATCCGGTCGGGGGCGGCGACGCCCGCCGAGCGCAGCAGCTCCATGGACTGGGCGACCAGGGTGACCAGGTGGTTGGCGCCGAGCGCGAGGGCCGCGTGGTACAGCGGGCGCATCTCCTCGGCGATCCACTCCGGTTCGCCGCCCATCTCGATGACGAGGGCCTCCGCGGCCAGCCGCAGCTCCTCGGGGGCGGTGACGCCGAAGGAACACCCGGCCAGGCGCTGGACGTCGACGGACGTGCCGGTGAAGGTCATCGCCGGGTGCAGGGCCAGCGGCAGCGCGCCCGCGCGCAGGGCGGGGTCGAGCACCTTCGTGCCGTACCGCCCGGAGGTGTGCACGAGCAGCCGGCCCGGGCACACCGCCCCGGTGTCGGCGAGCCCTTGGACCAGGCCGGGCAGGGTGTCGTCGGGGACGGTCAGCAGCACCAGTTCGGCGCGCCGCAGCACCTCCGCGGGCGGCACCACGGGCACGCCGGGCAGCAGCTGCGCGGCCCGCCTGCGGGAGGCGTCGGAGACCGCGGAGACCGCGACCGGGCGGTGCCCGGCGAGCTGCAGTGACGCGGCCAGGGCGGGGCCCACGCGTCCGGCGCCCACGACGCCGACGGTGAGCCGCGCGGGACGGTCCTGGGGATCTGGCTGTTGGCTTGTACTCACGCGACGGCGGCCTTCCCGTTCCAGTCCGCTTCGGGTACCGGACGATTTCTCGTCATGCTAACGCGAATCGCCGGGAAGCGATCCGGCCGTCCACGGGCTGTGCGTCGTGGCACAGCGCCGGACCGCCCCTCGCGCGGCAGGCCCGGCGCGCGCCGGGCCGTGAGGCGGCCCGGCGTGCTGTCCCGGTTCCCTGCGGCCGGCGGGGCCGGGCGGCGCGCTCACACCAGCCGCCGGCCCTCCTCCAGGTAGCGCAGGACGGCGGCGACCCTGCGGTCCACGCGGTCGGTGGGGGCGAGGTCGAGCTTGGCGAAGATGTTGCGGATGTGCTTGTGCACGGCGCCCTCGGTGACGACGAGGCGCTCGGCGATGGCCGCGTTGCCCAGGCCCTCCGCCATCAGTTCGAGCACGTCGCGCTCGCGCGGGCTGAGCCGGTCCAGGCGGGAGTCCTGCCGGGTACGGGTCAGCAGCTGGGCCACGACCTCCGGGTCGATCGCGGTGCCGCCGTCCGCCACGCGCCGCAGCGCGGTCAGGAACTCCTCGACCCGGCCGACGCGCTCCTTGAGCAGGTAGCCGAGTCCGTCGACCCCGTCGCCGAGCAGGTCGGTGGCGAAGCTCTGCTCGACGTACGCGGACAGCACGAGCACGGGAAGCCCGGGGCGCCGCCGCCTGGCCTCGACGGCCGCGCGGATGCCTTCGTCGGTGTGGGTCGGGGGCATCCGTACGTCGAGGATGGCGACGTCCGGCCGGTGTTCCTCGATGGCGGCGAGCACCCCGTCGGGGGTGTCCGCGGTGGCCGCCACTTCCATGCCTTCGGCCCGCAGCAGCAGGGCGAGACCCTCGCGCAGCAACGGGTCGTCCTCAGCGATCACGATCCGCATGGAAGTTCCACCTGAAGGGTTGTCGGGCCGCCCGGCGGGCTGGTCAGGGAGAGAGTACCGTCGTGCGCGGCGACCCTGCGGCGCATTCCGGTCAGTCCCGAGCCGCCGTTCTCGTCGGCGCCGCCGCGGCCGTCGTCCTGCACCCGCAGCCGCAGCCGGCCGCCCGCACTGCGCACGGTGACGGTGGCCAGGCTCGCCCCGCTGTGCTTGGCGATGTTGGTCAGTGCCTCCGCCACGACGAAGTACGCGGTCGCCTCGACCGAGGCCGCGCACCGCTGGGGTACGTCGACGTCGATCCGGCACGGCACCGCGCAGTTGGCGGCGAGCGCGGACAGGGCGCCCTCCAGACCGCGGTCGTCCAGGACCGGCGGCAGGATGCTGCGGGAGACCGACCGCAGCTCCGCGAGGGCCTGTTCGGCGGCGGACTGGGCGCGCTCCAGCAGTTCCTCGGCGCCGGCCGGGTCGCGGGCCAGCATGCGGCGGGCCGCGCCGAGCAGCACGGTGACGCTGACGATGCGGTTCTGTGTGCCGTCGTGCAACGCCCGCTCGATGCGGCGCAGTTCGACCGCGTGGGCGTCGAGCGCGGCCGCCCGGGTCGCGGTCAGCTCCGCCACCCGCCGCGACAGGTCGACCTCCGGCCCGGCGACCAGCAGCCGGCGTCCGGGCCGCGCCTGCACGCGGGCCATGCCGGGGGTGAGCCCGAGCGAGATGAGGACCCAGCTCACCCCGAGCAGCGACACGGACAGCGCGTCCGGCCAGGAGTGCGCGGTGCCCAGGCCGATCGACGTCGCGGTGGCGTCGTCGGGCGCGAGACGCCAGTACAGCGGGAAGGTGATGTCGCGGACGGCGGCCGCCGGCAGCAGGGCGCCGAGCAGGCCCAGCAGCAGGCCCAGGGTGGCGTGCCGGACCAGCCAGCGCAGTTCCCGCCGGGTGGTGAGGTCGGCGAGCGCGGTCCGCACGTCGGTGGGCGGCGGGTCGGGGGCGATGACCTCCTCGCCCCAGCGGCCGAGCCGGGCGCGCTCCCGGCCGGCCAGGGCGTGCAGCGCGCGCAGCACGGCCGGTGCCATCAGCAGGCCGATCCCGGCCAGGCTCGTCACGGCGGTCACGGCCGCCCACAGCAGCACCAGGAGCGCCGGCAGCCCGGTGGACAGCCCGGAGGTGAGCTGCGCGATCCCGGCGCCGGCGCGCTGCATGGTCCGTACGACGCCGTCCTTGAGCCCGGCGCTCTCGCCGGCCGGCGGGGCGTCCTGCCGGGTGGTCATCGGTCTCCTCCCGTGGGTTCGCATGTCGGGGCGCCGGCGCCGGGTGCCGGGCCCGCCGTGCAGGGGCGCGCCGTGCAGGCGCGGGGCGGCCGTCCGTCTGCGGCGCCCGTGCCGACCCTAGGCCGCGCTCCCGCCCCCGGTCAGGGCCGAAGGGGCAGAAGTACAGCCTGCTGTACCTGAGCCGGGCGGCCTGCGGGATCGGAACGGAGCCCCGCGCGATCTAGCGTCGAAGACGTCACAAGACACCGCTCGGTTCGACAACGGAGGCTCTGATGACCGCGACCGACCCGTACCGCATCGCCGACCCCGCCGTCTCCTGCGCCGGCACCCGCCCGAGCGCCGACGCCCCGGCCCGGACCGACGTGCTGCGCCTGGTGCTGTGGACCCTGGTCGTCGTCAGCGCGGCCGGCAACATGGCGGCCTCGATCCTGAACGCCGCCATGTGGACGCACCTGCTCAGCGGCGTCGTCACCCTCGTCTGCGGCGGGACGCTCGTGACGCGAAGCGTGCAAGGACGCCGGTGACCTGGGCGTACAGCTCGCCGAGATCCGCCTCCCCCGCCGAACGGCGGGGTTTTTTCGTGCTCGGCCGGAACGCGCCCGCCGCGCGGCTCCTCCCGCCGCACCCGACCACGTGGACCGAGACGGACTGACCTCCTCGGCACGGTCGCGCGGGCAGCGGCCCGCGGCGCTGCCCGAGCGAAGCACCGCCGCCACCGCCCGCACAACGTGCGCCCCCCTGCCCCAACGGTCCCGGACGGCCGGGGCAACGGCCCCCGGACAGCCGGGAGAACGACCCCGGACAGCCGGGAGAACGACCACAGCGCCGGCCGGTCGGCGTATCCGTCCGACCGGCCGGCGCGAGCAAGCAGACAGCGCGACGCCCGCGGGGAAGGGGGAGCGGCCGCGTTCCCCCCTCCCCGCGGGCGCGTTGCGGGGTCATCCCCTCGGGCGCGTCGCGGGGGTCACCGCGAAGGCGTCGTGCGGCTCGTGCCCAGGCGGCCCCGGGTGGCCACGAGGATGATCAGCGCCGCCGCGAAGGAGCTGACCAGGAAGGCGTGGGAGCCGTAGGCGGCGTCGGCGTTCGGGAACATGTCCGACCAGGCCGTGGAGATGAAGTTGTTGACGCTGGTGTGGGTCAGCATGACCAGCGGCATGCTCTCGCCGGTGCGGTTGAACACCCACGTCATGACGAAGCTGAAGGCGAGGGTGGTCGCCATGAACTCGGCCACCGGCGTGATGTCGTGCGCCGGGCCGCCCCAGTCGGTCAGGAACAGGGGCAGGTGCCAGGCGCCCCACAGGACGCCGACGACGACGGTGGCGAGCAGGGGACCGTAGCGGCGCTGCATCCGGGGCATCGCGAACTCGCGCCAGCCGGGCTCCTCGGCCAGACCCGTCGTGATCATCTGCAGCACCAGGCCGGGCAGGAAGGCGGCGAGGACGGCCGCGGACGGCATGGCGGGCGACTGGTCGGTCAGGGCGGTGGTGGCCAGGGTCAGCGCGGCGGGCACCGAGACGATGACCAGGAGGTACCAGAACCAGCCGACCCTGAACCGGGTCATGCGCCGGCGCCAGGTGCGCAACCCCTCACGGCCCTCGCAGGCCACGGTCACCGTGAGCGCCGAGGCGATGGGTCCGAGGTAGGCGCCCGGCAGCACACCGAGCAGCTGACTGCCCAGGTCACCGCCGGGGAACGTGAAGTCCCAGGCGCCGACGCCGTTGTGGGACAGGATGTACGGCGTCCAGGCCAGCCAGCTGAGCGCGAAGGCCAGCACGAAGAAGGAGACCAGCGGGGCCCGGCGGAGCAGGGCTCCCGGCCCGCGCCCCGGCTCCTTCTGCCCAGGGTGCGGGTGCGGGTTCTGCCCAGGGTGCGGGTGCGGGTTCTGCCCGGGGTGCGGGTGCGGGGCGAGCGGACGGGCGGCCTCGGCAACGGTGCTCTGCGGGTTCACCGGAACTCCTTCGGGACGTCTCAACTGACGTTCAACTGACGGAAAAAGCACACCAGTTGAGCCACTCGAAGTCGCTGCCGCGCACACCCCGATTCCAGGTACAGCAGGCTGTACGCCGGCCCTCCCGCCCTCGGGAATCTCCAGGTGGACCATGGCCCGCGCCGGGCCGGGAAGGCATGATCCACGTCATGAGCGACGGCACGGAACAGAGCGGCACGGCAGAACGAAACGGCACGAACAGGGCGGCGGAGCCGGACGGGCAGGCGCCCGGAGACACGCCGCCGAGCGACACGGAGCGGCGCATACGGCTGGGCAAGCGGCGCAAGGCCGCGCACCGCGAGGCGCGGCGGGTGCTGGCCCGCCTCGGGGTCCAGGCGACGCTGCGCGAACGCCTGGCGCTGCTGGAGCGGGCGCAGGACGTCTACGACCTGGACGAGCCCGCGGACGTCTACGGCAACGGCGTCGTCGCGGCCCTGGAGGAGAAGGTCGCCGGGCTGCTCGGCAAGGAGGCCGCCGCCTTCTTCCCGACGGGCACGATGGCCCAGCAGGTCGCGCTGCGCTGCTGGGCGGGCCGTACCGGGAACCCGGCCGTCGCGCTGCACGCCCTGGCCCACCCCGAGGTGCACGAACGCGACGCCTTCAGCGAGGTCAGCGGCCTGCGCCCGCTCCGCCTCACCACCGAGGAGCGTCCGCCGACCGCCGAGGAGGTGCGCGACTTCGAGGAACCCTTCGGCACGCTGATGCTCGAACTCCCCCTCCGGGACGCCGGTTTCGTGCTGCCCACGTGGGAGGAGCTGACCGCCGTCGTGGCGGCGGCGCGCGAGCGGGAGGCGGTGGTGCACTTCGACGGCGCCCGCCTGTGGGAGTCCACCGTCCACTTCGGCCGCTCCCTCGCCGAGATCGCGGACCTGGCCGACAGCGTGTACGTGTCGTTCTACAAGTCCCTGGAGGGCTACGGCGGCGCCGCGCTCGCCGGTCCGAGGACGCTGATCGAGGAGGCGACCGTCTGGCGGCACCGGTACGGCGGCCAGGTGTTCCAGCAGTTCCCGACGGCCCTGTCCGCGCTCGTCGGCCTGGAGCGGCAGCTGCCCCGGCTGCCGGAGTACGTGGCGCACGCGCGCGTGGTGGCCGCCGCGCTGCGGGAGGGGCTGGCCGAGGCCGGCGTGCCGTGGGTGCGTGTGCACCCCGAGGTGCCGCACACCCACGACTTCCAGGTGTGGCTGCCGTACGACGCCGACGAGGCGGCCGAGGCGGCGGTGCGCACGGCCGAGGAGACCGGGACCATGCTGTTCTCCGGCAGCTGGCACCGCACAGGCCCGGGGCTGTCCGCCACCGAGGTCATGGTGCGGGCCGCGGGCCTTGAGTGGACACCGGCGGACGTGAAGGAGGCGGCCGCGCAGTTCGTCGCACGGTTGAGCGGTGCCGCCTCCGGCGTCAGGTAGCTCCACTCCGGCGCCCCGGTCGTCCCGGCTGCGCCGGCAGGGCCGGGAGCGTCGCGTCGGTCGACGGACGCCGTCGGCCGACGGCCGGGCTGTCGGCGGCGGCGTTCTCCGGCCTGGGGCCGGCCTGCCGGGCCGTCAGTCGAACCGGATGTGCCGGACGCCCACCGCCGCCTGCCGCAGCCGGGTGCGCACCCGGCCCTCGCGGTTGGGGCGCAGCGTCAGTCCGGCCAGGACCGCTATCCGGTCGGCGGTCTTCGGCACCGTGAAGCCGTCCGTCCACAGATGCTCGGCGAACTCCGGCTCCCGCAGCCGCTGAAGGCAGTGGTCGAGCTGCCGCACCGCCCAGCTGTCCCCGCCGGTGCCGGTGCCCTTGCCGGTCACGGCGCGCACGGCGCGCCCGAGCCGGCGTTCCCTGAGCCTTTTGAGCACCGTCTCGCGCTCGGCGAGCAGGGTGAAGTGGCGTACGTCGTGGCCGAGGTCGCGCAGCCGGCCCACGGTCTCGGCGAAGCAGCCGGGGTCGGTGACGGTCATCGGGGCGATCACCACGCCCTCGTGCCGGGTGAGCACCAGGTCGAGCACCTCCACCACGCCCTGCCGCCAGGCGGCCAGGTCGCGGAAGTCGCCGCGCAGTGCGGGCGGCAGCATGCGGTGCAGGCCGAAGCCCGCGTGCTCGGGATCGCAGATCACGCTGCCGGGCAGCCGGCGGTGGATCTCGTGTGCGGTCTGTGTCTTGCCGCCCCCGAAGGGGCCGTTGATCCACAGGAGCATGCGCAGACCCTACCGACGGCTACTCGCCCGGCACAGGCCCTTCATCCGCGCCCGCCCACGCGCACCAGGCCCGTCTCGTAGGCCATCACCACCACCTGCACCCGGTCCCTGAGACCGAGCTTGGTCAGGATGCGGCCCACATGGGTCTTCACGGTCGCCTCGGACAGCACCAGCCGCGCGGCGATCTCACCGTTCGACAAACCCTGCGCGACCAGCACCATCACCTCCCGCTCGCGGTCGGTGAGCCGCTGCAGCTCCGTGTGCCGCGGTTCGCGGCCCGTGGACGGCAGCATGGGCGCGAACCGGTCCAGCAGCCGCCGGGTGGTGGACGGGGCGACGACGGCGTCCCCGCTGTGCACGGCACGGATCGCGGCGAGCAGGTCGCCCGGCGGCACGTCCTTGAGCATGAACCCGCTCGCGCCCGCCTTCAGGGCGGAGAAGGCGTACTCGTCGAGGTCGAAGGTGGTCAGGATCAGCACCTTCGGCGCGTCCGGCTCCGCGCAGATCCGCCGGGTGGCCTCCACCCCGTCCAGCTTCGGCATGCGGACGTCCATCAGGACGACGTCCACGTCCGTGGTCGCCAGCGCCCGCAGGGCCTCGACGCCGTCGCCCGCCTCCGCGACGACCTCCATGTCCGGCTGGGCGGCAAGCACCATCCGGAAGCCGGTGCGCAGCAGCGCCTGGTCGTCGACGAGCATCACGCGGATCGTCATCGAGGTCCTTTCCGTCGTGTCGTGCGCGGGTCACGGTCGGCGTGACAGGCGCGGGCAGGGGTCACACGGGGGTGTGCGGCGGCGTCTCAGTGCGCCGGTTTGAGCGGCAGCAGGGCGCTGATGCGGAAGCCTCCCCCCGGGCGCGGGCCCGCGTCCAGCGTGCCGCCGACCATGCCGACGCGTTCCCGCATGCCGATCAGCCCGTGGCCCTGACCGTCGAGGCCGCCCTCCTGGTACAGCTCCTGCGGGGCGCCCTTGCCGTCGTCCTCCACGAGCAGGCCGAGCCCGTCGTCGAAGTACACCAGCCGCACGCTGGCGCCCACGTCGGGACCGCCGTGCTTGCGGGTGTTGGTCAGGGCCTCCTGCACGATGCGGTACGCGGTCAGCTCCACGCCGCTGGGCAGCGGGCGCGGGGTGCCCTCGATCCGGAAGTCGACGGACAGCCCGGAGCCGCGGCACTGCTCGACCAAGTCCTTGATCTGCGCCACGTCGGGCTGCGGCACGTACTCGCCGCCCTCCTGGTGCTCGCCGGTGCGCAGCACGCCCAGCAGCCGGCGCATCTCGGCGAGGGCCTGCCGGCCGGTGGAGGAGATGGTCGCCAGGGCCTTCTTCGCCTGGTCGGGCGCGGTGTCCAGGACGTAGGCGGCGCCGTCGGCCTGCACCACCATCACCGACACGTTGTGCGCCACCACGTCGTGCAGCTCGCGCGCGATCCGGGCGCGTTCGGCGGCCACCGCCACCTTGGCCTGCGCCTCGCGCTCCTTCTCCAGCCGGGAGGCCCGCTCCTCCAGCTGCGCGAAGTAGGCGCGGCGGGTGCGCATCGAGTCGCCCAGCACCCAGGCCAAGGCGAACGGCACCGTCTGGAACAGGGCCATGGCGATCTGCCCGGCTGGGGTCACCTCCTGCTGGGGCCAGCGGATCTGCGCCACGGTGGCCGCGCACAGCCCGCCGCCCAGAGCCAGCCGCGAGGCCCAGCGGGCCCCGATCGCGGCGGCCGTGTAGATGATCACCAGCAGCGCGAAGTCGGCGACCACCGCCCCGATGTCGAAGACCAGCTGCGCCAGCCCGGTCGCCGCCGCCAGCAGCACCATCTTCTCCGGCATGCGCCGGCGCAGCGCGACGACCACGCACAGCACGAACGACACTCCGACCGCGCCCCACCCGTGCCGCCCCGGTATCCCCTCCAGGCTCCACGCCGTCATGCAGGACAGCCCGAGCAGCACGAGGGCCCAGAAGCCGTCGACCCACGTCGGGTGCCTGCGGATGAACTCGTAGAGGCGCTGCACGTCACCCAGCGTAGGCAAGCGTGCCGGACACCGGAGTCAGCCGGAGGGCCGATCCGGCTCCGCCGCTCCTACTCCGCAAGGTGGAGGCAGTCGCCGGTCGCGTGCCCCGGGTGGGGGGCGAGCGGACGATGCGGCTTCCGGGACGCCGCCTAGGCTGATCACCGTGGCGGTGAGCAGCAACGACGGCGAACGGCGCGGCTGGCGGGCGGCGGCCGAGGAGGCGCTGTACGGGCCGGAGGGTTTCTACCGGCGGCCGGAGGGGCCTGCCGCGCACTTCCGCACCTCGGTGCACGCCTCGCCGCTGTTCGCGGGCGCGGTGGCACGGCTGCTGTGCCGGGTGGACCGGCTGCTGGGCCGCCCGGCGGAGCTGGACTTCGTGGACATGGCGGCCGGGCGGGGCGAGCTGGCCGGAGGTGTGCTCGCCGCGCTGCCCGGCGAGGTGGCCGGCCGGGTGCGGGTGCACGCGGTCGAGATCGCCGGCCGCCCGGCGGGGCTCGATCCTCGCATCGCGTGGCGCGGCGAGCCCCCGGAGCGGATCTGCGGGCTGCTGTTCGCCAACGAGTGGCTGGACAACGTGCCGGTGGACGTGGCGGAGGTGGACCGGGACGGCGTGCCCCGGCGGGTGCTCGTCGGACGGGACGGCACCGAGCGGCTCGGCGAGCCGGTGGCGGGCGAGGACGCGGACTGGCTGGCGCGCTGGTGGCCGCTGCCCGCCGAGCCGGGGCTGCGGGCCGAGATCGGCCTGCCCCGGGACACCGCCTGGGCGCGGGCCGTCTCCCGGCTCGCCCGGGGGCTGGCGGTGGCGGTGGACTACGGGCATGTGTCCGGTGAGCGGCCCTGGTACGGCACGCTCACCGGGTTCCGGGACGGGCGCGAGACGGCGCCGGTGCCGGACGGCTCCTGCGACCTGACCGCGCACGTCGCCCTGGACGCGTGCGCCGCCGCGGCACCGGCCGGCCTGACCGGCGCACGCGTGCTCACCCAGCGCGAGGCCCTGCGCGCCCTCGGCGTCACCGGCGCCCGCCCGCCGCTCACCCTCGCCTCCGAACGCCCGGCGGACTACGTACGCGCCCTGGCGCGCGCCGGTCAGGCGGCAGAACTCACCGCGCCGGGCGGCCTGGGCGACTTCGGGTGGCTGCTGCAGCCGGTGCGGCTGCCGGACGGGGCCGAGGTGCTGCCGGACACCGCCGGCGGCGCGGGGCTATTTGTCGATGTCCCCGACGACGAAGAACATTGAGCCCAGGATCGCCACCATGTCCGCCACCAGCGTCCCCGGCAGCAGCTCGGTGAGCGCCTGGACGTTGTTGAACGACGCCGAGCGCAGCTTGAGCCGGTACGGGGTCTTCTCGCCCTTGCTCACCAGGTAGTAGCCGTTGATGCCGAGCGGGTTCTCGGTCCAGGCGTAGGTGTGCCCCTCGGGTGCCTTGAGCACCTTGGGCAGCCGCTGGTTGACCGGGCCGGGCGGCAGCTCGGCCAGCCGGTCCAGGCAGGCGTCGGCCAGGTCGAGCGCGGTGTGGGTCTGCTCCAGCAGGCACTCGAAGCGGGCCAGGCAGTCGCCCTCCTGCCGGGTGACCACCCGCAGCACGTCCCCCAGCTCCCCGTAGGCCAGGTACGGCTCGTCGCGCCGCAGGTCGAAGTCGACGCCCGAGGCGCGCGCGATGGGCCCGCTGACGCCGTAGGCGTGCACGGTCGCGGCGTCGAGCACTCCGACGCCCCGGGTGCGCCCGCGGAAGATCTCGTTGCCGAGGACCAGGTCGTCGAAGACGTCCATCCGGGAGCGCACGGCGGCCACCGCGGCCCGCGCCCGGCCGGGCCACCCGGCGGGCAGGTCCTCCTTCAGGCCGCCGACCCGGTTGAACATGTAGTGCATCCGGCCGCCGGAGACCTCCTCCATGACGTTCTGCAGGACCTCCCGCTCCCGGAACGCGTAGAAGACCGGCGTGATGCCGCCCAGCTCCAGCGGATAGGAGCCGAGGAACATCAGGTGGTTGAGCACCCGGTTCAGCTCGGCGAGCAGCGTGCGCAGCCACACCGCGCGCTCGGGCACCTCCATGCCGAGCATCCGCTCCACCGCCAGGACCACGCCGAGTTCGTTGGAGAACGCCGACAGCCAGTCGTGGCGGTTGGCCAGCACGATGATCTGCCGGTAGTCGCGGGCCTCGAACAGCTTCTCAGCGCCGCGGTGCATATAGCCGATCACCGGTTCCGCGCGGGCGATCCGCTCACCGTCCAGCACCAGCCGCAGCCGCAGCACCCCGTGCGTGGACGGGTGCTGCGGGCCGATGTTGAGCACCATGTCGGTGCTCTCCGCGGCGCCGCCGATCCCGACCGTGGTCTGGGTCGTAGGAGTCATGCACCCAGTTTCTCGTACGTACGCTTGGCCTGTGGAAACGGGGAGCCGCCAGGTGGGGCGGACGAGCGAGGACCAGCCGGTGTGGACGGCGCTGCCGCCGGGACTGCTGAGGATGCGCCGGCTGCTGCTGGTGCTGTGGGCGGCACTCGCCGCCGTGGCGGTGGGGGTGCCGCTGGGCGTGCTGCTGGCGCCCGCCTGGGCGGCGTGCGCGCTGCTGCCGGTCGCCGCGGCGGTGTGGGGCTGGGTGCTGCTGGGCCGCAACTGGCGTTCCTGGCGGTACGCCGAGCGCGCCGACGACCTGCTGATCAGCCGGGGTGTGCTGTGGCGGGAGGAGACCGTGGTGCCGTACGGGCGGATGCAGCTGGTGGAGGTCACCTCCGGGCCCGTGGAGCGGCGTTTCGGGCTGGCCACGGTCCAGCTGCACACGGCCGCCGCCGCGACCGACGCGACCATACCGGGCCTCGACCCGGCCGAGGCGGAACGGCTGCGCGACCGGCTCACCCGGCTCGGCCAGGCCCGATCGGCGGGGCTGTGACGGCGCCGGGCGACGGCACCGGGCGGGGCGGCGGCGAGCGGCGGCTGCACCCGGTCACACCGCTGCGCCGGGCGTGGGCGCCGCTGGCCGTGATCGTCGGGTGGGCCGTGCACGACCCCGACCAGGCGCACCGGCAGCTGTCCCGGCTGACCCCTGCCATGCTGGGCCTGGCTCTCGCCGTGCTCGTCCCGGCGGCCGCCGTGTACGGGGTCGTCTCGTGGTGGTACACCCGCTACGCGGTCACCGACGCCGAACTGCGCATCCGCACCGGCCTGCTCTTCCGCCGCACCGCGCACATCCGGCTGGAGCGCATCCAGGCCGTCGACGTCACCCGCCCGCTGCTCGGCCGGCTCGCGGGGGTGGCGAAGCTGAAACTGGACGTGATCGGGGCGCGGAAGAAGGACGAGCTGGCCTTCCTCGGTGAGATCGAGGCCCGTGCCCTGCGGGCCGAACTGCTCGCGCGGGCGGCCGGTGCCGCCCCCGGCGCGGCACACCGGGCGGGAGAGGCGCCGGCACGGCAGCTGGTGCGGGTGCCCTCGGGGGTGCTGGCGGCCTCGCTGCTGCTGCTCGTGCCGACCTGGGCCAAGCTGGCCGCGTCGCTGGTCGTGCCGGTGCTGCTGTGGCTGATCACCCACCAGCCGTGGCCGGTCCTGGCCACCGCGGTGCCGCTGGTCGGCGGCGCGGTGACGAGCAGCGTGCGGCGGTTCGCCGGCGCCTGCGACTGGACACTGAGCGAGTCCCCGGACGGCCTGCGCATCGACCGGGGCCTGCTCGACCGCACCCACGAGACGGTGCCGCCGGGGCGGGTGCAGACGGTGCGGCTGGTGCAGCCGCTGCTGTGGCGGCCGCTGGGCTGGGTGCGGGTGGAGCTGGACGTGGCCGGCTCGTCGAACTCGCTGCTGCTGCCGGTGGCGCCCCGGCACATCGCCGAGCCGGTCGTCGCCCGGGTGCTGCCCGGGGTGACGGTTCCGGCGGACACGGAGCTGCTGCGACCGCCGCGGCGCGCCCGGTGGTGCCTGCCGCTGTGGTGGCGGGCTCAGGGGATCGCGGTCACGGACACCGTGGTCGCCGCCCGGAGCGGCCTGCTGCACCGTCGGCTCGCCCTCGTCCCGCACGCCAAGGTGCAGAGCGTGCGGCTCACCCAGGGGCCCTGGCAGCGGGTGTGGCAGGTCGCCGCCCTGCGCCTGGACACCGGCGCGAACCGGACGGTGACGGCGCATCTGCGGGACGCCCAGGAGGCCGCCGGGCTGCTGCGGGCCCAGGCCGTGCGGTCCCGGACGGCGTGCCGCGCGGCGCGGCAGGACGGCCGGACGGCACGCAACGCCGGGCCCGGGACGGCGTGGGACGGGCTCGGACAGCGGTGAGGGGTGCGGCCCGGTGGACCGCACCCCTCGGTGCTGCACCCCTGCGGGGGTTGCGGGCGAGCCCTGCCGGACTCGCGCGGGACGTGTCTGCCGGCCCTCAGGAGGCCGCGGACCGCAGCCCCTGGACGTCGATCTGCTCGGTCTCGTCGTGCGCGGTCAGGTCGATGACCTGCCCCGCGGCCACCGGGCCCGCGCCGGCTGGCGCGGAGCCGGACTCCGACTCGGCCTGGTGCGCGGCGAGCGCCTCCTCGCCCACGACGTCGGCCAGGTCTTCGTTCTGGACGGCCTCCAGGGCGGCGACCGGTGCCTTCTTGCGCGTGCCCTTCGCCGTACCGCTCTTGGTGCCGAAGAAGTCGAAGCCTCCCTCGGTCACCGGGCGCGGGGCGGGCGCGGCCGGTACGACGGCCACCGCGGCCGGCACGGTGACGTGTCCGCCCGGCGGCCGCACCCGGCTGCCCGGCGTGGGCCGGGCGGCATCGGCCGCGCCGTCCCGGCCGGCGGATCCGGCCACGGCGTCCCGCGCACCGGAGGCAGCCCGGTCCGCGGGGGCGGTCTGGGCGGCGGCGAGCCGGGCCAGGGCGGCCCCGGCCCGCCGGAACAGTTCGGCGCCCTCGGGAGAGGACAGGGCCACATGGCCCGCGGCGGGGACGTCCGGCGTGCCCGCCGGTGCCGTGCCCTGCCGGTCGGCCGCGGCGGCCGGAAGGGCGCGGGCCTCGTGGCCGGCCTCCAGCTGCAGTTGGCGGCGGCCCTCCAGGGCGCTGGCGCGCTCGGTCTCGGCGGTGGCGTACCGGCGCAGCAGCGCCGCGTGCTCGTTGCGCAGGCCGGACAGCTCGGCCCGCTTGGCACGCAGCTTGTTCTCCAGGCGGGTCCGCAGCTCGCGCGACTCCTCCAGGTCCGCCTCCAGTTCGGCGAGGCGTTCCTCGAAGCGCCACTCGTCGCTCGTCCGCGCGCGGGTGAGATCGGCGACCTTCCGGCCGGCCTGGGCGTCCCAGCGGCGCATGACGACCGCCCCGGTGACCGCCGTGGCCGCGGCGGCCAGGGAGAGCAGGCGCAGCACCACCGGCGCGGTGGTCACCCACGGGCCCAGGGCGCAGACGAGGGAGACACCGGCGATCGCCGAAGGCGGCAGCAATCTGTGCAGGGGTGGGGAATGGCGGTGACGTCCACGTGGCATGGCCAGAAACCTACCGCGCGCCGGTGATTCGCGGTGGGCCGCCCCGCGAAATGGCGGCCATACCGAAATCTTCACGACGCATCAGCCGCCCGGGGCACCTGCCGGGCACCCGGGAAACGGAGTGCGGCTCCTTTCCGGGGCATCTCCCGGGGCTCCCGGACCCCCTTTCATGATCATTTTCAGCTCTCGGCCAGACGACCGCTCATCCACTCCAGAGCCGGAGGGATCTCCCGCTTCCAGGTGGTGAAGTTGTGACCGCCGCTGTCCAGGATGATCGAGGAGATACGGGTCTTGTTCGTGGCTTTGACCGCGTCGATGAACTCCAGGGTGGATTTGTAGTCCCGCTCGCCGTGCCGGCTGCTGGTGACGAGCAGTGAAGTCTCCGGTGCGGGAAGGTGGTGGATGCTCCACATCAGGTCCGCACGATTGCGCAGATTCGTGTTCCCGTGGAAGAGATCACCGGTCGTCGGATCGATCGGCGCCTTGTAGTACGCCGAGAGACCGACACCCACGGTGTACCGCCCGGGGTGGTGCATGGCGAGTTTCAGCGCACAGTAACCCCCGGTGGAATCACCGATGATGCCCCAGCTGCCCGCCCCCCTGCCGACCCGGTAGTGCGACAGGACGGCCTCCGGCAGATCCTCGGCGAAGAACGTCTCGGTCTGCGGGCCGCCCGGGACGTCCACGCACTCGGTGTCCCGCGGCGGCGCCAGGGTCGGCCGCAGCATCACCAGGACCATCGGCTGCATCCGCCCCTTCTTCGCCAGGTCGTGGGCCGTGCGGGGGTACTCCAGCTTGCTGATGAGCGCCTGCGCCGTGCCCGGATAGCCGGTGAGCACCACCGCCACCGGGAAGGTCCGCGTCCGGTACTGCGGCTGGAAGTACTCCGGCGGCAGGTAGACGTAGGCGGGCGTGACGATGCCGGTCCTGCGGCCCTCGATGCCGACCTTCTGTATCTGCCCGCTCAGCCGCGGCAGGGACGCACCGGCCGCCATGACCTTCTGGGTGCCGACCACCTGCAGCCGGCCGTCCGCCGCCCCGCCGGCCGCGTGCTCGACCACCACGCCCTCGTCGGTCTCCTGTCCGAACAGGTCCGCCCAGTTGGCGTAGAACCCGAAGGCCTGGTTGGCGGCGAGCCCGACGCAGACGAAGACCGACAACTGTGTGGCCAGCAGCATGACGACGCGTCCGGTGACGGCCCGCCAGCTGCGGCGGGCCAGCCGCGGCCACAGCCACACCGTGGCGGCGAACAGCACGACGGCGCAGAGCACCGCCAGCGCCAGCACTTTCCTGCTCGTGAGACCCATGGGCTCTTCCCTGTCCGCACTTCTCCTCGCAACGCCCCCGGCCGCAGTGGGCTCGCCCGGGCCCGAAGCCGGCCTCGACCCGGCTTTACGGTGACGAGTGAACCTGCTTGCCCCGGACTCCGTCCTAGAGGGCGCAATGTCGCCGGTTGCCCGGTAGGCACCGGACCCACGGTCTCTCGCGCAACGACGGGATGCGATGTCTGTCAGGATAGATGGGGAAATGTCGGTCCAGGTTCCGGTTCGGTCCAGCCGACTGCGGCGCATCCTGCGCGGGCCCCGCCCCGAGTCCGTCCCCACGCTCGTCGGCCGGGCCTGCGCGGTCGTCGGGCTGCTGGACATCGCCGCAGGGGTCTTCCCGCGCTTCCGGCACAGCCGGATGCACGCCATCGCCGAGGTGCTGCCCGGCTCCTTCGGCCCGTTCGCCGCGGCGCTCTCGCTCAGCGCGGGCGTGCTGTTGCTGCTGCTCGCGCACGGCCTGAAACGGCGCAAACGGCGTGCCTGGCGTGCCGCGGTCGCCCTGCTGCCCTTCGGCGCGGCGGCCGAGTTCCTCTACCGGCACTCGGTGGCCGGCGTCGTCATCGCGCTGGCGCTGCTCGCGCTGCTGCTGGCACACCGCAAGGAGTTCGCGGCCCTGCCGGATCCGCGCAGCCGGTGGCGGGCGCTGGCCAACTTCGTGCTGATGAGCGCCGGTTCGATCGCCCTGGGCCTGGTCATCGTCAGCGTCCACGCCCGCCGGATGGTCGGCGACCCGAGTTTCGCGGACCGGCTGACCCACGTCGTCTACGGGCTGGTCGGCGTCGAGGGTCCCGTCGACTACCAGGGCAACACCTCCTGGACGGTGGCCTTCTGCCTGGGCGCCCTGGGCTGGCTCACCGCGGTCACCACGGTCTACCTGTCCTTCCGGCCCGAGCATCCGGCCGCCCGGCTCACCGAGGAGGACGAGGCCAGGCTGCGCGCGCTGCTCGCCAAGCACGGCCGCCGCGACTCCCTCGGCCACTTCGCGCTGCGCCGCGACAAGGCGGTCGTCTTCTCCCCCAGCGGCAAGGCGGCGATCACCTACCGCGTCGTCTCCGGGGTGATGCTCGCCAGCGGCGACCCGATCGGGGACGTGGAGGCCTGGCCGGGCGCCATCGAACGCTTCATGGACGTGGCCAGGGCCCACTCCTGGACCCCGGCCGTGATGGGCTGCTCGGAGACCGGCGGCCAGGTGTGGACCCGGGAGACCGGTCTGGACGCCCTGGAGCTGGGCGACGAGGCGGTGGTGGACGTCGCGGATTTCTCGCTCGCCGGACGCGCGATGCGCAATGTGCGCCAGATGGTCAAGCGCATCGAGCGGGCCGGCTACGAGACACGGGTGCGGCGCGTGGCTGACCTGACCGACGCCGAGCTGGACCGCGTGCGGCGGGCCGCCGACGCCTGGCGCGGCACCGACACCGAGCGCGGCTTCTCCATGGCCCTGGGCCGCATCGGCGACCCCGCCGACGGCGACTGCCTGATCGCGACCGCCCACAAGCAGGACGCCGAGCCCGGCGAGTTCGGCGATCTGAAGGCGATCCTGCACTTCGTGCCGTGGGGCCCGGACGGCGCCTCGCTGGACCTGATGCGGCGCGACCGCACGGCCGACCCGGGGATGAACGAACTGCTGATCGTCGCGGCGCTGCGGTCCGCCGGGAAGTTCGGCATCACCCGCGTCTCGCTGAACTTCGCGATGTTCCGCTCGGCACTGGCGCGCGGCGAGAAGATCGGCGCGGGACCGGTGCTGCGCGCCTGGCGGCGGGTGCTCGTGTTCCTCTCCCGCTGGTTCCAGATCGAGTCGCTGTACAAGTTCAACGCCAAGTTCCGGCCGCGCTGGGAACCGCGGTTCGTCGTCTACCGCGCCCCCGCCGACCTGCCGCGCATCGGTTTCGCCGCGATGCAGGCGGAGGGCTTCGTCACCCTCGCCCTGCCGCTGCCGCGCGTCCTGCGCCGCCGCGCCGCCGCCCGCCCGTGCGCCCACGCACTGGGCGAGCGGAACGTCCGCGCGGCCTGAAGCCCGCCGCCGGCGCCCTCTCCCCCGGGGGGCCGGCGGCGCCCCGCCCCGCCCCGCCGCACCACCCCCGGGCGGCGGGGCGCCGGGCGGGCACCACGAGGAAGGCGGGCTCGTCGGGGCAGGCCCTAGGCTGAACATATGAGCAACCACAACGGCCGAGTGGCGGGCCTGCCGGCGTGGGACCGGTGCGCGGTCATGGGAGTCGTGAACGTGACCCCCGACTCCTTCTCCGACGGCGGCCGCTGGTTCGACACGGCCACCGCGGTCAAGCGCGGCCTGGACCTGATCGCCCAGGGCGCCGACCTGGTCGACGTCGGCGGCGAGTCCACCCGGCCCGGCGCGCCCCGCGTGGACGAGGCCGAGGAGCTGCGGCGGGTGATCCCCGTCGTGCGCGGTCTGGCCGCCGAGGGCGTCACGATCTCCGTGGACACCATGCGGGCCCGGGTCGCCGAACAGGCTCTCGCAGCCGGTGCCGCCCTCGTCAACGACGTCAGCGGCGGCCTCGCCGACCCCGCGATGATCCCGGTGGTCGCGGACGCGGGCGCCCCGTTCGTGGTCATGCACTGGCGGGGCTTCCTGCGGGGCCCGGCCGTCCGCGGCGTCTACGACGACGTCGTCACCGAGGTCGTCGACGAGCTGCGGGCCCGGGTGGAGGCCGTGGTGGAGGGCGGCGTCGGCGCCGACCGCATCGTGATCGACCCCGGACTGGGCTTCTCCAAGGAGGCCGAGCACGACCTGGCGCTGCTGGCCCGCCTCGACCGGCTGCGGGACCTCGGCCTGCCCCTGCTGGTCGCCGCGTCCCGCAAGCGCTTCCTCGGCCGGGTGCTGGCCGGGCCCGGCGGCACGCCGCCGCCCGCCCGGGAACGCGACGCGGCGACGGCCGCCGTCTCCGCGCTCGCCGCGCAGGCCGGCGCGTGGGCGGTGCGCGTGCACGAGGTGCGCGCCACGGCGGACGCGGTACGCGTCGTGCGCGCCATCGAGGAAGCGCGGGCGATCACGGACGCGCCGCACCGTGCGCAGGCAGCCGAGGACGACGTCCGGTGAGCGCCGCCCACACCGACGTCGCGGAGGTGGAGGCCGCGAACACCGCCTACTACGAGGCACTGGAGCGCGGCGACTTCGAGGAGCTGACCTCGCTCTGGCTCGCCCCCTCCGACGTGGGCGTCGACGAGGAGTACCACGACCCGGCCGACTCCGGTGTGATTTCCTGCGTCCACCCGGGCTGGCCGGTGCTCACCGGGCGCGGTGAGGTCCTGCGCTCCTACGCGCTGATCATGGCCAACACCGACTACATCCAGTTCTTCCTCACTGACGTGCACGTCTCGGTCACCGGCGACACCGCGCTGGTGACGTGCACCGAGAACATCCTCAGCGGCGGCCCCGCGCCCGAGGACGGCGAGGGACCCGGGCCGCTGGTCGGCCAGCTGGTCGTCGCCACGAACGTCTTCCGGCGCACCCCGGTGGGCTGGAAGCTGTGGTCGCACCACGCCTCCCCGGTCCTGGCCGAGAGCGACTCGGACGACGAGGACCGGCCGGACGACACCCCGGCCTGAGCGAAGGCGTCCGTCCGCCGCCGGTCCGGCCCGCGGCGGACGTGGCCGGAATCACGATGACGCCGCCCCCAGGCGGTCGCCGTGCTTCAGGTGCCCGCGTTCTCCTGCGGAAACGCCCGGCCGGTGATCACCCGACCGCCCGGTACGGCCGTGCTGGGGGCCTGGCGCTGTCGGTGGTCGCAGGTAGATTCGTTCGAGGCCGGGGTACTGCCCGCACGCGGCGGGCGCCGGCCCCGACCGACGATTGCAGGAGTGATTCGCGTGGATCGTGTCGCGCTGCGCGGCCTGAAGGCCCGCGGGCACCACGGGGTGTTCCCCACGGAGCGCGAGGAGGGCCAGACCTTCCTCGTGGACCTCGTCCTGGGCGTGGACACCCGCCCGGCCGCGGCCGACGACGACCTGGCGAAGACCGTGCACTACGGCATCGTGGCCGAAGAGGTCGTGGCCGTGGTGGAGGGGGAGCCCGTCAACCTGATCGAGACGCTCGCCGAGCGCATCGCCGACACCTGTCTCCGGCACGAGGCCGTGCAGGAGGTCGAGGTGTGCGTGCACAAGCCGGACGCGCCGATCACGGTCCCCTTCGACGACGTGACCGTCACCATCACCCGGAGCCGAGCATGACCGCATCTTTCAGCCAGGGCCCCACCGATCCCATCGTCCAGCCGGTGCCCGCGTCCGTCACCGAGAAGGTCGACGCGGCCGACACCACCCTGCAGAACCCGAAATGGGCCGTGCTCTCCCTCGGCTCCAACCTGGGCAATCGCCTGGAGACCCTGCAGGGGGCCGTCGACGCCCTGGAGGACACCCCCGGCGTGCGCGTCAAGGCGGTCTCCCCGGTGTACGAGACGGAGCCGTGGGGCGTCGAGCCGGGCAGCCAGCCCACCTACTTCAATGCCGTCGTCCTGCTGAAGACGACGCTGCCGCCGTCCTCCCTGCTGGAGCGGGCCCACGCCATCGAGGAGGCTTTCCACCGGGTGCGGGACGAGCGCTGGGGCCCGCGCACTCTCGATGTCGACATCGTCTCCTACGCCGGCGTCGTCTCCGAGGACCCGCAGCTCACCCTGCCCCACCCCCGCGCCCACGAGCGCGCCTTCGTGCTGGCACCGTGGCACGACGTGGACCCCGAGGCGGAGCTGCCCGGGCACGGGGCCGTGGCCGGGCTGCTCGACGCCGTCACCCGGGCCGGCGTGGCCCCGCGGGCGGACCTGGAACTCAGGCTCCCCGAGTAGTCGTTAAGGTCGAGAAGATCCTTACGACATTCAGCGGCACGACCAGCCCCCGGCGGGGGCCGGACCGGGCCGGCCACACCCGGCCGCGGTCCGGGGGAGCTGAAGGGACACCGTGAAAGAGCTGCGCATCAGGGTGCTGATCGGCGTGTTCGTCGTCGCGGGCGTGCTGTCCTGGGCGGCCGCCCGGCTGTGGAACTCGGTCGGGACACTGCCCAGCGTTCCCCTGGCCGCCCCGATCGTGCTGGCGCTGATCGCGGCGGTGCTGCTCGCCACCGCGCTGTCCCTGCGCAGCCGCCTGAGGGCCCAGCGCGAGCGGCGGCCCGACGCCAAGGGCGTGGACCCGCTGATGGCCGCCCGCGCGGTCGTCTTCGGCCAGGCCAGCGCCATCGTGGCCGCCCTGGTCGCCGGGATGTACGGCGGCACGGGCGTGTTCCTGCTGGAGCTGCTCGACATCCCCAGCCGCCGCGACCAGGCCTTCTACGCCGGTTTCTCGGTCCTGGCGGGGCTTGCGGTGATAGCGGCAGCCCTGTTCCTCGAGCACGTCTGCAGGCTGCCCGAGGACGACGACGACCAGAACCACGGCACCGCCGCGCCGGCTGCCTGACCGGCCTGCCCGGGCGAGGTGCCGCCGGGCCTGCGAGGCACCGCCGGGCTCACCGGCGGGCCGTGACGCGTCCGGTCAGCGCGCCATGATCAGGCTCATCGCCTCGTTGCGGGTCGCCACGTCGCGCAGCTGACCGCGCACCGCCGAGGTGAGGGTCTTGGCGCCGGGCTTGCGGATGCCCCGCATCGACATGCACATGTGCTCGCACTCCACGACCACGATCACCCCGCGCGGCTCCAGGATCTCCATCAGGGAGTCGGCGATCTGCGTGGTGAGTCGTTCCTGCACCTGCGGGCGGCGGGCGAACACGTCCACCAGCCGGGCCAGCTTCGACAGACCGGTGATCTTGCCGCTGGCGGACGGGATGTAGCCGACGTGGGCGACGCCCCTGAACGGCACCAGGTGGTGCTCGCAGGTCGAGAACACCTCGATGTCCTTGACCAGCACCATCTCGTCGTGCCCCAGGTCGAACGTCGTCGTCAGCACGTCCTCGGGCTTCTGCCACAGCCCCGCGAAGATCTCCTTGTACGCCCGCGCCACCCGGGCCGGGGTGTCGCGCAGCCCCTCACGGTCCGGGTCCTCGCCGACCGCGATCAGAAGCTCGCGTACGGCGTTCTCGGCGCGCTTCTCGTCGAACTCGCCGATGGTTCCCTCGCCGTCCAGCGTCACGGGGTCGGTCATGTGAAGCCTCGTTCCTGTGTATCTCAGCCACGACGTACCAAAAGCCGCGCCCCCCAGGCTAGAACCAGGGGGGCGCGGCTGACATTCCGGGGCCGTGGGCCCCGCCCTGCCGACGGATCAGGACTCCGGACGGTCCTCCGGGGTCTGCTCCTTCGGGGCGGCATCCGCGGTGGTGGACTTCACCGTGCTGACCGTCGAGCCGTTCGCCCCGTTGGTCAGCGCCAGCTCCTTCGGGGAGAGCACCGGCGGGCGGGTGGACGGGGTCCGGCGGGAGGAGCCGGTCCACGCGGGCCGCGGCGGCCGCTTGACGACCGGGGCGAAGATCTCGGCGATCTCCTCCTTGCCCAGGGTCTCCTTCTCCAGCAGGGCCAGGACGAGGTTGTCGAGCACGTCGCGGTTCTCGACCAGGATCTCCCAGGCCTCGTTGTGCGCGTTCTCGATGAGCTTCTTGACTTCCTCGTCGACCAGCGCGGCGACCTCCTCGGAGTAGTCGCGCTGGTGGCCCATCTCCCGGCCGAGGAACGGCTCGGAGTTGTCGCTGCCGAACTTGATCGCGCCCAGGCGCTCGGTCATGCCGTACTGGGTGACCATCGCCCGCGCCATGGCCGTGGCCTTCTCGATGTCGTTCGCGGCACCCGTGGTCGGGTCGTGGAAGACCAGCTCCTCCGCCGCGCGCCCGCCGAGCATGTAGGCCAGCTGGTCCAGCATCTCGTTGCGCGTGGTGGAGTACTTGTCCTCGTCCGGCAGGACCATCGTGTAGCCGAGGGCACGGCCGCGGGACAGGATGGTGATCTTGTGGACCGGGTCGGCGTTCGGGGAGGCCGCCGCGACCAGGGCGTGACCGCCCTCGTGGTACGCGGTGATCTTCTTCTCCTTGTCCGACATGATCCGGGTCCGCTTCTGCGGGCCGGCGACGACGCGGTCGATCGCCTCGTCCAGCATCTTGTTGTCGATCAGCTTCTTGTCGCTGCGGGCCGTGAGCAGCGCGGCCTCGTTCAGGACGTTGGACAGATCGGCACCGGTGAAACCGGGCGTGCGGCGGGCGACGGCGGCCAGGTCGACGTCGGGCGCGACCGGCTTGCCCTTCTGGTGGACCTTGAGGATCTCCAGGCGGCCCTGCATGTCGGGGCGGTCGACGGCGATCTGCCGGTCGAAGCGGCCCGGACGCAGCAGCGCCGGGTCGAGGATGTCGGGCCGGTTGGTGGCGGCGATCAGGATCACGCCGCCCTTGACGTCGAAGCCGTCCATCTCGACGAGCAGCTGGTTCAGCGTCTGCTCGCGCTCGTCGTGACCGCCGCCCAGGCCGGCGCCGCGGTGGCGGCCGACGGCGTCGATCTCGTCGACGAACACGATCGCCGGGGCGTTCGCCTTGGCCTGCTCGAACAGGTCACGGACCCGGGAGGCACCCACACCGACGAACATCTCGACGAAGTCGGAACCGGAGATCGAGTAGAACGGCACCCCGGCCTCGCCGGCGACGGCCCGCGCGAGCAGGGTCTTGCCGGTGCCGGGCGGGCCGTAGAGCAGCACGCCCTTGGGGATCTTCGCGCCGACGGCCTGGAACTTGGCCGGCTCCTGCAGGAACTCCTTGATCTCCTGCAGCTCCTCGACCGCCTCGTCCGCGCCCGCGACGTCCGCGAAGGTCGTCTTGGGGGTGTCCTTGGTGATGAGCTTGGCCTTGGACTTGCCGAAGTTCATCACCCGGGAGCCGCCGCCCTGCATCTGGTTCATCAGGAACAGGAAGACGACGACGATGAGCACGAAGGGCAGCAGGGACAGCAGAACGCCGACGAAGGGGTTCTGCTTGGACGGCGAGACGGTGTAGCCGTCCGGGATCTGCTTGTCCTGGAACTTGGTCTGCAGCGTGTTGGCGATGGTCACGCCCTGGTCGCCGATGTAGCTCGCCTGGATCTTCGAGCTGCCCTCGACCTTCTGACCGTCCTTGAGCTCGACCTTGATGGTCTGCTCGTCACCGGTGGTCAGCTTGGCCTGCTGCACCCGGTTGTCGTTGATCGCTGCGACGACCTGGCCCGTGTCCACCGTCTTGTAGCCGCCGGAGGACCCGACGACCTGCATCAACACGACCACGGCAAGGACGGCCAGCACGATCCACATGACCGGCCCACGGAAGTATCGCTTCACGTCCATCCATACGGAGCGGTGCCGCCCCGTCCCTCCTGCCATAGTGAGTTTGATAAGACAGTTCTTCCGACGGTACCCCAGCACGGTGCCTCGTGGCCGCACGGGAGAGCTGACGTCCCCGTCTGCATCCTCCAACGCCCGCGGCCGCGCGGGGGTTCCCGATCACGGCGGCGCGTGGCCGCCGTGAGGGTTCAGCCGCCGTAGACGTGGGGCGCGAGCGTCCCCACGAACGGCAGGTTGCGGTACTTCTCGGCGTAGTCCAGGCCGTAGCCGACGACGAACTCGTTAGGGATGTCGAAGCCGACCCACTCCACGTCGATGGCGACCTTCGCGGCGTCCGGCTTGCGCAGCAGCGTGCACACCTTCAGCGAGGCGGGCTCGCGCGAGCCGAGGTTGTTGATCAGCCAGGACAGGGTCAGGCCGGAGTCGATGATGTCCTCGACGATCAGGACGTGCTTGCCCTTGATGTCGGTGTCGAGGTCCTTCAGGATCCGCACCACGCCGGAGGACTGGGTGCCCGCCCCGTAGGAGGACACGGCCATCCAGTCCATGGTCACCGGGGTGGACAGCGCCCGGGCCAGGTCGGCCATGACCATGACGGCACCCTTGAGGACCCCGACGATCAACAGGTCCCTGCCCGCGTACTCCGCGTCGATCTTGGCGGCCAGTTCGGCCAGCTTGGCGTCGATCTCTTCCTTGGTGATGAGCACCTTCTCGAGGTCGGCACCCATGTCTTTCGCGTCCACCCGCATCACTTTCGGTCGGTCGTCCCACCGGCTGCCGCGGCCCGCCCCGGCTGGGAGGACCGGCCACCGGGACCCTCCCCCGCGGGGGAGACCGGCGCCTTCCCCGCGAGGGAAGGATTCAGCCTTGCCGAATCACCAGTCTGCCACCCTGCCGCTGGGCCACGACTTTGCCGGGCAGGTTGATGGCTCCCTGGCCGCGCCAGCCGGTGATCAGCCGGTCCATCTCCTCGATGTGGCGGGCGAACAGCGACCCGGCCGGAGCACCGGCCGCGATGGCGGCGCGGCGCAGAATACGGCGGCGCACGGCGGGCGGCAGGGCGTACAGCTTGGCGCATTCCAGCCGTCCGTCCTCGTCGCGCACGGCGGCCTCGGCCTGGCCGGCCCAGGCGTCGAGCGCGTCGGCGTCGTCGCGGGAGAGCTGTGCGGTGCGGGCCAGGGCCTCGACGACGCCCTTGCCCAGCGCCTTCTCCAGGGCGGGCAGTCCCTCGTGGCGCAGCCGGGAGCGGGTGTAGGCGGGGTCGGTGTTGTGCGGGTCGTCCCACACCGGCAGGGCCTGGACCATGCAGGCCTTGCGGGCGGTCTGGCGGTCGATCTGCAGGAAGGGGCGCCGGTAACGGCCGCCGGCCCCCGAGACCGCGGCCATGCCCGACAGGGAGCGGATGCCGGAGCCGCGGGCCAGGCCGAGCAGCACCGTCTCGGCCTGGTCGTCGCGGGTGTGGCCGAGGAGGATCGCGGCGGCGCCGTGGCGTTCGGCGGCGGCGTCGAGGGCGGCGTAGCGCGCGTCGCGGGCGGCGGCCTCGGGACCGCCCTCGCGGCCCACGCGGACGGCGACCGCCTCCACCGGGTCCAGGCCCAGGTCGCGCAGCCGCTGGGCGACCTCGCCGGCGCGCTGGTCGGAGCCGGCCTGCAGGCCGTGGTCGACGGTGACGCCTCCGGCGCGGACGCCGAGCCGGGGGGCCTCGAAGGCGAGGGCGGAGGCGAGCGCCATGGAGTCGGCGCCGCCGGAGCAGGCCACCAGCACGAGCGGCGCCGAGGGGTCCACGGCGGCGCGGCGCGTGCGGGAGGGGGCCGGCACCCCGGCCGGGGGCGGCGCGACGGGCGGCGCGGGCGGCACGAGAGGGGCGCCCGGCAGGGCGTACGGGGCGGGCGCGGGGGCGGGGGTCCGCGCGGCGTACGAGGGCTGGGAGGTCTGTTCGTTCAGGATGTCGTGGAGCACGCGGCGAACCGCCAGGCGTATCGCCGCGACCGCAGGATGGGGACCCATGTCCGGTTCCCTTCACGAAGGTTCTTCGGGGGGTGAACCCGAGTCGGTCACTCAGAGTGTGTCGATGGTGACAGAAACGGGCCGTTCCCCGAGCATTGCACGCCTACCCATCGCCCACGGTCCCTCGGACGGGTGATTGGCGGGGCGTTCGTCTGCCGCAGGCCGGATCCGGTTCACCACCTCGGGCGGCCGTTCACGACTCCGCCGTGCGGTGCACCCGCGCGATCCAGTCCGCCGGTTTGGCGATCTCCGCCTTGGTGGGGAGGGTGTTCGGGGAGGTCCACACCCGGTTGAAGCCGTCCATGCCGACCTGGTCGACGACCGCGCGCACGAACCGCTCCCCGTCGCGGTACTGCCGCAGCTTGGCGTCCAGTCCGAGCAGCTTGCGCAGGGCGGTGTCCAGGCGGGAGGCGCCCTTGGCACGGCGCTGCTGGAACTTCTCCCGGATCTCCGCCACGGTCGGCACCACGTCCGGTCCGACGCCGTCCATGACGTAGTCGGCGTGCCCCTCCAGCAGGGACATCACAGCGGTGAGCCGGCCGAGGATCGCCCGCTGGGCCGGGGTCTGCACCAGCTCCACCAGGGAGTGGCCCGTGTCGTCGGCCTCGCCCTCGGGACGGCCGCCGACCAGCGACTGGGCGGCCTCGCGCAGCCGCTCCAGAAAGGCCGCCGGGTCGACGTCGGTCTCGGCCAGGAAGGCCTGGATCTCGCCCTGGAGGTGGTCACGCAGCCAGGGCACCGCGCTGAACTGCGTGCGGTGCGTCTCCTCGTGCAGGCACACCCACAGGCGGAAGTCGTGCGGCTCGACGTCCAGCTCCCGCTCGACGTGGACGATGTTCGGGGCGACCAGCAGCAGCCGGCCGCCGCCGTCGCCCGCGGGCAGCTCGCGGGAGGCCGGGGCGAACGTCTCGTACTGCCCGAGCACCCGGGAGGCGAGGAACGACAGCAGCATGCCCAGCTCGACGCCGGTGACCTTGCCGCCCACGGTGCCGAGGACCACGCCGCCGGGGCTGCTGCCGCGCCGCCGCTGCATCTTCTCCAGCAGCGGTCTGAGCAGCTCGCGGAAGCCGGCGACGTTCGCCTTGACCCAGCCGGGGCGGTCGACGACGAGGACGGGCGTGTCGTGGCCGGCGTCGGTGCCCAGACGAGTGAAGCCCCGGACGTGCTCCTGAGAGGCCTCGGCATGGCGGCGCAGCTCCGCGACGACGGCGCGGGCCTCGTCGCGGGTCACCTCGGGGCCCGGCCGGACCAGCCGGGTCGCGGTCGCCACCGCGAGATTCCAGTCGATCATCCCGGGACTTGCGGCACCACCGATGCTCGTCATGCGTCAACGGTACGTGAGCGGGGCCGCCTCAGGCAGTCCGTGGCGTGTCCGCCGGTGCGGGCCGGGCACGGCGCGGGCGCCCGGCCCGGCGGGGAGCGGGAACGGTTCAGCGGCAGCCGCAGCCCGCCAGCGCGGCCGCCGCCCGGTCCAGGGCGGACTGGGCCGCCTGGGGGTCGGTGGTGTCCTCGGCGAGGAAGGCGAAGGCCATCAGCCGGCCGTCCCGGTCGACGACGGTGCCGGCCAGCGTGTTCACCCCGGTCAGGGTGCCCGTCTTGGCGTGCACGATCCCGGCCGCGGCCTGGCCGGTGTACCGGTCGGTCAGGGTGCCGGTGAAGGCGGCCACCGGCAGGCCGGTGAGGATCGGGCGGAGCCCGGGGCGGGCCGGGTCGGCGGCGGTGCGCAGCAGGGCGGTGAGCAGGCTCGCGGTGAGCCGGTCGGAGCGGTCCAGGCCGCTGCCGTCGTGGAAGGAGGCACCCTTCAGGGGCAGCCCGAGCTGCGCCAGCCGGCGGGTGATCGCCCGGGCGCCGCCGGCGAAGTCGGGCCGCTCGCCGGTGGCGAGAGCCGTCTGCCGGGCGAGGGTCTCGGCGATGTCGTTGTCGCTCTCGGTGAGCATGCGCTCGACCACGTCGGACAGGGGCGGGGAGGAGACGGACGCGAGGGTCTGCGCGCGGCTGGCCGCCGTGGCCCGGGCGGGCTCGCCGGTGCGGATGCCGTGGGCGTGCAGGAAGCCGGCGAAGGCGCGGGCCGCGGCGGCCGCCGGGTCGGGCTCGCGCGGGGCGGGCCCGCTCGTGGAGCCGTCGGTGCGCCCCTCGTCGGCGGCCAGGGCGGTGACCCGGGCCAGGTTGTCGTTGACCCCGATGGGGTGCATGCCGTCCCCGGCGAACAGGCTGGTGTCGTACGCGAGCGTCACGTCGTGCAGGCCGCGCCGGGTCAGCGCGGCGGCGGTGCGGTCGGCCAGGGTGCGCAGGCTCGCCCGGCCGTCCGCGTCGGCGCGGGCGGTGAGGGTGGGGTCGCCGCCTCCGACGAGGACCAGCCGGGTGGTGCCGGGCTCCAGGACCGTGCGGGTGGTGAAGCGGTGGTCCGGACCGAGGGCGGACAGCGCGGCGGTGGCGGTGGCGATCTTGGTGGTGGAGGCCGGGGTGAGCGCCGCGTCGGCGTTCCGGCCGTAGAGCCGGTGCCCGTCGGTCAGGTCGACGACGACCGCCGCGGGCTGCTCCCCGAGCGCGGGGTCGCGCAGCAGCGGGTCCAGCACACCGGCGAGACGCGGGGCGCCACCCTGCGGCCTGGCCAGGCTCGCCAGCACGGGCGGGGCGCTGGGCGCGGGCGCCGGACCGTCGGCGGACGTGCCGGACCCCACGCCGTGATCTGCGCCACCCGCGGCCTGAAGAGCGGCGGCACGGTCTCTCTCGGCCGTACGCTGGCCGGAGGAGTCCCAAGGACCGGCGGCGGTCACCACCGCGGCGGCCAGCGCCACACCGGCGGTGGCGGCGCCCGCGGTGAACTGCCAGGTGCGCGGCCGGCCGGCCGGCCGTGTCCCGGCGGCCGCCGCGAGCCGAGCGATCCGCAGCGCCGCGGAGCGTGCGGCACCCGCCGGAGCAGGCCGTGCGGCCCGCGCCAGCCGTGCCAGACGCGGTCGTGCAGCCCGTGCCAGGCCTGTCAGACGTGGTTTCGCGGCCCGCCAGGCCCTCGGTTCCCGCACGACCACCAGCCCCTTTCGCGATCACACACCTGCGTGGGGGACACTTAATCACCAGAACTATGTGCTGATCATGGAGGAGCCACCGGTGGAGTTCGACGTCACGATCGAGATCCCTAAGGGTTCGCGGAACAAGTACGAGGTGGACCACGAGACCGGTCGTATCCGCCTGGACCGTCGACTCTTCACTTCGACCAGCTACCCGGCGGACTACGGCTTCGTCGAGAACACCCTCGGTGAGGACGGCGACCCGCTGGACGCTCTGGTCATCCTGGACGAGCCGACGTTCCCCGGCTGCCTCATCAAGTGCCGCGCGATCGGCATGTTCCGGATGACGGACGAGGCCGGTGGCGACGACAAGGTGCTGTGCGTACCGGCGTCCGACCCGCGTGTGGAACACCTGCGGGACATCCACCACGTGTCGGAGTTCGACCGTCTGGAGATCCAGCACTTCTTCGAGGTCTACAAGGACCTGGAGCCCGGCAAGTCGGTGGAGGGCGCCAACTGGGTCGGCCGCGCCGACGCGGAGGCGGAGATCGAGCGGTCCATCAAGCGCTACCAGGAGCACGGCGGTCACTGACCCACGATTCGGTAAGGGCCGCGGCCACCCCGGCGGGTGACGCGGCCCTTTCCGTATCGGGCGGGATACGGCCGCCGCGCATACTGAGCCCACGGAACGCGAAGTTCAGGGAGCGTTGCCCAGTGACGGATGCGGAGAACCGCGCGCCTGCGGACGACCGCAAGCCGCAGTCGGACGAGGCGAGGGGTGTCTTCGGGGACCCCGCGGACTCGTCGGTGACGCAGGCGACGCACGAGAACGACGTGCCGCGTGCGGCGAAGAAGCAGCAGGCACCGAGGACGGCGGGGACCAAGCAGGCGGAGGCGGGAGGCCGGGCGGCCACGACCGCCACGGTCCCGGTCTCGCCGCGCCCGGCGAGACCTGTGATCCCCCGGCCCGCCGCGCCCCTCGGGACGGACGGCGAGTCGTCCACGACGTCCGAGTTCGCCGTCCCGAAGGGGCTGGCCCTGCCCCGGACGAGCGAGTCCGAGACCACCTCCGAGTTCGCGGTCCCGGACGGCCTGGCCGTCCCCCGGACCGATTCCGAGACCACCTCCGAGTTCGCCGTCCCCGACGGCCTGGAGGTGCCCGAGCCGCCGGCCGCGGAGCGCGAGGGCTCGGCGTTCAGCCCGCCGAGCACCTACAGCGCCCCGCAGGCACCGGCCGCCTTCACCCCGCCCTTGGGCACCCCCGCGGTCAGCCTGACCAAGGAGATCCCCTGGCAGGACCGGATGCGCACGATGCTGCGCATGCCGGTGGCCGAGCGCCCGGCCCCGGAGACGGTCCAGCGGACGGAGGACGAGGGCGGCCCGGCCGTGCCCCGCGTCCTCGACCTCACCCTGCGTATCGGCGAGCTGCTGCTGGCCGGCGGCGAGGGCGCCGAGGACGTGGAGACCGCGATGTTCGCGGTGTGCCGCGCCTACGGCCTGGACCGCTGCGAGCCGAACGTCACCTTCACCCTGCTGTCGGTCTCCTACCAGCCGTCCCTCGTCGACGACCCGGTGTCGGCCTCCCGCACGGTGCGGCGCCGGGGCACCGACTACACCCGGCTCGCGGCCGTCTTCCAGCTCGTCGACGACCTGAGCGACCCGGACACGCATGTCTCCCTGGAGGAGGCCTACCGCCGGCTCGCGGAGATCCGCCGCAACCGGCACCCCTACCCCGGCTGGGCGCTGACCGCGGCCGCGGGGCTGCTCGCGGGTGCGGCCTCCCTGCTCGTCGGCGGCGGTGACCTGATCGTGTTCGTGGCGGCCGCGGTGGGCGCGATGCTCGGCGACCGGCTGGCCTGGCTGTGCGCGGGCCGCGGGCTGCCGGAGTTCTACCAGTTCACGGTCGCCGCGACGCCGCCGGCCGCGCTCGGTGTGGCGCTGACCCTGGCACACGTCGACGTGAAGGCCTCCGCCGTCATCACCGGTGGACTCTTCGCGCTGCTGCCGGGACGGGCCCTGGTGGCGGGCGTGCAGGACGGCCTGACCGGCTTCTACATCACCGCCTCCGCGCGCCTGCTGGAGGTCATGTACCTCTTCGTCGGCATCGTCACCGGCGTGCTGACCGTCCTGTACTTCGGCGTGAAGCTGGGGGCCCCGCTCAACCCGGACGCGGCCCTGGCCGTCGGCAACCGGCCGGTGACGCAGATCTTCGCCTCGATGCTGCTGTCGCTGACCTTCGCGGTGCTGCTGCAGCAGGAACGGTCGACGGTGCTGCTGGTGACGGTCAACGGCGGCATCGCCTGGGTGGTGTACGGGGCGCTGCACTACGTCGCCGGGATCTCCCCGGTGGCCTCCACGGCGGTCGCCGCGGGCCTGGTGGGTCTGTTCGGGCAGCTGATGGCCCGCTACCGGTTCGCGTCCGCGCTGCCGTACACGACCGCCGCGATAGGGCCGCTGCTGCCCGGTTCGGCGACCTATTTCGGGCTGCTGGCGATCGCGCAGAACCACATCGACAAGGGGCTGGTGTCGCTGGCCAAGGCGGTGTCGCTCGCCATGGCCATCGCGATCGGCGTCAACCTCGGCTCGGAGATCTCCCGGCTGTTCCTGCGGGTGCCCGGCGCGGGCAGCGCGGCGGGCCGCCGGGGCGCGAAGCGGACGAGGGGCTTCTGACCGGTCCGCGCGCGGGCTCACCGGTCCGCGCGCGGGCCGCCGGCTCAGCGGCGGTCGGCCTCGCCGCCGCCGTCGGGGTACCCGGCGCCGGAGTTCCACTGCCGGCGCGGGTCCGGCGCCGGCGCCTGGGCGTATTCGCCCGCCGGAGTGCCGTAGGACTGCGGCTGCTGCGGGTAGGGCTGCTGGGGGTACTGCTGCGCGCCGTAGCCGCCGCCGTACTGCTGCCCGTTGCCCGGCCCGCCGTGCGGGGGGTTCTGCGGGCCCTGCGGCGGGTTCGGCTCGCCGTACTGCCCGGGCTGCCCGTACTGCCCGGGCTGCCCGTACTGCCCGGGCCGGCCGTACTGCGGCTGGTGCGGCGGTTCGATGCGGCGCAGGCGGGTCGTGGCATCGTCCATGACGGGCTGCTGCGGCTGCGCGGCGTACGGCTGCGGGTACGGCTGCTGCCCCTGCGCCGGCTCGCCGGCCCCGGCGGGGGACTGCGCCTCCCTCTTGCTCTTGCCCCGGGCCCGGAGCACCTCGATGGCGACCGGGATCACCGAGACGAGGACGATCAGGACGAGGATCGCCTCGATGTTGTCCTTGACGAAGGCGATGTTGCCCAGCCAGGAGCCCAGCAGGGTCACGCCGGCGCCCCACAGGACACCGCCGATGACGTTGAAGATCAGGAACGAGCGGTACCGCATCCCGCTGACGCCCGCGATGATCGGCGTGAAGGTGCGCACCACGGGCACGAAGCGGGCCAGCACCAGCGACTTGGGGCCGTGCTTCTCGAAGAACTCGTGCGCCTTGGTGACGTTCTCCTGCTTGAACAGGCGCGAGTCCGGACGCTTGAACAGGGACGGGCCGACCTTCCGGCCGAACATGTAGCCCGCCTGGTCGCCGAGGACGGCGGCGAGGCTGATCAGCACGATGGCCGCCGGCAGCGGGAAGCCCATCTGGCCGGAGGTGATCAGCAGGCCGCAGGTGAACAGCAGTGAGTCGCCCGGCAGGAAGAACCCGATCAACAGACCCGACTCGGCGAAGACGACGAGGAGCAGACCCCAGATGCCGAAGGTGTCGAGGAGGTAGTTCGGATCGAGCCAGCTCGGGCCGAGGGCGAGCGTCGTCACGGTACCGGGCTCCTGAAGGGTGAGGGCGGACGGCGGCGGTTTCGGCCTCCGTGGTGCTGCCGCACAAAACTATCAACGCATGGTGTGCGGGTCGCGTTCCACGGGGCTTGTGCGCCCGCCCGCCGGGTCCGCCCTCACCCTTCGCGTCCGGTCACACCCCGGCGGTGCGGCGCTCGGCGTTGGCGTGGATCGCCTGGCGCAGGTGCGCGGCGAGCCCCGGCCGCAGCCCGTCGTAGTACGCCGTGAAGCGCTCGTCGGAGACGTACATGTCGGCGAAGCACCGGTGCATCTCGTACGGCACCTCGAAGTACCACCGGCTGATGTGCTGCCGGTGCTCCTCGGCGAGGTCCATGGCCGTCTCGCCGGACGGCGGCTCGCCGGCGGCCACCACGGCGGCGTACCGCTGCTGCCAGTCGTCCATCTCGGCCTTGATGCGCTGCCAGTCCTCCTTGGTGTAGGAGGCCGTGCGGCGCCGCGACTCGGCGTACGCCTCCGTGTGCCCCCAGCGCTGCTCGGTCTCCTCCTCGTACCGCACGGGGTCCATGTCGCCGAAGACCTCGAAGCGCTCCTCGGGCGTGAGATCGATACCCATCCTGCGTGCCTCCATGGCGTGCTCCACCGCCGCGGCCATCTGCTGCAGCTTCTCGATCCGGGCGGTGAGCGCCGCGTGCCGGCGCCGCAGGTGTTCCCGCGGGTCGGCGTCCGGGTCGTCGAGCAGGGCCGCGACCTCGTCGAGCGGAAAGCCCAGCTCCCGGTAGAACAGGATTCGCTGCAGCCGCTCCAGGTCGGCGTCGCTGTAGCGCCGGTGGCCCGCGTGGCTGCGCTCGCTGGGCTGGAGCAGGCCGATGGCGTCGTAGTGGTGCAGCGTGCGCACCGTCACCCCGGCGAACCCGGCGACCTGTCCCACGGAGTAGCTCACTGCTCCGCTCCCTTCTCGGTACGCACTCCACGGTCGGCCCTCACGTCACGTGAGGTGCAAGTCCGCAAGGGTAAAGGGGGCGGGGGAGGCCGTCAGAACGGGAAGCTGCCGCGCCGGTGCCGGACGGAGATCCACTTCAGGGTGGTGAAGGCGTCCACGGTCGACTCGCCGTTCAGCCGGCCGATGCCGGAGTGCTTCTCGCCGCCGAAGGGGACGTGCGGCTCGTCGTGGACGGTGCCGTCGTTCACATGGAACATGCCGGTGTCGATGCGCCGGGCGAAGGCGACGCCGCGCTCGACGTCCGCGGTATGGACCGCGCCGCTCAGGCCGTACGGGGAGTCGTTGACGATCCGGACCGCCTCCTCCTCGCCGTCGAAGGGGACGAGGAAGACGACCGGGCCGAACACCTCCTGCCGCAGCAGGGGCGAGTCGGCGGGCAGCCCGGTCAGGACGGTCGGCTCGACCAGGTTGTCCCGCACCGAGCCGTGCACCAGGGCCGTCGCACCGGCGGCGAGCGCCTGCTCGACGGTGGCCGTGACGGCGGCGGCCTGCGCGGAGTTGATCAGCGGGCCGATGACGGTCTCCGGGTCGCGGGGGTCGCCGCACTTCAGCGACCGCACTCTGGCGACGAACTTCTCGGTGAACTCCTCGGCGACCGAGCACTCCACCAGGACGCGGTTGGCGGCCATGCAGACCTGGCCCTGGTGGACGAAGCGGCTGAAGACGGCCGCGTCGACGGCGTGGTCGAGGTCGGCGTCGCCGAGGACCACGAGGGCGCTGTTGCCGCCCAGTTCGAGCACCACGCGCTTGAAGTGCCGGGCGCAGACGGTCGCGACGTGCCGGCCGACGGCGTCGGAGCCGGTGAAGGAGATGACCTTGGGGACGGGATGCTCGAGGAAGGCGTCGCCGATCTCGTCGATGTCGGTGACGACGACGTTGAGCAGCCCGGCGGGCAGTCCGGCGTCCTCGAAGATCTTCGCCACCAGGGTGCCGCCGGTCACGGGCGTGTTCGGGTGCGGCTTGAGCACCACCGCGTTGCCGAGCGCGAGGGCCGGGGCGACCGACTTGAGCGACAGCAGGAAGGGGAAGTTGAAGGGGCTGATCACGCCGACGACACCGACCGGGACCCGGTAGACGCGGTTCTCCTTGCCTTCGCCCGGGGACGGCAGGACCGTGCCCTGCGGGCTCAGCGTCAGCCGGGCCGCCTCGCGCAGGAACTCCTTCACGAGGTGCAGCTCGAAGGCGGCCTTGAGCCGGGTGCCGCCCAGCTCGGCGATGATCAGCTCGGTGATCTCCGGCTCGCGCTCCTCGACCAGCCGCAGCGCCTTCTCCAGCACCTCGCGGCGGGCGTAGGGGCTGCCCGCGGCCCACTCCTGCTGGGCGCGGGCGGCCGCCCGGTAGGCCTGATCCACCTCGTCGGCCGTGGCTATGGTGATCGCGGCCAGCTTCTCGCCGTCGTACGGGTCGAAGTCGATGAGGTCCCAGGAGCCGGTGCCCGGACGCCACTCGCCGTCGATGTACTGCTGGGCCAGGTCGGTGAAACAGGTCGGCATGTGTTCCCCCTCGCATCCCGGGCTCGCGGTGGCCGATCGGGCCGTCATCGTACGTGCGAGCGACGGGAGTTGGGGGATCTTGGCCGGTTTCAGGAGAGCTGCAGCAGCCCGCGCAGCAGGTCGCGGCTCTCCTTGGGTCCGGGGCTGTCGCGCTGCAGTTCCGTGAGCGCCTTCTCGTACTGGGCGACGTCCTCGGGCTTGTCCAGGTACAGGGCGCTGGTCAGCTGCTCGACGTAGACGATGTCGGCCAGATCGGACTCGGGGAAGCTCAGGAGGGTGAAGGCGCCGGACTCGCCGGAATGGCCGCCGAAGCTGAACGGCATGACCTGCAGCCGCACATTGGGCCGCTCGGACATCTCGATCAGATGCTGCAACTGGCCGCGCATCACCTCACGGTCGCCATAGGGCCGGCGCAGGGCGGCCTCGTCCAGGACGATGTGCAGCTCGGGCGCATGCTCGGACACGAGGTACTTCTGCCGCTCCAGCCGCAGGGCCACCCGCCGCTCCACATCGGCCTCGCCGGCGTCCCGCATGCCGCGCCGGACGACCGCGCGGGCGTACTCCTCGGTCTGCAGCAGCCCGTGCACGAACTGCACCTCGTAGACGCGGATCAGCGAGGCGGCGCCTTCCAGGCCCACGTAGGTGGGGAACCAGCTGGGCAGGACGTCGGAGTAACTGTGCCACCAGCCGGCGAGGTTGGCCTCCTTGACCAGGGACAGCAGCGCGGCGCGCTCCGCCTCGTCCGTGACGCCGTAGAGCGTCAGCAGGTCCTCCACGTCCCGGGTCTTGAAGCTCACCCGGCCCAGCTCCATCCGGCTGATCTTCGATTCCGAGGCGCGGATCGCGTATCCCGCCGCCTCCCGGGTGATCCCCCGCGCTTCCCGCAGTCGCCTGAGTTGCGCGCCGAGCAGCATCCGCCGCACCACCGATCCTGACTCTCCCGCGCTCACGTCCGTCAGCCTCCCCGACTCCTTCGAACGCCGAAGTCTGCCACCAAATCACTCCGAGCAGTACTCGACCGGTTACAGATCCGCAGGCCCGCGGGCACCGCCCTCGGGCCCCCGAAACGCACGGCGACGGCGGGACGGGCGGCCCGGGGCAGGCGTACGGGCGGACGAGAAGACGGCGGAAAATGACTCATAAGCGGTACGGGAAGCCGCATTCCGGTCTCGTGCACGTGCATCTGCTCTTGCGTCCGCCCGGTGCTTCCGAAACCATGGTTCCCGCACCACCGCTCCATCGCAACGATCTGCTTCGCAACGACCGCGATACCCGGGAGTGCCTCGCATGGGGACGAATGGATCGACCATGCTCGAGCCGTCACGGCAGGGCCTTCCGCCACTGGATCCCGCGGCGGTGTCCGACGCCGCCTGCTGCGCCCTTTCCGCCGGTCACGAGGCGGTGCCCGAGGCCCGGCACTTCACCCGGGGCACGCTCGACGCCTGGGGCCTCGCGGAACGCTTCGACGACGTCTGCCTGGTGGTCTCGGAGCTGGTCACCAACGCCCTGCGGCACGCGCTGCCGGCGGTGCGCTCCCACGGGCCGGCCCCCGACCCCGGCCCTGCGATACGGCTGCATCTGATGCGCTGGACCGGGCGCCTGGTGTGCGCGGTGCGCGACCCCAGCCGGGACCACCCCGTCGTCAGGGACGCGGACGCCCTGCCCGACGACCGGGCCGAGTCGGGCCGCGGGCTGTTCCTCATCGCGTCCTTCAGCGACGGCTGGGGCTGGCATCCGCTCGCGGGCACGCTCGGCGGCAAGGTCGTCTGGGCCCAGTTCCGGCTGGCGGACGAGGGCGGCTAGCGCGCACCGATGCGCCGGGGACGAACGACGTCCTGGCGCTACGCGCGTCACACCACCGGCGCCCCGGCGGCACCGCATCGCCGGTGACGCAGGGTCAGCCGGCCACCAGGTGGTCGAACTCGCCGTCCTTCGCACCACGCAGCATCGCCTCGATCTCCGCGCGGGTGTAGACCAGGGCCGGGCCCTCCGGGAAGCGCGAGTTGCGCACCGCCACCTCACCGCCCGGCAACCGGGCGAACTCCACGCAGGAACCCTGGGAGTTGCTGTACCGGCTCTTGTGCCAGGAGACCCCGCGCAGCTGCGTGGCCGCCATGCCGTTGTACACGCCGCACTCCCCGTACCCGCCGTCGACGTCGTGGTCCACAGGTCGCTCCTCGATGGTGCACTGGCTGTGTGGCCATGGATGCGTTGGTCAACTGCGCCTCGGATCATAACTGGTTCATGTGCAACTGCTCAGGCATATGCACGTGCACGCCGCCGGGCGACGAGGCGCGACCACCCGGGTGACGAGGCGCGACACCACCCGGGTGACGACAGGATGTGACACGTCTTCGACCGATCGGCTACCCGGCTTCTGCCCCGGAACGCACCGGCAAGTGGGCGGGTCTCCCACCGCCTCCCCGCGCCGCCTGCTCACTGGTAGCTTGCCGGCGACCGGCCGGCCGCCGGGGGCCGCCGCTTCCGACAGGGAGGCTCGCAGTGACCACGGCAACGACGGAATCGGGCGCACAGCGGACGCCGGACGCCGCGGCGTCGGGCACGACGGCGCGGACGGCGGCAGGGATCGCGGCCGTCGCGCTGGCGGGCACGCTCGTCCTGACGGCGTGCGACAGCGGCAGCCCGGATCCGGGGACGTCCCGCTCCGGCGCACCGTCCGCCTCCGCCTCCCCGCACAGCGCCTCTCGGGCGCCCGGTGCGTCGCCGGGATCCGGCGGCGGCACGCACGCCGGTGATGCTCCGGCGGTGGACGGCAGCTGGCTGACCACCCGTGACGGCGCCATGGTGGTGCTGACGGTGGAGGGCGGCCGGGCGGCTCTGTTCGCGACGGACCGGACCATGTGCTCGGGCACCGCGCAGGAGCGGGACGGCAAGCGGCTCGTCCGGCTGACCGGCTGCGGCAAACGCACCTTCGGCACGGTGGACTCGGTCAACACGACCACGCTGCGGGTGACCTGGGAGGGTGGACTCGGCACGGAGACGTGCACCAGGTCCGACGGCGGAGCGCTACCGTCGGGGCTGCCCACGGCGAGCCTCGGCTCCTGACGTTCGTACAAGGCCGGTGCCGGTGGCGGCGCGGGCAACCGCGCCGCGCGCTCGTACGTGATGAGCTCCGAGCATCGTCACGACCCAAGGAACTCCCGCTCATGCGTGCCCTCCCGATCCGCGTCGCCGCCCTCGCCACGGCCCTGGCACTGACCGCCTGCGGCCACGGCGGCGGCACCGAGGACAGCCACCGCGACACCGGCAGCAAGAACGCCGACGTCGCCGCCTGCCGCCTCGGCGACGTCACCCTGACAATCGGACCGGTCAGTGCCGCGCCCGCCGCCGGCGACACCGGCCAGGTGCCCGTGACCCTGACCAACCGGGGCGCCCGGTGCGCCCTGCGCGGCTTCCCGGTCGTTCGGCTGGGAACCGGGACCACGACCCGGGCCGTACCGGCCGACCGCACCAGCACGCCGCAGGATCTGCCCCTCGCCACGGGCGACGCCGCCCTGTTCACCCTCACCTATGTGCGGGGGCGTGAGGGGGACGGGACGAGCCTGCCGGCCACCTCGCTGACGGTCGCACTGCCCGGGACGAAGGACGGCACGTCCTTCCCCTGGTCCTACGGGCCGGTGGGGGCCACGGCGACCACGGGCACACCGGACGCGTCGGTGACGGCGTTCCAGCAGGCCGGGGACTGACCCGTCGCGCGGGCACGGGTCCTGCTCCGGCGGCCGGCACTGCGCCGTCCGTGCCCTACTCCAGCGGCCGGCACTCCGTCATCCGTGCCCGGTCGGCGGCCTCGGCGCCCTGAGCCCAGCCGGCCGCGTCGCTCACCCCGCGCAGACGGGTGGTGGTCGTCTCGGGGAACATGCGCTCCACCCGGCCGGCGACCGCGACGTCCCGGCTCGCCAGCACCGGAAGCAGATCCCGCGTCACCTGACTCTCGGCGGCGGCCGCGAGACGGGTGCCGACGCGGTGGGCGTAGGCGGCGAGGAAGGACTGCCGGAAGGTCTTCGTGCGTCTGCGTCCGCCGGCCCGCTGGGCGGCCTCGGCCTTGGTCATCGCCGTCGTCGCCTGCACCAGGAGCGAGGTGTACAGCAGTTCCACGGCCTCCAGGTCGGCCTCGAAGCCGACGACGGTGGAGAAGCCGAGGGCTTCGTGCCACACGGCGCGGCAGTGGTTGGCCGTGGCGACCGCGTCCAGCAGGACGGCCTTGGCCTGTTCGTAGGGCGGATCGACGCCGATCCGGCAGGCACCGGGCACGTCCGGGGACGGGTCCTGCGCGGCGAGCCGTGCCTCGTCGACACTGTGCCGTGCCATCAGCTCCTGCGCCTTGGCGCTCAGCGCCTCCGCCTCCTGTGGATACCCGGTCGCCTCGGCCTTGGCGAGCAACGCCCGTATGCGGCCCAGCACACGCGACTCGCCGTGCGCGGCGGCCCGCCGTCCGGCCGGGCCGGGGGCGTCCAGCGGTTCGAGGACGGGCAGCCGCAGCAGCAGCCGGTACAGCTGAAGGACGGCGGTGGCGTGCGTGAACCGGTCCGTCCGGGCGGGCGCCCGGCCGGAGGACTCCAGCAGCCGGCCGGTCTCGTCGAGCTGCCTGGTCCAGCGCCGCCCGCGGGGCCGGTCGGCGGCGGCCTGCGCGCGGATCAGCTCCGCCGCCAGGCGCACGTGCGGCTCGTCCAGCTCGCGTCGCACCAGGCGCAGGACATCGGCCGGCTCCCACCCCCGCCGCCAGGCGGCCGCCACCAGCTCCTCACCGCGCCGGGCCAGCTCGGCTTCGGCGGCCGGGTCGGCGGCGAGCAGGGAGGCACCCGTGTCGAGCGCGGTGTCGTCGGCGGTGTGGAGCGCGGCCGCGAAGGCGCGGTCGACGGTGCCGGCCGCACCGGACGGGCCGGAGGTGCTGGTCGTGGTCACGCACCGATCGTGCCACGACCGGCCGCGCGACCCCGGCCGCATCCACAGCCTGTGGACAACGCACCCCGCACTCTCCTCTCACCCCTCGGCCACCGCACCCCGGCAACTGTCAACCGGCGGTTGACACCCCCCAACTGTCAACCTACGGTTGTCAGCATGACGAACCTCACCTTCAGGTCGTCCATCCGTCTCGACGACCTCATCAACGCGATCAAGAAGGCCCACCAAGAACCGCTCGAGCAGCTGCAGGACGCGGTGCTCGCCGCCGAGCACCTCGGCGAGCTGGCCGATCACCTCATCGGGCACTTCGTGGACCAGGCGCGGCGCTCCGGCGCGTCCTGGACCGACATCGGCAGGAGCATGGGCGTCACCCGGCAGGCCGCACAGAAGCGGTTCGTGCCGAAGGAGTCCACCGATCTCGACCCCAGCCAGGGCTTCAACCGCTACACGCCGCGCGCCCGCAAGGTCGTGATGGCCGCCCACGACGCCGCCAAGGCCGCCCGGAACTCCGAGGGCCTGCCGGTGCACCTCGTCCTCGGGCTGCTGACCGAGCCGGAGGCCCTGGCCGCGAAGGCGATCCAGCACCTGGGCGTCACCCTGGAGGCGGTCCGTGAGGCCGCCACCGCCGCCCTGCCGCCGTCGTCCCCCGACGCCCCGGAGCTGATCCCCTACGGCCCGGCCGCCAAGAAGGCCCTCGAACTCACCTTCCGCGAGGCCCTGCGCCTCGGCCACAACTACATCGGCACCGAGCACATCCTGCTGGCGCTGCTGGAGCAGGAGAACGGCGAAGGCCTGCTGAGCGGGCTGGGCCTGGACAAGGCCCGGGTCGAGGAGTACGTCACCACGACGCTGGCGGCCCTCCTGGAGGACTCCTCGCCCCAGGAGACGGCACCGCGACCGGACGGGACGGCGGACGGAGGGACGGCACAGGAGCCCGAGGGCGCCTGACGTTCCGTGTCCGGCCGGATGTCAGACCCTGCTGCAAGACTCGTACGCATGACCGGTCGGTGGGCTCTCGCCCCGGCCGAGGACGGTGGCGCCGACATCGCACCCCTCGGCCCCGACGGGCTGCCCGCCGGCCCGGTGCGCCGGGAGACCGACCTGGCCGAGGCCGTCCGGAGCAGACCACAGGTCACGCGCTGGGTCTGGCGGTCCACCGCCGAGGTCGCCCCACGGCTGCTCGCCGCGGGCGCCCATGTGGAACGCTGCTACGACATCGAGTGCGCCGAAGCCCTCCTCCTCGGCCACGAGGGCCACCACGGCGAACCGCGCTCGGCGGCCGCCGCGCTCGCCCGGCTGCGCGGCGCCCCCGTCCCACCGGACCCGCCTGTGCCCTCGGCCGTCCCCGGAGCCCAGTCCCCGCTCTTCGAACCGCCCGCCGCCCGCCTCCCCCTGCACGACCTGATCGCGGTCTACGCCTGGCAGCAGCGCCGGCACGAGCGGGCCGAACACCCCGACCGCATGCGGCTGCTGACCGCGGCCGAATCGGCCGGCACGCTCGTCGCTGCCGAGATGAACCACGCCGGCCTGCCCTGGCGCGCCGATCTGCACCGCCGGGTGCTGCACGACCTGCTCGGCGAGCGGTACGCGGGCGGCGGCGAGCCGCGCCGGCTGGCCGAACTGGCCGACGAGGTGTCCGCCGCCTTCGGCCACCGGGTGCGCCCCGACCTGCCCGCCGACGTGATCAAGGCGTTCGCCGGCGCCGGCATCACGCTCCGGTCCACCCGCCGCTGGGAGCTGGAGACCGTCGACCACCCCGCCGTACGGCCTCTGCTGGAGTACAAGAGGCTGTACCGGATCTGGGTCGCCCACGGCTGGACCTGGCTGCAGGACTGGGTGCACGACGGCAGGTTCCGGCCGGGGTTCCAGGCAGGCGGCACGGTCAGCGGCCGCTGGGTGACGCACGGCGGCGGCGCCCTGCAGATCCCCAGGGTGATCCGGCGGGCCGTGATCGCCGACCCCGGGTGGAAGCTGGTCGTCGCCGACGCCGACCAGATGGAGCCCCGCATCCTCGCGGCGGTCTCCCGCGACCCCGGCCTGATGGAGGTGGCCTCCCGGGACACCGACCTGTACCAGGCCGTCTCCGACCGCGCCTTCTCCGGCGACCGGGCCCAAGCCAAGATCGCCGTGCTCGGCGCCGTCTACGGCCAGACCTCCGGCGACGGGCTGAAGAACCTCGCCGCCCTCCGGCGCCGGTTTCCGCGGGCGGTCGCCTACGTCGACGAGGCCGCCCGCGCCGGCGAGGAGGGCCGCCTGGTCCGCACCTGGCTGGGGCGCACCTCTCCCCCGGCCGCCGGCACCGACGACACGGCCGGCGAGGCCGGGCTGCCCCAGGACGGCGGAGGGGAGCCCGACCGCGACCGGCTGCCCGGCCGCCTCACGGCCGACGCCCGCGCCCGCGGCCGCTTCGCCCGCAACTTCGTCGTCCAGGGCAGCGCCGCCGACTGGGCCCTGCTGCTGCTCGCCGCCCTGCGGCCCGCCTGCCGGAACCTGGCGGCCGAGCTGGTGTTCTTCCAGCACGACGAAGTGATCGTGCACTGCCCGGAGGACGAGGCGGACACCGTCGTCGATGCCATCCGGGAGGCGGCGGCGCTGGCCGGGCGGCTGACCTTCGGCGACACTCCCGTACGGTTCCCGTTCACCACCGCGGTGGTGGACTGCTACGCGGACGCCAAGTGAACGGACCACCCCGGCCATCCGCGGACCGCCGCCGCTTTTCGCCCGTCTCGGCAAGGACCCGTGCGGGACTCTCGCCGGAACACCGCGCTCCGCGCCGCAAGGGTGCATAGGATGACTTTTCATGCCGAACGCTGATGACCTGCTCGTCGCCGTCGCCTCCCTGGTGGAGTCACAGCCGAGCAACCAGATGCCGCTGACGGTGGTCGTCGGCGGTGCTGTGCTGACCGGCCGGCTGGCCCCCGAGGCCATGTGGCGGCAACGGGTCGCGGAGGTCCTCCGGGACTCGGACCGCCTCGCCCCCTTCGCCGAGGTCTTCGCCCACGACGCACGCGGGGACAAGCACGACCGCACCGAGCCCCCCGCGTATCTGCACTTCCACCTCGCCCGGATCCTGCAGGGCAACCTCGGCATCCCGGAGACGGGCGGCATGTACCGCGTCGCGATCAAGGACGTCAGCGCATGGACCGTGGGCGACGTCAGCTACTCGGACCGGTGAGGTGACTCCGGCGCGGGTGCCGGCGGTGGTACGTCCGGCTCAGTGGAACTCGCGCACCACCTGGAGCCTGCCGACGACATCGTCGCGCACCGGGTAGAAGATCGGCTGCTCGGGGAGCCTGGGCGGCCAGGCGGGCCAGTCCAGCTCCCGCACCAGCTCCAGCTCCTCGGGGCCGGTGGGACGCCACAGGGTCGTCGTTGCGCGCGGGCTGCTCACGGACATCGCTTCCTTGACGACGTGGCCGGCGGTACGGCCGGCCGCATCCGGGATCGTGAACGCCCGGAGATCCTCGCCGGCGGGAGCGCTCGACGGGGCGGCCGACCGAGACGACAACTGAGACCGGGCGAAAAGCAGAACAGCGGCTTCCCGGGGAAACCGCTGTTCGGAGTGGAGCCGCTTTCGGGATTCGAACCCGAGACCTACGCATTACGAGTGCGTTGCTCTGGCCATCTGAGCTAAAGCGGCCTGCTGCCTGCACCATGGTGCGGGCGGCAACGTGCGTAAGTCTACACAGTTTCCCGGGGTGCTTCGTACCCGCCCAGGCGGTGCCCGGCCCGGGGCGGGTGCGGGGCTACGAGCAGCGCTTGCCCTCGGCCGGTGGGGTGCCCTTCAGCAGGTAGGTGTCGATCGCGTCGTCGATGCAGCGGCTGCCGCGGCCGTAGGCGGTGTGGCCGTCGCCGTCGTAGGTGAGCAGGCGGGCCGAGGAGAGCTGGGCGGCCAGGGACTCGGCCCAGCGGTAGGGGGTGGCGGGGTCACGGGTGGTGCCGACGACCACGATGGGCGCGGCGCCCCTGGCCTCGATGCGGTGCGGCTCCCCGGTGGCCCTCACCGGCCAGTACCCGCAGCTCAGGGCGGACCAGGCCAGGCCCCGGCCGAAGACCGGGGAGGCCTTCTCGAAGGCGGGCAGGGCCTTGGCCACCTCGTCGGGGCCGCCGAAGGCGGGCGGCAGGTCCAGGCAGTTCACGGCGGCGTTGGCGTACATCAGGTTGGCGTAGTGGCCCTTGGTGTCGCGTTCGTAGTAGCTGTCGGAGAGCGCGAGCAGGGCGGAGCCGTCGCGCCTGGTCATCGCCGTGGTCAGGGCGCCGCGGAGCTGGGGCCAGGCCCCCTGGTCGTACATCGCGGCGATCACGCCGGTGGTGGCGAGCGCCTCGCCGAGCCTGCGGCCGTCGGGGTCGCCGGTGGGCAGGGGGCGGGCGTCGAGTTCGCGGAAGAAGGCGGCCAGTCGGTCGCCGGCCTCGTGCGGGGCGGTGCCCGGGCCGCCGAGCGGGCAGTCGTCGTGGCGGACGCAGTCCCGCGCGAACGACTGGAACGCCGTCTCGAAGCCGGCGGTCTGGTCGAGATTCATCCGGCGGGCGGACAGGGACGGGTCCACCGCGCCGTCCAGGACCAGCCGGCCCACCCGGTTTGGGAACAGGCCGGCGTAGGTGGCGCCGAGGTACGTGCCGTACGACGCGCCCACGTACGTCAGTTTCGGATCGCCGAGCACCGCCCGCAGGACGTCCATGTCGCGAGCCGCCTCCACCGTGGAGACGTGCCGCAGCAAGCGCGGGGCGCGGGCGCCGCAGCCCTCGGCGAACCTGCGGTAGGCAGCGGTGAGCGCGTCGATCTCCGTCCGGTCGTCGGGGGTGACGTCGGTCTGAGTGAACATGTCCATGGCCCGGTCGTCGAGGCACTGCACGGGTTCGCTGCGGGCCACGCCTCGCGGGTCCAGGGCCACCAGGTCGTAGCGGGCGCGGATGCCGGCGGGGTAGCCGATGCCGGCGAACCGCTGGAGGAAGTCGATGCCGGAGCCGCCCGGCCCGCCCGGGTTCACCAGCAGCGAGCCCAGCCGCTCGCCCGGCCCGGTGGCCCGTGTGCGGGCCACGGCCAGCCGGATCTCGCCCGCGGCGGGATCGGCGTAGTCGAGCGGTGCCTTCATGGTGGCGCACTGGAAACCCGGGGCTCCGCAGTCGCGCCAGGTCAGCTTCTGCGTGTAGTACGGCAGCAGGGCCGGGGGTGTGGACCGGGGCAGCGCCGCCAGCACCGCCTGGGTGGCGGGCACCGCACGGTGACGGGACTGTCCGGCGGAGCAGGCCGCGAGAAGCAGAGCACCTGCGGCGACGAGCGCACCGGCGGTGCGTACCGCCGTGAGAGAGGCGGTCTTGAGAGAGGCGGTACGGCGCCCGGAACCGCCGGCAGGCGGACAGCCGCCTGCCGGGGCGTCCCCGGGGGTGCCGGAAGGGATGCGGGCGGTGCCGCTCGGACGTAGGACGCGCCTGAAGTACATCCCGCGAGCGTAACTCTCCGGAGTCGCACGTGTACGTTTCGCCGTCTTCATGCCTCGCACGAGTGACGGCGCGTTTCCGGACCGGGCGCCCAGGGGGCGCGCGGGTCTCAGCCGGCCCTCAGGGCCATGGTCATCGCCTCCACCGCCAGCAGCGGGGCCACATTGCGGTCGAGGGCGTCACGGCAGGCGGCTATCGCCTCGATCCTGCGCAGGGTGGACTCGGGCGTGCCGGCGCGTGCGACACGTTCCAGGGCGTCCTCCACGTCCGCGTTGGCGATCGCCACCCGGGAGCCGAGCTGCAGGGCGAGGACGTCGCGGTAGAAGCCGGTGAGGTCGGTCAGGGCGAGGTCGAGGCTGTCGCGCTGGGTGCGGGTGCGCCGGCGCTTCTGTCTGTCCTCCAGTTCCTTCATCACGCCCGCGGTGCCCCGCGGCAGCCGGCCGCCCTGGGCCGCGCCCAGCGCCGCCTTCAGCTCCTCGGTCTCCTTGGCGTCCGTCTCCTCGGCGAGCGCCTTGGCGTCGGCCGCCGCGGCGTCGACCAGTTCCTGCGCCGCCTTCAGGCAGCCGCCGATGTCGTCCAGGCGCAGCGGCAGCCGCAGCACGGCGGCGCGACGCTCGCGCGCGGCCGGGTCGGTGGCCAGCCGGCGGGCCCGGTCGACGTGGCCCTGGGTGGCGGCCGCGGCGGCCGCGGCCACTTCGGGGTCGACGCCCTCGCGGCGCACCAGCGTGTCGGCGACGGCGGCGACCGACGGGGTGCGCAGGTTCACGTGGCGGCAGCGGGAGCGGATCGTGGGCAGGACGTCCTCGATGGACGGCGCGCACAGCAGCCAGACCGTGCGGGGTGCGGGTTCCTCGACGGCCTTCAGGACGGCGTTGGCGGACTTCTCGTTCAGCCGCTCGGCGTCCTCGACGAGGATCACCTGCCAGCGGCCGCCTGCCGGGGAGGTGAACGACTTGCGGACGGTGTCCCGCATGTCCTCGGCGAGGATCTGCGTGCCGACCGCGGTGACCGTGGAGACGTCGGCGTGGGTGCCGACGAGCGTGGTGTGGCAGCCCTCGCAGAATCCGCAGCCGGGGCCGGCGTGCGCGCGGTCGGGGCTGACGCACTGCAGGGCGGCGGCGAAGGCCCGCGCGGCCTGGGTGACGCCCGCTCCGGGCGGACCGGTGAACAGCCAGGCGTGCGTCATCTTCGACGCCGCCGGGGGCGGGGTGTTCGCGGCTGCGGCCGTGACCAGGGCGTCGGCGTCCCGGGCAGCGGCGTCCAGCTGCTCGCTGACCTTCTCCTGCCCGACGAGGTCGTCCCACACGGTCATGGGTCACGCCGCCCTTTCGTCCTGATACGCGGTGCGGGACCCATTGTGCCGGGGACCACTGACACCGCGGCCGGGCAGGCGCCCGGCCGCGGTGCCGGCGGGAGGCCGGTCACCCGCGGGAGTGCCGGCACCGTCCGCTACACGCGGGGGTCCCGGCCGCCGGCGCCGTACGCGCCGTGCTCCCGGCCGTCGCCGGACTCGCGCGGCCCGAGCAGTTCGTCCGTCAGCGACGGCAGGTCGTCCAGCGGGGTCTCCTCGGCCCACTCGGGACGCGGCCGGCGCCGGACACCGCCGGCGCCGCGCACCCAGGTGTCCGGGTCGACCCGCGGCAGTTCGCGGGTGCGGTCCTCACCGCCGTCGGGGCGGGCGGGGGCCGGACGCTCGTCGCGGAAGTAGCCCGGCGGGAGGCGGTCGGCGAGGTCCGCGCCCCGGGAGCCGTCCGTGTCGCTCACGCCGCCCGGCTCCTGGCCGCGCACCGGCGGCAGGACCGCGGTCTCGTCGGCCGCACCGGCGGCGGGCATCTGCGGCAGCACGGCCGTCTCGTCCGCCGCGCCCGGCGGGTCGGCGGGCGCCGGGGGCTGCGGCAGCTCCACGGTGACCTCGGAGGCCGACTCGTCGCCGGTCCGGGACATGTCCTCCGGGTCCGCATCCCGCGGCCGGTTGTCATCCGGCCCGGGCGACACGGCCGTCCGGTCGCCGGAGCCGGCCGGTGCGTCCTCGGGGGCGACCACCGGCGTCGGCACGGTCGCCTCGGTGTCCTGCGGCAGCTCGGCGGCGGCAGGAGGCGTGGCGCGCGGGCCGGCCTGCGCGGCGGCAGCGGCCTGCTCGGCCTCCCGCCGCGCCTCCTCGGCCCGCAGCAGCGCCTCCTCGGCCTTGCGCTGCTTCTCCAGGCGGCGCGCCTCGGCCTCGGCCCGCTGCCGGGCCTCCTCCTCCGCCTGCCGGCGCAGCCGCTCCTCCTCGGCCTTGCGCCGGGCCTCGGCCTCCGCCCGGGCCTTCTCCTCGGCCAGCAGCCGGGCGCGCTCCGCCTCGGCACGGCGACGGGCCTCCTCGGCCCGCTGCCGGGCCTCCTCGGCCTGCCGCTCGGCCTCGCGCCGCTGCGCCTCCTCCAGCTCGCGCCGCTTGCGTTCCTCCTCCTCGGCGCGCATCCGGGCGAGCTGCTCCTGGCGCTCCCGCTCCAGGCGCTCCTCCTCGGCCTTCCTGCGGGCCTCTTCCTCCGCCTTGCGGCGGGCCTCCTCCTCGGCCTTGCGGCGCGCCTCCTCCTGGGCCTTCTTCTCGGCGTCGGACAGCGGCAGCATCCGGTCGAGCCGGTGCCGGATGACCGTGGTCACCGCCTCGGGCTCCTGCCCGGCGTCCACCACCAGGTACCGCGCGGGGTCGGCGGCGGCCAGCGCGAGGAAGCCGGCCCGCACCCGGGCGTGGAACTCGGCCGGCTCCGACTCCAGGCGGTCGGGCGCCTCGGTGAACCGCTCGCGGGCGGTCGCGGGATCGACGTCCAGCAGCACCGTCAGGTGCGGCACCAGTCCGCCCGTGGCCCAGCGGGAGATCCGCGCGATCTCGGTCGCGGACAGGTCGCGGCCGGCGCCCTGGTAGGCGACGGAGGAGTCGATGTACCGGTCGCTGATCACCACGGCGCCGCGCTCCAGGGCGGGCCGGACCACGGTGTCGACGTGCTCGGCGCGGTCGGCGGCGTACAGCAGCGCCTCGGTGCGGTGCGACAGGCCCTGTGAGGAGACGTCCAGCAGGATCGAACGCAGCCGCTTGCCGACGGCGGTGGCGCCCGGCTCGCGGGTCAGGACGACCTCGTGGCCCTTGGACCTGATCCAGTCGGCCAGCGCCTCGGCCTGGGTGGACTTGCCGGCGCCGTCGCCGCCCTCCACGGCGATGAAGAACCCGGTGGGCGAGGGCCTGGTCACCGGCTCGTCGCCGCCGCGCAGGGCGTCGACGAGGTCCTGCCGCAGCGGGACGCCGGAGCGGTCGTCGACCTTGGCGAGCACCAGCGCGGCCACCGGCAGCAGCAGCGCGCCGACCAGCATCAGCGTGAAGGCGGCGCCGCCGTGGGCGAAGACGAAACGGCCGTTCGCCAGGCGGTGCGGGCCGATCCCGGCCGCGACCAGCGGGGCGAGGACGGCGCCGAGCGCGACGAGGACGCGGACGACCGCGTGCAGGTGCTCGGTCAGGCGCGGCCGGCGGTACTCCTCGGTCTCCTGGTCGAGCAGGGTGTGCCCGGTGTTGGCGGCGATGCCCGCGCCGGCGCCGGCCAGGGCCAGCAGCAGCAGCACGGTGGTGACGTCGGGGACCAGGCCGGCGGCGAGCAGGGCCACGCCGGTGACGGCGATGGCCAGCGCCAGCAGCCGGCGCCGGGACAACGACGGCAGCGCCTTGGGCGCGGTGCGGATGCCGACGCCGACCCCGCCGGTCAGGGCGAGCACCGCCAGTCCGTAGAGCACCGGGCCGCCGCCCAGGTCACGGGTGTGCAGCGCGCTCACCGCGACCGCGGCCGCGACGGCCCCGGCGACGGCGGCGCAGGCGAGCACGAGCAGCGGGACGGCCCCGGTGCGGCCCTTGTCGGCGCCGGCGGCGGTCCTCGGGCGGCGCAGTCCCTCCAGCGGCGACCGCGGGCGGGGGGTCCGCGTGCCGGGCAGGTCCAGGGAGGTCAGCACGGACAGGGAGGCGGCGAACAGACCGGCCGCGACGTAGGCGGCGAGGGCGGCCTGGTGCTGGTCGAACCAGTCGGCGGCGGTGCCCAGCAGGTTGTTGAACAGGGAGGCCACGATCAGCACGGCCGCGGCCAGCGGGACGGCCAGGAAGGTCGTGCGCAGCGACAGACGGCGCAGGGCGTCCTGGTGGTCCGGCAGCGGGCGCACGGTGGCACCCTCCGGCGGCGGGGCGGGCAGCAGAGCGGGGGCCGCGCTCTGTCGGCACAGCGTCCACAGCCGCTCGGCGAGGCCGGTGACGAAGACGGTGACCAGCAGGACGGTGGGCGCGTTCGCCGGGGTCCAGTCGATCCACAGCGGTGCCATGATCAGCAGCAGGCTCCGCACGCCGTCGGCGCCGACCATGGTCCAGCGGCGGTCGAGCGGTCCCTGCGGGGCGAGGAGCTTGGTGAGCGGGCCCAGCAGCACCGCTCCGGCCAGCAGCGTCGCCAGCACGCGCACCGCGAGGACGACCGCGACCGCGCAGGCGGCACCCCGGTAGCCGCCGCCGAAGGTGTGCTGGGCTGCGGTGGCCTGCAGGACGAGAACGACCAGGACCAGCAGCGCGAGGACGTCCGCGGCGCCGCCCACCAGATGGACGCCCCACAGCCGTCGCAGCTCGGGACGGCGGAGCAGCGCGCGCACGGCGCGCTCACGGGAGTCCGCTACCAGGGCGTCATCGGGGTCAGGGATGGGGGCCGTAGGCTGCTCGGCTCGCGTCATGCGTTCAGCCTATCGGGACGCGAGGGCAGCTCGTGGCGACCGTCCGAACATGTGAACGCCCCGGCACCCGATGCGGTGCCGGGGCGCCGACGGTGCGAGCGGACCCGCGAGCCGCCCTGGGGCGCGGGCTCAGTCCTCCGCGCGGGCGGCCGCCGCCGTCTTCCTGGCGGCCGTCTTCTTCGCGGTGGTCTTCTTCGCGGTGGTCTTCCTCGCCGTGGTCGTCTTCTTGGCCGCCGTCTTCTTCGCGGTCGTGGACGCGGTCTTCCTCGCCGTCGTCTTCTTCGCGGCGGCCTTCTTCGCGGTCTTCTTGGCCGGGCCCTTGGCGCGCTTCTCCGCGAGCAGCTCGAAGGCGCGCTCCGGGGTGATCGCCTCGACGCTGTCGCCGGAGCGCAGGGTCGCGTTGGTCTCGCCGTCGGTGACGTACGGACCGAAGCGCCCGTCCTTGACCACGACCGGCTTGCCGCTGACCGGGTCCTCGCCCAGCTCCTTCAGCGGCGGCTTGGCCGCGGCCCGGCCGCGTTGCTTGGGCTGGGCGTAGATCGCCTGCGCCTCTTCCAGCGTGATCGTGAAGATCTGGTCCTCGGACTGCAGCGAGCGCGAGTCCGTCCCCTTCTTCAGGTACGGGCCGTAGCGGCCGTTCTGCGCGGTGATCTCCTGCCCGTCGGTGTCGGTGCCGACGACACGCGGCAGCGACATCAGCTTCAGGGCGTCGTCGAGGGTCACCGTGTCCAGGGACATCGACTTGAACAGCGAGGCCGTGCGCGGCTTGACCGCGTTCTTGCCGGTCTTCGGGGTGCCCTCGGGGAGCACCTCGGTGACGTACGGGCCGAAGCGGCCCTTCTTGGCGACGATCGTGTGGCCGGTGGCCGGGTCGGTGCCCAGCTCGCGGTCGCCGCTGGGCTCGGCCAGCAGCTTCTCCGCCAGCTCGACGGTCAGCTCGTCCGGCGCCAGGTCGGCGGGGATGTCGGCGCGCTGGTGCTCCTCGGAGTCCTTCTCGCCGCGCTCGATGTACGGCCCGAAGCGGCCGACGCGCAGCACGATGCCGTTGCCCACCGGGAACGACGACACCTCGCGGGCGTCGATCGCGCCCAGGTCGGTCACCAGCTCCTTCAAGCCGCCCAGGTGGTCGCCGTCGCCGTTGCCGGCCTCGGCGGCGCCACCGGTGGCCGCGCCCTCGCCGAAGTAGAAGCGCTTCAGCCACGGCACGGCCTCGGCCTCGCCGGCCGCGATGCGGTCGAGGTCGTCCTCCATCCGGGCGGTGAAGTCGTAGTCGACGAGCCGGCCGAAGTGCTTCTCCAGCAGGTTCACCACGGCGAAGGACAGGAAGGACGGCACCAGGGCCGTGCCCTTCTTGAACACATAGCCGCGGTCGAGGATCGTGCCGATGATCGACGCGTACGTCGACGGGCGGCCGATCTCCCGCTCCTCCAGCTCCTTGACCAGCGTGGCCTCGGTGTAGCGGGCCGGGGGCTTGGTCGCGTGGCCCTCGGGCGTGATCTCCTCGGCGGTGAGCCGGTCGCCCTCGGCGACCTGCGGCAGCCGGCGCTCGCGGTCGTCCAGCTCGGCGTTCGGGTCGTCGGCGCCCTCCACGTAGGCCTTCAGGAAGCCGTGGAAGGTGATCGTTTTACCGGAGGCGGTGAACTCCACGTCCCGGCCGTCGGCGGTGGTGCCGCCGATCTTCACGGTGACGCTGTTGCCGGTCGCGTCCTTCATCTGGGAGGCGACGGTCCGCTTCCAGATCAGCTCGTACAGCTTGAACTGGTCGCCGGTCAGGCCGGTCTCGGCGGGCGTGCGGAAGCGGTCGCCCGAGGGACGGATCGCCTCGTGCGCCTCCTGCGCGTTCTTCACCTTGGCGGCGTACGTCCGGGGCTGCGGCGGCAGGTAGTCGGCGCCGTACAGCTGGGTGACCTGGGCGCGGGCGGCGGCGACCGCCGTGTCGCTCAGCGTCGTGGAGTCCGTACGCATGTACGTGATGTAGCCGTTCTCGTACAGCTTCTGCGCGATCTGCATGGTCGCCTTCGCGCCGAAGCCGAGCTTGCGGCTGGCCTCCTGCTGCAGCGTCGTCGTACGGAACGGCGCGTACGGCGAGCGGCGGTAGGGCTTGGACTCCACGGAGCGGACGGTGAAGTCGGTGTGCTCCAGGGCCTCGGCGAGCGCCCGCGCGTTCGCCTCGTCCAGGTGCAGGGCGTTGTCGCTCTTCAACCGGCCCTGGGCGTCGAAGTCGCGGCCCTGCGCCACCCGCCGGCCGTCGACCGACTGCAGGCGGGCGACCAGGGAGGACGGGTCGCTGGCGTCGCCGGCCCGGCCGGTGCCGAAGGTGCCCGTCAGGTCCCAGTACTCGGCGGAGCGGAACGCCATGCGCTCCCGCTCCCGCTCGACGACCAGGCGGGTCGCCACCGACTGGACCCGGCCGGCCGACAGCCGCGGCATGACCTTCTTCCACAGCACCGGCGAGACCTCGTAGCCGAAGAGCCGGTCGAGGATGCGGCGGGTCTCCTGGGCGTCGACCAGCTTCTGGTCGAGCTGCCGCGGATTGGCGACGGCCGCGCGGATCGCGTCCCGGGTGATCTCGTGGAACACCATCCGCTTGACCGGGATCTTCGGCTTCAGCACCTCCTGCAGGTGCCAGGCGATGGCCTCGCCCTCGCGGTCCTCGTCGGTGGCGAGGAACAGCTCGTCGGACTCCTTCAGCAGGTCCTTGAGCTTCTTGACCTGGGCCTTCTTGTCGGCGTTGATCACATAGATCGGCTGGAAGTCGTGTTCGACGTCCACACCGAGACGGCGGACCTCGCCGGTGTACTTCTCGGGAACCTCCGCGGCGCCGTTGGGAAGGTCACGGATGTGCCCGACGCTCGCTTCGACGACGTAGCCAGGGCCGAGGTAGCCCTTGATCGTCTTCGCCTTGGCAGGCGACTCGACGATGACGAGTCGGCGGCCGCCCTGTGCGGTCTCGCTGGTCGGGGACAACTTCGCTCTTCTCTCCGGTCGACGCTGATTCCGCTGGGATCCTCCCCCCAGGCCGTGGCTCCGGGGTCGGGTTCGTGCTGACGCTGCGGAGTGTGACGGTACATCCCGCCCCCGTGTCAAACGGGAAAAGCCCGCAACGGCCACTCGAACGGTAACCCGACTACAACCCTTCCTGCCGCCCGGACCGTGCACCCGGCACGTGCCGTCGACACCCACGGTCACCTTCCGGTCACGCAGCGCAAGTGAGGGTGAGGATTCCGGCCGCACGGCCGCACACCCGGCTCCGCACGCCCTGAACGCCGCCACGGCCTGCGCGGCGACGGCCGCCGAGGGGAGGACGGGCGCCGGTGGCCGGGCGGGGAGCCGGTGCCGGACCGGGTCGCCGTCGGCGCCGGCCGGACCGCCGTGACCAGCGGTGACGACGGTATCGCGGGACCGCCGGGCCGCTTGCGGTACGCGTACCCGTACCGCGCCGGGCGATCCGGCACCGGTACTCGGCACCCCGGGCGACGGGTGAGCCGACACCGGGGGAACACCACGGTGGCGCCTGTTCATTCCCGTCACTCACGGTGAAGCACGGCCGACGTAGAAGGACCACGTCGGATGACGGAATCGGCGGTGGCCACGAGGATGATCCGGCCCCGTCGAGCGGGACCGGCGCACCGAGGCCGCCGGGGCAGGCCGCAGGGACCGGCCGGGCGCACCACGACCGCCCGGCCGGTACCCCGCGGCTGCCTCACTGAGCGGGGTCCGCCGGCTCCAGGAAGCCCTGCTCCACCAGCAGCCGGATCCGGGCGGGCGTGCGCTCCCGCAGCTGCCCGGGGTCCTCGCCCATGAGCTCGGCGATGGCGTCCAGGATGCGGCCGGCGCTCAGCGAGCCGTCGCACGCCCCGACGAATCCGGCACCGACGGTGTCCACCGCGGTGGCGCGGCGCATCCCGCGATTCTGGCGCAGCACGACGTGCTCGGGGTCCTCCGCGCCGGGGAGCCCGACCTGTTCCTGCACGACCTGCGGGGCGAGCCGGAAGTGCGCCGCCAGCAGGGCCGCGTCGTCCAGGCCGCGCAGGTGGTCCAGGCGCTCGAAGCGGGCACGGACAGTGTCGCCGAGCGGCTGCTCCACGGGATGCGGCCACTCCTCCACGGTGACGGAGGGCGTGGCGGACCCGGTCCTGCGCAGGGTGATCCAGCCGAAGCCGACGGCCTTCACCTTGCGCGCCTCGAACTCCTCCAGCCAGGCGTCGTACCGCGCCTGGTACCGGGCCGGATCGCCGCGGTGGTCGCCGGCGTCCCGCAGCCACAGCTCGGCGTACTGCGTGACGTCCTGCACCTCGCGCTGCACGATCCACGCGTCGCAGCCGCGGGGCACCCACGACCTGAGCCGGTCCTGCCAGTCCTCGCCCTCGACGTGCTCCCAGTTGGCGAGGAACTGCGCGTACCCGCCCTCGTTCAGACGGTCACCCGTCCCTTGGACGAGCGTGCGGCACAGATCGTCCCCCGCCATGCCGCCGTCCCGGTAGGTCAGCCGGGCACCCGGGGAGATCACGAACGGCGGGTTGGACACGATCAGGTCGAACGTCTCGCCGTCCCGGACCGGTTCGTACAGCGAGCCCTGGCGCAGGTCGGCGGCCGGGGCGCCGGACAGGGCGAGCGTGAGCGCGGTGATGTGCAGCGCCCGCGGGTTGACGTCGGTGGCGGTCACCCGGGTGGCGTGCCGGCCGGCGTGCAGGGCCTGGATGCCGGAGCCGGTGCCGAGGTCGAGCGCGGTGCGGACGGGCGTACGGACCGTGATGCCGGCCAGCGTGGTGGACGCCCCGCCCACGCCGAGCACCACGTCCCTCGCACGGCTGGCGATGCCTCCCGCACCGCCGACCGCGCAGCCCAGGTCGGAGACGACGAACCAGTCCTCGCCGTCCGGGCCGCCGTAGGGGCGGACGTCCACCGTCGCGGCGAGCTGGTCCTCGCCGGCCGGCACCAGCCAGCCCGCCTGCAGACAGTCCTCGACGGGCAGCACCCCGGCCGCGGCCGCCCGCGGCACCGGCTGCTGCAGCAGGAACAGGCGGACGAGCAGCTCCAGCGGTGTGTCCCCGCGGGTGGCGCGCAGCGCGGGCACGGTCTCGCTGCGGGCGAGCGCCGCGTACGCGGGCGCGCCGAGCAGGTCGAGCAGCCCGTCGGCGGTGAAGGAGGCGCCGAGCAGGGCGTCCCGCAGCCGGGCGGCCACATCGGGGCGGTCGGCCGCGGGAAGGACGGACGGTACGGACACAGAGGAGTCACTCACGACCCCATTGTGTCGGCTCCCGCCGGCATCGCACGCGAGCGCGGTCGGTGCCGTCGGCGCGGTCGGTGCCGTCGGCGCGCTCGCCGGCGAACGGGCGGGCGGCGCTCAGCCGGCCGCCGGCGAGGAGGGGGCGGCGGACGCCGAGGCGGAGGCGGAGCGGCAGCTGGGCTGTCTGGCCATCGCCTGGCCGACCTCGCCCTCCTCGAGGGTCTTCAGGGCGTCGTTGCCGGTCTTGCTCAGCTTCTTCAGCTCGGCGGCGATGCCGTTCAGGCCGTCGGCGAACTTCGCCTGGTCCTTGGTGTCGAGCTTGTCCATCTGCTGCTTGAGCGAGGCGTAGGACGTTCCCAGCGCGTCGAGTTCCTTGACCGCGTCCTGCTGCTTCTTCTGCCCCTCGTCCACCTTCGGCGCGCCCGCCTTGCTGACGGCGGCGCTGATGGCCGCGTAGGCGTCGGCCATGTCCTGGAAGGCCTGCGAGTCGGTCTTCTGCACGTCGGCCGGGGAGCTGTTGTCGCTCGTCACCTTCTGGATCGCGGCGTTGGCGGCCGCGATCTTCTGCGTCTGCGGTCGCACGCCCTCGCAGACCTGCTTGACCCAGGCGTCCAGCGCCTCGTTCTTGTCGTCGGCGCCGGCGCCGGTGCACCCCGTCAGTGCCAGAACCAGTACCGCACCGCCGGACAGTGCGGCCGCGAGCTTCTTGTTCACCGGTTTGGTCCCTTCCATGGCTCTCGGCCCCGGAACATACACGGCGTGGAGGCGGCAACCCGGCCTGATCGCCCCGTGCATCCCGTCTTGCAGCCATTTGCACCAAGCGAGAGAAGGCTCACGGAACCGCCGCCCTCGGGTGCGCGTACGGCGGACGGGACCGCGGACGGCGAACGGGCGGGTGGCGCGTCATCCGCACCGCCCGCCCGTTCGCCGGACCTTCGCACCGGGACACGGCCGACAGGACCTGCCGGCCGGACGGCTACGACACCACCGCCGGGTCGGCCGACTCCGACACCCGCTCGGTCCCGCCTTCCTCGCCCACGGAGATCCCGCGCCGCTTGGACAGCCAGACCGTGCCGACGATGACGGCCAGCGCCACGATCGCGATGAGGATCCGCACGCCGAGGCTCTTGTCCTGGCCGTAGCTGAACTTGATGACCGCGGGCGCGATGAGCAGGGACACCAGGTTCATCACCTTCAGCAGCGGGTTGATGGCCGGGCCCGCGGTGTCCTTGAACGGGTCGCCCACGGTGTCGCCGATGACCGTGGCGGCGTGGGCCTCGCTGCCCTTGCCGCCGTGATGGCCGTCCTCGACGAGCTTCTTGGCGTTGTCCCAGGCGCCGCCGGAGTTGGCGAGGAACACCGCCATGAGGGTGCCCGCGCCGATCGCGCCCGCCAGGTAGGCGCCGAGCGCGCCGACGCCGAGGGTGAACCCGATGAAGATCGGCGCCATCACGGCCAGCAGTCCCGGCGTGGCCAGTTCGCGCAGCGCGTCCTTGGTGCAGATGTCGACGACCTTGCCGTACTCCGGCTTCTGGCTGTAGTCCATGATCCCGGGCTTCTCCCGGAACTGCCGCCGCACCTCGAACACCACCGAGCCGGCCGACCGCGACACGGCGTTGATGGCCAGTCCGGAGAACAGGAAGACCACCGCGGCGCCCGCGACCAGGCCGACGAGGTTGCTGGGCTGCGAGATGTCCAGGGACAGGCTCAGCGGCGCTCCCGGCCCGGTGAGCCTCTCCCCGACGTCCTGGACGCTGGTGGTGATCACGTCACGGTAGGAGCCGAACAGCGCCGAGGCCGCCAGGACCGCGGTGGCGATGGCGATGCCCTTGGTGATGGCCTTGGTGGTGTTGCCGACCGCGTCGAGGTTGGTGAGCACCTGCGCACCCGCCCCCTGGACGTCGCCGGACATCTCCGCGATGCCCTGGGCGTTGTCGGAGACCGGGCCGAAGGTGTCCATGGCGACGATCACCCCGACCGTGGTGAGCAGACCGGTGCCGGCCAGGGCCACCGCGAACAGCGCCAGCATGATCGAGGTACCGCCGAGCAGGAACGCCCCGTAGACGCCGAGCCCGATGAGCAGGGCCGTGTAGACGGCCGACTCCAGGCCGACGGAGATGCCGGCGAGGACGACCGTGGCCGGGCCGGTCAGCGAGGTCTTGCCGATGTCCCGCACCGGGCGCCGGCTGGTCTCGGTGAAGTAGCCGGTCAGCTGCTGGATCACCGCGGCGAGCAGGATGCCGACAGCCACCGAGACCAGGGCGAGAATGCGCGGGTCGCCGTCCTTGCCGCGGATCGTGGCGTCGGTGACGCCGGCGAGGTCGGCGTAGGACGAGGGCAGGTAGGTGTAGACGGCCGCCGCGACCAGGGCGAGGGAGATCACCGCGGAGATGAAGAATCCGCGGTTGATCGCGGTCATGCCGCTGCGGTCGGAGCGGCGCGGAGCCACCGCGAAGATGCCGATCATCGCGGTGATCACGCCGATCGCGGGGACCAGCAGCGGGAAGGCGAGACCGTCGTTGCCGAACGCCGCCCGGCCGAGGATGAGCGCGGCGACGAGCGTGACGGCGTACGACTCGAACAGGTCGGCCGCCATGCCCGCGCAGTCGCCGACGTTGTCGCCCACGTTGTCGGCGATGGTCGCGGCATTGCGCGGATCGTCCTCCGGAATGCCCTGCTCGACCTTGCCGACCAGGTCGGCGCCGACGTCGGCGGCTTTGGTGAAGATGCCGCCGCCCACACGCATGAACATCGCGATCAGCGCGGCGCCCAGGCCGAAGCCCTCCAGCACCTTCGGCGCGTCGGCCGCGTACACCAGCACCACGCAGGAGGCGCCCAGCAGGCCGAGCCCCACCGTGAACATGCCGACGACGCCGCCCGTACGGAAAGCGATCTTCATGGCTTTGTGCGAGACAGCGGTGAGATCCTTTTCCGGCTCACCCGCTGCCGGAGTCGCCTCCCGGGCGGCCGCGGCGACCCGCACATTGCTGCGTACGGCGAGCCACATGCCGATATAACCGGTGGCCGCCGAGAACGCCGCACCGATCAGGAAGAACACCGACCGTCCGACGCGCTGATTCCAGTCGTCCGCGGGAAGCAGCATGAGCAGGAAGAACACCACGACGGCGAATACGCCGACGGTGCGCAGCTGCCGGCCCAGATAGGCCTTCGCACCTTCCTGGACCGCTTCCGCGATCCGTTTCATGCTGTCGGTGCCCTCGCCCGCCGCGAGCACCTGGCGCACCAGGACACCCGCGACCACGAGCGCCACCACCGCGACGGCCGCGATCACAGCAACGATGATCCGATTGTCGTGGGTCAGCACCGCGGCTGCGAAAGGCGTGGAGTGGCCCAACTGAAGAGGGGGAGTAGAAAGCCCCGCCATTCGTCCTCCTTGACGCTTGGGCTGAGCTCAAGATGTGGACGGATTGTAGGGAGCAAAACAGGAAGCAGACAGTGTGCGGTAAAGAGAATCAGCCGCCACACGCTTCTCAGCAAATGATCGCCGAGCCGGTACGCAACCCGAAAGAAGTAATGGGTCAAATCCATTGACCCTTGAGTATCATCCGTTTATTGATCGTGAATGCATTCACGACATCGGGCATGACGACGGTAACACCGTCACCGCAATGGCGCATATCGCGGCCGCATCGCACGGCCGTCCGTGTGACCTGCGCATTCGGCCATCTGCGTGATCAATGCCAGGTGCGTGCGCTGATCAGCGGTCAGGGCGGCACGGCGGCGCGATGCGGTCGGGCGTGGGCGGCAGGCGTGGTCGGGCTGTGCGGTCGGGCGTGGGCGGCACGGCGTGAGCGGGTTGTGCGGCCGGAGCCGGGCGTGGGGGGAGCGGGGAGTGTGAGCCGGTCCACGGGGAGGTGCGGGGGTCCTGGGCGGTGCGATCCCGTGGGGCGGTGCGGTGCGGTCGGGCGCGGGGGTACGGGGCGGTGTGCTCCTCCGTGGGAGGCGCAGGGGTACGGGGCGGTGCGGTCCTCCGTGGGAGGCGCGGGGGTACGGGGCGGTGTGATCCTCCGTGGGAGGCGCGGGGGTACGGGGCGGTGCGGTCCTCCAGCGGTGCGGTCCTCCATGGGAGGCGCGGGGGTACGGCGCGATGCGGTCGTCCATGGGAAGCGCGGGGGTACGGGGCGGTGCGGTCCTCCGTGGAAGGCGCTGGGTACGGGGCGGTGCGGTCGTCAGTGGGAGGCGTGGTGCGGTCGCCCATGTGCGGGCGCGGCGCCGTAGCCCGCGGACACAGGTCGAGGGCCCCGCCGTGACGGACGGGGCCCTCGGACGTGCTCTGCGGCGGCCGGACCGGCGGCTCAGGGCAGAATCGTGGGCGACGGGTTGGTGGGCCAGGTCATCCTGATCGAACCGCCGTCCTCCCCTGCCGTGACCTCCACGTCGTCGACGAGCCCGCTGATGACTGCGAGGCCCATCTCGTCCTCCTCGGCATCGACCTCGTCCACCACGCCGGGGGCGCCCACGGCGTGCAGCGGCTGGTGCCGTGCCTCGTCACCGACCTGGATGGAGAACTGTTTCTCCTCTTCGGTGAGCACCACGGTCACCGGCGCCGAGATCCCGCCGCTCTGGTGCAGCCCGACCGCGCGGGAGCATGCCTCGCCGACCGCGAGCCTGACTTCGTCGAGGACCGCCTCGTCCACCCCTGCCCGGCGCGCCACCGCTGCCGCCACCAGACGGGCGGTCCGGACGTGCTCAGGCAGCGCGCTGAAGCGGAGTTCGACGGTGGCCATGCATCCCCCTAGAGCTACGGGCGTGCTGTCGGGGGGCCGGGCCGCCGCGGCACCCGGTCCCCCGCCGGTAACGTCTGTCATCCGGGCACGTGCCCGGCTCGGCGGTCAGTCGGTGGCCGCCACGGCCTCGTCGACCGACGAGTGGATCGGGAAGACCTTGGTCAGACCGGTGATGCGGAAGATCTTGAGAATCCGCTCCTGGTTGCAGACCAGGCGCAGCGAGCCCTCGTGGGCACGCACCCGCTTCAGGCCGCCCACCAGCACGCCGAGCCCGGTGGAGTCGAGGAAGTCCACGCCCTCCATGTCGACGACGAGGTGGAAATTCCCGTCGTTCACCAGCTCGACCAGCTGCTCGCGCAGCTTGGGCGCGGTATACACGTCGATTTCGCCACCGACCTCGACGACCGTGCGATCGCCGACGGTACGGGTCGACAGGGACAGGTCCACGGATCCTCCAGCACCTTGCTATCGAGCGGTCGCCCCTCGGGGCACCTCGGCTTGAGGCCCCCAGGACGGTTCGCCAGCCGCGATGGCATTCAATCACTTACCGGCAGGCGTGCACGACGCCTTGACTCCATTGTCCGTCACGCCGGTGACACACTCGGTGCCAATGGCCAACAATCACCGATCCGATCGACCCTCGACGGACCCCGCCCCCCGTCTCCCGCCGGGCGTGCTCCTGGACCGGCTCGCCTCCGGACCGAGCCGGGCTGCGCGCATCACTCATACGGAGCACCTGCCCCCGCGGGAGGGTCGTCATGCCGTCTGGCCCGACCGGATTCGCCCCGAGGTCGTCGCGGCCGTGCAGGCCTGCGGCATCGAGCGCCTGTGGGCCCACCAGGCACGCGTGGCCGAGCTCGCGCTCGACGGCGAGTCGGTGGTCGTCGCCACGGGCACGGCGTCCGGCAAGTCGCTGGCGTATCTGGTGCCCGTCCTGTCCGCGCTGCTCGACGGCGCCGGGCCGGCGGCCGGCGGCCGCGGCGCCACCGCCCTGTATCTGGCGCCCACCAAGGCACTGGCGGCGGACCAGTTCCGCACGGTGCGGGAACTGGTGCGCCCGCTGGGCACCGCCGTGCGCCCGGCGGTGTACGACGGCGACACGCCGTTCGAGGAACGGGAGTGGATCCGCCAGTACGGCACCTATGTGCTGACCAACCCCGACATGCTGCACCGCGGGATCCTGCCCTCCCATCCGCGCTGGGCCTCCTTCCTCAAATCGCTGCAGTACGTCGTCGTCGACGAGTGCCACACCTACCGGGGCGTCTTCGGCTCCCATGTCGCCCAGGTCCTGCGCCGCCTGCGCCGGCTGTGCGCCCGCTACGGCTCCTCGCCGGCCTTCCTGCTGGCCTCGGCGACCGCGGCCCAGCCCGCGCTGGCGGCCACCCGCCTCACCGGCCTGCCGGTGGTCGAGGTGGCCGACGACGCCTCCCCCCGCGGTGAACTGGTGTTCGCGCTGTGGGAGCCGCCCCTGACCGAGCTGCAGGGAGAGAAGGGCGCCCCGGTCCGCCGCACCGCCACCGCCGAGACCGCCGACCTGCTCACCGACCTCACCCTGCAGGGCGTGCGCTCGGTCGCCTTCGTCCGCTCCCGGCGCGGCGCCGAGCTGATCTCGGTGATCGCCCAGGAACGGCTCAAGGAGATAGACCGGCCGCTTTCCCGGCGGGTCGCGGCCTACCGGGGCGGCTACCTCCCCGAGGAACGCCGTGCCCTGGAACGGGCCTTGCACTCCGGCGAGCTGCTCGGCCTGTCGGCCACCACCGCCCTGGAACTCGGGATGGACGTCTCCGGTCTGGACGCGGTGCTCATCGCCGGCTATCCGGGCACCCGCGCCTCCCTGTGGCAGCAGGCGGGGCGGGCCGGCAGGGCGGGGCAGGGCGCCCTGGCGGTGCTGGTCGCCCGCGACGACCCGCTGGACACCTTCCTCGTCCACCATCCCGAGGCCCTGTTCGACCAGCCGGTGGAGTCCACCGTGCTGGACCCGGACAACCCGTATGTCCTCGCCCCGCACCTGTGCGCGGCCGCCGCCGAGCTGCCGCTCACCGAGGAGGACCTCGGCCTGTTCGGGCCGGCCTCGGCCGAACTGCTGCCGCAGCTGGAGGCCGCGAAGCTGCTGCGTCGCCGGACGAAGGCCTGGCACTGGACGCGCCGGGAACGCGCCGCGGACCTGGCCGACATCCGCGGCGAGGGCGGACGGCCGGTGCAGATCGTCGAGGCGGGCACCGGGCGGCTGCTCGGCACGGTCGACGAGGCCGCCGCGCACACGAGCGTGCACGAGGGCGCCGTCCACCTGCACCAGGGGCGGACCTATCTGGTGCGCTCCCTGGACCTGGACGACTCGGTCGCCCTGGTCGAGGAGGCGAACCCGCCGTACACGACGGTGGCCCGGGACACGACGGCCGTCTCCGTGCTGGAGACGGACGTCGAGGTCCCCTGGGGCGACGGCCGTCTGTGCTTCGGTTCCGTCGAGGTCACCAACCAGGTGGTCTCCTTCCTGCGTCGCCGGGTCGTCACGGGCGAGGTGCTGGGCGAGACCAAGCTCGACCTGCCTCCACGCACGCTGCGCACCCGGGCGGTGTGGTGGACGGTCACCGAGGACCAGCTGGACGAGGCCCGGATCGGCCCGGTGATCCTCGGCGGTGCCCTGCACGCCGCCGAGCACGCGTCGATCGGCATGCTCCCCTTGTTCGCCACCTGCGACCGCTGGGACATCGGCGGCGTCTCCGTCCCGCTGCATCCCGACACCCTCCTGCCCACGGTGTTCGTCTACGACGGCCATCCCGGCGGGGCGGGCTTCGCCGAGCGGGCCTTCCGCACCGCCCGCGCCTGGCTCACCGCGACACGCGAGGCCATCGCCTCCTGCGACTGCGACGCCGGCTGCCCGTCGTGCATCCAGTCCCCCAAGTGCGGCAACGGCAACGACCCGCTGCACAAGAGGGGTGCCGTGCGGCTGCTGACCGTGCTGCTGAAGGGCGCCCCGCCGGACGAGCCCGAGGCGGAGGGCCGTCCGGCCTGAGGCTCCGGCGGGGGCGGCCTGTGCGCCCGCCGGGGGGCGGGATCCGTCACCCCTGCGCGCGTTCGCTGGAGGCGAGGGCCGTCCCTCCTTCGCACCGCCTGTCGGCGGGAGGCCTCTCAGCCCGTCCCGCCGCCTGGGGCAGCGGTGTCCGCAGGGACACTGTTTCCAGCAGCGGTGTCAGCGGGACCGCTGTCCAGAGCAGCGGTGTCAGCGGGACCGCTGTTCACGGCAGCGGTGTCCGTGGGAGCGGGCGGTCCCGCCCGGGCCCTCGCCTGTGCGGACAGCGGCCCCTGCGCCCATGCCGCCGTGACGTCGGAGACGGTGCCCGTCAGCGTGCAGCGCACCAGCCGGGCACCCTGGGCGAGGGCGACCCGATCGGCATGGGCACAGGCCTCCGCGCGGCCCTCCGCCCAGTGGTCCGCCGCGGCCAGGGCCGCCAGGTCGGCGGCGCCGGCGGCACGGTGACGGACGACCACGGCCTGTCCCAGGGCGAGGCCCGCGCCGAAGACCGCACAGAGCACGGCGATCGCACCCACGCTCCACACGGTGGCGGATCCCCGGTCGCTCCGGACCGCGATGATGCCGCCGGCGCCTCCGTCTGCGCGCCGCCTCGCGTCCGTGCGGAGCCGGCCGTTCACGGGTCCGCTCCTTCCGTCGTCCCGGCTCCTTGGGTCGTTACGGCCCCGACGGCCTCCTCGGCCTCGGCCACGGCCTCCTCTCTCAGTTCGAAGGGCAGCGGGCCCAGGCCGGGCGGGTCGGCCGTCACGACCACGTGGACGTGCCGGCCGGTCCGGCTCACCGCGACCTTCGCTCCCGGTGGCGCCACCTCGCGGGCCGCCTGGACGACAGCGCCGTCCGGGTCCTGGCGGGCGGCGGCACGGGCCCCCGCCCGTGCCGCGTCCACGCACTGGATCCGGGCGACCACCACGAGCAGCCCCCACACCAGGGTGGTCACGACGAGCACCAGCACGGGCAGGGTCATGGCCGCTTCCGCGGTCACGAACCCGGCGTCGCCCCCACGCCCGCGGCGCCGCTCACGTCCGCGCACTGAGCGCCCGCTTCACGATGTTCTGCAGCTCGGTCTTGACCTGCCCGCTCGTCACCACCTCGTACAGCAGCACGGCGAACGCCACCGCCGCGATGATGCCCATCGCGTACTCGGACGTGACCATCCCCGCGTCCCGGCGCAGCCGGCCCGTCAGGTGGTGCACCCGGCCCGTCAGGCCGTGCAGCCGGCCCTTGAGGCCGTGCAGCCGTGTCCGCATCCGTCGGCATCGGTCCATCTGAACCCCCGTGAGGTCTCGTTCTCCGGTCTTCTCCGGTCTTCCGTCTCTTGAGTCGGTTCGTCGCTTCACCGACGCGTCCCGCGCCCCGGTGCGCTCACGCGGTCGTCACCAGGCACCACCTCCCCTCAGCACCCCGCCCGCCAGGCCGATCACCACGGGCAGTACGCCGACGGCGACGAAGGCGGGCAGGAAGCACAGGCCCACCGGTGCGGTGACCAGCACCGCCGCCCGGCGGGCGCGGGCCGTCGCGGCGCGGGACCGTTCGGCCCGTACGTCGGCCGCGATCCGGGCGGCCGGGCCGGCAGCGGGAAGCCCCGACGCGTCGGCCCGTTCCAGCAGCCGGGCCAGGGCCGCGGCTCCCGGCAGCGCGGCGAGCCGGCTCCAGGCGTCGTCCGGCGCGCCGCCCAGCCGTACCTGGGCCGCCCCGTGCGTGAGCGCCTCCCCGACGGGTCCGCCCACGGCCTCCCCGACCGCCCGGGCGGCGGTCACCGGTCCCGCGCCGGCGGCGATGCAGGCCGCCAGGAGGTCGGCGGCGAGCGGGAGACGGCGGGCCGCCTCGGCGGCGTCGGGCTCCGTCTCGGGGCGGCTGCCCATCCGCTGCTGCCACCACCTCAGCCCGGCCGCTCCGGCCAGCCCGGCGACGATCCCGGCGGCTCCGCCGACCAGCGCCCATCCGGCGCAGGCCACCGCCACCACCGGCACCCATGTCCGCAGGACGGCCGGGGCCGTCCGGCGCGGGCCGGGACGTCCGTCCGGCACCGCCCCGGGCAGCAGGCGGGCCATCCGCCGTCGGGTGCGGCGCCTGCGGCGCACCGCCTGGATCCACCACGTCGGCAGTCCCAGAAGCGCGAAGGCACCGGCCACCGTCCCCAGGGCGTGAGCGGTGTCCGCGCTCATGACACCTCCGCCCGTCGCACGATCCCCAGGGCCCACCACAGCCCGAGGGCCTCCAGAACCCCGCCGACCACCAGGCAGGCGAGGCCGGCTCCGGTGTGCAGCAGCGCGTGCAGCGGGCCGGCGCCCATGGCCGTGCCCAGCAGCAGGCCCAGCGCGGGCAGGCAGGCGAGCATCACGGTCGTGGCCCGGGCTCCGGACAACTGGGCGCGCAGGTCGGCGCGCTGGTCGCGCTCCGCGCGCAGCGCCGACTCCAGCCGGTCGAGCCCGGCCGCCAGTCCGGCGCCCTGGTCCAGGGCCACCCGCCAGCAGGCGGCGAGTCCGCTCAGGCCCTCGGCGCCGGGTTGCCGGGCCGCCTCGGCGAGCGCGCCGGGCACGTCACCGCCGAACCGTGCCGCCGCGAGCACGGCGGCCTGGGCGGCGCCGAGGCCCCCGGAGTCCCGTGCGGCGCTCAGCAGTGCCTCGCCCGGCTGCCGCCCGGCCCGCACCTGACCGGCGAGCGTCCCGCACAGGGCGATCACCGCGTCCACCCGCCGCTCACGTGCCCTGTCCGCGGCCCGGGCGCGCCGGCTGCGACGCAGGAGAGGCACTGCGGCGGCGCCGACGAGGGCCGGCAGCGGCGAGGCACCGAGCACCGACAGCAGCACGCCGGCGGCCGGCGCCCACCCCTCGGGGCCGAATCGCCGATGCAGCCGGGCCAGCCGGCCGCGGACCCGTTCCCACGCCGGCGGCCCTGTGACCGCCGCGCCGCCGGCGAGCAGCGACCGTGCCCGCCGCCGGTCCGACGGACGCCCGGCCGGCAGCCATCGGGCCGCCCCCGCGCACACCGCTCCCAGCGCTCCCGCGACCACCGCCGGTCCGCCCCACACGCTCATCCGCACACCAGCTCCCTTCCGTGATCGCCGCAGGCCGACGCGCCGACCGCGCCGCCGGCACACCCCGCCGCGTCCGTGCCGTCCGCCTCGTCCGCGCGTTCCCCGCCCCGGGCGCCGAGCAGTTCCCGCAGCCGCTGCCACCCCCGTTGCGGCACGAACGCCTCCGGTGCCCACCGCAGCGCCGGCACCGTCCGGACCAGGCCGGACACGTCCCGTTCCAGCACCCGCACCTCGGCGATCCGGCGCCGCCCCGTGCGGTCCCGCACCAGGTGCAGCACGACCGACAGGGCGGCCGCGAGCTGGCTGTGCAGCGCGGCCCGGTCCAGCCCCGCCGCCGTGCCCAGCGCCTCCAGCCGGGCGGGCACGTCCGCCGCCGCGTTGGCATGGACCGTGCCGCACCCGCCTTCGTGGCCCGTGTTCAGAGCGGCCAGGAGGTGGACCACCTCGGGGCCGCGCACCTCGCCCACGACGAGCCGGTCCGGCCGCATCCGCAGCGCCTGGCGCACCAGGTCCTCGAGGGTGACCAGACCGGCGCCCTCCTGGTTGGCAGGCCGGGTCTCCAGGCGGACGACGTGCGGATGGTCGGGACGCAGCTCCGCGGAGTCCTCGGCGAGCACGATGCGCTCGCCTGGTCCGACCAGGCCCAGCAGCGCGCTGAGCAGGGTGGTCTTGCCGCTGCCTGTGCCCCCGCTGACGAGGAAGGACAGCCGTGCGCCGATCAGTGCCCGCAGCACCCGGTCCCCGCCGGGCGGAACCGTGCCCGCCGCCACCAGCTCGCCGAGGGTGAACGCCCGCGGCCGGACCACCCGCAGCGACAGGACGGTGCAGTCCACGGCGACCGGGGGCAGCACCGCGTGCAGCCGGGTGCCGTCCGGCAACCGGGCGTCCACCCAGGGGCGGGCGTCGTCCAGCCGGCGTCCGGCCACGGCGGCCAGGCGCTGGGCGAGGCGCCGGACGGCCGCCGCGTCGGGAAAGGCGACGGTGGTCAGCTCCAGGCCGCCGCCGCGGTCGACCCAGACCCGGTCGGGGGCCGAGACGAGGACGTCCGTGACGCCGGGGTCGGCCAGCAGCGGCTCCAGCGGGCCGCTGCCGATCAGTTCGGACCGCAGCCGCTCGGCGGCCGCGAGCACCTCCGCGTCGCCGAGCACCTGGCCCTGCTCCCGCAGTGCCTGCGCCACCCGTGCGGGTGTGGGTTCGGCCCCGCTCTCGGCGAGCCACTGCCGCACACCGTCCAGCAGGGCGGCGGACACCCCGGACAGGGCCGCCGGGCGGCCGGTGCCGGGTCCGGCCGGTGCGTGCCGCTGGTCCTGCCCCGCCCTCATGACGCACCCGCCTCGACCAGCATCCGCTGCCAGAACTCGGTGCAGAACCGGGCCAGCGGTCCGCGCGCGGCCGCACCGGGCGGTGTGCTGCTGCCGCCGGGCCGCTGCAGCCCGGCCTCCAGCGGCACCTCGCCGGCCAGCGGCAGTCCGAGCAGCCGCGCCACCTCCTGCTCGTCCAGGCCGGGCGCGTACGGTCCGCGCACCGCCACCCGCAGATCGCGCAGGACCAGGCCGACGGCGGAGGCCACCCGCGCGGCGGCCGCCACGGCGCGCAGCTCGGCGGGCACCACCAGCAGTCCCATGTCGAGCTGGGCGAGGACCTCGGCGGCCGGCTCATCGACGCGGCGGGGCAGGTCGACCACCACGGCGCCGCCGCGCCGCCGGGCCGCGGCCAGCACTGCCCGGACGGCCTGCGGCGGGACGGCCACGCAGTCGCCGCGGTCCCAGCTGAGCACCCGCAGGGAGTGCAGCCGCGGCAGCGACTCCTCCAGGGCGCCGCCGCCGACCCGCCCCCGGGAGGCGGCGAACGCTGGCCAGCGCAGGCCCTCGGCCGCCTCCCCGCCGAGCAGGACGTCGAGCCCGCCGCCCAGCGGATCGGCGTCCACGAGCAGGGTGCGCCGGCCCACCCGGGCGGAGGTGACGGCGAGCGCGCAGGCCAGCGTGGACGCGCCGGCCCCGCCCCGGCCGCCGATGACGCCCACGGTGACGGCGGGCCGGCCGACCGATTCGGCGACGTCGGCGATGCGGTCGACGAGCCACTGCTCGCCGTCCGGCAGGACCAGCACATGGTCGGCGCCGATCTCCACGGCGCGCCGCCAGATGCCCGGATCGTCCTGGTCCCGGCCGACCAGGACCACGCCACGCCGGCGCGTCGCCCCGCGCACACGCGGCGCGGCGTCGTCGCCGACCAGGACCAGCGGCGCGGCCTCCCAGGCGCCTGCCCGCTCCGGCGGCCCGTGGTGGACCTCGGGTGTGGCGCCCGCAGCCGCGCACAGGCGCAGCAGGTCGTCGAGGAGCTGGGCGTCCTCGGTGACGATCAGCGGTCTGCCCTGCTGTCCTGGAGTGCCGGGCGGTGGATCGTGTGCGACGGTGTCCCTCACGGGCCGCTCCCCTTCGCTGCGTCTCGCGCGCCCCCTCGGGCACCGCGATTCCCGAACCTGTGAAGAACCGGCAACCGGCCTTCATAGGGCCGGCCGATACGAGCCGGCCATACGCGCCCCGGCAAACAGAACCGGCCATCGACGAGGCCCCGAGCGGGACGCGCAGGAATGAGGATGCGGCGATCCGGAAAATGTTGTGGATCTTGATCGAAATCTGTGGACAACTCGGCGCCTGTGAATACAGCAGTCACCCAAACCGGTGAGCACCGACTCTGTTCCGTCACGCCTTTCGCAGCGCAGCACTTCCACTACGCTGCGTCACGGATCATGATGGGTTGATCGGTATCCGGCACCACGGGCCCCGGCCGCCCGCTGAGGGCCGGTGTCGCCGGAAAAACCCGCCCGGACATGCGACGACCCCCGCCGGGGGGGAGAGCGGGGGTCGTCTCCACGGCCGACTCGGGGGGGGAGGAGTCGGGCCGGGTTAGCACGGTCGCGAACGATCCGTGACTTCCATGGTGTACCCGAGAGGCCTCTCAGGCAAACCCACGCGCCCACCTTACGCCGAATGGGCTGCCCCTATGCTCCAGGGTGTGGAAAACCACTCCTTGCCGCGCACAGCGGCCTTCTTTGATCTGGACAAGACGGTCATTGCGAAGTCCAGCACGCTCGCCTTCAGCAAGTCCTTCTACCAAGGCGGGCTGATCAACCGCAGGGCCGTGTTGCGCACCGCATACGCCCAGTTCGTCTTCCTCGCCGGCGGCGCGGACCACGACCAGATGGAACGCATGCGCTCCTACCTGTCGTCCCTGTGCCGCGGGTGGAACGTGCAACAGGTCAAGGAGATCGTCGCCGAGGCGCTGCACGACTTGATCGACCCGATCATCTACGACGAGGCCGCGTTTCTCATCGAGGAGCATCACACCGCCGGGCGGGACGTCGTCATCGTGTCGACGTCGGGCGCGGAGGTGGTCGAGCCGATCGGTGAACTGCTGGGCGCGGACCGGGTGGTGGCCACCCGGATGGTGGTCGGCGAGGACGGCTGCTTCACGGGCGAGGTGGAGTACTACGCGTACGGCCCGACGAAGGCGGAGGCGATCCGGGAACTGGCCGCGTCCGAGGGATACGACCTGCGGCGGTGCTACGCGTACAGCGACTCGGTGACCGACCTGCCGATGCTGGAGGCGGTGGGTCACCCGCATGCGGTGAACCCCGACCGTGCGCTGCGCCGGGAGGCACTCGCCCGCGGCTGGCCGGTTCTCGACTTCCACCGCCCTGTGCGGCTCACGCAGCGGCTGCCGGGACTGTCCGCGCCGCCGCGCCCGGCCCTGGTCGCGGCGGCGGTGGGAGCGGCCGCAGCGACCGCGGGACTGGTGTGGCTCGCGAGCCGGCGCCGGGGCACGGCCGCCTGATGGGTCAGGGTACGGACCGGCCCGGACGACCGCCGGGCCCTCTGGCCGCCCCTCCGTGAACAAGTGCGCTGTTACGCCCGTTTCGCCTTACAAGTAAAGATATGCGGCGAGGGGTTCCCCTTGTCCTTCGCGTGCAGTACAAAGGAGTTAACGGCCCGCGAGACCGAAGGACGTCCGAGAGGACGACTTCAGACGCATGGCCCCACGGACCGACGCATGAACACCGGGCACCCACGCGACGTCGACCCGTCGATTACGGGCCAGCCGCACCAGGTCACGGGCAAAGATCCCGACCTGATGGGCGACATATCGAGGACGCCTGGTAACTCGGTGGTCATGCCAGCGGCGGTACGAGCCCTCGTACCGCCGCACCCTGTGTACGCCCCGTGCGCCCCCTACGGGCGACCGGCGCGCCCGCGGCCGCCGGTCACGCCGCTCCGCGCTGCAGCGCCTCGCACACCGCCGTCGACTCGCGCGCACCGAGCTGCACCGCCTGGGCGCAGTGCCCGATCCAGGCGGCCATGCCCTCAGCGGTTCCCGAGACGTACCCGTCCAGGGCCGCCCGGTAGGCGTCGGGCCCCAGCTCTACGTACCCCACCTCGGCCGGGCAGACGGACTTCGGGTCCAGGCCGCTGCCGACCAGGACGATGCGTTCCGCCGCGCGGGCGACCAGGCCGTTGTGGGAGACGAACGGGCGCAGCGCCAGCAGTTCGCCGTGCACGACGGCGGCGACGACCAGGGCCGGCGCGGAGGTGCCGGCGACGAGCAGATCCGCCAGGCCCTCCAGCCGCCCGGAGACCTCGTCGGCCCCGGGCAGCGGCAGGTCGATCAGCGGCTCGTCGGCCTCCTCGCCCTCCTGCCGGGGCCGGCCGACACCGTCGTCGTGCGTCCCGGCAGCCGCCACCAGGTGCAGCCGGGCCAGGACCCGCAACGGTGACTGCCGCCAGATGGACAGCAGTTGACCCGCCTCGGCCGTCAGGCGCAGCGCCGCGCCGAGCACCCTCGCCTCGTCGTCGCCGCTGAAGTCGGTGCGCCGCCGCACCTCCTCCAGGGCCCAGTCGGCCCCGGACAGCGCCGCGGAGGCGCGGGCGCCGCGCAGCGCCGCCTCCGAGGTGATCGCGTTGCTCCGGCGCCGCATGATCCGGTGGCCGTAGACCCGGTCCACGGCCTTGCGCACGGACTCCACGGACTCGGCCACACCGGGCAGACCGCCCAGGGCCGCAAGAGGATCCTGCCGGTTCGCGCCCGTGCGGGAACTCGGAGGGGGCTCGGCGGTCGCGCCTGTCGTACTCATGAGTACGACCCTACGCACCAGCCCGGCACACCCCACGATGGAGTGGTCTTCTTCACTTCGATCGCAACCCGGAGCATCCGTCTCGCTACGCTTCGTGAACATGAAAATTGCTTTCGTCGGGAAGGGCGGCAGCGGCAAGACCACGCTGTCCTCCCTGTTCATCCGCCATCTCGCGACGACCGGCGCGCCCGTCGTCGCGATCGACGCCGACATCAACCAGCACCTGGGCGTCGCCCTGGGCCTGGACGAGGCCGAGGCGGCCGCACTGCCCGCGATGGGCGACCGGCTCCCGCTGATCAAGGACTATCTGCGCGGCAGCAACCCGCGCATCACCTCAGCCGAGACGATGATCAAGACGACGCCTCCCGGCGAGGGCTCCCGGCTGCTGCGCGTACGCGAGAACAACCCGGTCTACGACGCCTGCGCGCGCGAGGTGCAGCTCGACGACGGCGCCGTCCGCCTGATGGTCACCGGTCCCTTCACGGACGCCGACCTCGGAGTCGCCTGCTACCACTCCAAGACCGGAGCGGTGGAGCTGTATCTGAACCATCTGGTGGACGGCCGCGACGAGTACGTCGTGGTGGACATGACGGCCGGTTCGGACTCCTTCGCCTCCGGGATGTTCACCCGGTTCGACATGACGTTCCTGGTCGCCGAGCCCACCCGGAAGGGCGTCTCGGTCTACCGTCAGTACAAGGAGTACGCCCGGGACTTCGAGGTCGCTCTGCGGGTCGTCGGCAACAAGGTGCAGGGCCAGGACGACCTGGACTTCCTGCGCGCCGAGGTCGGGGACGACCTGCTCGTGACCGTCGGCCACTCGGACTGGGTCCGGGCCATGGAGAAGGGGCGGCCGCCGCGGTTCGCGTTGCTGGAGGACACCAACCGCAGCGCCCTGCAGACCCTGCAGGCCGCCGCCGACGCCACGTACGAGCGGCGGGACTGGCAGCGCTACACCCAGCAGATGGTGCACTTCCACCTCAAGAACGCCGTCTCCTGGGGAAACGAGCGCACAGGAGCCGACCTGGCGGCGCAGGTCGACCCCGGCTTCGTCCTGGGCGAGGGCGTCGCCGCCCCGGCCTGAGCGGCGCGGCACCCTCGGCGGACGCGAGGGCCTCCCGGCAGGGGCGGTGGCTGCCGCACCCGGTCCCGGGAGGCCCTGGCTCGTTCAGGCACCAGGTACACGTGTCACCGGCACACCGGCCTGTCCGGACAACACATCTAACTCGCGGGCGCCCCGGGTACGCCCTTGGGCGCCGGGGCCGGACGGGCCGACAGGAAGGACGCCCAGCCCTGCCGGGGCGCCTCGCCGACCTCCAGGGTGCGCAGCCGGGCGAGGATCTGCGGATCCTGGGCGTCCAGCCAGTCCACCAGCTGGTGGAAGGAGACGCAGCGCACCTCGGGCTTGGTGCACACCTCTTTCACGACGTCCTCGACGGCCCGCATGTAGGTGCCGCCGTTCCAGGACTCGAAGTGGTTGCCGATGATCAGCGGTGCGCGGTTGCCGTCGTAGGCGCGGTGGAAGCCGCGGAGCAGGCCGTCGCGCATCTGGTTGCCCCAGTGCTCGTAGTGGGCCGGGTCGCCCTGGGTCTGTGTGCCGGACTGGTTGACCATGAAGTTGTAGTCCCTGGTCAGCTGCTCGAAGGTGTGCCCGGGGAACGGCACCAGCTGCATGGACAGGTCCCACAGGCCGTGCCGTTTCTCCGGCCAGACCTGGTTGTTCACGCCGCTGCTGTCGTAGCGGAAGCCCAGCTCGGCCGCCGCCTTCATGAAGTTCTCCCGGCCTTCCAGGCAGGGCGTGCGGGCGCCGATGAGTTCCCTGCCGTAGTCGAAGGGCAGCGGCGGAAGGTCCTTCAGGCCGCTGGTGGTCTTCCAGGTCTGCACGAACTGCTTGGCCTGCTCGATCTCGCTCTTCCACTCGTCCACGGACCACTGGCCCACTCCGCCGGGGCCGCAGAAATGGCCGTTGAAGTGGGTGCCGATCTCGTGGCCCTCCAGCCATGCCAGGCGCAACTGCCGGACGGTGTCCGCGATGCCGCGGGTGTGGTTGAAGCCGATGTCCGAACTGCCGGGCGCGTGCCGCGGTGGCCGGTACAGGTCGCGCTTGTCCTCGGGAAGCAGGTACACCCCGCTGAGGAAGAACGTCATCGTGGCGTTGTTCTCCTTGGCCACCTTGCGGACGTGCGAGAACAGCCGCCGGCTGTCCTCGCCCGCTCCGTCCCAGGAGAAGACGACGAACTGCGGAGGTTTCTCACCGGACTTCAGCCGCGCCGGCCGGGGCTGGTGCGGCTGCGCTCCGGTGTAGGCGGTGGATCCGTCGCCGATGAGGCGCACGACGGTGCCGGGAGGCCGCGCGGGACGGTGTTCGGGGCGTGGCGCACCGGCCGCACCGTGTCCGGGAGTGCCGGTGCCGCTCGCGCAGCCGGCGAGCGAGGAGGCGCAGGCCGCGGCGGTGACGACGCTCGCGGCGATCCTCTGGGTGGCGGCCGTGTTCCTCCGGGTGGCGGCCATGTTCGGCCCACCTTCTTCCTTCTCTCGTCCGACGCCGAGGCGGCGTGTGCTGGTCCGGTGCCGGCCGGGCCGGCGGTGCGCCGCCAAGGTCGCACGGGACCGAGAAGGAATTAGTACGACAAGCCGATGAAACTCCCACTTCACCCAACACGGTGAGTTTCTCCGCCATTTGCACAGAAAGTGCAGACAAGATCTTTACGTTGGATTACCTTTGCTTTACTAGTCCTTGGCCTGCGCACGTGAAGGAGGCTCGAACCGTGATCCCCTGTCTTCCCGTCCACGCCGCCGATCACGCGCGGCACCGGCACTCCCACCCACCGCACAGCCCGCCCCCTCGGCCACACCGCTCCGGCCCCGCGGGCACCGGCCTGTCCGCTTCTGCCGCATCCTCCGGCTGCCGCTGCGGGCCCTGGACAGCCGGGCGCAACCACCCGTCACAGGGCGCGCCGCGCACGCTTCCGCCACCGGCCCGGAACACGGCCCCCGCGCCGTCCCCGGACCCCGTCCGGACCCCCGCCCCAAGCACTGCCGGCGACCGACCGCACGCCACGAGCCGCAGCGGCACCCAGCCCCCGCCCGCACCGCCGACCGACCGGGTAACCGCGCCCACGGAGAAGGCCCGCACACCGTCACCAAACGTCGCCGCCGCAACCGTGGACAGCTCGTCACCGGACAAGAGGACGCCGACCGCGCCGAAAGGGGACCTCTCACCAGCCTCTGACCCACCATCCGGCTCCAGCTCTGCGCGCCCTTCGACCCGTGACCAACTGGCCCGTGGAATCAGCGCGTTCCAGCGCTACACCGCCCCCCTGGTCCGGCACGAGCTGGCACGGCTGGCCCGGGAGGGCCAGCGGCCCTCCCAGCTCTTCCTCGCCTGTGCCGACTCCCGGCTGGTCACCTCGATGATCACCTCCAGTGGTCCCGGCGACCTCTTCGTCGTCCGGAACGTGGGCAACCTCGTTCCCGTGCCCGGCGAGGAACCCGGCGACGACTCGGTGGCGGCCGGCATCGAGTACGCGGTGGACGTGCTCCGGGTGCGCTCCATCACGGTGTGCGGCCACTCCGGGTGCGGGGCCATGCAGGCCCTGCTCGACTCCCGCCCCGCCGGTGCGGCACCGCAGGGTGCGGCGACCTCGCTCGGCCGGTGGCTGCGCCACGGTCTGCCGAGCCTGCGGCGGCTGGCCGACGGCAGCCACGGCACACCCACCCTGGACGACCGCCCTCCCGCCGACACGCTGGAGCGGCTCTGCCTGGTCAATGTCCTCCAGCAACTGGATCACCTGCGTGTCCACGACGCGGTGGCCCGGGCCCTGCGGCAGGGCCGGCTGGAGCTGCACGGAATGTACTTCCATGTGGCCGAGGCCCAGGCGTACCTGCTCGCCAGGAGAGACGGAGCGGATGTGTTCACCCGGGTGGGCGCATCAGAGGAGCTGCCCAGCCCGGCGTGAGAACCGCGCCCGTCAGCCGGGCGGGCCGCACCGCGCCGGTCCACCCGGCGCGGGCCGCGACCCGCGCTGTTGGCACCGTCCATGCCGGCCGTGACCGTCCAAGCCGTCCATGCCGACCGAGACCGTCCAAGCCGTCCAAGCCGTCCATGCCGGCCGTGACCGTCCAAGCCGTCCATGCCGACCGAGACCGTCCCTGCGCAGGGACCCGGACGCCCCCGGACGACGGGGGGCAGCCGGGGGCGTCCACAGCGCACGGACCCGGCCCCCAGGTCGTCCGCGCCGACCGTAGCCGCGTGGGGCCCACGTCAGAACAGGGGTACGACTGCGCAAGCTCTCCACAACAGGTCTAAACCATCTGTACCGACGACCCTTGTCATCGGCCTCCTCGTCTGATGAGCTGTGGCCTGGGACACAACGGACACCCTGAGAAAGGGAGATGTCGTGAGCAACGAAAGCCTGGCCAACCTCTTGAAGGAGGAACGACGTTTCGCGCCGCCCGCTGACCTGGCCGCGAACGCCAATGTGACGGCGGAGGCGTACGAACAGGCCAAGGCTGACAGGCTCGGCTTCTGGGCTGAGCAGGCCCGCCGGCTGGCCTGGGTCAAGGAGCCGACCGAGACCCTCGACTGGTCGAACCCGCCGTTCGCCAAGTGGTTCAAGGACGGCACGCTCAACGTGGCGTACAACTGCGTCGACCGGCATGTGGAGGCCGGGCACGGCGACCGCGTCGCGATCCACTTCGAGGGCGAGCCCGGCGACAGCCGGGCCATCACGTACGCCCAGCTCAAGGACGAGGTCTCCAAGGCCGCCAACGCCCTGCTCGAACTCGGCGTGCGCTCGGGCGACCGGGTCGCGATCTACATGCCGATGATCCCGGAGACGGCGATCGCGATGCTGGCCTGCGCCCGTATCGGCGCCGCCCACTCGGTCGTCTTCGGCGGCTTCTCCGCGGACGCGCTCGCCACCCGCATCAAGGACGCCGACGCCAAGGTCGTCATCACGGCGGACGGCGGCTACCGGCGCGGCAAGCCGTCCGCGCTCAAGCCCGCCGTCGACGAGGCCCTCACCCGCGTGTCGGACGTCCGCCACGTCCTGGTGGTCCGCCGCACCGGCCAGGAGGTCGCCTGGGACGACAGCCGCGACCTGTGGTGGCACGAGGTCGTCGGCCGGCAGCCGGCGGAGCACACCCCGGAGGCGTTCGAGGCCGAGCACCCGCTGTTCATCCTCTACACCTCGGGCACCACCGGGAAGCCCAAGGGCATCCTGCACACCTCCGGCGGCTACCTGACCCAGGCCGCGTACACCCACTGGGCCGTCTTCGACCTCAAGCCCGAGACGGACGTCTACTGGTGCACCGCCGACGTCGGCTGGGTCACCGGCCACTCGTACATCGTGTACGGGCCGCTGGCCAACGGTGCCACCCAGGTGATGTACGAGGGCACTCCCGACACCCCGCACCAGGGCCGTTTCTGGGAGATCGTGCAGAAGTACAAGGTCAGCATCCTGTACACGGCGCCGACCGCGATCCGCACGTTCATGAAGTGGGGCGACGACATCCCCGCGAAGTACGACCTGTCCTCCCTGCGGGTGCTCGGCTCGGTCGGCGAGCCGATCAACCCGGAGGCGTGGGTCTGGTACCGCAAGCACATCGGCGCCGACAGCACCCCGGTCGTGGACACCTGGTGGCAGACGGAGACCGGCGCCATCATGATCTCCCCGCTGCCCGGCGTCACCGAGGCCAAGCCGGGCTCCGCCCAGCGGCCGTTGCCGGGCGTGTCCGCCACCGTCGTGGACGACGAGGGCAACGAGGTGCCCAACGGCGGCGGTGGCTACCTGGTCCTCACCGAGCCGTGGCCGTCGATGCTGCGCACCATCTGGGGCGACGACCAGCGCTTCATCGACACCTACTGGTCGCGCTTCGAGGGCCGCTACTTCGCCGGTGACGGCGCCAAGAAGGACGACGACGGCGACATCTGGCTGCTCGGCCGCGTCGACGACGTGATGCTGGTGTCCGGGCACAACATCTCCACCACGGAGGTGGAGTCCGCGCTGGTGTCCCACCCCGCCGTCGCCGAGGCCGCCGTGGTCGGCGCGTCGGACGAGACCACCGGCCAGGCGATCGTCGCGTTCGTGATCCTGCGGGGCACGGCCGCCGAGACCGAGTCCCTCATCGGCGAGCTGCGCAACCACGTCGGCTCGACGCTCGGCCCGATCGCCAAGCCGAAACGGATCCTGCCGGTGGCGGAGCTGCCCAAGACCCGCTCCGGAAAGATCATGCGCCGTCTGCTGCGCGATGTCGCGGAGAACCGGGAGCTGGGAGACGTCACGACGCTGACCGACTCCACGGTCATGGAGCTCATCCAGGCCAAGCTCCCCGCGGCGCCGAGCGAGGACTGAGCCCCCGCCGGCAGGCCGTACAGCTCACCTGCGGGCACCCGGCACATGCCGGGTGCCCGCCCGCTTGGGTAGATTGGCCCACGGGGCCTCGAAGCCGCTTTCGACACGCGCTGCGCCCGCTCCGACGTCCACCGGGCGTCTTCCGACAACTGCACACGACCCTCAGGTGCGCCGGGAAGTCTGGTCGGCATGTGCCCGCCCCTGCCGCCACCTGGAGGTCTCCATGACCGCGCCCCGCCCCGCCGACCGCACCGAGCGCAAGAGCCTCGGCCGTCCGTCCCTGCCGGAGCGCACCTTCATCCTGGACGCGCTGCGCACCGAGACGGTCGGCGGCGTCCTGCTGCTGATTGCCGCGATCGCCGCACTGCTGTGGGCGAACCTCCCCGGCCTGCACACCAGCTACGAGACCGTCTCCGACTTCTCCCTCGGCCCCGCCACGCTCGGCCTGCACCTGTCCGTCGCCCACTGGGCCGCGGACGGCCTGCTCGCGATCTTCTTCTTCGTCGCCGGCATCGAGCTGAAACGGGAGCTGGTCGCCGGAGACCTGCGCGATCCACGGGCCGCGGTTCTCCCGGTCGTCGCCGCCCTGTGCGGCATGGCGGCACCGGCCGTCGTCTACAGCCTGACCAACCTCACCGGCGGCGGCTCGCTCGCCGGCTGGGCGGTGCCCACCGCCACCGACATCGCCTTCGCCCTCGCGGTGCTCGCGGTCATCGGCACGTCGCTGCCCAGTGCGCTGCGCGCGTTCCTGCTGACCCTGGCCGTCGTCGACGACCTGTTCGCCATCCTGATCATCGCGCTGTTCTTCACCGACAGCCTGAACCTGGCCGCGCTGGGCGGAGCGGCGGCGGGCCTGGCCGTCTTCTGGCTGCTGCTGCGCCAGGGGGTGCGCGGCTGGTACGTGTACGTGCCGCTGGGCGTGGTGATCTGGGGCCTGATGTACAACAGCGGCGTGCACGCCACCATCGCCGGCGTGGCGATGGGCCTGATGTTGCGCTGTACCCGCCGCGAAGGGGAGGAGCACTCCCCGGGCGAGCGGATCGAGCACCTCGTCCGGCCGCTGTCCGCGGGCCTGGCAGTGCCGCTGTTCGCCCTGTTCAGCGCGGGCGTGTCGCTCTCCGGCGGGGCGCTGGCGGATGTGTTCGGCCGGCCCGAGACGCTCGGCGTGGTGCTCGGTCTGATCGTCGGCAAGACGGTCGGCGTCTTCGGCGGGACCTGGCTGACCGCCCGGTTCACCCGGGCCTCGCTCAGCGAGGACCTGGCCTGGGCCGACGTGTTCGCCCTGGCCACGCTCGCCGGCATCGGCTTCACCGTCTCCCTGCTGATCGGCGAGCTGGCCTTCGAGGGCGACGCGCACCTCACCGACGAGGTCAAGGCCTCCGTCCTGTGCGGCTCCGTCATCGCCGCGGCGCTCGCGACGGTGCTGCTGCGCATACGCAACGCCCGGTACCGGAGGCTGTGCGAGTCCGAAGAGCGCGACGAGGACCTCGACGGCGTGCCGGACGTCTACGAGGACGACGACCCCGCCTACCACCTGCGCATGGCGGACATCCACGAACGCAAGGCGGCCGAGCACCGCCGCATCGCCGCCGAGAAGGCGGCCGAACGTGCCCGGCAGGGGGCCGAAGTGCCGGGCGGGGCGAGCGAGCAGAAGGACAGTCCGGCATGATCTGACGGGACGGTACGAAAGACAGGTCCGTTCCAGTCAGGCAGGAAAGGGAGAGTCGCGATGAGCGCACCCGACGGCAGCCCGGTCGGCGCCGAACGCAGCATCGGAGAGCTGTTCGCCTCGGCGACGGCGGAGATGTCGGCGCTGGTGCATGACGAGATCGCGCTGGCGAAGGCCCAGCTGAAGCAGGACGCCAAGCGCGGCGCGGTCAGCGGAGGGGCGTTCTCGCTGGCCGGCGCGGTCGCGCTGTTCTCGCTGCCGATGCTCGACTTCGCACTGGCGTACGGCGTGAGGACCTGGACCGGCTGGAATCTCGCGCTCTGCTTCCTGGTGGCCTTCGGGGCCAACGTCCTGGTCGCGCTGTTCCTCATGCTGATCGGCACGGTCTTCGTGAAGAAGGCCAAGAAGGGCAAGGGCCCCCAGAAGGTGGCCGCGTCGATGAAGCAGACGGCCGGTGTGCTGCAGAAGGCCAAGCCGCACCCGCGGCCCGTGACCCCCGCTCTGGAGGACCGCTCCCCGCAGGCCATCGAGGCTGTGGCACGCTCGTCCTCATGACGGACCCCGCCACCCCTTCGCCGTACTCGACCTCGGTCGTCCGGATCGACATCCCCGGCGAGAGGAAGGTGACCCACCGGGACGTCGCCGCCAACGGCGCCCGCTTCCACATCGCCGAGCTGGGCGACGGACCGCTGGTGCTGTTGCTGCACGGGTTCCCGCAGTTCTGGTGGACCTGGCGGCACCAGCTGGTGGCCCTGGCCGACGCGGGTTTCCGGGCCGTGGCGATGGACCTGCGGGGCGTGGGCGGCAGCGACCGCACCCCGCGCGGCTACGACCCCGCCAACCTCGCCCTCGACGTCACCGGCGTGATCCGTTCCCTGGGCGAGCCGGACGCCGCGCTGGTCGGCCACGACCTGGGCGGCTACCTGGCGTGGACGGCGGCGGCGATGCGCCCGAAGCTGGTCAGGCGCCTGGCCGTGGTCTCCATGCCGCATCCGAGGCGGTGGCGCGCGGCGATGCTCGGCGACGTCAAGCAGACGGCGGCCAGTTCACACATCTGGGGCTTCCAGCGGCCGTGGATCCCGGAACGGCAGCTCGTCGCCGACGACGGCGCCCTGGTGGGCCGGCTGCTGCGTCAGTGGTCGGGGCCGCGCCTGCCGGACGACGAGACGGTGGAGACCTACCGGCGCGCGCTGTGCGTGCCGTCGACCGCGCACTGCGCGATCGAGCCCTACCGCTGGCTGGTGCGCTCCCTGGCCCGCCCCGACGGCATCCAGTTCTACCGGCGGATGAAGCGCCCGGTGCGGGTGCCCACGCTGCATCTGCACGGATCCCTCGACCCGGTGCTGCGCACCCGCAGCGCGGCCGGGTCCGGCGAGTACGTGGAGGCGCCCTACCGCTGGCGGCTCTTCGACGGTCTGGGGCACTTCCCGCACGAGGAGGACCCCATGGCGTTCTCCGCCGAACTGGTCGACTGGCTGAAGGACCCCGAGCCGGACCGGTGACCCGCCGCGCACGGACGGCCATCGGTCCGTCACGGCTGCCCGGCGCCCGGTATCCGGATCTGAACGTCTGTTCTGCGAACGGCCATGTGCCGGATGCATAGGCCCATTGGGGCGCCCGCGGGCGCTTATCGACCTTGAGGCGGGGGCAGAGGTGTCGGTATGGGCTGGACGCACGACTACAACGACGTAGCACGCACCCGCCGTTCGGCGAGCGGTCCGGGCTCCCGCCACCGGGAGAACCCGCAACTGGGCGACAGCGACCCCCGCGTGGGCATTCCGCACATCCTGCGCCGCCGGGCCCGCTGGGTCTCGGTCCGGCTGCGTCACCCGCGCGGCTGACCGCTAAGGCCCCGCGGACACCTCCGGAGACCCCCCGGACATCCGGTCCCGCTGATCCCCCGGCACCCGGCCGCCCCCGCACAGCCGCCCTCACAGCGCGCAGGTGTCGCTGTCCACCTCCTGGGTCGCGGTGCGGCCCTGGTCGATGTCCTGCCGGATCTCGTCCGTGGTGAGCGCGTACCCGGTGTCCGGGTCGTCCAGGGACTTGGCGAACACCACCCCGTACACCTTGCCGTCGGTGGTCAGCAGCGGACCGCCGGAGTTGCCCTGGCGGACGGTCGCATAGAGCGAGTAGACGTCGCGGCGGACCGTGGAGCGGTGGTAGATGTCGGGGCCGCTGGCCGTGATGCGCCCGCGCACGCGCGCGGCCCGCACGTCGTAGGAGCCGTTCTCGGGGAAGCCGGCGACGATCGCGCTGTCCCCGCTGTGCGCGTCGTCGTCGGTGAACCGCAGGGCGGGCGCGTGCAGGCCGGGCACGTCGAGGACGGCGATGTCCCGGTGCCAGTCGTACAGCACGACCTTCGCGTCGTAGCGGCGGCCCTCGCCGCCTATCTGCACAGTCGGGTCGTCGACCCCGCCGACGACGTGCGCGTTGGTCATGACCCGCCGGTCGCCGAAGACGAACCCGGTGCCCTCCAGCACCTTGCCGCAGCCCTGCGCGGTGCCGGTCACCTTGACCACGGACCGCTGAGCGCGTGCGGCGACGGCGCTGTCGCGCAGCGCCGGGTCCGGGGGCCGCACGTCGGTGATGGGCTCGTCCGCGAACGGGCTGAACACCTGCGGGAAGCCGTTCTGCGCGAGCACCGAGGTGAAGTCGGCGAACCAGGTGTCCGCCTGGTCCGGCAGCGCGTCGGAGACCCCGAGCAGCACCTTGGAAGTGCGGACCTGCTTGCCCAGGGTCGGTATCGTCGTGCCGCCGAGCGCCGAGCCGATCAGCCAGGCGACCAGCAGCATCGCGACGACGTTGACGAGCGCGCCGCCGGTCGCGTCCAGGGCGCGGGCCGGGGACCAGGTGATGTGGACGCGCAGCTTGTTGCCCAGGTGGGTGGTCAGTGCCTGCCCCACCGAGGCGCACACGATGACGACGATCACGGCGACGACGGCGGCGGTGGTGCTGACCGGCGCGTTGTCCGTCAGGGCGTCCCACAGGACCGGAAGCGCGTAGACGGCGGCCAGGCCGCCGCCGAGGAAGCCGATCACCGACAGGATGCCGACGACGAAGCCCTGGCGGTACCCGACGACCGCGAACCAGACCGCGGCGATCAGCAGCAGGATGTCCAGCACGTTCACCGCGTCGAGCCTCGCCTCATCGTCTTCTCGTCCCTCACAGGCCGGCCGGGGTTCGGCCGCCGCGCGGCGGCCGGCGGGACACGGCGTCCCCGGGACACCGGCCGGTACGACCACGCCACCCTGTCACGCCCGCCAGTCCAGCGGGACCTGCTTGTCCCGGTCCCACGGCTCTTCCCAGCCCGCGTAGTGGAGCAGGCGGTCGATGATTCCGGCGGTGAACCCCCACACGAGGGTCGACGCGACCAGGAACGCGGGGCCGCGGTGGCCCCGGGGGTGGACGGCGGTCGCACGGTTGTCCGGGTGGATGAGATCCGCCACGGGGACCGTGAAGACGCGGGCGGTCTCCGCCGGGTCGACCACGCCCACCGGGCTGGGCGTGCGCCACCAGCCGAGCACCGGGGTGACGACGAAACCGCTGACCGGGATGTACAGCCGGGGCAGCACCCCGAACAGCTGCACCCCGGCCGGGTCGAGCCCGGTCTCCTCCTCCGCCTCGCGCAGCGCCGCCCGCAGCGGGCCCTCGCCCTGCGGGTCGCCGTCCTCCGGGTCGAGCGCGCCGCCGGGGAAGGACGGCTGCCCGGCGTGCGAGCGCAGGGAACCGGCCCGCTCCATGAGCAGCAGCTCGGGCCCGCGCTCGCCCTCTCCGAAGAGCACCAGCACGGCGGACGGGCGGCCCTCGCCGTTCGCCGGCGGCAGGAAGCGGCTCAGCTGCCGTGGCTTCACGGTTCCGGCGAGCCGCACCACCGGCTGAAGCCACTCCGGCAGCCCCTGCGTGCTGAGCCGTACCGAGCCCGGCCGCGCCGTGCCGGCGGCACCGTCCGCCGCACCGGTCGCTGCCCCCGTCGCCCGAGCCGCCGTACCGGCAGGCTTCTCGCCCGCGCACCCCACGGTTTTCGCGCCCGTCTCGCCCGCCCGTGTCATCGCCACCCCTGTCCCCGTCGTCCTGCCCTGTCCAACGCGCCGCGCCGCCAAGATCGTTCCGTCATGCGGCGCCCAGGGGCGGGGCCGGCTTGCCGCCCGCGTCCAGGTAGGCCTGCGGGGGCTTGAGCCGCTGCCCCGGCAGGCCGGCCTTTTCGTACTTGAGCAGCTTCTTCGCCTTCTCCGGGTCGGTCTCCCCCTCGCCGTAGGACGGGCACAGCGGGGCGATCGGGCAGGCGCCGCAGGCGGGCTTGCGGGCATGGCAGATACGGCGTCCGTGCCAGATGACGTGGTGGGACAGATCCGTCCAGTCCTTCTTGGGGAACAGTGCCCCGACGGCCGCCTCGATCTTGTCGGGGTCGGTCTCGTCGGTCCACTTCCAGCGCCGCACCAGCCGCTGGAAGTGCGTGTCCACGGTGATTCCGGGCCTGCCGAAGGCGTTGCCGAGGACGACGAAGGCGGTCTTGCGCCCCACGCCGGGCAGCGTGACCAGGTCCTCCAGGCGTCCGGGGACCTCCCCGCCGAAGTTCTCCACCAGCGCCTTCGACAGGCCGATGACCGACCTGGTCTTGGCCCGGAAGAAACCGCACGGGCGGAGGATCTCCTCGACCCGCTGCGGATCGGCGGCGGCCAGGTCCTCCGGGGTCGGGTAGGCGGCGAACAGCGCGGGTGTCGTCTGGTTGACCCGCAGGTCGGTGGTCTGCGCGGACAGAACGGTGGCGATCAGCAGCTGGAACGGGTTCTCGAAGTCCAGCTCGGGGTGGGCGTACGGGTAGACCTCCGCCAGCTCCCGGTTGATACGGCGGGCCCGGCGGACCAGCGCCGTGCGGGACTCGCCCGACGGCGTCGTCGTCGCGACGGTCCTCGGCGGGGAGGCCTTGCGGACACTCGCCGTGGCCTTGGCGACGACGGCCTCCGCCTTCCGGACGGGTCCGGCTTTGCGCACCGCACCGCCCGCCGCCTTCTTCCCGGCGGCCCCGCCGGCCGCCGCGGTCTTCTTCCCCGCTGTCGCCGAGGTCTTCTTCCCCGCTGTCGCCGAGGTCTTCTTCGCCGCCGTCGCCGAGGTCTTCTTCGCCGCCGGTTTCTTCGCCGCCGTCGCCGCGGTGTTCCTCGCCGCCGGCTTCTTCGCCGCCGGCTTCTTCGCCGCGGCCTTCCCGGCCGTCGGCTTGTCCGTGGCCGTCCGCTTCGCCGCCGTCTTCCCGGCCGCCGTCCTCCCGGCCGCCGTCCTCCCGGCCGCGGCCTTCTCGGTGGCCGTCGTCCGGGCCGGCGGCGTGCCGGGCCGGCCCTCGGCGGCTGCGGCGGCCTCGGTCGTCTCCTCGGTCCGTCCGCTGCCGCGACCGTGTTCGCTCACAGCGGAATCCTGCCGTGCAACCACCCGTCCAGCCCCCTCGGCCTGTGTTCTCACCGGCGATTTGGACACTCGGCCAGCCTAAGGCCCGGCGCCGGCATCCGCTGCGGCCGCGGAAGTTCAGGCACCGTTTACGCCCCCTGCCGCGTACGTCCGGACACCAGTGCGGCATCCTTGTGACAGATCACACTGTTTGGACCGTCCGGCAAAATGGGGAACACGGTCCCCTGGCACACGGGGATCAAGATCCTCTGAGCAGGTCGACAAGGAGAGAACTCGTGGACGACGTTCTGCGGCGCAATCCGCTCTTCGCGGCGCTCGACGACGAGCAGGCCGCGGAACTCCGCGCCTCCATGACGGAGGTGACCCTGGCCCGTGGCGACTCGCTGTTCCACGAGGGTGACCCGGGCGACCGTCTGTACGTGGTCACCGAGGGCAAGGTCAAGCTGCACCGCACCTCCCCCGACGGCCGCGAGAACATGCTGGCCGTCGTGGGCCCCGGCGAGCTGATCGGTGAGCTGTCCCTGTTCGACCCCGGCCCCCGCACCGCCACGGCGACCGCGCTGACCGAGGTCAAGATGCTCGCCCTCGGCCATGGCGACCTCCAGCCCTGGCTGAACGCGCGGCCCGAGGTGGCCGGCGCCCTGCTGCGCGCCGTCGCCCGGCGCCTGCGCAAGACCAACGACCAGATGTCCGACTTGGTCTTCTCGGACGTGCCGGGCCGTGTGGCCCGCGCCCTGCTGGACCTGTCCCGCCGCTTCGGCGTGCAGTCCGAGGAGGGCATCCACGTCGTGCACGACCTGACGCAGGAGGAGCTGGCCCAGCTGGTCGGCGCGTCCCGCGAGACCGTGAACAAGGCCCTGGCGGACTTCGCCCAGCGCGGCTGGCTGCGTCTGGAGGCCCGCGCGGTCATCCTCCTGGACGTGGAGCGGCTGGCCAAGCGGTCGCGCTGACGCACCGCATCCGATTCGCAGCCGCGTCCGCTTCCGCATCCGATTCGCGGCACCGCATCCGCATCCGCATCCGCATCTGATTAGCGGCACCGCGTCCGCATCCGCATCTGATCCGGACGCATCGCGTCTGCATCCCTTCCGATCCGCGGCGCCCTGCAGCGGCGCCGCGCGACCGGTGGTGCCGTGAAACCGGCGCCGCGTCGTCGCCGGCACCCTCGGCGTGCCCCGCGCACGCTCCCGGCCGCGGCGCCCGCACGCCGCTACCGCGCCCGGCTCACGGCTCACGGCTCACGGCTCACGGCTCACGGCTCACGGCTGAACGATCCCGTGTTCCGCCAGATAGTCCAGCTGGGCCCGCACCGACAGCTCGGCCGCCGGCCACAGGGACCGGTCGACGTCCGCGTAGACGTGGGCGACCACCTCGGCCGGGGTGCGGTAGCCCATCTCCACGGCCGTCTCGACCTGGGCGAGCCGGTGGGCCCGGTGGGCGAGGTAGTACTCGACGGCGCCCTGGGCGTCCTGAAGGACGGGCCCGTGGCCCGGAAGAATGGTGCGCACTCCGTCGTCGACCGTGAGCGACCGCAGCCGCCGCAGCGAGTCCAGGTAGTCGCCGAGTCGTCCGTCCGGGTGCGCCACGACCGTCGTGCCCCGGCCCAGGACGGTGTCGCCGGTCAGCACCGCCCGGTCGGCGGGCAGGTGGAAGCTCAGCGAGTCCGCGGTGTGGCCCGGTGTGGGCACCACGCGCAGTTCCAGGCCGCCGACCGTGATCACGTCACCGGCGCCCAGACCTTCGTCGCCCAGCCGCAGCGCCGGGTCGAGGGCGCGCACCCGGGTCCCGGTCAGCTCGGCGAAGCGAGCGGCTCCTTCCGCGTGGTCGGCGTGGCCGTGCGTCAGCAGGGTCAGCGCGATCCGCTTGCCGGCCTTCTCCGCCGTGTCGACGACGGTGTGCAGGTGCCCTTCGTCCAGCGGGCCCGGATCGATCACGACCGCCAGGTCGGAGTCGGGCTCGGAGACGATCCAGGTGTTGGTGCCGTCCAGCGTCATGGCGGACGGGTTGGGCGCGAGGACGTTGACGGCCCGCGCGGTGGCGGGGCCGGAGACGACGCCGCCCCGGGGCTGACCGGGGAGCGATGCTGCGTCCGTCATGCGGGGACCTTCCTGGACGTCGTGCGGACGGGGCCGGCGGGATGCTCACCCGGAGGCCGGGGGGCGTCCCGTGCGCTCGTGGGTGATGCGCCGGGTGAACTCGTCGTGGCCCGGCCAGGACAGGACGACCTCGCCGTCCACCAGGCGGGCGCGGGCGAGTACGGGGGTCAGATCGCGCTCCGGCGCCGCCGCGAGCGCCTCGGCGGCGGTGCGGCAGGCGGTGAGCGAACGCAGGGTGGCGATGGTGGGCGGCATCATCAGCAGCTCGCCCGCGTCGTACCCGGCGGCCGCCTCGGCGGGGCGGATCCACACCGTGCGGTCGGCCTCGCCGGAGGCGTTGCGGGCGCGCTGCCCCTCGGGCAGGGCGGCCACGAAGAACCAGGTGTCGTAGCGGCGGGCCTCGAACTCGGGGGTGATCCACCGCGCCCACGCGGCCAGCAGGTCCGAGCGCAGCACCAGGCCGCGCCGGTCGAGGAACGCGGAGAAGGACAGCTCACGCGCGACCAGGGCGGCGCGGTCGGCCTCCCAGTCCGGGCCCGTGGTGTCGCCGACGACCGCGTCGTCGCCGGGCCCGGCGAGCAGGACACCGGTCTCCTCGAACGTCTCCCGCACGGCCGCGCACACGATCGCCTGGGCGGACGCCTCGTCCACTTCGAGCCGGCCGGCCCACCAGGCGCGCGAGGGCCCCGCCCAGCGGACCCGGCGGTCGTCGTCGCGCGGGTCCACACCGCCGCCCGGATACGCGTACGCGCCTCCGGCGAAGGCCATGGAGGCGCGTCTGCGCAGCATGTGGACGACGGGACCGGCGTCGGTGTCCCGCAGCAGCATGACGGTGGCCGCGCGCCGGGGCGTGACCGGCGTGAGCCGGCCGTCCGCGAGCGCGCGGATGCGGTCCGGCCAGTCCGGAGGGAACCACTGACCATTCGCCATGGCCGGAGGCTATCGGTTGACGCGCGAATGTTCGAGAGGTCCCCTCAGGTGCGGGCGCCGGACCGGTGACCCGCACGAAGCGGAGCGGACCCTACTGCGCCAGCTCCACCTGGATCTCCACCTCCACCGGCGCGTCCAGCGGCAGCACCGCCACGCCGACCGCGCTGCGGGCGTGCACGCCCTTGTCGCCCAGCACCTCGCTCAGCAGCTCGCTCGCGCCGTTGACGACGCCCGGCTGGCCGGTGAAGTCCGCGGCCGAGGCCACATAACCGACGACCTTCACCACCCGCGCGATGCGGTCCAGGTCGCCGGCGACGGACTTGACGGCGGCGAGCGCGTTGAGGGCGCAGGTACGGGCCAGGTCCTTGGCCTCCTCCGGAGTGACCTCGAGGCCCACCTTGCCGGTGACCGGCAGCTTGCCGTCCACCATCGGCAGCTGGCCGGCCGTGAACACGTACGGCCCGGACCGCACAGCGGGCTGGTAGGCGGCGATGGGCGGCACGACCTCCGGCAGCGTCAGGCCGAGCTCGGCCAGCCTGGCCTCGACCGCGCTCATGCCTGCTTCTCCCGCTTGAGGTAGGCCACCAGCTGCTCGGGGTTGGGGCCGGGCACGACCTGGACGAGCTCCCAGCCGTCCTCGCCCCAGGTGTCCAGGATCTGCTTCGTGGCGTGGACGAGCAGCGGCACGGTTGCGTATTCCCACTTGGTCATGGGCCGACTGTATCCGCTGCCGCCGGCCCTCATCCGCCCGCGGTCGCACCCGGCACGCGGCCCGTCGCACCCGGCACGCGGCCCGTCGCACCCAGCACGCAACCCGTCGCACCCGGCGGTCCCGACGGGGACGGGTGGCCGCGGTCCGTCGCCGCACCACGCCGTGGGTTGTCCACAGCCTCCCGCGTGACCGCGGCACCGACTGGTTACGCTCGAAGACGTGAGCAGGCTCCAGGTCGTCAGCGGCAAGGGCGGGACCGGCAAGACGACGGTCGCCGCGGCCCTCGCGCTGGCCCTGGCCACGGAGGGGAAGCGGACGCTCCTCGTCGAGGTCGAGGGCCGCCAGGGCATCGCACAGCTCTTCGAAACGGAGGCGCTGCCGTACGAGGAACGGAAGATCGCGGTCGCCCCCGGCGGCGGGGAGGTGTACGCGCTCGCCATCGACCCCGAACTCGCCCTGCTGGACTACCTGCAGATGTTCTACAAGCTGGGCAGCGCGGGACGCGCCCTGAAGCGGATCGGGGCCATCGACTTCGCCACCACCATCGCCCCCGGCCTCAGGGACGTCCTGCTGACCGGCAAGGCGTGCGAGGCGGTGCGCCGCAAGGACCGCTCGGGCCGGTTCGTCTACGACCACGTCGTCATGGACGCCCCGCCGACCGGCCGCATCACCCGCTTCCTCAACGTCAACGACGAGGTCGCCGGCCTGGCCAAGATCGGCCCGATACACAATCAGGCCCAGTCGGTGATGCAGGTGCTCAAATCGCCCGAGACGGCGGTGCACCTGGTGACCCTGCTGGAGGAGATGCCCGTGCAGGAGACCGCGGACGGCATCGCCGAACTGCGCGCGGCACGCCTGCCGGTGGGCCGCGTCATCGTGAACATGGTGCGCCCGCAGGTGCTGGACGCCGCCGACCTGGAGGTGCTGCGCACCGCACCGCGCACGGCGCTCGCCCGGTCGCTGTCCACGGCCGGCCTCGGCGGCGCGCGGCGCGGCGGCTCGGCCGAACAGCTGGTGGAGCCGCTGCTGGCACAGGCCGAGGAGTACGCCGAGCGGTACGCGCTGGAGCAGGAGCAGCGCGCGGTCCTGGGCGAGCTGGATCTGCCGCTGCACGAGCTGCCGCTGCTCGCCGAGGGCATGGACGTGGCGGGCCTGTACGAATTGGCGCGCGAGCTGCGCAAGCAGGGATGGCAGGGAGGGTCATGAGCCCGCATGCGGCGCGTGCCGCGGAGACCGGCCGGTCCTCCGCCCACGCCCAGGACGGCACCCGTCGGCTGGCACCCGCACGTGTGCTCGATGTCGATCCGCTGCTCGACGACCCGGGCACCCGGATCATCGTGTGCTGCGGTTCGGGCGGTGTCGGCAAGACCACGACGGCGGCGGCCCTGGGGCTGCGCGCCGCCGAGCGCGGCCGGAAGGTCGTCGTCCTGACCATCGACCCCGCCCGCCGCCTGGCGCAGTCCATGGGCATCGACTCCCTCGACAACGTGCCGCGCCGGGTCAAGGGCACCGAGGGCGACGGCGAGCTGCACGCCATGATGCTCGACATGAAGCGCACCTTCGACGAGGTCGTCGAGGCGCACGCGGATCCCGAGCGGGCGGCCGCGATCCTGGCCAACCCCTTCTACCAGTCGCTCTCGGCGGGCTTCGCGGGCACGCAGGAGTACATGGCGATGGAGAAGCTGGGCCAGCTGCGCGCCCGCGACGAGTGGGACCTCATCGTCGTCGACACCCCTCCCTCCCGCTCGGCGCTGGACTTCCTGGACGCCCCGAAGCGGCTCGGCTCCTTCCTGGACGGCCGGCTGATCCGCCTGCTGACGGCGCCGGCCAAGCTCGGCGGGCGCGCGGGGATGAAGTTCCTGAACGTCGGAATGTCGATGATGACGGGCACGCTCGGCAAGCTGCTCGGCGGTCAGCTGCTGAAGGACGTGCAGACGTTCGTCGCCGCGATGGACACCACCTTCGGCGGTTTCCGCGCCCGAGCGGACGCCACCTACAAGCTGCTGCAGGCGCCGGGGACGGCGTTCCTGGTGGTGGCGGCCCCGGAGCGGGATGCGCTGCGGGAGGCCGCGTACTTCGTCGAACGGCTGGCCGCGGAGCGGATGCCGCTGGCCGGCCTGGTGCTCAACCGGGTCCACGGCAGCGGCGCCGACCAGCTGTCGGCCGAGCGTGCGCTCGCGGCTGCGGAAAATCTTGAAGAGTCCCGCATTGTGGATCAGGGCGACGGGAAAGCTGGACTTCGTAACTCCCCTACGCAGCAAGGACGTTCGGACTCTTCCGCGCACTCCTCCGTCGCCCCGGAGCCGGAGTCGCCCGCCGGCACGCCGTCCCCGGACGCGGTCGACCAGGTCACCGCGGGCCTGCTGAGGCTGCATGCCGAGCGCATGCAGCTGCTCGCGCGCGAGCAGCGCACCCGGGACCGGTTCACCGCCCGGCACCCGGAGGTGGCGGTGGCCGAGGTGCCCGCCCTGCCCGGGGACGTGCACGACCTCACGGGACTGCGGGACATCGGGAACCGGCTCGCGGACAACCGCCGCGAGCTGCCCGGCACCGACGGCTGACCGGCGGCAGCGCCCGGAAGGGCCCGGGCCGCCCGGACAGGCCCCGCGGGGACCGAGGCTGCCCGGACAGGTCTGCGAGCACCTGCGCGGTCACCCGTGCGGTGCCCACGCGTGCCTGGACCCGCCGGGAACACCGGACAGCAAGCGAGCACCACACCCGGCAGGCCCACGGCACGGACAGCTCCCGTACCGCTCGCTCGCCCCGTACCACGGAGGCGTCCGGCCACCCGAACGGACCAACGTGCCCTGCCGAAGCCAAGGACACCCGTTGGAACCAACGGGACCGGCAGTCCGTCAGCCGTCACGACACCCGGCACGGCACCCGTCACGACACGGCCGACGAGCCGTCACGACACGGCCGAACAGGGCTTGTCCGAACCGCAGTCCCGGCCTGGACGGCTCAGCTCACCGCCGCGTACTTCCGGTCCTCGTCGTAGGAGCCGGCTCCCCGCTCGTACTCCATGCGGGCGGTCTCCAGCAGCCGGCGCCACGAGGTCACGGTGGGCCGCCGGCGCAGCAGTGCGCGGCGCTCCCGTTCGGTCATCCCGCCCCACACGCCGAATTCGACGCGGTTGTCGAGCGCATCGGCAAGGCACTCGGTGCGTACCGGGCATCCGGTGCACACTGCCTTGGCCCTGTTCTGCGCTGCTCCCTGTACGAACAGTTCATCCGGATCGGTAGTGCGGCAGGCCGCCTGCGCACTCCAGTCGGTTACCCAGCCCATACCGGCGCCGTCCTCTCCCGAATCGAGGCTCCCCCACGGCGACGGCGGCATATTCACCGCCGCCAGTTGAGGACGTTACGGAAGGCTGGGCAGCGCGCAACACCCCCAGCGGGCCCAATCTTGCATGGTCCGAACGGACTATGAGTGAGCCGCAGATCACCCAGGGGAGTGACCTGGCGACATGCACGACATTCCCGGCAAAGCGGGATTTTGCCGTGTACCACAACAGACACCCGGGAACGTATCCAGCGAATTCGAGCACCCTTCGTACACGCCCGCAGACGCCGCTTCCGCCGGACCTCTCACCACACCGGAGGAAAGCGGGACGCCCCGCGAACCGCGTCACGATCACCGCACGAATTGAGACATCGCCGTACCGCTGTGACAGTTGAGAGCAGCTTAGGCCAAGGCATATACGCCTGTCCGGTGAATGAGAACGTAGGCTGCCCTCATGCCAAAGAAGCGCTCGGGCGGTGGTCTGTCGCCAACGCAGCAGGCCGCCAAGTTCCTCGGTGTCAGTGTGCTCGCGGGAGTGGTGCTGGCCGGCATCGCGCTGCCCGCGGCCGGCGCACTGGGCCTGGCGGCCAAGGGGTCGGTCGAGGGGTTCGACGAGATTCCGGCCGATCTCAAGCGCCCGCCGCTCAGCCAGCGCACCACGATCCTGGACAGTCAGGGACGCCAGATCGCGCAGGTCTACTCGCGCGACCGCACGGTGGTGCCGCTGAAGGACATCTCGCCGTACATGCAGAAGGCGATCGTCGCCATCGAGGACTCGCGCTTCTACCAGCACGGCGCGATCGACCTCAAGGGCGTGCTGCGCGCGCTGAACAAGAACGCCCAGGAGGGCGGCGTCGCCCAGGGCGCCTCCACGCTCACCCAGCAGTACGTGAAGAACGTCTTCGTGGAGGAGGCCGGTGACGACCCGACCAAGGTCGCCCAGGCCACCCAGCAGACCCTCGGCCGCAAGATCAAGGAACTGAAGTACGCCATCCAGGTCGAGCAGGAGCTGGGCAAGAAGAAGATCCTCGAGAACTACCTGAACATCACCTTCTTCGGTGAACAGGCCTACGGCATCGAGGCCGCCTCCCAGCGCTACTTCTCCAAGCACGCCAAGGACCTGAACCTGCCCGAGGCCGCCCTGCTGGCCGGCCTCGTGCAGTCCCCGAGCCGCTACGACCCGGTCAACGACGCGGCGGAGGCCACCAGGCGGCGCAACGTCGTGCTGCAGCGCATGGCCGAGGTCGGCGACATCTCCCAGGAGGAGGCCGACAAGGCGAAGAAGGAGCCGCTGGGCCTGAAGGTCACCCCGCCGCGCAACGGCTGCATCACGGCCGTCGACGGCGCCGCCTTCTTCTGCAAGTACGTCGAGCAGGTCTTCCTCAACGACCCCGTCTTCGGCAAGACGCGCGCCGACCGCGCCAAGATCTGGAACCAGGGCGGCCTGACCATCCGCACCACCCTGGACCCGCAGGCGCAGGCCGCGGTGCAGGCGTCGCTCAAGAAGCACGTCTACCAGACGGACTCGGTCGCGGCCGCCGCCGTGCTGGTCGAACCCGGCACCGGGAAGATCGTCGCCATGGGCCAGTCCAAGCCGTACGGCTACGGCAAGGACGAGACCGAGATCAACTACGCGGTCGGAAGCGACCGGGGCGGCTCGAACTTCGGTTTCCCGACCGGTTCGACCTTCAAGCCGTTCGTGGCGGCCGCGGCGATCGAGGGCGGCAAGCCGCCGACGCAGCAGTACTCCTCGCCGTACACGATGCCGTACCCGAGCCCGGTGCAGGCGTGCGACGGCAAGCAGTGGACCAACACCGACCACAACCAGGTGGAGAACGAGAGCACCTCGGAGCACGGCCCGTACGCCATGAAGGAGGCCATGGCGAAGTCGGTCAACACCTACTTCGTCCAGCTGATCTCCGACATCGGTCTGTGCCCGGTGGTGAAGATGACCGACAAGCTGCACGTGGTGCAGGGCAACGGGCAGAAGCTCCCGCAGACCCCCTCCATCGCGCTCGGCGCGGTCGGCATCTCGCCGCTGACCATGGCCTCGGCGTACGCCGCCTTCGCCTCCCGCGGCGTGTACTGCACCCCGGTCGCCATCGAGTCGATCACCCAGCGCACCGGCGACCAGGAGAAGTCGCTGCCCGTGCCGAAGACCACCTGCACGCGGGCCATGTCGCAGAAGACCGCGGACACCGTGAACACCCTCCTGCAGGGCGTGGTCGACTCCGGTACCGGCCGGCAGGCGGGCCTGTCCGACCGCGACAACGCCGGCAAGACCGGTACGACGGACGAACGGAAGAACGCGTGGTTCGTCGGCTACACCCCGAACATGGCGGGCGCGGTCTGGGTGGGCAGCGCCAGCCAGCAGGTGAAGATGACCGACATCCGCATCGGCGGCGTCCTGCACGGCCTCGTCTACGGCGCCGACGTGCCCGGCCCGATCTGGCGCGACGCGATGACCGGCGCGCTGCGCGGCAAGGCCGCCCCGTCCTTCCACCTCGTCGGCATCCCGGACGGTGGTGACAAGGGAAAAGGCCGGAAGCGGGGGAACGACGACACGCGCCCCGGAAACCAGGGCACGGGCGGAAACACCGGTGACATCGGCGGTCTCTTCGGAGGCCTGTTCGGCGGCGGCCGGGGCGGCGGCACCACGGGCGGCGGGGCCGGCGCCGGCGGTGCGGGCAACGGCGGCGCCTTGCCGACCCCGACGTTCTCCTTCCCGCCGGGCTTCTTCCAGGGCCAGGACGGCGGGTTCCGCGGCCAGCGCGGGAACGGCAACGGCTGAGCCGGGCACCCGGGCCTCGGTACGACGAAGGGGCGCCCCCAGGGGGCGCCCCTTTCCGTCTGCCGGATCCGTCCGCCGCGGACGCGGACCTCAGCCGGCGAGCAGCTTCTTCACCACGGCGGCCACCTGGCCGCCCTCGGCCCGTCCCGCGACCTTCGGGCTCACGATCTTCATCACGGCGCCCATGGCACGCGGCCCCTCGGCGCCGGCCGCCCTGGCCTCCTCGATCGCCTGGACGACGATCGCATGCAGCTCGTCGTCGGTGAGCGGCTGCGGCAGGTACGCGGCGAGCACCTCGCCCTCGGCCTTCTCCCGCTCGGCGGACTCCGTACGGCCGCCCTGCGCAAAGGCCTCCGCCGCCTCGCGGCGCTTCTTGGCCTCGCGGGTGATCACCTTCAGCACCTCGTCGTCGGTGAGTTCCCGCTTCTCCTTGCCGGCGACCTCCTCCTTGGTGATCGCGGCGAGCGTCAGCCGGAGCGTGGCCGAGCGCAGCTCGTCCCGTTCCTTGATCGCGGCGTTGAGGTCGTCCTGCAGCTTCGACTTGAGCGTGGCCATGGCTCGATTGTGTCAGGTGTGCCACCCGCGCCGCGCGATCATTTCCGCGGCGCCGCGACGCCGGTTCACCATCGCCGCCCCAATTTCCTTCTCCCGGTGCGCTGCTGAGATGCTGAGCACATGCGCCTGCGATACGGAGTTCCCCTGGGCATCACGGCGGTCGCGGCCGCCGGGCTTCTCTACTCCGCGGGTTTCGAGGCCCGCTTCTTCCGCCTGCGGAGGGTGACGGTCCCGGTCCTGCCCTCGGGGATGCGCCCGCTGCGCATCCTGCAGGTCTCCGACATCCACATGGTCAGCGGCCAGCGCAAGAAACAGCGCTGGCTGCGCTCGCTGGCCGGTCTGCGCCCCGACTTCGTGATCAACACGGGCGACAACCTCTCCGACCCGGAGGGCGTGCCGGAGGTGCTGGACGCGCTGGGCCCGCTGATGGAGTTCCCGGGCGCGTACGTCTTCGGCTCCAACGACTACTACGGCCCCAAGCTGCGCAACCCCGCCCGCTACCTCGTGGAGAAGGCCACCGGCCGGCACGGACTGAACGGCAACCCGCCCGCGGTCGGCGCGGTCCACAACCCGTGGGAGGACCTGCGGGACGGCTTCGACGCGGCGGGCTGGCTCAATCTGACGAACACCCGCGGCACCCTGAAGATCGAGGGCGTCTCGGTGGAGCTGACCGGCCTGGACGACCCGCACATCAAGCGGGACCGCTACACCCAGGTGGCCGGCGGCCCGTCCGGCACGGCCGACTTCTCCATGGGCGTGGTGCACGCCCCCTACCTGCGCGTCCTGGACGCCTTCACGGCCGACGGCTACCCCCTGATCCTGGCCGGTCACACGCACGGCGGCCAGCTGTGCATCCCGTTCTACGGCGCTCTGGTCACCAACTGCGACCTGGACACCGACCGGGTCAAGGGCCTGTCCACCCACACCGCCGAGGGCCGCACCTCCTACCTGCACGTCTCGGCCGGCTGCGGCACCAACCGCTACACCCCGGTCCGCTTCGCCTGCCCTCCGGAGGCGACGCTGCTGACCCTGGTGGAACGCGAGTAGCGGCCCGCCGGGCGGCGGGCCACGAGCGGCGGGCCGCCGGGCGGCGAGAACCTCCGTACGTGAGCGGGCCCCGGCCCGGCCCCGGAACGTGACCCGGGAGCCGGCCGGGGCCGCGCCATTCCGAGGGGTCATCGGGATCCACAGCCGGTCACGCACGGGGAAGCGCATCACCCGGATCACCCGGGCAGCCCACCCGAATCGCCCGTTCTGCCCCGCATTCCTACCGTGAGGGCATGACCGCCGAGACCTCGCCGATACCCCCCGCAGCCGAGACCTCGCCGACCCCCACCGCGCCTCCGCCGACCCCGGCCACACCTCCGCAGGCGCCCGCCGCGCCTCCGCCGGCACCTGCCGCACCTCCTCCCCCATCACCCCCGCCGGCGACACCCTCGTTCCCCCGGGAGATCCCCGACCTCCCGGCGGTCCCGCCGACCTCGTTCCCGCTGCCCTCCCACGTCCCGGCGACCGCCGTGCTCCCGCCGGTGCGCCGCCCGTGGACAGCGGCGTACCGCGCGCTGATCGCCGCGGCAGCGGCCGGCGCGGTCGCCGTCGAGCTGCTCACCGGCCGCCCGCTCCATGTCCTGAGCCACGCCGAGATCCAGACCGCGATCGTCCTCGCGGTGGTGCTGACGCTCTCCGCGCGCCGAGCATGGACAGCCGACCGCCCGCTCCCCGCCGCCCTCACCGGCGCCGTCGTGTTCTACGTCACGACCACGGCCCTGATCCACCACCTGCTCCTGACCCCGCCCTCAGCCCCGTACTCAATCACGGGCACCCCCGGCGCCCACCCCCTGCTCCAGTCCGCGGCCGGCCACCTCCTCCACACCCTGCTCCCCCTCGCCGCCCTCGCGGACTGGCTGCTGCTGACCACCCCCGCCCGCCTCCACCCCCGCCAGACGGCCGACTGGATGCTCTACCCCCTGGCCTACCTGGCCTTCTGCCTCACCCGCGGCGCCCTGCTGCCCCCGACCGCACCGGACCGCTACCTCTACCCCTTCCTCGATGCCGCCCGGCACAGCTACAAGCACGTCCTGGGCAACGCCCTCCTGATCGGCCTGGCCTGCTACGCCCTGGCCCTTTTCCTGGTGGGCCTCGATCACGTCCGCCCGGACCTGTTCCGCCGTCGCGGCGGAACCGGATTTCGTCTCCGGCGTCCGGTGGGCTAAAGTAAACGTCGTCGCCGCGACAGGCAGCGACACCGGGGTGTAGCGCAGCTTGGCAGCGCGCTTCGTTCGGGACGAAGAGGTCGTGGGTTCAAATCCCGCCACCCCGACGCCGTAGTACCAGATCAGGGGCCTGATCCGCTCAGCGGGTCGGGTCCCTGAGTGGTATCGGGAGCCGTTTTGGGAGCCTCCTCGGGAGCCAACTTCGCTGATCCGGCTCCCGAGGAGGCTGGTACGTCTCAGGAGGCCGACACCTCCGAGCGCAACCTCACCGCGCTCAAGCGACCAATTCCTGTCCCCGGCCGGCCTCTTCCGGCGGGTCGAGAAGCCTGAAGTCGCAGTCTCCCGGGCGACGCCCCAAGCGCTGGACCATCAGAGCGCCGAGAAGCGCGACCCCAGGGCCGCAGACCGGTCCCGCCTCCGTGCCGACGTAGAACAGGCCGTTCTCGTCCGGTTCCCGATCCACGTGGTCGGCACCGACGGCCAGCGCGAGGGAGAAGCCCAGGAGATCTACGCGCAAGCTCACGGGCAGGTCACCGCGGAGGAACACCAGCGGATGAGCCAGCCCCTCGCTGTCGTACCCGGCGGCGACACTGCCGACCGTCGAGACAGCGGCCCCATGCGGGTTGTGGCACAGCGAGCACAGACGGTACGACCGTCGTCATGCACCCTTGGTCTCCCATGAACGACCGCCAGCTCGCACTCCTCACGCGCATCGAGGAGGGAACCGACCCCGTCACCTCGGACAGCCCCGAGCTAGCTATCACGACCCGCGCAGTCAGAGGGCGCGGGCTGATCACCATGCCCAGGTGAGGCGGAAAGTGGCAGGCAGATCACTGATGCCGGGCGGGTCCGCTGACGGCCAGACCACTGGTGCCGAGCCGCGGACGGGACCTCGAGACTTCCCGCCCGAAACCGATGTCCATGCCTGACCCGAACACGAAAACCTATCCCTATCGATGCCGTGGCGGTATCCGTCCGTCCCCGTCCGTCCCCTCAACTCTCCCCCTCCCACCCCCGGACACGAGGTGCGCAGACCCCCACCCCACGCGACAACCCGATCCCGCGACCACCACCGCACTGCCCGGGCGGGAACAGCGGGGCGCCGCGGGCGGGCGCTGGCTGGAGGTGCCGGCGCGTTCGGATTGCAGTGACATGACGGACGACCACTCCCCAGTCGGGGGATGTCCGAGGTCGGACGATGCGTCGGTACGCCTCGGAGCGTCCTCGCACAGTGACGGAGTGGACGCACCGCTGAAGATCAGGGGCTACCGGTGTGCGACAGGCTGTGGGCTACCTGACCCACAGCCTTGAGCACACCCTGCCCGAAGCTCGTAGGCGCGATCAGCACGCCGAAGATCAGCACGATGACCACCGTCAGCTTCTCGTCGAACCGACTCCGGGCGTGCGTACGTCGAAGGAGCCGCACAACGATGACGACAGCCAGCAGAACCGCCACGTTGATGCTCACAACCACCGGGTCATCCCTCCCGTCCCCACCATCTCTGTCCTCCCGTTCGCCTTGCCCGAAGCCGACCGCGCCGGCTGTCGATCACCAGCGAGTGGCGGCGGAGCGCTTGTCCCATGGCTGGGTCGAGGAGGATGCGCAGGATTCGCCTCCCGCACAGTGGCGCCCCGGGCCGCAGAGGCGGGCGCGCCCCGAGCAGGGCGTCCGGCGCATCGGCCGCTCCGCCTGACAGGTCACGCCAGCGCGGAGGGACGGCGCGGAGGAGGGATGCGGTCCAGCAGATCCCACAAAGGGCGTGATCCGGCCGCCCATTCACCCAGCAGACGGCGGTCCACGAGGTGTATGCGGTGTTCCGCGCCCCAAGGGATGGCCTTGGAGGTGAACCGGCCGTTGGTGAGCACGACCGCGACGTCCGCCCCGTGGATCTGACGTGCGGTGCCGTTGACCTGCTGCAGGACACCGACGCCCACGGCGGAGCCGCGGTCTCCGTCCCGTCGGTGCTTGCACTGGATGGCCCAGACACGTCCCATGGGGTCGACGGCGCGTACGTCGCAGGCGTTGTCGTTGGCACCGCCGAGCCGCTCCGCCCGGCAGCCGTCCCGTTCCATCAGGTCCCGTACGGCGAACTCGAACGCACGGTGGTCCAGAGCGTCAAGCTCGGCGATCCGCATCCGCAGAGCGCGGGCACGCACGCGCTCCCACTCGGCCCGCTGCCGTGCCCGTTGCCACCCAAGGACACCGGCCACGGCCGCGATCACGGCAGCGACGAGGAGGACCCACCAGTGCACGAGCAGCCAGCGCACAACGGTGATGACCAGACCGAGTACCAGGACCCCCAAGCCCAGCCGGACCACCGGGTCGTGCCGCTTCTTGGAGCGGCGGGCCGGTCGGCGCGGTGCGGGACGCCGCGCCGGACGTCCGCCGCTCATCGGACCGTCCCCGGTTCGACCGACAGGCTGCGTTCGGCAGACCAGGAGAGGGCTCGTACCGGCCCAGCGCCCCGCTCGCGCGCCACCATCCGTACCTCCATGAAGGAACTCCGTCCTGTTACAGACTGTTGGTGATCCCCGCGCTGGTATGAGAGCACGCACCACTGACAACGCGTCGCGACATAGTCACGGCGAGTGACGCGTTTCGGTCACCGTGACCCGCTGCCCGCTGCGACCGGGCAGCGACCACCTGGGGCTTTCGGTACTCGATCGACGCGAATCAGCCGTTCAACGGCAAGCCGCGCGGACGCCTGTCGAGGCGCCAGGAGCACGTCACGGGCGCACCTGGTATCGGGCCGGCGGATCCGCCGGGACCGCAGGCCCACTGCCCTTTGCCCATTCCCCGCCGCTCACTGCCCCGGGCTGCCGTGCCGCCGGCCCATCGCCGCAGCGGTCGTCGACGTCCGGTGTGCGCGACCCTCGGAAAACCGCATGCGTGCCGTGAGCGCGATGCCGATAGTGGGCGTATGGACCCGATCGAGGCCGCACGTGCCGTTGTCGACGACCAGCACCCCGAAGCACGCGCCGCGTTCCTGGGCGGCAGTGTCGTGACCGGGCGCCGTACGGCCACGTCGGATCTGGACGTCGTGGTCCTGCTCCACGGAGCCCCGGCCCCGTACCGTGCGAGCCTGCGGTACGCCGGCTGGCCGGTGGAGATGTTCGTGCACACCGAGGCGACTTGGCATGCCTACGCCGAACGGGAGCTGCGTCAGCGCCGGTCACCGCTGCTGTGGATGTGTGCCGACGGAGTGCTGCTCTTCGACACCGACGGACTCGGGACGCGCATCGCCGCACAGGCCCGGAGGCTGACCGCCGCAGGACCGCCCCCTGCCCCGGCGGAAGAGATCGACGACCGCCGCTACGCGCTCACCGACCTCCTGGACGACCTCGCGGGAAGCGACGATCCGGGCGAGCGCCTGTGCATCGCGACCGAACTGGTCCGACGCACCGGTGAGCTGGCCCTGGCCCTTGCCGGGTCGTGGAACGGCACCGGGAAGTGGCTGGCACGTTGTCTCGAGAAGGCCGCGCCAGGGCTCAGCACGCGCCTCCAGCACGGCTTGAGCGAGGTACTGAGCGGGAGAGTGGAGCCCCTCATGGCAGTCGTGGAGGAGGTGCTCGGGCAGGCCGGTGGACGGTTGTGGGTCGGGTACCAGCGTGCCGGAACTGACTGAAGGACCTCGCAACGCCGGTGCCTCTTGCCGTCGTTGTGCGTCTTCACGCATCGCAGTCGTGTCGACCGCGATGAGCCGGCACCGCGCCCACGCACACCTCCGCCCACACCGTCTTGCCCACGGGCACCCGGGGCTCCGATCCCCAGCGCACGGCCAGCGCGTCCACGAGGAGCTAGCCCCGGCCGGACTCGCCGTCGGGGAAGGACGAAGGCGGGGCCGTGGGTGGGCGCTTCGTGGAGGCGGCGTCCGCGATCTCGATGCGGACCAGGCGGGTTGCCGGGTCGAGGGTGAGGCGGAGGGTGAAGTCGCGGCCGGGGACGCGGCCGTGTTGAACTGCGTTCGCGGCGAGTTCGGCGACGACGAGCGCGACCGTGGACGACGCGTCGGACGCCGGCGGGCAGCCCCACTCCTCCAGGTGCCTGACGGCGAAACGCCGGGCGAGCCGCGCCCCTCGCGGCGAGGACACGAACTGTCCCACGACAGCAGCCAGTTCGCGTGCCGCTTCGGTGGATGAGGTTGTCGTCTCCGTCTCGAGGGATGTGGTGGTCCGGCGGTGTGGCTGGTCTTTCGGGGTGGTCGCTCCTGTCAGCACGGCGTGTCCGTTTCTGTCTGTCGAGCTTGAGACATCCCGCGACGTAGGCGGATCGTCACGTTCCGTACACAAGAGTCGTCCTGTCGCCCTAGGCTCGACAGGTGACAGAGGCTTACTTTTCAGGCCGTAAGGAACAGACGTGACGTTATGGCCAACGGAATCGATCCCATCGACCCCAGTGCCTCGATGGCGGCCCTCTTCGGTGCGCGGGTGCGCAGGCTGCGTATGGCGGCCGGGCTGACCCAGGTCGAGCTGGGCGAGATGGTGCATGTGGTGAGCACGCGGATCACGCAGATCGAGCGGGCGTCCGGAGCCAGACCGACGCTGGAGCTGGCGCGTGCGCTGGATGTGGCGCTGGGTGCGGACGACCTGCTGGTGGAGCTGTGGCCGTTCGTGTATCGGGAGGCGTTTCCGGACTGGTCGCGGAAGTTCATGGAGTACTCGGAGCGGGCCGTGGCCATCCGCGAGTACGCGGCTCATGTGGTTCCGGGTCTGTTGCAGACCGAGGACTACGCGCGGGCGGTGCTGCGAGTCGGCCGGACGCTGGGCAGCGCGGAGCAGTTGGAGGAGCGGGTCGCCCTGCGTATGGGGCGGCAGCAGCGCCTCGCCAGGTCCGACCGTCCCGAGGTGTGGGTGGTGCTGGACGAGGCGGTGCTCAGGCGTCCCGTCGGCGGACAGGCCGCGATGCGCGAGCAGTTGGCGCGGCTGCTCAGGACGGCGTCGGAGCCGCACATCACCGTGCAGGTGCTGCCGTTCGACCAGGGCGAGCACGATGTGATGGGCGGCTCGCTCACGGTGCTCACCATGCCGGACGGCTCGGAGATCGCCTATACCGAAGGCGCGCACTACGGCCAACTCGTCGAGGATCCGGACGAGGTCAGGAGCTTCGCACTGACCTACGATCGGCTCAGGGCGGCAGCGCTGCCCCCGCTCATGTCGCTCGACATGATCCGTTCCGTGAGGGAGGACAACCACCGTGGAGCGAAAGTCCCGTCCCGATCTGACCGGCGCCGTGTGGCGCAAGAGCAGCTACAGCAATCAGGAGGGCGGCAACTGCGTGGAGGTGGCCGACGGATTCCACGGGGCCGTCGTCCCCGTCCGTGACAGCAAGGTCCCGCACGGTCCGGTGCTGTGCTTCGAGGCCCCGGCCTGGGAAGCCTTCATCGGTGGGTTGAAGACCGGGCACCACCGTTCCTGAGGCGGCCGGGCGCCGGTCGCCGTCCGTCTTCCGGACTCACCGGGTCCTTGTCCGCGAGGGCCCGGTGAGCCACTGACCTCCTGGAAGGACTGGGGTGTAGAACTACCCGCCCGCCCACCCTCCCGGCCGGGAGACCCCGCCGGACGCCCTCGTCATCCATCCGGGTGACCGGCTTGCAGGGGCGGGATGCGGGCCGTTACGTTCGCCGCGACAACCGCACACAGACGACGGCCCCCGGCCGGGACGGCCATCCCGATCGAGGGCCTGACCGATCAGGAAGAAGGCCCTTCCCGATGGCTGACCCGAAGTCTAACGCGCTCCTGCGCGCCGGCACCGGACTTCCGACCTCCGGTGTGATCCACGTCCGCACCCGGCTCACGGCCGACTTCACCGTGCTCTCCAACGCCCTCGCCCGGCGACGCGGCAGCGCGGTCACGGTCGGCGTCGCGGCCTACATCGCCTCCCTGCCCGACGGCACCCCCGTGACCATCGCCGCACTGTGCGACCACTTCAGTGAGGGCGAGATCCTCATCTCGCGGGCGCTGCGGGACCTGGAAGCGGCCGGGTTCCTGGAGCGGCGTCGCGAACGGACAGCCACCGGGCAGTCCGCACCCGGACGTACTTCTACGACGTCCCCGGCGGCGGCACGGACCCCAGCGGGCCGCCGCGTCCGCCCACGGACCCGGGCGGGCCACCGCAGCCACCGCATCCGCCGAGGCCACCGCAACCACCGCATGCGCCGAGGCCGACGAGGCCTCCGCAGCTGCCGCAGCGTTCCCGGCCCCGCAAGCCTCCCGCCGCCGAGCACCCGACGCCCACCACTGAAGCGGCCCCCGCGCCCGCCCCTGCCCCTGCTCCCGCTTCCGCTTCTGCTCCCGCTTCCGCTTCTGCTCCCGCTTCCGCTTCTGCTCCCGCTTCCGCTTCTGCTCCCGCTTCCGCTTCTGCT
>NZ_BNBV01000011.1:141595-156432 GCF_014656135.1 Streptomyces thermodiastaticus
TCCCGCTTCCGCTCCTGCTCCCGCTTCAACCCCAGCTGCTCCTGTTCCTGCTCCTGCTCACGCCCCCGCCCCTGCCCCCGCTCCGGACCCGTCGCAGGGCCCCGCATCCCTCTCCGACGCCGACCCTCGTGCGGTCGCCGTGCTGGCCTCGCTCCGTCGCGTCGATCCGCGTCTCGTCCTGTCCGAGAAGGAGGCCGCGCGTCTGGCGCCGGCCGTCGCCCAGTGGCTCGCGGCCGGTGTGACACCCCAGCAGATCACCGCGCAGCTGACCACGGGGCTCCCCGACCGCTTCCTGGCCCGCCCGGCGGGCATCCTCGCCTACCGCCTCCGGGAGACTCCCCTGCCCGCACCGCCTCCGGGCCCGTACGCGGAGAGCAGCCCCCGCCCGGCCGTGCCGCCGCCCTTCCAGACCTGCGACGGTTGTGAGCGGGCGTTCCGCGCGCATGCGCCCGGGCGCTGCCGCGACTGCCGTCAGCACGAGGGCAGCCCCTCCGTCGCCGCCTGACGGCGGCCGCCCAGGGCACTGGTCCGATACCCAGGCACTGGAATGGCGGGCCGGCCGGCGCTCGGACCGGCGCGCCGACCGCAGGCGCGGGAGGAGTCGCGGGCCGAACAGCATGACCTGGACGACGTCGACCGCGATCCGATCGCGCTGCGAGGCTCCACGCACCACCAGCTCGGCTTCGTCAGTCCAGATGTGCGCGGTGCGCTCCATCGGCCGGTTCCTCCCGGACGAGGCGCTTCAGGCGCCGTGGCCCGGCTCGGCCGATGCTGCCGGCGGGCAGGGCGGGGCCGCGGCCGGTCCCCCTGTTCCGGTCGCGGCCCCGCGAGGGTGTGGCTCACGTCCTGCGCCGTCTCCCGCTACTTCGGGTCGCGGGCGAACAGGGACGTGGACCAGAGGTAGCCGAGTACCGCAAGGCCCAGGCACCAGGTCACGGCGAGCCAGCCGTTGTGGCCGATCCCGGTGCCGAGGAGCAGGCCGCGCAGGGTCTCGATGGCCGGGGTGAAGGGCTGGTACTCGGCGACCGGCCGGAACCAGCCCGGCATCGCGTCGACCGGGACGAAGGCGCTGGACAGGAGCGGGAGGATCATCAGCGGCAGGGCGGCGTTGCTTGCGCTCTCGGGGTTCGGGCTGGACAGGCCCATGCCCACCGCGATCCAGGTGAGCGCCAGGGAGACGAGCGTCAGCAGTCCGATCGCCAGCAGCCACTCCACGGCTGTGGCATCCGTGGTCCTGAAGCCGACCGCCACCGCGACCGCCCCGACGAGCAGCACGCTCATCACACACTGCAGCACACTGCCCACGACGTGCCCGATGAGCACCGCCCCTCGGTGGATCGCCAGCGTGCGGAAGCGGGCGATGATGCCCTCCGTCATATCCATGGCGACGGACACGGCGCTGCCGATCGTGGTGCTGCCGATGGTCAGCAGCAGGATGCCCGGGACGAGATAGGCGACGTACTCGGAGCGGTCCGCTCCGCCGCCCCCGATGCCGGCGCTCATCACGTCGCCGAAGACGTAGACGAAGAGCAGGAGCAGCATGACCGGCGTGAGCAGCAGGTTCAGCGTCAGCGACGGATAGCGGCGGGTGTGCAGGAGGGTGCGCCGCAGCATCGTGGACGAGTCACGCACGGCGAGGGCGAGAGAGCTCATCGGGTGGCCTCCTTGGGCTGCTGGGGCACGCCGTCCTCGCCGGTCAGGGCGAAGAACACGTCGTCCAGGTCCGGTGTGTGCACGGTCAGTTCGCCGGCCTCGACGCCGGCCGCGTCGAGGCGGTCGAGGAGCAAGCGCAGTGCGCGCTGGCTGCCGTCGCTGGGGATCCGCAGGGTGAGGGCCGCGTCGTCGCGCTGCGGTGCGCGCAGGGCGGACGCGGCGTTCTCGTAGGCCACCGGGTCGGTGAAGCGGAGGCGGACGTGCCCTCCGGGGACCAGCCGCTTCAGTTCGTCCGCGGTGCCTTCGGCGGCGATCCGGCCGTCGTTCAGCACCGCGATACGGTCGGCGAGTTCGTCGGCCTCCTCCAGGTACTGGGTGGTGAGGAAGACGGTGACGCCGCCGGAGACCAGCTCGCGGACGATCTGCCACATGGAGTGCCGGGATCGCGGGTCGAGGCCGGTGGTCGGCTCGTCGAGGAAGACGATCCGCGGATTTCCGACCAGGGTCATGGCGATGTCGAGGCGGCGTTTCATGCCGCCGGAGTAGGTGGAGACGGGCTTCTTCGCGGCGTCGGTGAGATCGAAGCGTTCCAGCAGTCCGGCGACGACGCGGCGGCCCTCCCGCTTCGGCAGGTGGTGCAGGTCCGCCATCAGCCGCATGTTCTCCTCGCCGGTGATCAGACCGTCGACCGCGGAGAACTGGCCGGTGACCCCGATGGCGGCGCGTACAGCCTGCGCCTCGGTGGTGAGGTCGTGGCCCGCGATCCGGGCCTGCCCGCCGTCCGCGGAGACGAGCGTGGTGAGGATCTTGACGGTGGTGGTCTTGCCGGCGCCGTTCGGGCCGAGCAGCGCGAACACGGAGCCGGCCGGGACGCTCAGGTCGATGCCGTCGAGGACGGTCTTGTCACCGTAGGACTTGCGCAGACCGGTGGCGGAGATGGCGGGGGGCGGCTGCGGAGCACCCTCCCGGCTGGACGTGGGCATGACAGACGGACCCATGGGACCCTCCGTTGTGAAGGCTGGGGTGGGGCGGGGTGCGGCCGGCGGTCAGGCCCGGGCGCGGCGGACGTCGATGTTGCCGTACTCGGTGCGGGCGTAGATCTCGACCGTGTCCTCGGTCTCCTGCGGCGCGTCGGACGCGGTGAGCGCGTTGCGCACCTGGCCGGAGCCGGAGCCGGCGTCGAGCCAGGCGGCCGTGCCCTCGCGGACCCCGACCTCGATGGCGCCGTACTTCGTCTCCAGCCGGACGGCGCCGCGGGCGACCTCGGCCACGCGGACGGTGCCGTGGGCCGTGGTGACGGTGAGCGAGTCCTCGGCGCGGTCGATGCTGATGTCGCCGTGGGCGCCGCTCACCCGCGCCTCGCCGGTCACGGCACCGACGGTGGTGGTGCCGTGGGAGTTCTTCAGGACGGCGGCGCCGTCGACGAGGCCGACGCGCAGGCTGCCGGAGCTGGTGGTGATCTCGGCCGCGCCCTCGACCCGGTCCACGGTGATCGAGCCGTGCGAGGCGGTCAGGTTCAGCGGGCCGGTCGTCTCCAGGCGAGCGTCGCCGGCGGAGGTGTTCACCCGGACCTCGCCGAGCCGGCCCTCGCCGAACACCTGGGTCCAGGCGCCGGTCATGTCGATGCGCGAGCCCGTGGGCAGGTCGACCGTCACGTCGACGACGCCGGTACGGCCGAGACCGAACAGGCTGGGCTTGGGCGTCGTCACGGTGAGGACCCCGCCCGCGCAGGTGACGTCGGTGCGGTCGGCCGTCCGCACGTCCAGGTCCCTCTTCGGGTCGCGGGGCCGCACCTCGACCACGGTGTCGAGGCGGTCGCTCGCGGTGAACTGGATGGAACCGGCCTCCACCCGTGCGGTGACCGCGATCGGTGCGGGGGTGTCGAAAGAAGGCATGGCTGTCCCGTCCTCCTGAGTCTGCAGGGCGTCCCCGCTGGTGGGACGTGGTGTGAATGACGTCGTACGGGCGTGGGAGCGGCTAGCGCACCCACCCGGTGAAGCTCTGGCCGACGCTCTGGCTCCTCGTCGCCGGACGAGGCCGCGCGCCGCCTTCCACCGCGGCGGACACCGCGCGCACCAGCCACGCGTTGACCGAGAGACCCTCACGGCTCGCGGCCTCCTCGGCGCGGGCCTTGAGGGCGGCCGGAAGACGCAGGTTGATCCGGGCCGTGCCACCCTCGTCGCCGTCGGCCGGGGCCCTGAGCGGTTCGGCGGGTGCGGCCGGTTCCGCGGGCGGGGCGCCATAGGCGGGCGGCGGGGTCACCACGAAGTCGGGGTCGAGCCCGCGCAGCCGTACGTCGACCGAGCCGGGGGCGAGCTCACGGGTGATCTCGTCCATGGCGGCCGAGAGCACGTTGAGCAGGGTCAGCCGGGTCGCCGACTCCAGAGGAGCCGTGAGCCGCTCGGCCAGCTCGCGTGCTTCGTCACCGCCGGCTTCGGCGGCCACCGCGAGTTCGCGGCGGAGCGTTTCGACATACGGCGTCAGATCCATGACGCCATAGTGGCACCACTATGGCGTCATGCGCAAGCCCGGCGAGCCATCCCGCGTCGGGTGAGCCCGCCCGGTCCGCGTCCGGCCCGGCGAGGGCGTCACACGCGATCCGGGCGCCGAGGGACACCATGCGCACTCTGGAGGCCACCGCGGCACCACGTGGCACCAAGTGGCACCATGCAATGCCCGGTGGTGCCATGTGTGCGCCATCGGCACCGGCCGCCGAGCGTCTTCCTCACCACGCGGCCGCCGCCGGGGCGTCCGGCTGCTGCGGCCGCCGTTCCGGCGCCGTCCGTACGGCGAGCACCATGGTGAGGCCGCCGCCGGGTGTGTCCTCGGCATGCAGGCTGCCGCCGATGGCCTGGGCGAAGCCTCGTGCCACGGCGAGGCCGAGCCCGACGCCGTTGCCCCGCGGGACGTCGCCGTAGCGCTGGAAGGGTTCGAAGATGCGGGACTTGGCCTCGTCCGGGACGCCCGGACCACGGTCCACGACCCGGACCTCCACCCGGTCGGCTATGGCACTCGCCGAGACCAGGACCCGCTCCCCCGGCGGGCTGTACTTCACAGCGTTCTCCACGATGTTGGCGACCGACCGCTCCAGCAGGCCGCGGTCGACGTACACCATGGGCAGGGTCTCGGGCACGTCCAGCTCCACGCTGTCCTCGGGGACGCCGCCCAGCGCCATCGGGATGACCTCGTCGAGATCGGTCTCCCGGATGAGGGGCGTAAGGGTGCCGGTCTGGAGACGGGACATGTCGAGCAGGTTGCCGACGAGGTGGTCGAGGCGGTCGGCGCCGTCCTCGATCGCCTCCAGGAGTTCGGCCTGGTCGTCCTCGGACCATTCCACCTCGTCCGTGCGCAGGGAGGTGACAGCGGCCTTGATGCTCGCGAGCGGGGTGCGCAGGTCGTGGCTGACGGCGGCGAGCAGGGCGGTGCGGATGCGGTTGCCCTCGGCGAGTTTCTGCGCCTCGTCGGCCTTGCGCTGAAGGCGCTGCCGGTCCACGACGACCGCCGCCTGAGCGGCGAACGCGGCCAGCACACGGCGGTCCTCGGCCGGCAGGACACGGCCCGACAGGGCCAGTGCCATGTGGTCGCCGACCGGGACGTCGACGTCCGCCTCGTCGGGAACGGCGCACGGCCGGGGGCCGACGCTGCCGGCGCAGGTCCAGGGTGCGAGGTCGCCCTCGCGTTCCAGCAGCGCCACCGACTCCATGCCGAAGGTCTCGCGGACCCGTTCCAGCAGGGCGTCGAGACTGGTCTCACCGCGCAGCACATGGCCGGCGAGGAAGGAGAGGATCTCCGACTCGGCGCGCAGCCGGGCCGCCTGGTGGGTGCGCCGCGCGGCGAGGTCCACCACGGACGCGACGGACACGGCGACACCGAAGAACACCGCGATGGCCACGATGTTCTTCGGGTCGGCGATGGTCCAGGTGTGGGCCGGCGGAGTGAAGTACCAGTTCAGCAGGGCGGATCCGACCACCGCGGAGGCCAGCGCCGGGAAGAGCCCGCCGAGCAGGGCCGCCGCCACGGTCATGGTCAGGAACAGCAGCATGTCGTTGGCGAGCCCCACACCGGGCAGGACGGAGTTCAGGAGCCACGTCAGCGGCACCGGTCCGCCGACGCCGGTCAGCCAGCCCCACAGCAGCCGGGTCCGGCCGAGCCGCGCGCCCCGGGGAGCGACGGGCAGCCCGCGGCCCTTGCCCACCTCGTCGTGGGTGACGAGGTGGACGTCCAGGTCGGGACCCGACTCGCGGGCCACCGTGGCGCCGACACCGGGCCCGACGATGTACTGCCAGCCCTTGCGGCGGGAGGCACCGAGCACGATCTGGGTCGCGTTGACGCCGCGCGCGAAGTCCAGCAGGGCGGCAGGTATGTCGTCGCCGACGACATGGTGGAAGGTGCCGCCCAGGTCCTCCACCAGCGTGCGCTGGACGGCCAGCTCCTTCGGCGATGCCGAGGTCAGGCCGTCGCTGCGGGAGATGTACACGGCCAGCACCTCGCCGCCCGCCCCCTTCTCCGCCAGGCGCGCGGCACGCCGGATGAGGGTGCGCCCCTCCGGGCCGCCGGTCAGGCCGACCACGATCCGCTCGCGCGAGCCCCAGATCCTCGACACCCGGTGCTCGCTGCGGTACGCGTTCAGACACGCGTCGACCCGGTCGGCCACCCACAGCAGCGCCAGCTCGCGCAGGGCGGTGAGGTTGCCGGGGCGGAAGTAGTTGGACAGGGCCGCGTCGACCGTGTCCGGCTGGTAGATGTTGCCGTGGGCCATACGGCGGCGCAGCGCCTCGGGGGACATGTCGACCAGCTCTATCTGGTCGGCACGCCGCACGACCTCGTCGGGGACGGTCTCCCGCTGCCTCACGCCGGTGATCGACTCGACGAGGTCCCCCAGCGACTCCAGGTGCTGGATGTTGACGGTCGATATCACGTCGATGCCCGCGGCCAGCAGCTCCTCGACGTCCTGCCAGCGCTTGGCATGGCGGAAGCCGGGGATGTTCGTGTGGGCCAGCTCGTCGACGAGGGCCACCCGGGGATGGCGGGCGAGGACCGCGTCGACGTCCATCTCGGTGAAGACGCTGCCCCGGTACTCGAGCTCCTTGCGCGGGATCTGCTCCAGGCCGTGCAGCATCACCTCGGTGCGCGGCCGGCCGTGATGCTCGACGACGGCGACCACGCAGTCGGTGCCGCGCTCCACCCGACGGTGGGCCTCGGAGAGCATCGCGTAGGTCTTGCCGACGCCTGGTGCCGCGCCGAGGTAGATGCGGAGCGTGCCGCGCGCCATGGTCATCCTTCGAAGCGGTAGCCCATGCCGGGCTCGGTGATGAGATACCGCGGGTGGGACGGGTCTGCCTCCAGTTTGCGCCGCAGCTGGGCCATGTAGACGCGCAGGTAGTTGCTCTTGCTGGTCTGGGTGACGCCCCAGACCTCCTGCAGCAGCTGCTTCTGGGTGATCAGCCGGCCGGGGTTGCTGACCAGGATCTCCAGCAGATGCCACTCGGTCGGGGTGAGGCGGACGTCCCGCCCGTGCCGTACGAGCTTCTTCGCGACGAGGTCGATGGTGAAGTCGTCGGTCCTGACCTCGGCCGTCTCGGGCAGGGGCGTGGCCTCGGTGCGGCGGACCGCGGCCCGCAGCCGCGCGAGGAGCTCGTTCATGTTGAACGGCTTGGTGACATAGTCGTCCGCACCCGCGTCGAGGGCGGCGACCTTCTCGTCGGACGACTGCCGCGCGGACAGCACCAGGACGGGCACGCGGGTCCAGCCGCGCAGCGCTCGGATGACGTCGACGCCGTCCATGTCGGGCAGGCCGAGGTCCAGCAGCACCACGTCGGGCTGGCGGGCCGCCGCCAGGCGCAGCGCGGTGGCACCGTCGGGCGCGGCGTCCACACCGTACCGGCGGGCCTGGAAGTTGATCACAAGGGCCCGTACGAGTTGCGGGTCGTCCTCGACGACGAGCACCCGGGTCATGACTGTGTGCCTTTCCTGTCGTACGCCGTCCCGTCGTACGCCGGGGCCCGGTTCGCCGGGGACGGCCCGCCGCGTGACGTCATGGCGGGGGACGCCGGCCGGCCCAGGGCTGCGTTGCCGGCGGCTCCCGTGCATGGCTTGTGCTCCCCTCACTGCTTCGACACGAGGTCCTTGAGCGCGAGGTTGAGCTGAAGAACGTTGACGTGCGGCTCGCCCATGAAGCCCAGTGTGCGGCCTTCGGTGTGTTCGGCGACCAGTTTCCGCACCTGGGCGACGGGCAGCCCGTCGGCCTCGGCGACCCGTCGGACCTGGATGTCCGCGTACTGCGGGGAGATGTCCGGGTCGATGGCGGATGCCGAGCCGGTGACCGCGTCGGCGGGCACCTCCGACTCCGGTACGTTGTTGAAGGCCGCGACCTGCTCCTTGGCCTCCTTCACACTCTTCACGAGGGTCGGGTCGCTCGCGCCCAGCTGACTGGAGCCGGTGGCCAGCGGGTCGCAGTCGCTGTGGGACGGCCGTCCCTGGAACCACTTCGGGTCGGGCCTGTCGGTACCGGGCAGGTTCCAGCTCTGTCCGATCAGCTTCGAGCCGACCTCCCTGCCGTCGGCCGTCATCAGCGAGCCGTCGGCCTTGTCGTGGAAGGCGGCCTGGCCGATGCCGGTGACGGCGAGGGGGTAGACGACGCCGGCGACGACGGTGAGGACGAGCAGCATGCGCAGGGCGGCCCACATGGTGCGGCCCAGGTTCGTCCAGGAGGAGTTGTCCATGTCCGTCACCCGATCCCGGGAATGAGCGAGAGGAGCAGGTCGATGAGCTTGATGCCGATGAACGGGGCGACCAGGCCGCCGAGGCCGTAGATCCCGAGATTGCGCCGGAGCAATCTGTCCGCGCTGACCGGCCGGTAGCGCACGCCTTTCAGGGCGAGCGGCACCAGCGCGACGATGATCAGGGCGTTGAAGATCACGGCCGACAGGATCGCGGAGTCCGGCGAGGACAGACGCATGATGTTGAGCTTGTCCAGGCCGGGGTAGACCGCCGCGAACAGCGCCGGGATGATCGCGAAGTACTTCGCGACGTCGTTGGCGATGGAGAACGTCGTCAGGGCGCCCCGGGTGATCAGCAGCTGCTTGCCGATCTCGACGATCTCGATCAGCTTGGTCGGGTCGGAGTCGAGGTCGACCATGTTGCCGGCCTCCTTGGCGGCCGACGTCCCCGTGTTCATCGCCACGCCGACATCCGCCTGGGCCAGCGCCGGGGCGTCGTTGGTGCCGTCGCCCGTCATCGCGACCAGCTTGCCGCCGGCCTGCTCCCGTTTGATGAGGGCCATCTTGTCCTCGGGGGTGGCCTCGGCGAGAAAACCGTCGACGCCCGCCTCCTCGGCGATCGCCTCGGCGGTCAGCGGGTTGTCACCCGTGATCATGACGGTCTTGATCCCCATGCGGCGCAGCTGCTCGAACCGCTCGCGCATGCCGTCCTTGACGACGTCCTTGAGGTGGATGACACCGAGCACCCGAGCCCCGGCACCGTCCTGGACGGCGACCAGCAGCGGCGTGCCGCCCGCCGCGGAGAGACGGCCGGCGATGCCGGCCACGTCCTCGGCGACCGTGCCGCCCTGCTCCTCGACCCATGCGACGACCGAGGCGGTGGCGCCCTTGCGGATCCGCCTGCCGTCCACGTCGACGCCGGACATACGGGTCTGGGCGGTGAAGCCGATCCACTCGGCGCCGGCCAGCTCGCCGTGGTGGCGTTCCCGCAGCCCGTACTTCTCCTTCGCCAGGACGACGACGGAGCGGCCCTCGGGGGTCTCGTCCGCCAGGGAGGAGAGCTGGGCGGCGTCGGCGAGCTCGGCCTCGGTGGCATCGCGCACCGCCAGGAACTCGGTGGCCTGCCGGTTGCCGAGGGTGATGGTGCCGGTCTTGTCGAGCAGCAGCGTGGAGACGTCCCCGGCGGCCTCGACGGCGCGGCCGGACATCGCCAGGACATTGCGCTGGACGAGGCTGTCCATGCCCGCGATGCCGATCGCGGACAGCAGAGCGCCGATGGTGGTCGGGATCAGGCAGACCAGCAGGGCGACCAGCACGACCATGCCGAGGCGGGAACCGGCGTAGTCCGCGAACGGCGGCAGGGTCGCCACCGCCAGCAGGAAGACGATCGTCAGCGAGGCCAGCAGCATGTTCAGGGCGATCTCGTTCGGCGTCTTCTGCCGCGCCGCGCCCTCGACCAGGCCGATCATCCGGTCGAGGAACGTCTCGCCGGGGCGGGTCGTGATCCTGACGACGATCCGGTCGGACAGCACCTTCGTCCCGCCGGTCACCGCCGAGCGGTCACCGCCGGACTCGCGGATGACCGGCGCCGACTCCCCGGTGATCGCCGACTCGTCGACCGAGGCGACCCCCTCGACGACGTCTCCGTCGCCGGGTATGACGTCCCCGGCCTCGCAGACGACCAGGTCGCCGATCTTCAGCTCGGTGCCGGGGACCCGCTCCTCACGGTCTTGCGCGAGACGCCGGGCGACGGTGTCCGTCTTGGCCTTGCGCAGGGTGTCCGCCTGGGCCTTGCCGCGGCCCTCGGCGACCGCCTCCGCCAGGTTCGCGAAGATCACGGTCAGCCAGAGCCAGGCGCTGACGGTCCAGCCGAACCAGTCGCCCGGGTCGGTGCAGGAGAAGACGGTCGTGAGGACGGAGCCGACGAGGACCACGAACATCACGGGTGACTTGATCATCACCCGGGGGTCGAGCTTGCGGACGGCGTCCGGCAACGCCGTGACCAGCTGACGGGAATCGAACAGCCCGCCGGCGACCCGCCGCTCGGGCTGGGGTCCGGTGGGTGCGTCCTGACGGGACGCGAGGCAGGAAGTGGACATGGAGTCCTGCTTTTCCGTGTCGGTCTGCTGAGTGTCGGGGGTCATCACGCCAGCCCCTCGGCCAGGGGGCCCAGCGCCAGCGCCGGGAAGAACGTCAGGCCGGTGATGATCAGGATCGCGCCCACGAGAAGGCCCGTGAACAGCGGTTTCTCCGTGCGCAGGGTGCCCGCGGTGACCGGGATGGGAGCCTGCCGGGCCAGCGAGCCGGCGAGCGCGAGGACGAACACCATCGGCAGGAAGCGGCCGAGCAGCATGCACAGGCCGAGCATCGTGTTGTGGTACACGGTGTCGGCCGCGAAACCGGCGAACGCCGAACCGTTGTTGCCGGACGCGGACGTGTAGGCGTAGAGCACTTCGGAGAAGCCGTGCGCGCCGATGTTCGTCATCGACGACCGGCCCTTGCCCAGCGCCATCGCCAGTGCGGTGCCGACCAGCACCAGGGCCGGGGTGACGAGGATGAAGCAGGCGGCCAGCTTGATCTCACGGCCGCCGATCTTCTTGCCCAGGTACTCGGGGGTGCGGCCGACCATCAGGCCGGCGATGAACACCGCGACGATCGCCATGATCAGCATGCCGTAGAGGCCGGAGCCGACACCGCCCGGTGCGATCTCGCCCAGCATCATGCCGAGCAGCAGCACACCGCCCGACAGGCCGCTGAAGGAGTCGTGGGCGGCGTCGACCGCCCCCGTCGAGGTCATCGTGGTGGACACCGCGAACAGCGCGGAGTTGCCCTCCCCGAAGCGTGTCTCCTTGCCCTCCATCGCGCCGCCCGCGAGCTGCGCGGCGGTGCCCGGGTGGGCGTACTCGATCCATGTGACGGCGATCACGGCGAGGAACCAGATGGCCGCCATCGCGCCGACGATCGCGTAGCCCTGCCGGACGTTGCCGACCATCTTCCCGAAGGTGCGGGGCAGCGAGAGGGGGATCACCAGCAGCAGGAAGATCTCCAGCAGGTTCGAGAAGCCGTCGGGGTTCTCGAACGGGTGGGCGCTGTTGGCGTTGAAGAAACCGCCGCCGTTGGTGCCCAGGTCTTTGATGGCTTCCTGGGAGGCGACGGCACCGGGGCTGATGGCCTGCTTGTCCCCCGTCAGCGTGGTGACCGTGTGGATGTCGCCGAAGTTCTGGATCGCACCGCAGGCGATCAGGATCACGGCGGCGACGACCGAGACCGGGATCAGGATGCGGACAGTGCCGCGCACCAGATCGACCCAGAAGTTGCCCAGATCACCGGTGCGCGAGCGGGCGAAGCCCCGGATCAGCGTCACCGCGACGGCGATGCCGACGGCCGCGGAGACGAAATTCTGCACGGCCAGGCCCATGGTCTGGGTGACGTGGCCCATGGCCGTCTCTCCCGAGTACGACTGCCAGTTCGTATTGGACACGAAGGAGGCGGCCGTGTCGAAAGCCTGGTCCGCGGGGATCGGCCGGAAGCCGAGCGACAGCGGCAGCTTGTCCTGCACCCGCTGCATCCCGTACAGGAACAGCACACCCACCGCGGAGAAGGCGAGCACACCGCGCAGATAGGCGGGCCAGCGCATCCCGGCGTCCGGGTTCGCGCCGACCGCGCGGTAGATCCAGCGCTCGACACGCAGGTGCTTCGGGGACTGGTAGACGGCGGCCATGTAGTCGCCGAAGGGACGGTGCACGAGGACGAGCGCGCCGACCAGCGCGATCACCACGAGCACATCGGCAAGGACGGAACTCATGGCGGCGGCTCAGAACCTCTCGGGGAAGACGAGGGTCACGACGAGATAGCCCAGCAGGGCGACGGCCACGACCAGGCCGACGACGTTCTCGGCGGTCACAGCCTGCTCACCCCTTTGGCGACGGCAGCCACCAGCGCGAACACCGCGACGGTGGCGACGACGAAGGCCACATCGGCCATCGCAAGCTCCTGGATGAGGTACGGCGAAACAGGGACGGGAAGAGGAAACCTCCTCTCCGGCCGGATGCGACCGTCCCTTGACGGCTCTCATACGCCCTGACGCCCGGTCTTGACGGAACTCATACGGCCGGTGATCGGTAGCGGCCGGTGACGGCGCCGGGTCGCCTGAGACGGAGAAACCGCCGGCCCGGCACGTCCGGAGGATCGCGCCGGGCCGGCGGCACCGGTTGGTTCAGACCGTGCTGCGCTGCTTGCGACGGAGGGCGAGGCAGGTGCCCAGGGCGCCGGTGGCGAGCAGGGCGCCGGTGCCGAGGGTCAGCGGGAGGGCGGGGAACTGGTCGGTGTCCGTGGCCGCGGCGGTGTTCTGCATCGCCGGTCCAGGGGTGATGGTGGTGGAGACGGGTGCCACGTGCGGGATCGGGCCGATGTGCCGGATGGAGCCGTCCGCGTTCAGCAGCACCTGCTTGTTGTTGGGGTGCCGGAAGTCGAACATGCCCAGCAGGGAGCCGGCCGTGGCGTCGAATGAGTGGTCGCCGATGCGGCCGGTGTGCCAGTTGTCCTCGATGAAGCGGGTGATGGACGCCTGGGTCGTCAGGGTGTGGTCGACGCTGTTGACCTTGCTGTACGGGGAGATGACGAGCAGCGGCTGCCGGGTGCCCGGGCCGCAGCGGTCCGCGTAGCCGCCGGCCGCCTTCGGGCCCTTCTGGCAGGCCGGGCTGTCGGTGGCCTTGCCGTTGGAGCCGAGCGAGGTGTCCTTGGAGCCGTTGCGGGGCGTCACGAAGGCGTGGTCGTACCAGCCGTCGGAGTCGTCGTAGGCGATCACGATCGCGGTGGAGTTCCACTGCGGTGAACTCTGGATCGCGTTGATCTCCTGCACCAGGAAGTGCTGTTCGTCGATCGGGTCCGAGTAGCCGGCGTGACCGTCCTGGTACTCGCCGGCCTTGACGAAGCTGACGGCCGGGAGCTTGCCCGCCTTGAGCGCGGCGGAGAAGTCGGTCAGGTCGTAGTTGTGGTTGGCCTGGCCGCCGTGGCCGATCTCGTCGACGTTCTTCGGCGGCAGGTGGTGCGGGTTGGACGTCGACTTGTAGTAGGCGAACGGGTTGTGGTGCGGGCTGTAGTCGACGGCGGCGGCACCGCCGATGTTGGTGTGCGTGGTCCCGCACGTGGCGTAGGAGGTGCTGTCGCCGTTCCACGGGGTGGAGGGGCGGAAGCCGCCCTGGAACCAGCCCCAGGTCACCTTCTTGGCATCGAGGAGGTCACCGATGTTCTTGCCCTGCATCGCGGCGAGCGCGTTGCCGCTGGTGTGATTGTTGTCGGCGCAGTCGTCGTAGGCGGGGTCGGGGTCGTTGACGACCGTGCCGACGCCCTTGGCGTCCGGGGACTTGACCGTGGACGGGTCCGGCGTCGACGTCTGACGGGGGTTTTCGGTGCCGGACTTCGGGTCCACGGAGACGACACCGTGCGTCTGGCCCGAGATCAGGTTCAGTGCGCCGGGCGTGGAGGGTCCGTAGACCGAGCCGTAGGAGCGGTCGCTCATCGCGTACTGCTGGGCGTAGTTCCACAGCGCGGTGACGGTGTTGCCGTCGTAGTAGTCCATCACCAGGCCCGGCTCGCCGAACAGGCCGCCGCTGCACTTGTCGACCTCGGTGTTCTGCACGAACTGGTCGGCCCTGCCGCCGTTGTAGGCGTACTGCTCGGGACCGTAGGAGTGGTTCTGGTCGCAGGTCAGGGCCTGCGAGGGGGTGAGCCTCTTGGGCGCGTACTGGTTGGGGTTCTTCGTCAGCAGCCCGGCGTGCGCGAGGGTGTCGATGTTCTTCGGGGTCTTCTTCGACGCCGTGAACGTCGTGCCGTCGGTGTTCGCGGCCTTCGGGTAGGTGGCGAAGTAGTGGTCGAAGGAGACGTTCTCGTCGTAGAGCACGACGAGATGCTGGATCGGTGTGGCCGTGCCCGCGTCCGGGTGACCGCCATGTCCTGCGGGTGCCGCCCAGGTGGGCGCCGCCCCGCCGAGAACCGCCAGCGCGGCGGCACCGGCCAGGGCCCCCGCTTTCCTCACCACTGTCCGTCTGCTTCTGCCGGCCATGCTCTTCGACTCCTTCACACACGCGCGGTTGTCGCACGACAACGGCTACCGATGCTTGGTGAGGAGCGCGGCGTCCCGGCGGAGCGGGCATGGCGTGCCGGTGAACACCCGGTCATGGCGGACATATCAAACCTTGACCTGGTATTGACCCATCCAGCCCTTGTCGTCGGGGCGGGCTCAGGTCAGCAGGGCCCGGCCGTAGAAGTCCTCGGTGTCCCGCACGCCGGGAAGCAGGAAGAAGTAGCCGCCGCCGAACGGCGTGATGTAGTCGGTGAGTGGCTCTCCGGCCAGACGCTTCTGGACGGTTTCGAACTGCCGGGCCACGTCCTGCTGGTAGCAGCAGAACAGCAGGCCCATGTCGAGGTTGCCGTTGGTGTCCGTGCCCCGGTCGTAGTTGTAGG
>NZ_BNBV01000012.1 GCF_014656135.1 Streptomyces thermodiastaticus
CACCTCCCTCAACGGCACGGGGGCCTCGTGCGTTGCGGACACAGATACCCTCACCCGATCGGTGACCACGTTGAAAAAGCTCATTGAAGATGAATAGATAAAAGGAGATTGTTGCGTGGATCGTCGCACTCGATACTTCATGCGTGATGAGAAATTCAGGACTCCCGAATTCATCGGTCCTGCGGATCTAGAGGTCCTAGGGGACTGGGTGACCGAGGACATCCAGCTTGTTCCATACGACATCCTGGAGGCGATCGATCTGGTAAGGCTGGCGCAGGCCAACCCTGATGCCGATCCGGAGGAGCTGAGCGGGAATGCCTTCGCTGCCACTATCGGCCCGCAGGGTGTGACGATCGAGAACCACTTCGTGGAGGACATGCAGGGTGAGTTTTCTCTGGGTACGGTACTGGATGTCTTGCTCGACTTCTGGGACTACTGCGTGCCGGGGCGTCCGCGATATGTCGCTCCTGCTTGGGAAAGATATGTAAAGGAGAGCGGCCGGGATCCGCTCGCAGGGCTTCGACAGGTCACAAACTGATTCTGTTGCTCGAAGATTCTGGGGGTGTTCTAGGTGAGCCGGCGTCCACGCGGGCGCCGGCTGCTGCCTGCTTGTCGTGTCAGGTAAGCAGGTTTGCCCGGGCGATACCCATCACCGAACACACGCCACGGAAAGGTTACACACCGTAAACATGTGTGGGTGTCTCTGAGTCGTTCGAGGGACACCGCAGCAGCCGCTGACGGCAACAAGGAGTGTGATGGCCCGGCTGCCGACCGGACCATCATGGTGCACCGGTCCGGCTACACCCACGTATCCAGCCACATCCTCGCCCGCCAGTCCTCGATCGGGATCGCGGTGCCGGTGTACAGCGGCCAGAAATAAATGAAGTTCCAGGCGATCAGCAGGACCAGGACGCCCGCGCCGGTGGCGCCTGCCACGCGGCGGGTGTCACCGGCGCCGGGCGGGCCGAGGAGCGCACCGATCAGCATGGCCACGGCCAGGCACAGGAACGGCACGAAGACCACGGCGTAGAAGAAGAAGATCGTGCGCTCCTGGTACAGGAACCAGGGCAGATACCCGGCCGCCACACCGCAGGCGATGGCGCCCGCCCGCCAGTCGCGGCGGAAGAACCACCGCCACAGCACGTACACCAGCGCCGCGCACGCCGCCCACCACAGCATCGGGGTGCCCAGCGCGAGGACCTCGCGGGCGCACTTGTCGCCGGCGTCGACCGGGCAGCCGTCCGTGCCGGGCGAGGGGGACTCGTAGAAGTACGACACCGGGCGGCCGTCGACGATCCAGCTCCACGGGTTGGACATGTAGGTGTGCGGCGAGGACAGGCCGACGTGGAACTCGTACACCTCGTGCTCGTAGTGCCACAGGCTGCGCAGCCAGTCCGGCAGGAAGGTCCAGTTCCCGCCCCGGCCCTCGGTGGCCGCCCAGTCGCGGAAGTAGCCGCCGGTGCCGTCGGCGGGGGAGAGGATCCAGCCCAGCCAGGACAGCAGGTACACGGCGAGCGCGACCGGGACCGTGGCCAGGAACGTGATCCCGGTGTCCCGCTTCAGCGCGGCCAGGTACGGCCGGTGGGCCCCCGCCACCCGGCGGGCGCCGGCGTCCCACAGCACGGCCATCACACAGAACGCGGCCAGGATGTACAGGCCGTTCCATTTGGTGCCGGCCGCCAGGCCCAGCAGCAGCCCGGCCGCCCACCGCCACGGCCGCCACCCCAGACGGGCGGTCTCCGCGACGTACGCGTCCGGCCGGAGCTGGCCGTCCGCGTCCACGGGCAGGGCGGCGGCCAGCCGCGCCCGGGAGCGGTCGCGGTCGATCAGCAGGCAGCCGAAGGCCGCCACCACGAAAAACATCAGCACTCCGTCGAGCAGCGAGGTGCGGCTCATCACGAAGTGCAGTCCGTCCACCGCCATCAGCGCGCCCGCCACACAGCCGAGGAACGTGGAGCGGAACAGGCGGCGGCCGATCCGGCACAGCAGCAGCACCGACAGCGTGCCGAGCAGCGCCGTCATGAAACGCCAGCCGAACGGGTCGAACCCGAACATCAGCTCGCCGAGACCGATCACGTATTTGCCGACCGGCGGGTGCACCACGTACGCCGCGTCGTGCGGCACGGGGACGTGCCCACCCGTGCTCAGGATCAGGTCGTTGGCGTTCTTGTCCCAGTTGACCTCGAAGCCGCGGTGGACGAGCGCCCAGGCGTCCTTGGCGTAGTACGTCTCGTCGAATATGACCGCCTTCGGGCTGCCCAGGTGCCAGAACCGCAGCACGCCGGCCAGCAGCGTCACCAGCAGCGGCCCGCCCCAGCCCGCCCAGCGGGCCAGCCGGTCGCCGAGCCGCTGCGGCAGGCCGAGGGCCGCCCACAGCCGCGGGCCCGGCTGCGCGTACGGCGGCACCAGCCGGCCGGCGAGGCCGGCGTCGCGTGCGGGCCCCGCCGCGACGGGCCGGTGGCCGAAGCGGCGCAGCCGCCCCTGCCACGACGGCCGCCGCTCGTGGGGGGCCAGGTCCTTCCGGGTGTCCGTGGAGGACGCGGTACTGGTCACCCGCGCCATGGTAGGGAACCGTGCTGTGCGAGTCCCGTGCTCCGCCCTCACCGGCCGGATGCGCGTCCGGCACCGGCCGTGCCGTAAGGCCCCGGACGGCTTGAGAGGATGAGGGACGTGACTGGAACCCTTGTCTTGGCGGGCACCCCCATCGGCGACGTCCAGGACGCGCCGCCCCGGCTCGCCGCGGAGCTGGCCGAGGCGGACGTGGTGGCCGCGGAGGACACCCGGCGGCTGAAGCGGCTCGCGCAGGCCCTCGGCGTCACCCCGCGCGGGCGCGTGGTGTCGTACTTCGAGGGCAACGAGTCCGCCCGCACCCCGGAGCTGGTCCAGGAGCTGCTGGGCGGGGCACGGGTGCTGCTGGTGACGGACGCGGGCATGCCGTCGGTGTCCGACCCCGGCTACCGGCTGGTCGCCGCGGCCGTGGCCGAGGACGTCCGGGTCACCGCCGTGCCCGGCCCGTCCGCGGTGCTCACCGCGCTGGCACTGTCCGGGCTGCCGGTCGACCGCTTCTGTTTCGAGGGGTTCCTGCCGCGCAAGGCGGGCGAGCGGCTCTCCCGGCTCAAGGAGATCGCCGAGGAGCGGCGCACGCTCGTCTTCTTCGAGTCCCCGCACCGCATCGAGGACACGCTCGCGGCGATGGCCGAGGTGTTCGGCGCCGGCCGGCGCGCCGCCGTGTGCCGCGAGCTGACCAAGACGTACGAGGAGGTACGGCGCGGCGGGCTCGGCGAGCTGACGGCCTGGGCCGCCGAAGGGGTCCGCGGCGAGATCACCGTGGTGGTCGAGGGCGCGCCCGAGAAGAAGCCCGAGGAGATCGACGCGGCCGAGCTGGTGCGGCGGGTCCGTGCCCGCGAGGAGGCCGGCGAACGCCGCAAGGAGGCCATCGCGGCGGTCGCGGCCGAGGCCGGGCTGCCGAAGCGGGAGGTCTTCGACGCGGTGGTGGCGGCCAAGCACGCGGGGTGAGGACCGGCGAGGTCGCTGGTCGTCCTGAGCCGGGCCGGGGCGTGCGCCAGGGGAGCGCGGCGTGATGCCTGAGCCGGCGGGTGGGGCGCTGTGCGGCCGCTGCGCGGCGCAGGCGCCGTGAAGGGGCTCACAGCTGCTCTGAGCAGGGCGTATCCCGTCTGAGCGGGCGCCCCAAGCGCGGGCAAAGCCCCGTTTCCGGACGGCAAAGCGGCAGCCGCCGTCCGGGGCGTCCGGGCAAGCACGGCCCAAATCGCCGCCAACACTCGACAGGTCGGCTGCGCCTGGCCCGGCGCGGTCGTCCACTGGAGCGCGGGGAGACGCACCGCCACCCCCATCTCCAGCGGCAACGTGAGGAGCCGGTATGAGCGAGATCACCGGACGGGCCGGTCACCGGCAGGCGGCGGACGCCGTCGTCGAGGAGTCCTACTCCTTCGCCTGCATGCGCTGCGGGCACGGATGGGAGCAGACCTTCCAGATAGAGCACTACACCGACGCCGACGGCAACGCGTTCGTGGTGTGGGTGGCCGACGGCCGTGTCGTGCCGTCGCCGCTGAGCCGGCCCGCCTGCCGCAATTGCGACGGCCACCTGGTGCGGATCATGCGCCCGGGCAGGGTGGCCCGCGCGCAGAGCCACCTGCACAGTCATCCGCACGAGGACGAGAACCGGTGGCAGCGCCCCGTGGCGTCCGCGGCGGACCCGGCGTCCAGGGCCGCGTCCGGCAAGGAGGCGACGGCCCGCGAGCCCGGGGAGCACCACCACTGGCACCTGTCGGACCTGCTGCATCCGTTCCACCGCAAGGCCGGCTGACCGGCAACGCCGACCGGATGGGGAGCCGTGCGGGAGCGGGCGGCGCCGGCGCCTTCCGTAGGATCGGGGGTATGCCTTCGAACGCCGACAAGGCCGACAAGAACGCGGCGCCCCCGCTCCCCGAGCCCCTGAGGACACCGGTCGCCGACTCCCACACCCACCTCGACATGCAGCTGGGCACCGTGGAGGAGCAGCTGGCCAAGGCGGCGTCGGTGGGCGTGACCACGGTCGTGCAGGTCGGATGCGACCTGGCCGGCTCGCGCTGGGCCGCCGAGACCGCGAAGGCGCACCCGAACGTCCACGCCGCGGTCGCCCTGCATCCCAACGAGGCACCGCGCATCGTCCACGGCGACCCCGACGGATGGTCCCGGCAGGGCGCCCGGGAGCCCGGCGGGACGGCGGCCCTGGACGAGGCGCTCGCCGAGATCGACCGGCTCGCCGCCCTGCCCGAGGTCAAGGGCGTGGGCGAGAGCGGCCTCGACTACTTCCGCACCGGCCCGGAGGGCATACAGGCCCAGGAGCAGTCCTTCCGCGCCCACATCGAGATCGCCAAACGGCACGGCAAGACCCTGGTCATCCACGACCGCGAGGCCCACGCCGACGTCCTGCGCATCCTGAAGGAGGAGGGCGCCCCCGAGCGCACGGTGTTCCACTGCTACTCCGGCGACGCGGAGATGGCCGAGGTGTGCGCCCGCGCCGGCTACTTCATGTCCTTCGCCGGGAACGTCACCTTCAAGAACGCGCAGAACCTGCGGGACGCGCTCGCCGTGGCCCCGCTGGAGCTGGTGCTGGTGGAGACCGACGCGCCGTTCCTGACCCCGGCACCGTTCCGCGGGCGGCCCAACGCGCCGTACCTGATCCCGGTCACCTTGCGCGCCATGGCCGAGGTGCGGGGGGTCGACGAGGACACGATGGCCGCGGCCCTGGCCGCCAACACGGCCCGCGCCTTCGGCTACTGACGCGGCACTCCGCGCCTTCGGCTGTGTGCCGGGGCGCCCATGACTGCTGACGGGCTCGCCCGGCGTTGCAGTACAGGCGCCGGGGGAACGCACCGGGCGGCCCCGGTGACCGGCCGAGGCGGTTCCTGCCGGGGCGGTCCCGGGCGGGCGGCGCCGCCCGCCCCCGTACCCTTGTGCCGTGAGCAGCCCCACCCCCGACGCCCTGCTGGGCCCCGCCGACGTCCGTGAGCTGGCGGCAGCCCTCGGCGTACGCCCCACCAAGCAGCGCGGCCAGAACTTCGTCATCGACGCGAACACCGTCCGCCGCATCGTCCGCACCGCCGATGTCCGCCCCGAGGACGTGGTCGTCGAGGTCGGGCCGGGGCTCGGCTCCCTCACTCTGGCCCTGCTGGAGGTCGCCGGCCACGTCACCGCCGTGGAGATCGACGGCGTGCTGGCGGCCGCGCTGCCCGCGACCGTGGCGGCGCGCATGCCCGGCCGCGCCGACCGGTTCGCGCTGGTCCACTCCGACGCCCTGCACGTCACCGAGTTGCCCGGCCCCGCCCCGACCGCGCTGGTCGCCAACCTGCCCTACAACGTCGCCGTGCCCGTGCTGCTGCACATGCTCGACACCTTCCCGAGCATCGAGCGCACCCTCGTCATGGTGCAGTCGGAGGTCGCCGACCGGCTGTCCGCCGCCCCCGGCTCCAAGGTGTACGGGGTGCCGTCGGTCAAGGCCGCCTGGTACGCCGATGTCAAGCGGGCCGGGGCCATCGGCCGCAACGTCTTCTGGCCCGCGCCGAACGTCGACAGCGGCCTGGTGTCGCTGGTGCGGCGCACCGAGCCGGTCAAGACCACGGCCACCAAGGACGAGGTCTTCGCCGTCGTCGACGCCGCCTTCGCGCAGCGCCGCAAGACCCTGCGCGCCGCGCTGGCCGGCTGGGCCGGGTCGGCGGCGGCCGCCGAGGCGGCGCTCGTGGCCGCCGGTGTCTCGCCGCAGGCGCGGGGCGAGGCGCTGACGGTGCAGGAGTTCGCGCGCATCGCAGAGCACGCGCCCATCGCGGAGCACAAGGAGCCCGGAAACCAGTGAGCGTCACCGTCCGTGTCCCGGCCAAGGTCAACGTCCAGCTCGCGGTGGGCGCCGCCCGCCCCGACGGCTTCCACGACCTGGCGAACGTCTTCCTGGCGGTCGGCCTGTACGACGAGGTCACCGTCACCGAGTCCGACGAGCTGCGCGTGACCTGCGAGGGCCCGGACGCCGGCCAGGTCCCGCTGGACCGGACGAACCTCGCCGCCCGCGCGGCGCTGAAGCTCGCCGAGCGCCACGGCCGCAGCCCCGCCGTGCACATCCACATCGCCAAGGACATCCCCGTGGCCGGCGGCATGGCGGGCGGCAGCGCGGACGGCGCGGGCGCCCTGGTGGCCTGCGACGCGCTGTGGGGCACCGGCGCCTCGCGCGAGGAGCTGCTGGACATCTGCGCCGAGCTGGGCAGCGACGTGCCGTTCAGCCTGGTCGGCGGGGCCGCGCTGGGCACCGGGCGCGGGGAGCGGCTGGAGCCGCTTCAGGTGGGCGGCACCTTCCACTGGGTGTTCGCCCTCGCCGACGGCGGGCTGTCCACCCCGGCGGTGTACGGCGAGTTCGACCGTCTGACGGCCGGACGGAACGTCCCCGAGCCCCAGGCCTCGCCCGAGCTGCTGGCCGCGCTGGCCAAGGGCGACGTGGACGCGCTGGCGGCGACGGTCTCCAACGATCTGCAGCCCGCGGCCCTGTCCCTGTTCCCGTCGCTGACCGGAACCCTGCGGGCCGGACGCGAGGCCGGTGCGCTGGCCGCGCTGGTCTCCGGATCGGGGCCGACCACGGCGTTCCTGGTCCGGGACGCCGACGCGGCGGACACGGTGGCCCGGGCGCTGCTCGCCTCCGGCACCTGCCGGTCGGTGCGCACGGCAGCCGGCCCGGCGGCAGGCGCGACGCTTGTGTGAGGCCGCCGGCCCTCTGGGCACACCGGTCACGTGAGGCCGCCGGCCTTCTGAGGGCAGCACTCCTGCGAGGCGGCTGGACGTAGCGCTGCGGGCTCACGAGGACCAGGCTCCCGTCGATCAGCTCGGTGTGCGGCGGGAGATCCGGCATCGTGAGCAGATCGTCGACGGTGTAGCCGTCCATCGGGGGGCATGCGCCATCCGGACTGCTCAGCATGCTCGGCCGTCATGGTTCCTTCCAGGGACAACAGCCTGGCGCCTGCCCTCCACGGTGGCGGCGCATCACACCCGCGTCACCACGAAGAGTGACGATCCCCTCGCGCGTCGCCCGCGCCCCCCGAGGCCCTACGCTTGAAGGCTGTCCCACCCCCGGCTCAGGAGCGACATGGCCGTCAACCTCGTCAATGTCGAGAACATCAGCAAGGTCTACGGCACCCGAGCCGTGCTCGACGGTGTGTCACTCGGCGTGTCCGAGGGCGACCGGATCGGCGTCGTCGGCCGCAACGGCGACGGCAAGACCACACTGATCCGGACGCTGGCCAGGCTGGAGGAGCCCGACACCGGGCGGGTCACCCACCTGGGCGGGCTGCGGCTCGGCGTGCTCACCCAGCACGACTCCCTCGACCCCGAGGCCACCGTGCGGCACGAGGTCCTCGGCGACATGGCCGACCACGAGTGGGCGGGCGACGCGAAGATCCGCGACGTCCTCACCGGCCTGTTCGGCGGGCTGGACCTGCCCGGCTTCCCGCAGGGCCTGGACACCGTCGTCGGCCCGCTGTCCGGTGGTGAGCGGCGGCGCATCGCGCTGGCCAAGCTGCTCATCGCGGAACAGGACCTGATCGTCCTCGACGAGCCCACCAACCACCTCGACGTCGAGGGCATCGCCTGGCTGGCCCGGCATCTGCGCGAGCGCCGCTCGGCACTGGTGTGCGTCACCCACGACCGGTGGTTCCTGGACCAGGTGTGCACCCGCATGTGGGACGTGCAGCGCGGCACCGTCTACGAGTACGAGGGCGGCTACTCCGACTACGTCTTCGCCCGGGCCGAACGCGAGCGCATCGCCGCCGGCGAGGAGGCCAAGCGGCAGAACCTGATCCGCAAGGAGCTGGCGTGGCTGCGGCGCGGCGCGCCCGCCCGCACCTCCAAGCCGCGTTTCCGCGTCGAGGCGGCCAACGAGCTGATCAAGGACGTGCCGCCGCCCCGGGACCGCAGCGAGCTGATGAAGTTCGCCTCCTCCCGGCTCGGCAAGACCGTCTTCGACCTGGAGAACGTGACCGTCCAGGCCGGCCCCAAGGTGCTGCTCAAGCACGTCACCTGGCAGCTCGGCCCCGGCGACCGGGTCGGTCTGGTCGGCGTCAACGGCGCGGGCAAGACGTCCCTGCTGCGGGCCCTGGAGCGGGCCGCGCGCACCGAGGGGGAGGAGCAGCCCGCGGGCGGGCGGATCGCCGTCGGCAAGACCGTCAAGCTGGCCTGCCTGTCCCAGGAGATCGGCGAACTCGACCCCAGCTGGCGGGTCCTGGAGGCCGTGCAGCGGGTCCGTGAGCGCGTCGACCTCGGCAAGGGGCGGGAGATGACCGCCGGGCAGCTGTGCGAGACCTTCGGTTTCGGCAAGGAGAAGCAGTGGACGCCGGTGGGCGACCTGTCCGGCGGCGAGCGGCGGCGGCTGCAGCTGCTGCGGCTGCTCATGGACGAGCCCAACGTCCTCTTCCTCGACGAGCCCACCAACGACCTCGACATCGAGACCCTCACTCAGCTCGAGGACCTGCTCGACGGCTGGCCCGGCTCGATGATCGTCATCTCCCACGACCGGTTCTTCATCGAGCGCACCACCGACACCGTCTACGCGCTCCTCGGCGACGGCACGCTGCGGATGCTGCCGCGCGGCATCGACGAATACCTGGAGCGCAGGCAGCGCATGGAGCAGCAGGCCGCGGTCGCCGGTCCGGCGCCCGCCGCGCGGAAGGCCGCGCCGCCGACGGCGCACAAGCCGCAGAAGAGCGCCGCCGAGCAGCGCGCCGCGAAGAAGGAACTGCAGAAGATCGAGCGGCAGCTGGACCGGATCGCGGAGAAGGAGTCCGCGCTGCACGCCCGGATCGCCGAGCACGCCACCGACTTCGAGAAGGTCGCCGAACTGCACGCGGACCTGCGCACCCTGACGGCCGAGCGGGAGGAACTGGAACTGCGGTGGCTGAATCTCGCCGAGGACGCATAGCCCCCGAAGACGCGTGAAGGCCGGCGCGTGCGCCGCGTGAAGGGGGCGTGAAGGACCGTAACGGGGCCATCACGACCCGGTCCGCGCCCGGGCACAGGCGTGGTCACAGCCGGTGGGCCGTCGGTCACGGGTGATATGAAGGACGCGTTGGAGAACTGTCCGATTTCGATGAGCAGTACGACTCTGGGTCCTTCGCGAACCTCAGGGCGTGGCGAAAAATCAGTGAACGAGGGGGAAACGCGCTGATGACTCAGCCGCCCGGCCAGCCGCCGCAGGGCCACTCGGGAGCACCGCAGTCACAGGACCGGCCCCCGCAGCCGGCCACGCCGCCCGGCGGTGGATTCGGCCCCCCGCGGATACAGCCCGCCCACCAGGACGCGTCGGGCACGCCGTCGCAGGACCCCGCCCCCCAGGACGCGGGCCAGGCCACGCCCGCGCAGGGCGCCGGGCAGACCCCGCCCGCCCCGCCGGCCGCTCCGCCGCAGCCGGCGCCCGGCTACGGCTACCCGCAGCAGCCGGCCGGCCCGTACGCTCCGCCGCGGCAGCCGGGTCCGTACCAGCAGCAGCCGCAGAACCCGTACGCGCAGCCGGGCCCCTACGCGCAGCCGGGCCCGTACGACCAGCCGGGCCCGTACGCGCAGCCGGGCCCGTACGACCAGCCCGGTCCGTACGGCCGGCAGCCCGGCTACGGCTACCCGCAGCCGCAGTTCCCTGGCGGCCCTGCCACCCCGCCGCCCGCCGCCGGCTCCCGCAACCCCTTCACGGGGCGGCCCGCGGCCGTCATCGGCGCGGCCGTGGCCGGTCTGCTGGTGGTCGGCGGCGCCGTGTGGGCCGTGGCCGGCGGCGGTGACGACAAGAAGCAGCAGAAGAAGCCGGTCGCCGGGCACAGCTCCGCGAGCGCACCGGTCAACCCCGGCGACGGCCGCGGTGCCGGCGACGAGGATCCGGAGGATTTCAACGAGGGCCGCAAGCCGGGAGAGGCCCGCGTGCTCTGGTACAAGACGGCCCCGGACGCACCCAAGGACGGCGCCGACGCCCCCGGCATGTGGATCACCGACAAGACGGTGGTCAAGCCCGCCTACAAGCAGCTCTTCGCCTACAACGTCGACGACGGCAAACCGACCTGGGACCCGGTCTCCTTCCCGCAGCAGATCTGCGCCGTGACCCCGGTCAAGTCGGCCGACGACAAGGTCGTCGTGGCCTACGAGAGCCACAGCGGCGATCGCACCGCCTGCGACCAGCTCCAGCAGATCGACCTGAACACCGGGAAGAAAGGCTGGAGCATGAAGGTGACCAGGGGTGACGACATGTTCGACAACACGGTCACCATCAGCCTGGCCGTCAGCGGCAGGACGCTCGTGGTCGGCCGCCAGCTGTCCGGTGTCGCCTACGACATCGACACCGGCCGCAAGCTGTTCGACAAGGAGAAGTACGGCGCCGGCTGCTTCCCGGCCGGGTTCGCGGGCGGCACCCGGCTGATCCAGGTCGCGTCGTGCGGCGCCGGCGGCAGCAACGAACACGACGAGGTGCAGGAACTCGACCCGGCCACCGGCAAGGTGAAGTGGACCCGCGTCCTCCCCGAGGGCTGGAGTGCCCAGCGCACCTTCTCCCTCGATCCGCTGGTGCTGTACTCCACCCACGAGGACGGCAAGCGCTACAACATCTCCGTCCTGGACACCAAGGGCGGCATCCGCAGCCAGGTCGACGTCAAGGGCAGCTTCGAGCCCCAGTGCGCCTGGCCGGGGCTCAACCGCAACCTGCAGGGCTGCTCGGGCGTGGCCGCCGACGCGAACACCCTGTACCTGCCGACCGCGGTGACCATGGGGGCCAACGAGATCGTCGCGGTCGACCTGGACACCGGCAAGGAGAAGTGGCGGGTGAAGTCCCCGACCGACACCTCCATGCAGCCCATCAAGACGGAGAACGGGAAGCTCATCGCCTACGTCGAGCCGTCGTACGACCAGGGCGGCCAGGTGGTGTCCATCGCGTCGGCCGGTTCCTCCCACACCCCGGTCAAGCTGCTGCAGAACCCGGAGAACACCGCGGAGATCGAGAACGGGTTCTTCCGCAAGAACATCGACTGGGTCGGCGGGCGCTTCTACATCTCCAGCGCCCGGCTGGACGGCAGCGACGACGCCAAGGAAAAGCTGATGATGGCCTTCGGCAAGTAGCCTGCCCCACCGCAAGCAGCCTGCCGCACTGCTCGTCCCGGCCGGTGTGCCGTCCGGCCCCGGGGTGTGGCCTTTGACTGTGGTCCGCCGCCGATGCCGCACCCCCGCCGTGCCGTGCCCCGTCCTTCGCCGTCCCGTTTCGCCTGTAACCGCTTCCCCGAGGTACACGTGTCATGACCCAGCCGCCCCCGCCACCGGCCGGTTTCGGCCCGCCGCCGGACGACTCCTCCGGCGACCGCCCGTCCCAGCCCCCGCAGCCGCCGTCCGCCCCCCAGATGCCGCCCACGCCTCCGCAGGGCACGGGGCCGACTCCGCCCACGCCTGTGCAGAACGCCCGGCCGACCCCGCCTGCCCCACCGGCCGGTCCGCCGCAGCCGGCGCCGGGTTACGGCTACCCTCAGGCACCTCAGCCGCCCGCACCGCCCGCCGGTTACGGCTACCCTCAGGCCCCCCAGCCGCCCCAGCCGGCGCCGGGTTACGGCTACCCGCAGGCCCCCCAGACCCCGCAGCCGCCCGCAGGTTACGGCTACCCCGGGCAGCCGGCCGCGCCGAACCCGTACGCCCAGCAGCCGGGACCGTACGGCGGCTCCCCGTACTCCGGCTACGGCTACCCCGGGCATCCGGGCGCACCGTCCACCGCGCCGATGGCGCCGCAGGCCGGGGGATCGGGCGGCGGATCGCGCGAGAAGAAGAAGCAGCTGACGATCATCGTGGCGGCCGTGGCCGCGATCGCGCTGATCGTCGGCGGCGGCATCTGGTACACCGCCTCATTCGGCGGCGACACGAAGCACAGCGCCGACTCCGACGGCACCACGGACGACAAAGGCGGCGCGTCCGCGGGCAGCGCCAAGGAGAAGGTGCCCGCCGATCCTTCCTCCACGGTCCTGTTCCAGGTGCCGAGCCCCACGGTGTCGGACACGATCAACGCCCCCGGCTCCTGGCTGACCGACACGGTCTATGCCAAGAGCGGTGTCGCCGAGGTCGTCGGCTATGACCGTGACAAGGGCACCAAGCTGTGGACGATCAAGCTGCCCGGCCCGGTCTGCGAGGCCAGCACGCACATGACGGCCGACGGCCGCACGGCGATCGTCTACGAGCCCGCCATGCCCACCAAGGACGATCCCACGCACGGCTGCAGCCAGATAGCGGCGCTCGACCTCAAGGCCGGCAAGAAACTGTGGACGCAGACCGTGAAGGCCGGTGACGAGCTGGAGACCTTCGACAACATCACGGTCAGCGCGGACGCCGTGGCCGTGGGCAGCTCCTCCGGCGGGGCCGCCTTCGGCATCGCCGACGGCAAGGCCCGGTGGCTGCCGAAGCCGGACGGAGACTGCTACGACTCCGGGTACGCCGGCGGCGCCAAGCTGGTCGCGGTGCGCAAGTGCGGCACGTACGGCGAGCGCGTCCTGCACATCCAGACCGTCGACCCGAAGACCGGCAAGGTGCTCTCCGACTACACGATGGCGCAGGGCATCGAGGACGCGGCGGTGATCTCCACCGACCCGCTCGTCGTCGCGGCCGACGCCGGCGGCACCGCCAAGGGCAGCGCCATCTCCGACTTCTTCTCCATCGACAACACCACCGGCAAACTGCGCACGCACATCTCGGTGACGGGCGACATCTACGCCGTCGACTGCGACAGCATCTATCACGCCGAGGACTGCACCAACGCCGTCGTCGGCAACGACCGGCTGTACGTGTCGACCGAGCGGCACGGCGGCAGCGCCGACTCCGACACCAACGAGATCGTCGCCTTCGACCTGGCCACCGGCAAGCAGACCGGTCAGCGCGCGGACGCCGGTGACGACTGGGAGATCTATCCGCTGCGCATGGACGGGCCGGACATCATCGCCTACAAGTCGCCGCCGTGGGACAAGGGCGCGCAGGTGGTCAGCATCGACGGCGACACCTTCAAACAGACCGTCCTGATGCAGAACCCGGCCACCGATGAGGTGCGCGACATCGAGATGGACTTCTCCCCGGACACCTCCGAGTTCCGCTACGGACAGGGCCGTCTGTTCATGGCGGAGGACTACGTCCATGAGCCGTCCTCCTACGGCAAGGACTACCTGGTGGTGGCCTACGGCACCGACAGCTGACCCGCCCGGCCACCGCCTCACGGCCCCGCCCTCCCGTCCGGGGGGCGGGGCCGTGCGCGTACCGGGGCGGGGCCGGGACGCGTACCGGGTGCCGGTCCGCCGGCCCGCAAGCCGTCCGTGTGCCGTCCGTGCGCGGCCGCCGGCCGGCCAAAGTCCGCCGATCCGGGGCACTTTGCGCCGGTAGGGGCAGCGCGATGGGCGGCGAGCGTGTAGCTTCCGGGACATGGAGGGCCGGTGTGCCGGGGGCCACCGGGTGTGGGGGTGCCGGCGGCTCCTTCGGGGGATCCGGCGGGCATCCCCGGCTGCGTACGCAGGGGGGACTGGGGGGTTGTGCGATGGGAGTGCGGCTCATGGTGGTCGACGACCACCGACTGCACGCCGAGGCGCTGGCCTCGGCGCTGAAGCTGCGCGGGCACAGGGTGCTGGCCGCCGCGGCGCCGGCCGCGGGCGCGGCGGACCTGGTGATCAGCCGTGCGCCGGAGGTGTGCCTGCTGGGCACGGCGACCCCCGCCGAGCCGGGCATGTTCGAGCCTGTCGTCCGGATCAAGCGGGAGCGTCCGCAGATCGCGGTGGTCGTGCTGGGGCCGGTGCCCTCGCCGCGCGGTATCGCCGCCGCGTTCGCCGCGGGTGCCTCGGGCTATGTGCGGCACGACGAGCGCATCGAGGGCGTGGAGCGGGCGATCACCAAGGCGCGGGCGGGGGAGGCCGCGGTGGCCCCGCAACTGCTGCAGGGGGCCTTCGGCGAGCTGCTGAACCCGTCCGACCAGGCCGACGACGAGGGGCAGCGGCTGCTGCGGTTGCTCACCCCGCGGGAGGCGGAGGTGCTGGTCAGGATCGCCGAGGGCGAGGACACCCGGCTGATCGCGGCGGGCATGGGCATCGCGCCGAGCACGGCCCGCACCCATGTGCAGCGGGTGCTGATGAAGCTGGGGGTGGGTTCACGGCTGGAGGCCGCGGCCCTGGCGGCCCGCACGGGGCTGCTGGACCGTGCGAGCCGGCGCAGAGGATGAACCGAGGCCCCGCCGTGGCCCGCGTCCGCCGCGCGGGCGGGGGATGCGGGGCCGACGGCAGGGCCTCGGTCGTGAAGGTGCTGTGACGGATCGGGATGCTACTCGGACTCCGGCTCCTCCGCCGTGGTCGTGGGACGCAGTTTCAGCCACACCAGGAAGAACGCGCCCAGGATCAGCATGCCGATCCCGGTCCACAGGTTGATGTTCACTCCCTGCGCCTTGTCGATGGCCTTCTGGGAGTCGGTGATCCCGGTGATCGTGATGATGACGCCGTACACCACGAACAGCCCGCCGATGATCCGGCGCAGGTCGAAGATGCGTGCGGCGGTCGCGGACTTGCTCTGCAGTTCCTCGACCTCGCGCTGGACGTCGTACTCGGCGCCCGCGGGGCGGTGTGCGGAGTTCTCGGACTCGGACATGGTCTTCCAATCCTCCCGCGATCAGATCGAGAACGGGATGTAGCAGACGGCGGCGAGGACGACGGCGCCCCAGCCGAGCAGCGCGGGCCGGCGGTACCAGGCCTCGTCACCGGGCGCGGGCGGCTCGGCCGCACCCGGCGACCTGGTGCCGTAGACCAGGCCCTGCAGCTCCTGTTCCGGCTTGGGCTTGGTGAACAGCGACACGGCCACCATCACCACCGCACCGGCGACGAACCCGGCGATCGCGGAGACGAAGTTGGCGCCCTGGTCCGACGGGATGTCGACGATGCCGTTCTTGTACAGCACGAAGTAGTTGACCATCGCGGCGACGGTGCCGGCGAGCAGACCCCAGAAGCCGGACCTCATCGAGGCGCGCTTCCAGAACATGCCGATGATGAACACCACGAACATCGGCACGTTGAAGAAGGAGAACAGCGTCTGCAGGTAGCTCATGATGTTCGAGAACGACGACGCCAGGAACGCCGTCCCGATGGAGGCGAGCACGCCGATCGCGGTGATGAGCCGGCCGAAGCGCACGTAGTAGCCGTCCTCGCGGTCCTTGACCACGTACCGGGCCCAGATGTCGGTGGTGAACACCGTGTTGAACGACGACACGTTGGCCGCCATGCCCGCCATGAAGGCGGCGAGCAGACCGGTGACCGCGATGCCCAGCACGCCGTTGGGCAGCAGTTCCTGCATCAGGTAGGGGATGGCGTCGTTGTACTGCAGCCCGGAGGCGGAGGTGCCGATCTCGGGCACCAGGACCGCGGCGGCCAGACCCGGGATCATCACCAGGAAGACGATGAAGATCTTCGGGAAGGCGGCGATCAGCGGGGTGCGCTGGGCGGCGGAGAGGTTCTTCGCCGACAGGGCGCGCTGCACCTCGGCGAAGTTGGTCGTCCAGTAGCCGAAGGACAGCACGAAGCCGAGGCCGAGGACGATGGTGAGCCAGTTCGCGCCGAGCGGGTTGGCGTGGCCGATGCCGGTGCCGCCCCACGCGGTGGTGAAGTCATGTCCGTGGGCGGCGGTCAGCTTGTCGGTCAGGCCGTCCCAGCCGCCGACCTTCTTCAGGCTCAGCACCACGATCGGGATGAGGGCCGCGAGGATCACGAAGAACTGCAGCACCTCGTTGTAGATCGCGGAGGACAGGCCGCCGAGGGTGATGTAGGCCAGCACGAAGAAGCCGGCGACCACGATCGCCACCCACTGCGGCCAGCCCAGCAGGGCCTCGACCACGATCGCGAGGGCGTAGAGGTTGACGCCCGCGATCAGGATGGCGGCAAAGGCGAACAGGATCGAACTGAGCAGGTGCGCGCCCTTGTCAAAACGCAGCAGCAGGAACTCGGGGACGGAGCGGACCTTGCTGCCGTAGTAGAACGGCATCATCACCAGGCCCAGGAACACCATGGCCGGGATGGCGCCGATCCAGTACCAGTGCACGGTGTAGGCGCCGTACTGCGCGCTGTTGGCGGCCATGCCGAGGATCTCGGTGGCGGCCAGGTTGGCGGAGATGAACGCCAGGCCGGTGATCCAGGCGGGCAGCGACCGTCCGGAGAGGAAGAAGTCCAGGCTGGTCTTCACCGAGCGGCGCGCGGCGAAGCCGATGCCCAGGACGACGGCGAAGTAGATGGCGAGGATCGCGTAGTCCAGCCCGTTGGTGGGGAGACGTAGCTCCGCCGCCAGGTACGCGGGCGCGTGTGTGGGGGTGTGCATGAGTACTCGCTTCGTTGCGCGAACTGATCCAGGCGGAACCTACGCCCTTGCCTTCAGAAATTGAACACTTGTGTTGGTGGTCTTTGTTTGATTGTGATGTAAGCGTGGCGTAAACGAGCGGTGATCTTCGCCTGGCGTGCCGGAGTCGGAGGGTGACAGGGGGTGATCTTTGATGATTGGTTGTGGCGTGTTATGTTTGATTGTGTTGGTTGATGGAGCGTGGAGCTAGGCCTCCAGTGGGGAGTCCACCCGTGAAGAAGACCTCGACCCGGCTCGCCGACGGTCGTGAGCTCATCTACTACGACCTGCGGGACGACACCGTGCGGGACGCGGTCGACCGGCGGCCGCTGGAGCGGACCGTCACCACCTCCGAGATCCGCCACGACGTCCTGCTCGGCGACGCGGTCGCCGTGGCCTCCCACCGCCAGGGCCGCACCTACCACCCGCCGGCCGACGAATGCCCGCTGTGCCCGACCCGCGGCGACCACCTCACCGAGATCCCCGACTCGGCCTACGACGTGGTGGTCTTCGAGAACCGCTTCCCGTCCCTGGCCGGCGACTCCGGCCGCTGCGAGGTGGTCTGCTTCACCTCCGACCACAACGCCTCCTTCGCCGACCTGACCGACGAGCAGGCCCGCCTCGTCCTCGACGCCTGGACCGACCGCACCGGCGAGCTGTCCCAGCTGCCCTCCGTCACGCAGGTGTTCTGCTTCGAGAACCGCGGCGAGGAGATCGGCGTCACCCTCGGCCACCCGCACGGCCAGATCTACGCCTATCCCTTCGTCACCCCGCGCACCACGCTGATGCTGCGCTCCCTGGCCGCCCACAAGAACGCCACCGGCGGCGAGAACCTCTTCGACGCCGTGCTGCGGCGGGAACTGGCCGGCGAGCGGGTCGTGCTCACCACCGACCACTGGGCCGCCTTCGTCCCGTACGCCGCGCACTGGCCCTACGAGGTCCACCTCTACCCGCGCCGCCGCGTCCCCGACCTGCTGGCGCTGGACGAGGCGGCCCGCACAGAGTTCCCCCAGGTCTATCTGGAACTCTTGAGGCGCTTCGACCGGATCTTCGACGGTGAGGACGGGCAGAGCACCGGGAGCACACGCCCCACGCCCTACATCGCGGCCTGGCACCAGGCCCCGTTCGGCGCGCTGGACGGCTTCCACGGCGTGGTCCGCGATGACTTCGCCCTGCACCTGGAGCTTTTCACCATCCGCCGCACGTCCGGCAAGCTGAAGTTCCTCGCGGGTTCCGAGTCGGGCATGAGCGTGTTCATCAACGACGTGCCGCCGGAGCGCGCGGCCGAGCGACTGCGAGAGGTGGCCAGCTGATGAGCGGCACATATCTGGTGACGGGCGGAGCGGGGTATGTCGGGAGCGTGGTGGCCCAGCATCTGCTGGAGGCGGGGCACGAGGTCGTCGTGCTCGACAACCTGTCCACGGGCTTCCGCGAGGGCGTGCCCGCCGGCGCCGCCTTCATCGAGGGCGACATCCGCGACGCCGGCCGGTGGCTGGACGACTCCTTCGACGCCGTCCTGCACTTCGCGGCCTTCTCCCAGGTCGGCGAGTCGGTGGTGAAACCGGAGAAGTACTGGGAGAACAACGTCGGCGGCACCATGGCGCTGCTCGCCGCGATGCGCGAGGCGGGCGTGCGCACCCTGGTGTTCTCCTCCACCGCCGCCACCTACGGCGAACCCGTCAGCGTCCCGATCACCGAGACCGACCCGACCGCCCCCACCTCCCCCTACGGCGCCTCCAAGCTGGCCGTCGACCACATGATCACCGGAGAGGCGGCCGCCCACGGCCTCGGCGCGGTCTCGCTGCGCTACTTCAACGTCGCCGGCGCCTACGGTGCCTTCGGCGAGCGCCACGACCCCGAGTCCCACCTCATCCCGCTCGTGCTGCAGGTCGCCCTCGGCCGCCGCGAGACCATCTCCGTCTTCGGCGACGACTACCCCACCCCGGACGGCACCTGCGTCCGCGACTACATCCACGTCGCCGACCTCGCCGAGGCCCACCTGCTGGCCCTGCGCGCCGCCCGCCCCGGCGAGCACCTGATCTGCAACCTCGGCAACGGCAACGGCTTCTCCGTCCGCGAGGTGATCGACACGGCCCGCAAGGTCACCGGCCACCCCATCCCCGAGGTCGTGGCCCCCCGCCGCGGCGGCGACCCGGCGGTCCTGGTGGCCTCGGCCGCCGCCGCCCGTGAGAAGCTCGGCTGGAACCCCTCCCGTGCGGACCTCGCGGACATCATCGCGGACGCCTGGGAGTTCGCACAGCACATCGCGAAGGAGCGGTAAGTGGCGGCAGAGCAGGCTCAGCAGGTGCGGGACGGCTTCACCGCGCTGTACGGCGCCGAACCGGACGGCGTGTGGGCCGCCCCGGGCCGGGTCAACCTCATCGGCGAGCACACCGACTACAACGACGGCTTCGTCATGCCGTTCGCCCTGCCGCACACGGCCGTCGCCGCCGTCGCGCTGCGCCACGACGGCGTGCTGAGGCTGCACTCGGCGGACATGCCGTCCGACCCGGTCGAGCTGCGCGTCGCCGACCTCGCACCCGAGACCGCCCAGGGCTGGACCGCGTACCCGGCGGGCGTGGTGTGGGCGCTGCGCGAGGCCGGCCACGAGGTGCCCGGCGCCGACGTGCACCTGGCCTCCACCGTGCCCTCCGGGGCCGGCCTGTCCTCCTCGGCCGCACTGGAGGTCGTCGTCGCCCTGGCCCTGAACGACCTGTGCGAACTGGGCCTGAAGCGCTGGCAGCTGGCCCGCCTGTGCCAGCGCGCCGAGAACATCTACGTCGGCGCCCCCACCGGCATCATGGACCAGACGGCCGCCGCCTGCTGCCAGGCCGGCCACGCCCTGTTCCTCGACACCCGCGACCTGTCCCAGCGTCAGATTCCCTTCGACCTGGCCGCCCAGGGCCTGCGCCTGCTGGTGGTGGACACCCAGGTCAAGCACGCCCACAGCGAGGGCGAGTACGGCAAGCGCCGCGCCGGCTGCGAGAAGGGCGCGGCCCTGCTGGGCGTGGACGCCCTGCGCGACGTGCCCTACGACGGCCTGGACACCGCCCTGGCCCAGCTCGGCGACGAGGAGGAGGTCCGCCGCCTGGTGACGCACATCGTCACCGAGAACCGGCGCGTGGAACGTGTGGTGTCCCTGCTGGAGTCGGGCGAGACCCGCGCCATCGGCCCGCTGCTGACCGAGGGCCACGCCTCGCTCCGCGACGACTTCCGTATCTCCTGCGCGGAACTCGACCTGGTCGTCGACACCGCGCTCGCCTCCGGCGCCCTGGGCGCCCGGATGACCGGCGGCGGCTTCGGCGGCTCGGCGATCGTCCTGGCCGAGGCGGACGACGTGCCCGCCCTCACCAAGGCCTTCGAGGAGGCCTTCGCGAACGCCGGTTTCACGGCCCCGCGCGTCTTCGAGGCCGTGCCGTCGGCGGGCGCACGACGCCTCGCGTGACGGTTCGTCGCACGGGCTGACGGTGCCGGACGCCGGCCGGGCGATGCCGTGCCCGGCCGGCTCCGCGCTCCTGCCGCATGACGATCGGGCGGTTCCCCGCGCGAGAAGCCATGACCGGTGACCGCCGTCCTCCCTCCGTTCCCCCTCCGCCGTCCCGTGCCGCCTACCCCAGCCGCTTGATCATGGTGTACTCGGTGACGCCCGGCGGATAGTCGGGGATCGCGCACGCCACCGTGTAGCCGTGCCGGCGGTAGAAGTCCGGGGCCTGGAAGTCCCAGGTCTCCAGGCGGACACCGATGCACGTGCGCTCCTCGTGGGCGATGCGCTCGGCGTGCCGGAGCAGCCGCGAACCGAGACCCGCGCCCCGGTGCGGGGCGCCCACCCAGAGGAGGCCCACATGCAGCCAGCGCGCCCAGGTGTGGCCCACCAGGCCGCCGGCCAGGGCGCCGGAGTCGTCCGTCGCCCACACGTGCAACGGCTCCTCGTGCCGGTCGGGGGACGTCCGTAGCGCGGCCAGCACCGGGGAGGCGGCGGTGTTCGTGTCGCGGAGGCGGGAACGCAGCAGTTCGCGGCGCTCTGCGTCCACTTCGGCTTCGATACGGAACATGCGGCACACCATAGACCGCACCACGTGGTCAGTTCCGGGGAAACGCCTTCTCGTCCCGGCGCCCGGCCGTACTCTGAAGAGCGGTACCGGTGGGGGCCGGTACCGATCAGGGGGCGAGACAGCCGGGTACGGCGCCTCGAGCGGGGGTAGCCATTCCGCATGGCGGCGGCCGTGCGTCGTGGCGGCCACCCGGACGCCGTGCCCGGGCCCTGGCCGGCCGTACGTCCGCCCGTCCTGATGACCGCGGTCCCCTGCTCCGCCGGGAGCTCGGGGAAGGGGGGGTTCAGTGCGTCGTATCCGAGTCCTGGTCGTGGACGACCACCGCATCTTCGCCGAGTCGCTCGCCGCCGCTCTGGCCGCCGAACCGGACGTCGAGGTGTTCGCGGCCGGTTCGGGACCGGCGGCGCTGCGCTGCCTGGAGCGGGCGGCCGCCGACAACCGCCGTTTCGACGTGCTGCTCGTCGATGCCGACCTCGGCCAGAGCGCCCCCGGCGGGCGGGACACCGTGCCGGTGCAGCCGGTGCCGGAGGGCGACGCCGGGCAGCTGGTGGACGGCATCTCCCTGGTCGCCGGGGTGCGCGAGGCGCAGCCGGGGGTGCGGACGGTGGTGCTCGCCGAGAAGGACGACCCGCGCCGGGCCGCGCTCGCCCTGCAGGCCGGTGCCTCGGGCTGGGTGGCCAAGGAATGCTCGCTGTCCCGGCTGCTCACCGTCATCCGCGGGGTGCTGCGCGACGAGACGCATCTGCCGCCGGCCCTGCTCACCGGCGTGCTGCGCGAACTGACCACCGCCCGCAAGCACCGCACCGAGAGCGAGCGTCTGGTGGAGTCGCTCACCCCGCGCGAGCGGGAGGTGCTGCGGTGCATGGTGGCGGGACTGGGGCGCAAGGCCGTCGCCGAGCGCCTGTATCTGTCCCCGCACACCGTCCGCACCCATATGCAGAACGTGCTGGGCAAGCTCGGGGTGCACTCCACGCTCGCCGCGGTGGCGCTGGCCCGCCGGGCCGGCGTGGGCCCGGCCGAGCTGAACGGCAGCGGGTCAGCCGGGGACGTTGTCGAACGGGGCGGTCAGCCGGCGTAGCAGCCCGGCCAGCTCCGTGCGCTGGGCGGGGGACAGCTGGCTCAGGATCGCCCGCTCCTGCTCCAGCAGCCCCGCCAGCGCCCGGTCCGCGCGGTCGCGGCCCTCGTCCGTGAGCCGGACCAGCACCCCGCGCCGGTCACTGGGGTCGGGCAGCCGCTCCACCAAACCCTTCTGCGCCAGCCGGTCGATACGGTTGGTCATCGTGCCCGAGGTGACCAGCGTCTGGGTCAGCAACTGCCCCGGCGAGAGCTGATACGGCGCGCCCGCCCGCCGGAGCGCGGTCAGCACGTCGAACTCCCACGGCTCCAGGCTGTGCTCGGAGAAGGCCAGACGACGTGCACGGTCCAGGTGCCGAGCCAGCCTGCTGACCCGGCTGAGCACCTCGAGCGGTTCCACGTCGAGGTCCGGGCGCTCCCGGCGCCACGCTGCGACCAGCCGATCGACCTCGTCCTCCATACCGGTCAGTGTAGTGGTTGTGTCGACATAAAGTCTCTTGATGTAGGTCTTCTTGACGTCGAGATAATCCGTGGCAGGGTGGATGCAGACCGCAAGGAGGCCGTCATGCCCGAGCACAGCCCCGCCTGGGACCCCGCCCAGTACCTGCGTCACGCCGACCACCGCGCCCGCCCCTTCACCGACCTGCTGGAGCGCATCCCCGACCTGCCCGCGCAGAAGCAGGGCAGGCCGCCCCGCATCGCCGACCTCGGCTGCGGCCCCGGCAACGTCACCGCGCTGCTCGCCACCCGCTGGCCCACCGCACACATCACCGGCTACGACAACTCTCCCGAGATGCTCGACCGGGCGGAAACGGAACACGCCGGCCCCACCCCGGGCGGCGGCCGCCTGGACTTCGCCGCCGCCGACGCCCGCACCTGGACCCCGGCCGAACCCTGCGACCTGATCGTCAGCAACGCCACCCTGCAGTGGGTTCCGGGTCACCTGGAACGCTTCGCGGACTGGGTGGCGGCTCTGCGGCCCGGCGGCACCTTCGCCTTCCAGGTCCCCGGCAACTTCACCGCACCCAGCCACAGCCTGATGCGCGAGCTGGCCGGCTCCGCCCGCTACCGGCACCGCCTGGCCGGCGTGCTGCGCCACGCGGACGCGGTGCACACCCCCGAGACGTACCTGGAGCACCTGACCGCGCTGGGCTGCACGGCGGACGTGTGGGAGACCACCTACCTGCATCTGCTGCCCGGCGAGGACCCGGTCCTGGACTGGGTGAAGGGCACCGGCCTGCGGCCCGTGCTGACCGCGCTGGCCGACGAGCCGGAGCTGCGCGAGGCGTTCCTCGCGGAGTACACCGACGCCCTCCGCGCGGCCTACCCGCCCGGCCCGCACGGCACGGTGTTCCCCTTCCGCCGCATCTTCGCCGTCGCCCGCAAGGAGGGACGAGCGCCGTGATCACCGCCCTCGGCCACGTCCAGCTCGCCGCCCCGCCCGGCATGGAGGACCGGCTGCGCGCGTACCGCACGCGCCGCGGCCGTGGGCCGCGCGGCGGACGAGGTCTCCGAGCCGGCCACGGGCGGCACTGATCTCGATCCCGGTCATGTCCGCCTGATCACACCACGTCACCGGTGTGCACATGCGGTCAGTTCTTCCGGTGTCCTATCAGCCGCGGCTTCTGCTCCAGCCCGTCCAGGCCGTGCCACGCCAGGTTCACCAGATGGGCCGCCACCTCCGCCTTCTTCGGACGGCGCACGTCCAGCCACCACTGCCCGGTCAGCGCCACCATGCCCACCAGGGCCTGCGCGTACAGCGGGGCCAGCTTGGGATCGAAACCGCGGGACTTGAACTCGCGGCCCAGGATGTCCTCCACCTGGGTGGCGATGTCCGAGATCAGCGAGGCGAAGGAACCCGTGGACTGGGGGATGGGGGAGTCACGGACCAGGATCCGGAACCCGTCCGTGTACTCCTCGATGTAGTCCAGCAGGGCGAACGCCGCCTGCTCGCACAACTCACGGGGATGGCCGGCGGTCAGCGAGCCGGTCACCATGTCCAGCAGCCGCCGCATCTCGCGGTCCACCACGACCGCGTACAGCCCCTCCTTGCCGCCGAAGTGCTCGTACACCACCGGCTTGGACACCCCGGCCTTCGCCGCGATCTCCTCCACCGAGGTGCCCTCGAAACCCTTCGCCGCGAAGAGGGTGCGCCCGATCTCCAGGAGCTGCTGGCGGCGCTGGGCGCCCGTCATCCGGGTGCGGCGCGCCCGCCGCGGCTTGTCGTTGCTCGGGATGCTGCTGGAGTCGGTCGCCACGGCTCCATCATGCCGCCTTGACCGGAGTCCTCCGCCGCCGGGAGCCGCCACCGTCGGTGTTGCGGCGCGAATCGATACGCGAGCGTGACGGCCAGCGCACGTCGTACGCCCAGCCGAGCCGCTCGAACCAGCGGATGATCCGCGCCGAGGAGTCCAGCTGCCAGCGCTCCACCCCGTGCCGGGCGGAGGTCGGGTCGGCGTGGTGCAGGTTGTGCCAGGACTCGCCGCAGGACAGGATCGCCAGCCACCACACGTTGCCCGAGCGGTCCCGCGACTTGAACGGCTGCTTGCCCACCGCATGGCAGATGGAGTTGATCGACCACGTCACGTGGTGCAGCAAAGCCACCCGGACGAGCGACCCCCAGAAGAACGCGGTGAACGCACCCCACCACGACCAGGTGACCAGTCCGCCGATCAGCGGAGGCGTCAGCAGCGACACCGTCGTCCACAGCACGAACTGCCGGGAGATCCGCCGCATCGTCGGATCCTTCAGCAGATCGGGCGCGTACTTGTCCTGCGGGGTCTGCTCCTCGTCGAACATCCAGCCCACATGCGCCCACCACAGGCCCTTCAGCAGCGCCGGAATCGTCTCCCCGTACCGCCACGGCGAGTGCGGGTCCCCCTCGTGGTCGGAGAACTTGTGGTGCCGGCGGTGATCCGCCACCCAGCGCACCAGGGGCCCCTCCACCGCCAGCGACCCCGCGATCGCCAGCGCGATCCGCAGCGGCCGCCGGGCCTTGAAGGACCCATGCGTGAAGTGACGGTGGAAGCCGATCGTGATGCCGTGACAGCCCAGGAAGTAGAAGAGGACGAGCAGGCCCAGATCCAGCCAGCTCACCCCCCAGCCCCAGGCCAGCGGCACCGCCGCCAGCAACGCCAGGAACGGCACGACGATGAACAGCAGCAGCGTGATCTGCTCGATCGAACGCTTCTGCTCACCGCCCAGCGTCCCGGAGGGCAGCGGGCCGGCCGCCGTTCCGCTTTTGTCGATCACGTCGGAGGAGCTTGTGGTCATGGGCGTCCCCTGGGGGGTCGAGGGTCGAGACAGGCGCCGGAGGTTCGCAACCCACCAGCTTCCTACGGTTCCGTAACCTACGGCTTCGTAAGTATGGCAGTGCGTCGCCTCCCATCAAGAGCCCCTGGCCTGCGCGTCCCACCCGACACCTAGACTTGGGGTCGGTCGGACAGCGCGGTCCGCTCTGAAGATTTGTTCCCGGATGCCCGGCCCGTATGCGGTTGCCGCCTTGCGGCACCCGTCCGGGTCCCCCTCCCAGACGACCCCGCCCGTCGCCCCTCACCGCCTCCTTCACGAGGAGCCGCCGGTGCGACGGACCTTCTGAGACTGCAAGGAGCCGCACCTGTGAGCAGTGCCGACGACCAGACCACGGCCAGTAGCGAGCTGCGCGCCGACATCCGCCGGCTGGGGGACCTCCTCGGGGAGACCCTGGTACGACAGGAGGGTCCCGAACTCCTCGACCTGGTGGAGAAGGTCCGCCGACTCACCCGGGAGGACGGTGAAGCCGCCGCCGAACTGCTGCGCGGCACCGAACTGGAGACCGCGGCCAAGCTGGTGCGCGCCTTCTCCACCTACTTCCACCTGGCCAACGTCACCGAACAGGTGCACCGCGGCCGCGAGCTGCGCGCCCGCCGCGCCGCCGAGGGCGGCCAGCTCGCCCGCACCGTCGACCGGCTGAAGGACGCCGACCCCGAGCACCTGCGCCGGACCGTGCGGAACCTCAACGTCCGCCCGGTGTTCACCGCACACCCCACCGAGGCCGCCCGCCGTTCGGTGCTCAACAAGCTGCGCCGCATCGCCGCCCTGCTGGAGACCCCGGTCGTCGCCTCCGACCGGCGCCGCCTGGACCGTCGCCTGGCGGAGAACATCGACCTGGTCTGGCAGACCGACGAACTGCGCGTGGTGCGCCCCGAACCCACCGACGAGGCCCGCAACGCCGTCTACTACCTGGACGAACTCCACGCCGACGCCGTCGGCGACGTCCTGGAGGACCTCACCGCCGAACTCGAACGCATCGGCGTCACCCTCCCGGACGACACCCGCCCGCTCACCTTCGGCACCTGGATCGGCGGCGACCGCGACGGCAACCCCAACGTCACCCCCGAGGTCACCTGGGACGTGCTGATCCTCCAGCACGAACACGGCATCAACGACGCGCTCGACATGATCGACGAGCTGCGCGGGTTCCTGTCCAACTCCATCCGCTACACCGGCGCCACCGAGGAACTCCTCGCCTCCCTCCGGACCGACCTCGACAACCTTCCCGAGATCAGCCCCCGCTACAAGCGGCTCAACGCCGAGGAGCCCTACCGGCTCAAGGCCACCTGCGTCCGCCAGAAGCTCGTCAACACCAAGCAGCGCCTGGCCAAGGGCACCCCGCACGAACCCGGCCGCGACTACCTCGGCACCGCCGAACTCCTCGCCGACCTGCGGCTGATCCAGAACTCGCTGCGCGCCCACCGCGGCGGCCTGTTTGCCGACGGGCGTCTGGCCCGCACCATCCGCACCCTGGCCGCCTTCGGCCTGCAGCTGGCCACCATGGACGTCCGTGAACACGCCGACGCCCACCACCACGCCCTCGGCCAGCTGTTCGACCGGCTCGGCGAGGAGTCCTGGCGCTACGCCGACATGCCCCGCGAGTACCGCACCAAGCTGCTCGCCAAGGAACTCCGCTCCCGCCGCCCCCTCGCCCCCACCCCCGCACCCGTCGACGCCGCCGGGCAGAAGACCCTCGGCGTCTTCCAGACGATCAAGCGGGCGCTGGAGGTGTTCGGGCCCGAGGTCGTCGAGTCCTACATCATCTCCATGTGCCAGGGCGCCGACGACGTGTTCGCCGCCGCCGTCCTCGCCCGCGAGGCCGGGCTGATCGACCTGCACGCCGGCTGGGCGAAGATCGGGATCGTGCCGCTGCTGGAGACCACCGAGGAGCTCCGCGCCGCCGACACCATCCTGGAGGACATGCTCTCCGACCCCTCCTACCGGCGCCTGGTCGCCCTGAGGGGAGACGTCCAGGAGGTCATGCTCGGCTACTCGGACTCCTCCAAGTTCGGCGGCATCACCACCTCCCAGTGGGAGATCCACCGCGCCCAGCGCCGGCTGCGCGACGTCGCCCACCGCTACGGGGTGCGCCTGCGCCTCTTCCACGGCCGCGGCGGCACCGTCGGCCGGGGCGGCGGCCCCACCCACGACGCGATCCTCGCCCAGCCCTGGGGCACCCTGGAGGGCGAGATCAAGGTCACCGAGCAGGGCGAGGTCATCTCCGACAAGTACCTCATCCCGTCCCTGGCACGGGAGAACCTGGAGCTGACGGTGGCGGCCACCCTGCAGGCGTCCGCCCTGCACACCGCGCCCCGCCAGTCCACCGAGGCCCTGGCCCGCTGGGACGCCGCGATGGACGTCGTCTCCGACGCCGCGCACGCCGCCTACCGGCGTCTGGTGGAGGACCCGGACCTGCCGGCCTACTTCTTCGCCTCCACGCCCGTCGACCAGCTCGCCGACCTCCATCTCGGCTCCCGGCCCTCCCGCCGGCCCGACTCCGGGGCCGGTCTGGACGGGCTGCGGGCCATCCCGTGGGTGTTCGGCTGGACCCAGTCCCGGCAGATCGTCCCGGGCTGGTACGGCGTCGGTTCCGGTCTGCAGGCGCTGCGGGAGGCCGGCCTGGACACCGTGCTGGAGGAGATGCACCGCGAGTGGCACTTCTTCCGCAACTTCATCTCCAACGTGGAGATGACACTGGCCAAGACCGACCTGCGTATCGCCCGGCACTACGTCGACACCCTCGTGCCCGACGAGCTCACGCACGTCTTCGAGGCCATCAAGGCCGAGCACGAGCTGACCGTCGCGGAGGTGCTGAGGGTCACCGGCGAGCGCGAACTGCTCGACCACCAGCCGGTCCTGAAGCAGACCTTCGCGATCCGCGACGCCTACCTGGACCCGATCTCCTACCTCCAGGTCGCCCTGCTGAAGCGGCAGCGCGACGCCGCGGCCGCCGGCCAGGACCCCGACCCGCTGCTCTCCCGCGCCCTGCTGCTGACCGTCAACGGCGTCGCCGCCGGCCTGCGCAACACCGGCTGACCACCGCCGCCACCACACACCGGCGCCCCCGGGGCCACCCGCCCCGGGGGCGCTTGTCCGTGCCGTACGGGTCCGTGCCGTACGGGCTACGTGCCCCGCGGCTCACAGCGCGGCGAACGCCGCCGTCAGCAGCGCCACCCCCGCCCCGGCGAGCACCCATGCCGTGCGGACCAGCCGCAGCCCGCCCGCCACCACCACCGACGCCAGCAGCAGCGCACCGCCCAGCGGAGCCCACGCGTACAGGATCCCGGCCGGCCCCGACCGCAGCACCCGGTCCGTGCCCGGCTTCACGACCACGCTGTACGTCTCCCCCTTGCGCACCGCCACCGCGGAGACCTCCACCCGGTCACGCGCCGTGGACCCCGGCGAGACGGGGGTGTACCGGCCGGTGCACGTGTCACCCGCGCAGTGCGTCACCTCCACCGTGCCGCGCTCGCGGCCCTTGGGCAGCATCACGTACGGCGCACTGCTCCACGACGCCCACACACCGGCGATCAGCAGCAGCACCGCCACCGTGCCCATGGTCATCACCCGGCCGATGCGCAGCGCGGCGAACGACGCCCGGCGGGCGGCCGTACGCCCCTGCCGCGCGGGCCGCGACGAACGCGAGGGCCGGACGGGACGCGAGGACCCGGCGGAGCGCGACGACCGGGCGGGACGCGAGGACCGGGCGGAACGACGGGCGGCTGCGGGGGCGGCGGACATGGCCGGGATCATTGGCCATACCCCTTCGCACGGTCAACACCCCTGGCGGCCCGGCGCCCGCAACGTCACGAGTTGTACGCGCTCTGCGCCCGCTCCAGACCCTCCGTCAGCAGACACTCCACCGCGTCCGCCGCCCGGTCCACGAGGTAGTCCAGCTCCTTGCGCTCCGCCGCGGAGAAATCCTTCAGCACGAAGTCCGCCACCGGCATCCGCCCCGGCGGACGCCCGATCCCGAACCGCACCCGGTGATAGTCCCGGCCCACCGCCTTCGTCAGCGACTTCAGCCCGTTGTGCCCGTTGTCCCCGCCGCCCAGCTTCAGCCGCAGCGCGCCGTAGTCGATGTCCAGCTCGTCGTGCACCGCCACGATGTTCACCGGCGGCACCTTGTAGAAATCCCGCAGCGCGCCCACCGGCCCGCCCGACAGGTTCATGTACGACATCGGCTTGGCCAGCACCACCCGGCGGCTGCCCGGACCCGGCGGACCGATCCGCCCCTCCACCACCTGGGCCTGCGCCTTCGCCGCCCGCTTGAACCGGCCCCCCATGCGCTCGGCCAGCAGATCCACCACCATGAACCCCACGTTGTGCCGGTTCCTGGCGTACTCCGGACCCGGATTGCCCAGGCCCACGATCAGCCACGGCGCCTGCGCGGAACTCGCCGGAGTGCTCACGTGCATGTCTCCTTGATACGCGCCGGCCGCCGCCCCCGCACACGTGTACGGAAGCAGCGGCCGGCGGAACGACGGCGAAAGAGAGGATCAGGCCTCGGTCGCCTCGGCCTCACCCTCGCCCTCGGCGGCCTCGGTCTGCGCCTGCAGCACCTGCAGCACGACCGCGTCCTCCTCGATGGCCAGCGACACACCCTGCGGCAGCGGGATGTCCTTGGCCAGAACCGAGGCACCGGCGTCCAGGCCCTCGATCGACACGGTCACGTGCTCCGGGATGTGCGTGGCCTCGGCCTCGACCGGCAGCCCGTCCAGGATGTGCTCCAGCAGGTTGCCACCCGGGGCCAGGTCGCCCTCGGTGTGCACCGGAACCTCGACCGTGACCTTCTCGCCCCGCTTGACCAGCAGCAGGTCCACGTGCTCCAGGAAACCCTTGATCGGGTCACGCTGCACGGACTTCGGGATCGCCAGCTCGTTGGTCTTGCCGTCGATGTCCAGGGAGATCAGGACGTTCGGCGTACGCAGCGCCAGCAGCAGGTCGTGACCCGGGAACGTCAGGTGCACCGGCTCGGAACCGTGCCCGTACAGCACACCCGGAACCTTGTCGGCGCGACGGATACGGCGAGCAGCACCCTTGCCGAACTCGGTACGGGTCTCGGCGGACAGCTTCACCTCAGACATGTTTCTCACTCCTCGTAGAAGGAAGTACGTGGACAAAAGGTCGGGGTCACCCGGCCAACGAACGGCCTGCTACGAAGAGCGCGTCGATAACGGACCGCCGCACCCGTCCAGCCTGAACGGCCACGGCCTCCCTCGCCGAGCAACTGCAGCAGTTTACCCAGCAAGGGAGACCGGACCCAAAATCGGTCGTCGGGAGACCCCAAAGACCAAAAGAGTGATCGTTACTGCGCGGCGATCACTGCTCGTCGAACAGGCTCGTCACCGAACCGTCCTCGAACACCTCACGCACCGCACTCGCGATCGTCGGCGCGATCGAAAGCACCGTGATCTTGTCCAGCTGCAGCTCGCTCGGCGTCGGCAGCGTGTTCGTGAACACGAACTCGCTCACCTTCGAGTTCTTCAGCCGGTCCGCCGCCGGACCCGACAGCACACCGTGCGTCGCCGTCACGATGACGTCCTCCGCACCATGCGCGAACAGCGCGTCCGCCGCCGCACAGATCGTGCCGCCGGTGTCCACCATGTCGTCCACCAGCACACAGATCCGGCCCTTCACATCACCGACGACCTCGTGCACCGTGACCTGGTTCGCCACGTCCTTGTCCCGGCGCTTGTGCACGATCGCCAGCGGCGCGCCCAGCCGGTCGCACCAGCGGTCCGCCACCCGCACCCGGCCGGCGTCCGGAGACACCACCGTCAGCTTCGAGCGGTCCACCTTGCTGCCCACATAGTCCGCCAGCAGCGGCAGCGCGAACAGGTGATCGACCGGGCCGTCGAAGAAGCCCTGGATCTGGTCCGTGTGCAGATCCACCGCCAGAATGCGGTCCGCACCGGCCGTCTTCATCAGATCCGCCACCAGACGCGCCGAGATCGGCTCACGCCCACGGTGCTTCTTGTCCTGCCGCGCATAACCGTAGAACGGCACGATCACGGTGATCGACCGAGCCGACGCACGCTTCAGCGCGTCGATCATGATCAGCTGCTCCATGATCCATTTGTTGATCGGAGCAGTGTGGCTCTGGATCAGAAAGCAGTCCGCGCCACGGGCCGACTCCTGATAGCGCACATAGATCTCGCCGTTGGCGAAGTCGAACGCCTTCGTCGGGACGACCCCGACACCCAGCTCGTGGGCGATTTCCTCGGCAAGCTCGGGGTGGGCGCGGCCGGAGAAGAACATCATCTTCTTCACGCCGGTCGTCTTGATCCCGGTCACAGCAGTGTCTCCTCGAAGGGGGTGTTCGCAGCTGGATGTCGAGATGACCTCGTCAACCGTGTCAAACCGTGCGCCAGAGGTCGTCTCAGCTGGTAGGGGTGCGGGTGTGCACTTATCACCGTACGCCGAGTCCGGCGCACTTGTGTCCGGTCAGTCCTCCGCGGACACCTGCCCGGATGCCGCCTCGGCCGCCTTCGCCGCCGCGCTCCCAGGACGCTTCCGCGCCACCCAACCCTCGATATTCCGCTGCTGACCACGCGCCACAGCCAGCGAACCGGGCGGCACGTCCCGCGTGATCACCGACCCGGCCGCCGTGTACGCACCGTCCCCGATCGTGACAGGCGCCACAAACATGTTGTCCGAACCGGTACGGCAGTGAGAGCCGACCGTAGTGTGGTGCTTCTCCTGCCCGTCGTAGTTCACGAACACAGTCGCCGCACCGATGTTCGTGTACTCGCCGATCGTCGCGTCCCCGACGTACGACAGGTGCGGAACCTTCGTCCCCTCCCCGATCCGGGCGTTCTTCGTCTCGACGTACGTGCCCACCTTGGACTTCAGCCCCAGCCGCGTACCCGGCCGCAGATACGCGTACGGCCCCACCGACGCCTGCGGACCCACCACGGCCTGATCGCAGACCGCGTTGTCCACCCGCGCACCAGCACCGACCTTCGTGTCGGTCAGCCGGCTGTTCGGGCCGACCACACAGCCCTGGGCCAGATGCGTCGACCCGTGCAGCTGCGTCCCCGGCAGCACGGTCACGTCCTGCTCGAACGTCACCGTCACATCCACCCAGGTGGTCGCCGGATCCACGACCGTCACCCCGGACAGCATCGCCGCCGTCAGCAGCCGGTCGTTCAGGATCCGCCGCGCCTCGGCGAGCTGCACCCGGTTGTTGATGCCCGCGATCTCCCGGTGATCGGCGGCCACACAGGCCCCCACCCGGTGACCGGCCTCACGCAGGATCCCCAGGACATCGGTGAGGTATTCCTCACCCTGGCTGTTGTCCGTCCGCACCTTGCCCAGCGCGTCGGCCAGCAGCCGCCCGTCGAACGCGAACACCCCGGAGTTGATCTCCCGGATGGCGCGCTGCTCCTCGGTGGCGTCCTTGTGCTCCACGATCGCGGTCACCGCGCCGGTGCCCGGGTCGCGCACGATCCGGCCGTAGCCGGTCGCGTCCGGCACCTCGGCGGTCAGCACGGTCACGGCGTTGCCGTCCTCGGCGTGGGTGGCGGCGAGCCGGCGCAGGGTCTCGCCGGTGAGCAGCGGGGTGTCGCCGCAGACGACGACCACGGTGCCGTCGACGGCACCACCCAGCTCCTCCAGGCCCATCCGGACGGCGTGCCCGGTGCCCTTCTGTTTCTCCTGCACGGCGGTGCGGACCTGCGGGTCGGCCTCGGCCAGATGCGCGGTCACCTGCTCGCGTGCGTGTCCGACGACGACGACCAGGTTCTCCGGCTCCAGTTCGCGCGCAGCGGCGAGCACATGCCCGACCAGGGATCGGCCGCAGATCTCGTGCAGGACCTTGGGTGTGGCCGACTTCATACGGGTGCCCTCACCCGCTGCGAGAACGACGACGGCTGCCGGGCGGATGACGCTCACGGGATGCCCTTCGGCTGTGGGGTGGGGTGGACATCCGCAGGATAGCGGGGCGTGCGGGGGGTGATACGAGACCGGGTCCCGGCCGTGCGGCCAGGACCCGTACCGAGCAGCTCCGCCAGCTGGACTCGAACCAGCACTACAGGGATTCAAAGTCCCGCGGGCTACCGATTACCCCATGGCGGATGGCTGCGTCAGACCTTACCGGAGACGTGCTGGAGCCTGAGCCACCATCCCGCTCCACCACCCCTCGATGCGGCGGTAGAGCTCGGCGCCCCGTGACACCCGGATCACCAGACATCCCCGGAAGTTCTCGCCCACGTTCCGGCGCACCGTCTTCGGGTTGTGCTTCTTGAGCGTCGTCCTCTGGAGGGCGGAGCCGTCGACGCCGACGAGGCCGGCCCAGTAGCGCTCGGCCGCCTCGACGTCCGCCGAGGCGTGGATCATCACGCGGTACCGCAGCCGCTCCTCCTCGACGCCCAGCATCCTCAGCCAGGCGAGGTAGAGCTGGATCACGCCGGGGTCGCTGTTGACGAAGACGACGTCTTCCCGCCGGTCGTACGCCTTGTCCTTCGCGCCTTCCGCCCAGTAGAGGGCCACTCCCGCCATGAAGAGATTCCGGTCGGACATCTCGCCCACCTCCCGCGCGGCGGCGGCCTTGGTCTGCTGCCGCGCGCGGTCCCGCACGGCGAGCTCGTGCTCCCACCGCTTCCGTGCCGCCAGCCTGGCCTGTTCGGACGGGGCGCGCCGCTCGGGCTTCGGCAGATCACGCACCCACAGCGAAATCGAACTCTTCGAGCAGCCCAGCTCCACCTGGATCCGGTCGTAGGTCCAGCCCTGAAGGCGCAGCTCGCGCGCCTTGTCGCGCATCTCGTCCCTGGCGCGCGGGCGCTTCGTCCACTCCGGTGCGGGCCCGCCCTCCAGGAGGCGGTTGAGGATGTCGTTGTTGTCCACGCGCAGGCGGTCGCGGATCTGCCGCCGGCTGAGCCCGGCCCGTCGAAGTGCCACCGCCCGTTCCCGCAGCGCCTCGAAGTCGGTGTCCGCAGCGGACGGATCGCCGGACGGACGCCTGGACGGATCGCCGAGTGGAAGTGCCATAGCCGTACCGTCCGGCAGGAATGGCGGGTTCCGGTATCGAACGGCGCATGTTCACCAGTTCGAGGGAAACAGGGGGTTTTCGATGGCGTCGCTGGCCGCATGCGCTCACGTCCGGTGATCGCGGTCTGTGCCGAAAGTCGCCGGAGAAGGCCGCTCGGCCGCCCGTACGCTGGAGGGCATGACCAGGACGGGGGATGACCACCAGGCGGCCGGGACCGGGCCGTGGTGGTGGGCGCGGTGGCGCAGTGCGGTGCTCGACGTGGGCCTGGCGCTGGTCTCCGCGGCGGAGTGCGGTGCCGAGGGGGTGCCGTTCGCCCGGGAGGCGGGGGTGCCGGCGGCCGTCGGTGTGGTGTTCGGGGTGCTGGCCGGTTCCGTGCTGCTGGTGCGGCGGCGCTGGCCGATCGCCGTGGTGCTGGTGGCCATCGCGGTCACGCCGGCCCGGATGGGGTTGCTGCTGGGGGTGGTCGGGCTGTACACGCTCGCCGCGTGCGAGCTGCCGCGGCGGGTCATCGGCGCGCTGGCCGGGATGTCGTTCCTGGGCACCATGATCGTGACTTTTGTCCGGGTCGGACAGGAAACGGCCCGGGGGGACTTCACCGTCGGCAACTGGTTCGTGCCGTTCGCCGCGGTGACGACCTCGATCGGGCTGACCGCTCCTCCGCTGCTGCTGGGGCTGTATGCCGGCGCGCGGCGGCGGCTGATGGAGTCGCTGCGGGAGCGGGCGGACAGCCTGGAGCGGGAGTTGCAGCTGCTCGCCGAGCGGGCGGAGGAGCGGGCCGAGTGGGCGCGCAGCGAGGAGCGGACCCGGATCGCGCGGGAGATGCACGATGTCGTGGCGCACCGGGTGAGTCTGATGGTGGTGCACGCGGCGGCGTTGCAGGCGGTGGCCCGGAAGGATCCTGAGAAGGCGGTGCGCAATGCCGCGCTGGTGGCGGACATGGGCCGGCAGGCGCTGACGGAGCTGCGGGAGATGCTGGGGGTGCTGCGCAGTTCGGACGGCGGGCAGTCGGCGCGCCGGGAGCGGGCCGCGGTGCCGGCCCCGGCCCCGGCTCCGGCGCAGGAGTCGGTGGTGCCGGCGGCGGTGGGTAAGGCCGCGGCGGTGGCCGTGGCGTCCGGGTCCGGTGATGCGAGGGCCGGTGAGGGTCCGTCGCTGGCGGAGCTGGAGGAGCTGGTCGGGCAGTCGGCGGCGGCGGGGATGACCGTGGATCTGTCGGTGGAGGGGGAGGCGCGTTCCTACGGCCGGGAGATCGAGCAGACCGCCTACCGGGTCGTGCAGGAGGCGCTGACCAATGTGCACAAGCATGCGGCGGGGGCGAAGACCCATGTGCGGCTGGCGCACCGGGGGTCGGAGATCGCGATGCAGGTGGAGAACGAGCCGCCGCCGGAGCCGGCGTCCGCGGAGTCGGCGGGGCTGCCGTCGGGCGGCAACGGCCTGGTGGGGATGCGGGAGCGGGTCGTGGCGCTGGGCGGGGTGTTCGTGTCGGGGCCGACGGAGGCGGGGGGTTTCAAGGTGTCGGCGGTGATTCCGGCGTCGTCGTGATCCCGGTGATCCGGGGGCGTCGTGGTCCCGGTGGTCCCGGGGGCGTCGTGGTCCCGGTGGTCCCGGGGGCGTCGAGGTCCCGGTGTTCCGGGGGCGTCGTGGTCCCGGCTCGTCGCGCTGGGCGGGTGTGCCGGTCCGGCCGGCCCGTGGGGGTCAGGACGCGGTGAGGCGTACGGGGGCGACGCCGCAGACGAGGTCGGTCAGGGCGTGGTCGATGTCGGGGCCGAGGTACCAGTCGCCGGTGTGGTCGAGGGCGTAGACGCGGCCTTCGGCGTCGATGGCGAGGAGGGACTGGTTGTCGGTCTCCAGTCCGAGGGGGGCGACCTCGGTGTCCAGGGCGCGGCCGAGGTCGCCGAGGGTGCGGGCCATGTGGAGTCCGTGCAGCGGGTCGAGGTCGACGGTGGCGGGGGCGATCTGGCGGCCGGGGCCGGTGGGGGTGACGGTGAGGCCGCCGAATTCCGCCCAGGCTTCGACGGCGGCGGGGAAGACGGCGTGGCGGTGGCCGCCCGGTGAGGTGTGGGCGCGCAGGGTGTCGGCCCAGATCTCGGCCTGTTCGATGTGCCGGCGTCCGGGTTCCCAGCCGGCGGCGCGCAGTGCGGCGTCGACGGGTTCGGTGAAGCGCGGGGCGGTTCCGCCGGGCACGCGGGGGTCCGGGTGCCGGGGGGTGGTGGTGCGGTCGGCGTGCATCGGGCCCTTCGTTCGTCCGGGGTGTCCGGGGGTGTCGGTGACGGTGGTGTCGGTGACGGTCGGGTGGTGGTGAGGGCCGGGGCGTCAGCGGGTGTCGTCGGTGGGGTCGACGATGCGGATGCCGAAGTGGGCGCTGAGCGCTGTGCAGGCGCGGCAGGGGGCGGCGAAGGTGCCGTGCAGGGGGTCGCCGTCCTCGCGGATGCGGCGTGCGGTGAGTTTGGCGTGTTTGAGTGCTTTGCGGGCTTCGCCGTTGGTCATGGGCCGGCGGGAGGCGCGTTTGCTGCGGCCGGCGTCGGCGGCGGTGATGTGCCGGGAGATGAGGAGGGTTTCGGCGCAGCGGCCGGTGAAGCGGTCGCGTTCGGCGCTGGTGAGGGTGTCGAGGAAGTCCTGGACGAGGGGGTGCAGGGTGGGGGGTTCCTCGCCGCGTGCGGCGGTGCCGGTGAGGGTTTCGCCGCGTACGGACAGGGCGGCGGCGATGGTGGGGAGGATGCCGTCGCGCCGGTGGCGGAGGGTGGGGGGCGGCGGGGTGTCGGTGCTGCTCCAGCCGATCCGCGGGTCGCCGAGGGGGTCGGCCTGCGGATCCGTCTGTGTGGCTTCCATGATCATCATTCCCCTCCCGAGCATCCCCCCGAAGCACTCAGAGTGCCAAATCGGAAGGCGGCAGTGGTAGCCGGGTCGGCGTGGAACGCCCGTGCGGGGCACAGCGTCCCAAGGGGGTGACGGCTGGTCATGGTGGTGTGGGCGGCCGGCGGCCGTGGGCGGGGCCGAGGCCCGGTGACCGCTGTGGGTGTACCGCATAGGCTGTCGGGCACGCCGCGATGTGCGGCCGACGCGTGAAAGAGAAGTAGTCGATACGGGTCTGGGTGGGGTGGCGCGGGATGCCGTCCCGCCGTGGGCCTCACTGAGCGCCGCAGGGGGCAACCGCCATGACATCAGGTCGGCTCGGGCAGCAAGCCGCGCCGCCGAACGCGGCCTATGCCGGGCAGGTCGTGCACTTCCCCGACCCGGTCCGGGCCGCCCGTCATCCCAGAGGGGTACGGGTGGACGAGCGCGGCTACCCCGACTTCTCGCCCTATGCGCGGGCGGCGGCCCGGATCGCGGAGCCCCCGGCGGGTTTCGGGGTGGACGAGCTGCGGCTGACGGACTATGTGTCGGCCAATGCGGCGCTGGCGGCGTCCGGGCACGAGCTGTGGGACACGGTGCCCGGTGTGGCGACTCCGCACGGCTGGACGTGGCATCACGTGGCCGGGACGCGGCGGCTGGAGCTGATCCCGGTCGAGGTGAAGGCGCTGCTGCGGCATCACGGCGGGATCGCGACAGCGAACGTCGACCAGACCAAGCGCGGGACGCGTCCGCTGCAGGAGCCCCGTCCGGCGCACTTCCAGCTGCCGAAGTCGGGCCCGGCGGTGACGGAGCTGCAGGTGCAGGGCGTGGAGGAGGACCTGGGGTACCGTCTGCCGGGTGCCTACCGCTCGTTTTTGAAGGCGGCGGGCGGCTGTGCCCCGGTGGGCACGGCGATGGACGCGCAGCTGGGCCTGCTGGTCGACCAGCCGTTCTTCACGGTGCGTGAGGAGGCGGCGGTCAACGATCTTGTGTACATCAACAAGTGCCTGCGCGATCACCTGACCAAGGACTATCTGGGGGTCGCGTTCGTGCAGGGCGGTCTGCTCGCGGTGAAGGTGAAGGGCGAGCGGACCGGTTCGGTGTGGTTCTGCCCCTACGACGACGTGCGGGACGTGGATCCGTCGTGGTCGCAGGCCGAGCGGGTGGAGCGGCTGCTGCTGCCGTGCGGGGACGACTTCGACGCGTTCCTGTCGCGGCTGGCGGGGTCCGCGCCGGAGCTGGAGACGGTGGCGAATCTGATGGTGGACGGCGGTTTCGCGCGTGCCGTCCCGGTGTCTTCCGGGTCGTCGGTGGGGGAGTGAGCGTGCGATGGTGACGTTCGCGCAGGCGCAGGAGCGCGCGGAGGAGTGGATCAACGGGGACGTCCCGGCGTACCAGCACCGTGAGGTGCGGGTGCGGGAGTTCGACCTGGGGTTCGTGGTGTGGGCGGAGGACCGCGCCGACGGCCCGCGGGTGGACGGGGGCGCGCAGCGGCTGGTGATCGCCCGGGACAGCGGGGAGGCCACGCTGTGGCCGGCGCTGCCGGTGGGTGAGGTGATCCGCCGGTACGAGGAGGAGTACGGCCGTACGGCCGCGTCCGCCGCGGCCGCACCGGCGCCGCCGGCCCGGGTGGACCTGAATCAGACGTCGTTCCTGCTGACGCCTCCGCAGTGGCTGCAGGAGGCGGCGGACAAGCAGGGTGTGCCGGGCCGCCGGGAGGGTGCCGAGGCTCCGGGCGGGCCCGCGGACGGCGGCGGGGCCGGCTCCGGCGGAGCAACGCAGTCCGGGGCCGCTGCTTCCGCCGGCGGGACGGGGGCCGGGGCCGCGGCTTGTGCTGCCGGTGACGGTGCGGGGGCGGCGGCTGCCGCCGCTGGTCCGGGCGGTGCGGCTCCGGGCGGGGACGGCGGTGGTGTGCCGCGTCAGCGGGCCGGGGCACCGTCGGGCACGCCCTCGGCGACGGACGGGAGCGCTCCTGCCGGGCCGGGTGCGCCGTCTTCGGACCGGACGCCGCCTGCGGGAACATCCGCCGCGCCTATGTCCCCGGCCACCCCTGCCGCCGGTGCGCCCGCCGCGCCCGTGGGGGCGACGCCGTGGGCCGGGACGGACACGACCGCCGCCGACGACGAGGACGACCGTTCGGTGCCGCTGCCCAAGACCGTGTTCGCGCCGCCGCTGAGCGGTGTCGACGAAGGCAGCACCCCGCCGCCCGCCGTCCCGGACGCCAAGACGACGCTGATGGGGACCGGCAGCCGGCCGGCCCCGGAGCCGAAGGACGCCGGCGCGTCCCCGGCGCAGGGCACGCCGTCCGGGCGGGGTGACGTGCCGGGTGCGTCCGGCGCGCCCGCGGGGCCGCAGGCGAGCACCCCGCCGTCTCCGTCGGCTCCGTCGGCCGGCTCCGGGCAGCCGCTGCCGCCGGACGCCGGTGACAGCGCCGGCGCCGCACCGGAGAAGGCCGCGGGCAAGGACACACCTGGGCCGGACCGGGGGCAGGGCGGTGCCGCCGCGCCGACCCCGTCGGCCGCCGCCGCGGGCGGGTATGTGCCGACGCAGCTGGTGCCGTCCACGAGACCGGGCGCCCCCGGGGCGCCGCAGGACGCCGCGGGCCAGGCCGCGCCGCAGCCGCCGGCCGCTCCGGGCGCCCCGAATCCGCCGGGCACGGCGGGCTCCACGCCTCCGGGCGGGGTCCATCACGCGCCCACGATGCTGGCCGCGCCGCCGCCCGGCGGTCCCGGTGTCCCGCCTCCGCCCGCCCCTCCGGGCGCCCCGGGGGCGCCCAAGCCGCCAGGTGCCCCGAATCCGCCGGGCACTGCGGGCTCCACGCCTCCGGGCGGCGTCCACCAGGCGGCGACGGTGCTGGCCGCGCCGCCGCCCGGCGGTCCGGCCACCCCGCCTCCGCCGGGTGCCGTTCCGCCTCCGCCGGGTGCCGTTCCGCCTCCGCCGCCTCCGCCGGGTGCCGTTCCGCCTCCGCCTCCGGGTGCCGTGCCTCCGCCGGGGGCTGTGCCGCCGCCCGGTGCGGTGCACACGCCTCCGGGTCCGGTGCCCGCCGTCGGCCGGCCGGCCTACGGCTACCCCCAGCAGGGCCGGCCGACCGTGGGCCCCGGGTATCAGGCCGTGCTGCGCTACCGCGCCCAGGACGGCTCCGAGCAGCAGCTGATCCGGCGTTCCGCGCCGGGCCTGCCGCACCCGGAGTGGCAGATCTTCCACGAGCTGCGTGCCCTGAACGTGCCGCCGGACCAGGTGCTGGAGCTGCACACGGAGCTTGAGTCGTGCATGCTGCCGGGTGCCTACTGCGCGCGGATGATCCGTGAGCAGTGGCCGCAGGCGCGGATCACGTCGATCGCGCCCTACGGCACCGATCACGCCGGCCGCCGGCAGGGCATGCAGCAGCTCCTGGCGCACCAGGGCGAGCTGCACCAGGTCGCGGACGGTCCCGCGCGTCCGGCTCCGGTGCGGGCACCGCTGCCGCCGGTGCAGGCCGCGCCGCCGATCCCGCCGGAGGCGATCGCGCAGGAGCTGAACGCGGCGTTCGGTCCGGGTGTCTTCCGGTTCGAGCAGGCGGCCGTCCAGCGGCAGGGGGTGCCGCCGGTGGTGGCGCAGACGCTGGTCGTGGCGGGTCTGCCCATGGGCATGGGGCCGTTCTTCTGGGCGCAGGCCCAGCCGGGGCGCCCGGTGCCGACGCTGGCGGAGCTGGCGGCCGAGCGCGGGGTGCAGCCGGCGTCGGACGCGGGCTCGTACCTGGTCGTGGGCAGCGACTTCGGCAAGGCGATCTGCGTGCAGTACGGCACCGCGAACATCGTGGCCGTGCCGGTGGAGGCGGGTCCGGGCGGGGCGCCGGTGCCGCCGCAGTTCGTGAACACCGGGCTGCCGGAGTTCGCGCGCTGCCTGGCGCTGCTGGGCCGGATGTGGCGGCTGCGGTACGGGCTGAACCAGGAACAGGCGGGCCGCTGGACCGTCGACTTCCAGGCTCAGCTGGCCAGTCTGGATCCGGCGGCGCTGAACTCGCCGGAGAGCTGGTGGTCGGTGCTGCTGGAGCAGATGTGGGACGGGCTGCTGTGAGCCGCGGCGCGGCGGTCCCCGGTCGGATCCGGGGATCCGAGTGTCCGGGCACCTGAGCGGCTGACGCGTGGACAGGGCCGGGCCCCGGTCGGAGTACCGGGGGCCGGCCCTGTCGCGTCCGTGCCGTCCCCGTGCCCCGCCCTCCTCGGCATACGCCCGGAGTGTCGCGTTATGAGCATTTAGGAGCAATAGCTCAAGATATGCGCGATGTCTTGGTATCGCTCCGTTCCGCTGCTGCGGGCGGCCATCGACGGTGTTCGACGGAGAGGGGCTCGGATGGGCAGCGCCTCCAGATTCCTGGTGCCCGTGAGAATCACGGCCGCTCGGGCCGCGCGTTCGGCGTCGGCCGCACGGCACGGATTCGTGGTCGTCCGCGGCCGCGGCTACCGGCCCGACCAGGTGAACGCCTGCGCCGACGCCCTTTTCGAGGAACGGGACGCCGCCTGGGAGCGCGCCGCCCGGCTGACCGTCCTGGCCAAGAACATGGAGAAGGAACTCGCCTCCCTGCGCGAGACCGTCGCCCGCCTGGGCGAGCAGACCTACGAGTCGCTGGGCGACGGTGCCCGGCGGCTGTACGAGCTGGGGCGGCGCGAGGCGCACGGCATCCTGGAGCGGGCGCGCAGGGAGGCGCAGGAACTGACGGAGTCGGCGCGGGCGTACGCCGATGAGGTGTACCGGGCCGCACAGGAGCAGGCCGAAGCCGTCCGCACCGAGGCCGACGAACGCGCCCGGCGCCGGCTGCTGGCCGCCCAGGCGGAGGCCGAGGAGATCCGGGTCTCGGTCCGCCGGGAGATCAAAACCGGCCGTGCGGAGGCGATGGCGGCGCTGAGGGAGATGCGGCAGCGCACCGCCGGGATGCTCGCCGACCAGTCGCGGGAACACGCCGCCCGGCTGGCCGAGGCGGAACGGGAGGAGACCCGGCGCCGGGCCAGGCTGCAGGCGCAGTACGTGCGGCGGAAGGCCGTCGCCGAGGCGTCGCTGGCCCAGGCGGAACGGTCCCTCGCCGATGCCCGGGAGACGGCGCGGCGCGCACCCGAGGCGGCCCGCGCGCAGGCCGCCGAGATCCTGGCCGAGGCGCGGCTGCGGGCCGACCGGATCGCCCGGGAGACCGAGCGGGTGCTGCGCGAGCACGGTGAACTCTGGGACGACATGAGGGCGCAGATGGACTCGGTGCAGAGCCGTATCGCCGCCCTGAAGGGCAGTGCCCGCGGCCGGGTGTGACGTCTCGGGGCCCGCGCCGGTCACCTGTACGCGGCGGTGACGTCTGCCTGCCCGTGACGCCTCGCCTCACGTCCGGTCATGTGCCCCGGCGGCTCGCTTCTCCACCACGGGGAAGTGCCGTGGCGCCAGCACCAGCAGGACGGCCAGCGCCAGCGCCGCAGCACAGCCCGCGCCGGTGTAGACGGCGTGGACGGCCGCGGCGACGGCGTGACGGGTGCTCTCGGGCACGGTTCCTGTGCCCAGGGAGCGGGTGAGCGCGTCCAGGTCGTGCCTGCCGCCGAGGCGGCGGGCGAGCACATCGTTGGCGACCGCGCCGAACAGGGAGGCGCCGAGGGTCTGGCCGATCTGCCGGCAGAACAGGACGGAGGCGGTGGCGGTGCCCCGTTCGGCCCAGCCCACCGTGGACTGCACGCCCACGATGAGGGGCAGCTGGAACAGGCCGAGGGCGGCGCCGAGCGCCAGCATCAGCACGGTGGGCTGCCAGGCGGCGCCCGGGTACGGCAGGAACGGGAACGCGAACAGCAGCACGGCGGCGGCGCCGATGCCGAGCACGGCGGTGTCGCGGAAGCCGATGCGGCGGTAGACGTGCTGGCTGAGCGCGGCGGACAGCGGCCAGGTCAGCGTCCACACCGACAGCACGAACCCGGCGGCCACCGGGGCCAGGCCCAGCACCGCCTGGGCGTACGTCGGCAGGAAGACGGACGGGGCGACCATGAGCAGGCCCAGTGCGCCCAGGGCGAGGTTCACCGCGGCGATGGTGCGGCGGCGCCACACCCAGCCGGGGACGATCGGCTCGGCCGCCCGGCGTTCGACGGCCACGGTCAGGGCGAGGAGCGCCAGGCCGGTGCCGAACAGGGCGAGCGACGGTGCGGACAGCCACGGCCAGGCCACGCCGCCCTGCACGACGGCGGTCAGCAGGGTGCCGGCGCAGGCGAACACCGCGAGCGCGCCGGCCCAGTCGACGCGCGGCCGGGCGACGCGCGCCCGGTACGGCTCGCGCAGATGACGGGCGATCAGCCACAGCGCGGCCGCGCCGACGGGCACGTTGAGCAGGAAGATCCACCGCCAGTCGGCGTACGCGGCGAGCAGCCCGCCGAGGGCGGGGCCGGCGATCGCGCAGACCGCCCAAACCGTGGACAGCCGGGCCTGGATCTTCGGGCGTTCCTCCAGCGGGTACAGGTCGGCGGCGAGGGTCTGCACGGTGCCCTGCAGCGCGCCTCCGCCCAGGCCCTGGACGACGCGGAACACGATCAGCGCGGTCATGTTCCAGGCGGCCGCGCACAGCAGGGAGCCGGTGAGGAAGAGGGCGGCGCCCGCGACGAGGACGGGTTTGCGGCCGAAGGTGTCGGAGAGCTTGCCGTACACCGGCAGGGTCACCGTGACGGCCAGCAGATAGCCGGAGAACAGCCAGGAGAAGACGGAGAAACCGCCGAGGTCGCCGACGATCTGCGGGACCGCGGTGGACACGACGGTGGAGTCCAGCGCGGCCAGGGCCATGGCCAGCATCAGCGCGGCGACGACCGCGCCGCGCCGGGCGGCCGCGGTGTGCCCGGTGACCTGGTGTATCGCGGGTTCGGCGTGGCCCACCGGCTGGTCCTTTCCCCGTGCACGCGTCTGCCGGCGACAGCTTGGCACGCGATGCGCGTCTTGCGGGAGGGCGGACGCGGGGCGCGCGCCGGGGCGCGGCGACCCTGAGACGACCCCCGGTCCGCGCGGGCGGTGCCCGTAGGGGATGTGCCGTAGTCGGGGTGGGGGCGGCCTCCACCCGGCGGACGACGCGACATCGACCGAATCCTTCCTACCCTGGCTTCACGCCGCTAGGGACGGCGTACCGCACCGCGGGGGGTGGGGTTTCCCCCCGGGCAGGACGGGGCCCGGCACCAGCGCGCGGGACGGCTTCGCCGACCAGACTCGTCCACCGGGCACCGCACCGTGCCGTGCGGCCGGCAGGGCACGCCCGGCCGTGGTGCCGCACCGCAGACGACCGCGCCGGAATCCGGCGCATCACCCGCACGTCGCGCCACCCGGACCACGGGATGCCTGTGCACGCACCGCCGCGGGTGACCGGGCATCCGACCATCGACCGATCGAGGAGACATACCGTGACATCGGCTGTGACCGTTCCCAGGCAGGGGGGTACTGGAGGCCCACGGCCGTCGCCGCGCGGGCGCGGCAGGTCGTGAAGGCGTACGGGGCGGGGGAGACCCGGGTCGTCGCTCTCGACCATGTCGACGTGGACATCGACCGCGGGCAGTTCACCGCCATCATGGGGCCGTCGGGGTCCGGCAAGTCCACTCTGATGCACTGCCTGGCCGGTCTGGACACCGTGACCAGTGGTCAGATCTTCCTGGACGACACCGAGATCACCGGCCTGAAGGACAAGAAGCTCACCCGGCTGCGCCGGGACCGGATCGGCTTCGTCTTCCAGGCGTTCAATCTGCTGCCGACGCTGAACGCGCTGGAGAACATCACCCTGCCCATGGACATCGCCGGCCGGAAGCCGGACCGGGCCTGGCTGGAGCGGGTGGTGGAGACCGTGGGGCTCGGCGGACGGCTGCGGCACCGGCCCAGCCAGCTCTCCGGCGGTCAGCAGCAGCGGGTCGCGGTGGCCCGGGCCCTCGCCGCCCGGCCGGAGATCGTCTTCGGTGACGAGCCGACCGGCAACCTGGACTCGCGGGCCGGCGCCGAGGTGCTGGGCTTTTTGCGCCGCTCGGTGGACGAGCTGGGGCAGACCATCGTGATGGTCACCCACGACCCGGTGGCCGCCTCGTACGCGGACCGGGTGCTGTATCTGGCCGACGGCCGGATCGTGGACGAGATGCGGCAGCCGACGGCCGACCAGGTCCTGGACCGCATGAAGGACTTCGACGCACGGGGGCGCACGTCATGACCGTGCTGAAGACCTCGCTGCGCAACGTCCTCGCCCACAAGGGCCGCATGGCGCTGTCCGCGGTCGCGGTGCTGCTGTCGGTGGCGTTCGTGTGCGGCACGCTGGTGTTCACGGACACCATGAACACGACGTTCGACAAGCTGTTCCAGGCGACGGCGTCGGACGTCACGGTCGGCCCGAAGGATGCCTCCGGCGGCGACGAGGCGGCCTCCCGCACCGGCCGGCCCCCGGTGCTGCCGGCCTCGGTGCTCGCCCGGGTGCGCGGCATTGAGGGGGTCGAGTCGGCCGAGGGCACGGTGTCCTCCTCCGCGGTGACCGTCGTCGACGCCGGCAAGGAGAAGCTGTCGCCGTCCAACGGGGCGCCGACCATCGTCGGCAGCTGGAGCGCCAACGCCGCCCGCGCCATGAAGATCACCTCCGGTGCGGCGCCGAAGGGGCCGGACCAGATCGTGGTCGACGCGGACACCGCCGGCAAGCACCATCTGCGGCTGGGCGACGAGATAGGTGTGATCACGGCGGTCGGCACCCACCGGGCGCACGTCTCGGGCGTGGCCTCCTTCACCGTCACCAACCCAGGCGCGGCACTGTTCTACGTGGACACCCCGACCGCCCAGCGGATTCTGGTGGGCAGGACCGGGGTGTACACGGCCATCGACGTCACCGCCGCCCGGGGCGTCTCCGACGAGGCGCTGAAGCGGAAGGTGACCGCCGCGCTCGGTCCCGGCTGCACGGTCCAGACCGCCGAGGAGGCCGCCGACGCCAACCAGAAGGACGTCGAGGGCTTCCTGGACGTGCTGAAGTACGCGATGCTCGGGTTCGCCGGGATCGCCTTCCTCGTCGGCATCTTCCTGATCATCAACACCTTCTCCATGCTGGTCGCCCAGCGCACCCGGGAGATCGGGCTGATGCGGGCGATCGGTGCCTCCCGCCGGCAGGTCAACCGGTCGGTGCTGGTGGAGGCGCTGCTGCTGGGCGTCGTCGGGTCCGTGCTCGGCGTCGGCGCCGGTGTCGGCCTCGCGGTGGGCCTGATGAAGCTGATGGGCAGCATGGGCATGAAGCTGTCCACCGACGACCTGACCGTCGCCTGGACCACCCCGGTCACCGGTTGCGTCCTCGGCGTGCTCGTCACCGTCCTGGCCGCCTGGCTGCCGGCGCGCCGGGCCGGGAGGATCTCCCCGATGGCGGCGCTGCGTGACGCGGGCGCCCCGGCCGACGCCCGGGCGGGCACCGTGCGCGCCGTGACCGGTGCGGTGCTCACCGCCGCGGGCGCCGTGAGCCTGTATCTGGCCGCCGGTGCGGACAAGGCGTCGGCCGGCTCGGGCTGGCTGGGCGTCGGCGTGGTGCTCACCCTGATCGGGTTCGTCGTCGTCGGCCCGGTGCTGGCCGGCGGCCTGGTCCGCGTCCTCGGCGCGGTGCTGCTGCGCATCTTCGGCCCGGTCGGGCGGATGGCCGAGCGCAACGCGCTGCGCAATCCGCGCCGCACCGGCGCCACCGGAGCCGCCCTGATGATCGGCCTGGCCCTGGTGGCCTGCCTGTCGGTGGTCGGCTCCTCCATGGTGGCCTCCGCCACCGACCAGCTGGACAAGTCCGTCGGCGCCGACTTCATCGTGCAGAGCGACAACGGCGGGGTCATCATCCCGCAGGCGGTCGAGGCGGTGAAGGCCGCGCCGGGCCTGAGCAGGGTCACCGAGTACAAGGTGCTCGACGTGGACCTGACCACCCCGGACGGTGTCACCACGAAGAACGAGACGATCAACGCGGCCGATGCGACGTACGCGCAGGACCTGCGCACCGAGACGGTGGCCGGCTCGCTCGCCGACGCCTACCGGCCCGGCTCGATGTCCGTGCCCGAGGGCTTCGCCGGCAAGCACGGTCTGCGGGTCGGCTCGACGGTGACGGTCGCCTTCCGCGACGGCCGGACGGCACGGCTGACCGTCCGCGCCGTCACCAGCGACGACGTCGTGCTCGACCAGGGGGCGATGTACGCCTCCATCGACACGGTGGCCCGCTACGTGCCCGCCGAGAAGATGCCGCTGGACGTGCTGCTCTTCGCCACCGCGAAGGACGGGCAGGAGACGAGCGCCTACCAGGCGCTGAAGTCGGCGCTGCACGACTATCCGCAGTACACCGTGCGCGACCAGACCGACTACAAGAAGGCGCTGCGGGACCAGATCGGCCGGCTGCTGAACATGATCTACGGCCTGCTGGCGCTCGCGATCGTCGTGGCGGTCCTGGGTGTGGTGAACACGCTGGCGCTGTCGGTGGTCGAGCGCACCCGGGAGATCGGGCTGATGCGGGCGATCGGGATGTCCCGCCGCCAGCTGCGGCGCATGATCCGGCTGGAGTCCGTGGTGATCGCCGTCTTCGGCGCGCTGCTGGGCCTCGGGCTGGGCATGGGCTGGGGCGCGACCGCGCAGAAGCTGCTGGCGCTGGAGGGCCTGAACATCCTCGACATCCCGTGGCGGACGATCGGCGCGGTCTTCGTCGGCTCGGCCTTCGTGGGCCTGATCGCCGCCCTGGTCCCGGCGTTCCGGGCGGGCCGGATGAACGTCCTGAACGCGATCGCCACGGACTAGCCGACGGTCCGGGCCGTGTCCGGTCCGGACACGGCCCGGAACGGCACGGCGACGCCCACCGGGGCGGGCTCGCGGCGGGGCCCGCCCCGGCGCGTGCCCGCCACCGGCGGCGCACGGGGACCGGCGGCGCGTGCACGGGACCGGCACCCGCCCGTCCGTCGTCGTACTCGGGTTCGACTCGGTGGCCGTCCACAGCCCCGCCGTCCCCGCCCGCCGGCGTCGTACGCTGGGAAGGACCCCGGCCCGCCACGCGCGTCGGGCCTTTCGTGGTGCCCGGCACCGCCCCCGTTGCCCAGCTGGACGGAACAAAGCCCCCATGAGCCTGCACGGTCTGCTCGACGCCGTCGTCAAGGACCCCGCCCTCGCGGAAGCGGTCACCGCCGCCGCCGACGCGCGCCGTATGCACCTCGACCTGGTCGGCCCGCCGGCCGCCCGTCCCTTCGCGATCGCGGCCCTGGCCCGCGAGGCAGGCCGGCCCGTGCTCGCGGTCACCGCGACCGGCCGGGAGGCCGAGGACCTGGCGGCCGCGCTGCGCTCCCTGCTGCCGCCGGAGGGCGTCGTGGAGTACCCCTCCTGGGAGACGCTCCCGCACGAGCGGCTCAGCCCGCGCAGCGACACCGTCGGCCGCCGGCTCGCCGTGCTGCGCCGGCTGGCGCACCCCAGCGCCGACGACCCGGAGACCGGCCCGGTCTCCGTCGTCGTCGCCCCCATCCGCTCGGTGCTCCAGCCGCAGGTCAAGGGGCTGGGCGACCTGGAGCCGGTGTCGCTGCGGGCCGGGCAGAGCGCCGACCTGGAGGACGTCGTCGACGCCCTCGCGGCCGCCGCCTACGCGCGCGTGGAGCTGGTGGAGAAGCGCGGCGAGTTCGCGGTGCGCGGCGGCATCCTCGACGTCTTCCCGCCCACCGAGGAACACCCGCTGCGCATCGAGTTCTGGGGCGACGAGGTCGAGGAGATCCGTTACTTCAAGGTCGCCGACCAGCGCTCCCTGGAGGTCGCCGAGCACGGCCTGTGGGCCCCGCCCTGCCGTGAGCTGCTGCTCACCGAGGACGTCCGCGCCCGGGCGCGGGAGCTGGCCGAGCACCACCCCGAGCTGGGGGAACTGCTCGGCAAGATCGCCGAGGGCATCGCGGTGGAGGGCATGGAGTCCCTCGCCCCGGTCCTCGTCGACGAGATGGAGCTGCTGCTGGACGTGCTGCCGCGGGGCGCCATGGCCGTGGTGTGCGACCCGGAGCGGGTGCGCACCCGGGCCGCCGACCTGGTGGCCACCAGCCAGGAGTTCCTGCAGGCGAGCTGGGTCGCCGCGGCCGGGTCCGGCCGCGGCGGCGAGTCGGATGCGGGCGAGGCGCCCATCGACGTGGGCGCGGCCTCCCTGTGGTCCATCGCCGACGTCCGCGACCGGGCCCGCGAGCTGGGCATGATGTGGTGGTCCATCTCCCCGTTCGCCGCCGATCAGTCGGCCTACGACGGCGAGGGCGACGGCGACACGCTCACTCTGGGCATGCACGCCCCGGAGACCTACCGCGGCGACACCGCCCGCGCCCTCGCCGACACCAAGGGCTGGCTCGCCGACGGCTGGCGGGCGGTCTACGTCACCGAGGGCCACGGTCCGGCCGCCCGCACCGTGGAGGTGCTCGGCGGAGAGGGCATCGCCGCCCGCCTCGACTCCGACCTGGGTGAGCTGTCCCCGTCGGTGGTGCACGTCTCCTGCGGCTCGCTCGACCGCGGTTTCGTCGCCCCGGCGCTGAAGCTGGCCGTGCTCACCGAGACCGACCTGACCGGGCAGCGCACCGCCGGCCGGGACGGCGCCCGGATGCCGGTCCGCCGCCGCAAGAGCATCGACCCGCTCACCCTGGAGCCGGGCGACTACATCGTCCACGAGCAGCACGGCGTCGGCCGCTACATCGAGATGGCGCAGCGCACCGTGCAGGGCGCCACCCGCGAGTACCTGGTCGTGGAGTACGCCCCCGCCAAACGCGGCCAGCCCGGCGACCGGCTGTACATCCCCACCGACCAGCTGGAGCAGATCACCAAGTACGTCGGCGGCGAGGCGCCCACCCTGCACCGGCTGGGCGGCGCCGACTGGACCAAGACGAAGGCACGGGCGAAGAAGGCGGTCAAGGAGATCGCCGCGGACCTGATCAAGCTGTACTCGGCGCGCATGGCGGCGCCCGGCCACGCCTTCGGCCCGGACACGCCCTGGCAGCGCGAGCTGGAGGACGCCTTCCCCTACGCCGAGACCCCCGACCAGCTGACCACGATCGCCGAGGTGAAGGCGGACATGGAAAAGCCGGTCCCGATGGACCGGCTGATCTGCGGCGACGTCGGCTACGGCAAGACCGAGATCGCCGTGCGCGCCGCCTTCAAGGCCGTCCAGGACGGCAAGCAGGTCGCGGTGCTGGTCCCGACGACCCTGCTGGTCCAGCAGCACTACAGCACCTTCTCCGAGCGGTACGCCCAGTTCCCGGTGCACGTCAAGGCGCTGTCCCGGTTCCAGACCGACGCCGAGGCCAAGGCGGTCCTGGACGGGCTGCGCGACGGCTCGGTGGACGTGGTCATCGGCACCCACCGGCTGTTCTCCTCCGAGACGAAGTTCAAGGACCTCGGCCTGGTCATCGTGGACGAGGAACAGCGCTTCGGCGTGGAGCACAAGGAGCAGCTGAAGAAGCTGCGCGCCAACGTCGACGTGCTCACCATGTCCGCCACGCCCATCCCGCGCACCCTGGAGATGGCGGTCACCGGCATCCGCGAGATGTCCACGATCACCACCCCGCCGGAGGAGCGGCACCCCGTGCTCACCTTCGTCGGACCGTACGAGGAGAAGCAGATCGGCGCGGCGATCCGCCGCGAGCTGCTGCGCGAGGGCCAGGTCTTCTACATCCACAACCGGGTGGAGTCCATCGACCGGGCCGCGGCGAAGCTGCGCGAGATCGTCCCCGAGGCCCGCATCGCCACCGCGCACGGCCAGATGTCGGAGGCCGCCCTCGAACAGGTCGTGGTCGACTTCTGGGAGAAGAAGTTCGACGTGCTGGTCTCCACCACCATCGTCGAGTCCGGCATCGACATCTCCAACGCCAACACCCTGATCGTCGAACGCGGCGACACCTTCGGCCTGTCCCAGCTGCACCAGCTGCGCGGCCGGGTCGGCCGGGGCCGCGAACGCGGCTACGCCTACTTCCTCTACCCGCCGGAGAAGCCGCTGACCGAGACGGCCCACGAACGCCTGGCCACCATCGCCCAGCACACCGAGATGGGCGCCGGCATGTATGTCGCGATGAAGGACCTGGAGATCCGCGGCGCCGGCAACCTGCTGGGCGGCGAGCAGTCCGGGCACATCGCCGGCGTCGGCTTCGACCTGTACGTCCGCATGGTCGGCGAGGCGGTCGCGGACTACCGCCGCCAGCTGGAGACGGGCGAGGTGGAGGAAGAGGCCCCGCTGGAGGTCAAGATCGAGCTGCCGGTCGACGCGCACGTCCCGCACGACTACGCGCCCGGCGAGCGCCTGCGTCTGCAGGCCTACCGCTCCATCGCCTCCGTCAACAGCGAGGAGGACATCAAGGCCGTCCGCGAGGAGCTCACCGACCGCTACGGCAAGCTGCCCGAACCGGTGGAGAACCTGCTGCTGGTGGCCGGCCTGCGGATGCTGGCACGGGCCTGCGGCGTCGGCGAGATCGTCCTCCAGGGCACCAACATCCGCTTCGCCCCGGTGGAGTTGCGCGAGTCCCAGGAGCTGCGCCTCAAGCGCCTGTACCCCGGCGCGATCCTGAAGCCGGCGACCCGTCAGGTCCTGATCCCCCGGCCCAAGACCGCGAAGATCGGCGGGAAACCGCTGACCGGCCGTGAACTGCTGGCCTGGGTCGGAGAGTTCCTCACCTCGGTGCTCGACTCGTAGCCCGTCCGGCTGGCCGGATCCAGCCGCTCGGTACGCCCTCGCTTGCTCCCTTTGCCTCTCTGCGCCCCAAGAGCCTTGTCGCTTTGTCGACTACGGTGGGCACGATCGGATCGACAGGCCGCGCGTGCCAGGGCGGGGCCGGAAAGGCAGGGGAGGAATCTCGATGGGCGTGCAGGCGGGCCGTGGCGGACGGAGGGAACGACGCCGCGGCAGGGCGGGGAGCCTGGTACGCGGGGGACTCGCGGTGTGCGCCGCCATGGTGCTGGTGGCCGGATGCAAGGGCGGCTCGGACGACAAGGACGGCGCCGGCGCCTCCGGCAGCAAGGCGCCCGCCCCGTCCGCGTACGGCCGCGCGGTCAGCCCCCTGGACAACCCGGACGGCACCAAGCCGGGCCTGGCACCGGTGACGAGCGAGAAGGACAAGGCCGCCGCACGCAAGCTCATCGCCCGCGTGGCGACCAAGGGCCGCGGACCCAAGACGGGTTACGAACGCGACAAGTTCGGCTACGCCTGGATGGACTCCGCCGACGGCGTCCCGTGGGCCCACAACGGCTGCGACACCCGCAACGACCTGCTCAAGCGTGACGGCGAGAACCTGAGTTACCGTCAGGGCTCCGACTGTGTGGTCGTCTCCCTGACCCTGCACGACCCGTACACGGACAAGACGATCCACTGGACCAAGTCCCACGCCACCACGGTCCAGATCGACCACGTCATGCCGCTGTCCTACGACTGGCAGATGGGCGCCGCCCACTGGACGAAGGACAAGCGCGAGCAGATCGCCAACGACCCGCTCAACCTGATCCCGGTCGACGGCTCCGCCAACTCCGCCAAGAGCGACTCCGGCCCCGCCTCCTGGCTCCCGCCCAACAAGGAGATCCGCTGCGCCTACAGCGTGCGCTTCGCCCAGGTCTCCCTGAAGTACGACCTGCCGGTGACCGAGGCGGACAAGGAGATGATGCTCCACCAGTGCGGTGGGTGAGGGGGTTCTGAGACGGTGGCCGGCGGCGGTGGGAGCATCCACCGCCGCCGGTGCTGTTCTGTCGGCAGGTTGATCGGGGGCGGCGCGCGGAATGGCGGAACGGGTGTCGTTCCCTGAGACCGGCGGGGGCGGGGAGTTCGTGTGCGGCTCCGTCCTGCCGGATCGTCGCTGCGGGGGCGTTTTGCTGACGACCGGTCGGCGACCGCGGGACGGCACGCGGCCGCGTGAGGATGCGCGACTCGGCCACCGATGGCCGGACGGGCCGGAGACGCCGGGCGCGCACGGAATGCGCTGTGTCCGGTTTCACACGCGCCCCGAAGTCGAAGTCGCATGCGTTATGTTCATCGTGTCACTTTCACGAGTTGACCACGAGGCGTTCACGCACTGGTCATACCGCTGGTCATGACCGCGCCTCGCCGGTCACCGGTCAGTTCGGCCTCTTCCGGAAGTCACGGGGGGTGAGGCGCCGGGGCCTTGCCGGCCGGGCCGACGACGGCCCGCCGTCCGCCCTGGGCGCCCACGGAAAGGCTGCGGTGTGCTCGCGCGACTTCCACTTCCATGGCTGCTGCTCATGGCGGCGTTCGCTACTTTCCTGATCGCCTGGGAGGCGCATGCGCTCCTTCGGATGCGCAAGTTCACAGCGGCGATGGTCGCGATCCCGGTCGTGTCCTGCCTCGGCATGATCGCCGAAGGCAGGGCTCAGTACCACCCGCACAGTGCCCGGCAGATGCTCGTCCTGTACTCCTTCGCCTGGACCGGCCTGGCCATCGGCCTCTTCTGGACTCGACGCCTGTGGTTCGAATGGTGCGAGGACTGGCGCAATGGCGTCCGAAGGGACTATGTGCTGCCCCGGCGACACAAGGTGATCTTGGATACTTCGGTCATGGTGATGATGCTTCTGGCGGTCGTTCTCGACGGCTGAGCAAGGCCGCGTCGGGCATGCCCGGACTTCGCCGCCGTCCGGCTCCGCGTATCGTCGGCGTGCACAGTGCTGCCTGCAGACGGCTCAGACCTGGCTGACGTCCGTGCTGCGGTCGGCTTCCGCGCTGGGGCACCCTCGGTCAGGCGGCGAACAGGGTCGTTTGGTCCGTCGGACCTGTTCGCGCGGCTGAGACGTGTCACCGGTCGACGGCACTGTCGTCAGCGACCGTGTGCCGTGGCTCCCTCGCGCTTCAGCGCTTCGAGAAAGGCAGTGAATGCCGTAGCGGGGAAGGTGAGGGTGGCGCGGGCCGGGGCCTTCGAGTCGCGGACGGCTGTGCGGGTGGGAGACTGCGCGATCTCCACGCAGGCGTTGCCGTCACCCTCGCCTGAGTGGGACGACTTCCGCCAGTTGCTGTAAGTGGCCATCTACGCCTCACAGCTCCTTCGCCAGCCCGTGGATCAAGTCACGGGACTGCTTGGGGTCGAGTGCCAGTTCCTTCACTTCACGGAAACGTGCGCGGTAAGCGTTCAGTTGAGCTTCGACATCGATGAAAACTGATCCATGGGGCGTGTCGCGCACCACGGTGTCCAGCTTGGGCACGGGGCCGCACGCGTACGTCATAGTGCTTGAAGCTCTGGAAAAGTTGTCCAGGTCGAAGGGGATGACGCGCAGTGTGATGCGATCTGAGTCAGACAGTTCGAGAAGCCGGCCGAGCTGAGCCCTTGAGGTGGCGCGGTCGCTGACTCTGATCCGAAGTGCGGCCTCGTGAATGATCACCTCGTAGGGGATGGCGAGACGTTGGCGCTCCATGCGGAAGTGCACGCGCAGTTCCAGCTCTTGAGGCGTGAGTAATGGAACCCGGGAAGAGAAGACGGCGCGTGCGTGGTCTTCCGTCTGCAGGAGGCCTGGGACGAACAGGATGGACACCTCGCGCAGATACGAACTGTGATGATCCAGTTCGGCCAGGTCCAGGAAGGGCGTCGGCAGCAGGCCGCGGTACTCCTCCCACCATCCCCGCGTGCGGTCGACGGCCATCGCTGCGGGTGCGCTGGGCGGCAGGAAAACCGAGGATCGGGGCGTGGGACGCGGATCCCGCGCCGCCGGAGCCGCCCGTGCCGTTGGAGCAGGTGGCCGAGCTGGAGGACGGACGCGGGTTGGCGCTGGTCGAAGCGTGCGCGGACGTCTGGGGGTGGCAGCCGTTGTCCCGGGAGGGCAACCGGGGCAAGGTCGTCTGGTGTGAGCTCGCCGCCGCCTGAGCGTGTCGGCGTGTCACCGGACGCGGGTCCGCGCAGGGCGGTCGGTGCGAGCGGAACGTGGAAGAAGAGGGGCGGCCGGTGACGGCGCGGCGGACGTGACGTGGAGGCAGTACCTCGAACGCCTGGGGAATCGTTGGTCGGATGGGTTGGCCGCGCATCCCCCGCTGCCTACCATCGATCACCGCAAGACTTTGTGCCCCGATGCACGATCTCCCCTCAGGAGGTTTCCTTGCACCGCCGCCGTCGCACCGCGCTCGTCCTGTCCGCCGCGATCGCCGCGGCGGCCCCCCTCCTTGCTGCCTGCGGAAACGACGCGCATCCCGGCGCGGCGGCCGTCGTGGGCGGCCGGCGGATCACCGTCGCGCAGCTGCAGAGCCGCGTGGACGAGGTCCGCCGGGCGCAGCGGGCGGCGGTGGCCGACGAGACGCAGTACCAGCAGGCCGTCGCCGCGACCGGTGCCCTCACCCGGGACACGCTGCACCAGATGATCCTCGACCGGGTGCTGGACCGGGCCGCTCGCGACGCGGGGGTCACGGTGACCGTCCGCGAGGTGCAGACGATGCGCGACGGGCTGGAGAAGCAGGCGGGCGGTGCCGAGGCGCTGCGCAAGGTATGGCTGCAGCAGTACGGGGTGCCGCCGCAGCGCCTGGACGAGAATCTGCGCCTGCAGGTCGAGGCGCAGAAGCTGGCGGCGAAGCTGCACACCGACCCCAGCCGGCCGGCCTTCTGGAAGGCCCTGTCCGCCGCCTCCGACCGGCTGCACATCGACCTCAACCCCCGCTACGGGTCCTGGGACGTGCAGAAGAGCGGCGCGGACGCGAAGACGCCGTGGCTGCGGGAGACCGCGGCGGCGGGACAGCAGGCCGCCTGACGCGGCGGACGTGAGGGGCCCCGGCCCACCCGTGACGGGCGCCGGCCTACGCATGACGGGCGCCGGCCCACCGCCTGTGGACAACTCGGGGCGGGTCGGCCCAGTGCCTGTGGACAACTCGGGGGTGCGTCGGCGCGGTGCGTTACGTTCGAAGCGTGAACACCAACGCCGCCGCCCCCGCCTCCGACACCGCGTCCCCCGGCCGTGTCGTCCTGCTCACCACCAGCCACCGGGTCGCCCCCGGCCTGCTGTCCTGGCCCGCGTGGCAGGCGCTGCGCGCCGCCGACCGGGTGCTGTGCGCGGACGGCGCGCATCCGCAGCTGCCGTATCTGCGCGAGGCCGGCATACCCGTCGACGAGGCGTCGCCGACCGCCGAGGAGCTGGTCGCCGCCTGCGCGGGCGGCCGCACGATCGTGGTCGTTGCCACGGGCGAGGGCGAGCCGGCGCTGACCGACGGCCTGGCCCGGCTGGCCGGCTCCGGGCGGGTGGCCATGCCGGAGCTGGAGCTGCTGCCCGCCTCCTACGACCTGCCCGGCGCCCGGCTGCTCGACCTGGTGCAGGTCATGGACCGCATCCGCGCCGAGTGCCCCTGGTCGTCCCAGCAGACCCACAAGGGTCTGGCGAAGTACGCCATCGAGGAGGCGTACGAGCTGGTGGAGTCCATCGAGGACGGCGACCGGGAGGAGCTGCGCGAGGAGCTGGGCGACGTACTGCTCCAGGTCGTCTTCCACGCCCGGATCGCCGAGGAGGACGCCGAGGAGCCGTTCTCCATCGACGACGTGGCCGGCGGCATCGTGGCCAAGCTGATCCGCCGCCACCCGCACGTCTTCGGCGACGCGGCCGCCGAGACGCCGGAGGAGGTCCGGGAGCAGTGGCTGCGCACCAAGGCCGAGGAGAAGCAGCGCGACTCCGTCACGGAGGGCGTGCCGCTGCACCAGCCCGCCCTGGCCCTCGCCGCCAAGCTCGCCTTCCGGGCCCGCACGGCCGGCCTGGACGTGCCGCTGCCCGCGACGTCCGGCATCGGCTACGACCTGCTCGCCCTGGCCGTGCGGGCCGAGGAGGAGGGCGTGGACCCGGAGGCAGCCCTGCGGGCCGCGGCCCGCGCCTACCGGGACGCGATACGGGCGGCGGAGTCCGGGGCCGCCGCGCACGGGTAGCGCGGCGGAGTGCCGGGCCGCCGCGCGCGGGTGAGGCGGCGGAGCCCGGGCCGGCGAGCACGGGCACAGCTGTGGCCCCCGTGGAGCGGCGGGAACCGGACCCCCAGGCTCCGGCGGGGCGGCGGAAGCGGGACCCCGGGGTTCCGGTGGGGCCGGTGACGGCGGTTACTGTCGGCCCCATGCACGACCAGCCCCCGACCCCCGACGACACCGCGCCCGCCCTGTTCACCTGGGAGTTCGCGAGCAACCCGTACCCGGCGTACGCGTGGCTGCGCGAGCATGCCCCGGTGCGCCGCACCCGGCTGCCCAGCGGTGTGGAGGCCTGGCTGGTCACCCGTTACGCCGACGCCCGCCAGGCCCTGGCCGACCCGCGCCTGAGCAAGAACCCGGAGCATCACGACGAGCCCGCGCACGCCAAGGGCAAGACCGGCATCCCCGGCGAGCGCAAGGCCGAGCTGATGACGCACCTGCTCAACATCGACCCGCCGGACCACACCCGGCTGCGCCGCCTGGTCAGCAAGGCGTTCACGCCCCGCCGGGTCGCCGAGTTCGCGCCGCGCGTGCAGGAACTCGCCGACGGCCTCATCGACGCCTTCGCCGGGCGCGGCACCGCCGACCTCATCCACGAGTTCGCCTTCCCGCTGCCCATCTACGCCATCTGCGACATGCTGGGCGTGCCCCGTGAGGACCAGGACGACTTCCGGGACTGGGCGGGCATGATGATCCGGCACGGCAAGGGCCCGCGCGGCGGCGTCGCCCGGTCGGTGAAGATGATGCGCGGCTACCTCGCCGAGCTGATCCACAAGAAGCGCCAGGCGCTGCCCGCCGAGCCCGCCCCGGGCGAGGACCTGATCTCCGGCCTGATCCGCGCCTCCGACCACGGCGAGCACCTCACCGAGAACGAGGCCGCCGCGATGGCGTTCATCCTGCTGTTCGCCGGTTTCGAGACCACCGTCAACCTCATCGGCAACGGCACGTTCGCCCTGCTGACCCACCCCGGGCAGCGTGCACGCCTGCAGCGGTCGCTGGCCGCCGGCGAGCGGGAGCTGCTGCAGACCGGCGTGGAGGAGCTGCTGCGCTTCGACGGCCCCGTCGAGATGGCCACCTGGCGTTTCGCCACCGAGCCGCTGACCGTCGGCGGGCAGGACATCGCCCCCGGCGATCCGGTGCTCGTCGTCCTCGCCGCCGCCGACCGGGACCCGGAGCGGTTCGCCGACCCGGACACCCTGGACCTGGCCCGGCGCGACAACCAGCACCTGGGGTACGGGCACGGCATCCACTACTGCCTGGGCGCTCCGCTGGCCCGTCTGGAGGGGCAGACGGCGCTCGCCACCCTGCTCACCCGGCTGCCGGACCTGGAGCTGAACGCGGACCCGGCCGAGCTGCGCTGGCGCGGCGGCCTCATCATGCGCGGCCTGCGGACTCTTCCCGTCCGTTTCACCTCCCGACCTGCGACTTCGCCCGTGGACGGAGGGTGACGCACCAAAAGGTGACAGCGACTCAACTATGTGATGTTCGTGTGATCTGCGCGGCATGAACTTGTGACGAGCGTTCGTATGGCTATACGTTCACGCATCGGCGTGGCGCCGAGCACCACCCGCCACGCGTTCCCTGTTGTCGGGTGAAAGGTTGCTGCATGCTCTCCGGGAACGGTCGTCACCGACGCCCCCGGCAGGCTCCCGCCCTGCTCGTCACCGCCGGCGTCACCGGATCCGCCATCGCACTCCCGCTGATCGGGGCCTCCGCCGCGAACGCCGCCGACGGCACCACCTGGGACAAGGTGGCGGAGTGCGAGAGCGGCGGCTCCTGGAGTGCCGACACCGGCAACGGCTACTTCGGCGGCCTCCAGCTGTCCCAGGACGACTGGGAGAAGTACGGCGGACTCGCCTACGCCCCCAGCCCCGACCAGGCCAGCCGGTCCCAGCAGATCGCCGTGGCCGAGAAGATCCTCGCCCACCGCGGGCCGGGCGCCTGGCGCACCTGCGCGCTGCTGGCCGGGCTGACCCGGGACTCCGGCGCGGCGAAGGTGGACACCGGCGTGGACGGCAGCACCTCCGGCGACACCGGGTCCGCCGCCGGCTCCGGCTCCTCGCACTCCGGCGGCCACTCCGGATCGTCCGATTCCGCCGGCTCCTCCGACGCGGCGCACTCCTCCGACGCGACGGGCGATGCGGGCGTGACCGACCCCGGCCCCTCGAACTCCTCCGAGGAGGAGGCGGACTCCCCGGCCACCACCCCGTCCGCGTCCTCCCCGTCGGACCACGCGTCCGCCGATCCGTCCCCGGAGCACACCGGTTCCGTCTCCGTCACGCCCTCACCCGGCGAGACGGGCAACCCGGTCACATCCGGCGCGCCGGAGGGAAGCGGTACGAACTTGCCGGGGGCGCCCTCTGTGGCGCCTACCGTTCCCGACCAGAACGAGTGGGACAACCCGGGCCAAGTGGTCGGCGTTTCCGCCCTGGTGGACACCGGCGCACTGGGCTCCGGCCGGCATCGCGGCGCGAGCGCGGACGAGAGCGGCCTCCGCGGCCAGGAGTCCGCGACGGGCCGGCACGCCTCCCGCGGCGCCGCCGGCGGCACCTACACGGTCCGCTCCGGCGACTCCCTGTCGTCCATCGCCGACTCCCTCGACGTCCACGGCGGATGGCACGCGCTGTACGCCGCGAACAAGAGCACCGTCGGAGCCGACCCGGACCACATCGTCGCCGGTCAGACCCTGGACGTTCCGGCTCAAAGCGCCCACGTCGGGAGCTAGTTGAGGGTCCGGTTCGCGTCGAATGTCGCCTTCAGCGAAAGTGTGGGATGAGTCTCAAAGGCCTGGATCGTCTTTGAAATTTCGCGCACCGGCTGTCTACGGTCATGTCCGCTCGCCACCGCGAGCTCCCGGCTGCCGCACGCCGAATCCTGCCGGCGGCCGCCCGGGAACAGTCGTCGCATCGCGCGCCGCAGGCAGGAGCGGGGGACCCAAGGTAAGTGCCGCACCGTGTGGTTGACGGAGCGGCTGGGGGTGAAGCCGTGCCTTCTTCGGGGCACGGCCGGGCAACTCGACCGGCCCGAACCCGACAGCTCACCTCGCAGGCGTCGGTGAGGGGATCCTTCCATGCTGTTTTCCGGCAAGGGCAAGCACCGTCGTCCGTCCAAGACCACCCGCGCCGTCGCGCTCGCCGGTGTCGCCGGCGTGGCCGTCGCCGGCCCGCTGCTGGCGGCGGGCAACGCCTCCGCCGCCACCGCCTCCGAGTGGGACGCCGTCGCCCAGTGCGAGTCCGGCGGCAACTGGTCCATCAACACCGGCAACGGCTTCTACGGCGGCCTGCAGTTCGCCCAGTCCACCTGGGCCGCCTACGGCGGCACGGCCTACGCCCCGCGCGCCGACCTGGCCACCAAGGCCCAGCAGATAGCCGTCGCCGAGAAGGTCCTCGCGAGCCAGGGCAAGGGCGCCTGGCCGGTGTGCGGCAAGGGCCTGTCGAACGCCGCCTACAGCGGCTCCACCGGCTCCACCGCGCCGTCCTCTCCGGCCGGCGGCACCAGCTCCTCCGGTGGCTCCGGGAAGAGCACCACCACGACCCGGTCCACCGAGCAGCAGCACGCGGCCCGTTCGGCCACCCGCACCGCGCCGGAGAAGACCGTCACCACCCCGAGCGGCCGCCACGTGGCCAAGGGCGACGGCGAGTACACGGTGGTCCCCGGCGACACCCTCAGCTCCATCGCCGCCGCCCACCACGTCGCCGGCGGCTGGCAGAAGCTGTTCGAGCTGAACCGCGACATCGTCGACGACGCCGACCTCATCTACCCGGGCCAGCAGCTGCACCTGAAGTAAGGAGCGGCCCCGCCCCCGTCCCCACAGCTCCCCGCCCCGGCGCGTGTTCCCCCGTACGCGCCGGGGCGGGGTCGTGCGGGGAGGAGGCGAGCACCGGCGCACAGGGACGGAGCCGGCGCACAGGGCCGGACGGGACGCGGCGCGCACCCGGAGCCCGCCCCGGCCTCCGCGCCCGGCTCCGCCCTGGTGCGTCCGCGTCCCTCCGCCCGCTCGCCCTCCGCCCGCTCCGCCCCGGCGCGTCCCTGCCCCGCTCGCCCGCGCCGGTCCGGTGCCCGTCGATCCTCCGGACCTGTCGATCCTCCGGACCTGTCGATCCTCCGGACCTGTCGATCCTCCGGACCTGTCGATCCTCCGGACCCGTCGATCCTCCGGACCCGTCGATCCTCCGGACCCGTCGATCTCCGGATCCGATCGGTCTCCGAACCCTTTGTTCCGGAGCGGAACAATGTGTACTGTCACCCTGTCCGAGGGACGGTCGGTCGGCCGACCCGCACCCCTGGACGGTTAGGCTCTAGTCGCAAGGCTCACCAGCCCCGCACTTTCAGCGTCACATCCACGAAGGAGATGCTCGTGCCGTCCATCGACGTCGTCGTAGCCCGGGAAATCCTGGACTCCCGAGGCAACCCCACGGTCGAGGTCGAGGTCGGCCTCGACGACGGCAGCACGGGGCGTGCCGCCGTTCCGTCCGGCGCCTCCACCGGCGCCTTCGAGGCCATCGAGCTGCGCGACGGTGACCCGGGCCGCTACCAGGGCAAGGGCGTGGAGAAGGCCGTCCTCGCCGTGATCGAGCAGATCGGCCCCGAGCTGGTCGGCTACGACGCCACCGAGCAGCGCCTGATCGACCAGGCCATGTTCGACCTGGACGCCACCGACAACAAGGGCTCGCTGGGCGCCAACGCCATCCTCGGTGTCTCCCTGGCCGTCGCCCACGCCGCCGCCGAGGCCTCCGACCTGCCGCTCTTCCGCTACCTGGGCGGCCCCAACGCGCACCTGCTGCCGGTGCCGATGATGAACATCCTCAACGGCGGCGCGCACGCGGACTCCAACGTGGACATCCAGGAGTTCATGATCGCGCCGATCGGTGCCGAGTCCTTCTCCGAGGCCCTGCGCTGGGGCGCCGAGGTCTACCACACGCTGAAGAAGGTGCTGAAGTCCAAGGGCCTGTCCACCGGCCTGGGCGACGAGGGCGGCTTCGCCCCGAACCTGGAGTCCAACCGGGCCGCCCTGGACCTCATCCTGGAGGCCATCAAGGAGGCCGGCTACACCCCCGGCGAGCAGATCGCCCTGGCCCTGGACGTGGCCGCCACCGAGTTCTACAAGGACGGCCGGTACGTCTTCGAGGGCAAGGAGCGCACCGCCGAGGAGATGACGGCGTACTACGCCGAGCTGGTCGAGGCCTACCCGCTGGTCTCCATCGAGGACCCGCTGAGCGAGGAGGACTGGGAGGGCTGGAAGGCCATCACCGCCCAGCTCGGCGACAAGGTCCAGCTCGTCGGTGACGACCTGTTCGTCACCAACCCCGAGCGCCTGCAGAAGGGCATCGAGGAGGGCGCCGGCAACGCCCTGCTGGTCAAGGTCAACCAGATCGGTTCGCTGACCGAGACCCTGGACGCCGTCGAGCTGGCCCAGCGCAACGGCTACAAGTGCATGATGTCCCACCGCTCCGGCGAGACCGAGGACGTCACCATCGCCGACCTGGCCGTCGCCACCAACTGCGGCCAGATCAAGACCGGCGCCCCGGCCCGCTCCGAGCGCGTCGCCAAGTACAACCAGCTGCTGCGCATCGAGGAGATCCTCGACGACGCCGCGGTGTACGCGGGCCGCAGCGCCTTCCCGCGGTTCAAGGGCTGAACCGCACCCGAACCGCACCGTGACCACGGCCTGACGCGGCCCGGCCGGCGCCGCGCGGGCCGTGCTTCGACCGTCGTGCGTACGTCCCCGTACCCGGTCCCGTACCGTGTCCGGGGACGTACGCGTGTATGAAGGACGCCGGCAGCAGGTAAGGGGAGGCGGAAGCCAGATGGCCGTCAAGGACCGGGACCGGTTCTCCACCGCGACCAGGCTCAGGCTGCTCGGGGAGCAGACCGCGGCCCGGGTCTACCGCTCCCAGAGCCGTCGGCAGGCCCGCCGTTCCCGGCTGACCGGCCGCGCCGCACTGCTCGCGCTGGTGGTGTGCTCCCTGGTGGTCGCCCTGGCCTACCCGATGCGGCAGTACGTCTCCCAGCGCGAGGACATCGCCGACCTCAAGCGGCGCAAGCAGCAGGCCCAGGAGCGGGTCGAGCAGCTGCGTGACCTCAAGGCGCGCTGGCAGGACGACGCCTACGCCGAGCAGCAGATCCGGCAGCGGCTGCACTATGTCAAGCCCGGCGAGACCGGATACACCATGATCGACCCGGGCGAGGCCAGACAGTCGAGGGCCGAGCAGAAGACGGCTCCCCGCCCCTGGTACATCAACCTCTGGCACGCCGTGGACACCTCCGACGCGGCCCGCCACTGAACCGACAGGAAGACCCACCCACAGGCATGGAAACCCCTCCGCCGCCCACCCCGCGCACCGAACCCACCGCCGAGGACACCGAGGCCGTCCGGCTCCAGCTCGGCCGGCCCCCGCGCGGGCTGCGCGCGATCGCGCACCGCTGCCCCTGCGGCCGGCCGGACGTCGTGGAGACGGCACCGCGGCTGCCCGACGGCACGCCCTTCCCGACGCTGTACTACCTCACCTGCCCGCGCGCCGCCTCGGCGATCGGCACGCTGGAGGCCGAGGGCGTGATGAAGGAGATGACCGAGCGGCTGCAGCGGGACGAGGAGCTGGCCGCCGCCTACCGGGCCGCGCACGAGGACTACTTCCGGCGCCGGGACGAGATCGAGGAGCTGACCGGCTTCCCCAGCGCGGGCGGCATGCCCGACCGGGTCAAGTGCCTGCACGTGCTCGTGGCCCACTCCCTGGCCGCGGGCCCCGGCGTGAACCCGCTGGGCGACGAGGCGATCGCGCTGCTGCCCGAGTGGTGGCGCAAGGGAGCCTGCGTGCAGGTGCCGCAGCAGCACACGACGAGCGAGGAGAACGACACGTGACCCGGGTGGCAGCCATCGACTGCGGAACGAACTCCATCCGTCTGCTGGTCGCGGACGTGAACCCGGACACGGGCGAACTGACCGACCTGGACCGGCGGATGACGATCGTGCGGCTCGGCCAGGGCGTGGACCGCACCGGCCGGCTCGCGCCCGAGGCTCTGGAGCGCACCTTCGCGGCCTGCCGCGAGTACGCCGAGGCGATCAAGGAGCACGGGGCGGAGCGGGTGCGGTTCGTGGCCACCTCCGCTTCCCGGGACGCCGAGAACCGGGACGAGTTCGTGCGCGGGGTGGTGGACATCCTCGGCGTCGAGCCGGAGGTCATCACCGGCGACCAGGAGGCCGAGTTCTCCTTCACCGGCGCGACCAAGGAACTGGCCGGCCGGGCGGACCTGGACACGCCGTTCCTGGTGGTGGACATCGGCGGCGGCTCCACGGAGTTCGTCGTCGGCGAGGACCACGTGCGCGCGGCCCGCTCGGTCGACGTCGGCTGTGTGCGCATGACGGAACGCCACCTGGTGCACGGCGGCGTGGTGAGCGACCCGCCCACCGAGGAGGAGATCGCCGCCATACGGGCGGACGTCGAGACCGCGCTCGACCTCGCCGAGCAGACCGTCCCGCTGCGCGAGGCCCGCACCCTGGTGGGCCTGGCGGGGTCCGTGACGAGCGTGTCGGCGATCGCCCAGGAACTGCCGGAGTACGACTCGGCGCGCATCCACCACTCCCGCGTCTCCTGCGACCGCGTCCGGGAGATCGCCGACCGGCTGCTGCACTCCACGCACGCCGAGCGCGCGGCCATCCCGTCGCTGCACCCCGGCCGGGTGGACGTCATCGGGGCGGGCGCCCTGGTCCTGCTGGCGATCATGGAGCGTATCGGCGCGCAGGAGGTCGTGGTCAGCGAGCACGACATCCTCGACGGCATAGCTCACAGCTGCGCCGCCGAGGCGCGCTGACGGGCACGGTCAGGTGGCGGGGCGTCACAGGGTGCGGTAGACGTCCCGCCGGTCGCCCACCTTGACCACGAGGACGACGAGTTCACCATCGTTGATCTGGTAGGCGACCCTGTAGCTTCCGACCCGGAGCCGGTAGAGCCCCGACGGGCCGGTGAGCTTCTTGACGTCGGCGTCCTGACGGTAGGGGTCGTCACCGAGTGCGGTCAGCGCGGTCAGGATGCGCATGGCGTCGGGTCGGCTCATGGCCCGGAGTTGCCGCTGCGCCGCCGTGGTGAACCGGAAGGCGTACTTCACGCCGCCTCGCCGTCCTGCTCGGTGAACAGGTCCGCGAGGAGTTCCGCCATGGTCACGGTGCTGCCTCCCTCGGCCAGCACCGCTTCGGCCTCGCGCGCCAGCATCACGTCGGCTGCTTCCTCCAACGCTTCGAAGTCCGAGATCGGCACCACGGCCGCCACCGGGACGCCATTGCGCGTGATGACGGTCGGAACGCCTTCCTCGGCCCGGTTGATGTGGTCGGCGAGGTGTGCGCGGGCTTCCCGTACGGTCACGGTGTTCTCAGTCATGACGTCAGTGTACGCGCGAACGTGTACACACAGCATCTGTCGACCGGATCGCCCGGTCCCCCGGCCCGAGAAGGAGCGGGCGAGGCGGCGCTGCGCAGCTGCCCCGCCCGCCGGCCGAGGCAGGGCTGTTCACCTGCCAGGGGGGTGAGTCGGTCCGCCGGTGACACCGTGTCGGAAAACGTTCGTGAAGTTCTTCACAAGGATTTCCGTCGTGTCGGTGCACAGGAGGGGCTTCAGCAGCCCTTCAGGGGGCTCGACAGGGACTCGGGGGCGCTCGACGAAGCGCCCCGGCGCGCTGTCCGGAGAGGCGTTCACACGGTCCGCGCAGGGCCCGCCGGGACCCGGAGCGGCAGCTCACGCGGCCTTGACAACGGTTGCAACCGGACACCGGTTCCCGTGAGGGGGCATGATCTCCGTCACGTGAGCGGCGGAGTGTAGCACAGGGGTTTGGGAACCTTGTGAAGGGGCGCACGAGGGGCCCTCTCGGGGCGGGTGGATACTCGATGCCATGAGCACCACGGAGCGTCCCAGGATCCTCGTAGTAGGCGGTGGGTACGTAGGCCTGTACGCAGCTCGGCGCATCCTGAAGAAGATGCGCTACGGCGAGGCGACCGTCACGGTCGTCGACCCCCGGTCGTACATGACCTACCAGCCCTTCCTCCCGGAAGCCGCCGCCGGCAGCATCTCCCCGCGTCACGTCGTCGTCCCGCTGCGGCGCGTGCTTCCCAAGGCGGCGGAGGTCCTCACCGGCCGGGTCACCAGCATCGACCAGGACCGCAAGGTCGCCACGATCGCCCCGCTGGTGGGCGAGTCGTACGAGCTGCCCTTCGACTACCTGGTCATCGCCATGGGTGCGGTCTCCCGCACCTTCCCGATCCCCGGCCTCGCCGAGCAGGGCATCGGCATGAAGGGCATCGAGGAGTCCATCGGCCTGCGCAACCACGTGCTGGAGCAGATGGACAAGGCCGACTCCACCACCGACGAGGAGATCCGCCGCAAGGCGCTCACCTTCGTCTTCATCGGCGGCGGCTTCGCCGGCGCCGAGACCATCGGCGAAGTCGAGGACATGGCCCGGGACGCGGCCAAGTACTACCGCAACGTCTCCCGCGACGACATGCGGTTCATCCTCGTCGACGCCGCCGACCGCATCCTCCCCGAGGTCGGCCCGAAGCTCGGCGCGTACGGCAAGGCCCACCTGGAGAGCCGTGGTGTGGAGGTCTACCTCTCCACCTCCATGGAGTCCTGCGTCGACGGCCACGTGGTGCTCAAGAACGGCCTCGAGGTCGACGCCAACACGATCGTCTGGACGGCCGGCGTCAAGCCGAACCCGGCCCTGGCCCGCTTCGGCCTGCCCCTCGGCCCGCGCGGTCACGTCGACTGCGAGCCCACCCTGCAGGTCAAGGGCACCGACTACATCTGGGCCGCCGGCGACAACGCCCAGGTCCCCGACCTCGTCGGCCGCGAGGCGGGCAACGAGAACGCCTGGTGCCCGCCCAACGCCCAGCACGCGCTGCGCCAGGCCAAGGTCCTCGGCGACAACGTGGTGGCCCGCATGCGCGGCTTCCAGCAGAAGCCCTACCGCCACGCCAACAAGGGCGCGGTCGCGGGTCTCGGCCTGCACAAGGGCGTCGCGATGATCGTCATGGGCAAGATGAAGATCAAGCTCAAGGGACGGCTCGCCTGGTACATGCACCGCGGCTACCACGGCCTGGCGATGCCGACCTGGAACCGCAAGATCCGCGTCTTCGCCGACTGGACGCTCGGCATGTTCCTCAAGCGCGAGGTCGTCTCCCTCGGCGCCATGGAAAACCCGCGCGAGGAGTTCTACCAGGCCGCCAACCCCGCCCCGGTCCCCGCCGCCGTGGGCAAGCCGGAGGAGAAGGCCAAGGCCTCCTGACCGACGGTCACCGTCCGATCCCCCGAAGGGGCCGCCTGCCATCCGTGGTGCGGGCGGCCCCTTCGGCGTGTCCGGCACCGCCGCGGGCCCCTGCTGCGTGCATGCTGCACCTGTTTTGCCCAGTCGTAACTCCCTTGCGGGGGTGCGTGACAGCCGAACCGGTGTTTACGTGGGGGAAGACATCCGGCGTTCTCCGTCACGGAGGTGTGCACCATGCCCGACGCCGCGCTGCGGCTTGCGACACTGCTCGAACAGCTGATGGGAAGCCCTCTGCCGGTGCGCCTCCGCGCCTGGGACGGCTCCGAGTCCGGGCCGCCCGGGACGCCGGTGCTGGTCGTCCGCAACCGGCGCGCCCTGCGCCGGCTGCTGTTCAAGCCCGGTGAACTCGGCCTGGCCCGCGCCTGGGTGTCCGGCGACCTGACCGTCGAGGGCGACCTGTACACCGCCCTGGACCTGCTCGCCGGCATGGTGTGGGAACGCGGGGACGACGCCCGCGGGATCGCGCGGCGCCTGCGTGCTCCCGAGGCCCGGTCCGCCGTCCGGGACCTGGTGAAGCTGGCCGGGCTGCCCCTGCCGCCCAGGCCGCCCGCCGAGGAGGTCCGCCGCCCCTCCCATCTGCACACGCGCCGCACCGACCGGCGTGCCATCAGCCACCACTACGACGTCGGCAACGACTTCTACGAACTCGTCCTCGGCCCGTCCATGGTGTACTCCTGCGCCTACTGGCCGGCCGGCGGGCCCGAGGCGACCCTGGAGCGGGCCCAGCGGGACAAGCTGGACCTCGTCTGCCGCAAACTCGGCCTGCAGCCCGGCCGGCGACTGCTCGACGTCGGCTGCGGCTGGGGCTCCATGGCGCTCCACGCCGCCCGCGAGCACGGCGCCCAGGTGGTCGGGGTGACCCTGTCCCAGGAGCAGGCCGCCTACGCCCGCAAACGGGTCGCGGACGAGGGCCTGACCGACCAGGTGGAGATCCGCGTCCAGGACTACCGCGACGTCACGGACGGTCCGTACGACGCCATCTCCTCCATCGGCATGGCCGAACACGTCGGCGCCGCCCGCTACCTGGAGTACGCCCGCGACCTGTACGCCCTGCTGCGGCCCGGCGGACGGCTGCTCAACCACCAGATCGCCCGCCGCCCGCAGGCCGACGAGTCGGCCTACCGGGTGGACGAGTTCATCGACGCCTACGTCTTCCCCGACGGCGAGCTGGCCCCCGTCGGCACCACCGTCACCCAGCTGGAACGGGCCGGGTTCGAGGTGCGCGACGTGGAGTCGCTGCGCGAGCACTACGCCCTCACCCTGCGCCGCTGGGTCGCCAACCTGGAGGCGAACTGGGAGGAGGCGCAACGGCTCACCAGCCCCGGCCGCGCCCGGGTGTGGCGGCTGTACATGGCGGCCTCCGCGCTGTCCTTCGAACGCAACCGCATCGGCGTCAACCAGGTGCTCGCGGTGAAGACCCCCGCCTCCGGCGCGTCGGGCATGCCGCTGCGCCCCCGCACCTGGGGGACACCGGCCGCACCGGCGCACGGACCGGCCGAACAGGCGGACGGACCGGCCCTATAGGCGGTCGGACCGTCCGAGCAGGAACACACGAGGGCCCCGTCCCGGTCACCGCGGTCACCGGTACGGGGCCCTCGCCCGGACGGCGAGCCGTCACTCCGAGGTGATGGCCCGCAGCATGTTCAGCCGGGCCGCGCGCCGCGCCGGCCACAGCGCCGCCAGGACACCAACCACCCCCGCCAGCAGCAGGAAGACCGCCATCCGGCCCCACGGCAGCACCAGCTCGTACGTCTCCAGCCGGTCCCCGGCCAGCGACCCGGCGGCCCAGCCGAAGAACACGCCGAGGACGATGCCGAGCACTCCGCCGAACAGCGAGATCACCAGGGACTCCAGGCGCACCATCCGCTTCACGCCCGCCCGGTCCACTCCGATCGCGCGGAGCATGCCGATCTCCCGGGCCCGCTCGACCACCGACATCGCCAAGGTGTTGACGACACCGAGGACCGCCACGATCACCGCCATCGCCAGCAGGCCGTAGAGCATGTTCAGCACCAGTGTGACGCTTCGCGCGATGCCGTCGGAGATGTCCTGGCGGTCCTGGATCAGGATCGCCGGGTTGGATCCGGCCGCCTTCACCAGCCGGGCCTTGACGGCGTCCCCGGGGCCGTCGGCGGTCTTCACCATGATCTGCATGTCCGCCGGATCGGTCTGGTGCGGGGCCAGGGTGTCCTTGTCCATGAGGATGCCGCGGATCATCTCGTTGGCCCGGTACACCCCGGCGACCGTCAGCTCCTGCTTGCGGCCGTCCTCGTAGGAGACGGTGAAGCGCGAACCGGCCGTCCAGTGGTGGTCCTCGGCGGTGTCGCCGTCGACGACCACCGTGGTGCCGCCGACGGTGAAGGTGCCGTCGGCCACCGGCAGATCCGTCAGCTCGCCGAACGCGGCACCGTCCACACCGGTCAGGAACTCCGTTGCGCCGTCGATGCGGGAGATCGCGTTGCGCATCGGGCTGACGGCGGTGACGCCCTCGGTGGCCTTCAGCTTCCGCTCCACGTCCGGGGAGAGGTCGTTGCCGTTGGCCATGGACACCACGTAGTCGGCGCGGATCGCGGAGGCCGCCAGCTTCTCGACCGCGAGCTGCATGCTGTTCGCGACCACCGTCATGCCCGTGATCAGCGTCAGCCCGATCATCAGCGCCGAGGCGGTGGCCGCCGTGCGGCGCGGGTTGCGGACCGCGTTCAGCCGGGCCAGCTTGCCCGCCACCCCGAAGGCACGCAGCACGGGCGCGGCGGCCGCGATCACCGGCCGGGACAGCAGCGGGGTCAGCACGAACACACCCGTGATCAGCAGCACGGCACCCAGCCCCATGGGGGCCTGACCGGAGTCCCCGCTCATCGTGGTGGCCACCAGCACCAGCCCCGCACCGGCCGCCGCCAGCAGCGCGCCCAGCGTGTTGCGCAGCACCAGCGACTTGGTGGTGGCCGTGGCGTGCACACTGCTCATCGCCGCCACCGGCGGGATCTTCGCGGCCCGCCGGGCGGGCAGCCACGCCGCCAGCATGGTCACCAGGATGCCGACCGCGAACGCGGCGACCACCGTGCCGGGCGTCACCACCAGCGGCCCGTCGGGCACCGTCGAGCCGAACGACCCCAGCAGGGAGTGCATCCCCGCCCCGATGCCGATGCCGGCGACCAGCCCGACGACGGCGGCGACCGCACCCACCACGAACGCCTCGATCAGCACCGACCGGGTCACCTGCCGGCGCGACGCCCCGATCGCCCGCAGCAGCGCCAGCTCCTTGGTGCGCTGGGCGACCAGCATGGTGAAGGTGTTGGCGATGATGAAGGTGCCGACGAACAGCGCGATCCCCGCGAACACCAGCAGACCGTTCTTCAGGCTGCTCATCGAGTCGGCGATCGCCCGCGCCTGGTCCGAGGCCAGCTGATCCGCGGTGGTGGCCTGCGTCAGGCCCTTCGGCAGCGCGGTGTCCAGCTGCTGCTTCAGCACGCTCTGACCGGTGCCCGGCTTCGCCTTCACGTCGATCTCGTCGTACGAGCCCGGCTTGCCGAACAGCTGCTGGGCGGTGGCGGTGTCGAACAGGGCGAGGCTGCCGCCGGCGGTGACATTGCCGTCGTCGGTGGTGAAGATGCCGCTGATCGTCGGCGTCAGGACCGGGCCGTCGACGGAGATGCGCACGGTGTCACCGACCCGGTAGCCGGCCCGCTGCGCGGTCTTGGAGTCGATGAGCACCTGGCCCTTGCCGTGCGGGGCGGTGCCGGCGACGAGCGGATAGCGGGGGTCGTCGTCCCCCCAGTAGTTGCCGCCCTTGGAACGGAACCCGCCGCCGATCAGCTCACCGTGCTTGTCGGCGATCGCGGTGAACCCCTCGACGACACCGATGGCGGAGGCGGCCCCCGGCACATGGAGGGCGGTGTCCAGTGTGGCGTCGGTCAGCTTCGGCAGCGTGCCGACCCGGTCGCCCTTGCCCTCCTGGTACACGGGCTGGACGGCCACGTCGACGTGGTCGAAGCCCCGGGCGGAGCTGTTCTCCAGGGCGCCGGAGACGGTGTTGGTGAAGACCAGGGTCCCCGACACGAAAGCGACGCCGAGCATCACGGCGAGCACGGTCATGAGGAGCCGGGCCTTGTGCGCGAGCACGGTGCGCAAGGCGGTGCGGAACATGGGTGTGTCTCAGTCCAGAGGTACGAGGTGCAGGTGGGCGGTGGTCCGGGTGCGCGGGGTCAGCCGACGCGGCCCTCGGCGCCGGCCGCGGGGGTCCGTGGGCTGCCTCCGGGAAGGCTGCGCATGCGGTCCAGCACCGCGTCCGGGGTCGGCCCGTACACCTCGTCCACGATCCGGCCGTCCGCGAGGAACACCACCCGGTCCGCGTACGCCGCCGCCACCGGGTCGTGGGTGACCATCACCACCGTCTGGCCCAGTTCGCGCACCGAGTTGCGCAGAAAGCCCAGCACCTCGGCACCCGAACGGGAGTCCAGGTTGCCGGTGGGCTCGTCACCGAAGACGATCTCCGGCCTGGAGGCCAGCGCCCGGGCGACCGCCACGCGCTGCTGCTGACCGCCGGACAGCTGCGAGGGCCGGTGCCCCAGCCGCCCGGACAGACCGACCATCTCGATGACCGAATCCAGCCACTGCCGGTCGGGCTTCCGCCCCGCGATGTCCATGGGCAGCGTGATGTTCTCCAGGGCCGTCAGCGTGGGCAGCAGATTGAACGCCTGGAAGATGAAGCCGATCTTGTCCCGCCGCAGCCGGGTGAGCTGCTTGTCCTTCAGCGACCCCAGCTCGGTGTCGCCGATGCGCACCGAGCCGGAGGAGAAGGTGTCCAGTCCGGCCACGCAGTGCATCAGCGTGGACTTGCCGGACCCGGACGGACCCATGATCGCGGTGAACTGCCCCTGCGCGAAGTCCACCGAGACCCGGTCCAGGGCGATCACCTGGGTCTCGCCCTGTCCATAGATCTTCGACAGCTCCGTGGCACGTGCGGCCACGGCAGTGGTCCGGCCGGCGAAGGAAGAGGTGGTCACGGGTGGGCGCTCCTGACAGGACGACGATGATTCTCGAACGTGGGATCTGTCACCATCGTCGTCGCCGCCCGGCCCCGCACCGTCAGACGCTGTGCCCGTTCCGAGGGCCGACTCGGGTCTGACCGAGGCCCGCCGTGTCCTACCTGGGGATGATCCCCGCCCCGGAGAACGCCCCGCACGGCCCGGCCGTCAGGCCCAGGTCAGCAGGGGACCGCGGGCGGCCGGCGGCCTCAGGGACCTCCCCGGAGCACGGCCGCCTGTGCGCGTCGTGTCCGGACGGTGAAATTCCGTCATTTCGCGTGCGCGCCCCCTTGCCGCACGCAACGCTACTGACAGGTGCGTCCGATGGTCGCTCTCCGGCCTGATGCACCCTCAGATGTCAATAAAATAAGACAACATCGGTCCGTCCGTCCGCTGTTCAGGGGACACCTCCCGATAGGCTCGGAGCCTGTGCGGAGCCCACGGCCTGCCCGGATGGTGGAATGCAGACACGGCGAGCTTAAACCTCGCTGCCCCTCGCGGGCGTACCGGTTCGAGTCCGGTTCCGGGCACTTCGGTTGCACCCCGTCTGACCTGCGGTGACAGGTGAGGCGGGGTGGACGTTTTCGTCTCGTGTGCGCACCGTGTGCGCACCGTGTGCGCACGGCGGCTGCTAGCCTGCGATGGCATGGCCTACGTCGTAGAACGCAAGGACAAGCGTGGCAACGCCACGTATCGAGTCCGCTGGCGTGAGGGGGGCGCCCGAACGGCGCCATGGCATAGTGAGAAGTTCGACAACCGCGAGGCGGCGGAGATCTTCCTATCGGCCGTGGAGGAGGCCGACCAGCGGTGGCCGGTCGGTTGGGTCCCGGGGATTGGGTACGTCGGTGATGGGGCGCTGCCCGCCAACGACATGTACCTGTTCCGGAACTTCGCGCTCCAGGTCATCGCGACCCGCACGGGAGTGTCGGAGAGGTACCGGCAGGACTGCATCCGGGACCTTGAGCGCTATGTGTTCCCTACGTTCGGGGACTGCGACGTGCGGTCGGCCGCGGACTTCTCGCGCGAGACGGTCGGCGCGTGGGTGAATGAGCTGTGCCGTACGTGGGTGTGGCGGGGCAGCCGGCGCAAGCTCATGTCTCCGAAGACCGTCCGGGGCCTGCACGCGCTGCTCAGTATGGTGTTGCAGGCTGCGGTAGGCCACGAGCCGCCGCTGCGCGACCGGAACCCGTGCCGGTTGACGCGGCTTCCCCGCACCGATGACGACGGTGGAGGACGACGAGGGCGAGGACGGCGACTTCCTGGAGCACGACGAGGTCGCCGGGATCGTGGAGGGCCTGCCGCGGCGCGAGGACCAGATACTCGTCCGCCTCGCCTATGGCACGGGGCTGAGGTGGGGTGAGCTGACGGCCCTCGCGGTGAAGCACGTGCGGGCGCGGTCGTCGGGCAGCTACGAGATTCGTGTTGCTCGCGCGTGGAAGCGTGGCGCGCGCGGTGAAGGGTTCTACCTGGGGCCGCCCAAGAGCCGGGCGGGCAGGCGCACGGTCGAGATCAGCGAGGCCCTGTGGGGAGAGCTGTCGGAGCTGACGGCCGGCCGGGGGCCGGACGAGCTGGTCTTCCACAACGGCCGCGGGCAGCAGCTGATCTACAGCACGTTCTACGACCGGTGGCGGGAGGCGGTCGACGAGGCCAAGAGCCGCGGGCTGTTGCCCGCGTGGAAGTTCCCCAAGGTGCACGGTCTGCGGCACAGCCACGCCGCGGCACTGATCTCGGCGGGCGTGAACCTGGACTTGATCAAACGGCGTCTGGGCCATGAGTCCATCACGACGACCTCGGACACGTACGGGCACCTGCAGCGGGAGGCGCACGGGCCGGCGCTGGCCGCGATGGACCAGGCACTCGGGTTCGGCCCGGTGTCCTCGGCCGCCGAGGAGGTCGACGAGCACCAGCCGGTCCAGGACCCGGGCCAGTGCCTCTACGTGGCTCACCTTGGCTCGTACCGGGTGGCGTTCTGGGACGTGGAGCATGCCGAGTGGACTGCCGAGCGGTGGGCGCAGGACCGCGGTGATGCGGTGCGCGTCGAGCGGATGACGTGCGACTGGTGGCGGCGTACGGCTGGTGGCGTGGTGGGCGCGGACAACGGCCTGAAGGCCGTACGGGCCGAGGTGCCCTCCCGTGTGCTCGTGTGGGAGGCCGGCCCGGTCGTGTACAAGGACGACGGGTCGGAGGTGATGCCGGAGCCGGCCGCGGCCGAACCGCGGAGCGTGTGGCGGTGGGACTTCGAGGAGGGGTACACCGACGAGCCGGCGATGCGGTCGGCCGAGTGGCTGCCGGGGGCGGAGGCGCTGACGGAGGCGCGGGCGTGGGGCCTGGACCGGACCGCGGTCAAGGCGGCGTTCGCCGCGGCGTACGGACGCGTTGCGGATCTGCTCGCTGCATCCGGCGCGGTCGGCTCGGAGAGGGCGTGAGACGGCCGTGTGACGGCGCGTAGGGGTGCGGGGCGCTCCGCACCCGGGGGTAGCCGAAGAGGCCCATAGAGGGCCTCTTCGGCTTGTTCAGGTTGTGAGGTCAGGTGCGCCAGCACAGCCACCACGCTTGGATGTCGAGCAGGCAGTGGTGGTGTCCTGTGTGGCCAGGGTCCGCAGGGGGCGTCCTGTTCAACGGCCGTGGCATGGCCCGGCTCGCCCTCGGCATGGAAGGGCTGGTCCCGCTGGTCGAGAGCTGGAGGCCGGACGTCATCGTGGGCGGTTCACTGTCGTATGCCGCACCACTGCTGGCGCACCGGTACGGGCTGCCCTGGGTGCGGCATGCCCTCAACATGGGGGAACCGGTCATCATCGATCTGGCCGCGGCGGCCGAACTGGTCCCCGAGATGGATGAGATGGGGCTGTCCGCCCTTCCCGCACCGGACATGGACATCGAGCTGTGTCCGCCGTCGGTGCGCCGCCCCGACGCCGGTCCCGCACAGTTCATGCGGTACGCGGCCCGGACCCGGGAACTGGCCGCGGAGATCGCCTCCCTGCCCACCCCGCACGAGGTGACCCAAGCCATCGTGGACATGGTGCGCGGCCGGACGGCGGCGTGACCGCACCTGCGTCCGGCCGCGCACGACAGCGGGGGCCGAGGCGTACCGCGACGCCGATGCCTCGGCCCCGCTCGCGCCTTACGCGGTCTGATGCGGACGCTGCTGCGGGACGAACAGCGACAGCAGGACGCCCAGGACGAGGAAGCAGCCACTGACCAGGTACACCTCGTCGATGGCCTGGGTCATGGCCTGAAGCAGGGGGCGTGCGATCCGGTCGTCGGCGTGTGCGAGGAACGAGGTGTCGTCCAGATCCAGACTGCCGTCGGCGCCCCGGAGCAGGATGCGGTTGGCCGGCTGAGAGGCGACGGACGGGTCATGGGCAGCAGCCGCGAACGCGCTGTCCGAGGCGGCGTCCGCATAGGAGCGTGCCACGTGCCCGCTGACGGTGCCGAAGAACACCGCGAGGAACACCGACGCGCCGGCCGTCGACCCGATCTGCCGGAAGAAGGTGTACGACGCCATCGCGGCGCCCATGTTCTGCGGTGCGGCGTTGCGCTGGATCGCCACCAGCATCACCTGCCAGGAGAAGCCCACCCCGACGCCCATCACCAGGGTCGCGCCCCCGGTCTGCCACAGTCCGGTGTCCATCTTCGTCGTGCTCAGCCACCACGAGGCGACCGCCATCAGCACGACACCCGTCGCGATCACGATCTTGTAGTTGCCCGTCCTGGCCACGTACGGTCCGGCGACCCGGCCCGAGAGGACGATGCCGACGGTCTGCGGCAGCAGCATCAGGCCGGCCTGCGTCGGTGTCAGTCCCCGGACGATCTGCAGGTACATCGGCAGTACGGTCAGGACGCCGAACACGCCCATCCCGACGATCACATTGGCGCCGTTGACCAGGGTGAAGACCCGGTTGCGGAACAGGCTCAGCGGCAGTATCGCCGCCTCGCCCGCCCGCCGCTGCGCCAGCAGGAACAGCACCAGACCCACCACACCGACGGCGAACAGTGCCAGTGTGCTGCCGGAGCCCCATCCCCAGGCGCGGCCCTGCTCGGCGGCGATCAGCAGCGGCACCACGCAGACCACCAGGGTCGCAAGGCCGAGCACGTCGGTCTGCCGGCCGGCCGCCTGGGGCTTGGGCAGCCGCAGCAGCCGGCCGATGATCGCCATTGCGGCCACGGCGATCGGGACGTTGATGAAGAACGCCCAGCGCCAGCCGGTGGCGCCGAGGAAGGTGTCCATGCCGGCGAACCAGCCGCCGACCACGGGCCCGACGACGGCCGAGACGCCGAAAACGGCACCGAACCACGCCTGGTACCGGGTGCGCTGCGGCATCGGCACCACATCGGCCAGGATGGTGAACGCCAGACTCATCAGACCGCCGGCGCCGATGCCCTGGACGGCACGGGAGGCGATCAGCTGCCACATCTCCTGGCTCAGGCCGGCCAGCACGGAACCGGCCAGAAAGATGCCCACGGCCAGCAGGTAGACCGGTCGGCGGCCGTGGTCGTCGGACAGTTTGCCGTACAGAGCGGTGGAGACGACCGAGGTCATCAGGTAGACGGTGGTCACCCATGCTTGCTGGGTCAGCCCGTGCAGGTCGTCGGTGATGGTGCGCATCGCGGTGGCCACCACGGTCTGGTCCAGCGAGGACAGGAACATCCCGAGCATGAGCCCTAAAAGGATGATCTTGGCGTGTGGTTTCGGCCCGCCGGTCGTTTCCGACTGGGCCGGCGGCCTCGCGGTGTCGGTCATGGGTAGTACTCCTTGGCTGAAACGCGGTGTCGGCTGGGGTGTTGAGGACCACCAAACCCTGCAACCTCGATCGCAGTTGAGGTCAAGCCGCCGCGGGCCGTTCGACCGGGAGTCCAGGTGGTCTCCAGCAGGTGCGGCGAGCGTGGTCAGCGCGGCCGGAAGGGCCGCCGCGCAAACCCTGACAGAACGGTGGTGAGAGGCGTGGCAAGGGACCCGAGACATTCCGCGACTTCTTCGGTTCGGTGCCGACGGCCACGGCCACGGCCCCGGGCCGGACCGGTCCCATGAGGGCGCACGCGGGTACCCGGGTCGCGAGTGTCCGCGTGCGCCCTCCGCAGTGGTGGCCGGTTACTTGACGGTGGTCGACGTCAGTGTCTGGGCAGGATTGGGGGTAGCACCGCAGGGTGCTGGTGGGCCGGAACGTGCGGGGCCTCGTTCGCCGAGGGGATGAAGTCCCAGCCGAATCCGTAGGTGTCGTAACCGGAGCCTCCCGGCTCGGTGGTGACCGAGCCCCGGGTGGTCGCCTTGAGGGTGAGCTTCACCGTGGGCAGCTGGAAGGCAACGGCGGCCGGGAAGGGGCCGGGGGCCCGCAGGACCAGCTCGTCCCCGTCGAGGGTCGCGGTTGCCGGGGGTGTCACCTCCGGTCAGCCGGTACTGACGCAGCTTCGCGTTGTCGGGGAGCCGCAGACGCAGCACCAGGTCGTACGAGTAGTCGTTGTGCGAGGGGTTCGGCGTGATGGGCGCCCCCCGGAGGCTACGGCTGCGCCCTCCGGGCCGGAGCCGTGGATGTTCGAGCGCGGACCATTGACATCGCCCGAGACCCGGCGGAAACTCAGGGCATTCGAGTGAAGGAAACTTCACCACACGAACCAGCTGCTCGCGGCACACGCAGTGCCCGCCGCGCCCCTGCGCGTACGCGGCCGCGCGCTCCCGTCCGTCACGGCAACGACGCCCACCGAAGGGATCACGACCGATGCGCACCACCGTCGGCATCATCGGGGCCGGGCCCGCCGGCCTGCTGCTGGCCCGGCTGCTCCACAACGCCGGGATCGACTCGGTCGTGCTGGAGAGCCGCGACCGTGCCTACGTCGAGCAGCGGCAGCGGGCCGGGATCCTGGAGCAGGGCACGGTGGACGTGCTGCGGGCGGCCGGGGCCGGGGAGCGGATGGACCGGGAGGGGCTGCGGCACGACGGCATCGAGCTGCGGTTCGGCCGGCGGCGGCACCGGGTGGACTTCCCGGCGCTGACCGGGGGCCGGTCCGTGATGGTCTACGCCCAGACGGAGGTCTGCAAGGACCTGATCGCCCTCCAGCTCAAGGAGGGCGGGCCGCTGCTGTTCGAGGCGGAGGCGCTGGCCGTGGAGGGAGCCGAGAGCGACCGTCCGGCGGTGCGGTTCCGGCACGGGGGGCGCGAGGACGTCCTGGAGTGCGACTACGTCGTGGGGTGCGACGGTTTCTGGGGGGTGTCCCGCAGGGCGATCCCCGCGGAGTCGGCCCGGGTGTACGAGCGGGCTTACCCGTTCGGGTGGCTCGGCATCCTCGCGGACGTGGCGCCCTCCCACGACGAACTGGTCTACGCCCGGCACGAACGGGGCTTCGCCCTGCTGTCCATGCGGTCGCCCTCCATCTCCCGGCTCTACCTCCAGGTCCCCGCCGACACCGACGCGCAGACCTGGTCCGACGAGCACATCTGGGACGAGCTGGAGCGGCGGCTGGAGACGGACGACGACTGGACGCTGCGCCGCGGGCCGGTCACCCAGAAGTCGGTGACCCCGATGCGGTCCTTCGTGCACGAGCCGATGCGGCACGGACGGCTGTTCCTCGCGGGTGACGCCGCCCACATCGTGCCGCCGACCGGTGCCAAGGGCCTCAACCTCGCCGTCGGGGACGTCGCCACCCTCGCCAGGGCGCTGGAGCACCGCCTGCGGACCGGGTCCGAGGAACTGCTGGACGCCTACTCGGACAGGTGTTTGCGGAGGGTGTGGCAGGCGGAGCGGTTCAGCTACGACATGACGACGATGCTGCACCGCGCCCCGGACGCCACCGCGTTCGAGGAGCGTCTGCAGCTGGCACGGCTGGAGCGGATCGCCACCTGCCGGGCGGCCGAGGCCGACCTCGCCGAGGGGTACACCGGCTTCCCGCTCGACTGACCCTTCCCTTCACCGTTCTGCCGTAGCGTGTCGCGCCGAAAGGTCAGGGAAAGATCCTCCACAGGTATCAGGTCAACCCTTTGCCTGTCCATTACTCTTGACCCAGGGTCGCGCCGTGCGGCCATGGAGGAGTGAGATGAGGAGCAGAAACCCGGTCTTCTCGCGACGGGGGTTCAGCCGCGACCACGGCTACGCGGGCTTCAACACCGCGCCGCAGGCCGGGGGCCCCGCTGTCGGCGCACAGGGCAATCCGTACGCGCAGGGCAACCCGTACGCCCAGCCGAGCGGGAACCCCTACGCTCAGAACCCTTACGCTCAGAATCCGTACGCCCAGCAGGACCTGTACTACGGCGCACCACCGCAGGCCCCGGCCTCCACCGGCCGGATGACGATGGACGACGTCGTCGTGCGCACCGCCTCCACGCTCGGTGTGCTCGTGGTCGCCGCCGCCCTCTCCTGGGCGCTGCTGCCGGTGGACGACGCCAACATCGGCCGGTCCTACGGCCTCGGCATCGGTGCCGCGCTCGTCGCGATGGTGCTGGGCTTCGTCCAGTCGTTCAAGCGCAAGGCCTCGGCTCCGCTGATCCTGGCCTACGCGGCGTTCGAGGGCGTCTTCCTCGGTGTCGTCTCCAGCGTCATCGACAACCGCATCGCCAGCGGTGCGGCCATGCAGGCGGTGCTCGGCACGATGGCGGTCTTCGCGGCCGTGCTGATCGCCTACAAGGCGCGCTGGATCCGGGTCAACCGGCGCTTCTACGGCTTCGTGATGGCGGCCGCGCTCGGCTTCGTGCTGCTGATGATGGTGAACGTGCTGTTCGCCGTGTTCGGCGGCGGTGACGGGCTCGGCTTCCGCAGCGGTGCTCTCGGCGTCTTCTTCGGCATCGTCGGTGTCGTGCTCGGTGCCTGTTTCCTCGCCCTGGACTTCAAGCAGGTCGAGGACGGGGTGGCCTACGGGGCCCCGCGCCAGGAGGCCTGGCTGGCCGCGTTCGGCCTGACGCTGACGCTGGTGTGGATCTACCTGGAGTTCCTGCGGCTCATCGCCATCCTCAACCAGAACGACTAGCTCGGCCGGAAAGGCCGGCTCGACCTGGACGGCCGGTGAGCCGCAGCCGGCCGGGTGCACGGGAAGGGCCCCGGGAGCGATCCCGGGGCCCTTCGCCATGTCCGCTGCTTCGGGGCTCGTCGCGCACTCAGCGCCGATGTCCTAGACCAGCTTGCGCGCCGCCCTCCTCAGTTCGAACTCGTGGATGAGCGCCTTGGCGTGGCCGTAGGAGAGGTTGTGCTCGTGGCGGAGCCAGCTGAGCTTCTCCTCGAAGCCGAGTGCGGGGCCTTCCTCGACGGTGCGCAGCCAGTCGGCCACTTCACGGCCGGTGCATGCGGGGATGCGGGCAAGCAGGTTGCGATGGGTCTCCTCGGAGTACACGTGGGACATCGGCGCCTCCGGACGCTTTCGACAAGGCCGGTCCTTCACGCCACCGTGCCTGAGCACGGCCGCGTTGGCAACAGTCCGGGTCCGGCGCGTACCCTCGCGGCGTGGTGGACACGACATCTCTGACCCGGGCGGTGGATCACTTCGCGGACCGGCTGCGGGCGGCGCCGCAGAGCCGACTGCAGCGCGGCGCGGCGGCCGAGGCGCTGGAGCTGGCGAGGGAACTGGCGCGCCGGGCCCAGCTCGCGGAGTTTCCCGGACGCGAGCCGCGGCAGATGCCCGACGCCGGGATGTTCGCGGCCGCGGACCAGCTCACCGTCGCCGGGCACGACCTGGCGCTCGTCCTGACCTCCGAGGAGGACGTCGAGGAGGCGGTACGGCTGGTGACCGAGGCGCAGAAGCGCGCGGGGGTGTGAGGCGCGGCGCCCGGCCGGCCGAGGGGAGAACAGCAGGGCCGGACGTCTCTCGCGTGCGGGGCGGCGACACCCGGGCGCGGGAAGGAGGGCGGCCCCGATCCGCGCGGGAGCGGCCGTGTCACCCGGCGGGCGGCCGGGGCCTACCGGAACGGGAGCCGAGGGCCGTCACACGGAGGTGACGATCCGGTCCGCGAGGACGTACACGTTCTCCTCGCCGCAGGAGAAGGTCAGGGTGTAGGCGCCGGAGACGCCGGAACCGCCCAGCAGCACCGGGGAGCGGCCCGCGCGGACGGCGTCGGCCAGGCGCTCCGCGGTCTCGCGGTGTCCGGGCGTCATGCACAGCGTCGTGCCGTCGGCGAAGACGTAGACGTCGAGGGTGCCCAGCGGGCCGGGGCGGACGTCGGTCAGTTCCGTGCCGCGGGAGGCCAGCTGTTCCAGCGTGGCCACGGTCCGCTCGTGGTCGCCGGTCAGCGGTGAGGGGCGCGGAGTGAAGTCCGGGTGCGAGGGGTGGCGGCGGCGGGCGGCGGCCAGTTCCGCGGACTCGCCGACGGTCGGTCCGCTCTCGTGGGCCGCGGAGTCGTCGCCCTCCTTTCCGGTCTCGGTGACCGGTTCGAGCCGGCCGAACGCGGAGAAGTCGGTCTGGCGGGGCAGGAAGATCTCCCCGTCGGCCGGCGACAGATCGGACAGCCCGGTGACCGGAGGCGTCTCGGAGGCGTCGCGTGCCTCCTGCGCGGCCCAGAAGGCGCGGGCCTCGGCGAGTTCGCGCTCCCGCTCCTCCGCGAGCGCCTCGACCACGGCGGCGCGTATCTGCTCGGCGTCCGCGGGCCTGCGGGCGGCGGGCAGCAGAGCACAGGTGGCGGCGTGATTCTCGGCGAGCTGGACGTGCAGGGCGTTGACCTGACGGCGCAGCTTCACCAGGGTGCACAGGACGGCGACGCCCACGGCGCCGGTGGCGGCCGTGGTGACCAGCAGGGCGATCGGCATGGCGCTCACTGACGTTCTCCCGGGTTCAAGGTCGACCCCCGACTTCCTACCTCAGCTTGAAGGGAGGACCGTCCAGCTGTCAGTGCGTAACGTCACGAAACGGGCAAAAATACGGTATGGATGCTGTTTGCCTGGCCTGGTGGCGCATCGCTGACCTGCGAAGATCCCCTTCCGGAGGGACATGGGTCACATCATGGGGGAGATTGGATCACGAAACGGCCCGGAATCCCGGTCTTTCGCGGATTCCGAGCCGTTTCTTCACATCGGGTGCTATACGGGGCACGGATCGTGGTCCGTGGGTGCCCGGTGTGCCGTGCCGGTCAGCTGAGACGCTCGATGATCATCGCCATGCCCTGGCCGCCGCCGACGCACATGGTCTCCAGGCCGAACTGCTTGTCGTGCCACTGCAGGGAGTTGATCAGCGTGGTGGTGATGCGCGCGCCGGTCATGCCGAAGGGGTGGCCGACGGCGATGGCGCCGCCGTTGACGTTCAGCTTCTCCAGCGGGATGTCCAGCTCGCGGTAGGACGGGATCACCTGGGCGGCGAACGCCTCGTTGATCTCCACCAGGTCGATGTCGTCCATGGTCATCCCGGCGCGCCGCAGGGCCTGCCGGCTGGCCTCCACCGGGCCGAGGCCCATGATCTCCGGGGACAGGGCGGAGACGCCGGTGGCGACGATCCGCGCCAGCGGGGTCAGGCCCAGCTCGCGGGCCTTGGTGTCGGACATGATGACGAGGGCGGCCGCGCCGTCGTTGAGCGGGCAGCAGTTGCCCGCGGTGACCAGGCCGTCGGGGCGGAAGACCGGCTTGAGGGCGGCCACGCCCTCCATGGTCACGCCCGGGCGCGGGCCGTCGTCCTTGGAGATCACCGTGCCGTCCGGGAGGGTCACCGGGGTGATCTCCCGCTCCCAGAAGCCGGCCTTGATGGCCTCCTCGGCCAGGTTCTGCGAGCGGACGCCGAACTCGTCCATCTCCTGCCGGGTGATGCCCTTGAAGCGGGCGAGGTTCTCCGCGGTCTGGCCCATCGCGATGTACGGGTCGGGCAGCAGGCCGTCCTCGCGCGGGTCGTGCCAGCCGGCGCCCTCGGACTCGGCGACCGCGGCGGTGCGGGCCTCGGCCTCGGCGAACAGCGGGTTGTGCGTGTCGGGAAGGCTGTCGGAGTTGCCCTTGCCGTAGCGGGAGACGGTCTCGACGCCGGCCGAGATGAACACGTCGCCCTCGCCGGCCTTGATGGCGTGCAGGGCCATGCGGGAGGTCTGCAGCGAGGAGGAGCAGTAGCGGGTGATGGTGCAGCCGGGCAGGTGGTCCATGCCCATCTGCACGGCGACGATCCGGGCGAGGTTGTTGCCCTGCTCCCCGCCGGGCAGGCCGCAGCCGAGCATCAGGTCGTCGATGTCCCTCGGGTCCAGCTCGGGGATCTTCGCGAGGGCCGCCTGGATGATCGCGGCGGTCAGGTCGTCCGGACGCATGTCCTTCAGGGAGCCCTTGAAGGCGCGGCCGATGGGGGAGCGGGCGGTCGAGACGATGACGGCTTCGGGCATCACGGCTCCAGTGGCGTTGGGACGAAGGGCGGCGGACGGCGCCCGCGGGACGGCACAGTCAGGCTGCTTGGAAGTTACCCGTACGTAGGGGCGCGGTCACGGCCGTGGCGGTGTGATCCTCACCGCAGCTTTCCAAGCGCTTGCTTGTTTTTCCTCCTGTCCTTCGGATGCCTGTCCTGCGGGCGTGTGCCGTGCGGGCGTGTGCCGTGCGGACCGCCCGCCGGGTCAGGGTGCGGCGGGCGCCGGCTGAGGCTCGGGCACCCGGCGGCGCCGGCGCCGCTTGAGCAGCGCCCACGGGCCTCGCGGTGCGGCCGGTGCCGCCGGGGTGACCTCCGTGCCGGCCTCGGACGCGGCCTCGGCCGCCGCCCGGGCCACCGGCAGGATGTCCTCGCGCCGGGAGGCGTCCGGCCGTTCCTCCTCGGCCGGCCACAGCCCGAGTGCCGCACACACCGTCGGCAGCACGGCCATCGTCGCCGTGGCGTACCCCTCGGCGGACGGGTGGTAGTTGTCCGGGCCGAACAGCTCCCGCGGCCGCGCCGCGAACTCCGGGCCCAGCAGGTCGCCCAGCGACACCGTGCGGCCGCCCTGCTCCACCACCCCGATCGTCTGCGCCGCCGCCAGCTGCCGGGAGGCGCGGCGGGCCAGCCAGCGCAGCGGCTGTTGCACCGGCTCGATGGTGCCCAGATCCGGGCAGGTGCCGACCACCACCTCCGCGCCGGCCGTGCGCAGCCGCCGCACCGCCGCCGACAGATGGCGCACCGACTGGGTCGGGGGCATCCGGTGGGTCACGTCGTTGGCGCCGATCATGATCACGCAGACGTCGGGCACCTGGTCCGCGTCCTCCAGGACCAGCCCCACCTGCCGGTCCAGGTCGTCGGAGCGGGCGCCGGGCACGGCGACGTTGCGCAGCCGCACCGGGCGTTCGGCCACCGCGGCCAGACCCGAGGCCAGCAGCGCGCCCGGGGTCTGCCCGGCCCGGTGCACGCCCTGGCCGGCGGCGGTGGAGTCGCCCAGCATGGCCAGGGTCAGCGCGGGCCCGGCGGAGGTGTCGCAGGCGAGCCCGTACACGCCGTCCGCGTACGGGACATAAGGGTCCGTGCCGCCCAGTACGTGACGCCGGGCCAGCCGCACCTCTGCCAGCAGCACTCCCACGGCCGCCACGCCGGCCAGGCCGATCCCGCCGCCGCCGTACGCGGCGCCGGCCGCGATCCGCCGGGGCGCTCTCGCCCTCGACATCTGCGTCATGCCTCGCCGCCTTCCGCTTCGCCCTTCACTGACTGCTTGCCCCGTACCCACGGTCGTCCAATCGTGACGGGGTGTGAACGGGCGCTCGGGATGTCGTGCAGGCCTTACGCTGGCGGCACCTCCACGACCACTATGTGCAGCAACCGGAGACAACGGTGCAATTCCACGACTCGATGATCAGCCTCGTCGGCAACACCCCGCTGGTGCGGCTCAACAGCGTCACCAAGGGCATCAAGGCGACCGTCCTGGCCAAGGTCGAGTACTTCAACCCGGGCGGATCGGTGAAGGACCGCATCGCCCTGCGCATGATCGAGGCGGCCGAGCAGAGCGGCGAACTGCGGCCGGGCGGCACGATCATCGAGCCCACCAGCGGCAACACCGGCGTGGGGCTGGCCATCGTGGCCCAGCAGAAGGGCTACAAGTGCATCTTCGTCTGCCCCGACAAGGTCTCCACCGACAAGATCAACGTGCTGCGCGCGTACGGCGCCGAGGTGGTGGTATGCCCGACGGCCGTGGCACCGGAGCACCCGGACTCCTACTACAACGTCTCCGACCGGCTGGTGCGTGAGACGCCGGGCGCCTGGAAGCCCGACCAGTACTCCAACCCGAACAACCCGCTGTCGCACTACCACTCCACCGGCCCCGAGCTGTGGGAGCAGACCGAGGGGAAGATCACCCACTTCGTGGCCGGCGTCGGCACCGGCGGCACCATCTCCGGCACCGGCCGCTACCTGAAGGACGTCAGCGACGGCCGGGTCAAGGTCATCGGCGCCGACCCGGAGGGCTCGGTGTACTCCGGCGGCTCCGGCCGCCCGTACCTGGTGGAGGGCGTGGGCGAGGACTTCTGGCCCGAGGCCTACGACCGGACCGTCGCCGACGAGATCGTCGCCGTCTCCGACAAGGACTCCTTCCAGATGACCCGCCGCCTGGCCCGCGAGGAGGGCCTGCTGGTCGGCGGCTCCTGCGGCATGGCGGTCGTGGCGGCGCTGCGGGTGGCCGAACGGCTCGACGAGGACGACGTCGTGGTGGTCCTGCTGCCGGACGGCGGCCGCGGCTACCTGTCGAAGATCTTCAACGACGAGTGGATGGCCGACTACGGTTTCCTGGAGGACGAGGGCCCCAGCGCCCGCGTCGGCGACGTGCTGCGCGACAAGGACGGCGGCATCCCCTCCCTGGTGCACATGCACCCGGACGAGACCGTCGGGCAGGCCATCGAGGTGCTGCGCGAGTACGGCGTCTCCCAGATGCCGATCGTCAAGCCGGGCGCCGGGCACCCCGACGTCATGGCGGCCGAGGTGGTCGGCTCCGTCGTCGAACGCGAGCTGCTGGACGCGCTGTTCACCAAGCGGGCCGCGCTGGACGACCCGCTGGAGAAGCACATGTCGGCGCCGCTGCCGCAGGTCGGCTCCGGCGAGCCCGTCGGCGACCTGATGACGGTGCTCGGTGCCGCGGACGCGGCGATCGTGCTGGTGGAGGGCAAGCCGACCGGCGTGGTCAGCCGCCAGGACCTGCTGGCCTTCCTGGCCAAGGGCGGCGGCCGGCAGTAACGGCGCCCGGTGGTCATCAGCCCCGGCACTCTCGCCGAGGCCGGCGGCGGGCCGCTCGTGCCCGTCCGGAAGCGTGGCCTTCGCGGGACTTCCGCGAACGTCGCGGAAGTGGAACGCGCGTGTCACGTGGGCGCAGCACCCGCTTAACACGCGCCGGGCACAGTGGTGGATGCCGGCGGGAGGGAGCGGCTCCCCTCCGGGCCGGCGGCCGATAGGCGTCAGGGACCTCCGGAGCGGCTCCCGGACCTCCATGGACGCCACGGACGCGCAGGACCGGCCCCGACCCGGGCCCGCGTCCCCCCGCGGGGACCGCCGTCGTCCCGCCCCCCAGGTCATGGGGGTGCGGCGGTCCCCGCGCGCAGGCCGTGCACGCCGTCCCCGTAGACCGCGGCCCGGCCCCGCAGCTTTCCGCACGTCACCGGGCCCCGGAGACGTCACCGGCCCCCCGGACATGAACCTCCGGGACGGCTCAGCCCTCCTGTCAGGCGTCGTCCCGGCCGGTGCGGTGCCGGCGGCCGGCGAACAGCCCCGGGGTGGTGCGGGCCGCGTGCGCGACGTTGACGCCGACGATGCCCGCCCAGGCCACGATCAGCCCCGGCAGATCGGCCACATTGCCGCCGATCGCGGACAGCGGGACGGCCAGCACCAGCGAGACGATGCCGAACCCGAAGCGCTCGCCGAAGGAGTCGGCCGCCCTCGGGCCGCGGGCGTCCCGGGCCCGCTGCGTCTGCTGCTCGGCGAGCTGCCGGCGGACCCGGCGCTCCACGGCGTCGTCGATGCGCCGGTCCACCTTCTCCAGGAAGGACTCCACCAGCGCAGCGTCGTACTCCTCGCCCAGCTCCTTGCGGGCCTGCAGGGTGGCGTCGAGTTCCTTCCTCAGATCGCTGCCCCGCTCGTCCAATCCGCTCATGCGCCTCAGGCTAGGAACGCCGGACCGGCTCCGCACTGGGGCAAACCCCCGGTCGTGGGGGTGGCGAGCAGGTGTCCTGTCCGTTCCTTGCCCCTCCTGCATGACCTCATGCAGAGTTGAGAGTGACTGAATAGAAGGTGGTCGGGGAGTACTCTCCGGGACGTCCGACGACTTTTCGGAGGGGGAGCACGTCATGAGCGGGACCGACAGCCCTGCGGCACGGCTGCAGGCGCTCTTCGAAGGACACCGGCTCACGCCGACCCAGCGGCGCATCGCGCACTGCATGGTGCGGCGCGCCGCCGACGTGCCGTTCCTGTCCAGCGTCGAACTCGCCGAACTGGCCGGGGTCAGCCAGCCGTCGGTGACCCGCTTCGCCGTCGCCCTGGGCTTCGACGGCTACCCGGCGCTGCGCCGGCACCTGCGCGAGGTCACCCCCGCCGAACCCGTGGACCGCCCGGCCACCCGCAACGAGTACCAGCAGGCCGTCGAGGAGGAGATCGACAACCTCCGGCACCTCGCTCAGGCGCTGGCCGATCCCGGACCGGTGCGGCAGGCGGCCCGGATCCTCGCCGCCTCGCGCCCGCTGCCGGTCCTCGGGTTGCGCGCCGCCGCCGCGCAGGCGTACGGCTTCGCGTACTTCGCGGCCAAGGTCCACCCGGACGTGCGGCTGCTCGACGAGGGCGGCACGATGCTCCAGGACCGCATCGACTCCGCCGTCCGGGCGGGGGCGACGGCCCTGCTGTGCTTCGCGTTGCCCCGGCATCCGCGTGAGGTGGTGGACACCCTCGCCCACGCCAAGGACGCCGGACTGACCGTCGTCACCGTCGCGGACTCGGCGTTCGCCCCGGTCGCCAAGCACTCCGACGTGCTGCTGCCCGCGGCCGTGGGCACCGGCCTGTCCTTCGACACCGCCTGCGCGCCGATGCTGCTGGGCCGGGTGCTGCTGGAGGCCATGTGCGACGACCTGCCGGACGCCCAGGCGCGGCTGGAGGAGTTCGACGCCACGGCGGCGGCACGCGGACTGTTCGTCGAGTGACCCGCCGCCGCGCCTCAGCCCGTCCAGGAGCCGCCGCAGCCTCGCCCTCTCTCAGATTCGTCTCAGGAACCCTCGCTAGCCTGCCCGCCCGAACGGGACTGTGCCGGAGAGGAAGGAGGCGGCAGTGGCACGCGGAGGTCGCGGAGCGCGCGGAGGCCGGGGACTGGCCCGGGTGGCCGTCGTCGTACGGGCCGGGGCGGCGCCGCTGTGGTGGCTCGGGGTGTGCGCGGCGGCCGTCGGGCTGGCCGTGCCGGGCCTGACCGGACGCCGGATCGGGCTCTGTGCGGGGGCCGCGCTGTTCCTGGTGACCGCGGCCGTGGTGGCGTGCGCCCGGCGCGGGCGGTACAAGACCCTCGCCGGCAAGGCCGTGCGCGCCGGACGGCACGACGTGCTGCAGGACCGGGCCGTCAGCGTCCGCGTCTGGCGGCGCGGGCACCGCTGGTGGCTGCTGCTGGCGTTCCTGGCGGCCCTGGCGAGTGCGCCGGCCGTGCCCGCGGCCGGCGGTCTGCTGCTGGCCGGTGCCGGGACCGGGCTGCGCCTGAAGGCCGCCTGGCTGGGGCGGCTGGAGCGCGCCGGGGACGTGCTGCTGTGGGTGCGGGTCGACTGGCTCGGCAAGCGCGGCGGACGCCCGGCGGGCCCGGCGGTCAAGGGCTTCCGCAGCACCGGCATCGCCGCGGGCGACGCGGCCCCGGGCGGGGCACGCCGCCGCAGCGCGGCGCTCGTCTGACCCGGCGGCCGGGCCGCGGCCCGGCACGGCAGCGGGCCGGCCGCCGTTCCGCCGTGGCCCGGGACCGGCGCACCGGTGGTGCGGCCGGTCCCGGGCGCCGGCGTGTGCCCGGGCACGTGGCACGTGGGCACGTGCACGCGGGGCAGGGCAGTTGTCAGGGCACCTCCAGCGAGGTCAGGGCCGTGGCGTGCGCGCCGCCCGCCTCCGTCACGATCTCCGCCACCGTCTGCGGCTCGCGCACCGTCGCGAACGCGACGCCGCCGCGGCCGTCCGGCAGGTAGCCGTACACCGCGGGCCGGGGCAGGGAGTTGTAGGCGTAGTGGTGCGCGAAGTAGTAGGCGCCGGTGTCCAGCGCGGCGACCACGTCGCCCGGTTCCAGCAAGGCGAGCGAGCGTGCCTCGGCCAGCAGGTCGCCCGCGAAACAGGCGGGCCCGGCGATGTCCTGCACCGCCTCGGGGCCCGGCTTGGGCCGGCCCTCGGCGTCGTACGCGGCCAGCCGCAGCGGCCACGCCTGCGGGGCGTACACCGTGCGGGTGGCGACCTGCACCCCGGCATGCGTCACCGCGACCGGGCGGCCGCCCGCGGTCTTGGTGTACTCCACCCGTGTCAGCAGCGTGCCCTGCTTGGCCAGCAGCGACCGGCCGAACTCGGTCACCAGCCCGTACCGCCCGTCGAACAGCCCCGGCACCGTCTCGGCCAGCAGCCGGGCGTACTCGGCGTACGTCGGCACGGTCTCCTCCCCGGTGAAGTTCACCGGCAGCCCGCCGCCGATGTCGAGGGTGTCGATCTGCCGGCGCCCGGCCCGCTCGTTGATTTCCTCGGCGAGCCGGTAGGTCTCGGCGATGCCCTGGGCCAGCAGCGGCAGCGGGATGCCCTGGGAGCCGGTGTGGGCGTGCAGCCGGGTCAGCCACGGCCGGTCCAGGAAGGCTGTGATCACCCACTCGCGCGCCCCCTCGTCGCGCAGGGCCACACCGAACTTCGAGGTGGCCGTCGCCGTGGACAGTGCCTCGATGGAACCCCCGCCGACCTGCGGGTTCACCCGAATTCCGAGCGGTGAGCGGGGGACGGTGGAGCCCACGAGGGCGTCGATGCGGGCCAGCTCCTGCGGGTTGTCCGCGTTGACCGCGATGCCGAGCGCCAGTGCCTCGCGCAGCTCCGCGGCGGTCTTCGCGGGGGAGTCGAGCACGGTGGCCTCGGCGGGCACGCCCGCCGCCCGGGCCAGCGCCAGCTCGCCCGGGCTCGCCACCTCCGCGCCGATGCCCTCCTCGGCCAGCAGCCGCAGCACCGGCACCAGCGGGGTCGCCTTGACCGCGAAGGCGTGCAGCACGGGCGTTGCGGGGGCGGTGACCTCCTCGAACGCCTGCCGGAGCCGTGCGGCGGCCTGACGGATCCCCGCGACGTCGAGCAGGCCCACGAGGGGCGCGCCCGGGCCGAGCAGCCCCTGCTCCACCGCGGCCCGCACCGCCTCGTCCCGCCGGGCCGCCCGCTCCTCGTCCGCGTCCCGCTCCTGCCGGCGCACCAGATGCCCGTCGCTCATGCCGTCTCCCTCGTCGCGTCGCCGCCCGCGGCGGTCCGTGCCCTGCTTCCAGCCAAACATCCGGACGGCGGCCGCGGGGACACCCCGATGTGTTGACTAGTTCTATTCACGAGGTGAGGATGTGAATAACACGGGACAGCGTGCCCCGAGAGCGATCCGCTAGGAGGCAGACCATGTCAGGACCCCGCCCCGTCCGAGCGCCGCGCGGCACGGAACCGAGCGCCCTGGGATGGCAGCAGGAGGCCGCCCTGCGGATGCTCCAGAACAACCTCGACCCCGAGGTCGCCGAACACCCCGACCAGCTCGTCGTCTACGGCGGCACCGGCAAGGCCGCCCGTGACTGGCGCTCCTTCGACGCCATGGTCCGCACCCTGCGGACCCTCAAGGCCGACGAGACCATGCTCGTCCAGTCCGGCCGGCCGGTCGGCGTCCTGCAGACCCACGAGTGGGCGCCGCGCGTCCTCATCGCCAACTCCAACCTCGTCGGCGACTGGGCCACCTGGGAGGAGTTCCGCCGTCTGGAGGCCCTCGGGCTGACCATGTACGGGCAGATGACCGCCGGCTCCTGGATCTACATCGGCACCCAGGGCATCCTGCAGGGCACCTACGAGACCTTCGCCGCCGTCGCCGCTAAGAGGTTCGGCGGCTCGCTGGCCGGCACCATCACCCTCACCGCCGGACTCGGCGGCATGGGCGGCGCCCAGCCGCTGGCGGTGACGATGAACGGCGGCGTGGCGCTGTGCATCGACTGCGACCCGCGCGCCATCGACCGCCGCATCGAGCACCGCTACCTGGACGTGAAGGCCGACTCCCTCGACCACGCCCTGCGGCTCGCCGTCGAGGCCCGCGACCGGCGCGAGCCCCTGTCCATCGGGGTCCTGGGCAACGCCGCCGAGCTGGTCCCGCAGCTGCTCGCCTCGGGCGCGCCCGTCGACGTCGTCACCGACCAGACCTCCGCCCACGACCCGCTGTCCTATCTGCCGCTCGGCATCGCCTTCGAGGACATGGCCGAGGCCGCCGCGAAGGACCCGGCCGGCTTCACCGCCCGCGCCCGCGAGTCCATGGCCCGGCACGTGGAGGCGATGGTCGGCTTCCAGGACGCCGGCGCCGAGGTCTTCGACTACGGCAACTCCATCCGCGGCGAGGCCAAGCTCGCCGGGTACGAGCGGGCGTTCGCCTTCCCCGGGTTCGTGCCCGCCTACATCCGGCCGCTGTTCTGCGAGGGCAAGGGCCCCTTCCGCTGGGCCGCGCTGTCCGGCGACCCCGCCGACATCGCCCGGACCGACCAGGCGATCCTGGAGCTGTTCCCGGAGAACGAGTCCCTGGCCCGCTGGATCCGGATGGCCGGCGAACGCGTCCGCTTCCAGGGCCTGCCCGCCCGTATCTGCTGGCTCGGCTACGGCGAACGCGACAAGGCCGGCGAACGGTTCAACGACATGGTGGCGCGCGGCGAGCTGAAGGCGCCCGTTGTCATCGGCCGCGACCACCTCGACTGCGGTTCCGTCGCCTCCCCGTACCGGGAGACCGAGGCGATGCGCGACGGCTCCGACGCCATCGCCGACTGGCCGCTGCTCAACGCCATGGTGAACGTCGCCTCGGGCGCCTCCTGGGTGTCCATCCACCACGGCGGCGGCGTCGGCATGGGCCGCTCCCTGCACGCCGGGCAGGTCACGGTGGCCGACGGCACCGCGCTGGCGGGGGAGAAGATCCGCCGGGTGCTGACCAACGACCCCGGCATGGGCGTGATCCGGCACGTCGACGCGGGCTACGACATCGCCGAGTCCGTGGCCGCCGAGCGCGGTGTCAGGGTGCCCATGCGCGAGGGGGAGCAGGCGTGAGCTTCCACAGCATGTGGACCGAGCTGCTGCCCGTCGGCCGCAGCTCCGCCTCCGGCGGCTACCGCCGCTTCGCGTGGACGGCCGCGGACGCCGAGTGCCGGGCATGGTTCGAGGAACAGGCCCGCGCCCGGGGCCTCGCCTGTGAGGTCGACCGCAACGGCAACCAGTGGGCCTGGCTGGGCGATCCGGCCGCCGGAAACGCCGTGGTCACCGGCTCGCACCTGGACTCCGTGCCCGACGGCGGCGCCTTCGACGGCCCCCTCGGGGTGGTGTCCGCCTTCGCCGCCCTGGACGAACTGCGCGGCAGGGGCGTGCGGTTCACCCGGCCGCTGGGCGTCGTCAACTTCGGCGACGAGGAGGGCGCCCGGTTCGGACTGGCCTGCGTCGGCTCCCGGCTGACCGCCGGGAAGCTCACCGCCGAGCAGGCGCACCGGCTCACCGACCGCGACGGGATCAGCCTGCCCCGCGCCATGGAGGCCGCCGGACACGACCCCGAGGCCATCGGGCCGGACCCGGAGCGGCTGGCCCGGATCGGCGCCTTCGTCGAACTCCACGTCGAACAGGGGCGCGCCCTGGACGAGCTGGGGCACGCCGTCGGTGTGGCCTCGGCGATCTGGCCGCACGGGCGGTGGCGGTTCGACTTCCGAGGCGAGGCCAACCACGCCGGCACCACCCGGCTGACGGACCGCCACGACCCGATGCTGCCCTACGCCGAGACGGTGCTGGCCGCCCGGCGCGAGGCCGAGCGGGCCGGAGCCGTCGCCACCTTCGGCAAGGTCGCCGTGGAACCGAACGGCGTCAACGCCATCCCCTCCCTGGTGCGCGGCTGGCTCGACGCGCGCGCCGCGGACCAGGACGTGCTCGACACGGTCGTCGGCGGCATCGAGCAGGCGGCCCGCAAGGGCGCCGACGGACACGGCGTCACCCTGGACGTGGTCCGGGAGTCCTTCACGCCCGTCGCCCGGTTCGACCACGCCCTGCGCGACGACCTCGTACGCATCCTGGCCCGCACGGACGGCCCGGACGTGCCCGTGCTCGGCACCGGCGCGGGACACGACGCCGGGATCCTCTCCGCGAGCATCCCGACCGCCATGCTGTTCGTGCGCAACCCCACCGGCGTCTCCCACTCCCCGGCCGAGTCCGCCACCGAGGACGACTGCCTGGCCGGGGTGCGCGCCCTCGCCGACGTACTGGAAGGACTGGCCTGCAGGTGACCGGCACCCCGACGCGGACCTACTGGCTTCAGCACGCCTGGCTCGGCGACACCGTCGAGCCGGGGGTGGCCCTGGACGTGCACGACGGCCGGATCGCGGCGGTCCGCACGGGCGTGACCGTGCCGCCGCCGGGAGCCGTGTCCCTGCGCGGCCTGACCCTGCCGGGGCTGGCCAACGCCCACAGCCACGCCTTCCACCGGGCGCTGCGCGGCACCGCCCAGGCCGGCACGGGCGACGCCGGGACACCGGAGTCGTTCTGGGCCTGGCGGGACGTCATGTACGCCGTCGCCGACCGGCTCACCCCCGAGCGGTACCTGGCGCTCGCCCGCGCGGTCTACGCCGAGATGGCCCTCGCCGGGATCACCGCGGTCGGTGAGTTCCACTACGTCCACCACGCACCCGGCGGCACCTCCTACGCCGACCCCAACGCCATGGGGGAGGCGCTGATCGAGGCCGCCGCCGAGGCCGGCATCCGCATCACCCTGCTCGACACCTGCTATCTGTCCGCCGGTTTCGGGCAGCCGCCCGACGCCCGCCAGGCCCGTTTCTCCGACGGCACGGCCGAGGCCTGGGCCGAACGCTGTGCACGTCTCAAGGAACGGGATCACGCACGGATCGGTGCCGCCGTCCACTCGGTGCGTGCCGTGCCCGCGGACCAGCTGGCGACAGTGGCGCGGTGGGCCGAGGAGCGGCGGGCCCCGCTGCATGTGCATCTGTCCGAGCAGCCCGCCGAGAACGACGCCTGCCGCCGGGCCCACGGGTGCACGCCCGCCCGGCTGCTGGCCGACCACGGCGTCCTCGGCCCGCGCACCACCGGCGTGCACAACACCCATCTGACCGAGGAGGACATCGCCCTGCTCGGCGGCTCGGGCACGGGCACCTGCATGTGCCCCACCACCGAGCGGGACCTGGCCGACGGCATCGGGCCCGCCGCCGCCCTGCAGCGCGCCGGCTCCCCGCTGTCGCTCGGCTCCGACAGCCACGCGGTCATCGACCTGTTCGAAGAAGCCCGCGCGATGGAGCTGAACGAGCGGCTGCGCACCCGTGTACGCGGCCACTGGACGGCCGCCGCGCTGCTGCGCGCCGCCACCGCCGGCGGACACGCCGCCCTCGGCTGGGACGACGCGGGCACCCTCACCCCCGGCGCCCGCGCCGACTTCACCACCGTGGCGCTGGACTCGGTCAGGACCGCGGGAGCGCCGCCCCGGCTCGGCGCCGAGACGGCCGTATTCGCCGCGACCGCGGCGGACGTGCGGCACACGGTCGTCGGCGGGCGGCACATCGTGCGGGACGGGCAGCACCAGCTCGTGCCCGATGTGCCGCAGGCCCTGGCACGGGCCGTGGAAGCCCTCCGCGGCTGACCCCCCTGGCCACCGGAGAGGACAGCATGAGCAGCAGCACGGTCATCACGAACATCGCCACGCTGGTCACCAACGACCCCTCCCTCGGTGACGGATCCCCCCTGGGCGTGGTCCGGGACGCGGCCGTCGTCGTCGAGGGCGACCGCGTCGTGTGGACCGGTCCCTCAAGGAAAGCACCCGCCACTGACAACCGGGCCGACGCCGGCGGCCGGGCCGTGCTCCCGGGCTTCGTCGACTCCCACTCCCACCTGGTGTTCGCGGGCGATCGCACCGAGGAGTTCAACGCCCGCATGTCCGGCCGCCCCTACAGCGCCGGCGGCATCCGCACCACCGTCGCCGCCACCCGCGCCGCCGGCGACGCCGAGCTGGAGGCCACCCTCACCCGTCACCTCGCCGAGGCCCTGCGCCAGGGCACCACCACCCTGGAGACCAAGTCCGGCTACGGGCTCACCGTCGAGGACGAGGCCCGCGCCCTGCGCCTGGCCGCCCGTCACACCGAGGAGGTCACCTACCTCGGCGCGCACATCGTCGCCCCCGAGTACGCCGCCGACCCGGCCGGCTACGTCGCCCTGGTGACCGGGGAGATGCTCGACGCCTGCGCGCCGCACGCCCGCTGGATCGACGTGTTCTGCGAGAAGGGCGCCTTCGACGGCGACCAGGCCCGCGCGATCCTCACCGCGGGTCAGGCCCGGGGCCTGCACCCGCGCATCCACGCCAACCAGCTGTCCTTCGGCCCCGGTGTGCAGCTCGCGGTGGAGCTGGACGCGGCCAGCGCCGACCACTGCACCCATCTGACGGACGAGGACGTGGCCGCCCTGGCCGGCAGCCGCACGGTCGCCACCCTGCTGCCCGGCGCCGAGTTCTCCACCCGCGGCCCCTGGCCCGACGCCCGCCGGCTGCTGGACGCCGGCGCCACGGTCGCCCTGTCCACCGACTGCAACCCCGGCTCGTCCTACACCTCGTCGATGCCGTTCTGCATCGCCCTGGCGGTGCGGGAGATGCACATGACGCCCGACGAGGCGGTGTGGTCGGCGACCGCCGGCGGGGCGGCCGCGCTGCGGCGCGACGACATCGGCCGGCTGACCCCTGGTGCCCGAGCCGACCTGGTCGTCCTCGACGCGTCCAGCCACGTCCATCTGGCCTACCGCCCCGGCGTCCCGCTGGTCCGGCAGGTGTGGCGGCGCGGCGTGCGCGAGGTCTGACACGACGCCATGCGTACGGCTGCCGTACGACGAGGGCGTCCGCTGCCCCTCGGACAGCGGACGCCCTCGTCACGGCACGGCAGGCCCCGCAGGCCGTCACTCCTCCAGAGTCAGCCCCTTGCGCAGCCTGAGCAGTGTCCGCGACAGCAGCCGCGAGACATGCATCTGCGAGATGCCCAGTTCCTCGCCGATCTCCGACTGCGTCATGTTGGCGACGAACCGCAGGGACAGGATCCTGCGGTCGCGGGAGGGCAGTTCGGCGATCAGCGGCTTCAACGACTCGACATATTCGATCCCTTCGAGCCCGTGGTCCTCGTAGCCGATCCGGTCCGCGAGCGCACCCTCGGAGTCGTCCTCCTCGGGCTGGGCGTCCAACGACGAGGCAGTGTAGGCGTTGGACGCCGCCATGCCCTCGACCACCTCGTCCTCGCTGAGGCCCAGGTGACTGGCGAGTTCCGCCACGGTCGGGGCGCGGTCCAGGCGCTGGGCCAGCTCGTCGCCGGCCTTGGCCAGGTCGAGGCGGAGTTCCTGCAGCCGGCGCGGGACGCGCACGGACCACGACGTGTCACGGAAGAAACGCTTGATCTCCCCGATGATGGTCGGCATGGCGAAGGTGGGGAATTCCACGCCACGGGAGAGTTCGAAGCGGTCGATCGCCTTGATGAGGCCGATGGTGCCGACCTGGATGATGTCTTCCAGCGGCTCGCTGCGGGAGCGGAAGCGGGCGGCGGCGAACTTGACCAGCGCGAGGTTGAGTTCGACGAGGGTGTTGCGTACGTACGAGTACTCGTGGGTGCCTTCCTCGAGGCTTTCCAGCCGCTCGAAGAGGGTCTTGGACAGCGCCCGGGCGTCGTCCGGGGCCACTTCGTCGTACGGGGGGATGTCCGGGAGTCCGGTCAGTGCGGCGGGCGGGGCGGCTCGCCCGGAGGGTGCGTCGTCGTGGAACGCGGGGGGATCCAGATGGTCCGGAGGGATTGTCGACGTCGCCGTCCGGGTATGCGAGGCGTCGAGCCGGGGTGACATGATGTCCTCCATCGTTCTCGGCATATGGCTGCCGAAGCCAGTTCGTGCACTGCGGTGTGCGGCGCCTCCAAAGCCGACGGTGTCGGGTACGTGTCCTTACTAGCCCTACCCGCTTTCCCAACATGACCGCAAGTGCCTTCTGTAGGCATATGTCCGTTTCTGTGCGGTTGTTCAGGTGTCCGGCCGGTGGGGGAAGGCGTAGTGTTCGAGGGCGTCAGTCAGCAGCCAAGACACCCGGGAGAGAGACGGCATGGACCGCGGGACGGTCGGCAGCGCACAGTCGGGCCGGCTTCTGGTGGAGGTGCGGCAAGAGGGCTCCAGCGCTGTCGTGACACCGGCGGGCGAGCTGGACCATCACACGGCGGACCTGCTGCGCGTGCCGCTCGAGGAGTGTCTCGCCAAGGGGCGCTCGCGACTGGTGGTCGACTGCTCGCGCCTGGAGTTCTGCGACTCCACGGGGCTGAACGTGCTGTTGGGGGCGCGGCTGAAGGCGGAGGCCGCCGGAGGGGGTGTGCATCTGGCCGCCATGCGGCCGGTGGTCGCCCGCGTCTTCGAGATCACCGGGGCGGGAGCGGTCTTCGGTGTCTACGACACGCTGGAGGCCGCACTGGCCGGCGGACGCGGTGACGCCGGGGACGCCGGCGGGACCTCGGACACCTCGGACACCGGCGGGGAGACGGCCGACGGCGACCGGTCCGGCGAGGGCGGCACGGCCCCCGGGCCCGGCGCGTCCGGGTGACCGGCCCGTGCGGTCGCGGCCGGTGACCGCCCGCCCTCGGGCGCGGGCGCGGAAAACGGGGGTGTTCCACCGGGGCTGTCGGGCAGGAGTCATCCTGTGCGGAACGGCTCGCGCCCCCTGGACGGACGACGGATCCCCGCGGCCGCGGATCCGGGTGAATCGGCGCACAGCCGCCTCCCGGCGGGAGCCGGCAGGCCCCCGAACGGCGTGTGTACGGGCGTACCGACGCTGTACGTGTGTAGTGACGTGTGAATCGTGAACTGGTGAATCGGTGAGGTGAAGCGCTGATGAGCACCACCCGGCCCTACTCGCCGGGCGACCGCGGCCCGGAGCCCAGCGGCGCTTCCGGGGTGCCCGAGCCGTCCCCGCCGGCGTTCGTGGCGTCCGCGCAGGACGCGACGGCGGTGCCGGGAATCGCGCCGGGCAGTCGCCAGGTCCGCAGGCTGAGCTTCGACGGCGAGAGCGGCGTCGTGCCGCTCGCCCGCGACTTCACCCGTCAGGCGCTGTACGCCTGGGGCTGGCTGCCCGCGTCGACCGCCGACCGGCGGGCCGCCGCCGAGGACGTGCTCCTGGTCGTCTCCGAACTGGTCACCAACGCCTGCCTGCACGCCGAGGGGCCGGACGAGCTGGAGATCTCCTGCGACGACAAGGCGATCCGCATCGAGGTCTCCGACCGCGGCGCCGGACAGCCGGCGCCCCGCACCCCGCACCGCGCCGGCCGCCCCGGCGGCCACGGCATGTTCATCGTCCAGCGGCTGTGCCTGGACTGGGGCGTCGTCCGCGTTCCCGGTGTGGCCGGCAAGAAGGTCTGGGCGACGCTCGGCGCCCCCGCGTAGCACCCGCACAAGCCCCCCGCGCCGCCCGCCCCGCTCCGGCCGGGGCGGGCGGCGCGCTGCTGCGGCGGCCGGCGTTCCGCGGCATGCGGCCGGGACGCAACGAGGCCCCCGCCGTCCTCGGACGGACGCGGGGGCCTCGGGGTACGGAAGGGGGCGGACGTCAGCGCACGTCGCCCATGAGGGTCTTGACCTTGGAGCGGTACATCCACACGGCCAGACCCGCGACGACCGCCAGGAAGGCCTCCAGGGCCACGATGCCCCTGGTGTTGAGGTCGACCCCGGCGGTGGAGAGCAGACCGGTCGTGGCGTCACCGGCGGTGACGGCGAGGAACCAGACACCCATCATCTGCGAGGCGTACTTCGCGGGCGCCATCTTCGTGGTGACGGACAGGCCGACCGGCGACAGGGTCAGCTCGCCGACGGTCTGCACGAAGTAGATGCCCACCAGCCACAGGGCGGCGGCCTTGTGGCCGCCGTCGGCGATCGCCAGCGGGGCCAGGAAGAGGAAGAAGGAGGCGCCGATGAGCACGAGGCCCATCGCGAACTTCACCGCGGTGCTCGGCTCCTTGCCGCGGCGGGCCAGCGCGAGCCACAGCCAGGCGAAGACCGGCGCGAGCGCCATGATCATGACCGGGTTGACCGACTGGTACCAGGAGACCGGGAAGTCCCAGCCGAAGATGCTGTTGTCGGCCGACTTCTCGGCGAACAGCGACACCGTCGAGCCGCCCTGGTCGTAGATCATCCAGAACACCGCGGCGGCCACGAAGAACCAGATGTAGGCGGTCATCTTCGACTGCTCGGTGCTGTCCAGATCCTTGTCCCGCTTGATCCGCACCAGGACCATGACCGGGATGAGCAGGCCGGCGATGGTGATCGGGACCAGCACCCAGTTCAGGGTGTAGACGCCGGAGAAGCCCACGATCGCGTAGAAGATCACGGCGACGGCCGCCCACAGCGCGGACTTGCGCAGCGTGGCCTTCTTCTCCTCGGCGGACAGCGGCGTCGGGACGACGTCCGAGCGCGGGTCCAGGTAGCGGGAGCCGAGCAGGAACTGGGCCAGACCCACACCCATGCCGAGCGCGGCCAGGGCGAAGCCGATGTGCCAGTTCACGTTCTCGCCGATGGTGCCGATGATCAGCGGCGCGGCGAAGGCACCGAGGTTGATGCCGATGTAGAAGATCGTGAAGCCGCCGTCCCGGCGCGGGTCGTCGGCACCCTTGTACAGGTGGCCGACCATCGTGGAGATGTTGGCCTTCAGCAGGCCGGAGCCGATCGCGACCAGGCCCAGGCCGGCGAAGAAGCTGCCGGCCCACGGCAGGGCCAGCGTCAGGTGACCGAGCATGATCACCGTGCCGGCGACCGCCACGGTCTTGCGGGGGCCCAGGACCCGGTCGGCGAACCAGCCGCCCGGCATGGCCAGCAGGTACACGAGCGACAGGTAGACCGAGTAGATCGCGGTCGCGCTGGCCGCACTCATGTGCAGGCCGCCCGGCGCCACCAGATACAGCGGGAGCAGAGCCTTCATGCCGTAGTAGGAGAAGCGCTCCCACATCTCGGTCATGAAGAGGGTGGCCAGGCCGCGGGGGTGGCCGAAGAAGGTCTTCTCGGAACCGGGGGTGCCCGGCAGAACCGAGTCCTTCGTCAGGCTGGACGCCATGGTCGTTCCTTGCTGCTCGGGACGCGCCGCGAGCCGGTACGCGCCCGGTGGGGGGACAGCCGGCACCGGCTGGACCGCCGCCCACCCCACGCCCGAGGGGAGCCCGCCCCGGGTCGCGGGACGGAGGACGCCGGCCACCGGGATCCACACCTGACCCGGCGCGTCGCGCCCGGTCAGGCCCGGCCCTAGGTCATTGCTTGCTGGGCCGGACGGGCCGGCCCCGCACACAAAAGGGACCCTCGGCGTCGTCGGCGAGCGCCAAAGGTCCCCTGCGTGCTACAGGCGTTCACGTCACCATACGGCAGGACACGGCCGGAAAAGGAGGACTTGAGATGCGGATCACATTGATCGCTGGAACCGCGGACGCCCGTGCGGAGGTGATCACCAGGATGGCACCGCATCGCCGCGCCGCGCCAGCCGAGCGGAGACGCCCGGCCCAGGTGCGCACGAACCGGCTGGAAACCGGCGGCCGCGGACCGCCCGGAAGGTAAGAGCCCGGGGCGCCTGTCACAGCGCCGCACACCCCCGGCGGACTGCACGAGCGGACTACCATCGCCTCATGACCCGTGTACTGCTCGCCGAGGACGACGCGTCCATCTCGGAGCCGCTGGCCCGCGCACTGCGCCGGGAAGGTTACGAGGTCGAGGTACGTGAGGACGGACCCACCGCGCTCGACGCAGGAATGCAGGGCGGTGTGGACCTGGTCGTGCTGGACCTCGGTCTGCCCGGTATGGACGGACTGGAGGTCGCCCGCCGGCTGCGAGCCGACGGTCACACCGTGCCCATCCTGATCCTGACCGCGCGCGCCGACGAGGTGGACACCGTCGTCGGCCTGGACGCGGGCGCCGACGACTACGTCACCAAGCCGTTCCGGCTGGCCGAGCTGCTGGCGCGGGTGCGGGCCCTGCTGCGGCGCGGGGCCACGGAGCCGCAGCAGCCGCCCGCCACCCACGGTGTACGCATCGACGTCGAGTCCCACCGGGCCTGGATGGGCGACGAGGAGCTGCAGCTCACCGCGAAGGAGTTCGACCTGCTGCGAGTCCTGGTGCGGGACGCCGGCCGGGTCGTCACCCGCGAGCAGCTGATGCGCGAGGTCTGGGACACCACCTGGTGGTCGTCGACCAAGACCCTCGACATGCACATCTCCTGGCTGCGCAAGAAGCTCGGCGACGACGCCGCGAACCCCCGCTACATCGCGACCGTGCGCGGCGTGGGTTTCCGTTTCGAGAAGAACTGATCGTCAAGAGCCGATCGTCGCGGGACGACCCGCTCCGAGATGAGCCGATCGTCGCGGGACGACCCGCTCCGAGATGAGCCGATCGTCGCGGGACGACCCGCTCCCGGAAGAGCCGGTCGTCACAAGACGACCCGCGCCAGTCAGGCGGGCCCCGGCCGCATCGTCCCGGGGCCCCACCCCCACCCCGGGCCGCCCGGGACCCGAGCCAGGTAAGAAGTCATGCGCCGCCGACTGATCCAGTCCACGCTCGCCGTGGTGCTCGTGGTGATCGCCGTCTTCGGCGGCTCCCTGGTGCTCGTGGAGACCCGGACGATCAGCAACAGCGCCCAGGAGCGGGTCGACTCCGAGGCGCTGCGGCTGGCCAGCATCGTCGACAGCCGGCTGCTGGGCGACCAGAGTGTCGACGCGGACGCCCTGAGCGGCCAGGTCGCCCCGGGCCAGTACGCGGTGATCGGCATCGCCGGGCAGAAGCCGATCAAGGTCGGCACCGAGCCGTCCGGGGACGTCATCCACGCCACCGCCACGGGCGAGCAGGGCGAGACCGTCCGGGTCGAGGAGCCGCGTTCCGTGATCACCCGTGAGGTCGGCCGGACCCTGCTGATCATCGGTCTGGTGGCGCTGCTGGCGGTGGTGGCGGCGGTGCTGCTCGCCGTCCGCCAGGCCAACCGGCTGGCCTCCCCGCTGACCGATCTCGCCGAGACCGCCGAGCGCCTCGGCTCGGGCGACCCGCGGCCCCGCCACAAGCGGTACGGCGTCCCCGAGCTGGACCGGGTCGCCGACGTGCTGGACCGTTCCGCCGAGCGCATCGCCCGCATGCTGACCGCGGAGCGGCGGCTGGCCGCCGACGCCTCCCACCAGCTGCGCACCCCGCTGACCGCCCTGTCGATGCGACTGGAGGAGATCACCCTCACCGACGACCTGCACACGGTGAAGGAGGAGGCGAACGTCGCCCTCACCCAGGTCGAACGGCTGACGGACGTGGTGGAGCGCCTGCTGACGAACTCCCGCGACCCGCGCACCGGCTCCGCCGTCTCCTTCGACCTGGACGAGGTCATCCAGCAGCAGATCGCCGAGTGGCGCCCCGCCTACCGCAGCGCCGGGCGTGCCATCGTCAGCTCCGGAAAGCGGCATCTGCAGGCCGTGGGCACGCCGGGCGCGGTGGCCCAGGTGCTGGCGGCCCTGATCGAGAACTCGCTCATGCACGGCGGCGGCACGGTGGCGCTGCGCACCCGCGTGACCGGCAACCAGGCGGTCGTCGAGGTCACCGACGAGGGCCCCGGCGTCCCCGCCGACCTGGGCGCGCGCATCTTCGAGCGCACGATCAGCGGCCGCAACTCCACGGGCATCGGGCTGGCCGTCGCGCGGGACCTGGCGGAGGCCGACGGGGGCCGGCTGGAGCTGCTGCAGTCCAAGCCGCCGGTGTTCGGGCTGTTCCTGTCCCGGACCCAGCCGCCGAAGAAGCCCGGCGAGGCGGAGGACGGCCGGACGGTGCGCTGAGGCCGCCCGGCCCGGGTCAGCGCCCGGCCCGCGCCCCGGCCCGTTTCGGCTCCGAGCGCAGCGGTGTCCCGGTCTCGCCGGAGGCGGCCTGGCCGCGCGGCAGGGTGCGGAAGACCCAGGTGCGGTAGGACCAGAACCGGAACAGGGTCGCAATGCCGATGCCGAGGAACTTGAAGACGTTGCTCTGCAGCGGGCTGTCCCAGCCGAAACCGTACGTCGCCAGGTACAGCACCCCGTTCTCGATCACCAGACCGGCCGCGCTGAACAGCAGGAACAGTGTCATCTCCCGGGTACGGCCGCTCTTGTCCCGGTCCCGGTAGGTGAAGTAACGCAGCCCGAGGTAGTTGAAGCAGATCGACACCACGGTCGCGATGACGCTGGCCCGCACCACCTGCAGGTCGGTCACGTGCCGCACGAGGTTGAACACGAGCAGGTTCACCAGCAGCCCGGCACCGCCGACCGCCCCGAACTTGACCGCCTCCTGCCACAGCCGGCCCACGCGGCGCCACACCGCGCCGCCGGGCGCCCGGCCCTGCCGGGTCTCACCGGCCGTCCGCGGGCTGTGGGCCGTGCGGGGTTGCTGGGGCGCCGGGGGCGCCGATCGGTGCCCCGAGGAACCACGTCCCATGGTCGTCCAGGCCCCCGTCCGGGTCGGTTGCGTCAACTCCGCCATGCTAACCAGCGGCCCGTCTCCTCGCCCGTGGACGGACGATGCCCGGGGGACCCGGCCGGAAAGTGCCTGGAAGGGACAGGAAAGGGCCGCGGAAGACACCGGTGGGAATCCGGAAAGAGAAAGGCAAGAACCCGGACGACAGCCGGGCGGAGCACGGACGGATCACCGCGGCCGGCCGGACGGGCACACGCCCTCGAAGGCGGGTGATCCGGCCATACCGGCGCGGCCGATACCCTGGGGGCGTGACGTTCCCGGTAGTCGGCATGGTCGGCGGTGGCCAGCTCGCTCGTATGACCCACGAGGCGGGCATCCCGCTGGGCATCAGGTTCAGGCTTCTCAGCGACTCTCCCCAGGACTCCGCGGCTCAGGTCGTCAACGACGTCGTCGTCGGCGACTACCGCGATCTGGACACCCTGCGTGCCTTCGCGCGCGGCTGTGACGTGATCACCTTCGATCACGAACACGTGCCCGCCGAGCACCTGCGTGCCCTGGAGGCGGACGGCGTCCCGGTGCGTCCCGGCCCGGACGCGCTGGTGCACGCCCAGGACAAAGGGGTGATGCGCGCCCGGCTCGACGCGCTCGGCATCCCCTGCCCGCGGCACCGCATCGTGAGCGACCCCGCGGACGTGGCCGCGTTCGCCGCCGAGGGGGACGGCTTCCCCGTGGTCCTCAAGACCGTCCGCGGCGGCTACGACGGCAAGGGCGTGTGGGTGGTCCGCTCCGCGGAGGAGGCCGCCGAGCCGTTCAAGGCGGGCGTCGCGGTCCTCGCCGAGGAGAAGGTCGACTTCGTCCGGGAGCTGGCGGCCAACGTCGTCCGCTCCCCGCACGGCCAGGCCGTGGCCTACCCGGTCGTGGAGTCCCGGCAGGTGGACGGCGTGTGCGACACGGTGATCGCCCCCGCCCCCGGCCTGGACGAGGAGCTGGCCCTGCGGGCCGAGCAGATGGCCCTGACCATAGCCAAGGAGCTGGGCGTCATCGGCCACCTGGCCGTGGAGCTGTTCCAGACCCGTGACGGCCGCATCCTCGTCAACGAACTGGCGATGCGCCCGCACAACTCCGGTCACTGGACCATGGACGGCGCGGTCACCTCGCAGTTCGCCAACCACGTCCGCGCGGTCCTGGACCTGCCACTGGGCGACCCGCGCCCGCGCGCGAAGTGGACCGTGATGGCCAACGTGCTCGGCGGCGACTACCCCGACATGTACTCCGCGTACCTGCACTGCATGGCCCGCGACCCCCAGCTGAAGATCCACATGTACGGCAAGGACGTGAAGCCCGGCCGCAAGGTCGGACACGTCAACACCTACGGCGACGACCTGGACGACGTGCTGGAGCGCGCGCGCCACGCAGCCGGCTACCTGAGAGGCACCATCACCGAATGAGCCCCGTTGTTGGCATTGTCATGGGGTCGGACTCCGACTGGCCCGTCATGGAGGCCGCCGCCAAGGCCCTCGACGAGTTCGAGATCGCCTACGAGGTCGACGTCGTCTCCGCGCACCGCATGCCGCGCGAGATGATCGCGTACGGCGAGCACGCCGCCGACCGCGGCCTGAAGGTGATCATCGCCGGTGCGGGCGGCGCCGCCCACCTGCCCGGCATGCTCGCCTCCGTCACGCCGCTGCCGGTCATCGGCGTGCCCGTGCCGCTGAAGCACCTGGACGGTTTGGACTCGCTGCTGTCGATCGTGCAGATGCCGGCCGGGGTGCCCGTGGCGACCGTCTCCGTCGGCGGCGCCCGCAACGCCGGTCTGCTGGCCGCCCGCATCCTCGGCGCCCACGACGAGGACCTGCTCGGCCGGATGCGGGAGTTCCAGCAGGACCTCAACGACCAGGCCACGGAGAAGGGCAAGCGGCTGCGGGCCAAGGTCGACGGCGCGGCCGGCGGCTTCGGCTTCAACTCGGGGAAGTGACGCCATGACCTCGCTGGAGAAGGCCCGGGAACTGCTGCGCGAGTTCCCCGTCGTCGACGGCCACAACGACCTGCCGTGGGCCCTGCGCGAACAGGTCCGCTACGACCTCGCCGCCCGCGACATCGCCCACCGCCAGGACGCCCACCTGCACACCGACATCCCCCGGCTGCGCGAGGGCGGCGTCGGGGCCCAGTACTGGTCGGTGTACGTCCGCGCCGACCAGCCCGATCCGGTGCCCGCGACGCTGGAGCAGATCGACTGCGTCCGGCAGCTGATCGCCCGCCACCCCCGCGACCTGGCCCCCGCGCTGACCGCCGCCGACATGGAGACGGCCCGCCGCGAGGGACGCATCGCGTCCCTGATGGGCGCCGAGGGCGGGCACTCCATCGCCTGCTCGCTCGGCACCCTGCGCGGCCTGTACGCGCTGGGCGTGCGCTACCTGACGCTCACCCACAACGACAACGTGCCGTGGGCGGACTCCGCCACCGACGAACCGGGCGTCGGCGGCCTGTCGGCCTTCGGCCGCGAGGTCGTGCGGGAGATGAACCGCCTCGGCATGCTGGTCGACCTCTCCCATGTGGCCGCGACCACCATGCGGGACGCCCTGGACACCTCCGAAGCCCCGGTGATCTTCTCCCACTCCTCCGCCCGGGCCGTGTGCGACCACCCGCGCAACATCCCCGACGACGTCCTGGAGCGCCTGCCCGCCAACGGCGGCATCGCCATGGTGACGTTCGTGCCGAAGTTCGTCCTGCGGGCCGCCGTGGACTGGACGGCCGCCGCCGACGAGAACATGCGGGCCCACGGCTTCCACCACCTCGACACCACCCCCGAGGCGATGAAGGTGCACCGCGCCTTCGAGGCGGCCCACCCCCGCCCCGTCGCCACCGTCGCCACGGTCGCCGACCACCTCGACCACATGCGCGAGGTCGCCGGCGTCGACCACCTCGGCATCGGCGGCGACTACGACGGCACCGCCTTCACCCCCGACGGCCTCAGCGACGTCTCCGGCTACCCCAACCTGCTCGCCGAGCTGCTGGACCGCGGCTGGTCGAAGGCCGACCTGGCCAAGCTGACCTGGCAGAACGCGGTCCGCGTCCTGGGCGCCGCGGAGGACGTGGCCCGTGACCTGCAGTCCACCCGCGCACCGTCGAACGCGACGATCGAGGAACTGGACGGCTGAGGGGCGCGTGACGGGCACGATCCGGCAGAGGCAGCGCGCCCGCGCCGGATCGCTGTTCTCCGGACCGGGACTACGCCGTGGGGCGGCCCATCGCGCGGTACGTCCAGCCGGCGCGGCGCCACAGCTCGGGGTCCAGCGCGTTGCGGCCGTCCAGGATCACCCGGGACCCCACGACCTCGCCCAGCTCGGCCGGGTCCAGCTCACGGAACTCCTGCCACTCGGTCAGATGCAGCACCACGTCGGCGCCGCGGACCGCCTCCAGCGCGGAGTCGGCGTAGCCCAGCGTGGGGAAGACCCGCCGGGCGTTGTCCATGCCCTTCGGGTCGAACACCGTCACCTGGCCGCCCTGGAGGTGGATCTGCCCGGCGACGTTGAGCGCGGGCGAGTCGCGCACGTCGTCGGAGTCGGGCTTGAAGGTGGCGCCCAGCACCGCCACCCGCTTGCCGAGGAACGGCCCGCCGCCCAGCGCCTGCCGGGCCAGCTCGACCATCTGCCCGCGCTGGCGCATGTTGATCGAGTCGATCTCGCGCAGGAACGTCAGCGCCTGGTCGGCGCCCAGCTCACCGGCGCGCGCCATGAACGCGCGGATGTCCTTGGGCAGGCAGCCGCCGCCGAATCCGATGCCGGCGCGCAGGAATTTCCGGCCGATGCGGTCGTCGTAGCCGATCGCCTCCGCGAGTTTCGCCACGTCGCCGCCCGCGGCCTCGCACACCTCCGCCATCGCGTTGATGAAGGAGATCTTCGTGGCCAGGAAGGAATTCGCGGCGGTCTTCACCAGCTCCGCGGTCGGGAAGTCGGTGACGAGGAACGGCGAACCCTCGGCGATCGGTGTGGCGTACACCTCGCGCAGCAGCTTCTCGGCGCGCTCGCTGCGCACCCCGACCACGATCCGGTCCGGGTGCAGCGTGTCCTGCACGGCGAAGCCCTCGCGCAGGAACTCCGGGTTCCAGGCCAGCTCCGCGTCCTCGCCGGCCGGTGCCAGCTGGGCGATCGTCCGGGCCAGCCGGTCGGCCGAACCCACCGGCACCGTCGACTTGCCGACCACGAGCGCCGGAGCGGTCAGATGCGGGGCGAGCGCGGTGACCGCGGCGTCGACGTAGGACATGTCGCAGGCGTACTCGCCGTGCTTCTGCGGGGTGTTGACGCAGATGAAGTGGACGTCGCCGAAGGCGCCCGCCTCGGCGTAGTCCTGGGTGAAGCGCAGCCGCCCGGTGGATCCCTCGATGCCGGCCACGTGCTTGCGCAGCAGCTCCTCAAGGCCCGGCTCGAACATCGGAACCTCACCGCGCCGCAGCATCTCGATCTTCTCCGGCACCACGTCCAGGCCCAGCACCTCGAACCCCAGCTCGGCCATGGCGGCGGCGTGGGTCGCGCCGAGATAGCCGGTGCCGATCACGGTGATCTTGAGGCTCATGGATGCTCCAGAAAAGGGACGGCGATGCGCGGGTCGAGCATATCCGGGGCATGCGCACGGCCCTCACCGGGCAAAGTGACCGCTGTCGTCAAACTCACGTATCCCGCGCGTGAGCAAGCCTCTAGAATCCGGGTTACTTAACGGTAATTAGCATCGAGCCGTCTTGGAGCGTGAGAGACCTTGGCCGGATCGGCTGACTTCGACCTGTACCGCCCGTCCGAGGAGCACGACATGCTCCGCGACGCCGTCCGCTCGCTGGCCGAGGCGAAGATCGCGCCGTACGCCGCCGCGGTCGACGAGGAGGGCCGCTTCCCGCAGGAGGCGCTGGAGGCGCTGGTCGCCAACGACCTGCACGCCGTGCACGTCCCCGAGGAGTACGGCGGCGCGGGCGCCGACGCCCTGGCCACCGTCATCGTGATCGAGGAGGTGGCCCGCGTCTGCGCGTCCTCCTCCCTGATCCCGGCGGTGAACAAGCTGGGCTCGCTGCCGCTGATCCTGTCCGGCTCCGAGGAGCTGAAGAAGAAGTACCTGGGCCCGCTCGCCAAGGGCAAGGCGATGTTCTCGTACTGCCTGTCCGAGCCGGAGGCCGGCTCCGACGCCGCGGGCATGAAGACCAGGGCGGTCCGCGACGGCGACCACTGGGTCCTCAACGGCGTCAAGCGCTGGATCACCAACGCCGGCGTCTCCGAGTTCTACACGGTCATGGCCGTCACCGACCCGGGCAAGCGCTCCAAGGGCATCTCCGCGTTCGTGGTGGAGAAGTCCGACCCGGGCGTCTCCTTCGGCGCCCCGGAGAAGAAGCTCGGCATCAAGGGCTCCCCGACCCGCGAGGTCTACCTCGACAACGTGCGGATCCCCGCCGACCGTATGATCGGCGAGGAGGGCACCGGCTTCGCCACCGCGATGCGGACCCTCGACCACACCCGCATCACCATCGCCGCCCAGGCCCTCGGCATCGCCCAGGGCGCCCTGGACTACGCCAAGAACTACGTCCGGGAGCGCAAGCAGTTCGGCAAGCCGATCGCCGACTTCCAGGGCATCCAGTTCATGCTGGCCGACATGGCCATGAAGATCTCGGCCGCCCGCGCCCTGACCTACCAGGCCGCCGCCGCCTCCGAACGCGGCGACGCCGACCTCACCTACCAGGGCGCCGCCGCCAAGTGCTTCGCCTCCGACGTCGCCATGGAGGTCACCACCGACGCCGTCCAGCTCCTCGGCGGCTACGGCTACACCCGCGACTACCCGGTGGAGCGCATGATGCGTGACGCCAAGATCACTCAGATCTATGAGGGCACGAACCAGGTCCAGCGGATCGTGATGGCGCGGAACCTGCCGTAACGGCGTTTCCACAGCTCGGAAGCCGTTTCCGGCCGAACACAGCCCCCGGCGAGCTGCCGGGGGCTGGTGCTTGTGGGATCCGGCTGAGGAGAAGGGGCGTGCTCGCCGTCCCCGGACGTCATCGGTGCCAAGAGCCCAGTGGGCATGTCAGTTCGGGGTGGTGGATGGTGGGGTAGCAGACGATCGAGACGGACAGGATGCTGCCCGAGCGTGTGTAGTGGACCCAGGTCACATCCGTGCCGAGGCTCAGCCGGTCCACCGCCCGCTGCCGTTTGACGTCCAGGCTGATGCAGGTCTGTCCCTCGGGTGTCCTGGTGCGGCGGGTTCTCCTGGTACTGCTTGGTCAGCCATTCGACCGCTTCCAAGGGGTCGGTCCAGGTCCGCTCCGCTGATGCCTGCCCTCGCTTCATCAGCCAATGGCCGGACATCATCGGGGGAAGACCGGACGTGTAGAACTCGGCCTCGGCCTCCCGGTACCGCCCATTAGGGCCTTCTGTACGGCCTCTGGGTTGTCTGTGAAGCGCGGATTCCGCGTCAGCTGCGGGGCTGCACTGATATCGCCCTTGGCCTTGGCGATCTGCTGGAGGGCGGCGTATTCGTTCCGGTCGAGCTTGATGATGCCCGGGCCGCTGTCGGGGTACACCGTGCCCGTGTCCTCGACGCCGTACGTGCGCCCGTTGACCTCTGCTCCGGAGGGCCGTCCGTGACCAGGGAAGGAACCGCGTACCACGGCCTCACCCGGACGGCCCCTGCACGGCCACGGATTTCTCGGATGGCGGAAAGCCACGACCGGGCGTACGACGGAGGTGAACGGGGTCCGGCCCCGGGCCCCTCTCGTCCCCCAGGAGGAGCCATGACTCACACCCAGCCGGGTACCGCGCCCGCACTCAGCAAGGAGATGCAGGACTGTGTCGAGGCCTGCATGAGCTGCCACACCATCTGCGAGGAGGCCATGAGCTCCTGCATGCAGATGGGCGGGCAGGCCCAGATGCAGATCATGCGCGCCCTCATGGACTGCTCGGAGACCACGCGCATGTGCGCCGACATGATGATGCGGCGCTCGCCCATGGCGTCCGAGATGTGCACGGTCTGTGCCAAGGCCTGCGACATGTGCGCCGAGGCGTGTAGGTCCATGCCGGACGACAAGATGATGGCGCGCTGTGCGGAGGCGTGTCGTCGCTGCGCCGAGATGTGCCGCCAGATGGCGGGCACCCGTATGTGAGACGGGCGGCGGTCCGGCCGAAGCGGAAAGCCCCGTGGTGCGCCTGGCACCCGGGGCTCTTCCCGCGTCGTGGGCCGGGGTCAGTCCCCGGTCACCGTGACCTTCTGGTCGTTGTTCAGCTCGTTCACCAGGGTCTTCAGCTTCGCCTTGTCCCAGACGAGGTTGCCGCCCACGGATCCGGAGATCGGCATGTTCATGGAGGTGCCGTCACCGCCGCTGACACCCTTCATCGCCCAGAACATCGACGCCAGGTCCCACAGGCCCATGTCCTTGTCGACGATCAGCGAGTCCAGGCCCGCGCCCAGCGTCGGGTAGAGCTTGAACGGGTTCAGCACCGTGCCAGGGGTGGCGACCTGGTGGGCCAGCGCGGACAGGAACTTCTGCTGATTCCTGGTGCGCTGCAGGTCGGAGGCCGCGAAGGCGTGCCGGGTGCGGACGAAGGCCAGGGCCTCCTCGCCGTTCAGCTTCTGCTTGCCCGCCTGGAAATCGGCGCCGGACCACTTGTCCTTGAACGGCTTGTCGATGGTGATCTCCACGCCGCCGACCGCGTCGACGATGTTCGCGAAGCCCGCGAAGCCGATCTCCACGTAGTGGTCGATGTGCAGGCCGGTGTTGTACTCGATGGTGCGCACCAGCAGCGCCGGGCCGTCCTCCGCGTAGGCCGCGTTCAGCTTGGTGTGCCGGCCGGTGGCCGGGTACAGCTTGCCCGACTCGGCTCCCCGGAAGGAGGGGATCTCCACGTCGGAGTCGCGCGGCAGCGATATCAGCGTGTCGCCGTTGTCGCCGACGTGCAAGATCATCATCGAGTCGGTGCGCTTGCCCTCGGCGGAGCCGGTGTGCAGCTTCTTCTTGTCCTCGGCGGACATGCCCTCGCGGCTGTCGGAGCCGACGATCAGGTAGTTCGTGCCCTTGCCCGGCTCGGGCCGCTCGATGACCTTGGACAGGTCGACCTCGCGGCGCAGCTTGGAGTCGGCCCAGAAGTAGGTCGCCACCGAGGTGACCACCACCACCGCGACCACGGTGATCGCGGTCCACTTGATGCGGCGGCCCCAGTTCGGCGCGGGGCGCGGGCCGCGGCTGCCGCCCGCACCGGGGCCGCCGTGGTCGCCGGCCGGGCGTCCGTAGACCTGGCCGGTGTTGTACCCGCTGTCGTACCCCTGGCCGTCGCCGGCGTACGCGGGGCCCTGGCCGCCGTCGACGTACGACGGCTGCCGCGGCACGCCGTGCGGCGGTGCCGCGGGCCCCTGGCCGCCCGGCCTGCCGTAGGGGCCCTGCCCGCGCTGCGGGGCCGGGCCGCGCCGTACCTGGCGCATCACACGAGCGCCCTCCGGCTCCGCGCCGCTGCTGCCGCGTCCGTAGCGGGGGCCTCGGTCGTCGCCGGTCCACCCTTCGGGCCATTCATTCATGCGCCCCAGTGTGCCGGTCCGGGCCACGGGCCGTACAAGGGCCGTCGAAGAACAGGGCCACGGCTGTTGCGAAGCCGACACAAAACAGGCCGATGCCGCCTCGGCATAAGGTGGAGGGCATGACAGAACAGGCCCCCGTCGCCGAGTCCGGAACCACGGACATACCCGGCAAGCCGACCTCTGCGTCCCGGACCACGCTCAGCCACATCATGACCCACCACGACACCAACCTGCTGGGGACGGTGCACGGCGGGGTGATCATGAAACTGGTCGACGACGCGGCGGGCGCGGTGGCCGGCCGGCACAGCGGCGGCCCCGCCGTCACCGCGTCCATGGACGAGATGGCGTTCCTCGAACCCGTGCGGGTCGGTGATCTCGTCCACGTCAAGGCCCAGGTCAACTGGACCGGCCGGACCTCCATGGAGGTCGGTGTGAAGGTGCTCGCCGAGCGCTGGAACGAGTCCGCGCCGCCCACCCACGTCGGCTCCGCCTATCTGGTGTTCGCCGCGGTGGACGCCGACGGCAAGCCCCGCCCCGTTCTGCCGGTGCTGCCCGAGACCGAGCAGGACAAGCGCCGCTACCAGGAGGCGCAGATCCGCCGCACCCACCGCCTGGCCCGCCGCCGCGCCATCATGGAGCTGCGCGAGCGCCGTGCCGCGGAGGGGTTCGAGGACTGAGTCCGGCGGCGTCCGGTCCCGGACCGCATCCGCCCGGTGCGCCGTGCCGTCCCCGCGGCCCGGGCCGCCCGGCTCAGCCGCACGTCACCTCGTCGCCGCGCACCACCCGCGCGGCGCTGCGTGCCGGGTCCTCCACCTTCACCTTCCGCACCGCTTGGTGGTCCGTGCCGACGATCACCCGCATCGTCGCGCCCTGCCCGGCCACCGCGCGCAGCTCGCTGCCCGGCAGGGCGGCCGCCAGCGACCTGGCCGAACGGTCCCAGCGGGGGTCGTAGAGGACCCGGGTCCGCCGCACCCCGCGCTGCTGGGAGTCCACGGGCGCTCCGGTGGTGGCGAACCCGGCCGTGCGCAGCGCGGTGTCCACCCGTCGGCCCAGCCCCACCGTGCTGGTGCCGTTCTCCACCTGCACCCGGATCCGGGACGGTGCCACCGCCACGGCCACCGCGTCGTCCGGGCGGCGCGCGGGCCTGCCCGTGGCCAGCGACCGGTCCTCGCGCAGCTTGCGGAAGAGCTGCTCCGCCTCGGCCTCGTCCCACTTCACGGTGGAGCCGAGGCCCGGGACGGGGTAGGAGGTCCGGGCGATCGGCACGGTGGTGAACTCCGAGGACGACGGCGAGAAGTCCCGCATCGCCCGCCCCAGATCGAGCAGCTCGTCGGTGTGGAAGTTCCGGTCGGCCCGGACCGAGCCGAGCACCGCCCGGGTCACGTCCCGGAATTTGATCGGGTTCAGCAGCACCCGGGAGGAGGTCGCGCGGTCGATCAGTGCGGCCAGGAACCGCTGCTGGCGCCGCATGCGGCCCAGGTCGCCGACCGCGTCGATGTGCCGGGAGCGGACGTACTGCAGGGCCTGGCCGCCGCCCAGGGTGTGGGTGCCGGCGGGCAGGTCCAGGCCGGTGTAGCTGTCCTTCAGCGGTTCGGTGGTGCACAGCCTGACCCCGCCGAGGACGTCGACGGTGCGCATGAAGGTGGTGAAGTCGACCTCCAGATAGTGGTCGATCTTCAGGCGGGTCAGGCTCTCCACGGTGCGCACGGTCAGGGCCGGTCCGCCCTCGGCGTAGGCCGCGTTCAGCTTCACCGCGTGCGGCGCGCGCCGCCTGCCGGTCCTCGGGTCGGTGTAGGCGGGCAGCCGGACGTAGGTGTCGCGGGGCAGGCTGACCACGCTGGCCCGCTCCCGGTCCGCCGACAGGTGCACGATCATCATCGTGTCGGTGCAGTGGCAGGGCTCGCCGCCCAGCCGGTAGCGGCGCCGCTCCTGCGCGGTGAGCCTGTCCCGCCCGTCCGTGCCGACCAGCAGCACGTTCATGCCGTGCCCGGTCGGCGGCCGGTTCTTCATGTCCCGGAACGGATCGACCCGCATGATGCCGGCGTCCAGGCTGGAGACCACCGCGTGCCCGATGCCGGCCGAGGCGAGCACCACCACCGACAGCGTCGTCGCCGCCCGCATGGCCCAGCGCGGTCTGCGGCGCGGCACGGGTGCGCCGGGCACACGGCCCGCCGGCGGTGCGGCGGCCGGCCGCCTCCCGCGCCGCTGCGGCGCTGCGTGCGACGAGGGCCGGGGCGGCGTGGTGGACATGGGGGACACCTCCGCATATACATGGGCGGGCACCGTGAGCACCGTAGGCACATACGATCTGCGCACCGGTGCAGCACCCCGGCGGCGCGCATGGGCGTCCCCCGTTCGCGGTAACGTGAGCGGCGATGAACACCAATCCCGACGTGCGGCTCCCCGCCGTTTCTGTGATCATGCCGGTCCTCAACGAAGAGCGGCATCTGCGCGGAGCCGTCGAAGCGATCCTCGCGCAGGAGTACGACGGCGAGCTGGAGGTCGTGATCGCCCTGGGTCCGTCGACGGACCGCACGGACGAGATCGCGGCCGAGCTCGTACGGGAAGACCCCCGCGTGCACACGGTCCCGAACCCCAGCGGCCGCACCCCGGCCGCGCTGAACGCCGCGATCAAGGCGTCCCGGCACCCGATCGTCGTGCGCGTCGACGGCCACGGGATGCTGTCGCCGAACTACATCGCCACGGCGGTACGGCTGCTGGAGGAGACCGGCGCGCAGAACGTCGGCGGAATCATGCACGCCGAGGGGGAGAACGACTGGGAGCGCGCCGTCGCGGCCGCGATGACCTCGAAGATCGGTGTGGGCAACGCCGCTTTCCACACCGGCGGCCAGGCCGGCCCCGCCGAGACGGTGTACCTGGGTGTCTTCCGCCGTGAGGCACTGGAGCGACAGGGCGGGTACAACGAGGAGTTCATCCGTGCCCAGGACTGGGAGCTGAACTTCCGTATCCGTGAGGCGGGCGGCCTGATCTGGTTCTCGCCCGAGCTGCGGGTCTCCTACCGCCCCCGGCCCACCGTGCGGGCGCTGGCCAAGCAGTACAAGGACTACGGCCGCTGGCGGCATGTCGTCGCCCGGTACCACAAGGGCTCCATCAACCTGCGCTACCTCGCCCCGCCGACCGCGGTGTGCGCGATCGTGGCCGGGATCGTGGTGGGCTCGGCCCTGACCCCGTGGGCGTACGTGATCCCGGGCGGCTATCTGGCGGCGATCATCGCCGGGTCGGTGCCGGCGGGCAAGGGGCTGCCGCTGGGGGCCCGGCTGCGCATCCCGCTCGCCCTGGCCACGATGCACATGTCGTGGGGCTGGGGCTATCTGACCAGTCCGCGGTCGCTGGCGAAGAAGGTCATCGCTTCCCGGCGGCCCGCCATCACCGCTGCCGCCGACTGAGCCGGGCCGGCCGCGTGAGCGGCACGACGAGGGGCTCCTCCCGCCTCGGGGAGGGGCCCCGTGTCGTGCCGGGGCGCGCCGGGTGCTCCTGCCGTGCCGGAAGGGCGCCCGCCGAGGCCGGCGCCCCGCCGTCGGCGGTGCTACCAGCGATAGGGCGCGTAGACGTCCATGCACTGGCTGGTGTCGGCGCCGTTGATCGCGTCGGAGTTCTCCGGGATGTCGCCGGCCTTCGGCGGGTCCTGGTGGGGGTAGGCGGTGCCGGAGCGCCAGTCCGCGCCCACGATGACGGTGACGCCGCTGACGTCCGTCGACTTCTGCACCGCACCGGAGGGGATGCCCAGCGCCGCGGCCACGCGCTCGGCGTCGCCCTTGAGGTCGGCGCTCGGGTAGCGCACGACCGTCTCGTCCATCGACAGCGTCACCGATGCGTCCGCCCTCGCCCGGGTGAAGCCCTTGCCCACCAGGACCTGGCTGATCTCGCTCGCCCGGTGGCCGACCGCGGCGAGGCCGGCGGTGCGGGTGCCGTTCTGCACCAGGACACCGATGTCACCGTCCGCGTGTGCGGGGGGTGCGGTGGTCCGGGCGGTCGCGGCCGGCTCGTCCTTCTGCCCGTCCGCCGTGTCCTTCGCGCGGCCCGAGGTGTCGCCGGCGGAATCGCCGTGGGAGTCGAAGGGCACGTCGTCGCGGAGCATCTGCCAGATCTTCTCGGCGTTGGCGCCGTCCGGGACGACGTGGTTCTTGTTCTGCGGGTCCGGGACGTTGGGCATGGTCGTCATGGTGATGCGGTCCGGCGGGACCGTCTTGAGCTGCATCGCCAGGTCGTACAGCTTCTTGACCGTGCCGATCTCCTCCGACACCTGAAGGGACTTGGTGGCGGCCTCCGCCAGGTCCATCAGGCGGCCGGTGTCGGTGAAGATGTTCTGGCCGGTGAGCGTGCGGATCATCGAGTTCAGGTACATGTGCTGGGCGCGGGCCCGCAGCAGGTCGCTGCCCCAGGCGTGCCGGGTGCGCAGCCACTGCAGGGCCTGCTTGCCCTTGACCGTGTGGGTGCCGGCGGTCAGCTTGAGTCCGGATCCGCCGGGCACGCCGGGCAGCGGGCGGTCCCAGACGTTCTGTTTCACGCACACGTCGACGCCGCCGATGGCGTCGGCCATCTTCACCACGCCCGCGAAGTCGATCGTCATCCAGTGGTCGATATAGACCCCGGTGAGGTTCTGCCAGGTCGCCAGGGTGCAGCCGGCGCCGCCGCGGGCCAGCGACTCGTTGATGATCGTGTTCACCGGCGGGTAGTGCTTGCCGGTCGCGGGGTCGGTGCACGCGGGGATGTCGACGCGGGTGTCGCGCGGGATGCTGACCACCGCGGCGCTCTTGCGGTCCGCGGAGAGGTGGATGAGCATCTGCACGTCGCCCAGCGGCGGGTTGCCCCGGTTCTCCCGGCTGCCGCCGAGTGCGACGTTCTCGTCGGAGTTACGGCTGTCGGAGCCGATCAGCAGGATGTTCACCGGCGTCTGGCCGGCCGCGTTGGGCGTGGGTCTGTGCGCCTTCAGATCGCTGCCGATGTCGCGCTGCCCGGTGCGTATGTTGCTGTTCAGGTGGGCGTAGTACAGGTACCCGGCACCGGCGGTGCCGAGTATCACCAGCCCCAGGACCGTCGCCGACCAGCGCAGCACCCGCCTGCGCGGGCCTCTTCCCCCGCCGCGCCGCGCCGCCGTGCCGTCCGGGCCCCGTCCGCCGTCTCCCGTCTGGCCGCGGCGCTTCGGGCCGTCCCCCCGCGTGCCCTCGTCCGCATGCGTGACAGGCACTGCTTCCTCGGCCGCAGGCCCCTGCGCACGCACCTCACTCCGCGTCAACTCCCCATCCTCCCCGCCCTGCTGTGCCGTCCGCACAGACCGACTGCGCCTTGTTAGACGCGCGAGAAGGCCGAAGGGTGGCGTCCGGTGCTCAACCCGCGCACTTGACCTCGTCGGCCGTGGACTGCCCGTCCACCTTGGGGGCCTTCGTCGGGGTGGTGAGCGGCGTGCCGGCACCCTTGAAGTCCCGGCCCAGGGTGAGCGTCATCTCCGGCAGCCCCTGCGAGTTGGTCACGCTCTCGCCCGGCTTGAGCGCGGACCCCGGCAGCCCCATGATCGCGGCGAGCTTGCGGGCCTGCGGGGCCTGGTCGGGGGCGTACTCCAGCGTCGTCTTGTCGATCTTCTCGGGCGCGTTGCCGCCGTTCTCCGACTTCAGCACGCCCTGGGTGTTCTGCAGCCAGGTGAGCGTCTGCTGCGCGGCCCCGTCGGGTCCTCCGCCGTTGAGGACGCGCACCCGCACTTCGGAGGCCGCGGACTGGGTGCCCTTCAGCCGGTCGGCGGCTTCGTCCTTGGCCTTCTGCTGCTGCTTCTTCACCTCGGTGAAGGAGACGTCGTTGCGGATGGAGTCGAAGACCGCGGGCGCCTGGTTGGGGTCGACGATGACCGTCTTGTGCACGGGGCCGTCCGCCGGGTTGTCGAGCACCGGGACGGTCAGGAAGGTGATGTTCTTCGTCGGCACCTTCTTCAGCTCCAGGGCCATGTCCTTGAGCGTGCTGACCTTGTCGATGCCCTTGTCGACGGTGAGCGCCTTGGTCGCCGCGTCGGCCAGGTCGTACAGCTTGGTCGGGTTGGTGAGGGTGTCGCCGGAGGACATCTTGCGCATCAGCGAACTCAGGAACTGCTGCTGCACCTTGATGCGGTCCAGGTCGCCCTGGTTGCCGAAGCTGTGCCGGGTGCGGACGAACGCCAGCGCCTGCTCGCCCTCGATCGTGTGCTGGCCGGCGGACAGCTTCAGATGCGAGTCGGGGTCGTCCACGTCGTGCTTGAGACAGATGTCGACGCCGCCCACCGCCGTGGTCAGCGTCTTGACCGCGTTGAAGTCGGCCATCATGAAGTGGTCGGGCTGGATGCCGGTGACCTCCTTCACCGTGCGCATGGTGCAGCCCGCGTCCCGGCCGTTCTGGCCGAGGCTGGTGTTGAACCGGACGTCCTCCTCGCCGGGGATGACCTTCGTCGAGCCGTCGGGCTGCTTGGTCGGGCAGTCCGGGACGTCCACGATCAGGTCGCGGGGGATGCTCAGCGCCGTGGCGTTGGTGCGGTCCTTGGAGACGTGCAGCAGGATGTTGGTGTCCGCGTGGCCGACGCTGCCCTTGTCGCCGTAGCCCTCGTTGCCCTCGCCGGTGCGCTTGTCGGTGCCGATGATCAGGATGTTGAAGGCCTCGTCCTTGCTGAAGCCGTCCTTGGCCGCGTTGCCGACGTCGGTGCTGGAGATGTTGCCCTCGAGGTGCTTGAGCACCAGATAGCCGGCGCAGCCCGCGCCCACCAGTACGAACGCCATCGTCCCGCCGGTCCACGCCAGGACCTTCTTCGTCCGCGACTTCTTCTGCGGCCGGCGTCCCCGGCGCCCGGGAGCGGGCTGCTCGGCGGGCGTGCCGCGGCGGCGGCGCTGTCCGGGGACCGTGCGGGCGGGCGTGGTCTCGCGCTCCTGCCGGCGGCCGGACCGGCCGTCCGGGGTGCCGGGGGCGCCGGGGCGGTCGGAGGGGGTGGCGTCATCTCCCGGCCGGGGTGCGGGTTTGCGCGGCCCGGGCACCGACGGCTGCGCAGAGGGAGGGGTCAGTCGCAGCTCGTATTCGCCGGTGTTCGGATTGAGTACCCACTGGTCTGCGGGGTCGATGTTGTCTTCCCGCCCACGGCCTTGCGCGTCCACGGTTGTCCGAACCCTCCGTCGGGGCCACGCGGCGCCTTCCCCTCGAGGCGCTCAGGTCTGGTCCTCCCAGTGCACGACCCCAGGGTCACCTCGCGGCCGGATGCACCGGATCGCTCACACTATCGGGCCTGTTGAGGATCGAGCGACGCCGGTGACGCATTCCACGTCCTCACACCTGGGCAATCCGCCCATTTCTTCGAAGAATCGCGAAGACGGAGTCGCTTCCGGCCAATCTTTTGTGCAGTGGCCGGGCTCTCTGACGACGCTCCGGGAGGGGGCGCGTGCTCCCGTGAGAAACGGCCTGCGGGCGGTCGCGGGGCCGGGGCGGGCGGGAGAGGAAAACGTCCGGTGAATGCCCGTCGCCGGACAGGGTGTTGCTCAGCCACCCGGTGAATTCCTGTGGAGTGCCTGAGAAATGGGCGGCGCGGTGGACGACGTTCCGCGCGCCGGTGCGACGTCGGAACGGGACGGAGCCGGGGAACGGCCCGGGCGCGTCCGGCGACGGGCCGCGCCCGGGCCGGCAGGCGGCCCGCGGATCCGGGGCCGCGGCGGGGTTCACCTCGCCGTCGTCGTGACCCGCTCGCTGTCGACGCGCTTGGCCAGTGCCTCCTCGTCCAGCCGGTCCAGATTCCGGCACAGCACGACCGACCCGCCGGCCGCGAGGGGCGCGTACAGGCCCGCGCTCAGGCCCTTCCAGGTGTCGTACGGCAGTCCCGACAGCAGCCGCGAACCGGGGCCGGTCAGGCCGAGGTCCGGAGCGTCGCCGAGGGCCCGGTCCACGACCTCGGCCGCGGTGTACTCCGCGCCGGCCACGATCAGCGCGGGCTCCTCCGGGTCCACGGGTGCGAACGGCACGAACCGGTCGCCCTGTCCCGGCACTTCGACGGCGTAGTCGGCGAAACCCTCGGGCGGCTGCGGGAACCGGGCGCCGAGCGGGCGCAGGGACAGCGCGATGCGCTCCCCGGAACAGGCCCGCGCCTCGTCGAGCCGGTCCGGGCCGCTGACGACCACGTCGGCCTCCGCGGCGTTCCCGTCGACGTCCGCGCAGACCCCCACCGAGGCGCACGCCAGCAGCCATACGGCCGTCTGCCAGTGCGCCGGCAGCAGCAGGGCGACCCGGTCGCCGGGTCCGGCGGCGAGGTCCGACTGCAGCAGATTCGCGGTCTTGGCCACCCAGTTGGCGAAGGTGGCCACGGACAGCTCGACGCGTTCGCCCGTGGCGTCGTCGTAGAAGGTGATCAGGGGACGTCCGGGATCCGCGGCCAGCGCGGAAGCCAGCAGGTCCGCGGGGGTTCGTTCGGTGGCGTTCATCCGCGTCAGCGTACGCGCCGCCGGGCCGGTGCGGTGCCCGCGGGCGCCGCCGGGGGCGGTGGCCGGTCACCGGTTCGGCCGAGGGACCGCCGGAGAAAACATCGGAAAAAACGACGCACCGTCATCTCTTCGTGGACAGATATGTATGACCATGTACAAGATCGATGACATGCGTCGAAACGGCATCCTCGCGTCCTCGATCGGTGTCACCAGCGTGTTCTGTCTCGCCCTCGCACCCGCCCTGCCCGCCACCGCGGTCCCGGCGGCCCCTGAAGCGGCGGCAGCGGCGGCGCACGGTGCGGCGGCGCGGGGCACGGCGCGGGCCGCCGTCCCCGGCAGCACCCAGTCCCTGCCGCTGGTCCCGCTGGGCGACACGCGGCCGCGCGGCCGCCTCGCCGGACCGGTCCGCGAGCTGGGTCTGAGCCGGACCCGGGTCCGGCCCTTCTCGCTGCTCGGCGTCGTCTGGGACGATCCCCGCGCCGAACTGCACGGCAGCGCACAGGTCCGCACCCGGTCCGCCGCCACCGGCGCCTGGTCGGGCTGGCAGGACCTCGAGACGCACCACGCCGGCCACGGACCCGACCCGTCCGGCACCGAGCGCGCCGGCGGCCCCGTGCGCGGAGCCACCGCACCGCTGTGGGTGGGCGGCAGCGACGCCGTGGAGGTGCGCGTGCGCGCCGATTCCGCGCAGGGGCGGCAAGCGGCGAAGCCGGGGCGGCACACCGGCCGGCCGCTGCCCGCGGGGCTGCGCCTGGAGCTGGTCGACCCCGGTGATCCGGCCCCGGCCGCAGGCGCCGGCACCGTGGATGACGGGGCGTACACGGGCGGGACGACCGAGGCCGCGATGGCCGCCTCCGCCGCCGACGCGGGCCTCGCCCCGCTGGGCGCGACCGTGATCCCGCCGGCCGGCCGTGAACAGACCGAACGTGAACTGAGCGTGCTGCGCGGCACGGACCCGGAGCTGGACCGCCGCGCCGAGCCGCGGATCGGCCCGCGGCCGGGCATCGTCACCCGCCGCGGCTGGGGAGCGGACGAGTCGCTGCGGGAGAGCGGATTCGGCTACACGAAGCGGGTCGATGCGGTGTTCGTCCACCACACCGCCACGGGCAACGCCTACACCTGCGCGCAGGCGCCCTCGGTCGTCCGCAGTATCTACCGTTACCACGCCAGGAGCATGGGCTGGCGCGACATCGGCTACAACTTCCTCATCGACAAGTGCGGAACCGTCTACGAGGGCCGGGCCGGCGGGGTGGCCAGACCGGTCCTCGGCGCCCACACCCTGGGGTTCAACAGCGACACCGTGGGCGTCGCCGTCATCGGCACCTACAGCACGGCCCGGCCGTCTGCCGCCGCCGTCGACGCGGTGGCGCGGCTGGCGGCCTGGAAGCTCGGGCTGTACGGGGCGGATCCCCGCGGACACACATATCTGACGTCCGGCGGTGGCAACCTCCATCAAAAAGGGAAGAACGTACGCCTGCACGTGATCTCCGGCCATCGGGACGGATTCGCCACCGACTGCCCTGGCGGGCGGCTCTACGGCGAGCTGGGCACGATCCGCACGGCCGCCGCGCGCTACCAGGGCCGCTGAGGAGCAGGACCGGCTCCGCACCGAGGGCGTCGGAGAGCTGAGGCAACTGGTTCGAACGCTGTGGCAACGGTCTGCATACACTGGCCGGCCGAAAGGACCCATCGGCCGGTCCCGGCAGGAAGCAGAGACGACAGGTGACAGAAGCGATTCTCCTGGTCGGCGGCAAGGGCACCCGGCTGCGCCCGCTCACCGTGCACACCCCCAAGCCCATGGTGCGGGCGGCGGGCGTGCCGTTTCTCACGCACCAGCTGGCGCGGGCCCGGGCGGCGGGCGTGGAGCACATCGTGCTGGCCACGTCCTACCTGGCCGAGGTCTTCGAACCGTACTTCGGCGACGGCTCCTCGCTCGGACTCCACCTGGAGTACGTGACGGAGGAGGAGCCGCTGGGCACCGGCGGCGCGATCCGCAACGCCGCCGCACGGCTGCGCTCCGGCCCGGACGAGCCGGTCCTGGTCTTCAACGGCGACATCCTCACCGGGCTCGACATCCAGGCCCTGGTGCGCACCCACCAGGAGACCGGCGCGGACGTCTCCCTGCACCTGACGAAGGTGACGGACCCCCGGGCGTACGGGCTGGTCCCCACCGACGAGTCCGGCCGGGTGCTGGCCTTCCTGGAGAAGCCGCAGACCCCCGAGGAGATCGTCACCGACCAGATCAACGCCGGGGCGTACGTCTTCCGGCGGTCCGTCATCGACACCATCCCGCAGGGCCGCCCGGTGTCGGTGGAGCGGGAGACCTTCCCCGGCCTGCTGGCCGCCGGCGCCCATCTGCAGGGCATGGTGGACTCCACCTACTGGCTGGACCTCGGCACCCCGGCCGCGTTCGTCCGCGGCTCGGCGGACCTGGTCCTCGGCCGCGCTCCCTCCCCGGCCGTCCCCGGCCGCTGCGGCGACCGGCTGATCCTGCCCACGGCCGTCGTCGCCCCCGACGCCAAGCTGACGGGCGGCACGGTGGTGGGCGAGGGAGCGTTCGTCGCCGAAGGGGCGCGCGTGACGGGCAGCGCGATCCTGCCCGGGGCGGTCATCGAGCCGGGCGCCGTCATCACCGACTCGCTCATCGGCACCCGCGCCCGGATCGGCACCCGTTCCGTCCTGACCGGCACGGTCATCGGCGACGGCGCGGTGGTGGGCGCCGACAACGAGCTCAGGGAGGGCGTCCGGGTCTGGTGCGACGCCCGCATCCCGGCGGGGGCGGTGCGCTTCTCCTCGGACCAGTAGCCCGCGTCAGCCGGGCGGTCACGGCCTCAGAGGCGTCCGACGTGCCCCCTGGGCATGCGTGGCGCCCTGCGCGGCGGCACCTGTCCGCTCAGCAGGATCAGCCGGGCCGCCCGGTGCCGCTGCCCGGCGTACGGCTGCAGCAGGCGCAGCATCTCGGCGTCGTCCGCGTGCCGGTTCCCGGCCAGCGCGTATCCGACGATCCCCGGCAGATGCAGGTCGCCGGTCGTCACCTCGTCCGGCGCCCCGTGACTGCGCTGCACGGTCTCCGCCGACGTCCACGGCCCGATCCCGGACACCGCCTCCAGCCGCTGCCGTGCCGCCGCCGGGGACATCCCCGCCGCCTCCTCCAGCCGTGCCGCGACCCGTACCGCCCGCAGCACTGTGGAGGCGCGTTTGTCGTCGACCCCGGCGCGGCGCCACTCCCAGGACGGGATCAGCGCCCAGGTGCGCGGCGCCGGCATCACGTACATCCGCGCGGGCACCGGACCGGGCGCCGGCTCGCCGAACCTTTGCACCAGCGTGCGCCACGCCGCGTACGCCTCGACCGTGGTGACCTTCTGCTCCAGCACCGTCGGGATCAGCGACTCCAGCACCAGCCCGGTCCGCGTCAGCCGCAGCCCGGGACGCCGGTGCCGGGTCAGCGCGAGCAGCCGGTGCCGGGGCCGGAACGCCGACGGGTCGTCGGCGGCGCCGAGCAGTTCGGGCAGCTGTTCCAGCAGCCACTCGGCGCCCGGCCCCCACGCCTGGCCCCTCACCGCGCCGCCGTGCGCGGTCACCCGGAGCGTCGCGGGGCCCAGCGGTGTACGGCTGGCCCGCCACACGGAGCCGTCGGGCAGGGCACGGAAGGTCGGGTCGCCCGGGCCGCGCCGCAGCGGACCGAGCACCAGGCGCAGATCCAGCGGGCCCTCGGGCGCCCAAAGGCGCTCCCGCCCCGGGGCGGCCGCCTGCCGCGGCACACCCGCGGGCACGACGGCACGCCCGCCGCGCACCGTGGTGCCGGCGGGCCGCGGAGCGAATCGTCCTGCCACGGACGACGAGCCTAGGCGGTCCGGCGTCCCGGGCGGGCCGCCGGACCGTGCCCGGCCGGCCGGCGTGCCTCACCGAGAACCCGGCGGGCGGCCGCCCTCAGCGCACCTCGATGAACGCGGACGCCTGCCGCTCCGGCCGCGGCCTGGGCTCCTCGGCCGGATGCCCGACGGCGACGGCACCCATCGGATCCCACTCCTGCGGCAGACCCAGCACCTCGCGCACCACGTCCCGGCAGAACATCGTCGACGACACCCACGCCGAGCCGAGCCGCTCCCCGGCGAGCGCCACCAGGAAATTCTGCACCCCGGCCCCGGCGGCCACCACGAACATCTCCCGCTCGGCGGCATCGCGCCGCGCATCGCCGTAGGTGTGCGCACCGTCCATGACCAGGCAGGGCACCACCAGGTACGGGGCGTTGCGCAGCACGTCGCCGCGGCGGATGCGTTTCGCGATGGACTCCTCGCTCTTGCCGTCCCGCCTGAGGTCCGCGATCCAGGCCTCGCGCATGGCGTCCAGCAGCCGGGTCCGCGTCGCGGCGGACTCCAGCAGCACGAACCGCCACGGCGTGGTGTGGTGCGGGGCGGGCGCCGTGACCGCCGCCGCCACCGCGCGTCGTACGGCGCCGGGATCGACGGGCTCGTCGGTGAAGGCCCGCACGGTGCGCCGCTGGGTCACCGCCTCCCGGACGGCCTCGGAGGTGCCGAGCCGGAACATGTCGTCGTGTGCGCCGCGCACCAGGGCCCGGGCGCCCGGACCGTCCTCGGCGCTCACCAGATGCCCCAGCCCGCGCACCACGGCCACCGGCAGCCCGGCCGCCTTGCCCTTGACCAGGTCGCCGGCGGCGGCGAGTTCGTCGGCGGTGGCGACCACGGTGGCCTGGAGCGGGTTGCCGTGCGCGTCCGTGCCGCCGCGCAGGTCGTCCAGGACGCGGAGCCCGGCGGCGCCGATCGCGACGTCGGTGAGCCCGACCCGCCACGGGCGGCCGAAGGTGTCGGTGACGACGACCGCGACGTCGACGCCGAGGGCCTCGCGCAGGCCGTCCCGGATGGCGCGTGCGGAGGCGTCCGGGTCCTCGGGCAGCAGCAGCACGGTGCCGGGGGCGGTGTTGGAGGCGTCGACGCCGGCGGCGGCCATGACCAGCCCCTGCCGGTTCTCCACAATGCGCAGCGGCCCGCGCCGGGCCACCACCCGGACCGTCTCGGCGTCGATGGCGGCCTCCCGGTCGGCCGCCCGCAGCACGCGTCCCTCCGCCTTGGAGACGATCTTCGAGGTGACCAGCAGCACGTCACCGTCCGCGAGGCCGGGTTCCGCCTCGGCGATCAGCTTGGCCAGGTCCGCGCCCGGGGCGACCTCCGGTATCCCGGACACGGCCCACACCTGGTAGGCGGGCGCACCGCCCGCGCCCGGCGCGGTGCCGTCCGGCCTCGGTGCCGACGATGTGCCGCTCATGCGCCGCGCACCTCCTCGGCCAGGGCCAGCGCCTCGCGCGCCATCTGCGCGGCGGCGTCGGCGTCCGTCATCATCAGCGGCACCGCCCGGCACCGGATGCCGGCCGCCTCGACGCGCTCCACCGAGGCGGCGTCCACCGTGTCGACGAGCCAGCCGTCGAGCAGACCCGAGCCGTAGTGCTCGGCCACCGCCGCGGCCGTGGCCTCCACGCCGACCGCCGCGAGGACCTTGTCGGCCATGCCGCGCACCGGGGCGTTTCCGACGATGGGGGACAGGCCGATCACCGGCACCCCGGCGTCCGCGATCGCCTCCCGGATGCCGGGCACCGAAAGGATGGTGCCGATGGAGACGACCGGGTTGGACGGCGGGAAGAGGATCACCTCGGCCTCGGAGATCGCCTCCAGCACGCCCGGCGCGGGCTTGGCCTGCTCGGCGCCGACCGGCACGACCGCCTCGGCGGGCACCGACGCGCGCAGCCGCACCCAGTACTCCTGGAAATGGATCGCCTTGCGCTGCCCGTCGATCTCCACGGCGACATGGGTCTCCACCCGGTCGTCGGACATCGGGATGAGCCGGACGCCGGGCTTCCACCGGTCGCACAGCGCCTCGGTCACCGCGCTGAGCGGATAGCCGGCGCTCAGCATCTGGGTGCGCACGATGTGCGTGGCGAAGTCGCGGTCGCCGAGCCCGAACCACTGCGGTCCGACGCCGTAGGCCGCCAGCTCCTCCTTGACGTGGAAGGTCTCCTCGGCCCGGCCCCAGCCCTGCTCCTCGTCGATGCCGCCGCCGAGGGTGTACATCACCGTGTCCAGGTCCGGGCAGACCTTCAGCCCGAAGAGGTGGATGTCGTCGCCGGTGTTGCCGATGACCGTGACGTCCGCGTCCGGCACGGCACGCTTCAGACCGCGCAGGAACCGGGCACCACCGATGCCGCCTGCCAGAACCACAATCCGCATGGGACCAGTGTGTCAGCCGGGTACGACAACCCCGCGCCGCCCGCCCGGCGGCCACGCTCACCCGCCGACGGCGCCCGCCTCCTGGTGCACGGCCGCGGTGCAGGTCGCGGCGGGGTGCATGGGCATCTCGGTCAGTCCGGGGAAATAGATGTGCAGACTGACCGCGGGGTGCAGCGTGTCGTTGACGACGTCGTGCGTGTACCCGGGCGCGAACACGCGCTGCGCGCCCGCGGCCAGGGCGCGTGCGCCCCGGCGCGTGTGCTCGGTGAGCGTGCCGTCCAGGACGGTCAGCACACCGGAGGACCGGCCGTGGTCGTGACGGCCGGTGCCCTGGCCGGGCAGCCAGGACAGCAGCCACACCTCGTAGCCGGGGCCGGTGCGCAGCCGGTGGTACCAGCGGGTGGTCGCGTCGTACCGGACGAGGTGCTCCCACTGAGCTCGGTCAGCCGCGACGGCGCGGGCCAGCCCGGCGAACTCGGCCACCGTGGCCGGGTGCTCGCGCGGGGGCTGCAGCAGGTGCGGAACTTCGAGGATGTCGCCGGCGATCTGCAGGTCGCTGTCGCTTCTCATGGGTGCGGTGATTCCTGGGACCAGAAGGAAGGGTGGCAGAGAACGGGACGCCGGGCCGTGCACAGCGGAGGGCGAAGGGCCCGGACGGCGGCTGGAGCGCGCGTGCGCGCGTGGCTCAACAGCCGCAGCAGCGACAGCTACAGCAGGCGCGGGCAGCACCGTGGGACCCGGCGGTGCGGGTCGGGACGGATGCCGAGTGCGCGAGCATGCCCACCAGGAGACCGGCTCACACCCTCTGTGTCAACTCGACGCCCGGTATGCGGACACCTTTCACCTCTTCCGGTTCATCCGCCGGGCGAAAGGTTTGCATCGGGGGAAGGTGGGACACATGGCGCACAAGCCGGGCGCGCAAGCCCCGTTGCGATCCTGTGATGCGACTGTGATCCGGCTCGCTTCGGGGGTGCGTGTCGGAACGGGATCGGCGGCTGCGGCGTCCTTCCTTGCATCGGGCCCGAAGCGGCTCCGGGAGAGGGCGGAGGCCTGTGAGACCCCGGCTCTGTGTCAAGGTTTAGGCCGATTTGCACACTTTCTGCGCGGCCTTGGTTCCGCAGAGTGAATAAGGGGCTCAATAGCAGATCTCGGCTTGACTCGCCCGGAGCAGCACACTTGTAATTTCACTCGTGTCGTTCAGCCGGGATCGGTAACGGCTACATCACGGGGACGCGAAACAGACGAGGGGCGCACATGACCGAGCTGGTGCAGCAACTGCTGGTCGACGACGCGAACGAAGAACTCGGCTGGCAGGAGCGCGCGCTGTGCGCCCAGACCGACCCCGAGTCCTTCTTCCCGGAGAAGGGCGGCTCCACCCGCGAGGCCAAGAAGGTCTGCCTGGCCTGCGAAGTCCGCTCCGAGTGCCTCGAGTACGCGCTGGCCAACGACGAGCGGTTCGGCATCTGGGGCGGTCTGTCGGAGCGCGAGCGCCGCCGCCTGAAGAAGGCTGCCGTCTGAGCGGCCGCCGGGACGGACACCGGCCGGCTTCACACGTCCGAGCGAGCTCCCCGGCTGGCACCTGACGCGGCGCCACATCACCTGTCAGCCCTGAGAACGTCAGGAACGGCCCGCCGCCCGTGGTTGTCCACAGGCGGCGGGCCGTCGTTCTGCCCAGCCAGTAGTGTGGTCGCTCGTCCGAGACGCCCCGTGCCCTGACGGAGCACCGGCGTCCACCGCAGTCCATTCGAACCGGGGCCGTGTATCTCGATGTCCGTGCACAGCCATACGGCAGCCCACCCCGACGTCGCCGCCGCAGCGCCGTCCCGTCCTCCGAGCGCGACACAGGTCGCTCCGGCCGACCCGAACCGTCCGCCGGAGTATCCGCGGCACGTCGTCACCGCCGTCCTCGTCTCCCACGACGGCACCCGCTGGCTGCCCGACACGCTGGCCGGACTGCTCGGCCAGGAACGGCCCGTGCAGTACGCCGTGGCCGCCGACACCGGCAGCGCCGACGACTCCGCGCAGCTCGTCGCCGACGCCCTCGGCCCCGACCAGGTGGTCCACCTGGCCCGCAGGACCGGATTCGGGCAGGCGGTCGAGGAAGCCCTGCGCATCGCGCCCGTCCTCACCCCCGACGACCTGCCGTACCTCAAGCGCCCCAGCGGCTGGGACCCCGTCTCGCGCACCTGGCGCGACGACGCCTACGACATGCCCGAGCTGCCCCACGGCGAACCGGTGCAGTGGCTGTGGCTGCTGCACGACGACTGCTCTCCCGAACCCGATGCCCTGGCACAGCTGTTGAGGGTCGTCGACAACGAGTACGAACTCGGCCGCGAGGACGTGGCCGTCGTCGGCCCCAAGCTGCGCGGCTGGTACGACCGCCGGCAGCTGCTCGAAGTGGGCGTCAGCATCGCGAACTCCGGCCGCCGTTGGACGGGGCTGGAACGCCGCGAGCAGGACCAGGGACAGCACGACCACGTCCGCTCCGTGCTGTCGGTCTCCACCGCCGGCATGCTGATCCGCCGTGACATCTTCGAACAGCTCGGCGGATTCGACCGCCGGCTGCCCCTGATGCGCGACGACGTCGACCTGTGCTGGCGCGCCAACGCCGCCGGATACCGCGTCCTGATCGCGCCCGACGCCGTGATGCGGCACGCCGAGGCCGCGTCCCGCGAGCGCCGCACCGTCGACTGCGTGGGGCGCACGGCCGCCTCGCCGCACAAGGTCGACAAGGCCGGTGCCGTCTACACCCTTCTCGTCAACACCCGTACCGCGGCGCTGCCCTGGGTCTTCCTGCGCATCGTGCTGGGCACCCTGCTGCGCACCCTCGCCTACCTCGTCGGCAAGGTCCCCGGCCAGGCCCTGGACGAGGTCCGCGGCCTGGCCGGCACCCTGCTGCGGCCCGAGCGCATCCTCGCCGGCCGGCGCAGCCGCGGGGCACCTCGGATCGACAAGGGCGAGCTGCGCGCCCTGTTCCCGCCGCCCGGCGCGACCGTCCGGATGACCGTCGAACAGGTCGCGAGCAACCTCGTCGGCCGCTCCGACCCCGAGCTGTCCTCAGCCGGCCGGCACGGCGGCGCCCTGGAGTCCGGGCCCGGCGGTGACGACGCCGACTTCCTGGAGATCGAGCAGTTCGCCCGGCTCAAGCGCATCGCCCGCAAACCCGGCCCGGTGCTCTTCCTGCTGCTCCTGCTGGTCTCCCTCGTCGCCTGCCGCAATCTGCTGGGCGGTGGCTCCCTCGCCGGCGGCGCCCTGCTGCCCGCCCCCGGCGGGGCCTCGGACCTGTGGGCGCGCTACCTCGACTCCTGGCATCCGGTGGGCGCGGGCGGCACCGCCTCCGCACCGCCCTATCTCGCGTTCGTGGCGCTGCTGGCCTCGCTGCTGCTCGGCTCGACCGGCCTCGCGATCACCGTCCTGCTGGTCGCCTCCGTGCCGCTGGCCGGGTTCTCCGCGTACTTCGCCTCCCGCCCGCTGGTGCCCTCGCGGCTGCTGCGGGCCTGGGCGGCCGTCGTCTACGCCTTCCTGCCCGCCGCCACCGGCGCCCTGGCCACGGGCCGGGTCGGCACCGCCGTGCTGGCCGTGCTGCTGCCGCTGCTCGCCCGTGCCGCCGTCGCCGCGAGCGGCCTGGCCGGCCCGGCCGGCACGCGCGGCAGCTGGCGCGCCACCTGGGCCTACGCCCTGCTGCTGACCGTCACCACCGCCTTCACGCCGATCGTGTGGCCCCTCGCGCTGGTCCTCGGCCTGGGCGTGCTCGCCGTGCGCCGCGGGGACTGGGTGGCCCGCGGACTGCGGCTGCTGGCCCAGATCGGCACCCCGCTCCTGGTGCTGGCGCCCTGGTCGCTGTCGCTGCTGCCGTACGGCTTCTTCCAGGAGGCCGGACTGGACTACGGCCCGTCGGCCGCGTCCGCCCTCGACCTGCTCGGCGCCTCCCCGGGCGGTCCCGGCACCGTGCACGGGCTGATGCTCATCGGCGTCGTCCTGGCCGCACTGGCCGCCCTGCTGCGCTCGGAGCGCCGGCGCGCCATCCTCGCCGCCTGGACCACCGCCCTGGTGGCCCTCGTCTTCGCCGTCCTGGCCAACGACTCCGCCTGGGCCGGGCCCGCCACCCTCGTCTACGGGCTCGCGCTGCTGTCCGCCGCCCTGCTCGGCGCCGACGGCGCCCGGGCACGCGTGGCCGAGCTGAGCTTCGGCTGGCGCCAGCCGGTCGCCGCGCTGATCGCCTTCGCCTGCGCGGCCGGCCCGCTGCTCGCCGCCGTCGGCTGGATGATCCGCGGCGCCGACGACCCGCTGCGGCGCCGCGACCCGGTGCAGGTGCCCGCGTTCGTGGCGGAGGAGAGCCGCGGCAGCGACCAGGCGCGCACCCTGGTCCTGGACAGCACGTCCCCCGACCGCGTCCACTACATGCTGGTGCGTGGCTCCGGTGCCCGCATGGGCGACGGCGAACTGCTCTCCGCCACCGGCGGCAACAGCCGCCTCGACCAGGTCGTCGCCCGCCTGGTCGCCGGCTCGGGCGCGGACCAGACCGACCAGCTCGGCGGCTTCGCCGTGCGCTACGTCCTCGTGCACAAGGGCGCACCGCGCGCCATCGGCCGCGTCCTGGACGCCACCCCGGGCCTGACCCGGCTCAGCCAGCAGAACGGCAGCGCGCTGTGGCGGGTCGACCGCGAGGTCGCACGCGCCACCATCCTGCCGGGCTCCGGCGCCGCGTCCCTCGCCGGTCAGCCCGTCACCGCCGGTCCCGTGGAGATCCACACCAAGATCCCCGCAGGTGCCGAGGGACGGGTGCTGCGCCTGGCCGACTCCGCCGCCCCGGGCTGGACGGCCACCCTGGACGGCAAGCCGCTCAGCCGCATCACGGTCGACGGCTGGGCCCAGGGCTTCCGCCTGCCCGCCTCCGGCGGCCGCCTGGACGTCACCTACGACGACTCCTTCGGCCACACCGCCTGGCTGTGGGCGCAGGGCATCCTCGCGCTCGTGCTCGTCGTCCTCGCCCTGCCCGGCCGGCGCAGCGACGTCGACGACGACCTCCCCGAGGAGCAGCCGCCGGCCGCGCAGACGGCCGGTGAGGGACGCCGTGCCCGCAGGCTGCGCGCCCAGGCGGAGGCCGGGCAGACGGACACGCCGGCACCGGCGGAACCCGAGCCGGCTCCGGCGGACGCCACCGCGGCCGTACCGCACCAGCAGTCGTACGACGATCACCAGTCCTACGGCGATCACCAGTCCTACGGCGAGCACGAGTCCTACGGCGGAGGGCAGTCCTACGACGGCTGGGACGGCACCGCCCCCGGCGCGTCGCCCGGGTACGGGACGCCCGAGTACGGGACGTACGCCGGCCCGGACTACCAGGCCGCGCCCGCCGGACCCGCACCGTACGCGCAGGACGTCTACGACCCGGCGTACCAGGGCGGCGCCGGCTACCCGGCCGGGACCGCCGACCCCTACCGGACCGGGACCGCCGACCCGTACCAGAGCGGCCAGTACGACCCGTACGCCTACGGCGGCCCCGCGTCCGCGGCGCCCTACGACCCGGCCCACCACCAGGGCTACGAGCAGGGCTACCAGCAGCCCTACGACCCGGCCCAGCAGTCCGCGCACGGCACCGCCGGCGAGCATCCCCACGGGAGCCAGCAGTGAACCGCACGACCCTGTCCCTGATCGCCTGCACCGCCGCGCTCGCCGCCGTCACCGGGTTCGCCGCGTTCGACTCCCCGGACGCGGCGGGCGCCAAAACCACCGGGGCGGGCGCCCGGCTGCCCGTCGAGCGCACCACCCTGGTCTGCCCGGCGCCCAGCGACTCCGACATCGCCGACACCACTTACACGTCGTTCACCCCCGTCACCCAGGGCACCCCCGGTGACGGGACGGCCCAGCTGAAGCCGGCCACCGAGCAGCAGGCCGGCGGCACGGGCGACAGCGGGGACGGGAGCGAGGACGGCGACGGCAAAGGGAAGGACGGCGACGGCGGGAAGGCCGCCACGCCCGACCTGAAGCCCGAGCAGCCCGGCACACCCGTCACCAGCGACGTCTCCGGCGGTAGCGCGCCCGCGCTGGTCGGCACCGCCGACGGCAGGTTCGCGCCGGGCTGGACCGTGCAGGAGACCACCGAGATCGCCGCCGGCACCGGCCGCGGGCTGCTGGGCGTGGACTGCACCGCCCCGGACACCGACTTCTGGTTCCCCGGTGCGAGCACGTCCGCCGACCGCACCGACTACGTCCACCTCACCAACCCCGACGACTCCGCCGCGGTCGTCGACATCGACCTGTACGGCAAGGACGGCGCCGTGAAGTCGACGCTGGGCGAGGGCATCACCGTCCCGCCGCACTCCACCGAGCCGGTGCTGCTGTCCACGCTCTCCGACTCCGCACAGGACGACCTGACGGTGCATGTGAGCGTGCGCAGCGGCCGGGTCGGCGCGGCCGTGCAGGCGCTGGACGACAAGCTCGGCGGGGACTGGCTGGCCGCCGCCGCGGACGCCGCGGACACCGTGGTGCTGCCGGGCATCCCCAAGGACGCCACGTCCGTGCGGCTGATCGTTTTCTCGTCCGCCGACGCCGACACCGACCTGAAGGTGCAGCTCGCCTCGCCCTCCGGCCTGATCACGCCCGCGGGCCACGACACCGTGCACATCAAGGGCGGCACGACCACCGCCGTCGACCTCGGCGACCTCACCCGCGGCCAGGCCGGTTCCCTGGTGCTGACCCAGAACTCGCCGGCCGTGCCGGTTATGGCGGCGCTGCGGGTGATACGCGGCAAGGGCGACAAGCAGGAGAGCGCGTTCATCCCGGCGACCGCCCCCCTCACCACGCGGGCCACGGCGGCCGGCAACAGCGCCGAGGGCGCCACGCTGTCCCTGACGGCCCCCACCGCGACCGCGCAGGTCAAGGTCACCGCGTCGGCCGGCAGCGACGGCGGCACCGAGGTGTCCAAGACGTACACCGTCCAGCGGGGCACCACCCAGGACATCACCCCGCCGGTGCCGGACGGCCTCAAGGGCAGCTATGCCCTGACCGTGCAGCGTCTGTCGGGCGGCCCGGTGTACGGGGCGCGCACCCTGACCTCCGCCGAGGACGGCGTCGCGGGGGTCACCACGCAGACCCTGCCGGACGACGGGGGCACCGTGGCGGTACCGCAGGCCGACCAGGACGTGTCGGTCCTGCAGCAGTGACGCGGCAGCAGTGACGCGGCAGTGGTGACGGGCGTGGCGACCGGACGCCGCCCCCGGTCAGCGCGACGCCCGCGCCCGACAGCGGCGCGCATCGCCGAAGCACCACCGGCGGCCCGTCAGGTCGCCCAGGATTTCGGCCGCACGTGTGCCGCACTGGTCGCGGGCGCACCGGACGTTGTCTCCGGCGTGTACGCGAAAAACGTGTACGCGAAAAGGCGGTGTCACACCCGGATCGACGGACCCGGCGCAGTCAGGTGCACCTCGGGGACGCCGATTCCGGCCGCTCCCGCCGCCCGCCGCTCAGTCCTCGCCGTACCGGGGGTCGACCGTCTCCGGGGTCAGCCCGAGCAGGTCGGCCACCTGCTCGACCACGACCTCGTGCACCAGCGCGGCCCGCTCGTCGCGCCCCTTGCTGCGGATCTCCACCGGCCGCCGGTAGACGATGACCCGGGCGCGCTGCCCGTCGCGTGCCGGCATCGTGCCGCCGAGCGGCACCGGGTCGTCGCTCCAGGCCAGCCCCGGCACGTCCAGCCGGGGCACGTCCAGCACCAGGAAGTCGATGTCGGCCAGCTGCGGCCACCGCCGCTCCAGACGGTCCACGGAGTCCTGCACCAGATCCGCGAACGCCTCGGCGCGGCTGGCCGCGAGCGGCACCTGCGGCGGCGCGATCGGGCCGCGCATGCCCCGGCCGTGGCGATCACGTCGTCGGGGCCCGGGGCCGGCGGCCCGGGAAGGTACACGGTTGTCCATCACCGGTGAAGCGTAGTCCTCGGCGCAGGCCCGCGCCCGGCTCCGACTTGATACCGATTCCGGCCAAGCTCGGACTCGATTGCGTATCGCTCCACGATCGAGGAGCTCCGCGTGATCGGCGGATTTTGTACCCATTCGCGACCGGAACACAAGGTGTCGCAGATCTCATCGCATGGCGTCGATGCAGGTCAGAGCGGTGTGCGGAGAGGCCGATGTGGGGTGTTTCACATGGCGACACGGCGGGTGACCTGGTGGAGAGTCGTCGCGGCCCGCTCAAGAGTGCGGTACCGTCCAACATCGTGAGCCCTGTACGTCGCTGTTCGCGAACCGCTTGCGGCCGTCCCGCCGTAGCGACGCTGACGTACGTCTACGCCGACTCGACCGCGGTTCTCGGCCCACTCGCCACCTACGCCGAACCCCACTGCTACGACCTGTGCGCCGAGCACTCCGAGCGTCTGACCGCGCCCCGCGGCTGGGAGGTCGTCCGGCTCCTGGACGGTTCTGCCCCCGCCCGGCCCAGCGGTGACGACCTGGAGGCGCTCGCCAACGCGGTGCGCGAGGCGGCCCGCCCGCAGCAGCGCGCGGCACAGGCCGGCGGCGGACCGGCGCGCGGAGCGGACCCGATGGAGGTCGCCCGCCGCGGCCATCTGCGGGTGCTGCGCTCCCCGGACACCTGACACGAGCTTTCCGGACACCTGACAGAACCGTTCGTCCTCGGCGCCGGCGTCCCGCCCGCCGGTACCGCGCGGCACCGGCCCGGTCACCGGCTCGCCGCACCACCCCAGGCGCCACCGCCTCTTGACGTCGCGCGTGCCCCGCGGCAGCGTCGTCGAGCCCGCCCGGGACGGGTAGTTTGTGGTGACCTACAGGGACTTCGGAAGGGTGGCCGTGGCTGCTGATCTGTCGCAGATCGTGAAGGCGTACGACGTGCGCGGGGTGGTCCCGGACCAGTGGGACGAGTCGCTGGCCGAGCTGTTCGGGGCGGCCTTCGCCCAGGTGACCGGGGCCGACGCGGTCGTCGTCGGACACGACATGAGGCCCTCCTCGCCGGGTCTGGCCCGCGCCTTCGCCCGCGGGGCGGCACGCCGCGGCGCGGACGTCACCGAGATCGGGCTGTGCTCGACGGACCAGCTGTACTACGCCTCGGGCGCGCTGAACCTGCCGGGCGCCATGTTCACCGCCTCGCACAACCCGGCCCGGTACAACGGCATCAAGATGTGCCGCGCCGGCGCGGCACCCATCGGCCAGGACACCGGCCTCGCCGAGATCCGCGACCTGGTCGAACAGTGGCAGAACACCGGGGCCCCCGGACCGGCCGGCCGGGAGGGCACCGTCACACGGCGCGAGACGCTGCCGGACTACGCCGCCCACCTGCGCTCCCTGGTCGACGTCACCGGGATCCGCCCGCTGAAGGCCGTCGTCGACGCGGGCAACGGCATGGGCGGCCACACCGTGCCCACCGTGCTGTCCGGGCTGCCCGTCGAACTGGTCCCGATGTACTTCGAACTGGACGGCACCTTCCCGAACCACGAGGCCAACCCGCTGGACCCGGCCAACCTCGTCGACCTGCAGCAGCGCGTCCGCGTCGAGGGCGCCGACCTCGGCCTCGCCTTCGACGGCGACGCCGACCGCTGCTTCGTCGTCGACGAACGCGGAGAGCCCGTCTCCCCCTCGGCGATCACCGCTCTGGTCGCCGCCCGGGAACTGGCCCGCCACGGCGGCCAGGGAGTGATCATCCACAACCTCATCACCTCCTGGTCGGTCCCGGAGGTGGTGCGCGAGCACGGCGGCACCCCCGTGCGCACCCGCGTGGGCCACTCCTTCATCAAGGCGGAGATGGCCCGCACCGGCGCGATCTTCGGCGGCGAGCACTCCGCGCACTACTACTTCAAGGACTTCTGGAACGCCGACACGGGCATGCTCGCCGCCCTGCACGTCCTGGCCGCGCTCGGCAGCCAGGACGCACCGCTGTCCGCCCTGGTGGCCCAGTACGACCGCTACGTCGCCTCCGGCGAGATCAACTCCACGGTCGCCGACCAGCAGGCCCGCATGGAGGCGCTCCGCGCCGCCTGGACCGACCGCGACGACGTACGCCTCGACGACATGGACGGCCTCACCGTCACCGCCGCCGACTGGTGGTTCAACGTCCGCCCGTCGAACACCGAGCCGCTGCTGCGCCTGAACGCCGAGGCCCGCGACGAGGCGACCATGACCAAGATCCGCGACGAGGTGCTGGCCTTCCTGCGGGCCTGACCGCCCCCGCGCACCGCCCCCACCGGCGGTAACCTGACCAGGCACGTCCGTACGACCCGTAGACCCCCGACGCCCCGAAGGGACCCCCATGCCGCTGGAAGCCGGCCTTCTGGAGATCCTCGCCTGCCCCGCCTGCCACGCCCCGCTCAAGGAGCAGGACGACGAGCTGATCTGCACCGGCCAGAGCTGCGGCCTGGCCTACCCCGTCCGCGACGGCATCCCCGTCCTGCTCGTCGACGAGGCCCGCCGCCCCGCATGATTCCGGAAACCCGGAACGCGGGTAACCGGTGCAGGCAGGAAGGCGGCGGACCCGCGCACGCGGCGCCCGCCGACGACTCGTGCGCCCGGTGACCTGATGCGCCGGCGACCCGACGTCCCCGGCCCGGCGCCCGGAGCCCGATCGGAGGTTGCCGCCCATGCTCGACGAATCACTGCTCGACACCCCGGAGGCACTCGCCGAGGCCGACCGCCGGGGACTGCTCCGCGGTGCCGCCGAGGCCGGTGCCCGGGTCCGCACCGCCGTCCGGCACGCCGCCGAGGCCGGTGTCGGCGAGCTGAAACCCGACGGCCGCCCCCGCGCCGTCCTCATCGCCGGTCCCGGCGCCGCCGCCACCCACACGGCCGACCTGCTCGGCACCCTCGCCGGCGCCGGCAGCCCGGTCACCCGGCTGGCACCCAGCGGCGTCGCCCCCGCCGCCGGCGCACTGCGCTGGGAACTGCCCGGCTGGGCCGGCTCCGTCGACCTGCTGCTCATCGCCACCCCCGACGGCACCGAACCGAGCCTGACCCTGCTCACCGACCAGGCGTACCGGCGCGGCCTCACCGTCGTCGCCGTCGCACCCGCCCGCACCCCGCTCGCCGACGCCGTCGACGCCGCGCACGGCCTGTTCGTGCCCATGGCGACCGCCCCCTACGACCAGGACGAACCGCTCGCCGGCTCGGCCCCCGGCGTGCTGTGGGCGCTGCTCACCCCGCTGCTCGCGCTGCTGGACCGGGTGGGGCTGCTCACCGCCCCGCCGGACACCCTGCGGGCCGTCGCCGACCGGCTGGACCAGGTCGCCGAGCGCTGCGGCCCCGCCATCGCCACCTACAGCAACCCGGCCAAGACCCTCGCCGCCGAACTCGCCGACGCACTGCCGCTCATCTGGACCGAGGGCACCTCGGCCGGCCCCGCGGGCCGCCGGTTCGCCGCCGGGCTCGCCGAACTCTCCGGCATCCCCGCGGTCGTCGCCGAACTGCCCGAGGCCCTCGCCGCGCACAGCGCCCTGCTCGCCGGGCCGCTGGCCGCCAGTGCCGACCCGGACGACTTCTTCCGCGATCGCGTCGAACAGCCGCCCGCGCTGCACGCCCGCGTGGTACTGCTCCGCGACCGCCCCCTCGGCGGCCTCACCGCCGCCCCCGCCGCACGCGACCTGGCCCTCAGCCACGACACACCGGTCAGCGAGCTGGAACCGGAGCCCGGCGGGGAGATCGAGACGCTCGCGGAACTCATCTCCATCACCGATTTCACCGCCGTCTACCTGGCGCTCGCCTCCACCCGATGACCTGGACCCGGCCGTGACCCGTGCGGGCCGGTTCCCCGGCCCGCACCGTCGCGGCGGACGATCCGCCACGTTCGCAGAAAGAAGCGCATGGACCGCCTCGACAACACCATCCGCCCCTACGCCTGGGGCTCCACCACCGCCATCCCGCAGCTGCTCGGCGTCGAACCGAGCGGCGAACCGCAGGCGGAGATGTGGATGGGCGCCCACCCCGCGGCACCCTCGCGCACCGCGCGCGGCACCCTCCTGGAGGTCATCGAAGCCGACCCGAAGGGCGAACTCGGCGCCGACACGGTCGCCAGGTTCGGCCCCCGGCTGCCCTTCCTGCTGAAGATCCTCGCCGCCGGTGCCCCCCTGTCCCTCCAGGTCCACCCCGACCGCCGGCAGGCCGAGGAGGGCTACGCCGACGAGGAACGCCGCGGCGTCCCCGTCGATGCCCCGCACCGCAACTACAAGGACACCAACCACAAGCCCGAGCTGATCTGCGCGCTCACCGAGTTCGACGGCCTGTGCGGCTTCCGCGCCCCCGCCGAGGCCGCGGACCTGCTCGCCGCCCTCGGCGTCGACTCTCTCGAGCCCTACGTCGACCTGCTGCGCGCCCGCCCCGAGGAAGCGGCACTGCGCGAGGTCCTCACCGCGGTCCTCACCGCCGACCGCGAGGAGATCGCCCGCACCGTCGCCGAGGCCGCCGACGCCTGCGCCCGCCTCGGCGGCGCCCACGCCCCCTACGCGGGCATCGCCCGCCACTACCCCGGCGACCCGGGCGTCCTCGCCGCGATGCTCCTCAACCACGTCCGGCTGCGGCCCGGCGAGGCCCTCTTCCTCGGCGCCGGCGTCCCGCACGCCTACCTCAGCGGCCTCGGCGTGGAGATCATGGCCAACTCCGACAACGTGCTGCGCTGCGGCCTGACCCCCAAGCACGTCGACGTGCCCGAGCTGCTGCGCATCGTCCGCTTCGAGGCGGGCGACCCCGCCGTGCTGCGCCCCGAGGCCGGCGCGGACGGCGAGGAGGTCTACGACACCCCCATCGACGAGTTCCGCCTCTCGCGCCTCGTGCTGTCCGAGGGCGCCGCCGCGCGCGACCTGACTCTGCCCACCCCGCAGATCCTGCTCTGCACCGCCGGTGTCGTGCAGGCGGGCGAGCACCGTCTCACCCCCGGGCAGTCGGTGTTCGTGCCGGCCCAGGAGAAGGCCGAGGTCTCCGGCGCCGGCACGGTCCACCGGGCCACCGTCGTCGTCTGATCCGCCCCATCCGGCGCATACGGGGCGGTACCGGGCCGGGCGTCGCAGCCCCTGGCGCATCCGGCCTGCCGCCGCCCGCCGGGCCTGTAACAATGTCCCACCGGCAGCGCGGGAAAGGACCGCGACGGCACAGGGCTTCGCCACCCGCCCGCACGGGCTTAGGACCGGCAAGCCCGTGGCCGGTGACAGGGACGCAGGCGAAGGGACAACGCGGACACAATGAGTGCGTCAGGCGGCACCAAGGCGATCGTGGCGGCGCTCGGCGCCAATCTCGCGATCGCGGCGTCGAAATTCGTTGCCTTCGCCTTCAGCGGCTCGTCCTCGATGCTCGCCGAGGGCGTGCACTCGATCGCGGACTCCGGCAACCAGTTCCTGCTGCTGATCGGCGGCAAGAAGGCCCAGCGCCAGGCCACTCCCCAGCACCCCTTCGGCTACGGCCGCGAGCGGTACATCTACGCCTTCCTGGTCTCCATCGTCCTGTTCTCCATCGGCGGCATGTTCGCCGTCTACGAGGGCTTCGAGAAGATCCGCCACCCGCACGAGCTGGAGCACTGGTACTGGCCGGTGGCCGTCCTCGTCTTCGCGATCTGCGCCGAGGGCTTCTCCTTCCGCACGGCCATCAAGGAGTCCAACGAGCTGCGCGGGAAGCTGTCCTGGAAGGAGTTCATCCGCCGCGCCAAGGCGCCCGAGCTGCCCGTCGTCCTGCTGGAGGACTTCGGTGCCCTGATCGGTCTCGTCCTCGCCCTCCTCGGCGTGGGCCTCGCCCTGCTGACCGGCAACGGCGTCTGGGACGGCATCGGCACCGTCTGCATCGGTGTCCTGCTCGTGCTGATCGCCCTCGTCCTGGCCGCCGAGACCAAGTCGCTGCTGCTGGGCGAGGCCGCCGGCGCCGACGTGGTGCGGCAGATCGAGGCCGCCCTGGTGGACGGCACCACCGTGCCCCGCATCATCCACATGCGCACCCTCCACCTCGGCCCCGAGGAACTGCTGATCGCCGCCAAGATCGCCGTGCGGCACGACGACAGCGCAGCCGAGGTCGCATCCGCCATCGACGCCGCCGAGGCCCGCATCCGCGCCGCCGTCCCCATCGCCCGCGTCATCTACCTGGAACCGGACATCTACCGCGAGGCCGAGGCCGCCAAGGGACCGGACCCCGAGGCGACCCCCGGCGGCCCGGGTCCGCACTCCGCGCCCGGTCACTGAGCCGGTCACGAGCGGGCCGCCGGCCGCCGCGCCGGCGGCCGCGGAACGTCTTGATCCGAGCGGAGGCGGACTGGGGACGACGGGGCGCCTCGGTGTAGTTTGGGACGGAGCCAGACGTCGCTGCTGATGGCGGTCGGGCGGCCCGGAGACGGGTTGGCCGAGGGAGAGAGGGCCTCCGACGGACTGCGCTGCGCGTACGTGGGCATGATGGTGTCCGTTTCGGGCGCCCTGTGTCCGCCGGCGCGCAGGTCAGCCGTACACACCTCGACCCGACACCGAGGAGCAGCTCGTCATGACGACTGTCGAGAACCGACAGGACTTCAAGGTCGCCGACCTGTCCCTGGCCGAGTTCGGCCGCAAGGAGATCACCCTCGCCGAGCACGAGATGCCCGGCCTCATGGCGATCCGCAAGGAGTACGCCGACCAGCAGCCGCTGAAGGGCGCCCGGATCACCGGCTCCCTGCACATGACCGTCCAGACGGCCGTGCTGATCGAGACGCTGGTCGCGCTCGGCGCCCAGGTGCGCTGGGCCTCCTGCAACATCTTCTCCACCCAGGACCACGCGGCCGCCGCCATCGCCGTCGGCCCGAACGGTACCCCGGACAACCCCCAGGGCGTCCCGGTCTTCGCGTGGAAGGGCGAGACCCTCGAGGAGTACTGGTGGTGCACGGAGCAGGCCCTGACCTGGCCCGACAGCCCCACCGGCGGCCCGAACATGATCCTGGACGACGGCGGTGACGCCACCCTGCTGGTCCACAAGGGCGTCGAGTACGAGAAGGACGGCAAGGTCCCCTCGCCCGACACCGCCGAGTCCGACGAGCACCGCGTCATCCTTCAGCTGCTGACCCGCACCCTGGCCGAGAACCCGCAGAAGTGGACCCGGCTCGCCTCGGAGATCCGTGGTGTCACCGAGGAGACCACCACCGGCGTGCACCGGCTGTACGAGATGCAGCGCGAGGGCTCCCTCCTCTTCCCGGCGATCAACGTCAACGACTCCGTCACCAAGTCGAAGTTCGACAACAAGTACGGCTGCCGTCACTCCCTGATCGACGGCATCAACCGCGCCACCGACGTCCTGATCGGTGGCAAGACCGCCGTGGTCTGCGGCTACGGTGACGTCGGCAAGGGCTGCGCGGAGTCCCTGCGCGGCCAGGGCGCCCGCGTGATCGTCACCGAGATCGACCCGATCTGCGCCCTGCAGGCCGCGATGGACGGCTACGAGGTCACCACGCTGGACGAGGTGATCGACAAGGCCGACATCTTCGTCACCGCCACCGGCAACCGGGACATCATCATGGCCTCGGACATGGCCAAGATGAAGCACCAGGCCATCGTCGGGAACATCGGCCACTTCGACAACGAGATCGACATGGCCGGCCTCGCCAAGATCCCGGGCATCGTCAAGGAAGAGATCAAGCCGCAGGTCCACACCTGGACCTTCCCGGACGGCAAGAAGATCATCGTGCTGTCCGAGGGCCGCCTGCTCAACCTCGGCAACGCCACGGGCCACCCGTCGTTCGTGATGTCCAACTCCTTCGCGAACCAGACGATCGCCCAGATCGAGCTGTTCACCAAGCCTGACGCCTACCCGACCGGCGTGTACACGCTGCCGAAGCACCTGGACGAGAAGGTCGCCCGTCTCCACCTGGACGCGCTCGGCGTGAAGCTCACCAAGCTCCGCCCGGAGCAGGCCGCCTACATCGGCGTCGACGTCGACGGCCCCTACAAGCCGGACCACTACCGCTACTGACCGCCGGTCGCACCGCGCGACGCTCCCGGTCCTGAAGGCAGGCCCCCGCACCCCCGTGGCGGGGGCCTGCCCCTTTCCGGCCAGGACCGGCCCGGTCAGGACGACCCGTCAAGCCCCAGGAACCCCATGCCCCGCGGCCGCTATTCGCTCCACGATCCGCACGATCACACCCCCCTCGGCGAAGAACACTTCCAGTGCGCCCCCGGACCGTCCGGCTGGCGCTATGTCTCCCAGGTGACCACCCCCACGGGCGAGCACCGCGGATCGGTCGACCTCACCCTCGACCAGCTGGGCCGCCCCGTCCGCCTCGAACTGCACACGGGAAGCTGGCAGGTGCGCGGCGCCGCCCTGGACGGACTCACCTGGGTCCGCAGCGACCCCACCGGCACCCATGCCACGGAAGGCAATGTGCGCGCCCACGCCTTCACCGGCACGTCCCCCGCGTTCCTCGTCGCCACCGCGCTGCTGCTGCGCCTCACCCCCTCGGCCTCTGCCACTCGCGTCCGTCTCGTCAGCTTCACGGAACCGGTCCTCGCTCCCCGCACCGTGGACCAGTCCTGGGCCCTGGTGAACAGAAAAGCACACCCCACTGACAACGGCCCCCTGATCGTGGACGAGTACCAGGTCACCGCCCTGGACACCGGCGAACGGCACAGCGTCCACCTCGCCGGCGACGTCGTCCTGGCCGCCCCCGGCATCGAGCTGGAGGAGCTGGAGTCACCGCCCTCCGACCTCACCTCGTGACCACGCCGGACGGTTCGTCGTCCACAGGTCCCGGTACGAGCGGCACGAGCGGCGAAGCGTGGGCCGGGGCCTCCTGCGAGCCCCGGCGGCAGGGCCCGGCGGTGGGGCGGCGACGGGCAGCTCCTCAGACAGGCGGTACGAACCCGGTCGCAGGCCGCTCGGGCCCTGCTGAAGCCCCGCCCGCCGAAGCCGAAGAGGAAGAAGCCGGGCCCGAGGAGGGAGAGGCGGAGACCGAGGAGGCAGGAGAGTCCGACGACCCGGAACCCGAGGACACGGCAGCCGTGGAGGCGGAAGCCGAGGGCGTCGCGGCCGTGGGCGGGGCGGGGAAGGCAGCCCCCGGGCCCGGCACCGGCGGCTGCGCCGGCACACCACCCGGCACCGCGCCACGCCACTGCGCGCCGGGCACGCTGCCCGGTGCCCCCTGCGTGAACGCACGCCGGGCCTCGCGCACCTGCCGCTCCTGCAGCATCGCCGCCAGATACGCGGCGGGCGGCACGCCCGGCGGTACCCCGGTACCGGTGCGGGCCGCGAGATCGTCCGCCAGCCGCTGCGCCATGCCCCACCCGATCTGCACATCGAGCTGCCGCATGCGCACCAGGTACTGCCGGACCGCCAGCCACAGCCCGTCGGGCACGGCCGACAGATCCACCGCGGAGAACCGGCCGGCCAGCCAGGGCGGCGGCGCCGGCAGCAAGGTGCTCTGCCCGGCCGCCATCCGTTCCCGTACGACGAGGGTCCCCGCGAAGACGTCGCCCAGCCGGCGCCCCCGTGCCGAGGCGAGGGAGGCGACACACGCGACGACCCCGAAACTCACCAGGATCTCCACGACACCGACCGCACCGCGCACCAGCGCGTGCCGGAACCGGATGGGGCCCCCGTCGTCCCTGACCACACGCAGCCCGAACACCAGCTTTCCCAGAGACCGGCCATGGCTGAGCGTCTCCACCGCGATCGGGCCGCCCACCAGCACCAGCAGGAAGGACGCGATGGACACTGCCACGCGGGCCGCCTCGTCCAGGGACGCCGTCGCCACGGTCAGCGCGAAAGTCACGACACCATAGACCGACAGCGCCACGGCGAGGTCCAGCACCACTGCCAGCGCCCGGCTCGGCAGCCGCGCGGGCTGCAGTTCGAGCGCTACCGCCTCACCCGTCACCAGCTCGCTCACGCCTGCCGTCCTTCCCCTGCACTGCCCCGAGAACGGCCAGTCTGCCAAGCTGAGAGCAGTCCCGCCGCAGTACGACAACCTGACACATTCGCCGGGGAGCCGAGCGACCAGCCGAGGAGCAGGCAGACACGATGGACCTGGACGTCTTCGTCTCCGCCCACCGGGCCGAGTGGGACCGCCTCGACGACCTGCTCCGCCGCAAGCGCCGTCTCACCGGCGCGGAAGCCGACGAACTGGTCACCCTGTACCAGCGGACCGCCACGCATCTCTCCCTGATCCGGTCCAGCGCCCCGGACCCCCGGCTCACCGGCCGGCTCACCACGCTCGTGGCCCGCGCCCGCAGCACCGTCACCGGAACCCGCCGCGCCTCCTGGCGGGACGTCGCCGGCTTCCTGCTGCAGGGGTTTCCCGCAGCGGTCTACCGGACGCGTCACTGGTGGGTACCCACGGCACTCGTCTCCACCGCACTCGCCGCCGTCCTGGGGTGGTGGATCGGCACACACCCCGAGGTCCAGGCCTCGATCGCCGCACCCGAGGAGCTGCGGCAGCTCACCCGCCCCGGCGGCGAGTACGAGACGTACTACTCGAGCCATCCCGCCGCCGCCTTCGCCGCCCAGGTGTGGACGAACAACGCGCAGGCCGCCGCGATGTGCCTGGTCCTCGGTGTCTTCCTGGGGCTTCCGGTGCTGTGGATCCTCTTCCAGAACATGCTCAACCTGGGCGTCGGCATCGGACTGATGTCCTCCGCCGGCCGGCTCGACACGTTTTTGGGCCTCGTCCTGCCGCACGGCCTGCTCGAACTGACGGCGGTCTTCGTGGCCGCCGGTACGGGGATGCGGCTCGGCTGGACCCTCGTCGACCCCGGCCCGCGGTCCCGCCGCACGGCACTGGCAGACGAGGGCCGGGCCGCCGTGGGCATGGCCATCGGCCTGGCCCTGGTCCTCTTCGTCTCCGGGGCCCTCGAAGGTTTCGTCACCCCGTCGCCGCTGCCCACCTGGGCACGCATCGGCATTGGGGTCGCCGCGGAGCTGGCCTTCCTGACCTACGTCCATGTCCTCGGCGGACGCGCCGTCCGCGCCGGGGTCACGGGCGACATAGCCCCCGACGGACGCAGCGCCACTGTGCCGACGGCGGCCTGATGTGCATCCGGACGTGATCAGCTGCTAGTCTCCTACTCACCCCATAAGCTCCGTTGACACGGGACCGGTGGGGAGGTAGATTTACGTAGTTGCCTGGAGGTGGGGCTGGTACCCCGCCGGCGGCACAGCGCACATCTACTCGCTTCTTGAGAACTCTGATTCTCGACAAGAAGCCCCCGACGCATCGGAATGGAGAGCCGGTAAGACCGGCCCGGAAGTTCTGATAAAGTCGGAGCCGCCGGAAAGGGAAACGCGAGAGCGGGAACCTGGAAAGCGCCGAGGACATCGGATCGGAAAGATCTGATAGAGTCGG
>NZ_BNBV01000013.1 GCF_014656135.1 Streptomyces thermodiastaticus
AAGGGCGAGGTCATCAAGACCGTGCCGGAGTCGAAGATCGTGGAGACCCTGATCGAGGAGGCCATGAAGCTCGCCGCAGAACAGGAGGGTGGGACGGCAGGTGCCTCCGGCGTCACCGGGACACCGACAGTGACGGTGCACTGAGACACAGAACGATCCGAGAGGGGGCCCAGCGTGACCATTCTGGAGAGCATCCGGGGACCACGCGACCTGAAGGCGCTGTCCGAGGCGGAACTCGGTGAACTGTCCGACGAGATACGTCACTTCCTGGTGCACGCGGTCGCCAGGACAGGCGGTCACCTCGGGCCCAATCTGGGGGTGGTGGAACTCACCATCGCACTGCACCGGGTCTTCGAGTCGCCGGTGGACCGGATCCTGTGGGACACCGGCCACCAGAGTTACGTCCACAAACTCCTGACCGGCCGTCAGGACTTCTCCAAACTGCGCGGCAAGGGCGGCCTGTCCGGCTACCCGTCGCGGGAGGAGTCCGAGCACGACATCATCGAGAACAGCCACGCCTCGACCGCGCTGGGCTGGGCCGACGGGCTCGCCAAGGCGCGTGACGTGACGGGCGGGACGGGACACGTCGTCGCCGTCGTCGGCGACGGCGCGCTGACCGGCGGCATGGCCTGGGAGGCGCTGAACAACATCGCGGCCGCCAAGGACCGGCCGCTGATCATCGTCGTCAACGACAACGAGCGCTCCTATGCGCCCACCATCGGCGGCCTGGCCAACCACCTGGCCACGCTGCGCACCACCGACGGCTACGAGAAGTTCCTCGCCTGGGGCAAGGAGGTCCTGCAGCGCACCCCCGTGGTGGGCACCACCCTGTACGAGTCGCTGCACGGCGCGAAGAAGGGTTTCAAGGACGCCTTCGCCCCGCAGGGCATGTTCGAGGACCTGGGCCTGAAGTACGTCGGCCCGATCGACGGGCACGACATCGGCGCCCTGGAGTCGGCGCTGCGCCGCGCCAAGCGCTTCCACGGCCCGGTCCTGGTGCACTGCCTGACCGAGAAGGGCCGCGGCTACGAGCCCGCCCTCGCCCACGAGGAGGACCACTTCCACACCGTCGGTGTGATGGACCCCCGCACCTGCGAGCCGCTGTCCCCGGCGCCGGGTCCGTCGTGGACCAGCGTGTTCGGGGACGAGATGGTGCGCATCGGCGAGGAACGCGAGGACGTGGTCGCGATCACCGCCGCCATGCTGCACCCGGTGGGCCTGGGTGAGTTCGCCGAGCGCTTCCCGGAGCGGGTGTGGGACGTCGGCATCGCCGAGCAGCACGCCGCCGTCTCCGCGGCCGGCCTGGCCACCGGCGGCCTGCACCCGGTGGTCGCCGTCTACGCCACCTTCCTCAACCGCGCCTTCGACCAGGTGCTCATGGACGTGGCCCTGCACCGCTGCGGTGTCACCTTCGTGCTCGACCGCGCGGGCGTGACCGGCACCGACGGGCCGTCCCACAACGGCATGTGGGACATGTCCGTGCTGCAGGTCGTGCCGGGCCTGCGGATCGCCGCGCCGCGCGACGCGAGCCAGCTGCGCGCCCAGCTGCGCGAGGCGGTCGCGGTGGACGACGCTCCCACCCTGGTGCGCTTCCCGAAGGAGACCGTCGGCCCGGACATCCCGGCCGTCGGCCGGGTGGGCGGCATGGACGTGCTGCACCGGGCCAAGCGGCCCGAGGTGCTGCTGGTGGCCGTCGGTGTGATGGCGCCGGTGTGCCTGCAGGCCGCCGAACTGCTCGAAGCCAGGGGAGTGGGCTGCACGGTCGTCGACCCGCGCTGGGTCAAGCCCGTCGACCCGGAGCTGCCGGGCCTGGCCGCCGAGCACCGCCTGGTGGCCGTCGTGGAGGACAACAGCCGCTCCGCCGGCGTCGGTTCCGCGGTGGCCCTGGCGCTCGGCGACGCCGACGTGGACGTCCCGGTGCGGCGGTTCGGCATCCCCGAGCAGTTCCTGGCGCACGCCAAGCGGTCCGAGGTGCTGGCCGACATCGGCCTGACACCCGTGGACATCGCCGGCCGGATCAGCGCGAGCCTGACCGTCAGGGACGCGGCCGACGTCAAGCAGGCCGGTATGGTTCCGGCGCAGCCGGCCGCCCGGACCGTCACGGCAGTCAAGGAGAAAACTGAATGACCACGGAGTTCGACCTCGGTGCCCTGCTGGCCGAGCGCGGCGCCGAGCGGTACGAGCTGCACGCCAGGCATCTGAACCACCAGCTGCCCCGCATGCTGCACACCATCGGCTTCGACAAGGTGTACGAACGGGGCGAGGGCGCCTACTTCTGGGACGCCGACGGCAACGACTACCTGGACATGCTCGCCGGGTTCGGCGTCATGGGCCTGGGCCGTCACCACCCGGTCGTCCGCAAGGCGCTGCACGACGTCCTGGACGCCCAGCTGCCCGACCTGACCCGCTTCGACTGCGCCCCGCTGCCCGGCCTGCTGGCGGAGCGGTTGCTGGCCCACAGCCCGCACCTGGACCGGGTGTTCTTCGGCAACAGCGGCACCGAGGCGGTGGAGACCGCGCTGAAGTTCGCCCGCCGCGCCACCGGCAAGCCGCGCGTGCTGTACTGCGAGCACTCCTTCCACGGCCTGACCACCGGCTCGCTGTCGGTGCTCGGCGAGCAGGGCTTCCGCGACGGCTTCGGCCCGCTGCTGCCCGACACCGCCGTCCCGCTCGGCGACCTGGACGCGCTCGAGAGTGAGCTGAAGAAGGGCGACGTCGCCGCCCTGATCGTCGAGCCGATCCAGGGCAAGGGCGTGCACGAGGCCCCGCCCGGCTATCTGCGCTCCGCCCAGGAGCTGCTGCACCGGCACAAGGCGCTGCTCATCGCGGACGAGGTGCAGACCGGCCTCGGCCGCACCGGCGACTTCTACGCCTACCAGCACGAGGACGGCGTCGAGCCCGACCTGGTGTGCGTCGCCAAGGCGCTGTCCGGCGGATACGTGCCGGTCAGCGTCACCCTCGGCAAGGACTGGATCTTCAAGAAGGTCTACTCCTCCATGGACCGGGTGCTGGTGCACTCGGCGAGCTTCGGCTCCAACGCCCAGGCGATGGCGGCCGGACTCGCGGTGCTGTCGGTCATGGAGAACGAACAGATCGTGGCCAACGCCCGGGCGACCGGCGAGATGCTCAAGTCCCGGCTCACGGCGCTGATCGACAAGTACGAGCTGCTCGCCGACGTCCGCGGCCGGGGCCTGATGATCGGCATCGAGTTCGGGCGCCCGAAGTCGCTGAAGCTGCGCAGCCGCTGGACCATGCTGCAAGCCGCCCGCAAGGGCCTGTTCGCCCAGATGGTGGTCGTGCCTCTGCTGCAGCGGCACCGGATCCTCACCCAGGTCTCCGGCGACCACCTGGAAGTGATCAAGCTGATCCCGCCGCTGATCATCGGCGAGCGCGAGGTGGACCGCTTCGTGGACGCCTTCACCGCCGTGATGGACGACGCGCACAACGGCGGGCTGATGTGGGACTTCGGGAAGACACTGGTCAAGCAGGCGGTCGCCAACCGGTAGGGCCTGCCGTCCGGCGGAGCCGGCCGGGGTTTGCCTCGTGGGCAAAAAATTTGCCCTCGGGGCAAACCCTCGGCTGAATGGAGACATGAGCTCCCCCGAGTCCGACGTCTCGGCGGGGCCGGCTGCCGGCCTGCCCGCCATGGCGTCCCAGCTGCGCGTCCTTCGCCGCCGAGCCTCCCTGACCCTGGAGGCCGCGGCCCGCGCCGCCGGGCTGTCGCCCGCCCATCTCTCCCGTCTGGAGACCGGGCAGCGCCAGCCCTCGCTGCCGGTACTGCTCGCACTCGCCCGTACCTACGGTACGACCGTCTCCGAGCTGCTCGGCGAGCGGACGCCCGACCCCGACGCCGTCGTCCGGGCCGCGGACATGGAGGCCACCCGGGCCGGCGGCTGGACGTACTGGCAGGCGGGTTCCCCCGGGCGCGGCATGCAGGCCCTGCGCGTCCACGTGCCGCACGGCTCCCAGGGCGACATCGTCCGCGTGCACCCCGGCGAGGAGTGGCTGTACGTGCTGCGCGGCCGGCTGCGGCTGCGCCTCGGCGACACCACGCACCTGCTCGGGCCCGGCGACAGCGCGCACTTCGACTCGCTGACCCCGCACCGCATCGCGGCCGAGGACCCGGACGGGCTGGAGCTGCTCTTCGTCCACACCCTGCTGCAGAGCCCGACGGCCACGCTGTGCCTGGGCCCGCACACCGGAGGCACACCATGAGCGACCTGGAGGAGAAGTTCCCGCGCGCGCTGTGGGTCCGGCTCATCGTCTACATCGCCGTCGGCCATCTCTTCGCGGCCTTCATCTGGCTGCTGTTCGAGGTCGGCGCCAAGTAGCCGGATGCCCCGTGCGGGCTCGCCGATCAGTCGAGCAGCCGCGCGCGCAGCCGCCGGCGTGCCGCGGGGGTGAGCCGCAGCCCCCGCTCCAGATAGGCGTCCACGCCGCCCCAGGTCTCCTCGATGGTCTCCAGCGCGGCCGTCAGATACTCGACCCGGGCGTCGAACAGCGGATCCAGCAGCTCCATCACCTCGGGCGAGTACGCCGAGGCGTCGGTGCGGCCGCGCCGCACCCGGTAGCGGCGGTGCCGGGCGCCGGAGGCCAGATAGTCGGCGACGATCGCGTCCCGCTCCACGCCCAGCGCGAGCAGCGTCACCGCGATCGCCAGGCCGGCGCGGTCCTTGCCGGCGGCGCAGTGCAGCAGGGCCGGGACGCTGTCGTCGGCGAGCGCGTGCAGCACCTGGGAGTGCTCCGCGGTGCGCTCGGTGACCATCGCGCGGTAGGAGGCGACCATCCGGGCCACACCCTTGCCGTCGTCGAGGATCGACCGCAGCTGGTCCAGGTCGCCGTCGCGGACCAGCCGCCAGAACTCCGCTCCGTCCGCCGGATCGCTCAGCGGCAGATTCACGTTGCGCACGCCGGGCAGGTCCACGTCCGGTCCGTCCAGCTTCCGGTCTGCCGCGTTGCGGAAGTCGAAGACCGTGTGCAGGCCCAGCGAGGACAGGAACGCCACGTCATCGGGCGTGGCATGGGCCAGGTGGCCGCTGCGGAACAGCACGCCGTACCGCACCCGTCGTCCGTCCTCGGTCGGCAGCCCGCCCACGTCCCGGAAGTTGCGCACCCCGGCCAGTTGCGGCTCGGTCGACGGGATCTGCTGCGTCACGAGGACTCCTTCCTCTCCGCCCCGCCTCCGCGGCTCGCCGGCGGGCGCGACCTCGACCATACGGCATGGCTTCGACGGCCACGAGCATGCGGGACTCCTCCCCTTATTCCCGCGCGAGCCGTCTCGGGACGTGGCTTATCTCACCGCCCGTCAACCCCTTCCTACGGTCGCGTAGGTCACATTCGAGGGTGAATCATGGGCGGACGTGGCAGACGATTCGAAGAATGACAGCGGATCAGTGATCGGGTCGTACGTGGCGGTGGGTGACAGCTTCACCGAGGGTGTCGGTGACCCCGGCCCCGACGGAGCGTTCGTCGGCTGGGCCGACCGCCTGGCCGTCCTGCTCGCCGACCTCAGGCCCGAGGGCGACTTCCAGTACACCAACCTCGCCGTGCGGGGCAAGCTGCTCGACCAGATCGTGGCGGACCAGGTGCCGCGGGCCGTCGAACTCGCCCCCGATCTGGTGTCGTTCTGCGCGGGCGGCAACGACATCCTCCGCCCGGGCACCGACCCGGACGACGTGGCCGAACGCTTCGAGAAGGCCGTCGCCCGCCTGGCGTCCGCGGCCGGCACCGTGATGGTCACCACCGGCTTCGACACCCGCGGCGTGCCCGTGCTCAAACACCTGCGCGGCAAGATCGCCACCTACAACGGGCATGTGCGGGCCATCGCCGACCGCTACGGCTGCCCGGTGCTCGACCTGTGGTCGCTGAAGTCCGTCCAGGACCGCCGGGCCTGGAGCGACGACCGTCTGCATCTCTCGCCCGAGGGGCACACCCGGGTGGCCCTGCGGGCCGGCCAGGTCCTCGGTCTGGACGTGCCGGCCGACCCGGAGCAGCCGTGGCCGCCGCTGCCGCCCCGCGGCACCCTGGCGGTCCGCCGCGACGACGTCCAGTGGGCCCGCGAGCACCTGGTCCCGTGGATCGGCCGCCGGCTGCGCGGTGAGTCCTCCGGCGACCATGTACGGCCCAAGGGCACCCTCTCCCCGGAGGAGATCAGGACCCGGATCGCGTCGGTGGCCTGATCCCCACGTGACGACCGCGGCCCGCCCCGGTGACGGACGCCGGAGCCGGGGCGGGGGCCCGCCGGCCGGTGCCGCCCGCCATAATGATCTCTTCGACCGACTTCAACGGGAGGTACTGTGGCGGGAGTTGACATCCTCGGCTCCGGTCTCCGCACGCTGAGACTCGAGGCCATGGGCGCGCAGCCGCGCGGGGAGCGCGCGGCACGCATCCGCCGTTCGCCCCATTTCGCCGACGGTGCCTTCCGCAACCCCGACGGCCCGTCGAGGACCGCGCCGCCGCGGCGGGAGCTGGCCCGGGCCTACCTGGACGGCGAGCAGCGGCGCCGCCGCCGTCCCCGGGGCACCGTGCCCGTGCACGCCACCACGGTGGCCGATCTGGCCCGCCCCGCCCCCACCGGCCTGCGGATGACCTGGCTGGGACACTCCAGCGTCCTCGCCGAGATCGACGGCCGTCGGGTGCTGTTCGACCCGGTGTGGGGCGAACGCTGCTCCCCGGTGCCGTTCGCCGGCCCGCGTCGCATGCACCCGGTACCCCTGCCGCTCGCCGCCCTCGGCCCGGTCGACGTGGTCGTCGTCTCCCATGACCACTACGACCACCTGGACATGCCCACCATCAAGGCACTGGCCGGCACCGACACCCTCTTCGCGGTCCCGCTCGGCGTCGGCGCCCACCTGGAACACTGGGGTGTGCCCGCAGGCCGTCTGCGCGAACTCGACTGGCACGAGGACACCCAGGTCGGTCCGCTCACCCTCACCGCCACCCCGGCCCGCCACTTCTGCGGCCGCGGCCTGCGCAACCCCCAGCACACCCTGTGGGCGTCCTGGGTCGTCACCGGCGAGCGGCACCGCATCTACCACAGCGGCGACACCGGCTACTTCGAGGGCTTCCGGGACATCGGCGCCGCCCACGGCCCGTTCGACGCGACGATGATCCAGATCGGTGCGTACTCCGAGTTCTGGCCCGACATCCACATGACGCCCGAGGAGGGCCTGCGCGCCCACCTCGACCTGCAGGGCGGCCGGCCGCACGGCGTGCTGCTGCCCATCCACTGGGGCACCTTCGACCTCGCCCCGCACCCCTGGGCCGAGCCGGGTGAGTGGACGAAGGACGCGGCCGAGGAGGCGGGCCAGGCGGCGGCGTTCCCCCGGCCCGGAGAACCCTTCGAGCCCGAGGGGAAGCTGCCCGCCGAGCCGTGGTGGAGGGCGGTGTCCTCTCCGATCGCCCGTCCGTGGCGCCGCCCCGGGCGGACCGAGGCCGTGTCCGCGACGCGCGGCGGCGGCCTGGGTCTCGCGGGGGAGCGGTGACCGGTCCGGAGAACGGCGGTGAACCCCTCTTCGGCCGCCTCACCCGGCTGCTGCCGCCGCCCCCGGACGTGACCGGGAAGGACTGGGCTGCCGTGGGGAAGGCACTGGGGACCGAACTCCCCGAGGACCACAAGGAGCCGGCCGACACCTACGGCGGCGGCGTGTTCGACGTCAACGTCCTGCTGCCGGCACCCGGGTGCCCCCGCCCGGGCCACGACCTGATCGCCATGGACGCCCAGTGCCGCGCATCGCCGCACCTGCTGTGGGACCACGGCGAGCCGCGCCCCGCCGAACCGGACCAGGAGGGGCCCGCCTGATCCCCTGGCCTACGAGGACGAGGGCGGCGAAGTCCTCACCTTGTTGTCCACCACCGGCCGGAGACCCGGGACCTGGACCGTCCTGATCGACGAAGGACGCGGCCCCGAAGGGGAACGCCACGCCGGCCCGTGCACCTCCTTCCTGCGGCAGCTGATCACGTCTGACGTCCGCTCCGCGTACTTCCCCGACCCGCCTCTTAAGGAGCACGTCTTCCAGGCCGGCGCGGAGACCTTCGCCGGCGAGGCGTGACACACGTCCGTCCCGCCGCCGTCGGTCCAGCAGCCGCCCGTCTCCGGACCGTCCGAGTCCGGACAACGGCGGACCACCGAAGACGGAGCAGCGCACCACGGCTCGGCCGGCCACGTCCCGGCCGTGCCGCACGGCACCATCGCCGTCCGACCCCTCGACGCGCGGCCCGCCGCGGGCGCACACTGCCGACCGGCCCCCGTTGCCCCCGGTGGGGCGATCCCATGGGCGAGCCCGCGGGGACCGCGAGCGAAAGGCGGGACGGTGCGAGCGCAGATCAGCACAGCGATCGGCAGCGGCGCGGGCCGGGCAGGCGGCGGTCCGGGACCGGTGCTCGGCCGGGCCCTGAAGATCCTCGGCGCCTTCTGCGCCGACCGTCCCGCGATGACGCTCAGCGAACTGGCCCGGCGCTCGGGGCTGCCCACCTCGACCGTGCACCGCATGCTCGGCGAACTCATCGCCTGGGGAGCCCTGGAGCGCGGCGAGGACGGCCGCTACCGGATCGGCCTGCGGCTGTGGGAGCTGGGCGCGCTGGCCCCGCGCGGCCATGGCCTGCGCGAGCACGCCCTGCCCTATCTGGAGGACCTGTCGCAGGTGACCCGGGAGAACGTGCAGCTGGCGGTGCGTGAGGGATGCGAGCTGGTGTTCGTGGAGCGGATCGCGGGAACCGGCGCGGTGCCCGTGCTCACCCGCCCGGGCGGGCGGTTCGCGCTCACCGCCACCGGGGTGGGGCTGGTGCTGCTCGCCCACGCACCCCGCGAGGTGCAGGAGCAGGTGCTGGCCGGGCCGTTCCACCGGTTCACCGAGAAGACCGTGACCGACCCGCGCGCCCTGCGCCGGATGCTCGGCGACGTCCGGCGCGACGGCTACGCCGTCAGCGACCGGCAGGTCACCATGGACGCCCTGTCGGTGGCCGCGCCCGTGCACGGGCCGGACGGGGAGGTGGTCGCGGCGGTGTCGCTGGTGGTGCGGCACGGCAGCCGAACCGTCCACGCGATCGCCCCGCTGGTGTGCACCAGCGCCCGCACCATCTCCAGAGCACTGGCCGGTACCGGCCGCTGACGGCCCGCCGGCGACGGACCCCGGCCGTCCGGCATGTGCGGCTCACACGCGAGGACCGCACCGGACCGTCCCGGAATCTTTCCCGCCATCCGGGAAAGGCCCTGGGCGGCGGTGGGCCCCGGTCCGAAGATGACCGCACCGACCGCGCCCGGCAGCCCGCGTGATCGTGGACCCTCAAGCCCTCTGCACGAGGAGGAACACCGTGACCGCCTTCGTCCGCAACCAGTGGTACGTCGCCGCCTACGCCCACGAGGTCGGGCGCGACCTGCTCGGCCGCACGATCCTGGGCGAACCGATCCTGCTGTACCGTACCGAGGACGGCCGCCCGGTGGCCCTCGCGGACCGCTGCGTGCACCGCCGCTTCCCGCTGTCCGAGAAACCCAGCCGCCTGGACGGCGACCGCGTGGTCTGCGGCTACCACGGCTTCACCTACGGCACCGACGGCGTGTGCGTCTCCGTGCCCGCCCAGCGGCGCATCCCCCGCACCGCCCGCCTGGCCACCTACCCGGTCGTCGAGCAGGACAGCTTCGTGTGGGTGTGGATCGGCGACCGGGAACCCGGTGACACCCTCCCGCCGCGCGCCCCCTGGCTCGACTCGTCCGACCACACCGTCGTGTGCGGCATGGAACCCCTCGACGCCGACTACGGGCTCCTGGTCGACAACCTGCTCGACCTGTCCCACGAGACCTACCTGCACGGCGGCTACATCGGCACCCCCGAGGTCGCCGAGACCCCCATCACCACCGAGGTCGACGACAAGTCCGGCGTGGTGTACGTCAGCCGCCACATGGACGACGCGGAGTGCCCGCCGTTCTACGCGAAGTCCACCGGGATCGCCGGGCGGATCACCCGCTGGCAGGACATCGAGTACCACGCCCCGTGCCTGTACCTGCTGCACTCGCGCATCGCCCCCGTCGGCGCGCCCGGCCCGAACCCCGACGGCAGCGACCCGCACGCCTTCCACGTGGAGGTCGTCTACGGCATCACCCCGTCCACCGAGAAGACCACCTACGACTTCTGGGCCGTGGCCCGCGACTTCGCCCTGGACGACCAGCGGGTCTCCGACTTCCTGCGGGAGAACAACCACACCGTCGTGATGCAGGACGTGGTCGCGCTCAACGTGCTGCAGAAGGCGCTGGACACGGAGAAGCCCGGCTACCAGGAGCTGTCCATCAACATCGACACCGGCGGCCTGGCGGCGCGCCGCATCCTGGCCCGGATGGCCGCCGAGAACGCCGCACCGGCGGAGGCCGGAGTCCGGTGAACGCACTGCATCCACCGGCGCTGACCGGCGGCGAGGTCTACCGCATCCACTGGGTGCTCGGAACCGACCGGCTGCTCGCCGTCTGCCACTGCGGCGCCGAGCACGAGTTCGAGGATCCGGTCGACGTGTGGGAGTGGCTCCTCGCCCACCCGGACGGGCACCGCCCCTTTGATGACCCGGCCGGCCGCGACCCGGGAGAAGAAGCACCGTGACCACAGTGATCCCCGCCCGCACCCAGGGCACCGGCGAGGCCGGATGCGACCTCGTCCTCACGGCCAAGGACACCGTCGCCCAGGACGTCGTGCGGCTGACCCTGGCCCGCCCCGACGGCGCCGCGCTGCCGCCCTGGGAGCCCGGCGCCCACATCGACCTCGTCCTGCCGGACGGGACCACGCGCCCCTACTCGCTGTGCGGCGACCGGCAGGAGACGGGCACCTACCGTGTCGCCGTCCTGCGCGAGCCCGCCGGGCGCGGCGGGTCGGCGTACGTCCACGACCGTCTCGCGCCCGGCGACCCGGTCCGGGTGCACGGCCCGCGCAACACCTTCGCCTTCGACCCCTCGCCCCGCTATCTGTTCCTCGCGGGCGGCATCGGCATCACCCCGCTGATCCCGATGCTCGCGGAGGCGGAACGGCAGGGCGCCGACTGGGAACTGGTGTACGGCGGGCGCAGCCTGGCCGCCATGGCCTTCCACGCCGATCTGCGCTCCGCCTACGGCGAGCGGATCCGGCTGGTGCCCCAGGACACCCACGGACTGCCGGACCTGGACGCCCTGCTCGGCACCCCCTGCCCGGACACCCTCGTCTACAGCTGCGGGCCGGAAGGGATGCTCAAGGCGGTCGAGGAGCGCTGTGCCGCCTGGCCGGCCGGCGCCCTGCGCACCGAACGGTTCGCGCCCAAGGAGCGTCAGGACACCGGCGCGGACGAGGAGTTCGAGGTCGAGCTGGCACGCAGCGGCCGCGTCCTGACCGTGCCGCCCGGCACGTCCGTGCTGGACGCCGTCGAACAGGCGGGTGTCCAGGTGCTCTCCTCCTGCCGGGAGGGCACCTGCGGAACCTGCGAGACGACGGTGCTGGCCGGCACCGTGCGGCACCGCGACTCCCTCCTCACCCCGGAGGAACAGGCCGCGCACGACACCATGATGATCTGCGTGTCCCGGGCCGCCTGCCCCCGCCTGGTTCTCGACCTCTGAGGCCGGCCTGCGCGCACCGCGCGCCGGCCCCTTCCTCAGGCGACCGGCCGCCGACGGCATGCCGTCGGCGGTCAGTCGCGCGGGAAGGGGTGCAGCAGCTCGCGGCCGGCCGCGAACCGGCGGACCTGCTCGACGATCAGCCGCTCCGCCCGCGGACGGAACGCGGCGGACCCGCCGGCCACATGCGGGGTGATCAGCACCCCCGGACAGCGGCGCAGGGGATGGCCGGCGGGCAGGGGTTCGGGATCGGTGACGTCGAGGGCCGCGCGCAGCCGGCCCGTCGAGGTGTGCGCGAGCAGGGCCTCGGTGTCCAGGGTGCGGCCGCGGCCGACGTTGACGACGAGCGCCCCGTCCGGCAGCGCGGCCAGTTCCCTGGCGCCGAACAGGCCGGCCGTGCTCGCGTTCTCGGGCAGCACGAGCACCACGATGTCGGTGTCCGGCAGCAGGTTGGGCAGGTCGCTCACCGCGTGGACGTCCTGCTCGGGCCGGGCCCGCCGGGCGACGCGGACCACCTGCGCCTCGCAGGCGAGCAGGCGGCGTTCGAGCGCGGCGCCGATGGAGCCGTAGCCGACGATGGTCACCCGGCGATCGGCGAGGGAGCGGGTGAAGTGCGGCTGCCACCGCCCGTCCGCCTGGTCGGCGACCCACCGGGGCAGATCGCGCTGCGCGGCGAGGATCAGGCCGAGCGCGTGCTCGGCGGTGGAGGCGTCGTGCAGACCCCGGCCGTTGTGCAGCGCGACCCCCGCGGGCAGCAGCGGCAGCAGCTTCTCGACACCGGCGCTCAGCGACTGCACCGCCCGCAGCCGGGGCAGGCGCGGCAGAAGGCGAACGGCGTCCGGCACCGCGTAGGGCATGACCCACAGGCCGACCTGGGCCAGGACCTCGTCGGCGGGTTCGCTGTCCGGGGTCGCACCGTCCCAGACGTGCACCCGGACCCCCTCCGGCCAGGGGCCGTACCGCCGGTCCAGACCGGGCCAGGGCAGCAGGACGCCGGTTGCGATGTGATGAACGGCACTGGTCAACGGACTCTCCTTCTCGTACCGTGCTTTCCGTCCAGTGAAACACTTTCCATCACACGGAAAACAGGGGGTCTGGGATGACAGCGACGTCACCCGCCACCGCAGCCGCCGCGCCGGAGCGGACCGGGCTCTTCACCTCCGTCCGCGCCCGTTACCTGATGCCGGTCGCGTTCGTCACGTACTCGCTCGCCTATCTCGACAAGTCCAACTACGCGATCGCCTCCGCCGGCGGCATGGCCGACGACCTGGGGCTGTCCACGAGCGCCGATTCCCTGATCGCCGCGTCGTTCTTCCTCGGCTACTTCTTCTTCCAGATCCCCGGCACCCTGTACGCCGAGCAGCGCAGCGCCCGCAGGCTCGTCGCCTGGTCCACCGTCGCCTGGGGCCTGCTCGCCGTCGCCCAGGGCCTGCTCGGCAGCCCCGGCCAGCTGATCGCGGTGCGCTTCGCGCTCGGCGTCGTCGAGGGCGCCGTGCTGCCCTCGATGGTCATGCTGCTCGGCCGCTGGTTCACCCGCGGCGAGCGCGGACGCGCCAACACCCTGCTCATCCTCGGCAATCCGGTCACCGTGATGTGGCTGTCGGCCGTCTCCGGCTGGCTGGTGTCGGTCTCCGACTGGCGCGTGATGTTCGTCGCGGAGGGCATACCCTCCGTCCTGTGGGGCCTGGCCTGCCTGTGGCTCATCAAGGACCGCCCCGAACAGTACGGTCGGCTGCCCGAGCACGAACTCGCCCGCCTGCGCGCCGACCTGGCGGCGGAGCGGGCCGCCGCACCGCCGGTGACCGGCACCCTGCGCGAACAGTACGGCCGTGTGCTGCGCTCCCCGGCGGTGCTCACCATGGCCGCCCAGTACTTCTTCTGGTCCTTCGGCATGTACGGGTTCGTCTTCTGGCTCCCCGCCATCATCAAGAAGGGCTCCGGCGAGGGCATCGGCGCCACCGGACTGCTCACCGCCGTCCCGTACGCCTGCGCCGCCGCGGCCATGCTGCTCAACTCCCGCCTGTCCGACCGCAGCGGACGGCGCCGCAGGGCCGTGTGGCCGTGGCTCGCCTGCGGCGGCCTCGCCCTGGCCGCCTCCTACGCCGCCGGTGACCACTTCCCGCTGGCGCTCGCCCTGCTCACCGTCGCCGGCCTGTGCCTGTACGCGCCCTACGGGCCGTACTTCGCCTTCGTCACCAGCCTCGCCCCGCCCGGCATCGCCGGCGCCGCGATCGCCCTCGTCAACTCCCTCGGCGCGCTGGGCTCGTTCGCCGGCACCTACCTGGTCGGCTGGGTGCGCGGCACCCCGCTGGGCGACGCGGGCGCCTTCGGGTTCATGGCCGCCTGCGCCCTGCTCTCGGCCGGACTGACCCTGGCCGTCCCCGAACCGGCGGCCGCCCGTCCCGCCCGGGTACCGTGATCGTCGGCGCGGCGGCGACCGCACCCCGGACGCCGGCCGCCGCACCCGCCCGCACCGCCCGGCACACCGCCGGGCGGCCCGCGGCGGCACCCCGAGGACAGGACGAAAGGCACACGGTGACCACACCATCCGGCGACGACATGCTGGGCCGGGGACTGCGGCTGCTGACCGTGCTGGCCGAGCACCCCGCCGGCCTCGGCGTGAGCGCCGCCGCCCGCGCCGCCCGCCTGCCCGTCAGCAGCGCCCACCGCCTCCTCGGCCGCCTGGTCGAGGAGCGGTTCGCCACCTACGACGAGGACACCCGCCGCTACGCCCTCGGCGCCCGCGTCCTCGAACTCGCCCGCGGATTCCAGCGCTCCCCGGCCGGCTACTCGGCCGCCGCCGAGCCGATGCGCCGGCTGGCCGCCCGGACCGGACTGCCGGTCATCGCGGGCATCCTCAGCGGCTCCGACGTGCTGCTCGTGCTCTCCGTGCAGGGCACCCAGCACCTGCAGCTGCGCAGCGCCGAGGGCACCCGCAACCCCTGGCACGCGACCTCGATCGGCAAGGCCCTGGTCGCCGGACTGCCCGAGGACGAACGCGAGCACCTGCTGTCAGCACCGCTCCCCGCGGTCACCTCCCGCACGATCACCGACCCGGACCGGCTGCGCGCCGAACTCGACGAGGTGCGCGCCCGCGGCTGGGCCGAGGTCGACGAGGAGAACGAGATCGGAGTCCGGTCCGTCGCCGCGGCCCTGCCGCCCGGTCCCGCCGGCACCCCGCCCCTGGCCATCTCGCTGGCGGCCACCGTCATCCTCACCGACGCCGCCCAACTGCGCGCCCACGTGCCCGCACTGCGCGCCTGCGTGGACGACATAGCCGCGCACCGCGCCCCCTGACACCCGCGGAGGCGGCCGGGCAGCCCGCAGCGCGGTCCCGCGCCCGGGTCAGCTCAGCGACAGCACCTGCACCGTGGTGTGTCCGCCCGGAGCGTCGTAGCCGATCAGGTCGCCGACGCGATGGCCGAGCAGGGCGCGGCCCAGCGGGCTCGCGGCGGTGACCAGTGTCGTCCGGTCCAGTTCGGCGACCTCGCCCAGCTGGACCGTCTGCACGGTGCCGTCGTCGAACCGCACGGTGGCCGTGGTGCCGATGCCGATGACGTCGGTGGGCGGCGGACCCGCGTCGCCCGCCTGGCGCAGCCGGGCGTCGATGTCGTCGATACGCCTGTCCAGACGCTGCAGATGGGCGACGCGCTGCAGCTCGTCGGCCTGGTCGGCGGTGTCTCCCTGGGCGTCCTCGCCTCGCAGGGTCGCCGCCACCGCGTCGCGCTCGGCGCGCAGCTCGGCGAGTTCCCGTTCGAGGGCCTTGCGGGCCTCGGCGCTGATCGGGGCGGGTTCACCGGTCATGCGTGCTCTCCCCGGACGGATCGGGTGGAACGGCCGGGCGACGGCGGTCACCCGGGCGGGCCCCCGCTTACAGGGTAGTGGCCGCCGAGCGGCGCCACGACCGCGCGATGCCGCGGCCGCCGTTCGGGCGCCGGGCGGCGCACGCGACGCGGGATAGCGGCCCTGGGCGCCTTGTGGAAGGATGCGGGAGAAGACGCGAGCGAACCGGGACACCGGAACGACACCGCTCTCAACGGCGCCCGACCATCGGGAGGTTCCCATGTCGTCGAAGCGACGCCGCAAGAAGAAGGGCCGCCGCAACCACCGCGCCAACCACGGCAAGCGCCCCCAGTGCTGATGCCCGGCGGAGTGTGAGGACGTCATCATGGTGCGGCTCCACCGCAAGGATCTCGGACTGCTGGCCCTGCGGGTCGGCACCGGCGGGGTGCTCTTCGCGCACGGCGCCCAGAAACTGCTCGGCTGGTTCGGCGGCTCGGGCATCGAGGGCACCGCGCAGGCGATGGAGGCCATGGGCTTCCGCCCCGGCCGGCCCAGTGCCGTCGCGGCGGGCCTCGGGGAGGCGGGCGGCGGACTGCTGCTCGCGCTCGGGGCCGTCACACCGGCCGCGGGCGCCATGGCCGGGGCGGTGGCGGTCCACCGGCCCGCCGGCTTCTTCGCGACCCAGGGCGGCTACGAGTACCCCGCCTACCTCGGGCTCGTCGCCGCCGCGCTCGGCCTGTCCGGCGTGGGCCGCTACTCCCTGGACCACCTCACCCGCAACCGCCTGGACAGCCCCGCCGTGGTCGCGCTCGCGTTCGCGGCGAGCACGGCGGCCGCGGTCGCCATCGTGGGCCGCCGGGAGCGCACCCTGGCCGCCAAGGCGGAGACGGAGGGCACGGGCGAGGCGTGAGTCCGCGGTGACCGGACGGCCGGCGCGGCCGCCGGTCAGCGCCGGGCCAGGCGCCGCTCGCCACCGGCACCGGGCTGGTACTCCAGCTCGTAATGGGCGAAGACGGCAGGCTCCTGCGCGGCGGCCAGCACGCCGTCGGTGTCGATCGACGGCGCCTGTTTGATCACCTTCTTCGTGTGGGCCACCCGCAGGTAACCCGGGCCGACGGTGGCACCGGCGAGCGGGACGAACACCAGACGGCGGCGGGTGGGCAGGCCCGTCGTGACCGTCGCGAAGCTGGGCTCGTCCGTCGTGGTGTCGACGTAGACGGACTCCAGAGTGCCGATCTTGTTGCCGTCCGCGTCGACGACATCGTGTCCGCGCCATTCCCGGATGTCGCCCGCCTCGAACATCGCTGACCTCCTGTGCTAGGGACTCTTCACCCGTGTTCCCCGGCACCCTGGAGTTCATCGTGCGGCGCGCCCGGAGCCCCCCGGACGGCCGTGCGGCCGGACACCCGGCCGGGCAGGCCGGCGCCGTCTCGCTCAGCCGTGCGACTCCTCATACCAGAGCAGGACGATCCGCGGGGGATTTTTCCAACTGCCCGTCGCACCGGGCTCGCACGTGACTACGGTGAGTGGCCGTCGGGCGACGGAGTGCCGCACCAGCGGCCCGGACGGCCGGCACAGCGATGGCGCCTGCCCGCTCACGCCCCGCCGCGTGGGCTCACAGGCCCGACGGACCCGTACGAGGAGCAGATGCCACACCTCCGCGCAGCGGCCGTGCGCGCAGACCGCCGTGAGGGCGGGCGGCACGGCCGACCGGCCGCCCGCACCGCCCCGTCGCAGCCCCCGGCCCGCATACGGCCCCGGCTGCTGCCCCTGGCCGTGCTGCCGGCGACCGCGGTCGCACTCGGCGCCGGCGCCGCCGTGCTGTACACGCTGGACACCCTGCGCTCCACCGGCCAGCGCCCCCCAGCCGTGCTGTGGGCGGTGCTCGCCGGGGCCGCGGCGGTGACGCTCGCCGCCCTGCTGACCGGCGCTCTCGCCGCCCGCCGTGCCACCCGCTCCGTGCGCGAGCGGTTCGGCGCCCTGCGCGCGGACACGGCGCGCCGCGAGGCCGAACTGACGGCCCTGGTCGAGGCGTTGCGGCACGGCGAGGAGCCGCCCCGGACCCCGCGGCGCGGCGAGCCGTCCGCCCGCGCCGACGCCTTCGGGCTGCTCGCCGACGACCTCGCCCGCGCCCACGACGGCGCCGTCGCCGCCGTGGCCGAGGCCGGCCGGCTCTCCGGCCGGGCGGGCAGCGAACAGAAGCTGGAGGTCTTCGTCAACCTCGCCCGGCGCCTGCAGTCCCTGGTGCACCGCGAGATCTCCCTCCTCGACGAGCTGGAGAACGAGATCGAGGACCCCGAGCTGCTCAAGGGCCTCTTCCACGTCGATCACCTCGCCACCCGGATCCGCCGCCACGCGGAGAACCTCGCCGTGCTGGGCGGTGCCGTCTCCCGCCGCCAGTGGAGCAACCCCGTCCCCATGACCGAGGTGCTGCGCTCCGCCATCGCCGAGGTCGAGCAGTACTCCCGGGTCCGGCTCGTGCCCCCGGCCGACGGCCGGCTGCGCGGCCACGCCGTCGCCGACGTCATCCACCTGCTGGCCGAACTCGTCGAGAACGCCACGGTGTTCTCCGCCCCGCACACCGAGGTCCTGCTGCGGGCGAACCACGTCACCTCCGGGCTCGCCGTGGAGGTCGAGGACCGCGGCCTGGGCATGCCGGTCGCCGAACAGGTGCGGATGAACGAGCTGCTCGCCGACCCCGGCCAGGTCGACGTCGCCGGGCTGCTCGCGGACGGCCGGATCGGCCTGTACGTGGTGTCCCAGCTGGCCCGGCGGCACGGCATCACCGTGCGCCTGCAGACCAACATCTACGGCGGCGTGCAGGCCGTCCTCGTGCTGCCGCAGACACTGCTCGGCGCGGAACTGGACGTACCGGAGCCGTACGGGGCGGACGCGGAGACCGCCGCATCTCCTGCGGACGTCCCGCCGGCGGCGGCCGGGGACGGCCGGGCAGCCGGGGCCGCTCCGGACGCCGCGGCCGCCACCGGCCCCGGCGGGCGGTCCGGTGCGCCTGAGACGGCCGCCGGCACACCCGCCGCATCCGCCGGCGCTCCCGGTGCCCCCACGGCGCCCGTCGACGCTCCGGCCGCTTCCACGGCACCGTCGCCGTCCGGCGCCCCCGCGCCCCTGCCCCGGCGCGGCTCCGGCACCCGACGGCCCGCCCCGGCACGGGCGGTGCCCGGCCCCCGTCCCGGGGACCGGGCGGCCGCGGCCGCGCACGAAGGCGTCCTGCCCGCCCCGCGCGACGGCAGCGTGCCCGGCACTGAGGTGAAGCCCCCGCTGCCCCGGCGCCGCGCCCACCACCACCTGGTGCCGCAGCTGCGGAGCGGCCCGGCACCCCGCCGGCACGGCGACGACACACCCCTGCACGACCCCGGTCTGATGGCCGCGTTCCGGCGCGGCGTCGGACTCGCCGAGGCCCGGCAGCACCAGGACGGCCCGGGCACGGACCAGGGGCCGTACGCGCCCGGACCGGCGGACACGCCGGCCGGAAGCGGCCCTGCGACGCTCGTACCGGTGCCCGGCCACGGGCACGCCGCCGACGCCGCCACGGGAACACCGGGCGCGCCGGCGGGCGGCCTGCCCGCCCCGCCCACCGGTGCCGACGGCACCCGTGCCGGCACACCGCCTGCTGCGCCGGGCGTGCGCGGCGGTTCGCCGCACGCCCCCACCGACGGCGCCCTGGGCGCGCACGACACCACGCCCGGTGTGCACGCCCCCGGCGCGCCCGGAGCGTACGACCACGGCGCGGCCCGCGTACGCGACGGCGTGCCGGACACCGCGCCCGCCCCCGCCGGACCGGCCGGCCACGACGGGAGCACCCCGACCGGATGACCCGGCCGGACGACCACGGAACCGGAAACCCCGTACCCCAAGGAGTCGATGCAGCATGCCGACCGACGCGCCGACCAGCCGCGTTGCCGACCTCGACTGGCTGATGAGCGGCCTCGTGCAGCGTGTCCCGCACACCACCAGCGCGGTCCTGCTCTCCTGCGACGGGCTGGTGAAAGCCGTTCACGGGCTCGACCCCGACAGCGCCGACCACATGGCCGCCCTGGCCTCCGGTCTGTACTCCCTCGGCCGCAGCGCCGGTGTCCGCTTCGGGGACGGCGGCGACGTCCGGCAGGTCGTCGTCGAACTCGACTCGAACCTGCTGTTCGTCACCACCGCCGCATCCGGCACCTGCCTCGCCGTGCTCGCCGGACGCGAGGCCGACGCGGCGGTTCTGGGGTACGAGATGGCGATGCTCGTCAAGAGCGTGCGCCCCTACCTCGTGACCGCCCCCCGCCAGCAGACCGCCGAACCCCCGGTGCTGCGGCCTTGAGCGCGGCGGCGGCCGGCGACGCACCCTGGCTCGACGACGCGGCCGGACGACTGGTGCGCCCCTTCACGGTCAGCAACGGCCGTACCGAACCGAGCGTCGCCCTGGACCTGATGTCGCAGGTGATGACCACCGGCAGGACCCCCCTGGGCTACCTCGGCCCCGAGCACGGGCAGGCGCTCGACCTGTGCCGCGCCCCGGTGACGGTGGCCGAGGTGGCCGCTCACCTGAGGCTGCCCGTGGCGGTGACCAAGGTCCTGCTCGCCGACCTCCTCGACTGCGGGGCGCTGACCACCAAACCTCCCGTGTACGACCACCACCCCACCGACCGGGCTCTCCTGGAGGCAGTGCTCGATGGACTACGACGACAGCTCTGACCGCGCCGGCGGCCCCACCGGCCGCGGCGACCCCTTCCCGACCGCGCTGAAGATCCTGGTCGCGGGCGGGTTCGGCGTGGGCAAGACGACGTTCGTCGGCGCCGTCAGCGAGATCGCCCCGCTCAGCACCGAGGAGCTGCTGACCACCGTCAGCGAGGGCACGGACAGCCTCGACGGCGTCGACAGCAAGACCGAGACCACGGTCGCCATGGACTTCGGCCGCATCACCCTCGACACGCGGCACGTGCTCTACCTGTTCGGCACCCCCGGGCAGGAGCGGTTCTGGTTCCTGTGGGACGAGCTGTCCGAGGGCGCCCTCGGCGCGGTGGTCCTCGCCGACACCCGCCGCCTGGAGGACTGCTTCGCGGCCGTCGACTACTTCGAACAGCGCGGCCTGCCCTTCGTCGTCGCCCTCAACGAGTTCGACGGTGCCCACCGCTACGACCCCGAGGAGGTGCGGGACGCCCTCGACCTCGCCCCGGAGATCCCCGTGATCAACTGCGACGCGCGCCGGGCCGCCTCCGGCGTCCAGGCCCTGCTGACCCTCGTCCGGCACCTCATCGCCCACGCCCCCGAGCCCGCCGCCGCTTCCGGCCGCGGCGCCTGACGCTGTCCCCGATCCCCGACGGAGTCCCTCCATGTCCCACCCGAAGCGGCACCGCAGGCCGCTGCCCGTCCCCGGGCGGCACGGCACCGGAGCCCGGTCATGAGCTACGACCCGCCGCGCCCGGTCGGCCGGCTGCTGCTCACCCCGCAGGACCGGGAAGCCCCCGCCCGCGTCGAGCGGCTGCGCGGGCTCGGCCTGGGCGAGCGCCCCGAGCCCGCCCTCGACGCGTTCGCCGACCGGCTCGCCGCCCGCACCCGCGCCCCGTACGCGATGGTCAACTTCCCCGGTCCGCGTGAGCAGTTCTACGCCGGGCTGCACCGCCCGGAGCGGGACGTGCTCGACGTCGACACACCCGCCCCCGGTACCCCGGCCGAGGACCAGGACCCCTCGGGGCCCCGGCGCGAGCTGGGCCGGCGCCTCGCCCGCGACCACGGCTTCTGCCCCCATGTGGTGGCCCGGCGCAAGGCGCTGGTGCTGGAGGACGTCCGTGACTACCCGCGGTTCGCGGCCAACGCGATCGTCGACGCGTTCGGCATCCGCTCCTACCTCGGTGCCCCGCTCATCGACGGCACCGGGATGGTGCTGGGCACCGTGTGTGTCGTCGACGTCGCGCCGCGCCCCTGGGGCCGGGAAGGACTGGGAATCATCAAGGCCGCGGCTGCCGACCTGACCCGGCGGCTCGAACACTGGCCGGGCCCGTGAACGCACGGCGGCACACGGCGTGTCGCGGCGTGTGCGGCGGTGCGTGAAGCAAAGCTGTGCCCGTGTTTAAGAAAACCTCGATGGACCTGGGCTGCTCACGTGCGGCAGATTGCTGTGCGATTCCACTCCTCACCCCGGACACGGGTCCCTTCGGCATGCCCGGACACCGTGCCGGGGCCGAACCACAGGAGCCGTAGCGTTGAAGGCGCTGGTCAAGCAGAAGGCGGAGCCCGGGCTGTGGCTGGCCGACGTGCCCGAGCCCACCATCGGACCCGGTGACGTCCTCATCAAGGTCCTGCGGACCGGTATCTGCGGCACCGACCTGCACATCCGGGCCTGGGACGGCTGGGCCCAGCAGGCGATCCGCACCCCGCTGGTGGTCGGGCACGAGTTCGTCGGCGAGGTCGTCGAGGTCGGCCGGGACGTCACCGACGTCACAACCGGCGACCTGGTCAGCGGCGAGGGGCACCTGGTGTGCGGCAAGTGCCGCAACTGCCTGGCCGGGCGCCGCCACCTGTGCCGGGCCACCGTCGGTCTCGGTGTGGGCCGCGACGGCGCGTTCGCCGAATACCTGTCGCTGCCCGCCGGCAACGTCTGGGTGCACCGCGTCCCCGTCGACCTCGACATCGCCGCGATCTTCGACCCGTTCGGCAACGCCGTGCACACCGCGCTGTCCTTCCCGCTGGTCGGCGAGGACGTCCTGATCACCGGCGCCGGGCCGATCGGCCTGATGGCGGCGGCCGTCGCCCGGCACGCGGGCGCCCGCCACGTCGTCATCACCGACGTCAGCGAGGAACGCCTGGAGCTGGCACGCAAGATCGGCGTCAGCCTCGCCCTGAACGTCGCCGGGTCCACCATCGCCGACGGCCAGCGCGAGCTGGGGCTGCGGGAGGGCTTCGACATCGGCCTGGAGATGTCCGGCCGGCCCGAGGCCCTGCGCGACATGATCGCGAACATGACGCACGGCGGCCGGATCGCCATGCTCGGCCTGCCCTCCGAGGAGTTCCCGGTCGACTGGGCCCGCATCGTCACCTCGATGATCACCCTCAAGGGCATCTACGGCCGCGAGATGTTCGAGACCTGGTACGCGATGTCCGTGCTGCTGGAGGGCGGCCTGGACCTCGCCCCGGTGATCACCGGCCGGTACGCGTACCGCGACTTCGAGGCGGCGTTCGCGGACGCCGCGAGCGGCAAGGGCGGCAAGGTCATCCTCGACTGGACCGCCTGACCCGGATCTCCTCCCGCCAGCACCCGCCAGCCCTCAAGGAGCCAAGCGATGTTCGACTCCGTGCGCGACGACCTGCGCGCCACCCTCGACGAGATCCGCGCCGCCGGCCTGCACAAGCCCGAGCGCGTCATCGGCACCCCGCAGTCCGCGACCGTCAACGTGACCTCGGGCGGCCGCCCCGGCGAGGTCCTCAACTTCTGCGCCAACAACTACCTGGGCCTGGCCGACCACCCCGAGGTCATCGCCGCCGCCCACGAGGCCCTGGACCGCTGGGGCTACGGCATGGCCTCCGTGCGCTTCATCTGCGGCACCCAGGAGGTGCACAAGGAGCTGGAGGCGCGGCTGTCGGCGTTCCTCGGCCAGGAGGACACGATCCTGTACTCCTCCTGCTTCGACGCCAACGGCGGCGTGTTCGAGACGCTGCTCGACGACCGGGACGCGGTCATCTCCGACGCCCTCAACCACGCCTCCATCATCGACGGCATCCGCCTGTCCAAGGCCCGCCGCTACCGCTACGCCAACCGCGACCTCGCGGACCTGGAGGCGAAGCTGAAGGAGGCCTGTGACGCCCGGCGCCGGCTGATCGTCACCGACGGCGTGTTCTCCATGGACGGCTATGTCGCACCGCTGCGCGAGATCTGCGACCTCGCCGACCGCTACGACGCGATGGTCATGGTCGACGACTCGCACGCCGTCGGGTTCGTCGGCCCGGGCGGGCGCGGCACCCCCGAGCTGCACGGCGTCATGGACCGCGTCGACATCGTCACCGGCACCCTCGGCAAGGCGCTCGGCGGTGCCTCCGGCGGCTACGTCGCCGCCCGCGCCGAGATCGTCGCCCTGCTGCGCCAGCGCTCCCGCCCCTACCTGTTCTCCAACACCCTCGCCCCGGTGATCGCCGCCGCCTCCCTGCGGGTGCTCGACCTGCTGGAATCGGCCGGCGACCTGCGGGAGAAGCTCGCCGCCAACACCGCCCTGTTCCGCCGCCGCATGACCGAGGAGGGCTTCGACATCCTCCCCGGCGACCACCCCATCACCCCGGTGATGATCGGTGACGCGGCCCGGGCCGGCCGCATGGCCGAGCTGCTGCTGGAGCGCGGCGTGTACGTGATCGGCTTCTCCTACCCGGTGGTGCCGCAGGGCCAGGCCCGCATCCGCGTGCAGCTGTCGGCCGCGCACTCCACGGACGACGTCAACCGCGCGGTGGACGCCTTCGTCGCCGCCCGCGCCGCCCTGGAGGCCTGACCGAAAACCATCGCCCGCCCGGGAGCACGCGTCCGGCCGCGCTCCCGGACGGGCGTCGGAGCGGGAGTCCGACCAGCACCGACGCCCTGTGATAATGGGGGAATGATCGAAGCGCGGCGGCTGCACATCCTCCGTGCGGTGGCCGATCACCGTACGGTCACCGCAGCGGCCGCCGCGCTCTACCTCACCCCGTCCGCCGTCTCCCAGCAGCTGGCGGCCCTGGAGCAGGAGACCGGCCACCGCCTGTTCGAACGCAGCGCCAAGGGCGTACGGCTCACCCCGGCCGGGGAGATCCTGCTCAACCACACCAACGCCGTCCTGGCCCAACTGGAGCGGGCCGAGGCCGAACTGGCGGCCTACGGCGCGGGACAGGCCGGCATGGTGACGGTGGCCGCGTTCGCCACCGGCATCGCCGAGGTCGTCGCGCCCGCGGTGGGCCGCCTGGCCCGCACGGCACCGGGCATCCGCATCCGCGTCCAGGACGCCGAGGGCGACGCCAGCCTGCCGATGGTGCTCGACCGGCAGGTCGACGTCGCGGTGGCCGTCGAGTACCGGGGCGCGCCGCCCGCCGACGACCCCCGCCTGACCCACGTCCCGCTGTACGCCGAGCCCTTCGACGCCGTGGTGCCGGTCACCCACCGCATGGCGGGCGCCGCCGAGATGCCGCTCGCCGAACTGGCCAAGGACCCCTGGATCGGCCCCTACCCCGGCAACCCCTGCCACGACGTGGTCGTCCTGGCCTGCGAGATCGCCGGCTTCCAGCCACGCCTGGAGCATTCCTCGGACGACTTCCGTGCGGTGGTGGCCCTTGCCGCCGCCGACGCCGGCGTGGCGCTGGTGCCGCGCTCCGCGCTGCGCGGCATGGACCTCGCGGGCGTGGTCGTGCGCCCCGTCGACGGAGTGGCGCCTACGCGCCGGGTCTTCGCTGCGGTGCGCCGGGGCGCCGAGGAGCACCCGCTGATCAAGCCCGTGCTGGAGGCGCTGGGGGAGGCGGCCCCGGCGACGTAGCCCGGGGACGCAGCCCGGGGACGCAGCCCGGGGACGCAGGAGGGCGGCGCGTCCTCCTTTGCCGGCTCCCGCCGCCGCACACCCCGTCCCGGCTGCCCGGACCCGCAAGCATGCTCGCACCCCACAGCCGCAGCGTGCCCGCCGGCACGCCCGCCGGCCGCGAGCCTGTCGGCCGTATGCCTGCTTGCCGCCCGCCGCACCCGGCCCCGGCACCTTCCCGGGCACGGCGGTCCGTGCACGCCAGGGGGCGTTGTCAGCGGGCCGTGGCATGATCCGATGACGTGGACGCAGCCGGCGTGCGGCCGTATCCGGCCGCTCCGCGCAGGCGGACAGCGGGGGATCGGTCCGACAGGGGTCCGACAGGGGAGGGGGCGAGGGGATGGCCGACAGGCCGGCACCGGGACCGCACGGCGGCACGTTCGCGAGCGGGCCCGGCAGGGGAAGCGGAACCACCGGCCGCGGCACCCCCGTGCATGCCGAGGACGCCACCGGATCCCACGTCACGGACGCCGCCGAGCCGGACGGGGCCGGCGGCCGGGACGGCCGCCGAAGCGGCGCAGGAGCCACCGGGCGCACCGAGACGGCGGACACGGCGCGGCCCGCGTCCCTGTGGTCGCGTGATGTCGCCCTGTTCCTCGCGGCCCGCGCGGTCGCCCGGCTCGGCGACACCATGCTGCCCGTCGCGCTCGCCGCGGGCCTGCTGCAGCACGGCTATGGCGCGGGAGCGGTCGGCCTCGCCATGGCGTCCGCGGCCGCCGCCTTCGCCGGGCTCGTCGTCTTCGGCGGGGTCGTCGCCGACCGCTTCTCCACCCGCACACTGATGATCGGCGCCGACCTGGTCCGGCTGGGCACCCAGTCCGTGGCCGCGGTGCTGTTCTTCTCCGGGCACGTGGTGCTGTGGCAGATCTGCGCGATCGGCTTCACCAACGGCGTGGCGAGCGCGGTGTTCCAGCCCGGCGTCGCCAGCACGGTGCCCCGGCTCGCCGCCGACGTCCAGGCGGCCAACGGGGCGATACGCATCGCGGAGTCCTCGGCCCAGCTCGCGGGACCCGCCGTCGCCGGTCTGCTCGTCGGGCTCGTCTCGCCCGGCGGGGTCTTCGCGGCCCACGCCGCCACCTACGGGTTCAGCGCGCTGTGCCTGCTGCTGCTCCGGCTTCCCCCGGCGCGGCCCGGCAGCTCCCCGGCCGAGCCGGGCACCGGCACCTTCCGGGCGGATCTCGCCGAGGGATGGCGGGAGTTCCGGTCGCGGACCTGGCTGTGGGCCGTCATCGCCGTGTGGTGTCTGTACATGGTCGCCGCGTGGGGGCCCACCGTCCCGCTGGTGGCCACGGAGGTGGTCCGGCAGCACGGCCCGCGCGCCTACGGACTGGTCAACTCCGCGCTCGGCGCCGGAACCGTCGTCGGCGGCTTCCTCGCCCTCCGGCTGCGGCCCCGCCGGATGCTCCGGGCCGGCGCGCTCGCCCTGTTCGCCTTCGTCTGCTTCCCGGCCACCGTCGGTGCCGGCACCGGCGTCCGGGCGATGGCCGCGGGCGCCGCCGTCGCCGGGGCGGGGCAGGCCTTCTGGGGCGTGATGTGGGCGACCAGCGTGCAGACCCAGGTCCCGCCGGACGTCCTCAACCGCATCCACGCCTACGACGTGGCGGGCTCCCTGGCCATGATGCCCGTCGGCCAGGCCCTCGCCGGACCCTCCGCGGCGCTGCTCGGCACGGACCGCACGCTGCTGGTGGCCGCGGCGATCAGCCTGGTGGTGCCGGCCGCGCTGCTGTCGGTGCCCGCGATACGCGGCCTGGTGCGGGCGGACGCACCGGACCGGCCGCGCTCAGGCCCCGGCGGCGCCCTGCTGGAAGAAGCCTGAGATCCGCTGCCGCAGCGACGCGGCGTCCAGGCCGTGCGCGGCGGTGTGCTGCTCCACGGTCCCGTACCGCCTCAGCTCCGCGCGGCCCACCCCGAGACCGAGCACCCGGTGCGGCACATGGGCCAGCGCGTCACTCGCCGCCGCCGTCGACGTGCCGGCCAGGTACGGCTCGACCAGGACGACGTCGGTCCCGCCCGTCCGGGTGGCCCGGCGCAGCGCCTCGCCGTCGAAGGGCCGTACCGTCGTCGCGTACAGCACGGTGGCGTCGAGGCCCTCGGTGGCCTCGAGCACCGCGTCGAGCAGGGGACCGACGGCGACCACGACCCCGCCGCGGCCCTCGCGCACGGTCAGGAAGCGCTCCCCGTCCACCTGCCGCGCCTGGGCGTTGGACTGCACGGACAGCCGCACGTACACCGTGTCGTCGCCCGCGGCCACCGCGTGCCGCAGCAGGGTCTCGGCCTCGTCCGGGTGCCCCGGCACATGCACGGTCCAGCCGTCCAGGGTGTCCAGCAGCGCCACGTCCCCCGGCGCCATGTGGGTGTAGCCGCCCGCCGGCCAGTCGTAGGAGGCGGCGGCGCTCACCAGCACCGCGCCCGCGCCCTGATGCCCGAAGTCGAGTTTGACCTGCTCGAAGGGGCGCTCGACGAGGAAACTGGCGAAGGTGTGCACCACGGGCCGCAGCCCTGTCAGCGCCATTCCCGCGGCGGCGCCGACCAGCAGCTGTTCCCGGATGCCGACGTTGATCACCCGGTCGGGGTACCGGCGCAGGGCCTCTGCGAAGCCGTCCTTGCCGATCTCGGCGAGGACGACCGCGACCCGCGGATCCTCCTGAAGCAGCCGGGTGACGACCGGGGCGAGGCGGTCACGCATGGTGTCCATCAGCAGCACTCTTTCCGTTGTGAGCGGGCTTTCCGCCGTGAGCGGGAGAACGGGGGGAGAAGCGGCGGGTGCTCAGGCGTCCTTCGGTTCGACCCGGGCCACCACCACGTGCGGCCGGCCCGGATGCGCGGCGGTGAAGGCGGCGTACAGCTTCTCGTGGTCACGGCCGTCGACGGTCACCGCCGACCAGCCGGCCGCCTCGAAGCGGGCCGCGATGCCGCCGGGGCGGGCATGGACGGCGGAGGCGTTGTCGACCACGACGGTGTGCAGCCGCTCCAGCCCGGCGGGCCCGGCGAACGCGATCGCCTCGTGGTTGCTGCCCTCGTCCAGCTCGGCGTCGCCGATCAGCACCCACACCCGGGGCCGGTGCAGCCCCTGGGCGCGCAGCCCGAGCGCGGTGCCCACGGCGATGGGCAGCCCGTGCCCCAGGGAACCGCTGCTGATCTCGACGCCCGGGATCAGCGTGCGGTCGGGATGGTGACCGAGCGGCGAGTCGTAGGAGCCGAAGCCCGGCAGCCAGTCGACCGGCAGGAAACCCTTCGCGGCGAGCACCGCGTAGTACGCCATCGGCCCGTGCCCCTTGGACAGCAGGAACCGGTCCCGCTCCGGGGCGTCCGGCCGCCCGGGATCGACCCGCAGCACCCGGTCGTAGAGCACCCAGAGCACGTCCAGGGTGGAGGTGGCGGCCGGGCCGTGCTTCTCGTCGCCGGTCATCAGGCCCATCAGCCGGGGCAGGTCGGCGTACCCGTAGGCACGCCCCAGTGCGTCGGTGGTCGTCATGCCGACGACTCTGCGACCTCAAGCGGACTTGAGGTCAACTGCGCCACGGCCCCGCACACCGGGCGGGGGAGGCAAGGTGCGCGAGCACCGAAGAGAGTGCGGTATGGTTTTCCTGCGCGTGGGGGCCGGAAACTCCAGTTCACACGGGCAACGGGACGTGGCGCAGCTTGGTAGCGCACTTGACTGGGGGTCAAGGGGTCGCAGGTTCAAATCCTGTCGTCCCGACTGGAGACAGTCGCAGGTCAGGGCCGGTTCCGGAGGTGTCCGGAACCGGCCCTCGGCCATGTCCGGAGCCGGTCGCTCGATCCTGCGGCCCGATGTTCGGCTGCTTCGCCCGGCGGACCCGGGACACCCGCACCCGCACCGAAGGGCGCCCCCTCCCTTGACCTGGCCATGACACCACTGCATCCTTCCGGCATCCGGCCGATGCCTGCCGAGCGGTGGAACCGGCCATGGCGGCCGTACCCCGGAGTGCCCGCATGAGACGACCTGTCACTGTGCGCCGAGACCGCCGAGCCGTTCGCTGCCCGCAGGCCGGGCGTCGGACGGTCCGGCGCCGCGGCGGCGGGTACCGGCGAGGTGCCCCGACTGCCGCCTTTGGCCAGGAGCCGCCGCCCGGCTGTCGCAGCGCTGCCGGACCGCACGCGGACACCGCGCCGTGCTGCCGTCCCCGCACCGGCCCCGACGTGCCGCAGGCGGCGGTCACCCCGTGCGCCGGCGGCCCGCTGCCTGGCCGGCGGCCCCGTGCCGGGCCGCGCCCGTCCGACGGCCGGGCCGGGCGGCCGCGAGACCGCCGGCCCGGGTGACCGATGCGGGCCGCCGCCCGGCAGCGGAGAAGGGGACCCCGCCGCGATCGCCCCCAGCACAGGCACCCGGCGCTGCCCGCCCGGCATGACGATGCGGCTCTCGCCCGGCCGCCCCGGCGCCGCCGTCGCGCACGCCGTCCGACCGGCCACCTCCGTGCCGCACCAGGGCGCCACCCGGTGCGGCCGGTGTCGCAGGGAAAGGCTGCTTCATGATCCTGGCCAGCTATCAGCAGGACTACAGTCCGGTGGCCGACTCGCTCGGGCTGTCGTCCGCCGTCGCGATCCTTCCGCTGCTCACCCTGTTCGTGCTGCTCGGCGTGGTGCGCATGAAAGCGTGGCTCGCCTCGCTGATCGCCTTCGCCGTCGCCGTGGTGGTCGCGGTCGCCGCGTACGGGATGCCGGTCGGCGACGCGCTCGACAGCGGGCTGCTGGGCGCCGCGTTCGGTTTCTTCCCGATCATGTGGATCGTCATCAACGCGATCTGGGTCTACAACCTCACCGTCGCCACCGGGCACTTCGACGTGCTGCGCCGGTCGTTCGCCTCGATCAGCGACGACCAGCGGGTGCAGGCCATCATCATCGCCTTCTGCTTCGGTGCGCTCATGGAGGCGCTGGCCGGTTTCGGCACTCCCGTCGCGATGAGTTCGGTCATGCTGATCGCCCTGGGCTTCAGGCCGCTCAAGGCCGCCGCCGTCGCGCTGGTCGCCAACACCGCGCCCGTGGCGTTCGGCGCCATCGCGGTGCCGATCACCACCCTCGCGGGCGTCACCGGCCTGTCCGTGGAGGACCTCGGCGCGATGGTCGGCCGCCAGACGCCCGTCCTGGCACTCTTCGTGCCGCTGGCCCTGGTGTTCATCGTCGACGGCCGCAGGGGCCTGCGGCAGACCTGGCCGCCGGCCCTGGTGTGCGGGGTGTCCTTCGCCGTCTTCCAGTACCTGTCCTCGAACTTCTGGTCGGTGCCGCTCGCCGACATCGTCGCCGCGCTCGCCTCCGCGCTGGCGGTCCTGGCGTTCACCCGGGTCTGGCACGCCGCGGAGCCGTACCAGGAGGACGACGCGGACGACGCCCGGCCCGGCGGTGCCGGAGCAGCCCGCCGGCCGGGGGCATCCGGCCGCACAGGATCCGCGGACGCGGAGGAACCAGCCCCCGCACACGCCGTCGCCGCCCGCACGGCGCGCGACACACCGCTGGACGTCTTCCGTGCGTACGCGCCCTACCTGGCCATCATCGTGGTCTTCGTGCTGGCCACCCGGGTCCCGGCGATCACCGGAAAGGCCCCGGCCGAGCCCGGCGAGAGCGGCACCGGCCTGGAGGCGGTCACGCAGATCGTCACCTGGCCGGGACTGCACATCTCCGCCGCCGACGGCGACCCGGTGGCCACCACCTTCAAGCTCAACTACCTCTCGGCGGCCGGCACCCTGCTGCTGGTGGCCGGGGTGATCAGCACGGTCCTGCTCGGGATCGGTCCGCGCCGGGCCCTGCGCGCCTACGGACACACCCTGAACCAGCTGAAGTTCACGGTGCTCACCGTGATGCTGGTGCTGGGTCTCGGCTACCTCATGAACGAGTCCGGTCAGACCACCACGCTGGGCCTGTGGGTGGCCGGCGCCGGAGGAGCCTTCGCCTTCCTCTCGCCGATCCTCGGCTGGCTGGGGGTCGCCGTCACCGGATCCGACACCTCGTCCAACTCGCTCTTCGGCGCCCTGCAGATCACCGCCGCCCATCAGGCAGGCCTGTCACCCACCCTGATGGCCGCGGCCAACTCCTCCGGTGGCGTGCTCGGCAAGATGATCTCCCCGCAGAACCTCGCCATCGCCGCGGCCGCCGTCGGCTACGAGGGCCGCGAGGGGTTCCTGTTCCGCCGGGTCATCGTGTGGAGCGTGGTCTTCATGCTCTTCATGTGCGCACTGGTGTACCTGCAGAGCACCCCGGTCCTTGACTGGATGGTCGTGGACACCCCGGCCGGTACCCGCTGACCCAGGGGCCGCGACCGGCGTGACACGACCCGCGCCCCGGGGCCGCGCCCCGCGCCTGCGCCGGAGCACGGTCCCGGCCGCCCCGCCCTCAGTACACGTGCCCCACATGCGCCAGCGCCTGCTTCAGCAGCACCCCGTGCCCGCCGGGCATCTCGCTCTGCACCGCCGGGGAGAGCGCCTCCTGCGGGCTGAACCAGACCAGGTCCAGAGCGTCCTGGCGGGGCCGGCAGTCGCCCGCGACCGGGACGATGTAGGCGAGCGACACGGCGTGCTGGCGCGGGTCGTGGAACGGGGTGATCCCGGCCGTCGGGAAGTACTCGGCGACGGTGAAGGGCTGCAGCGAGGCGGGCACCCGGGGCAGCGCGACGGGCCCGAGGTCCTTCTCCAGGTGACGCAGCAGGGCGTCGCGGACCCGCTCGTGGTGCAGCACCCGGCCGGAGACCAGGGTCCGGCTGACCGTACCGTCCGGCCCGATGCGCAGCAGCAGACCGATGCTGGTCACTTCGCCGTTGTCGTCGACACGCACCGGCACGGCCTCGACGTAGAGGATCGGCATGCGGGCGCGTGCCGCCTCCAGCTCGTCGACGGTCAGCCAGCCGGGTGTGGTCTCGGTCATGTCAGACATCGCTTGATCATACTTTCAGGGTCGGGCGTCGGGGGAGGTCTCCCGACGAGATCGTCACCGGGCGCCGGTGCGGTCGCCGGGGTCGTCCGGGGCGGGCAGTCGGTACACCCGCAGGGCGTTGTCACGGCCCGTCCACCGGGCGATCCGCAGCGCGTCCGGCAGGCTCAGTTCGCCGGCGTCCACCCGCTGCTGCAGCAGACCGGCCAGGCCCCGGCGGAAGGCGACCGCGCCCAGATGGTGGAACTCGGCCAGCCCGAACGCGTCGGAGCTGTACAGCAGCTTGCGGAACGGGGTGATCTCCAGGGCCTCGGCGAGGACGGCGCCGGCGCGGGCCGGACCGACGTGGTGCAGGGCCAGCCCGACGTCGAGGTACACCTGCTCGAAGACGGCCGCGAGATACGCGGCCTGCCGCTGGTGGGGCCAGCAGTGCAGCAGCATCACCGGGACCGTGCCGGCCGTCAGGCGCAGCCAGTCGGTCAGCAGGGCGGGGTCAGCGCGGTGCAGGTGCAGGTCGCTGTCGCCGAACCCGGTGTGCAACTGCAGCGGCAGGCCCACCTCGACGGCCGTCCACAGCAGATGCCGGACCAGCACCGGATCGGCCAGACGACGGCCGTCGCCCTGGCCGGGCCCGGCGAGCCAGGCGGCCGCCGCCCGGGTCACCTCCTCCTCGGCCGGGCGCGCCGGGTCCAGGGCGAAGCCGGTGCGGTAGGCGGCCACGGACTTCACCGCGACCACACCGGGGCGGGCCACGGCCTGCCGCACGGCGGCCTCCACCGCGGCGGCGTACTCGTCCGGCTCCACGCCCCGCGCCGCGACGGCCTCGGCGACGCTCTCCAGCCGGACCACCTCGTACGCAGCCGGCCGCACACCCGGCCGGGCGGCCAGCTCGGCCAGCTCGGCCGGGCCGGTCAGCCGCTCGGCCGCGTAGCCGGTGTCCACGCAGAAGGCCGAGACGCCGGCGGCGGCCAGCAGACGCCGGCTCGCCTTCGGCCCGCCCAGCTCCGCGCGCCGCGCCAGATACTCCTCGGGCGGAGCGTGCCGGGGCAGGCCCAGGACCGGGGCGCAGTGGCGGCGCACGGCCACCCCGGCCGGGGTGTCGAACAGCGAGATCCCGCTGCCCGGCCATGCCGCGCCCTCGGTGAGCAGGGACTCGAACCCCTGCCGGTCCAGGCCAAAGGTGACGATCCCGTGGCAGTGGTGGTCCACCAGGTCGAGCGTGTCGAGCGCTTCCCGGACCGGCCCGGTGTCATCGCCCATCAGTACCTCCAGCGGTAGGCGGCCGCCACCTGGGCGTCGTCCAGTCCGCAGGAGGCCGCGATCTCCCCTTCGCGCACGGCGGTCACCGCATCGGCCAGCACCGGGCCGAGCGCGTCGCGCAGCACCCCGTCCGCGCGGAACGCGGTCACCGACTCGGCCAGGCTCGCCGGCAGGCGCCTCACGCCCCGGGCTTCGGCCACGGCCGGGTCGAGGTGCGCCGGGTCGCCGGTGGTCTCCTCCGGCAGCGGGGCCGCGGACTCCACGCCGTCCAGGCCCGCGGCGATGACGCAGCCCAGCGCCAGGTACGGGTTGGCGGCCAGGTCGACCGGTTTGACCTCCAGGTTGGCGGCGCGTTCCCGCTCGCCCAGGGTTCCGGTGACCACCCGCAGCGCCGCCTCCCGGGTCTCGCGGCCCCACGCGGTGAACACGCCCGCCCAGCGGGACGGCCGCATCCGCAGCCGGCTCGCCGGACTCGGCGCGGTGACCGCCGTCAGGGCGGGCAGGTGGGCCAGCACCCCGGCGGTGAAGGACTCGGCCTCGGCGGTCATCCCGTACCGGCCGGTGCCGCCGGAGTGCAGGTTGGTGCCGTCACGCCAGGCCGACAGATGCAGATGACCGCCGTTGCCGACCGAGTCGGCGACGACGGCCGGGGCGAAGGAGACCCGCAGGCCGTGCCGCCGGGCCACGGCCCGCACGGTCTGCCGCACCAGCACGCTCCGGTCGGCCGCCGCCAGCGGATCGAGGGCGCCGACGGAGATCTCGAACTGCCCGGGCGCGTATTCCGGGTGGATCTGGTCGACGTCCACGCCCTGCGCGGCGCAGGCCGCCAGCAGATCGGCGGTGCAGTCGCTCAGCTCCACCTGCCGGACGGCACCGTAGGCCGGGCCCGCGACCGCCGGCTCGAAGGAGCCGTCCGGGGTGTCCCGGCCGACCGCCCACTCGATCTCGACGGCCGCCTTGAAGACGATGCGGTGGCGCCGCTCGGCGCCGGTGACGACACGGCGCAGGAAGGTGCGGGTGCATCCGGGGTGCGGCTCGCCGTCCTGCGTGATCCGGTCCACCGGCGCCCAGGCCCAGCCGGGCTGTCCGGCCAGCACGGTCAGCTCGTCGAGATCCGGGTAGAGCCTCAGGTCGCCGTCGGGGGAGCCGAGCACGTCGGTGGTGACGACCGAGTCGTCGGAGAGGAAGGTGTCGAACACGGGGGACATGCCCACGCCCCAGGCCACCGCCGCGGTCAGTCTCGCCACGGGGATGGTCTTGACCCGGCCGATCCCGGCGGTGTCGACATAGGACAGCACGATCCCGTGCACGCCGTGCTCGGCCAGCTCGGCGGCGAGCGCACCGGCCCGCTCCACCTCGCCGGGACGGCCACCGGGCACGGGATCCATGAGGGTCGCCATAGGTCTCTCCTGCTGATCGGACGGGCCGCCGCCCGCGGGCGGGCTCGGGACCCGGGCCGGCGCGCCGCCCCGATCAGGGTCGCACGGCCGGTCAGGGTTTCACAGCCACCGCGCCGAACTGCGGCACCGCGGCGGGCGTGCCCGCGTCGGGACGCCACTGCGAACACGGCACCAGACCGGGCTCGACCAGGTCCAGGCCGTCGAGGAACGACGCGATCTCCGCGCGCGGCCGGGCGGTGATCGGGGGCACGGCGTGCTCGTTCCAGAAGGCCATGGCCGCGACATTGCCCTCGCCGCCGACGTCGGCGTCGGACGTCGGGTGGGTCAGCGTCAGGAAGCTGCCCGAGGGCACCGCGGCCATGATCCGGCGCACGATGTCCCGGGCCGTGCCGGTGTCCAGCACGAAGTTCAGGATGCCCAGCATCATCACGGCCACCGGACGGCCGAAGTCCAGTGTCGCCGCGGCACGTTCGACGATGCGTTCCGGGTCGTGCACATCGGCGTCGACGTAGGCGGTGGCGCCCTGCGGCGTGCCGGTCAGCAGGGCGCGGGCGTGGGCGAGGACGATCGGGTCGTTGTCGACGTACACGATCCGTGCCTCGGGCGCGATCCGCTGGGCCGTCTCATGTGTGTTGCCGGCGGTGGGCAGCCCGGTGCCGATGTCGAGGAACTGCCGCACCCCGTGCTCACCGGCCAGGTGGCGCACCGCCCGCCCGAGGAACGCGCGGTCGGCCCGGGCCACCTCGCGGATCACCGGGAACATTCCGGCGACCTGGTCACCGACCTGCCGGTCGACGTCGTAGTTGTCCTTGCCGCCCAGCCAGTGGTTCCACACGCGCGCGTTGTGCGCCACACCGGTGTCGATCTTCGGCGGGGTGTCCGACGGGGCGTGGCTGTCGCGCACGGCTGCACTCCTGGTCTGTCGGGGTCATGGGCGTCTGCCCGGTACTCCGGTGGCCTTCCCGGTACTCCGGTGACCATTGTGCCGCGCGGTGATCACTCTGTGCTAAGAATCGGCGATCCGGCACCGCCGCAGGCGCGCACGGGGACCAAGGGCGCGTTTGCCCGGGGCGGGTGCGCCGTGTCCGGCTCGAAGGCCGGTGCCGGGCCGCCCACGGTCCGGCACCGCACCGTCCACCGGGTGAGGTGCGGCGCCTGCGCGGCAGCACGCACCGCGTCGGCCTGTACTGCGACCAGAACCACTGGCTGCACCGTGACACCACGAGCAACGCGGGCGACGCCCTGTGGATCGCGGACTACGTCACCGCCGGCAAGCCGCGCATCAAGGCTGCGTGGCTGTGCCACCAGTACACCGACCGGCCCCTCGGCACGAACGTCGCCCAGTTCGCGGACCGCGCCGCGCTGCGCGCGTGGGCGAGCAAGGGCGGCACACCGGCCACGCCAACGGTGGACCTGTCCAACGTCGTCGCCGCGGCCCGCACCGATCCGGGCGCCGCGCAGGGACACCAGACCCACCCCGCGGACGTCCGGATCGTCGAGGCCGCACTGAAGGCCGAGGGACTGCTGTCCGCGAAGTACGCTTCGGACGGCTCGTTCGGCTCGACGACCGTGGCCGCGTACGCCGCTCTGGCGCGCCCTCGAACAACTCGCCGGCCGGATCGGCTGGACGCCGCTGCGCACCCTCGCCGGGCTCCTGCTCGGCTGGGCCAAGCCGCCGCAGTACGAGCAGCCCACCGCTGTCCCGGTCAAGGTGAAGCTGGACGTGGACACTGCCGGGCTCGCCCGCGACGTCGCCGCCGTCGTGCAGCGCAGCGGAGGGAGGCTGCAGCGACGGATGAGCGCCGTCTGCTGATCCCGCTGCGCGCGCTGATCCGCATCGCGGGCAACGACCGCATCGCCATCGGCGATCCGCCGCAGCCCGTACCCGGCTGCCGGGAGTGCGCGGACCTGGTCCGGCAGCGGGCCGAGGCCCAGGCCGCAAAGGACTGCTCAAGGGCGACCGACTGCAATGTGCGGCTGCGCCGCCACGCCTGGCACGGGTGCACCTGACCCCGTGATCTCCCGCCACGGCCCGGACGGCGATTCGGGCCGCGACGGGCAGCGGCGGCCGCCTCCGCCCCCCCGTCTGAGGCGGCCGCTCCATGCCGCCCCGCCGTCTGCGCTCCCATGCAGGCGGCGGGGCTTCACCATATGTGGGGGGTCGTGGGTGGATGTTCCACGAGGTCGCAGGGCGTTCAGCGTTCCGGGATTCTTCCGGTGGGCGGTCGGATTCCGGGTTCCTTCCGTACGATCACGCGCCCTCACGAGATCTCATGAAATACGTTGTGACGCCTGTTTGTGCAGGTCACACTCTGTACAGGCCTCTGACCTGGTCATGTCTGCTCCGCGGCGAACATCCAGCGCTGCTTCTCCAGCTCCGCTGTGATCGTGATCAGCAGGTCCTGGGTGACCGGGTCCGGCTTCTCGGTGGCCTCGATGCGCTCGCGCAGCCGTGCTATGGCGGAGTCCAGGGCGTCCACCATGACCTGGACGACGTCCGTGTCGCGCACCCAGCCGTCCTTCGGGCCGGGCAGGATGAACCGTGAGGCGATCGTCTCCGGGCGGCCGTCGGGAGGCAGGCCGAGCGCGGCGGAGCGTTCCGCGACCGTGTCGGCGAAGGAGCGGGCCGCCGACACCAGCTCGTCGAGCTGCAGGTGGATGGAGCGGAACCGCGGTCCGACGATGTTCCAGTGCGCCTGCTTGCCGATCAGCGACAGCCCCAGAAGCTCCACCAGGGTGTTCTGCAACGCGTCTCCGGTGACGTGGAGCGCCGAGTCGGGAATCGTGCTCTTCACGACAGACATACGGTGGTTCTCCTTCTGCGGTCGTCCGGGGCCGTGGGAACACCCGTCCGGGCGCCTTCGCACACCGGCCCCGTGCAGGCGCGGGTGCCCCGGCCTCGGCACCGCAAACAACGCGCACATGCCCGCCGGACGACGTGCACAGGCCGGCCGGACGACGCACGACCAGGCTCGCCGGCCCGCGCGCCGGCCGCGGAACAAACCCCGTCCGGGTGTGCGTGCGCTCCCGGACGTAGCGGCCGGCACCACCGGTGTGGCGCCGGAACCACCGGTGCGTCAGCGTGGCACGACCCGGTCCAGGAACGCCGTCAGGTCGGCGAACACCTCGTCCCGGTTGGTCTCCGCGAACACCTCGTGGCGGGCGCCCGGGTAGATCCGCACGGTCAGGTCACCGCCCTGGCCGCCGGTGAGCCGTTCGACACCGGTCCGGCTGCCGGGCAGCGGCACCAGCCGGTCGTCGTCGCCGTGCAGCCACAGCACGGGCAGCGCCCCCACGTCCCCGCCCTCGGTGACGGTCCGCAGGGTCCGCGCGAACGCCTCCACCGTCGGCCGCTTCATCGGGCCGTGCCACACCAGCGGGTCCGCCGCGTAGGCCGCGCCCACCTCCGGGTCGCGGGACAGCGCCGCCGGGCTGATCGGCGTGTCGGGTATCTCCGGCAGGGCGAGCAGCCGGCCCGGCAGCTCCCACTCCCCGATGACCGGTCCGGACAGCACCAGCGCGGTCAGCTCGGACCCGTACCGCTGGGCGTAGCGGGCCGAGATCAGCCCGCCCATGGAGTGCCCGATCACGACGAGCGGAAGCCCGGGGTGCGCGGCGCGGGCGAGATCCGCCACCGCGTGCACGTCGCTCACCACGTCCTCGAAGTCCTCGACGACCACCCGTTCGCCCGCCGAGCGGCCGTGGCCCATGTGGTCCGGCGCGTACACGGCGGCACCGTGCGCCCCGAGCACGCCGGCCGTCTGCGCGTACCGCCCGGCGTGCTCGCCGTAGCCGTGCACCAGCAGCGCGATGTACCGGGGCTCGTCGTGCGGCCACTCGTGGACGCAGAGGGCGCCCCGGGTGCCGGTCAGGGTGTGTTCGCGGGTCTCGGCCATTTCCACCTCCGGCGTCGGCATGGCTCGGCACGGGGATCTTCCCAGGGGAGCGGTCCGCGGTCTATAGTCCAAAACTAGCAGTGGTAGTTAACGTCGGTGCCGGCCTCGCGCGGGCCTTTCCCGGAGGAGTCTCGTCGTGCGTCCCGTCCACTTCGCGGCCGCCCGCCGCACCCCCATCGGCAAGCTGCGCGGAGCCCTGTCCGGCGTGCGCCCCGACGACCTGGCCGCGGCCGTTCTCCGCGCCCTGGTCGCCGACGTGCCCGCGCTGGACCCCGCCCGCATCGACGACGTGTACTGGGGCGCCGCCAACCAGGCCGGCGAGGACAACCGCAACGTCGCCCGGATGGCCGCCCTGCTCGCCGGTCTGCCCGAGACCGTGCCCGGCGCCACCGTGAACCGGCTGTGCGCCTCCGGCCTGGAGGCCGTCACCGCCGCCGCCCGCACCATCGCCGCCGGCGAGGCGGACATCGTCCTCGCGGGCGGATCGGAGTCGATGAGCCGCGCACCGTTCGTCCTGCCCCGCCCCGACGAAGCCCTGCCGCGCGGCATGCAGACCTACGACACCCGGCTCGGCTGGCGCCTGGTCAACCCGGCCATGGAGGAGCTGCACGGCCTGCTGTCCATGGGCGAGACCGCCGAGGAGGTCGCCGCCCGGTACGGCATCCCGCGCGAACGCCAGGACGCGTTCGCGCTGCGCAGCCACCGCCGGGCCGCCCGGGCCGCCGAGGACGGCCTCTTCGACGCCGAACTGCTGCCCGTGAAACGGCCCGACGGCGTGGTCGTCGACCGCGACGAGTGCATCCGCGAGGACACCTCCCTCGACAAACTCGCCCGCCTCAAGCCGGTCTTCCGGGTCGGCGGCACGGTCACCGCGGGCAACGCCTCGCCGATGAACGACGGCGCCGCCGGCCTCCTCCTGGTCAGCGAGGACGCCCTGCACGAGCTGGGACTTCAGTCCCTGGGCCGCTATGTCGCCGGTGCGTCCGCGGGCGTCCACCCCGACGTGATGGGCATCGGGCCGGTCCCCGCGACCCGCAAGGCGCTCGCCCGCGCCGGCTGGAGCATCGACGACATCGAGGAGGCCGAGCTCAACGAGGCCTTCGCCGCCCAGACGCTCGCCTGCGTCGACCAGCTCGGCCTCGACGAGGACCTGGTCAACCCCACCGGCGGCGCCATCGCCCTCGGTCACCCGCTCGGCTGCTCCGGCGCCCGCATCCTCACCACGCTGCTGCACCGCATGCGCCGCACCGGCGCGGCCCGCGGCCTGGCCACCATGTGCGTGGGCGTCGGGCAGGGCAGCACCGTCCTGGTCGAACGGGCCTGACACCGCACGGGCCGCCGCCCGGGCGAGCGGCCCGCAGCGCAGACCTGCCGGCACCGGCGCAGATCGCTCCCGTCACCGCAGCAACGACGCCGCACCCGAAGGAAGTCTCCGCATGGCCACCCTCTCCGTCGCCGCCGTCCTCGCCGAGAACGCCCGTCGCCGCCCGCACAAGACCGCCCTCGTCGAGGGCGAGGTGCGGCACAGCTTCGCCGAGGTCTGGCAGCGGGCCCGCGCCCAGGCCGGCGCGCTGGCCGAGCGCGGGGTGCGGCCGGGAGACCGGGTCGCGCTGATGGCCCCCAACACCGCCGAGTTCCCGGTGGCGTACTACGCGATCGCCGCCGCCGGCGCGGTCGTCGTCCCCGTCCATCTGCTGCTGTCGGCGCCCGAGGTGGAGCACGTCCTGAAGGACAGCGGCGCCCGTCTGCTGCTGTGCCACCCGGCGCAGGCCGACACGGGTACCGCCGCCGCCCGGGCGGCGGGCGTCGACGTCGTCACCCTCGGCGAGGAGTTCGGCCGGCTCGCCGCCGACGCCGAACCGCTTCCGTCCTACGTCACCCGCGACGCCGACGACCCGGCCGTCGTCTTCTACACCAGCGGCACCACCGGCGTCCCCAAGGGCGCCGTGCTCAGCCACTTCAACCTGGTGATGAACGCGACCGTCAACGCCTTCGACGCCAACGACGTCCGCCCCGACGACATCGCGCTCGGCGCACTGCCGCTCTTCCACGCCTTCGGGCAGACGGTCTCGCTGAACTCCACGTGGCGGGCCGGGGCGACACTCGTGCTGCTGCCGCGCTTCGACGCCGCCCGCGCGATCGAGCTGATGGTGAAGGAGGGCGTGAACACCTTCCACGGCGTGCCGACGATGTTCGTGGCGCTGGCCGCCGCCGCGCAGGAGGCCGACGCGCTGCCCGAGCTGCGGGTGTGCGTCTCCGGCGGCGCCTCGCTGCCGGTGGCGGTGCTGGAACGTTTCGAGGCGGCCTTCGGCGCGAAGATCCACGAGGGGTACGGGCTGTCGGAGACGTCCCCGGCGGCGGCCGTGAACCAGCCGGTGTTCGGCGTCAAGCCCGGCACCGTCGGCCACCCGCTGTGGGGCGTGGACGTGGAGATCGCCCGCGCCGAGGCCGAGGACCGGATCGAACTGCTGGCGCCCGGCGAGCTGGGCGAGGTGGTGGTGCGCGGACACAACGTCTTCTCCGGCTACCTCGGCCGCCCCGAGGCCACCGCCGAGGCCCTGGTCGACGGCTGGTTCCGCACCGGCGACCTGGGCACCAAGGACGACGAGGGGTTCATCCGGATCGTCGACCGCAAGAAGGACGTCGTCATCCGCGGCGGCTACAACGTCTACCCGCGCGAGGTCGAGGAGGTGCTGCTGCGTCACCCCGCCGTCGCGCAGGTCGCCGTCATCGGCGTGCCCGACGACCTGCACGGCGAGGAGGTGTGCGCGGTCGTCGTCCCCGCACCCGGCACCGACGTGGCACCGGACGAGATCGTCGCCTGGTCCAAGGAGCGGCTGGGCCGGCACAAGTACCCGCGGCGCGTGGAGATCACCGACGCGCTGCCGCTCGGCCCGAGCATGAAGGTGCTCAAGCGGGAACTGCGGGCCCGGTACGCGGGTGCCTGAGACGCGGTCCCGCCCGCAGGAGGCCGCCGGCCGGCACACCGACGACTGCCGCGTGCCGTCCGGCGGGCCCGCCCGCCCCTGGTGAGCGGTCACCTGGCGAGACGGCCCTGCCGCCGCGCGCCCGTCCGCACCTAGCATCGGTCTTCGCATGGACACGATCATCCAGTGGCACCTGAGCGGATGGGGCTTCGCGGCGCTCGCCTGCGCGGCCCTGCTGGTCGGCTTCTCCAAGACGGCGGTCAGCGGGGCCAACACGGTCAGCCTCGCGATCTTCGCCGCCGTCCTGCCCGCCCGCGCCTCCACCGGCGTGCTGCTGCCGGTGCTCATCGCCGGTGACGTGCTGGCCGTCCTCACCTACCGGCGGCACGCCCACTGGCCCACGCTGTGGCGGCTGTTCCCGGCGGTCGCGGTCGGCGTGGTGGCCGGAACCCTGTTCCTGACCTGGGCCGACGACGCCGTGATGCGGACCTCCATCGGAGTGATCCTGCTGCTGATGGCGGCCGTCACCGTGGTGCGGCGGCGGACGGCCGGACGCGAGCGCGAGCAGGACACGGTCACCACCCGCGCCGGCCGCCTCAAGGCCCGCTCCTACGGCGTCCTCGGCGGCTTCACCACCATGGTCGCCAACGCGGGCGGTCCGGTGATGTCGATGTATCTGCTGTCGGCCGGCTTCCGGAAGCTCGGCTTCCTTGGCACCTCGGCCTTCTTCTTCCTCGTGGTCAATGTCTCGAAGGTGCCGTTCAGCGCGGGACTCGGCCTGATCGACGGCCGCTCGCTCGTCCTGGACGCGGCCCTGGCGGTGTTCGTCGTGCCCGGCGCGCTGATCGGCAGGTGGGCCGTGCGCCGCATCGACCAGCGGTTGTTCGAGCAGCTGGTGGTGGCGGCGACGGTCGTGGGCGGCCTGCAGCTGCTGCTCGCCTAGACGCCGTCCGGGAGGGTCCGGGCGCCGTCCGGTCCCCGTCGTCCGGCATGCACCGTCCGCCTCGCCCTCGTGGCCGCCGCGAACCGGCCGGAGGCCGGCGGGTGCGCTCTGTCGTGGGTGATCCTGCTCGGGCGGGACACCGGCCGAGGTCATGGCCGACGGCAACGGCCGGAGAACCGCACGGCCTGCCGGACGCCGCCCCTGGTCCTACCCCGCGGATCAGGCCGGGCTCGCGGTGCCGGGGGTGCGTGTGCTCCCCGGTCCGGCCCGGTCGGTCCGGCCTGATCCGCCTGATCGGAACGAAAGGCCCTCGCCGGGGCGAGGACCCCCTCAGAGGCTGTCTACGCCGTCGGCGCCGCGACCGAGGCGACCGCGCGGCCCAGAGCCTCGCGGACCCGGTCGTAACGCTGCACGTCCGACCAGACGTCGGCGCGCCGTGTCCTGCCGGAACAGCAGTTCCACAGGCTTGCCACGAGTCCGGTCAGCAGCGGGATGAACAGCCAGCTCAGTGGGTCCAAGATCGTCCTTCCTCTCCCGTGTGATCAGTGGGTAGGGCGACCATGACATACGTGATCAGTTCTACATATTGGTACGAAGACCGACCTTCTGCTTTTCACTCGTAAGGATCCCAGGCACCTCCGGGTGCGTTCCGAAGGCCGGGCCGGGGTGGCGGGCGAAGCACCGGACAGTGGTCCGTGACACGCCAAGTGATCGTTAAGATGGGCGCGCTGTGAGGGTGGGACTCTTCTGGGATTGAGGCGGTCTACGGGTGCTGGTGGCGGATCGGTACCGGCTGCACACGGTCATCGGTCGGGGCGGGATGGGCGAGGTCTGGCGGGCCCAGGACGAGGTCCTCGGCCGGCCGGTCGCGGTCAAGCTGCTGCTGAGCGATGTGGCCGACGCCTCGGCGGAGGCCCGCTTCCGGATGGAGGCGCAGACCTCCGCACGGCTGAACCACCCGAACGTGGTGGGCACCCTCGACTTCGGCACCTGGCAGGGCCGCTGCTTCCTGGTCATGGAACTGGTCGACGGCGGCAGCCTCGCCGGTGAACTGGCCGCAGGCGGACCGCTGACGCCGGAGCGTTTGGCCCAGGTCGCCCAGCAGGCCGGCGAGGGCCTGGCCGCGGCGCACGCCCAGGGCATCGTGCACCGGGACGTCAAACCCGGCAACCTGCTCAGCGACCACGACGGCACCGTGCGCATAGGCGACTTCGGCATCGCGCGCTTCGTTGACGACCCCTCCGCCGGACTCACCACCACCGGGCAGATCGTCGGCACCGGGCTGTACCTGGCACCCGAGCGGGCCATCGGCACGCCCGCCACCCCCGCCTCCGACATCTACTCCCTGGGCTGCGTGCTCTACCAACTGGCCGTCGGAAGACCGCCGTTCGAGTCGGACACCGCCACCGCCCTGCTGTACCAGCACGTCGACGCCCCGCCCGTGCCGCCCAACCAGCGCGGGGCCGCGCTGCCGCCGGCCTTCGAGAACTATCTGCTGGGCATGCTCGCCAAGCGGCCCGAGGAACGCCCCACGGCCCGCCAGGTCGCCGACTGGTTCCGCGGCGGCGCCTGGCGCGGCACCGCGGAACCCCTGCCCCCGGAGCAGCCCGGCCAGGTGCTGGAACCCTACGCGGCCGCCCGGCCGGCACTGCACCACGGCGCGGCGCCCGCGCCGCTCGCGGGCACGGCGGCCGGCGTCGTCGACCCGCCGGCGCCGCCCGTCCTGGACACCGGCTGGCACACCACCGTGCACCGCGTCCCGGCGCGCCGTCCCGCCCTGGCAGGACCGCTGCGCCGCCACCGCCGTCTCGTCGCCGTCCTGGCCGGCGCCCTGCTGTTCGTCTGCGCTCTGCTGCTCGGCATGAACCTGTTCTGATCCCCGGTTGCCGTCTCCTCTGCGGCCCCGGCCTGGTGCCGGACGCGGGGTGTCCACAGGGGCTGCGTCGTCCGGGCCCCGCTGACGTACCCTGCGGGCATGCGGATCTCCGTCTCCTCCGACATGGACGAACCCGTGGCGCGCGCCCTGGTCGCCCGGCTGCGCGAACGCGGGCACGAGGTGGTCACTCACGGCGCGCTGCGGCCCGGGGACGACCCGCAGTGGGCGGCCTGCTCCGAGGCCGCCGCCCGCGACGTCGCCGAGGGCCGCAGCGACCAGGCCGTGGTGTGCTGCTGGACCGGCACGGGCGCCTCCATCGCCGCGAACAAGGTGCCCGGCGTCCGGGCGGCCCTGTGCACCGACGCGTACACCGCCGAGGGCGCGCGCCGCTGGAACGACGCCAACGTCCTCGCCCTCGGGCTGCGCCTGACCTCCGAGCCGCTGCTGGCCGAGATCCTCGACGCCTGGTTCGCGGCGAGCCCGAGCACGGACCCCGAGGACCGGGAGAACGTCCAACGCGTCGGACGCCTCGACGCCGCCGGCCGCACGGCATCCGTGACGGCGGCCGACGGCGACCGCTGAGACCGGGGCCGGTCCGCCGGGTCACCGGCGCCGTCGGCGCATCGGTCACGTCCGGGGCACCGCCTCGGCCCGCACCAGCCGTGCCAGCGCATCCGCGCGGAACAGCGCACGCCCTGCCGCGATCCGGCGCTCCCGCTCCGGGCCCGGCCGGGTGAGCCGGTCCAGCGCGCCCAGCAGCGCGGCCTCGTCCGCCGCGAACTCGGACACCCCGAGCGCCGCCATACGGCGGACACCCTCCGCGCCGTGGCCGGGCAGCGGCCGGTGGGCGACCACCGGCAGCCCGGCGGCCAGCGCCTGGACCGCGGTCTGGCCGGCCGCGTTGTCCACCAGGGCGGCGCACGCATGCAGCAGCCCGGGCATGTCCGTCACCCAGCCGGGGGTGAGCACCCCCGGGACGCCGGACAGCGCACGCCGCAGCCGCTCGTTGCGCCCGCACAGCACCACCGGCGCAAAGCCGTGCGCGGCCAGCAGCCGCGCGGTGCCGGGCAGCCGCTCCCCGGCACCCCAGGCGCCCGCGGAGACCAGCACCGCGGGCCGTCCCGGCGCCGCCCGCTCCAGGCGGCGCCGCCACCCGGGTGTCGTCGGCCCCTCGGCGAAGAACTCCGGCGCGACCACCGGGCCCACGGCCTCCGCCGGACGGCCCAGGCCCCGCGCGACCTGACGGGCCGTCTCCTCCGTCAGACACAGGTGCAGGTCGTTGCCCGGATGCAGCCACTGGCGGTGCACGGCGAAGTCCACGATCACCACCGCGCCGGGCACCTCGAGCACCCCGCGCTCGCGCAGATGCCCGGTGAGCTGCGCGGCCAGATGGAAGACGGACACCACCACATCGGCCCGTGTACGGCGCACCAGCTCCATCAGGGGCCTCGCCGCCAGCCGCGCCAGCGGAGTACCGCTCGGGCGGGGGGAGGGGCCCGGCCGCAGGAAGAAGTCGTAGATCCCGGCGTACACCCAGGGACAGTGGCGGACGGCGCCCTGATAGAAGCCGCGCAGCCCGCTCCCCAGGCCCCGGGGCAGCAACTGAAGCACATCGACGACGTGCGCCTGTCCGCCCGCCGCGCGTGCCCGGCGCGCCAGCTCCGCCGCCACCGTGTCGTGTCCGGCGCCCATGCTCGCACTCAGCACGAGCAGCCGTTCGGCCTCGGCGGCGCCCGGTCCGGCCGCGGCAGCGGGCGCACGCGCCGTGGACGGCGCCGGGGGTGCCGGCGCGCGCGCACCGTGAGTTCCGGGTGCGTCGGACACGGGGGCGTGCGCCCGCGCCCGCGGGTCGGGCACAGGCGTGTTCACACCCTCGCGAGCGGCGGGCAGGGGTGGCGGCGACAGCGATTCGGACGACACTGGTAGTGAGTAACCCTCACCCACCGCAGTCAAACGGACGGGCACGCCCCGGCCCTTGCCGCGTTTCGGCACCGGCCCCCGGGATACTTCACCCGTCGGCACGGAGTTCCCGGACCGCCGGGGCCGCAGCGGCGGCCCCCGTATCCGTCGAGACAGAGGTGCTTCCCGATGACTCAAGCCCCCTCCAGCGTCCGGTCCGGCCCCGGGAGGCCGCTCGAGGCACCCGCGACGCCGAGCACGGCGCGCCGCCGCGCGGCCGACGGCGCGGTGACCGGCGGGGGCGCCCTGGTGACCGGCGCCTCCTCCGGGATCGGCGCCGCCGTCGCCAGACGGCTCGCCGCGGAGGGCGGCTGGCGGCTCGTCCTCAACGGCCGGGACCGCGCCCGCCTGGAGGAAGTCGCCCACCAGACCTCGGCCGTCGTCTACCCGGCGGACCTGTGCGGCCCGGGGGCCGAGCAGCGCCTGGCCGAGTTCGCTCTGGACAGCGTGGGAGAGGTCGACCTGCTGGTGGCCGGCGCGGGCATCGGCTGGGCCGGGCCGTTCAGCACGATGCCGCACCCCGCGATCGACGAGGTGTTCGACGTCAATGTGCTGGCCACCGTCCATCTCGTGCGGCTGCTGCTGCCCCACATGGTCCGGCAGGGATCCGGACGGGTCGTCATCATCGGCTCCCTGGCCGGCACGGTCGGCGTGCGCGACGAGGCGGTCTACTCGGCCGCGAAGGCCGCCCTGGCCACCTTCGCCGACGCCGTGCGCTACGAGCTGCGCGGCACCGGCGTCGGCATCAGCCATGTGGTGCCCGGCGTGGTGGACACGCCGTTCTTCGAGCGCCGCGGGGTGCCCTACCGGCGGTCCCGGCCGAAACCCGTGCCGGCCAGCCGGGTCGCGGACGCGGTGTGGGAGGCGGTCGCCCACGGCCGCGACGAGGTGTACGTGCCCGGCTGGACCCGGGTGCCGGGCCGGGTCAGAGCCATCGCCCCCGCGCTGTACCGCCGCCTGGCCGCACGCTTCGGCTGACCCCGCCCCGAGAACGGTGCCGGGCACGGGGCGATGACGCGTCGCCGGCACGGGACACGCACCGTCCGCCGGACGCGGAGTGCCCCCGTCCGCCGCGGTCCCCCGGCCGGCGGACGGCCGGACGCGGGATCGTCCACCCGGCCGGCGGCCGGACGCCGCCGTCGTGCCGTCACTCCCGCGGGACATCCCGGTCCGGCGAGGGCTCGGCCCGGTGCCGCCCGGGGAGCACCTGCCCACGACGTGCCGCACGCGCCCCCGGCCGGCGCCCCACCGCACGCGGACGACACGGACCGTTCCGCCCGGCAGCGGCCCGGACGCGGGAGCGCAGGCCGGTGGTCGCCGACGCGCCGCCGCCCACCCGCGCGGCACGCGGTGCGCACCGCCGCGACCGCGCCCGCAGTCGGCCGGCGGACCGGCGACGCCCAGCCGAGAAGGAGGGACCCAGTGGGACAACAGGGCAGGGCATTGATGCCTCCCGTGGCAGCGGCGCTCGCGCCGGCCGCCGCCGTCGCGCCGGCCGCCGCCGTCGCGGCGGCCCACATCGTGCCGGCCGCGACCTGGCTGCCGCGGCTGCGCGCGCTGTGCTTCCCGCGCCTGGCCGGGCTGGGCCGCCCCGACCATGTCGCGCTCACCTTCGACGACGGCCCCGACCCGCGCTCCACGCCGTACTTCCTGGACACGCTCGACCGGCTGGGCGTCCGCGCCACCTTCTTCGTCCTGGGGGAGCATGCCGCCCGGTTCCCCGAGCTGACCGGTGACATCGCCCGGCGGGGACACGAACTCGCCGTGCACGGCTGGACCCACAGCCGCCCCTGGCTCCCGGCACCCGCCCGAGACCTGGCGGAGATCGCGCGCGCCGCCCGCGCGGTGCGGGACATCACGGGCCGTCAGCCGCTGTGGTACCGCCCGCCCTACGGCATCCTGACCGGCGGCCGCTGGGCGGCGGGCCGGCGCCTGGGCCTGCGTCCGGTGCTGTGGACGGCCTGGGGACGGGACTGGACCGCGGACGCCACCCCCGCCACCGTGCGGGCCACCGTGAGCGTGGACCTCGCAGGCGGCGGCACGATCCTTCTGCACGACTCGGACCGCGCGTCGGCCCCCGGCTGCTGGCGCGCCGCCCTGGGTGCCCTGCCCGCCCTGGTCGTCGGCTGCCGGGACGCGGGGTGGGAGGTCGGCACCCTGGCGGAACACGCGGTCGGCGGGCACGAGACGGGACACCCCGAGGACCGACGGGCGGACTGCCCGCCGGACACCGCCCGCCGGGCCGCACCGCGAGACCCCCGGCGGCCCGCCGCCGGCCGGCGCTGACCCTGCCCCTCCCCGCCGCCGGACCTCCGCCTGACCCCGTAGGCTCGGCGGCATGCCTGCGCACGTCCTGGTCCTCGGCGGCACCACCGAGGCACGCGAACTGGCCGCGGCACTCGCGGCGCACACCGGTGTCCGGGTGACCAGCTCGCTGGCCGGCCGGGTGAGCCGGCCGGGCGCCCTCGCGGGGCAGGTGCGCACCGGAGGCTTCGGCGGAGCGGACGGCATGGCGGCCTGGATACGGGACCACCACGTCACCGCCGTCGTCGACGCCACCCACCCCTTCGCCCGCTCGGTCACCCGCAACGCGGCCGACGCGGCCCGGGCCACCGGGATCCCGCTGGTGGTGCTGCGCCGCCCCGGCTGGCAGCCGGGCCCCGGCGACCGCTGGCACCACGTGGCCTCGCAGACCGCCGCGGCGGACCTGCTGCCCGGGCTGGGCCGCCGGGTGTTCCTCACCACGGGACGGCTGGGCGTTGCCGCGTTCGCCCGCCTGACGGACCTGCATTTCGTGCTGCGGTCGGTGGAACCGCCCGAGCCGCCGATGCCGCCCCGCCTGACGGTGCTGCTGGCCCGGGGACCGTTCACCGTGCCCGAGGAGACGGCCCTGCTGCGGGAGCACCGCATCGACGTGCTGGTGACCAAGGACAGCGGCGGCACCGCCACGGCCGCCAAACTCACCGCCGCGCGCCGCCTCGGCCTGCCGGTCGTCGTCGTACGGCGGCCACCGCTGCCGGACGGCGTGACCGCGGTCCCGAACGTGCCGGCGGCCCTGGCGCTGCTGGACCTGCCCGCACGATGAGTGACCCGGCGCCGCCCGGCCGGGGCGCGATACAGCCCCGCACCCCCGCCCTGTCAGTGCCGCGGCCCGCAGGCCCTCACTGCTCCGGCCGCCGACGGCGCAGCAGGTAGGTGTCCATGATCCAGCCCTTGCGCGCACGAGCCTCGGCCCGCAGCCGCTCGATGCGCGGCCCGGCCTCGGCGAGAGGACCGGAGTCGAGGATCTCGTCGGGTGTGCCGAGGTAGGCACCCCAGTAGATGTCGATGTCCTGGTCGGCGTACGCCCGGAAGGCCTGGTGGGCGTCCAGCATCACCACCACGTCGTCCACGCCCTCCGGGAACCCCTCGGCGAGCCTGCGGCCGGTGGTGATCTGCACCGGACGGGCCACCCGGTTCAGCCCCGTGCGGTGCCGTGCGGCCAGGGCCGAGACGCTGCTGATGCCCGGTATGACGTCGTAGTCGAAGGCGACCGCCCCTCGCGCCAGCACCTCCTCCAGGATCCCCAGGGTGCTGTCGTACAACGCCGGATCGCCCCACACCAGGAACGCGCCGCGCTCGTCCTCGCCCAGCTCCTCGGCGATCAGCCGCTCGTAGATGTCCGCGCGGGCGCTGCGCCAGTCACCGACGGCGGGGGAGTAGGCCGCGCCGCCCGCCGACCGGTCCCGCTCCGGGTCCCGCGCCTCCACCACCCGGTACGTCCCCTCCGGCACGTGCGTGCGCAGGATGTCCCGGCGCAGCCGCACGAGGTCCGCCTTCACCTCGCCCTTGTCCAGGACGAAGAACACGTCCGTCTCGCGCAGCGCCCTGACCGCCTGCAGGGTCAGCTGCTCGGGGTCGCCCGCACCGATACCGATGACATGGATCTTTCGCACACCCCGAGTCTGCCGTACCCCACCGACACCGCCTCCACCGGCGCCGCACCGACCACGACGGCCGGGCGTACGCACCGACCCTGACGACCGGGCTCACGCACCGCCCGCGACGATCCATCCGACTCAGCCTCAGCCACGCTCCGGCGCCGCCTCGCCCCGCAGCCGGGGCGCGTGCTCCGCCGCGTCCACCGGCCGCGCCCCGCCGCGGCTCTCCACCAGCCCCGCCAGGTCCCGGGCCCACCCCACCAGACCGGCCGTGTCCATGCCGTGCGGGCGGCGCACCCCGGTCTCCGCCACCCACTCCCGCACCGCGCCCGCGCCGCGCCGCAGCAGCCGGGCCCCGCCGGTGGCGTTGCCACGCGCCGCGTGCGTCAGGCCGACCGCGAGCTGGGCCAGCCCGCGCCACAGGATCCGCTCCGAGCCCGGCCCGGACTTCCAGGCGTCCTCGAAGACCTCGTGGGCGTGGAACGGCCGGCCGGCGTCCAGCAGGGCCTGGGCCTCGGCGACGGTCTCGGCCGGGGTGCGCACGACGCCCTCCGGCTGCCGGGGCACGCCCTCGGCGTCGTAGGGCAGCGGGCGCCCCAGCCCGTCGCGCGGCCGGGCACTGCGCGCCCGCCCCTCACTGTCCCGGTCGCGGTCCCGGTCGCGGTCCGCCCGGCTCCGTCCCTCCCGGTCCGTGCCCAGGTCGTCCCGGTGGCTCTCACCCCGCGCGTCGGCCGGACGGCCGGAGGATGTGCTGCTCATATGCCGATTGTCCCCCGGCCTTCTGCGCCCCCTAGTCGAGGCCTTTGAGCAGCTGGTCGCGGTCGGTCCAGTGGAACGCGGCGCCCGTCACGGCCAGCCGGACTTGACCGAGGTCGAGGGTGTGCGGGGTGGTGGAGTCGCCCTGCACCCAGGTGATGTTGGTGCTGCCGGCTTCGTCGGCGAGCTTGCGGCCTTCGGCGAGCATGCCGGGCTCAGGGTCGACGGCGATGACCTCGCCGACGAGGTTCGGCAAGGACGGACACCTGGGCTCCGCCTCCTGCAAGTGCGGCAGCGCATGCCCCTCGTCGTGGGCGCGGCCGGCCAGCACGGCGGCCCTGAGATGCAACTGCCCGGTGACCACCCGCTGCAGAGACTCCTCCGCCTGCCCGAGCGTGGACAACCCCTGGGAGACGAGCCGCTGACCAGTGCGGTACTTGCCCTCACGCAGGGGGTGAGCGCCCGCAGGTACTGGTACACACCCCCAGCACGGCGCTGGAGCCGCGCTGAGCGGCCCAGTCCAGACGGGCCAGCGACAGCTGCGCCGGGTCCGAGAAGCCGAGCTTCGTGGCGACGTCGTACGCGGTCCGGTACAACGAGGCGAGCGTCAGCCATGCCTCGCTGGTGCCGCGCGATGCGCAGCAGTCGTGGCCTCCTCGATGAGGCCGGCGACCTCGCTGGCCGCCTTCTTGAATTCCCCGTTGCGCACGGCCAGGCACAACGCGCGCTGCGCGCCTGGATGTCCGGATCAGCCCCGAGGTCGTAGACGTCGAGTGCCTCCCGGATAGGCCGGATGAGCACGTCCAGCTCGTCGGCGCGCAGCTCACTCGCGTAGGGCTGGCCGACGACGGTGGCCACATCGACCCGCATGGCGCGCGCACATGCAGCGATGACGTGGGGGTGGGAGGAATGACCCCCTGTTCCGTCTTCGTCAGGGTGCTGTAGGGGACACCCGACAGCTCGGACAGGGCTCTTTGAGTGAGGTGTCGTTACCGTCGTAGACGCGCGATCCGACGGTATTCCACGATGGCCTTCAGGCCCCGCCCGCCGAGTGCGGTAAAGTGGCCTTCGCGCACTCGGGCGGGTGACCGCCGGTGAGCGTATCGGGACGTGGCGCAGCTTGGTAGCGCACTTGACTGGGGGTCAAGGGGTCGCAGGTTCAAATCCTGTCGTCCCGACAGTACGAAGGGTCTTCGTGGACAGGGTCCGCGAAGACCCTTCTCGTGTATCGGGCGAATCGGGTGTGGCGCACGGGGAGTCGCCGGCACGGTCGGCGATCACTGGCACAGAACGGCGGCGTCCGGTCCTGCTCGGTACGGCGGCGCGTGTGGAAGCGGCTGTGCTGTCCGCCGGTGGTACGTCGTCCGTAACGGCGTGCCGCGGCACCGGCGGACCACGCTCACACACGGCGGACCGGCCCCCTCACAGATGACACCCTCACAGATGACGCCGCCGCCCCGCCGCCTCGCGCACATAGGTCTCGCGGGCCCGGATCGCCGCCTCGCGGGTGGAGGTGCCGGCCACCGGGACGTCCCACCAGGCCTCGGCCGGGGGAGCGGTCGGGGTGGGGTCCGTCTCGACGTACACGCACGTCGGGCGGTCGGACGCGCGGGCCGTGCGCAGGGCCTCGCGCAGCTCGCCCACGGTCTTGGCGCGCAGCACGTCCATGCCGAGGCTGGCCGCGTTGGCGGCGAGGTCGACCGGGAGCGGGTCGCCGGTGAAGGTGCCGTCGGCGGCGCGGTAGCGGTAGGCGGTGCCGAAGCGTTCGGCGCCCACCGACTCCGACAGGCCGCCGATGGAGGCGTACCCGTGGTTCTGCAGCAGGACCACGGTGACCGGCAGGCCCTCCTGCACCGCGGTGACGATCTCGGTCGGCATCATCAGGTAGGTGCCGTCGCCGACCAGGGCCCACACCGGGGTGCCGGGGGCGGCCTGCTGCACGCCGATGGCCGCCGGGATCTCGTAGCCCATGCAGGAGTAGCCGTACTCCAGGTGGTACTGGCGCGGTGAGCGGGCCCGCCAGAGTTTGTGCAGGTCGCCGGGGAGCGAGCCGGCCGCGTTGATCACCACGTCCTCGTCGCCGACCACCTCGTCCAGCGCGCCGATCACCTGGGTCTGGGTCGGCTGGGCGCTGTCGTCCTTCGCGCGCAGGGCGGCCTCGACGACCTCCTCCCAGCGCTGCTTGCCGTCGCGGTACTCGGCGGCGTAGGCGTCCGCCACGCGGTGTCCGGCCAGGGCGTCGCGCAGTGCGGTCAGGCCGGTGCGGGCGTCGCAGACGACCGTGGCGGCGGCCAGTTTGTGCGCGTCGAACGCGGTGATGTTGAGGTTGACGAAGCGGACGTGAGGGTGCTGGAACAGGGTGCCGGAGGCCGTGGTGAAGTCGGTGTAGCGGGTGCCCACGCCGATGACCAGGTCGGCGGTGCGGGCCAGGTGGTCGGCGACCGCGGTGCCGGTGTGGCCGATGCCGCCGACGTCGGCCGGGTGGTCGTGGCGCAGGGAGCCCTTGCCGGCCTGGGTGGAGGCGACCGGGATGCCGGTGGCGTCCGCCAGGGCCGCCAGCGCCTCCTCGGCCGCGCTGTGGTGGACGCCGCCGCCGGCCACGATCAGCGGACGCCGTGCCGCCCGGATCGCGTCGGCCGCCGCGGCGAGCTCGGCCGGGTCGGGGGCGGGACGCCGGATGCGCCACACCCGTTCGGCGAAGAACTCCTCCGGCCAGTCGAACGCCTCGGCCTGCACGTCCTGCGGCAGGGCGAGGGTGACCGCGCCGGTCTCCGCCGGGTCGGTCAGCACCCGCATCGCCTGCAGCGCGGACGGGATCAGGGCCTCGGGGCGGGTGATCCGGTCGAACCAGCGGGAGACCGGGCGCAGCGCGTCGTTGACCGACACGTCCGCCTGCGCCGGGTGCTCCAGCTGCTGCAGCAGCGGGTCGGCGGTGTGCGCGGCGAAGTAGTCGCCGGGCAGCAGCAGCACCGGCAGACGGTTGATGGTGGCCAGCGCGGCACCGGTGACCAGGTTGGTGGCGCCCGGGCCGATGGAGGTGGTCACCGCCTGTGTGGCCAGCCGGCCGCGCTGCCGGGCGAAGCCCACGGCCGCGTGCACCATCGCCTGCTCGTTGCGGCCCTGGTGGAACGGCATGACGTCCGCGTATTCGACCAGCGCCTGGCCGAGACCGGCGACATTGCCGTGGCCGAAGACGCCCCAGGTGCCGGCGATCAGCCGCTGCCGTTCCCCGTCCCGCTCGGTGTACTGGGCGGCGAGAAACCGCACGAGGGCCTGGGCGACGGTCAGCCGGATCGTCGCCGTGTTCTGTGTCGTGCTCGGCTCGCTCATCGGGACCTCACGAGGACGGGGTGGTGTACAGGGGAAGGCGGGCGTCGACGGGCTGGGCGGGCCAGGTGCCGCGGATCCAGGCGTGGTCGGGATGGTCGCGGATCAGCCAGGCCCGCTCGGTGTCCGGGCCCGCCATGACGTTCAGGTAGTACATGTGGTGGCCGGGCACCGCCATCGACGGGCCGTGCCAGCCGTCCGGGATGAGGACGACGTCGCCGTCGCGGACCTCGGCCAGCACGTCGGTGTTCCTGCCCTGCCCGGACGGCGAGACCCGCTGGTAGCCGAGGCCGGGGACGCCGTCGTGGGCGGCGAACTCGAAGTAGTAGATCTCCTCCAGGACAGACTCCTCGCCCGGCCGGTGCTCGTCGTGCTTGTGCGGCGGGAACGACGACCAGTTGCCGCCCGGAGTGATCACCTCCACGGCGATCAGCTTGTCGCATTCGAACACGTCGGCGGCGGCGAAGTTGTTCACCTGGCGGGAGCAGCCGCCGGTGCCGCGCAGCTCCACGGGCACCCCCTCGGCCGGTCCGTAGCGGGCGGGCAGGCGCCGGGTGCAGCGGGCGCCGGCGAGGGCGAACCGCCCGCCGGCGGCGGAGGACACGGTCGCCCGGGCGTCCCGGGGGACGTACGCGAAGTCGCTGACCGCGTCGAACACACTTGTGCGGCCGGCGAGTTCGAAGGTGTGACCGCCGAAGCCGTCGTCGACGGCCACCGTGCAGGCGCCGGCGAGCGGCAGCACGATCCACTCGCTGTCCCGGGTGTCGACGGTGTGCGAGCCGCCGGCCGACAGGTCGAGGACGCGCAGGTGGGAGTAGCCCCAGCCGGCCGTCTCCGGGCTGACGTGCACGGAATAGGGGCCGTCGGCGGCCTTGCCGGCGGGCAGGTGGTACGGGCTGGTCATCGTGAAGCCTCCAGATCGGCGGGCTCGGTCACGGGGGCGTGGTCCTCACCGGGTACGGTCGGGCGGGCCCGGCTGCCGCTCACAGCAGGCTCACGGCGGTGTCGACCGCCTGCTCGACACTGCCCTCGGCCGGATAGAGCAGGGAGCGGCCCACCACCAGGCCCTGCACGGTGGGCAGCCGCAGCGCCGAGCGCCAGCGTGCGTAGGCCGCCTTCTGGTCGCCGCCGACCTCACCGCCGAGCAGCACGGCCGGCAGCGTCGAGGTCCGCAGGACGGCGGCCATGTCGTCGGGGTCCGCGGTGACCGGCAGCTTCAGCCAGGTGTAGGCGGAGGTGCCGCCCAGGCCCGAGGCGATCGCGATGGCCCGGGTGACGGCCTCCGCGGACAGGTCGTTGACCACCCTTCCGCCCAGGCGGCGGCAGATGAACGGCTCCACGAACACCGGCAGGCCCGCCTCGGCCATCTCGTCGATGGCGCGGGCCGAGGCCTCCAGGGTGGCCAGTGAGCCGGGATCGTCGTAGTCGATGCGCAGCAGCAGCTTGCCGGCGTCGAAACGGAGCCGGGCCAGGTCGCGGGCGCGGTGCCCGGTGAACCGGTCGTCCATCTCGAACGACGCCCCGGCCAGGCCGCCGCGGTTCATGGAGCCCATGACCACCTTGCCGTCGAGCACACCGAGCAGCAGCAGGTCCTCCAGTATGTCGGCGGTGGCCAGCACCCCGTCCACGCCGGGCCGGGACAGGGCCACGCACAGCCGGTTCAGCAGGTCGGCGCGGTCGGCCATGGCCAGCTCCCGGTCGCCCACGCGCAGGGCGCCGCGTGCGGGATGGTCGGCGGCGACGATCATCAGCCGGCCGCTGTCGCCGAGCAGCGGGCGGCGTATCCGGCGGGCGGCGGCCTCGGCGACCGCTTCCGGGTGCCGGGCGCGGATCGCGGTGAGATCGCGGATGCTGACGCTCACAGGTGGGCTCCGTTCAGCGGGACGGCTGCGGTGTTCACGGGACGGATCCCGTCAGGCGGCGGCTCGGGCCAGCAGGTCCTCGACCTCCGCCGGGATGGGCATGGCGGAGGAGCAGGCCAGACGGGAGGCGACCAGGGCACCGGCGGCGTTGGCGTACCGCATCGTCGCCGCCAGGTCCCACCCGGCGAGCAGGCCGTGGCAGAGCGCGCCGCCGAAGGCGTCGCCCGCGCCGAGCCCGTTGACCACCTCGACCGGCACCGGTGGCACCTCGGCCCGGGTGCCGTCGCGGTGCACCGCCAGGACGCCCTTGGGGCCCTGCTTGACCACGGCCAGCTCGACACCGGCCGCCAGCAGCGCCTCGGCGCAGGCGGCGGGCTCGCGCACACCGGTGGCGATCTCGCACTCGTCGAGGTTGCCGACGGCCACGGTGGCGTGCCGCAGCGCCTCGGCGTAGTGCGGGCGGGCCGCGTCCGGATCGGTCCAGAACATCGGGCGCCAGTCCAGGTCGAAGACGGTGATCCCGGCCCTGGCGCGGGCCGCGAGCGCGGCGAGGGTGGCGGACCTGCTGGGCTCCTCGCTCAGCCCGGTGCCGGTCATCCAGAAGATGCGGGCGGAGCGGATCGCGGCCAGGTCGAGTTCGGCGGTGCGGATCTCCAGATCGGGGGCCTTGGGCCGCCGGTAGAAGTACAAGGGGAAGTCGTCCGGGGGGAAGATCTCGCAGAAGGTGATCGGGGTGGGGTAGGCGTCCACCGGTGTCACCCAGCGGTCGTCCACGCCGAACTCGCGCAGCGCCTGGTGCAGATACGTGCCGAAGGGATCCGCCCCGGTGCGGGTGACGACGGCGCTGCGCCGGCCGAGCCGCGCGGCGGCCACCGCCACATTGGCGGCCGACCCCCCGAGGAACTTGCCGAAGGACTCCACCTGCGCCAGGGGTACACCGGACTGGAGGGGGTAGAGATCGACTCCGATACGGCCCATCGTGATCAGGTCGAAGGACGGGACGGACTCGGGCATGGACGCTCCTCGCTGGGCTGGGGTGCACGACCCCGGGAGCCCTGCCACGGTGGAGACGCGGGCCCCGGTGCCTGCCGCCTCCCAGGTGTAGGACGCCGCACGGCACACTGTCAATGTTTTGTACTGACATTCGGACCTGTGGCTCACAACAGGGCATGAAGAGATGTCAGGACAAAGTATTGACAGCGGGCTCGGGCAAGGGTTTGGATCCCGGAGACCTCCCCTCGTCGCACAGTGAGGTGCCGGAACGATGGACCGCACTTTTCGCTCCCGCCGACTCGCCCCCGCCGTCGCTCTGGCCGCCGCCGTGGCCCTGACCCTCGCCGGCTGCTCCAGCAGCTCCGGCGGCAAGAAGGCCGAGGAGAGCGCCGCCGACGCCTCCGCCGGCAGGGCCGACACCCCCCGGATGACGGTCGCGCTGGTCACCCACCAGGCACCCGGCGACACCTTCTGGGACATCGTCCGCAAGGGCGCCGAGGCCGCCGCCGCCAAGGACAACATCAAGCTCGTCTACTCCGCCGACCCCAACGCCGGCAACCAGGCCAACCTCGTGCAGAACGCCATCGACCAGAAGGTCGACGGCATCGCCGTCACCCTCGCCAAACCCGACGCCCTCAAGGCCGTCGTCGGCAAGGCGGTCGCCGCCGGCATACCCGTCGTGGGCCTGAACTCCGGCCTCGCCGACTGGAAGAAACTGGGGCTGCTGGAGTTCTTCGGGCAGGACGAGAGCGTGGCGGGCGAGGCGCTCGGGAACAGACTGAACGACGTCGGCGCCAAGAAGGCCGTCTGCGTCATCCACGAACAGGGCAACGTCGGCCTGACCCAGCGCTGCGACGGAGTGAAGAAGTCGTTCAAGGGCACCACCGAGATCCTGTACGTCAACGGCACCGACATGCCGTCGGTGAAGTCGACCATCACCGCCAAGCTCAAGCAGGACGGCGGCATCGACCACGTGGTCACCCTCGGCGCGCCGTTCGCGCTGACCGCGGTGCAGTCGGTTCAGGACGCGGGCAGCAAGGCGAAGGTCGCCACCTTCGACCTGAACAAGGACCTTACGGGAGCCATCCAGAAGGGCGACATCGAGTTCGCCGTCGACCAGCAGCCCTACCTGCAGGGCTACCTGGCCGTCGACTCCCTGTGGCTGTACAAGAACAACGGCAACTACAGCGGCGGCGGCGTCCAGCCGGTGCTCACCGGTCCCGCCTTCGTCGACAAGTCCAACGTCGACAAGGTCGCCTCGTTCGCCGCGAAGGGCACCCGGTGATCGACATGACCCACCAGGCCGCGCCCGCGGCGGGTACCGGACCGGCCCCCGGCGAGAGGCAGGACACCGGCCGCACCGTACGGCGCTCCCCGCTGCTCCGGCTCCTCGCCCGCCCGGAGGTCGGGGTGTTCCTCGGCGCTCTCGCCGTCCTGGTCTTCTTCCTGGCCGTCGCGCCCACGGTCCGCCAGGGCGGCTCCATGGCGACGGTCCTCTACCAGTCGTCCACCATCGGCATCATGGCCCTGCCGGTGGCGCTGCTGATGATCGGCGGCGAGTTCGACCTGTCCGCCGGTGTCGCGGTCATCACCTCCGCGCTGACCGCCTCCATGCTCAGCTACCAGCTCACCCTGAACGTGTGGACCGGCGTGATCGTCTCCCTGGCGGTGTCGCTCGCCATCGGCGCGTTCAACGGCTGGATGCTGGTCAGGACCGGGCTGCCGAGCTTCCTCGTCACCCTCGGCACCTTCCTCATCCTGCAAGGTGTCAACCTGGCCGTCACCAAGCTGGTCACCGGCAACGTCGCCACCGACGACATCAGCGACATGGACGGCTTCGACCAGGCCAAGGCCCTCTTCGCGTCCTCGTTCGACATCGGCGGGGTCCAGGTGAAGATCACCGTGGTGTGGTGGCTGGTGTTCGCCGCCCTGGCCACCTGGGTGCTGCTGCGCACCAAGTACGGCAACTGGATCTTCGCGGTCGGCGGCAACAAGGACAGCGCCCGCGCCGTGGGTGTGCCCGTCACCTTCACCAAGGTCTCCCTGTTCATGCTGGTCGGCTTCGGCGCCTGGTTCGTCGGCATGCACCAGCTGTTCTCCTTCAACACCGTCCAGTCCGGCGAGGGTGTGGGCAACGAACTCATCTACATCGCCGCCGCCGTCATCGGCGGCTGCCTGCTCACCGGCGGCTACGGCTCCGCCATCGGACCCGTCTTCGGCGCCTTCATGTTCGGCATGGTCAACCAGGGCATCGTCTACGCCGGCTGGAACCCCGACTGGTTCAAGGCGTTCCTCGGCGTGATGCTGCTCGGCGCCGTCCTGATCAATCTGTGGGTCCGCCGCACGGCGACCCGGAGGTGACACCCCCATGACCACCGACAACGCGGCACCGCACGGCGCCGTCCTCACCGACACCCCGCCCGGGGGCGAGCGGCCGCTGGTCGAACTGCGCGGCGCCGGCAAGTCCTACGGCACCGTCCGCGCCCTGCACGGCATCGACCTCGCCGTGCACGCCGGCCGGGTCACCTGCGTGCTCGGCGACAACGGCGCCGGCAAATCCACCCTCATCAAGATCATCTCCGGGCTGCACCAGCACACCGAGGGCGAGTTCCTGGTCGACGGCACACCCGTACGGTTCACCGGCCCGCGCGAGGCCCTGGACCGGGGCATCGCCGCCGTCTACCAGGACCTGGCGACCGTGCCGCTGATGCCGGTGTGGCGCAACTTCTTCCTCGGCTCGGAACTCACCAAGGGGCCCTGGCCCTTCCGCCGTCTGGACATCGCCCGGATGAAGAAGACCGCGGACGAGGAACTGCGCGCCATGGGCATCGTCCTGGACGACCTCGAACAGCCCGTGGGCACCCTCTCCGGCGGCCAGCGCCAGTGCGTGGCGATCGCCCGCGCAGTGCACTTCGGAGCCCGTGTCCTCATCCTGGACGAGCCCACCGCCGCGCTCGGCGTCAAACAGTCCGGGGTGGTGCTGAAGTACATCGCCGCCGCACGCGACCGCGGCCTCGGTGTCATCTTCATCACCCACAACCCCCACCACGCCTACATGGTCGGTGACCACTTCAGCGTGCTGCGCCTGGGCACCCTGGAGCTGTCCGCCGCACGCAGCGAGGTCAGCCTGGAGGAGCTCACCAACCACATGGCGGGCGGCGCCGAACTCGCCGCCCTGAAACACGAACTGGCCCAGGTCCGCGGCGTCGACGTCGAGGAGCTGCCCGATGCACCGGCCCCCGGCTCCCGGCCGGCCCCCTCGGAAGGAGACGGATGACATGACTGAGGTGCTGGACCGCATCCGGGTCGGCTCGGCCCCCGACTCCTGGGGCGTGTGGTTCCCCGACGACCCGCAGCAGGTGCCCTGGCACCGCTTCCTCGACGAGGTCGCCGAGGCCGGCTACTCCTGGATCGAGCTGGGCCCCTACGGCTACCTGCCCACCGACCCCGCCCGCCTTACCGGGGAACTGGACCGGCGCAACCTGCGGGTCTCCGCCGGCACCGTCTTCACCGCACTGCACCGCGGCCCCGGCGTGTGGGACTCCACCTGGGAACACGTGCGCCAGGTCGCCGCCCTCACCCAGGCCATGGGCGCCCGCCACCTGGTCGTCATCCCCTCCTTCTGGCGCGACGACAAGACCGCCGAGATCCTGGAGCCGCCGGAGCTGACGAGCGAGCAGTGGACCCACCTGACCCGGGGCATGGAACGTCTGGGGCGCCAGGTGAAGGACACCTACGGCCTCGACATCGTCGTCCACCCGCACGCCGACACCCACCTCGACACCGCGGCCCACGTCGAACGTTTCCTGGACGCCACGGACCCCGCCCTGGTCAGCCTCTGCCTGGACACCGGGCACTACGCCTACTGCGGCGGCGACAGCGTCGAACTCATCGAGACCTACGGCGAACGCATCGGCTACCTGCACCTGAAGCAGGTCGACCCCGGCATCCTCGCCGACGTGGTGGCGAACCAGGTGGCGTTCGGGCCGGCGGTGCGGCGCGGCGTGATGTGCGAACCGCCCACGGGTGTGCCCGCGCTGGAACCGGTGCTGCGGGCGGCGCAGAAGCTGGGCGTGGACCTGTTCGCGATCGTCGAGCAGGACATGTATCCGTGCCCGCCGGACAAACCGCTGCCCATCGCCGTCCGCACGCGCAGGTTTCTGCGGTCCTGCGGGGTGTGAGGACGACGCGCGACGGCGGGTGCCGTGTCCGCCGTCCCGCCGCACAGCAGGGGGGCCGGTCCCGCCGTGACAGCGGGACCGGCCCCTCGCCGCGGCTCAGGCCGTCCGTACTTCCTCCACCCGCACCGGCCGGTGCTCGTGCAGCGACCGGGTGCACGCCTCGGCGATCCAGCCCGCCTCCAGGGCGTCCTCGACGGTGCAGGGCGAGGGCCTGCCACCCGCCACCACCTCAGTGAACGCGACGAGTTCGGCCCGGTAGGCGTCGGCGAACCGGTCCATGAAGAACGTGTGCGGCATGCCCGAAGGGAAGGCCGTCCCGGGCTCGGCCGAGCGCAGCGGCAGCTTGTCGTCCAGGCCCACCGCGAGCGAGTCGGTGAAGCCGTGCAACTCCATCCGGACGTCGTAACCCCTGCCGTTGTGCCGGGAGTTGGACACCACCGCGATCGTGCCGTCGTCCAGGGTGAGGACCGCCCCGGTGGTGTCGGCGTCCCCGGCGTCCTTGATGTAGGAAGCGCCGCGGTTGCCGCCCGTCGCGTACACCTCGGTGACCTCACGGCCCGTCACCCAGCGGATGATGTCGAAGTCGTGCACCGCGCAGTCCCGGAAGATGCCGCCGGAGGCCGCGATGTACGCCGCGGGCGGCGGCTCCGGGTCCAGGGTGGTGGAACGGACGGTGTGCAGGGTGCCCAGCGCGCCGGAGCGCACGGCGGCCCGTGCGGCGGCGAAACCCGCGTCGAAGCGGCGGTTGTAGCCGATCTGCACCGGCACACCCCGGTCCTGGACGGCCCGCAGCACCTTCACCCCTTCCTCCATCGTGCGGGCCACCGGCTTCTCGCAGAACACCGGGATGCCCGCCTCGACGGCGGCGAGGATCAGCGCTGGGTGGGCGTCGGTCGCGGCGGCCACCACGATGCCGTCCACCCCGGCGGCGAACACGGCCTCGGGCGAGGCCGCGACCTCGGCTCCGAACCGCTCGGCGGCGGCCGCGGCGGCACCCTCGAACGGGTCGGAGACCAGCAGTGACTCGACGGTGTCCAGACGGGACAGGGTTTCGGCGTGGAAGGCGCCGATACGGCCGAGGCCGAGAATCGCGATACGCATGGACGGCAGCTCCGATGTGCGATGGCCGACAGGAAGTGCGAGTGGAACGGTCCGGGGCGTGGGGCGGCGGTGTGCGGGGCGTGGGTGTGCCGTTGGGGTGTGCCGGCGGTCACTGGCGCAGGGACACGGAACCGGCCGAGAGGCGCCGGACACGCCCTGGGGCGCGGCGGGCGCCGGGGCCGCCGTCCTGCCCGGACAGCCGGACGTCACGGTGGGAGAAGACGACGGACATCGACGCCCTTTCGGTCGGTCACGAAGGCCACACGCTGCTGCCATTCTTGTCCTGACAAACCCCTCGGACAACCGGCAACGGCCCCTCGAAGAACATCAGCCGATCCGCGCCGGTCTCCCCGACAGGTACGGATCCCGGGCCGGACCCCGTACACCATGCCCGCCCGGCCGGCACCGGCGAGCTGAGCGGACCTCGGGTGTCCGGCCACGGCCCCGCCCGGCGGACGGTCCCGTGCCCGAGCTGTGCCGTTGCGGCGGCCGGAGCACGGACCGGGCGGGGCCGCCCCGGGTGCCCGGTCACCGACCTGCCTCCCCAGCCGCCCACTTTTCGTCGCCAAAACAGCCAACAGAATCGTTGACAATCTTGCTTCGCTAGTTTTACGTTCGACAGGCACTCACTCAGGGAGGGCACATGCCGAACGAAGCCCGTCCGAGCAGCGGCGAGCAGGCCAAGCAACTGGCGCTCACGCGGCTGCGGCAGGCGATCATGCACGGCGAGATGGCACCGGCTCAGCGGCTGGTGGAGAACGAACTCGCCGAGCGGTTCGGCGTGACGCGGGCCAGCATCCGCGCGGCGCTGATCGAACTGGAAGCCCAGGGTCTCGTCGAGCGGATCCGCAACCGCGGCTCGCGGGTCCGGGTGGTGTCCGTCGAGGAGGCGGTCGCCATCACCGAGTGCCGTATGGCGCTCGAAGGGCTGTGCGCGGCCAAGGCGGCCGTCGCGGTCAGCGACGAGCAGCTGGCCGAACTCACCGGCCTGGGCACGGCGATGCAGAAGGCCGTGGCCGACGGTGAGCCGGTCACCTACTCCGAGCTGAACCACGCACTGCACGCCCGGATCCGGGAGTTCTCCGGACAGCGGACGGCCGTGGAGCTGCTGGAGCGGCTCAACGCACAACTGGTGCGCCACCGCTTCCAGCTGGCACTCAGGCCGGGGCGTCCGCAGCAGTCCCTGAAGGAGCACCTGGCGATGATCGAGGCGATCAGAGCCAGGGACCCGCAGGCGGCCGAAGCGGCCGTCCGCGCCCACCTCACCAGCGTCATCGACGCATTGCGCGACTGACGGCCCGACGGCCGGCCATCCCGGGCCCCGCCCGGCCGGTGCACGGTACGACGCCGCTCACCCGCACGACGTGCGGCACGGCGGCGTCCGGAGTGCCGGCCGTACGGACCGGGATGCCCGGCGCCGGTGTGGTGGGCGGACACCTGTCCGACAAGGAGAGAGCAGCAATGACCCACGCCGGCACGCCCCCGACCCCACGCTCGACACTCGTCGTCACCGCACACGCCGGGGACTTCGTGTGGCGCGCGGGCGGCGCGATCGCCCTGGCCGCCTCCCGGGGGGAGAAGGTGACCATCGCATGTCTGACCTTCGGCGAGCGCGGCGAGTCCGCCAAGGCCTGGCGCGCGGGCAAGACCCTGGAGGAGATCAAGGCGATACGCCGCGAGGAGGCGGAGCGGGCCGCTGCCGTCCTCGGCGCGCAGGTCCGCTTCTTCGACGCCGGCGACTACCCGCTGGTGGCCACCGCCGAACTGACCGACCAGCTGGTGGCCCTCTACCGGGAGACCCAGCCCGACGTCGTCCTCACCCACCCCGTCGAGGACCCCTACAACGGCGACCACCCGGCGGCCAACCGCATGGCCCTGCAGGCACGGGTGCTCGCTCAGGCCATCGGCTACCCGGCGCCGGGCGAGATCATCGGTGCCCCGCCCGTGTTCTACTTCGAGCCCCACCAGCCGGAGATGTGCGGCTTCACCCCCGACGTGCTGCTGGACATCACCGAGGTGTGGGAGACCAAGCGCAAGGCGATGGAGTGCCTGGCCGCCCAGCAGCATCTGTGGGACTACTACACCGATCTGGCCGTGCGCCGCGGCGTGCAGCTCAAGCGGAACGCGGGCCCCAACCTCGGCCTGCCGCACAAGACCGTGGCCGAGGCCTACATGCGTCCCTACCCGCAGGTCACCAAGGAGCTGGCATGAGCGGCGTCATCGTCACGGGTGTGCCCAGGGCCGACGCCGCGGACGTCGAGGCGCTCGCCGGGTTCGGTGTCGCCACGGTGCACGAGGCCATGGGCCGCACCGGCCTGCTCCCGTCCCGTCTGCGCCCGATCCAGCAGGGCATCCGGGCCGCGGGCACCGCGGTCACCGTGCTGTCCTGGCCGGGCGACAACCTCATGATCCACGCGGCGGTCGAGCAGTGCGGCGAGGGCGACCTGCTGGTCGTCACCACCACCTCGCCGTCCACCGACGGCATGTTCGGCGAGCTGTTCGCCACCGCGCTCCGGCGGCGCGGGGTGCGCGGCCTGGTCATCGACGCCGGCGTCCGCGACACCCAGGAACTGCGCGACCTGGGCTTCCCCGCCTGGTCGGCGGCGGTGTCGGCGCAGGGCACCGTGAAGGCCACCGGCGGCTCGGTCAATGTGCCGGTGGCCATCGGAGGGCAGCTGATCCGGCCCGGTGACGTGATCCTCGCCGACGACGACGGCGTGGTCGTCGTCCCCCGCGACAAGGCCCGCGAGGCCGCTGAGGCCGCGCAGGCCCGCGAGGCCAAGGAGGCCGCCACCCGGGCCGCCTTCCTCGAAGGCCAGCTCGGCCTGGACCGTTACGGCCTGCGGCAGAAACTGGAGCAGCTGGGCGTCACCTACACCTCCTACGAGGACTACGTCCGCGGAGCGGGCTCGTGACCTCCGCCGACGGCATCCGCTGCATGCTGATGCGCGGCGGCACCTCCAAGGGCGCCTACTTCCTCGCCGAAGACCTGCCCGCCGACCCGGCCGCCCGCGACGAGCTGCTGCTGCGCGTCATGGGCAGCCCCGATGCTCGCCAGATCGACGGGCTCGGCGGCGCACACCCGCTCACCAGCAAGGTCGCCGTGGTGTCCGCCTCCGCCGACCCCGAGGCGGACGTCGACTACCTGTTCCTGCAGGTGGCCGTGGACCGCGCCGAGGTGACGGACCGGCAGAACTGCGGCAACATCCTCGCCGGCGTCGGCCCGTTCGCCGTCGAACGCGGACTCGTGCCGCCCCGCGGAGAGCGGACTTCGGTACGGATCCGCATGCTCAACACACGAGAACGCGCGATCGCCGCCTTCCCGACCCCCGACGGGCGGGTGGAGTACGCGGGTGACGCGGAGATCTCCGGAGTGCCCGGCACCGCGGCACCCGTGGAGATCGAGTTCCCGGCGTCCGGCACACCGCTGCTGCCCACCGGCAACGTGCGCGACACCGTCGCCGGCATCGAGGTGACCTGCGTGGACAACGGCATGCCGACCGTGCTGATCCCGGCCCGGTCCCTGCAGGTCACCGGCTACGAGAGCCCCCGGGATCTGGAGGAGGACCCGGTTCTGGCCGCCCGGCTGCGCGAGATCCGCCTGGCCGCCGGACACCTCATGGGCCTCGGCGACGTCACCTCCGCCACCGTGCCCAAACTGACCCTGCTCGCCGAACCGGCCGGCGACGGCGCCGTGATGACCCGCACCTTCATCCCGGTCCGATGCCACACCTCCATCGGTGTGCTCGGCGCGGCGAGCGTCGCGGCGGGTCTGCGCGTCCCGGGCGGCGTGGCCGACGGCATCGCCCGCCCGCCCGCGGACACCTCCCGCACCCGTATCGAACACCCCACCGGATACCTGGACCTGGACACCGAGGTCGAGGCCGGTGACGACGGCAGCCCCGTCACGGTGCGCCGGACCGCCGTCGTACGCACCGCCCGCAAGATCTTCGACGGCACCGTCTTCCCCCGGCCCCGAACCGGCCCCACCCCCGCACCCGCATCTGGAGGCAATGATGGCTCCACCTCTCGGTGACGTCGCCCATGTCGGCCACGCCCAGCTGTTCACCCCTGACCTGGACGCCAGCGTCGCCTTCTTCACCGACTTCCTCGGACTCACCGTCAACGGGCGGGACGGCGAGACCGTCTACCTGCGCACCTTCGACGACTACGAGCACCACAGCCTCGTCCTCACCGCGCGCGAGCAGCCCGGACTCGGCCGGATCGCCCTGCGCGCCTCCAGCGAGGAGGCCCTGCTGCGCCGGGTGAGGGCCATCGAGGAGACCGGGCGCGAAGGCCACTGGGCCGAGGACGAACCCGGCATCGGCAGGCTGTACGTCACCACCGACCCCGACGGGCACGAACACGCCCTGTACTGGGAGAGCGAGCACTACCGGGCACCCGAGGAGCTGCGGCCCGCCCTGAAGAACCAGCCGCAGGCCAAACCCAACCGCGGCGTGGGCGTACGGCGCCTGGACCACATCAACTTCCTCGCCGCCGACGTGCTCGTCAATGCCGAGTTCCAGCAGCACGTGCTCGGCGCCCGGCCCACCGAGCAGATCCAGCTCGACAACGGCCGGATCGCGGCCCGCTGGCTGACCTTCACCGACAAGTCCTACGACGTCGTCTACACCGAGGACTGGACGGGCTCCCGCGGCCGGCTGCACCACATCGCCTTCGCCACCGACACCCGCGAGGACATCCTGCGCGCGGCCGACCTGGCCATCGACACCGGGGTGTTCATCGAGACCGGCCCGCACAAGCACGCCATCCAGCAGACGTTCTTCCTCTACGTCTACGAGCCCGGCGGCAACCGCATCGAACTGTGCAACCCGCTGACCCGGCTCGTGCTGGCCCCCGACTGGCCGCTGATCACCTGGACCGAGGCCGAGCGGGCCAAGGGCCAGGCCTGGGGCCTGAAGACCATCGAGTCCTTCCACACCCACGGCACACCGCCCGTGGCCTGAGGCCGCACCCGGCCGCACGAGGGGGCCGCATGCCACGGCGGTGTGCGGCCCCCTCCGGCACAACGGACCGCACACGCACACCCACGCGCACTGCACACCCACAGCACGCGCACCGCACACCCACACGCACCGCACACGGACCGCACGCCGGCCGGACCGCCGGCTCCGTCTCCCGCAGACGCGGCCCACCGCACCCGGCGACGCCGCACCCCTCCGCACCGTCACCTTGCTCGTCCCCGCCGGTGCGGCTTCCCTTCCCGCACCGACAGCACCGCTGCCCGCGCCCTGTAAGGCCCCGGCAGCCGCCGAGACCAGTCGACAAGAGCGTCGGCAACCTCGACGACGTCCCGTCCGCGGCTCTCCGGCGCCCGGCGTACGCACCCGCATGAGAGGTAACAATGATGTCCTCCTCACCCAGCCCGTCTCCCCGGGGCCGCACCGTGGCCCTGCTGGTGGTCGTCCTGTGCTGGCTCGCCGTGCTCTTCGACGGCCTCGACATGTTCATCTACGGCTCGGTGCTGCCGCACATGCTCGCCACGAAGGCCCTCGGCATCACCCCGGGACAAGCCGGTGACCTGGGCAGCTATGCCACGTTCGGCATGCTGGTCGGTGCCCTGGCCGCGGGCACGGTCGCCGACCGCATCGGCCGCAAGAAACTGATGGTCGCCTGCGTCACCCTGTTCTCGCTGGCCTCCGGCCTGTGTGCCCTGTCCGGTTCGGTCACGGTCTTCGGTCTCGGCCGGACCCTGGCCGGCCTCGGCCTCGGCGGCCTGCTGCCCACCGCGATCTCCATGGTGTCCGACTACGCCCCGGGCGGCCGCGGCGCCCTGACCATCGGCGTGCTGATGACCGCCCACCACGCCGGCGGCATCCTCTCCGCGTATGTCGCCCAGTGGCTGGTGGAGCCGGCCGGCTGGCGCTCGGCCTTCTGGGTGTGCGTGATCCCGCTGCTGCTCGTCCCCGTCCTGATCAAGGCCCTGCCCGAGTCGCTCAGCTTCCTGCTCGCCCAGGGCCGCACCGACCAGGCGCGCGCCCTCGCCACCCGCCATGGGGTCGACCTGCCCGAGCCGAAGGACACCACGGGCTCCCGCGGAAGATCTCCCGTCGGCGCCGTGCCGGCCCTCTTCCGCGGCGGTGCGTGGCTGCAGACCCTGCTGTACTGGCTGGCCTCCTTCGGCGGACTCCTCCTCGTCTACGGTGTCGCCACCTGGCTGCCCACCCTGATGCGCGACGAGGGCTACAACCTCGGCTCCGCTCTGACCTTCGTCGTCCTGTTCAACCTCGGCGGCATCGTCGGCATGCTGGTGGCGGGCCGGGCCGCGGACCGGTTCGGTGCCCCGCGCATCTCCGCGATCTGGTTCGCGCTCACCGCCGCGGGTGTCTTCCTGCTCAGCGTCCGCATGCCGCTCGGCGTGACCTTCCTGGTCGTCTTCCTCACCGGCGTGTTCCTCAACAGCGCCCAGACGATGATCTACGCGACCGTCTCCATCCGCTCCGCCCCGGACATCCGTGCCACCGCCGTCGGCTGGACCTCCGGCATGGGCCGCTTCGGAGCCGTCTTCGGCCCGTGGCTGGGCGGACAGCTGCTCGCCGCCGACCACGGCGACTGGGGTTTCACCGCCTTCGCCCTGGCCGGTGTCGCCTCGACCGTCTTCATCGGCCTCGCCGCGCTGCGCACACCGCGGCGGACGGCCCGCGACGACACCGCCCGCGAGGCGGTGGCCGCCGGCTGACCCGCCCGCGCACACCCTCCGCACACCCGGCGGCCGCGGGCTCACGATTGGCGTCCGCGCCCGCCGGGTACCCGGGGCGCCGACGAGCGGGGCACGAGGGGATCCGAGGGGCACGATGAAACTGTCGTTCCTGGAACCCGTCACCGGCGCGCCCGGCCCGTGGGCCAGCGTCCACCTGGACACCTCCAGGGACGGCGAGGACCCGGACCGGGCCATCGCACGGCGCTGGCGGCACCTGCGGACGACGCTGCGCACCCAGGGGGCGGACGAGGTCACGCTCGGTGCCCTGGACGCAGCGGTCGGCACGGACTGCGAGATCCCCGGACGGCACGGGCAGGCCCTCTTCGCCGCGCACGGACGCCTCGCCCTCACCGCCGGACTGCCCGACCCGCCCGAACACGGCACCGCCCGGTTCGGCCCGCTGGCCGACCTGCTGCCGGTCGCCCTCGCCCACGCACCCGACATCCCCTACCTGGCCGTCGTCCTCACCCGCAGCGGCCCGGCCGCCGCACCCGGCACCGACGGCCGTCCGGACGGCGCCGGGGAGGTGCACGTGGCCGGCGAGGCCGGGCGGTGGCCCGCCGGCCGTCTCGCCCCGGGGCACCGGCTGACCCGCCGGCTGCCGGTGCGGGACTGGCCGCACGAGGCGGCACAGGTCGCATGCGATCTGGCGGACCTGGCCGACGGACACCACGCCGAGGTCGTCGTGGTGTGCCGGGACGACGGCGCGCCCCGCCTGTCGGACGCCCTGATCGACCATCTGCCCATCCAGCTGCAGAACAGCCTGACCGTCATCGACTGCGACGAACACGGCCACGACGTCCCCCATGTGACGGACGACGGTGACGCCGCCGGGACACACGTGTGCGGCGAGACGGACGCCGGTGCCGCCGCGCACGGCTGCCCCGCCCGGCGTGCCCTCGCCGAGTCCCACCTCGCCCAGGTGCTCGACTCGGGCCTGAGCAAGGAGGACGAGCGGTTCGTGGACGTCTTCTTCACCCAGCGCTCCCGGCACCGGAGCCGGTCGGAGGGCACCGCCGCCGTCGTACGGGCCCTGCAACGCCGCCAGGCCCAGGCCGTCCTGCTCAGCACCCCCCTGAAGCTGCCCGAACTCCTGTGGTTCGACCAGCGGTCGGGGCGGATCGCCCTGACCGGCGACGAGGCGGCGTCCCTCGGCATGACCGGCGCCCAGCCGCAGCCGGCCGCCTCCGCCCTGCTGCACGCCATCGTCCGCACCGGAGCCGAACTGGTCGTCCTCCCGCCCGACGAGACGCTGCTGACGGACGGTGTCGGTGTGGTGCTCCGCTACCGCGACGTCACGGACATGAACCTGCTGTAGACGCAAACCCCAGGGAGAGGGAGGGACAGGCGAAACGTCAGGCGGCCGGCCTGCCCGCCCCGCGCCGGGTGCGGCCCTTGCGCAGGAAGCGGCGCAGTCGCGCCTCGGGCCAGGTGTTGATCACGTCGTCCCCGGTCAGCCAGCCGCGCTGCGCCGTGCCCACGCCGTAGCGCATCGCGGCCAGGTGGATCACCGCGTGGGCGTCGCTGTCGACGGCGAACTTCACACCGTGCCGCCGGGCCCGCAGGATGTCCTCGTCGCGCAGGTCCAGCCGGTCCGGGCGGGCGTTGATCTCCAGGGCGGTGCCGGTGCGCGCACACGCGGCGAACACCTCGTCCCAGTCCGCGTCCAGCGCCGGCCGCCGGCCGATGATCCGCGTGGTGGGATGTCCGATGATGTTCACGTACGGGTTCTCGCAGGCCCGCACCAGCCGCCGGGTCTGCTCCCGGTGCGACTGGTTGAAGTGCGAGTGCACCGAGGCCACGCACAGGTCGAAGCCGGCCAGGAAGTCCTCCGGCCAGTCCACCGAACCGTCCGGGCCGATGTTCAGCTCCACGCCGTGCAGCAGCCGCATCCCGCCGCCGGAGCGGCGCCGGCCGCGCCGGCCGTAGACGCCGTCGAGGGCGCGCACCTGCGCGCGCTGGGCCAGCATCCGCTCGTCGGTCATGCGCTGCATGGCCAGGGCGGGACCGTGGTCGGTGACCGCGTAGTAGGCGTAGCCGCGCCGGGCGGCCGCGGCGACCATCTCCTCCAGCGGTGCGAGACCGTCCGTGAGGTCGGTGTGGGTGTGCAGGTCGCCGCGGATGCGGGACTCCTCGACCAGGTCGGGCAGTTCCCCGCGCAGCCCCGCCTCGATCTCCCCGCGGTCCTCGCGCAGCGTCGGCGGGATCCAGGGCAGCCCGAGCCGGGCGTAGACCTCCTCCTCCGTCTTGGAGACGATCTTCTCGCCGGTCTCGGCGTCGAACAGCCCGTACTCGGACAGTCTGAGTTTCTGGTGCACCGCGATCTCGCGGGTGCGGATGTTGTGCGCCTTGGCGCCGGTGAAGTACTGCAGGGCCGCACCCCAGGCGTCCGGCGGCACCACCCGCAGATCGACGGACAGGCCCTTGGTGGTGCGGACCGTGCTCTTCTTCCGGCCGTGCGCCACGACCTCCGTCACGTCGGGCAGCTCGGTGAACGCGGCCATCAGCGGCTCCGGATCCACCGCCGCCGTCAGCACGTCGATGTCCCCGACGGTCTCCCGCATACGGCGCAGCGAACCGGCGTACGCGCTCCGGAGGCAGCCGGGCACCTGGGACAGCGCGGCGAGGACGTCCTCGGCGAGGCCGGCGGCCACGTCCAGCAGGACCCGGTCGGAGGAGGACCGCAGCAGTTCGATGCCGTGCAGGATGTTCTCCTCGGTCCGCGGACCGAAACCCTTCAGGTCGCGCAGCCGCTGGTCGCGGATGGCCTCGGCCAGTTCCTCGACCGAGGAGATGCCGAGCTCCTCGTAGAGCACCCAGGCCTTCTTCGGGCCGAGCGTCGGGATCCGTGTCAGCCGCCGCACCCCGGCGGGGATCTTCGCCCGCAGCTCCTCCACCGCGGACACCCTGCCGGTGCGGACGTATTCCAGGATCTTCTCCGCGATCGACGCGCCCACGTTGGGGATCTCCCGCAGACCCTTGGCGTCGAGAGCGGACACGTCGGCCGGGTGGCCGCCCACCGACCGGGCGGCCTTCTCGTAGACACGTGCCTTGAACGCGTCCCCTCCGGTGATCGAGATCAGGTCCGCGTACTCGGCGAGGAGCGCGGCGACCTCGTCGTTGGAACGAGCCACACTTCGAGGATAGGAGGACACACCCGCCCGGGCGATCCGGTGCGTCGCCGGGCCGTCCCGGGACGGCACACCCAGCCGGTCAGCCCGCCCAGCCGGTCAGCTCGCCCAGTCCAGCAGGCGTTCGCCGCGTTCCGGCGCCCGCAGATGGGCCAGCGACTGCTTCTCCAGCTGGCGGACGCGTTCGCGGGTCAGGCCGACCTGGTCCGCCACTTGCTGCAGGGTGCGGGGCTGTCCGTCGTGCAGCCCGTAGCGCAGGCTGAGGATCATGGCCTCGCGGGGGCCGAGCGTGCCCAGGGCGTCGCGCAGCTCCTCGGCGAGCGCCCGGTACTCGGCGATCTCGGGTGCCTGCAGCACGTCGGTGGCCGGGATGAGATCCCCGACCACGGTCTCGCCGGTGTCGTCGACGGGTGTGTCGAGGCTGACCGCGTGCCGGCCCACCCGGCGCAGCCAGGCGACCCGCTCGGGTTTCAGCCCGCTCTCCCGGGCGACCTCCTCGTCGCTGGGCTCGTGGTCGAGGCGCAGCCGCAGCCGGCGTTCCACCTTCGCGAGTTTCTGCAGCTGCTCCACGACATGACTGGGCAGCCGCACCGTGCGGGCGTGCTGGGCCAGGCCCCGTTCGATGGCCTGGCGGATCCACCAGGTCGCATACGTGGAGAGCTTGAACCCCTTGGTGTGGTCGAACTTCTCGATGGCCCGGATCAGCCCGCAGTTGCCCTCCTGGATCACATCGAGCAGGGGCAGGCCCCGGTGGGCGTGGCGTTTGGCGATCGACACCACGAGCCGCAGGTTGGCCCGGATCATGTGGTCCTTGGCGCGCTCCCCGTCGTGCACGGCGGCCTCCAGGTCCCGGTGGCGCCGCTCGTCGAGCTCGCGGCCCTCGGCCCTGGCCCGCTCCAGCTCCTCGGCGGCGCGCACCCCTGCCTCGATGCGCTGGGCCAGCCGCACCTCGTCCTCGGCGTCGAGCAGCGGCGTCGCGGAGATCTGCCGCAGATACTGGCCGAGCAGATCAGGTTCGTCGCCGGGCTCCGGGACGCGGCTGCGGGGGCGTGCGGAGCGTTCGGCGGCACGACGGGTCTCCCGCACATCCGTCGCGTTGCGTGCGCGTGCGCACATCGGCCGTCCTCCGTCCCGTTGCACAGGTCCGCTGTCCTTGCGAGCTGCAACGGGTACCCGGGCGCCTCGCCGTCATGCCAGGACCGCCGCCCACGCCCCGGCGCGGCGGCGGTCCCGGACGACGGCGGCACGGTCACCCGCGGGCGTCGGTCGCGGCCGGGGTGCCGGCATCCGCGGGCGCCGGAGCGGACTCGGGCTCAAGGGTGCCCGCCTCGGCACGGGCGAGCAGCCGGTGCCCGCTGGCGAGCACGGGAATCGCGAGGAAGAAGGTGGCGGCACCCAGGTAGAACGGCACGCTCAGGTCGGTGGCGTCGGCCAGCTTGCCCGCCACGTACGGGGCGAGGCCGCCGCCGATGAAGCGCAGGAAGCCGTAGGCGGAGGAGGCCACCGGGCGCTCGACCGGGGAGACGAGCATGACGGCCTGGGTGGTGAGGGTGTTGTTGATGCCGATGAAGGCGCCGCTGACGATGACCGCCACGATGACCACGGTGGGCGTGGTGACCCCGGCGGCGATGATCGCCATGACGATGCTCAGGCCCAGCAGGTTGGCGTAGAGGACCTTCGCCGTGCCGAATCGGGCCTGCAGCCGCGGGGCGAACAGGACGCTGAAGGCGGCCACCAGCAGACCCCAGCCGGTGAAGACCAGGCCGAGCTGGTGCGCGCCCAGCTCCATGGGGTAGGGGGCGTAGCCGAGCATCGTGAAGAAGCCCCAGTTGTACAGCAGGGCCATGATGCCCATGGTCAGCAGGCCGCGGTGGCGCAGTGCACGCAGCGGCGCCACCGGCGAGGTGCGGCGCTCCGGTTTGGGCAGCGGCGGCACGAAGGCGAGCGTGGCGACCAGCGCGATGGCCATGAGCACGGCGACACCGAAGAACGGGCCGCGCCAGCTGATGGCGCCCAGCTCACCGCCCAGCAGGGGACCGACGGCGATGCCCAGGCCGAGGGCCGTCTCGTAGAGGATGATCGCGCCGCCGAAACCGCCGCTGGCGGAGGCGACGATCACCGCCAGGGAGGTGGCGATGAACAGGGCGTTGCCCAGACCCCAGCCGGCGCGGAAGCCGACGATGCCGTTGATGGAGCCGGTGGATCCCGCCAGCGCGGAGAACACGACGATGACGGTCAGGCCGATGACCAGGGTGCGTTTGGCCCCGAACCGGCTGGAGAACCAGCCGACGATCAGCATCGCGACCGCGGTGACTATCAGATAGCTGCTGAACAGCAGGGAGACCTGGCTGGGCGAGGCGTGCAGGTTCTCCGCGAGCGCGGGCAGGATCGGGTCGACCAGGCCGATGCCCATGAACGAGATCACGCAGGCGAAGGCCACGGCCCACACGGCCTTCGGCTGCCGGAACGGACTGGAACTCTTACTGTGCGGTGTGCTCATGACCGCTCTTCTCCACTCGGGTAGCGGCACACGTGCGGCGACTCACGCCCGGCACGTGTGCGGCGACGGGGACGGCGAGGGTGTGTCGTGCGGGTTCAGGGACGCTCCCGGCGACGTGTGTCCGCGGGCTCAGGGACGCTCCCGGTGCTTCCGGATCACGCGGGCCAGTGCCGGCAGGGCGGTGCGCACCGCGCGCTGTTCCGGCTCGGGCAGCTGGGCGATGAGGCGTTCCAGCGCCTCGGCGCGCTCGGCCCGCCGCTGCCGGAACACCTCAAGACCGGTCTCGGTGGCCTCCACCAGCACTCCGCGGCCGTCGGTGCGGTCGGCGACCCGACGGACCAGACCGGCCCGCTCCATCCGCGTGACCAGCTGCGTCATGTTGGGCTGTGAGACGTTCTCCGCCCGGGCCAGCTCGGTCAGCCGCTGCGGGCCCTCCCGGCTCAGCCGCCCGAGGGCCGAGCTGGCCGCGGTGCTCAGCCCGCCGGTCGTCGCGCTCTGCCGGACGTACCGGACCATCTGCTCCACGGCGATGATCAGGTCCTCGCCGGAGGTCTCCGGGGAGCCGGTGTCCATAACCCGCTTATGCATAAGTGTATTATGCACCCGGTGTAGGGTGAAGCCAAGACCCGGCCGGTCACAAAACGAGCACACCCGCACCGCACCCCGCAGCATGAGGCCGATGCCGCGGCCGGCGAGCGCGGGCCGCAATCTCAAAGACCTCTGATCCGCGGCCGTTAGCGTCCGCCCCATGGTGCGCGACTACCTCATCATCGGAGCCGGACCGGCCGGACTGCAGCTCGCCGCTCTCCTGGAGCGCGACGGACGCGACTACCTCGTCCTGGAGCAGGGGAGCGGACCGGGAACGTTCTTCACCCGCTTCCCCCGGCACCGGCGGCTCATATCGATCAACAAGGTCAACACCGGGTACAAAGACCCGGAGCTCGCCCTCCGCATGGACTGGAACTCCCTGCTCACCGACGACCCCGAACTCCTCTTCACCCGCTACAGCGAGCGGTACTTCCCGCACGCCGACGACCTGGTGCGCTACTTCGGCGACTTCGCCCGGCGCAGCGGCGTGCGCGCCGAGTACGGCGTCCGGGTCACCCGCGTCCTGCGCGACGGCGACGGCTTCCTGGTGCGCGACGACACGGACCGGACCTGGCGCGCCCGGCGTCTCGTCGTCGCCACCGGCGTCGGCCTCCCGCACATCCCCGACATCCCCGGCATCGAACACACCGAGCAGTACGCCGACTTCGACACCGACCCCGCCTCCTTCACCAACCAGCGGGTGCTCGTCCTCGGCAAGGGCAACTCCGCGTTCGAGACCGCGGACGCCCTCATGGAGAAGGCCGCCGTCATCCATGTCGCCGGACCGCACTCGGTGAAGATGGCCTGGACGACCCACTTCGTGGGCCATCTGCGCGCGGTCAACAACAACTTCCTCGACAGCTACCAGCTCAAATCCCAGAACGCCGTCCTGGACGGCACCGTCGAGCGCATCGAACGGCGGGCCGGCGGCTACCGGGTGCTGTTCCGCTACGCCCGCACCACCGAACGACTGCGGGAACTGCACTACGACCGGATCGTGGTGTGCACCGGATTCCGCTTCGACGCCTCGCTGTTCGACGCCGGCTGCCGGCCCGACCTCGTCATCGACGGCCGGTTCCCCGCCCAGACCTCCGCCTACGAGTCGGTGAACGTCCCCGGCCTGTACTTCGCCGGCACCCTCACCCAGCAGCGCGACTTCAAGCGCTCCACCAACGGCTTCATCCACGGCTTCCGCTACGGCGCACGCGCCCTGCACCGCATCCTGGGCGCCCGCTACCACGCCACGCCCTGGCCGTCCCGCACCCTGCCCGCCGCGCCCGAGGCCGTCGCCGACGCCCTCGTCGAGCGCGTCAACCGCTCCTCCGGCCTGTGGCAGCAGTTCGGCTACCTCGGCGACGTCGTCACCGTCCACGACGACCACGCCCTGTACCAGGAGGAGGTCCCCCTGGACTACGTCACCGACGGCCACCTCGGCCCCGCGGCCCACCGGTTCGTCATCGACCTGGAGTACGGACCCGGCCACGACCACGCCGACCCGTTCGACGTCACCGTGCCCCGCGTCCGCGAGAACGACCCCGAGCACGCCATGGACTCCACCTACCTCCATCCCGTGGTGCGCCACTACCGCGACGGCACCCTCGCCGGCACCCACCATCTGGCGGAGAACCTGGACAACGACTGGGACATCCCGTCCGTCCACCGCCGGCCGCTCGCCGCGTTCGTGAAGGCCTGCCTTGACTGAGCAGTTCCCCGGCGCCGTGCTCGACCTGCTCGAGGCGGCGGGCGACCGCCCCGTCTTCGAGCACGGCGACCGGGTCGTCAGCGGATCCCAGCTCCTGGCGCAGGTCCGGCGGGTGACGGGCGGCCTGCGCGGGCACGGCGTGGGCCCCGGCGACGGGGTCGCGCTGCTGCTCGGCGTCAGCCCCGAGGCGTTCGCCGCATACCTCGCCGCCCACGTGGTGGGCGCCCGTGTCGTCGGGCTGCGGCCGGGACTCACGGAGGGCCAGCGCCGGCATCTGCTCGCCGGCACCGCCTTCCGCGTCACCGACCGGCCCGACGGCACGGCCGGCGAACCCGGCGGCACCGTCCTCGCCCTGGACGGCCTGCTCGCCGCCGAGGACGACGGCCGCCGCCCGCGGATCTCGGGCCGCCCGCAGGATGTCGCCCGGCTCATCCACACCAGCGGCAGCACCGGACTGCCCAAGGCGTGCGCCCAGACCTACGCCGCGATGACCGCGGCCTGGGCGCTCCACCCCGACCGCTGGCCGCCCGCCGTCCGCGAACTCGCCCCGCGCCTGGAGCGGTTCCTCGTCTTCGGCTCCCTGGCCAGCCAGGTCGTGCTGGAGTACGGGCTGCTCGCCCTCGCCGCCGGCGGCACCCTCGTCACCGCCGAGGACCCCGCCTTCCCCGACAGCCTGGTGCGCCACCGGGCCACCGGCAGCGTCATCACCGTGGCCCGCCTGAACAGGCTTGTCGCGAGCGTGCGGGACCGTCCCGTGGACCTGGGCTCACTGCGCGCCCTGATGGTCTCCGGTTCCCCGATCGGCGCCGCCCGGCTGCGCGAGGCCGCCGAGGTCCTCGGGCCGGTCGTCTTCCACGGGTACGGCCAGACGGAGACCGGCATGATCTCCATGGCCACCCCGTACGACGAACCCGGCTCGCTGGGCGTCCCCCCGGTCGACGTCGAGGTGCGGGACGCGGGCGGGCGGCCGGTGCCGCCCGGCACGGACGGCGAGCTCTTCGTCCGCACCCCCTCCCAGGGCTGCGGCTACTGGAACGAACCCGCCCTGAGCGCCGAGGTGTTCACCGACGGCTGGGTCCGCACCCGGGACATCGGCCACCTCGACGAGCAGGGCCGGCTCTGGCTGACCGGGCGGGCCCGCGACGTCGTCATCGTCAACGCCCAGGTGCACTACGCCGGCCCCGTCGAGCGGGTGCTGGCCACCCACCCCGCGGTGGCGGAGGCGTACGTCGTCGCCGTCCCCGACGACAGCACCGGCGAGGCCGTCCACGCCTATGTGGTGCCCCGGCCGGGCCGCACCCCCCGCCTCGGGGAACTGCGGGCCCTGGTGGCGGCCGAGCTGGGCGAGGCCACCGCCCCGGCCCGGCTCACGCTGATCGACGAGGTGCCCCTCACCCCCGCCGGGAAACCCGACAAACGCGCCCTGGCGGCCAGGGGTTAGCCGCTCACCGCACACAGCCACCGGGCTCCGCCGGCGCATACCTGGTGCGCCGGCGGAGCCCGGAGGTGTTCCGGCGGCTGCTCAGCCGGCCGGGGACGGCACCGCCGCCCGCCGGGGCGGGCGGCTGCCCCGTGCCCGCTCCCGCCGGTCCAGCCACGCCAGCAGCGGCGAGGTCATCACGGTGGTGACGACGGCGACCACGACCAGGGCGCTGAACAGCGCCTGCGTCACGATGCCCGCCGCCAGGCCCAGATTCAGCGCGATGAGCTGCATCAGCCCCCGCGCGTTCATCAGCGCCCCCACCCGCAGCGCCACCGCCGACGGCTCCCCGGTCAGCCGCGCGGCCAGCCAGCACGCGCCGAACTTCCCCGCCACCGCCACCAGCACGCAGCCCAGGGTGAGCAGCAGCACCGGCCCGGAGCCCAGCAGGGCGAAGTCGGTGTTCAGCCCCGAGTAGGTGAAGAACAGCGGCAGGAACACCGTGCCGACCGGCTCGAGCGTCTCCACCGTGTGGTCCAGCCGCTGCGACCGCGGGAAGACCAGCCCGAGACTGAACGCGCCGAACACCGCGTACAGCCCGATCTCGTCGGTGTACCAGGCCACCAGGAACAGTGCGCCGAGCAGCACCGGCAGCAGGCTCTCGGGTGCCACGCGGTCGGTGAGCCGCACGGTGCGGCTGCGCAGACGTGTCACCACCGCCAGCACCGCGACGAGCCCGAGGGCGCCGGCCACGGCCAGCGACACCAGATCCGCGCTGCCCCCGGAGATGCTGAACACCCCCGCGAGCAGCATCCACGCCGCCGCGTCGTCCACCGCGCCCGCACCGAGCGCCAGAGACCCGAACCGGGTCCCGGTCAGGCCCCGTTCGGCGATGATCCGGGCGAGCATCGGAAACGCCGTCACCGCCAGCGCCACCCCCACGAACAGCGCAGACACCAGCAGCGGCACGCCCGGCGCCAGGGTGCCGGTCCGCGGCCCGACGGCGGCGATCAGCGCCGCCCCCAGCGCCACCGGCACCAGCATCCCGGCCAGGGAGACCAGCCCGGCCGGCCGGGCCACACCGCGCAGCCGGTCCACCCGGAACTCCCAGCCCACGTGGAACATGAACACCACGAGACCGATCTGCCCGACCACGTACAGGACCGGCCGCACCTCCTGCGGGAACAGGCCCGCCTCCACGTCCGGCAGCAGGGCGCCGAGCACCGACGGCCCCAGCACCACGCCCGCGAGCATCTCCCCGACCACGGGCGGCTGGCCCAGCCGCCGCACCAGCATCACCACCAGCCGGCAGACGGCCAGGACGACCACCACGGCGAGAAAGAACCTGGGGGACAGTTCCGCGGGCGTCATGCGGGGCCTCCTGTGGTGTGGGCGACCGGGCACCGGTCGGGCGGGAACTGGGCGAAGTACCGCGCGGCGAGCCGCTGCCGGCGGGCGTGCAGCACCATCACCGTGCCGAGCACCAGCTGCCGCACCCCCCGGACGACGTCCTCCACGCCGTCGCGCACCCGCAGAAAGGTGCGCAGCGGCGCCAGACGCGCTCCGGGCTGCAAGTGGCGCGGGACCAGCAGACACGGCGCCCGGTGCGGGATGGACCGGGTGTGCGAGACCGTGGAGTCCAGCCGGAAGCGTCGCAGCACCTCCCGCACGGCGGCCCGCAGCACCAGCGGCGACAGCCGCCAGGCCGGGCACGGGCGGTTGGCCGCCACCCCGAACGGGATGTGAGGGGCGTTCCGGGCGGACAGCGACGCCCAGCGGTCCGGGTCGAACGCCTCCGGCCGCTCGTAACCGGTGGCGTGATAGTCCGGGTAGCTGAAACACACCACCGACCCGGCCGGCAGCGTGGTGGCCTCGTCGAGCGGTATGTCGTCCGTGGTGATGCGGTGCGCGATCCCGAACAGCGGGTACAGCCGCATCGTCTCGTCCAGCACGTGGCTCAGATACCGGTCGTCGTCCGGGTTGTGTGCGACCCGCCGCTGCACCTCCGGGTGGCGGGCCAGGGCCAGCAGCAGGTGTGCGGTGGCCTCGGAAAGCTGGACGACGGCCGTGTTGAAGAACGTGCCCTGCAGGTAAAACACCTGCTCCTGCGGCGACAGCGAGGCCGGCAGCCGGTGCGGCACGTCCCCGGCCGCCACCCGCTCGCGCAGATATGCCGTCAGCCGCGCCCTGCGCCGCGGATGACGCAGCGAGGTGCACTTCAGGGCGTCGATCACGTCCCTGGCGTGCGCGACGATCAGCTTCCGGGCGTGCGGCGGGCACGGCTCGCGGAACACCAGCCCGTAGCAGAACTCCGCCCAGGCCGGCATCACCAGGTCGCGCAGCCGCACCAGGCTGATCCGGTCCGTGGGCAGCGCGTCCAGGACGCCCGCGACCGCACGGGTCGCCGCCGCCGTGAGACCGGCCGAGTCGCCGGCGAGGATCCGCCGGGTCGTCGCGGCCACGTCGTCGTAGCGCGGGCCGGACTCCAGATGCTCCTGGTGCACCTCGGGCCCCGGCGACAGCCAGTACCAGAACAGGTCGGACAGCCCCGCCCCGGCGCTGCGGCCACCGGCTGCCGGATGGGCGTACACCCGCTCGAACACCTCCGGTCCGTACACCGCGCTGGGCAGCGTCAGCGCCCTGTCGCCGTTCACCTTCTCGAAGATGCGCATCCGCAGCGCCACCACGGCGCGCGGCAGCCACCACGTGTCCGCTTCCCGTGCGCCGCTCACCACGTCCCGCCTCTGCGCACCACCATGTCCCGTGTCAGATCGGCGTTGCGGGCACCCCCGCACAGCGTCAGCGTGTGCTCGTAGTCGTCGCGCAGCTCCGCCAGGACCCGGCGCACCCCGGCCTCGCCGTCGGCGGCCAGCCCCCACAGCACCGGACGGCCCACCCCGACCGCGGCCGCGCCCAGCGCGAGCGCCACGGCCACGTCGCCGCCCCGGCGCACCCCGCCGTCGAGCAGCACCGGCACCCGGCCCGCCACCGCCTCGGCGACCGCCGGCAGGCAGTCCACGGCGGCCGGCACGGTGTCGCACTGGCGGCCGCCATGGTTGGAGACGACGACACCGGCCGCCCCGTGCGCGACGGCCAGCGACGCGTCCGCCGGATGCAGCACCCCTTTCACCAGCACGGGCAGCGCGGTCGCCGCCCGCAGCGCGTCGAAGTCCTGCCAGGAGACCGCCGGGGACATGGGGATGTCGGTCAGCCCGCCCGGCGGGGCACCGGGCAGGTCCCGCATGTTCTCCGCGGCGTAGCCCGGCGGCAGGTCCGTGAACCCGTTGCGCAGATCCCGGGGACGCCGGCCGAACACCGGCGCGTCCACGGTCACCACCAGCGCCGTGCACCCGGCGTCCTCCGCGCGCCGCACCAGCGCCTCGGTGACCACCCGGCGCGGATGCAGGGTCAGCTGGAACCACACCGCCGCACCGGCCGCCGCCGCGCGGGCCGCCGCGACCACCTCGCCGACCGGGACGGTCGCGGCGGTCCCCGTCACCAGGACGGCGCCCTCCGCCGCCGCGGCCCGCGCCGTGGCCCGCTCCCCGTCCGGGTGCATCAGCCGGTGGAACGCGGTCGGCGCGACCAGTACCGGACCCGCCGCGGGGGCACCCGGCAGGTCGACACGTATGTCCCGCCGCCCGGCGCCGCGCAGCACCCGCGGCAGCAGCGCATACCGGTCGAAGGCGCGCTCGTTGTCGGCCACGACACGCTCCTCGCCGGCGCCGCCCGCCACGAAGTCGTAGTACACCGGGTCCACGGCCCGGCGCGCCGTCTCCCGCAGGGTGCGCAGCGCCGTCACGACGCCACCGCGGCCTTCGGGCCGCACCGGTCGGCGAGGAACGCGCGCAGCGGAGCCCGGTGGACGTCCTCGCTGTCCCACTCGTTCTCCAGGTTCTCCCGCAGATGGTGCTCGCCCGCGTCCTGACCGCCGCGGTACCAGCGCACCACCGGATGCAGATAGCGACTGTCCAGCCCCGAGGCGTCCTGCTGCGCGGGGCGGGCCGCCGTCACGTCGAACGGGTCCACCCGGTCGTGGTCGGCCCCGTACTCCAGGGTGATCACCGCATGGGCGGCCACGGGGCCGAAGTGCCCGGCGCGCACCGCCTCCGGCACATGGGCCACCGGGACCTCCTCGGCGTAGCGCATCGTGCCGTCCGGGGCGAGCAGCAGCACGTCCCCGAGGACGGCGAACTGCTGCCACAGCGCCGAGGACCGGTTGACCCGCGTGATGATGCGGTCGACCGCCGCCTGAAGGCCCCCGCCCAGCTCCGCCACCGGCCACGGCTCGCCGTGGTGACGGCGGCGCAGCTCCCGGTACAGGGCGCGGACCGTGTAGCGGAACCCGTGCACGAAACCGGTGGTGGACTTCTTGAAGTCGCGGCCCTGCGTGAGGGTCCCGGCGAAGTACAGCTCCGGCACGTTCACCGACTCCCCGACGGGGGTCACGGCGGGGAACCGGCCGTCGACCACGGTCTCGGGCGTGCAGCTGCCGTCGAAGACCGACGCGTCGAACCGGAACCCGGTCGCGACGATCACCCGGTCGTAGCGCAGGTCCTTCACCACCTCGTCGGCCCGTTCGAAGGCCACCGGCACACGGAAGCCGTCCCCGTCCCGCCGGATCTCCAGCACCCGCCCGTCCAGCAGCGCGTTCTGCAGCTTGAGCTGATAGGTGTCCAGGAAGTTGTTGTTCACCGCCCGCAGATGACCCACGTAGTGCGTCTGCCAGGCCAGACGCAGCGAACCGGAGCCGACCAGGTGGATGACGGCCGCGTGCTCCATCAGGCTGTCGGCGGTCTCGAAAGCGGAGTTGCCCCGCCCGATCACCAGCACCCGCTGGTCGGTGAAGGACTCCGGGTCGGTGTCGAACGTGTCGTAGCGTTCGGCCAGTTCGATGCCGGGGATGTCCGGCAGGTTCGGCAGCGGCACCCCGGTCGCCACCACCACGCGCCGCGCCCGCCAGGTCCCCCCGGAGGCGTCGGTCACGGTGAACCCGCCCTCGTCGCGGGAGACACGTGTCACGGCGGTGCCGTACCGCACACGCACACCGGTGCGTTCGGCGAAGTCCGTCAGATACCGGACCATGTCGTCGGCCGGCGGGAAGTAGCGCCGGCTGTACCGGGTGAACAGCAGCTCCGGATCGTCGCTCAGCAGCGAGTTCCAGTCCATCCGCAGCCGCAGCTCCGGATCCTCGTATCCGGTGTGCACCTTGTTGATCGAGATGAGGGTGCGGTGCCGGGGGAACCGGGTGAAGAACGTGCCCGGAGTGCTGCCGCGTTCCAGCACCACATAGTCCGCACCGTCGTGTTCCAGGAAGGCGGCGAGCTGAAGGCCCGCCGGCCCCGCTCCGATGATCACGTAGTCGTAGGCCATGGCCCGGAACCTAGCCAGCACATCTCAAAACGCTCTGAGATTCCACTCCTAGCGTGAAACACGTGCTGACCACGGACACCGTCTCGCTCTCCGACCCCCTCGACCCCGCCGTCCTGCGCCACGCGGCCGGTCTGCTGACCGTCACCGTGGACGACGCCTCCCGCGCCCGGCTGGCGGACGGGCACCGCGTCTTCCGCGCCCTGCGCGACGGCGACGGCACCGGCCCGCAGCGGCCGATCTACGGCGCCACCACCGGCTTCGGTGCCCTCGCCGGCTACGCCGGGCGGGCCGACGAGGCCGACCAGTGCGACAACACCCTCGCCCACCTCGGCGCCGGCCAGGGCCCCGACCTGCCGCCCGGCCTCGTGCGCGCCGCCCTGCTGATACGCGCCCGGTCCCTCGCCCAGGGCCTGTCCGGGGTCTCCGCCGACGTCGTCGAACGGCTCACGGAGATGTTCGCCACCACGTTCACACCCGCCGTTCCCCGCTACGGCTCCGTCGGCGCCAGCGGTGACCTCGTCCCGCTCGCCTACGCCACCCAGGCGCTGCGCGGCCGGGGACACGCCTACGCCGACGGCCGCCGCATGCCCGCCGCCGAGGCACTCGCCGCCACCGGACTGCGCCCCCTCGCCCTGGACGGCCGCGACGCCCTCGCTCTCGTCAACGGCACCTCCGTCACCACCGCGGCCCTGGCCCTCGCCCACGACGCCGTCCGCACCGCCCACCGCTCCCTGACTGCCCTGACCTGCCTGCTCGCCGACGTCCTCGGCTGCGACCCCGGATTCCTCGACGCGGACCTGATGCGCGCCTACGCCCACCCCGGCGCGGCCGCCACCGCCGCCCGCATGCGGCAATGGCTGGAGGGCGCCGTGCCGTCCGGGACACGCCCGCTGCAGGAGCCGTACAGCATCCGCTGCTCCCCGCAGCTGCTCGGCGCCGCCGAGGACGCGCTGCGGTACGTCGACGCGGTGGTCGCCGCCGACCTGGCCCAGATCAGCGACAACCCGCTGTTCTTCCCCGGCGAGGCGGGGGAGGGGAAGGTGGTGCACGGCGGCAACTTCTTCGGGCAGCCCGCGGCCTTCGCCGCCGACCTGCTCGCCTCCGTCACCGCCCAGCTCGGCAACCTCGCCGAACGCCAGCTCGACCTGCTGGTCGACCCGCACCGCAACGGCGGCCTGCCGCCCATGCTCGCCACCCGGCCCGGCGCCCAGCACGGCCTGCAAGGGGTGCAGCTGGCGACCACCGCCTTCGTCGCGGAGATCCGCCGCAACGCGACCCCCGCCGCCATGCAGAGCCTGCCGACCAACCTGCACAACCAGGACGTCGTCCCGTTCGGCACCCAGGCCGCCCTGCGCGCCCACGACCTGGCCGAGCTGCTCGGCCTGCTGTGCGGCTCCCTCGCCCTCGGCCTGCGCCAGGCCGTCCACGTCGGCGCCCGCCGGCCCACCGCGCCCCGCTGCGCGGACCTCCTGGACGCCCTCAGCGCCGCGATCGATCCGGTCGACCCGGACCGGCCGCTGGACGCAGACGTCCGGACAGCGGCACGAGTGCTCGCCGGCCACGCACTGCCCTGAGCGCACCGTCCGCGGCCTGCTCCGACGGCGGGCTCAGCGGCAGCCGCAGGGTGAACCGTGCCCCGTGCCCCGGCCGCCCGTCCGCCGTCACCGTGCCGCCATGGCTGGTGACGACCTCCCGCAGCAGCGCCAGCCCCAGCCCGTACCGGCCGTCGCCGCCCCGGTGGAAGCGGCGGAACAGCCGCTCGGCCTCCCCACGGGCGAAGCCGCTGCCGGTGTCCGTGACCGTCAGCACCGCCGAGCCGTCCGCACGGGACAGCACCAGGTCGATCCGCCCGCCGCGCGGGGTGTGGGCGATGGCGTTGGCCAGCAGTTCCCCGACCGCCCGGCGCAGGGCGGACGCGACCCCGTCGACCCACAGCGGAAACGGCGGGCCGTCCACCCGGACGGTCAGCCCGCGCTCTTGGACCCGTTCGTCCTCCTCGGCCGCCGCCGACCGCACCAGGTCCACCAGGTCCACCCGCCGTTTCGCCCGCCACGCCGGACCCGCCGCGAGGGCCGCCGACGACAGCAGATCGTCCAGCACCTCGCCGAGCCGGCCCAGGGAGGTCACCAGCAGCCGCAGGCCGTCGCGGTGTGCCGCCGGCAGCCCGTCGTTCGCCGCCCGGCGCGCCAGCACCTGCGCCCGGGTGTGCAGCTGGGTGATCGGCGTGCGCAGCTCGTGGCTGGCGTCCGCGACGAACCGGCGCTGCCGGGCCAGTGCCTCGGCCAGCGGTGCCACCGCCCGGCAGCCGAGCACCAGACCGGTGACGGCCGTGGCGACCAGCCCCACCGCCTCGGCCACCCCCAGCGCGGACAGCAGGTGACTGCGGTCGGCGAGCTGGAACCGCAGATCGAACACGGCCTGCACCACGTCGCCGTTGTCCCGGACCTGCGTGCGCACCAGATAGGTGATGTCCCCGCGGTGCACCGCACGCTCGACCGGCTCGCCGGTCGACCGCACCCGCTCCAGATCGTCCTCCAACGGGAACCCGGCGGGCGCGTTCGGCAGCGCGGGTGCACCCGGCCCGTACAGCCACATGCACCCGGGCGGCCGTGACAGGTCCGCGTGCGCGGCGCCGAACCGCACCTCGCGGTGCACCTGCTCGTCCTGCGCCCGTGCCGTCACCAGGTAGGCGACGGCGCCGACGAGCACGATCAGCAGCGTGATGACGGCACCGGTGGTCCACACGATCCGCCACCGGGCCCGGCGCACCACCACCTCCTCCTCGCTGCGGCGCGGCCTTCTCACAGCGCCCCCAGCCGGTAGCCGACCCCGCGCACCGTCCGCACCGCCTTGCGGCCGAGCTTGCGGCGCAGGTAGTACACATAGGTGTCGACGATCGACGGGGCGTGCGCCTCCTCGAAGACCGTGCGGCGCAGCTCCGCCCGCGAGTACACCGCGTCGGGCCGGGTGGCCAGCACCCACAGCAGCGCGAACTCCCGCGCGGCCAGGGAGATGCGCTCACCGTCCGCGAGCACCACCTCCCGGCGTGAGACGTCCAGCCGGCCGGTACCGATCCGCAGCACCTCGCTGACGTCCAGCGACCGCCGGCACAACGCCCGCAGCCGGGCGGTGAGTTCGTCCAGGTCGAAGGGTTTGGCCAGATAGTCGTCGGCACCCGCGTCCAGCCCGTCCACCCGGTCCGGCACGCTGCCCATGCCGGTCAGCAGCAGCACGGGTGAGCGCACCGGACGGGACCGCAGCCGGCGCAGCAGATCCAGACCGTCCAGCACCGGCAGCCTCCGGTCGATGACGAGCACGTCGTACGTGCGGGTGAGCCCGAGGTGCAGTCCCCGCTGCCCGTCGGTCGCGACGTCCACCGCGTACCCCTCGTCCCGCAGGATTTCGGTGAGCATGCCGACCAGCTCCCGGTCGTCCTCGACCAGCAGTAACCGCCAGGGATCCCGCATGTGCTCCTGCGTCACTGTGCCCTCCCTCGCCGCTTTTCTCGCGCCTGTCAACGCCTCTGCGACGCACGGGAGTTCCGGATCAGAAGCCGCTCAGGGCACGGGCTCCGCCGAGACGGCCGCGCAGCGACGGGATCAGGCCAGGGGGACGGCCGGCGCCGGTCTCGGGCCACGGCGCCGGGCCGCAGGCTCCGCTCTCCGTTGCCGGGGACGTCCGCTGCGGTCGCTGGGCCGCGGTCGCCATGCCCGGTGGGTGACCGATTGCCGCTGCCTCCCATCGCGGCCGGACCACCGCTGTGGTGGTGGCGGCCGGTGCCGTCACCACCACGCTCCTGGCGGCCTTCTTGGCGTTCACCGTCACCCGGGCCCGGCGCAGAGGCCGGCGCCCGGGAGCGTGACCGCGTCCTTCGGAGGCATCGGGCGGGCCGGCGGGCGCCGACGACGCTTCGACGCACGGGCACAGCGGGCACGGTGCTGAACAGGCCGCCGGCGCCGGCCTCGGTGGGCGGGACGGTGCTCACCGCGGCGCCTCGACCACGATCACGTTCGCGGTGACCTGGTGAGGCGCCACCGTGTGCGCCCGCCCGGGTTCTCGTCCTCGTACCGTCGGGTGACTGGCGGGGCGGGCGCCGGGTAGGCGGGGCAGTAGTCCCACGCCGTTGCCGACCGACTGGCCGGAGGACGCCATGACCGATCCGTATCCCGACCCGGTGTCGCCGTCGCCCACGCCGCGACCGGACCCCGAGCATCCGCCGCCGCGCCCCCATCCGGTGCCCCCGCCGGAGCCGTCCCCCGCCCCGGAACCGCCTCCGCCGCCCGTACCGCCTCCGGCGCCCCCGCACCCGGGGCCGCCGCCCGCACCGCCTCCGGCGCCCCCGCACCCGGGGCCGCCGCCCGAGCCGTCGCCGTCGCCGATCCCGCCGGGGCCGGAACCGGTGCCCAGCCCCGAACCGGGGCCTCCGCTGGCGTGAGGCGGGCCCGGGGAGCGGACCGGGACGGCGTCCGGCGCGCGCCGCCCGGCGGACCGGGATCCCGCGGACCCGCACGGCCTACGCCGTGACCTCCGACCGGTCCCCGCCCCACAGCGTGTGGAAGGACCCCTCGCGGTCCACCCGACGGTAGGTGTGCGCGCCGAAGAAGTCCCGCTGGCCCTGGGTGAGCGCGGCCGGCAGGCGCTCGGCGCGCAACGCGTCGTAGTAGGCGAGGGCCGCGGCGAAGCCGGGCGCGGGCACGCCCTGACGGGTCGCGGCGACGAGGACCTCCCGCCAGTCGTCCTGGGCCGCCGCGATCTCCTGGGCGAAGGTGTCGTCGGACAGCAGGCTCGGCAGGTCCGGCCGGGCGTCGTACGCGGCTCGGATACGGTCCAGGAAGGCCGCGCGGATGATGCAGCCGGCCCGCCAGATCGCGGAGACCGCACCGAGGTCGATGTCCCAGCCGTACTCGGCGCTGCCCACCGCGATCTCGTGGAAGCCCTGGGTGTACGACACGATCTTCGACGCGTACAGCGCCTGCTCCACCCGGTCCGCGAAGGCCGCCGCCTCGGACTTTGTCAGCGCGGACGCCTTCGGGCCCGCCAGGCCCCGGGAGGCCCGGCGCAGGTCCGCGTGGCCGGACAGCGAGCGCGCGAAGACCGCCTCCGCGATGCCCGACACCGGCACCCCCAGGTCGAGGGCGATCTGCACGGTCCAGCGGCCGGTGCCCTTCTGCTCGGCCTGGTCCGCCACCACGTCCACGAACGGCCTGCCCGTCGCGGCGTCCACATGGGAGAGCACCTCGGCGGTGATCTCGATGAGGTACGAGTCGAGCCGGCCGGTGTTCCAGGTGCGGAAGATCTCCGCGATCTGCGCGGGGGAGCAGCCGCCCACCTCGCGGAGCAGCTGGTAGGCTTCGCCGATCAGCTGCATGTCGGCGTACTCGATGCCGTTGTGCACCATCTTCACGAAGTGCCCCGCGCCGTCCGGGCCGACGTGGGTGACGCAGGGCGACCCGTCCTTCGCCTTCGCCGAGATCTTCTCCAGCATCGGACCCAGCGACGTGTACGACTCCGCCGAGCCGCCCGGCATGATGCTCGGGCCGTGCAGCGCGCCCTCCTCGCCGCCGGAGATGCCGGTGCCGACGAAGTGGATGCCCCGCTCACGCAGCGTCCGCTCGCGCCGCCGGGTGTCGGCGAAGTGGGCGTTGCCGCCGTCGATGATCATGTCGCCGGGTTCCAGCAGCGGGGCGAACTCCTCGATCACCGCGTCGGTCGGCTCACCCGCCTTCACCATGATCATCAGGCGGCGCGGACGCTCCAGCGCCGCCACGAAGTCCTCGGGCTTCTCCGTGGCCACGAAGTCGCCCTCGTGACCGAACTGCTCCACCAGGTCGTGCGTGCGCTGCGCGGTGCGGTTGTGCAGGGCCACGGTGTAGCCGTTGCGCGCGAAGTTGCGGGCCAGATTGCGGCCCATGACCGCGAGCCCCGTGACGCCGATCTGGGCTGTCGTGCTCATACCGCTCGCTCCTCAGTGGTCCGTGCCGGTTTTCGTCGGCCGTCGTCGGTCGTCCCGGCCGCTGCTTGTCGTCCGGCCGCCGCCCTGGGGCCGTCGTCCGTGGCAGCCGGCCGCCCCCGAGGCCTGCGGGACGGCCGGCTGTTCCCGGGGCCTGCCGGGCAGCCCGCCGTCCTCCTCCGGAGCCCTCCGGTGTTCCCGGCCTGCGCTCCGGTGGTCCCGGTCGTCGTCCGTGGCAGCCCGCGGTCACCCATGGTCCGTCGCGGGACCGGCTGCGACCATCGTGACGCGCCGATGCGGTCGCCGCACATCCGTCACGGTCGGCTCCCCGGCGCGTGCTCCGGCTCCCCGGCTCCGTGCCTCCGGACGCGGCCCGCGGCCGAGTGAGTGCGTCGGCTTCCCCGGTGCGCCGGTCCGTGCAACAAGCCGTGAGCGGCGGCCGCTTGATGCGGTGAAGCGACCTGGTGCGCTCTTGTCACGGCCTTTTCACGGCGAATAGCTTTTGGCCTCTCCTGACACACGGCAAGGGGGGGCTCGACGACATGGCCGCACGTGGCCGGCACCGCCGGCACCAGCCGAACAGGATCAACCGCGTCTCGCTCACCGTCACCGCCGGCGGCGCCGGGATCGCGCTGCCGCTCGTCGGCGCGGGCGTCGCCCACGCGGCCGACGCCGCCACCTGGACCAAGGTCGCCGCCTGTGAGTCCGGCGGGAACTGGCACATCAACACCGGCAACGGGTTCTACGGCGGTCTGCAGTTCACCATGTCCACCTGGAAGGCGTTCGGCGGCACCAAGTACGCACCGCGGGCGGACCTGGCCACCCGCGAGCAGCAGATCGCGATCGCGGAGAAGGTGCTCGACGCGCAGGGACCCGGCGCCTGGCCGGTGTGCTCGGTGCGCGCCGGCCTGACCCGGGGCGGCCCGGCACCCGACGTGCACCCCGACGGCGGGGCCGCCAGGGCCGTACGGCAGCAGACGTCCTCCGCCTCCGGGCCCGAGACGCCGAAGGCGCGCCACACGCACGACGTGAAGCCGCAGACCACGCCGCAGTCGCGCGCCGGCCGGGCCGAGACGTACACGGTGGTCCGCGGCGACACGCTCTCCGGGATCGCCGAGGATCAGCGGGTGCGCGGCGGCTGGCAGCGGCTGTACGAGGCCAACCGTGCCACGGTCGGCGACGACCCGGATCTCATCCTGCCCGGCCAGCGGCTGTCGCTGGACACCACGCGGACCACAGCAGGCAGGCGGGCGTCCGGGAGCACCACGGGAACCGAGCGGCCGGCGGGGACCGGGTACAGCGCCACGAGCACGTCCGGCACCACCGCCGAGCGCGCGACGGACACCCGCAGGGCGACGTCCTCGACGCGCGGCTCCCGCTCCACCACCGGGCATCGGCTCACCGCGCCCGTGCGGGCCACGATCGGCACCGGTTACCGTGCCGCCGGCGCCCACTGGTCCAAGGGCTACCACACCGGCGTGGATTTCGAGGTGCCCACCGGCACCGCCGTGCACGCCATCGCCGCCGGGCGCGTGGTCAGCGCGGGCTGGGGCGGCGCCTACGGCTACCAGGTGGTGATCCGGCACGAGGACGGCCGGTACAGCCAGTACGGGCATCTGTCGGCGATCTCGGTGCGGGCCGGGCAGACGGTCGGTGCCGGTCAGCGCATCGGCCGCTCGGGTGCCACGGGCAACGTGACCGGCCCGCATCTGCACTTCGAGGTGCGCACCGGGCCCGGCTTCGGCACGGACATCGACCCGGTGGCCTACCTCAGGGCCGGCGGCGTCAGGCTCTGACGCGGCCGCGCCGGCCCCGCGGACCGCGGCCGGGGGACGGCACCGGCAGCGACCGGCCCCCGGCAGACGGGGGTGCGCTCAGCGGGCCGGCCCCTCGACCGGGGGCGGGGCCGGCGGGTGCCGCCTCGGGCCCCGCCGGTTCCGCCCCGTCCACCCCGGAGGCGGAGGCGGCCGGCCGCCGCTCGGCCGCCTCCCGGAGCCGTTCGGCGGTCAGCTGCACCAGGCCGCCGGCGGCCAGCACGCCGCAGGCGACAGCCAGCACGGCCCCCGCCGTGCCGTGGCGGAAGGTCTCGCCGAACATCGTGACGCCGACCGCGGCCGCCACCACCGGGTTGACCACCGTCAGCGTCGCCAGCGGGGCCGTCAGACCGCCGCCCCGGTACGCGGCCTGCGACAACAGCAGGCCGGCGGTGGCCAGCGCACCGATCGCGGCCAGCGACGGCAGCAGGTCCGGCACGGCCGGCCCGTCACCGGCGTCCACCGCGACCGTCTTGGTGAACACCGACCCGATGCCGAAGGCGACGCCGGAGCCGGTGGCCAGCAGCACGCTGCGCACCGCCGGATGCCGGTGCGCGGCCCGGCCCGCGACGCCCAGCACCACGAGCGCCGCCCCCGTCACGGCGGCCAGACCCGCACGCTGAGCCGCGGGCAGCGACCGGGCGGCGGAGGCACCCACCAGCGACAGCAGGCCCGCGAGTCCGACGGTGGCCAGGGCCGCTCCCCGCCACGCGGCGGCGCCCGCCCGGCGGCGGGCGAACAGCGCGGCCATGGGCAGCGCGAACACGATCGTCAAGGCGCCCAGCGGCTGCACCAGGCTCAGCGGGCCCAGGGCCAGCGCCACCACGTGCAGCAGCGCGCCCGTGCCGTTGAGCACCACCGCGCCCCACCAGGCCGGCCGGCCGAGCGGCGCGTACCGTGCGCCGGAGGACGCCGCGACGCGCTCCTGCACGATCGCACCGCCCGCGTAGGCCACGGCGGACACCAGGGACAGCACCACGGACCACACCAGTGCGCTCATGAGCCGCTCCCGTCAGGAAGGCGGGGGCGTCCGGCCGGGCGCGGCGGACAGTCGGTTTCCATGGCCGACCACCATGCCGTGGCGCCGGCGCCGCGTCGTCGTCCCTGAGCAGGCATTGGGTCGTACTCCTGAGGGAGTACGACCGGCGGGAGCCGTCCGCTCGGGGACGTACGGCCCCGAGCGGACACTGCTCACGGATCTGTGCACGGATCCGCCGGGCGCTCGACTGCCGTCCTGTGGCCACCGCCCCGGGCACCAGCTGCGGTTCACCGGCCTGCGCGGGTACGAGCGGCTGCCGCGTGGCGGCCGACGCCGCCGCGCTGGATCAGCCGGCGTCGCGGGTCGAGCAGGTCCCGCCGGTTCGTCCGTCTGTTCCGCCGACTGTCCGTGCCACCCGCCCGGGGCCGCCGCACCCCGCGCCCAGCCCGCCTGGTACCACTGCTTCCGTGGACCTCGACGACCGGCCGTCCTCCGCCGCTGCCTCCGTACTCGACCCCGGGCTCGCCGCGCTGCGTCCCCTCGGCGGGTTCTTCGTGCTGCGCACGGGTGCCCCGCCCGGCGCACCGCTGCCCACGCTCGCCGAGGCGTACGCCGTCCCGCGGGCCGAGTCCCGGGACGCCCTCGCCGACCGGGTCCGCACGGTGGCCGACGCCCTCGCCGCCCCCGAGGTGCGGGTGGCCGCGTCGGTGGCGCAGCAGGCGCTCGCGGCCCGGCTGTGGTCGGTCGCGCTGGGGTGTGCGGTCCGGTACGGGCGGCTGCCCGACCTCGATCCGCGTCTGCTGCGCTGGGACCCGGCCGGCAGCGCCCCCGACGATCTGTGGCTCACCACGGTGCGCCCCGGGGCGGAGGGCGGCGCTGAGGCCGTCGCCGAGGCGGTCCTGCACGGCCACCTCGAACCGCTGAACGCGGCCGTGCGCGCCCGGTACCGGCCGGCGTCCGGCCTGCTGTGGGGCAACGCCGCCTCGGCCCTGGCGGGAGCGGCGCGGCAGCTCGTCCGCCGGGCGGGCGAGCAGGGCCGCCCGGACACCGCCGAGCACGTCCGCGTGCTGGCGGCCCGGATCCTCGCCCACCCCTTGCTGGCCGGTACCGGCACCTTCTCCGGTCCCGGCTCGGTCACCGGTTTCCGCAGGCGCAGCTGCTGCCTGTACTACCGGATCCCCGGCGGTGGGTACTGCGGCGACTGCTGCTTCACCCGCCCTGCGCGCACTCCGGCTCCCTGAGCCCGTCCTGCCGTTGTCCTCACCCTCGTCCCCTCGATCGTTCACCCGGTCTCTTCGACCGGCGGCTTTCTCGCCGGCGTCTCGTGTGCACCTCCGCGCGCCCGCCGCCGCGCAGGCACCCCCGTCGCGGACGTCGCGGCGGGCTGAAGCCGCTTGCTCGCCGGCTGCCTCCGCACCCCGCTTTCGTCAGGTCCCTGGACGTGCGCCCGAATCCGTGCTGTCATCCCTGTGCTGCCCATGACAACGTTGTTTCACACTGGAACGAACAAACCCGCAACCGGGCAGCGCACACAAGCCGCCAGTTTCCTTCCCTCCAGGAGGATGCGTGCGCACGACCCGTCTCAGAGACCGGCTGGCGCTGCTGCTCGCCGGAGCGCTCGGTCTCGCCGCCTTCACCGCGGCACCCGCCGCCGGTGCCGACCCCGCCGACGACCCCGTGGAGGTGCACGGGCTGAAGGGCGAGTACTACACCCAGTCCGCCCCCGGCGCCTTCGACTTCCACGAGCTGAAGGCCACGGCCTTCGACCCCTCCCTCGACTTCGACAACCTCGAACCGCGCCTGGCCGCCACCACCGGGCAGTCCGACGACGTCAGCGTCCGCTGGACCGGCCGGCTCGTGCCCGAGAAGACCGGCGCCCACACCTTCTCCGTCTCCGCCGACAACGGCTTCCGTCTCTGGGTGGGCGGCTCGCTGGTCATCGACCACTGGGTCGACGACTGGGACGTGGAGCAGACCTCGGCCCCGGTGGAGCTGACCGCGGGACGGGCCTACGACATCAAGGTCGAGTACTTCGAGCACTACGGGGGCTCGAATCTGCACGTGCGCTGGACCGAGCCCGGCGGCAGCAAGGAGCCCGTCCCGCAGTCGGCGTTCCTGCTGCCCGAGGGCTACGCCTACGACGGCGCCGTCGCGGCCACCGTCCTCGCCGACGGCCGCACCCTGAAGCTCGACTTCGCGCAGAAGCTCGCCGCCCCGCCCGCCTCCCTCACCGGCCACCTGAACGCGGTGATCGGCGGCGCCGCCTGGCCGCTGGGCGGCGCACGCCTGGACGCCGACGACCCGCGTGCCGTGCTGGTGGAGCTGAAGGAGCCGGTGGTCGGCAACAAGACCGGCACCGCCCGCGGCACCGCCGACGTGCGCTACGACGGCCAGGGCGGTCTCGCCTCCGCCGACGGCCACACGGTCGGCGCCTTCTTCAGCAGCGGCCCCAACCACTCCACCTACGAGCTGCGCACCAAGTGGGCCGGCCAGGTCGGCCCGGACAACGCTTTGCCGGAGTACCCGCGCCCGCAGCTGACCCGCACCCAGTGGCAGAACCTCAACGGCCGCTGGCAGTTCGCCGCCGCCGAGGCCGGTGAACAGCCGCCGGTGGGCAAGAACCTGCCCGAGCGGATCCTCGTCCCGTACCCGGTGGAGTCCCAGCTCTCCGGGATCGAGCGGCACGAGGACCGCATGTGGTACCGGCGCACCTTCGCCGTCCCGGCCGACTGGAGGATCGGCCACGGCAAGCGGCTGCAGCTGAATTTCGGCGCGGTGGACTGGAAGGCCGAGGTCTACGTCAACGGCACCAAGGTGGCCGAACACCAGGGCGGCTACGACAAGTTCAGCGCCGACATCACCGACGCCCTCAAGCCCGGCCGCACCCAGGAGCTGATCGTCGGCGTCTACGACCCGACCGACGCCGCGGACGGGGAGAACCCGCCGCTGGGCAAGCAGCGCCTGGACCCGAGCGGCATCTGGTACACGCCCACCTCGGGCATCTGGCAGACGGTGTGGATGGAGCAGGTCGCCCCCGACCACGTGGGCTCCCTCAAGCTCGTCCCGGACGTCGCGCACGGCACGCTGAGCATCGAGGTCCAGGGCGTCCGCGACGGCGTCCCGGTCACGGCGACGGCGTACGACGGCAAGCGGAAGGCGGCCATGGTCCGCGGCCGCACCGGCGGCCCGCTGACCCTGACGATCCGCGACCCGCACCTGTGGTCGCCGGACGACCCCTTCCTGTACACCCTGAAGGTCCGCGTGGGCGCCGACGAGGTCGGCAGCTACTTCGGCATGCGCTCCGTCGCCGTGGAGAACGTGAACGGCGTGCCGCGCACCCTCCTCAACGGCAAGCCCGTCTTCATGATGGCCACCCTCGACCAGGGCTTCTGGCCCGACGGCCTGTACACCGCGCCCACGGACGAGGCCCTGGCCTACGACCTGAAGGTGCACAAGCAGCTCGGCTTCAACGCCGTGCGCAAGCACATCAAGATCGAGCCGGACCGCTGGTTCTACTGGGCCGACCGGCTGGGCCTGCTGGTGTGGCAGGACATCCCGTCGATGACCGCGGGCGTCACCCCGTCCGGCGCGGCCCGGGCCGAGTTCGAGCGGGAGATGAAGGAGATCATCGACGAGCACATCAGCAGCCCGTCGGTCGTCATGTGGGTCACCTTCAACGAGGGCTGGGGCCAGTACGACGAGGCCCGCATCGCCCAGCAGGCCAAGAGCTGGGACCCGAGCCGGCTGGTCAACGGCATGTCCGGCATCAACCTGGGCAACGACGGCGGCGCCGGCGACATCATCGACGAGCACGGCTACCCCTCGCCCGCCCTGCCGCCGAACCCGGACGGCAAGCGGGCCCTGGTCAGCGGCGAGTACGGCGGGCTGGGGCTCGCGGTGCCCGGGCACGCCTGGTCGGTGCAGCAGAGCTACGTCGACGTCGACCCGGCGACCTACACCGACGACTACCTGGCCAAGCTGGACGAGGTGCGGGCGCTGGTGTGCCGCGGCAGCAACGGCGCGGTCTACACCCAGATCAGCGACGTCGAGGGCGAGCTGAACGGTCTGCTCACCTACGACCGTGCGGTGCTCAAGCCGGACGTGGACCGGGTGCGGGCCGCCCAGCGGGCGCTGATCCGCGACGCGTCGCGCGCGACACCCGCGGGCTGCCCGGCCGCCTGACCCGTCGCATCCGCGTCAGGCAGGCGACGCCCGGTGACTGCGGCGCCCGCACGAGCGGGCCCGGCGCCCCTTCGGAGCGCCCGCCTGCCGCCCGGCGGGGGCGGTGGCCCCAGTCCGCGGCCACCGCTCCCGCCGGCGCATCCGCGTCGTACGGCACCACGCACCGGCCGGACACGTGCACCGGCCGGTGCGTCCGTTCGTGGAATCCGCGGCGGTGCGGCCGCGACCCGGAGACGGCCGGCCGGTCGCGGGCGTTGCGCCACCGGTGCCGAAGTGACCCTCGCTCCCGCTCCCCGCCCGGTGAGGCACTTAATCTGTAGTTAACTGAGCGTAGCCTGATCATACTTGACCGTAATCAGGTACGCGCGGTTGACTTCAGGTTCACCCCCGTCGATGCGAGGCAAGCCCTTGACCGCTGACCTGCTCGCTCCCCTCGACCTGGCGTTCTGGAACATCGAGTCCGCCGACCACCCCATGCACCTCGGCGCGCTCGGCGTCTTCGAGGGCCGGTCGCCCACCGCCGGGGCGCATGCGGCCGACCTGCTCGCCGCCCGGGCGGCGGCCGTGCCCGGGCTGCGCATGCGCATCCGCGACGTGTGGCGCCCCCTGGACCTGCGGCGGCCGCTCGTGCACGGCCTGCGCCGGCCGCTTGCGTTCGGTGGCGCGACCCGCGAGCCGGACCCGCGATTCGACCCGCTCGACCACGTCCGGCTGCACGCCCCGGTCACCGACTTCCACGCCGTGGCCGGACGCCTCATGCAGCGCCCCTTGGAGCGCAACCGCCCCCCGTGGGAGGCCCATGTGCTGCCCGGCGAGGACGGCGTCCGCTTCGCGGTGCTGTTCAAGTTCCACCACGCCCTCGCCGACGGCCTGCGCGCCCTGACCCTCGCCGCCGCCGTCCTCGACCCCGTCGACCTGCCCGAGCGCCGGCCCCGGCCGGCCGAGCCGCCCCGCGGTCTGCTGCCCGACGTGCGCAAGCTGCCGGGGAAGCTGCGCGGCGCCCTCTTCGACGTCGGGCGCGCCCTCGACATCGGCGCCTGCGTCGCCCGCTCCACCCTGGCCACCCGGCCCACCCCCGCGCTCACCGCGGAGCCCACCGGGACCCGCCGCACCGCCGGTGTCGTCCTCGACCTCGACGACGTGCACCTGATCCGCAAGGCCGTCGGCGGCACCGTCAACGACGTCCTGATCGCCCTGGTCGCCGGCGCCCTGCGCCGCTGGCTGGAGGAGCGCGGCGAACGCACCGACAAGGTCGCGCCGCGCGCCCTGATCCCGGTCGCCCGGCGCCGTCCGCGCACCGCCCGCCCGCAGGGCAACCGGCTCTCCGGCTACCTGATGGAACTGCCCGTCGGCGTCGCCGACCCGGTGCGCCGCCTGACCGCCGTGCGCACCGCCATGGACCGCAACAAGGACGCCGGCCCCCACCGCGGCGCCGGCGCGGTCGCCCTGCTCGCCGACCATGTGCCCGCCCTCGGCTACCGGCTGGGCGGGCCCCTCGTCGGCCAGGCCGCCCGCCTGTGGTTCGACATCCTGGTCACCAGCGTGCCGCTGCCCGGCTTCGGCCTGGCACTCGGCGGCCACCCCCTCACCGAGGTCTACCCCTTCGCCCCGCTGGCCCGCGGCCAGTCCCTGGCCGTCGCCGTCTCCACCTACCGCGGCCGGGTCCACTACGGGCTCGTCGCCGACGCCAAGGCCGTTCCCGACCTGGCCCGGCTCGCCCACGCCTTCCTCGAGGAGACCGAGACACTGATCACCGTCTGCGGCCCCTGAGCGGTCGCCGACCGCGGGCCCCGGCGCCTGAAGGCGTTTGGCGCGGCGTCGTGGCGCTGCCGTAAAATTCCCCGCTCGACAGCGTGCGCGAAGGACGCGCCGCGGCGACGAGCAGGGGAAACGGCAGCGCGATGACGGTGACAGACGACGGGTCGGCGGCCACGGACGAGGTGGCGTACGGGCCCGGTATCGATCCCGAGCGCCTCGCCGTGTGCCTGGACGTCATCAAGGAACTGGACCGGCTGGAGATCGATCACCCCGACGCCGTCACCGTGCGCCGGGCGACCTCGCACCTGTACCGCATGGTCAAGCAGCGCCGCCGCCAGGAGCGCCGCGCCGCCAAGACCGCGCACGACCGGGCGGTCACCGAGGCCACCGCGACCGGCTCCGCGCGGCGCATCGACGACGAGACCGCGGGCATCCTGCCGTCCTCCCAGGTCGAGCCGGGGAGGATCGCGGGGATACTCCAGCGCCCCCGCTCCTGCTACATCTGCAAGACCCGCTACGTCGAGGTCGACTGCTTCTACCACCAGCTGTGCCCGACGTGCGCCGCCGAGAACCGCGCCAAGCGGGACGCCCGCACCGACCTGACCGGCCGGCGCGCCCTGCTCACCGGCGGCCGCGCCAAGATCGGCATGTACATCGCGCTCCGGCTGCTGCGCGACGGCGCCCACACCACGATCACCACGCGGTTCCCCAACGACGCCATCCGCCGTTTCAAGGCCCAGCCCGACAGCGACGAATGGATCCACCGGCTGAAGATCGTCGGCATCGATCTGCGCGACCCCGCCCAGGTGGTCGCCCTCGCCGACTCCGTCGCCGCCGAGGGCCCGCTCGACATCCTGATCAACAACGCCGCCCAGACCGTGCGGCGCTCGCCGCAGGCCTACAGCGAACTGGTCGCCGCCGAGTCCGCGCCGCTGCCCGCCGGTGAGCTGCCCGCGGCCGAGGTCATCGGCACCTTCGGCTCCGGCGCGATCGCCGCGCTGCCGGGTGCCGCCTCCGGCGCGCTCAGCGGCCAGGACGTCACCGATCTGGCCCTGGTCTCCGGTTCGGCCGCCCCGGAGCGGATCGCGGCCGGCACCGCCATCGACGCCGGCGGCCTGGTGCCCGACCTGCACCACACCAACAGCTGGGTGCAGACGGTGGAGGAGGTCACGCCCGTGGAGCTGCTGGAGGTGCAGCTGTGCAACTCCACGGCGCCGTTCATCCTGATCAGCCGGCTGCGCGCGGCGATGGCCGCCTCCCCGGCCCGCCGCAAGTACATCGTGAACGTCTCCGCCATGGAGGGTGTCTTCGGGCGCGGCTACAAGGGCGCCGGCCATCCGCACACCAACATGGCCAAGGCCGCCCTGAACATGCTCACGCGCACCAGCGCCCAGGAGATGTTCGACACCGACCGCATCCTGATGACGGCGGTCGACACCGGCTGGATCACCGACGAGCGTCCGCACCCTGACAAGGTGCGCCTCGCCGAGGCCGGGTTCCACGCGCCGCTGGACCTGGTCGACGGCGCGGCCCGGGTGTACGACCCGATCGTGCGCGGCGAGGCCGGTGAGGACCTGTACGGCGTGTTCCTGAAGGACTACGCGCCCGGCAAATGGTGACCTGCCGGCGGGGGCCATCACGCGTCAGCGGGACCACGAGGGCGCCGGCTGCCCGCACACCGGCATGGCCGCGGCTCCCGCGGACGCGTGACCCTGTGTGAGGTTCCGGGCCGGCCGGGAGCGTGCTCACCGCGCGGCCTGCGGCCCGAGACCGGCGTCGTGTCCGCCGATCGGGTGAGAACACGCCGCAACTGCAGTGACACTGCGGGCGGATCGGCCCTTCTGTGCCGGTCCGACTCCAGATAGTTACCTGCTCTTCGCAGCGCTATCGAGCGCGGCCGCGCTCATTTGGTTAATCTGGGGTGGGCGGACAGCAGCAAAGGGTTCCCATCCACACCCGTGGTCCGTCCCGGGGAGAGCCGGTGCACAACGGCCTGTTCGCCCCAGTCGCCGGCGCCACCGCGTCCGACCAGCAGCCGACCCGACCCGAACGGACGCCAGGTGCCGCCGAGACGACTGGCGGCGAGCGCCCCAAGGGTGACCGACACATGAGGAGTGCGCGGTGACACCGGAGAAGACGAAGCACGACCAGCGTCCCAAGGAGACCACGGAGCGCCCGGGCCGGCGGCCCGGTGAGCTCGGCAGCCTCGACGTGTGGGCCCGCTCCGCCCCCATCCGTCTGGCAGGCTACGAGGACGACCTCGCCGAACCGCACATCCTGCAGAGCATCGACTGACCCTGCGGGCCTACTCCGCGACCGTCGGCGGCATGGGCGTGCGACACTCGCGCCCATGCCGAACGTGCTGATCAGACAGGCGACCGACGCAGACTGGCCGCGCATCTGGCCCATCTGGCACCGCATCGTCGCCGCCGGAGAGACCTACACCTGGGACCCGGACACCTCCGAGCAGGACGCCCGGGCCCTGTGGACGGGGCCCGGCAAGCGGGTCTTCGTCGCCGAGGACGACACCGGAGCGGTCCTCGGCACCGCATGTCTGAAGCCCAACTACGGTGGCCCAGCGGCCCGGATCGCCAACGCGGGTTTCATGGTGGACCCCGGCCGCCGCGGCCGGGGCGTCGGCCGTGCCCTCGCCGAGCACGTCCTCGACGCCGCCCGGGCCGACGGCTACCGCGCGATGGTCTTCAACGCCGTCGTGGAGACCAACCCGGCCGTGGCGCTGTGGACTTCTCTCGGTTTCCGGATCCTCGGCACGGTGCCGCGCGCCTTCGACCATCCCCGTCACGGCCCGGTCGGCCTGCACATCATGTACAAGGAACTCGTCCAGGCCATGCCTCGGCGCGGCGGCCGGGGCGGTGCGGGCGCCGTCGCCGCGTCAGGACAAGGACAGCGCACCCGTCACCACGGCCGCCGCGGCGGCGAGGGCCAGCCAGGCCGGCGGGACCGCGGCCCGTACCGGGTCCCCGGCGCGGCGGTGGGCGATGACGGCGCCGACGAGCAGAGCCACCAGCCCGACGGCCGCCGCGATGCCGAGCGGGCCCCACAGCAGACCCGCCAACAGGCCCACCACGGCGGCGGCTTCCAGGGCGCCGATGGCGCGGAAAGCGTTCTCCGAGCAGCCGAGACGGCGTGCGGCGGTCAGCGTCCATGGGGCGCGCAGGAGTTTGGCCGAGCCGGTGATGGCGAAGAGCGCCGCCAGGCCGATGGACAGGCCGGCGAAGGTGTAGTGCACGGCAACCGCCTCCTTCACGAAGCGACGAGGATCACGGCGCGCGGAGGCGGTCGGGCCGCCGTCCACGGCGAGGACGGCCCCGATGGCGCTGATGCGGCGGTTCGGGGCGAGGGACGTGCGGGTGTCGGCGATCTCGCGGACAGCCGCGGTCCGGCCGCACGGACACCGGCGGCGCGTGCACAGGACGGCCGGCGTGGCCCGGTGCCCCCAGGAGACATCGGTGACCGGAGCGCGCCGCCCGGCCGGCTGCGATTCCGCCGATGCGCCCGGAAGACCGGCCGGGCGTCACGGGCCGCGACGGGCCCGGAGTTCGCATTACAGAAGTCTCGATTCCCGTTATAGGCTCCACATAGCGGAAATCAAGGTTTCCGTTAAGATGTCCCGCATGGGAGACACGGAGGCTGCGACGAAACCTCGCGGACGCCCCTTCGACCCCGCCGTCGGCGAGGCCGCCCTGCGCGCCACCCGCACCCTGCTGGAGGAGCGGGGCTATGCGGGACTGCGCGTCGCCGACGTGGCGCGGCGTGCCGGCATCGGCCTGGGCGCCCTCTACCGCCGCTGGCCCGACAAGAACACGCTCGTGCTGGAGGCGCTGCGCGGCGCCGTCGCGGACCTGGACGTGCCGCCGACCGACGACCCCGTGGCCGATCTCCTGGCCGGGCTGGACGCACTGGCCGAGGCCCTGGCGGAACGCGGCAGGCCGCTTTTGGCGTCCGTGTTCTCCGACAGCGACCCCCAGGTGACCGAGGCCGTACGGGAGGCCAAGCTCGTCCCGCTGTGCCAGGGGCACCGCGACCGGCTGCGCCGGGTCGTGGGGGACGTGCCGGACCTGGAGGAACGCGCCGACGTCGGTCCCGCGCTGATCATCCTGCACCTGCTGCTGCACGGACGACCGCCCACCGCCCGGGAGATCCGCGACCGGATCGTGCCCCTCATACTCGGCGAGCAGGCTGCGCAGCCGTCCCACGGCTGACGCCGCGTCCGCAGCTGCCCCGCCGTACTCCTGGCGGGGTGTCACTTTGGGGCACAAGCCCCGAGACCGTCACGCCGTCCGGGCCGGGCCCGTGCTCTCCCGTTCGATCAGCCGTGGCACCGGCACCCGTACCGTCCGGGCCGGGCCGCCGTCCAGCAGGGCCGTCAGCTCGCAGGCGGCGGTGCGGCCGAACTCGGCACTGTCCCGGGACAGCGCGGACAGCCACGGTTTGACCATCCGGCACAGCGCCGAGTCCTCCCAGGACACCACCGACACATCCGCCGGCACGGAGAAGCCCAGCTCCGTGGCGGCGGCGACGCCCGCCAGGGCCATCACGTCGTTGTCGTAGATCAGTGCCGTCGGGGGAGCGGGGGAGGACAGCACCCGGCGGGTGACGGCGGCGCCCTCCGCGTCGGAGTAGTCGGTGGTCACCGATTCCACCCCGGTCAGCCCGCGCCGCTCGGCCTCGGCCCGCAGGGTGCGGATGCGCCGCTGGGTGTGGGCGAGACCGGCCAGGCCGGCGATGTGCGTGATGCGCCGGTGGCCGAGCCCGTACAGCTGCTCCACCACCGAGGCCATCGCGCCCGCGTCGTCCGCCCACACCGTGGACAGCCCCGGATGCCGGTCGTCGGGTGCGCCGCCGATCACCACGGCGGGCAGGCCCAGCTCGTCCAGCAGCGCCGGGCGCGGGTCCTCGGTCCTCGGGTCCACCACGAGCACGCCGTCCACCCGGTGCTCGGCCCACCACCTGCGGTAGACCGCGCACTCGTCGACGACGTCCTCCACCACCTGGAAGAGCAGACCCAGGTGACGTTCCGCCAGCACCTCCTGGATGCCGGAGACCAGCTGGAGGAAGAACGAGTCCACCCCGAGGGTGTGGGCCGGCCGGGCCAGCACGAAACCGATCGTGGCCGCGCCCTCGCCTGACAGTGCGCGGGCGGCCGTGCTGGGCCGCCAGCCCAGCTGCTCCGCGACCCGGCGCACCCGCTCGCGGGTGACCTCCGAGACACCCGGCCGGCCGTTGAGTGCGAAGGAGACAGCGCTCTCGGAGACACCGGCGCGGCGCGCGATGTCCTTCATGGTCGGACGGCGTGCCGGTGAGCGCTTGGCCGGCATGATCCCCCTCTTTCTCGGCGGCGATCGCTAAAGCGCTTGAGTGCCATGACCCTAAAGCGCATTAGTCAGCTTGGCAAGTCCTCCGCAGCATCTGCTCTGACCTGCATCGATGTAGGCCCCGTGGCCTTTCTTCCCACGAATGCATTGACTTTTCTCGAACACGGCGTGCATGGTCCTTTCCGACACCCCGCCGCCGACACCGCAAGGGAGCCGTGTCACCGTGCCCATGTCCCGCAGAACCCTCGCCGCCCTCGCCCTCGCCGCCCTCGTCCTGCCGCTGAGCGCCTGCGGTTCCGGGGGCGACGGCGGCGGCTCGGGCGACGCCTCCGGCAAGGTCGAGGGCGACATCACGTTCCAGACCTGGAATCTGCGCGCCAACTACAAGGACTACTTCGAGGACCTGATCGCCGACTTCGAGAAGAAGTACCCGGGCACCCATGTGAAGTGGGTGGACCAGCCGGCCGAGGGGTACGCCGACAAGATCAGCGCGGACGCCGCCGCCGGCACCCTGCCCGACGTGGTCAACGTCTCCCCGGACCTGCTCGCCCCGCTCGCCAAGGCGGGCCTGGCGACGGACCTGGACAAGGCCGCGGCCCAGTACGAGAAGGAGTACCTGCCCGGCGCCTGGGACGGCCAGCGGATACCGGGCCTGCCCGGCACCTACGCCTTCCCCTGGTACCTGAACACCGGGCCGATGTTCTACAACAAGGAGCTGTTCGAAAAGGCCGGGCTCGACCCGGACAAGCCGCCGACGACCTACGACGCCCTCTTCGCCGACGCCCTGCAGATGGCGAAGAAGAGCAAAGGCAAGGTCGCCACCCTCGGCAACGTCCCCACCATCGAGGACTTCGGCCGCTACGGCGCCTCGCTGATGAACAAGGACGGCACGGCCTTCACCTTCAACGACGCCAAGGGCGTCGAACTGCTCACCAAGTACAAGCAGCTGTACGACGCCAAGGCCCTCGACCCGCAGGCGCTGACCGCCACCCCGGAGTCCACGGGCAAGAAGTTCCTCACCGGTGCCGTCGCCATGAACCCCGGCAGCGCGCTGGACCTGGAGAACTTCAAGAAGCAGGCGCCGAGCCTGTACAAGAACATCGGCATCACCGACCAGATCACCAACACCGGCCACGTCAACATGTATGTGATGGGCCTGATGGTGAACGCCGGCACCAAGCACACGCCCGCCGCGATCGCCTTCGCGCACTTCGTCACCGACGCCGAGAACCAGATGGCGTTCGCCAAGAAGGTCGCCATCTTCCCCTCCACCGCCGGCTCGCTCGACGACCCGTACTTCACGAAGGAGGACGGCACCGACGTCACCCGCGTACGGGTCGCCGCCGCCAAGTCCCTGAAGACGGCCGTCAACTACACACCCGTCCTGTTCAGCGACCAGATGAAGACCGCCCTGCGCAACGAGGTCGCCAAGGCGCTGCAGGGCAAGGAGAGCCCCAAGGCGGCGCTCGACAACGCTGTCAAGGCCTGTGACCGGCTCCTGAAGCAGCAGGGATGACCCACCATGGCCTCCTCGACCGTCTCCCGGACGCACCCGCCGCGTCCGGCCGGGCGGCCCGCCGCACGCCCGGCCCGCCGGGTACGCCGCCATCTGCCCACCAGCCCCTGGCTGTTCGCCGCCCCCGGACTGCTGGTCACCGCCGTCTTCGTGCTGTACCCGTTCGTCTCCACGGTGATCGACGCCTTCACCGACCGCCGCACCCTGGTGCCGGGACACTTCGTCGGGCTCGCCAACTTCCGCGAGCTGCTCCACGACGACATGTTCTGGACCGGCCTGCGCAACAGCGTGCTCTACGTCGCCGGCACCGTCCCGGCCCTCGTGGTGCTGCCGCTGCTGCTCGCCCTGCTGGTGCGCAAGAACATCCCCGGCATCACCTTCTTCCGGTCCGCCTTCTACACCCCGGTCGTGGCCTCGATCGTCGTGGTCGGTCTGATCTGGGTGTGGCTGCTGGACGAGCGCGGCCTGGTGAACTCCCTGCTTCAGACCATCGGGGTGGGACGGATCGGCTTCCTCAGCGACCAGTGGCTGCTCCTGGTGAGCGCCATGGCCGTGACGGTCTGGAAGGGCCTGGGCTACTACATGATCATCTATCTCGCCGCCCTCGCCGGCGTGCCGCGCGAGCTGCACGAGGCCGCCGCCGTGGACGGTGCGGGGGCCGTGCGCCGCTTCCTGACCGTCACCGTGCCCGCCGTCCGCTCCACCATGATCCTGGTCGCCGCGCTGTCCTCGGTCGCCGCTTTCAAGGTGTTCTCCGAGGTGTACCTGATGGCCGGACCCGACGGCGGACCGGCCGGCGAGGACACCACCCTGGTGATGCTGGTGCAGCGCACCGGCACCGGGCTGACCGGCCGGGTCGGCTACGCCTCCGCCATCTCCCTCGTCGTCTTCGCCGTCACCGTGATCCTCATGCTGCTCGTCCTGCGCGCCGACCGCAGGGAGGACGTGTGAGCCTCACCGAGAACACCCCGCGCACCGGCCGCCCGGCGACGCCCGCGCGCCGGCTCCGCTTCACCGACGAGCACGGCCGCCGCATCCGCACCTGGGAACTCCTGCTGCGCTATGTGCTGCTGCTCGCCGTCCTCGCGCTGACCGTCGGCCCCTTCCTGTGGCAGCTGTCCACCTCGCTCAAGGGCCCCACCGAGGACATCTTCAGCTCCCCGCCGGCATTCCTCCCGAGCCACCCCACCCTGCACAACTACGCACGGGTCGCCGACACCATCCCCGTCTGGGACTACGCCCTGAACTCGCTGAAGGTCGCCGCCGCCAACGTCGTCACCAACTGCACCGGCTCCGCCCTCGCCGGCTACGCCCTGGCCCGGCTGCGCTACCGCGGACGGCGGGCCGCCACCCTGGTCTTCGTCCTGGCGATGCTGGTGCCCGCCGAGTCGATCATCATCGCCCAGTTCACCACCATGCGGGAACTCGGCCTGAACAACACCCTCGTCGGTGTCGTCCTGCCCGGCAGTGTGGCCGCCATGAACGTGCTGCTGATGCGCAACGCCTTCCTCAACCTGCCCTACGAGATCGAGGAGGCCGCCTACGTCGACGGCGCCAACGCGTGGCAGCGCTTCCTCAGGATCGCGCTGCCGTCGGTCAAGGGCACCCTCGCCGTCGTCGCGATCTTCGCCTTCATGGGTGCCTGGGACGACTTCCTGTGGCCGCTCATCGTGCTCAGCGACCCGTCCAAGTTCACCCTGACCATCGGCCTGAACTATCTCCACGGCACCTTCGCCGACGACGAACGCCTCGTCGCCGCCGGCACGATCATCTCCGTCGCGCCGCTGATCGTCCTCTTCGCCTGCCTGCAGCGGTACTTCTTCCGCGGCGTGGGCGAAGGCGCCGTCAAGGGCTGACCCCCACCACCCGTCACCGAGGACCTCGCCCATGCCTTCCACCGTGCGCTTCGGCGCGAACTACACCCCCAGCCGAGGCTGGTTCCACCACTGGCTCGACTTCGACCTCGACGCCGTGCGCGCCGATCTGGACTCCATCGCCGCGCTCGGCCTGGACCACATCCGTGTCTTCGCGCTGTGGCCGTACTTCCAGCCCGACCGTGCCCTGATCCGCCCCCGCGCCGTCGCACAGCTGGTCCAGCTCGTCGACGCCGCCGCCGAACGCGGCCTCGACGTCAACGTCGACGGCCTGCAGGGACACCTGTCCAGCTTCGACTACCTGCCCGCCTGGACGCGCACCTGGCACCGGCGCAACCTGTTCACCGACCCCGAGATCCTCGACGGGCAGGCCGCCTATCTGCGCACCCTTGCCGCCGCCCTCGCCGACCGGCCCAACTTCCTCGGCATGACCCTCGGCAACGAGATCAACCAGTTCTCCGCCGGCCCCCACCCCGACCCCGACCGGGCCACCTCCGACCAGATCGACGCCTGGCTGGACCGCATGCTCGCCGCCTGCGAGCAGGGCGCCCCCGGCCGGACGCACCTGCACGCCGAGTACGACGCCACCTGGTACCAGGACGACATGCCGTTCACCCCGGCCCAGGCCGCCCGCCACGGCGCCCTGACCGCCGTGCACTCCTGGGTGTTCAACGGCACCGCCCAGCGCCACGGCCGCGCCTCCGTGCCCACCGAGCACCATGCCGCCTACCTGATCGAGCTGAGCAAGGCCTGGGCGGACGACCCGCACCGGCCCGTCTGGCTCCAGGAGGTCGGCGCCCCCGCACCCCTGATCCCCGCCGAGCACGCCCCCGCGTTCGCCGCGGCCACCGTCGCGGCCGCCCTGGACTGCCCGGACCTGTGGGGCATCACCTGGTGGTGCTCCCACGACGTCTCCCGCGACCTGGCCGACTTCCCCGAGCTGGAGTACACCCTCGGCCTGCTCACCAACGACCGCCGCCCCAAGGACATCGCGCACACTCTGGCCGCCCTGGCCCGCGACCACACCTACGCCCCGGCCCCGCGCACCACGGCCCTCGTCGTCCCCGCCGACCCGGCCTCCCGCTCCCGCTGCGCGCCCGGCGGCGACGTCTTCGAGGCGTTCTTCCGGCTGACCGCCGACGGCGCCCGCCCCACCACCGTCCTCGACACCCGGGCCGACGACCCCGGCCACCTCGCCGCCCGCGGCCTCACCGACGTCGTCACCCCCAGCCAGGTACTCGGCGCACCGTCAGGAGGCACTGCTTCGTGAACCCCACCCGCCGCACCGTCCTGCGCGCCGGCACCGCGGCCGCACTGCTGCCCGCCCTGACCACCCGCCCGGCCACGGCCGCCCCGGAAGCGACGGCCGCCCTCCAGCCGTACGCCTCCTACTGGTTCCCCGACTCCCTGCCCGACGGCGAACCCGCCCCCGGCGTCACCTGGCGGTCGCTGGCGTCCTGGAGCCCGGACACCGACCCCGACCTCGCCTTCAACGCCGCCACGGTCCCTCTCGCCCGCCGCTTCACCCCCACCCCGGCCAACCCCACCGCCCGCGCCGGACAGGCCCGCATCCAGGCTCTGGTCTCCTTCGCACCCACCTCCGGCAACCCCTCCCAGGGCGCACCCACCGCCGACTTCTACGCCCTCACCCACTGGGCCTACCTCGACGAGCTGGTGTTCTGGGGCGGCTCCTCCGGCGAGGGACTGATCCTCGCCCCGAACGCACCCGTCGTGGACGCCGCCCACCGGCACGGCGTCCCCGTCCTCGGCACCGTCTTCCTGCCGCCCGCCGCCTACGGCGGACAGCTGCAGTGGACCCGGGACCTGGTGCGGCAGGACGCCTCCGGGCACCACCCGCTCGCCGCGCAACTGGTCGCCGTGGCCACCGCGTACGGCTTCGACGGCTGGTTCGTCAACGCCGAGACCGGCGGCGGCGACAGTGTCCTCGGCGCCGCCATGCTGAGCTTCGTGCGCGAGCTGCGCCGGCTCGCCGCCGCCCGCGGACAGCGGGTGACCTGGTACGACGCGATGACCGTGAGCGGATCGGTGGGCTGGCAGGGCGCCCTGGACGAGCAGAACCAGGCGCTCTTCGAGGCCGCCGACGACATGTTCGTCGACTTCCGCTGGACCGCGGACAAGCTTGCCTCCTCCGGGGACCTGGCCGAACGCCTGGGCCGCAGCCGCTACGAGCTGTGGGCGGGCGTCGACGTGGAGTCCGGCGGCTGGAACACCCCCGTGGACTGGGACGCGATCGTGCCCGCCGACCGCCCGCACACCACCTCGATCGGCCTGTACCGCCCCGAGTGGACCCGCGGCCATCTGCCCGACGACCACACCCCGGAGGAGTTCCACGCCGCCGACGACCGGTTCTGGACCGGCCGCTCGCTCGACCCCGCCCGCCCGGACGAGAGCGACGGCTGGCGGGCGCCCGCGGTGTCGGTGGCGGACCGGTCCACGGTCACCGCACTGCCGTTCGCGACCGTGTTCAACACCGGGCACGGCCTGCGCTGGTACGAGAACGGCGAGGTCACCTCCGACAGCCCGTGGCACCACCTCGGCCTGCAGGACCGGCTGCCCTCCCGCCGCTGGACGGTACGCACCGACGGCCCGCGGCCCGTGGTCGGTTTCGACTTCGCCGACGCCTGGCACGGCGGCAGCAGCCTCCTCGTGGACGGTGCCCTCGACCGGCCGGCCGAGGTGGACCTGTACGCGACCCGGCTGCCCGCCGGCCCGGACACCGTGGTCGAACTGACCCACCGCACCGACGCCGGCGACGTCCGCGTCGAGCTGGCCGTGGCCACCGCCGAGCCCGAGACGGCCGGAGCGGCACCGCCGTACAGGTATCTGCCCGTACCCGCAGCCACCGGCGAGGGCTGGCACACCGTCGCCGTCCGGCTCGCGGACCTGGCGGGAGCGACCGTGCACGCCCTCGGGATCCGGCTCACCGCCACAGGTGACGGCACCCCGGTGCGCTGGCGGCTCGGGGGCCTCGCCGTCCACGACCGCCCCGCCCGCCCGGCGGCCCCCACCGGGCTGCGGGTCACCGCCGCCGACGGCGGTGATCTGCGGCTCGCCTGGAACCGGGCACCGGGCGCCGTACGCCACTACACCCTGCACCGGGTGCTGCCCGACGGCACCCGCCGCTTCCTCGGCGGCACCTGCCAGCGCGCGTACTTCGTCACCGGCCTGACACCCGCACCGGGCGAGCGGGGCGTACGGTTCGAAGTCCGCGCGGTGGGGGAGTTGTACACCTCGTCGGCTCCCGCGACCGTCACCCACCCCTGGTGACCGACCACCGACATGAACCACCGATCCACCCGCTGACGCAACATCTTCGGAGCACCCCGTATGCATGACGACCGCCGCCTGGTCGAAGCCCGCCTCAAGCGCGTCCTCGACGAGCGCATCCGTCCCGCCGTCCACCCCGAATCCGTGCCCCTCCAGGTCGCGGTGTGGCACGCGCCCGGCGAGCCCGTGCCGGTGGCCGAAGGGCTGGCCGCCGAACCGGAACCGATCGAGGTGGGCGCCCGCTGGGGTGCCCCCTGGGGCACCAGCTGGTTCCGGGTGACCGGCACCGTGCCGAAGGAGTGGGCCGGCAAGACCGTGGAGGCCCTGCTCGACCTCGGTTTCGACGAGAACATGCCCGGCTTCCAGTGCGAGGGCCTCGTCTACCGCCCCGACGGCACACCCGTCAAGGGCCTCAACCCGCGCAACCAGTGGGTGCGGATCGGGTCGCCCGTCGCCGGCGGGGAGGAGGTGCGCCTGCACATCGAGGCCGCCTCCAACCCCGTCATCCTCGACTACCACCCCTTCCTGCCCACCCGGCTCGGCGACAAGGAGACCGCCGGCAGCGAGCCGCAGTACACGCTCACCCGCATGGACCTCGCCGTGTTCGACGAGACCGTGTGGCAGCTGGTGATGGACCTGGAGGTGCTGGGCGAGCTGATGGCCGAGCTGCCGGCCGACTCGCCGCGCCGCCACGAGATCCTGCGCGCGGTGGACCGGGCCCTGGACGCCGTGGACCTGCAGGACGTGAACGGCACCGCCGCGCGGGCCCGTTCCCGCCTCGCCGGAGTGCTGGCCGCACCCGCCGAGCCCTCCGCCCACCGCATCAGCGCCGTCGGACACGCGCACATCGACTCCGCCTGGCTGTGGCCGCTGCGGGAGACGGTGCGCAAGGTGGCCAGGACCGCCTCGAACATGACCGCGCTGCTGGAGGACGAACCGGAGTTCGTCTTCGCCATGTCGCAGGCGCAGCAGTGGGCGTGGATCAAGGAGCACCGGCCCGAGGTGTGGGCGAAGGTGAAGAAGGCCGTCGCGGACGGACGCTTCGTCCCGGCCGGCGGGATGTGGGTGGAGTCCGACACCAACATGCCCGGCTCGGAGGCGATGGCCCGGCAGTTCGTGCACGGCAAACGCTTCTTCCTCGACGAGTTCGGCATCGAGAACGGCGAGGCCTGGCTGCCGGACACGTTCGGTTTCGCCGCCGGACTGCCGCAGATCATCAAGGCGGCCGGCTCCAAGCGGCTGCTGACCCAGAAGATCTCCTGGTCGCAGACCAACACCTTCCCCCACCACACCTTCCTGTGGGAGGGCATCGACGGCACCCGGATCTTCACGCACTTCCCGCCCGTCGACACCTACAACTGCTCCATGAAGGGCAGCGAGATCGCCCACGCGGTCCGCAACTTCAAGGACAAGGGCGTCGCCCGGCACTCCCTGGCACCCACCGGCTGGGGCGACGGAGGCGGCGGCACCACCCGGGAGATGGTCGCCAAGGCCGCGCGGCTGCGCGACCTGGAGGGCTCGGCACGGGTGGAGTGGGAGACCCCGGCCGCGTTCTTCGACAAGGCCGAGGCCGAGTACCCCGAGCCGCCGGTCTGGGTGGGCGAGCTGTACCTGGAGCTGCACCGCGCCACCCTGACCAGCCAGGCGCAGACCAAGCAGGGCAACCGGCGCAGCGAACACCTGCTGCGCGAGGCCGAGCTGTGGGCGGCCACGGCCGCCGTGCGGACCGGCTTCCCCTACCCGTACCAGGAGCTGGACCGGATCTGGAAGACGGTGCTGCTGCACCAGTTCCACGACATCCTGCCCGGCTCCTCCATCGCCTGGGTGCACCGTGAGGCCAGGGCGACCTACCGGCGCATCGCCGAGGAGCTGAACGGCATCATCGAGGCGGCCCAGCGGGCGCTCGCCGGTGAGGGCACCACACCGCTGGTGTTCAACGCGGCCCCGCACCGCCGCAAGGGTGTGCCGGCCGGCGGCGCGGCCACCCCGCGCACCGAGGGCACCACGACGCTGACCGCGCGCGAGGGCGGCGGGCACGTCCTCGACAACGGCCTGCTGCGCGTCGAGATCGACGACCGCGGCCTGGTGGTCTCCGCCTGCGACCTGGAGGCCGACCGCGAGACCATCGCCCCCGGCCGGGCCGCCAACCTCCTCCAACTGCACCAGGACTTCCCCAACCAGTGGGACGCCTGGGACGTCGACGAGTTCTACCGCCACACGGTCACCGACCTCACCGACGCCGAGTCCGTCACCCCCGGCGAGGACGGCGCCTCGGTGCGGGTCGTCCGGTCCTTCGGCGCCTCCCGGGTCACCCAGGTGCTGACACTGCCGGCGGGCGAGCGGCGGCTGGTGCTGGACACCGAGGTCGACTGGCACGAGACGGAGAAGTTCCTCAAGCTGGCCTTCCCGCTGGACGTGCACGCCGAACGGTACGCCTCCGAGACCCAGTTCGGGCACGTGTTCCGGCCCACCCACACCAACACCTCCTGGGAAGCGGCCAAGTTCGAGGCGTGCAACCACCGCTTCGTGCACCTGGAGGAGCCCGGCTGGGGCGTGGCCGTGGTCAACGACTCCACCTACGGCCACGACGTGACACGGACCGTCCGCACCGACGGCGACCGCGGCACCACCACGACCGTGCGGGTGTCGCTGCTGCGCGCCCCGCGCTTCCCCGACCCGGAGACCGACCAGGGCGTCCACCGCTTCCGGCACGCCCTGGTGCCGGGCGCTGGCATCGGCGACGCGGTGCGCGAGGGCTGGCGGATCAACCTGCCCGAGCGGCACACCACCGGCGCGGGCGAGGTCGCGCCGCTCGTCGCCGTCGACCACGACGCCGTCGTCGTCACGGCCGTCAAACTCGCCGACGACGGCAGCGGCGACGTGGTGGTCCGCTTCCACGAGGCCCACGGCGGGCGGGTCCGCGCGACGCTCACCGCCGGTTTCGACGTCGCCGACGTCACGGTGACCGATCTGCTGGAGCGTCCGCTCGCCGACGCGCAGGCACCGCACCGTGACGGCAACCGGATCACCGTGAGGCTGCGGCCGTTCGAGCTGACCACCCTGCGGCTGCGGCGCGCCTGACGGGCGCCCCGCGGCACGGGTGCGGCCGTCCGGCGCCCGGCACACCGGCGCGGCGCAGTCCGCCGAGCGGCTGCGCCGCACCGGTGCGCCCGGCCGGTCGCGGCGGCGCCGGCATCGGCAAGCGGGATCGCGCGGCGCGCAGTGTCCGTACCGCGAGCCGCACACCGGCGGCGGCCAGGAACACCACGAACGCCAGGGCGCCCAGGACGATACGGCCGGCAGCGGCACGACGTACCCGCTGGGCCGTACGGCGGCGTACCCCCGCTGGGCCGTACGGCGGCGTACCCCGCTGGGCCGTGTGGGGGGACCGCACAGGTTCACCGGCGTGTCCGCTGTCCGGATGACTCGCGGCCCGGCGGGGATTGCCTACCTTTCAACGTGTTCATGACCGCGCCGTTCGTCGCCGGGCGGCGGCGGACGGCCCGCAGACCACAGGGGGAACCACATGAGACGTACGCGCTGGACGTCCGCGTCCGTCGTCGCCGCGAGCGCCGCCACGCTGTTCGCCACCGGGATGGCGATGGCGCCGACCGCCTCCGCGGACGCCTTCCGCTGCGGATCCTTCGGCAGCGACCCGCAGGCCTGGTGCGCCTATGTGCAGAAGGCACCCAGCGGGCTGAGGGTGCACACCAAGCCCAGCACCAGCTCCACCACCCTCTACGTCCTGCCCAACGGGACGAAGGTGGAGGTGGACTGCTGGACGACCGGCACCTCCGTCAATGGCTACGCCATCTGGGCCGGCCTCTACACGGCGTCGGGCCCCCGCTACGTCAGCGACTACTACCTGAGCACCGGACGCATCCAGAACTACGTGCCGCGCTGCTGACCCGCGCCGGCCGGCGCCGATCCGTGTCCCGGCCGTCCCGGGACGGCCGGGACACGGAGGCGACCGCGACACGGAAGGCGCCGGGGCCCGGCCTCCCGCAGCGGTTGACCGGGCCCGGCACCGGCCTGGTCAGCCGCTGCGGGCCGGCTCCTCCAGCCGGGTCGGCGGCAGAAAGTCCCGCACATGAATGCGATGCCAGCAGGCGCCCGTCTCCCGCAGCTCCCGCCAGGTGGTGTAGCGGTAGCGGAACAGACGGGCGCGCACCCAGCGCGGTGGCCGCTCCGGCGGGAACGGGGAGCGGCGCAGCAGCCGCAGCGTGGCACGGTCGCCCTCCAGCAGGCGTTCGATCAGGGCGCCGAACCAGGCACCCGCGTACGCCGGGGACAGGCCGACGAACCACATCAGCCAGTCCAGCCGCAGATGGTAGGGCGCGAACTGGCGCGGCCAGCGCCGGGGATCACCCGGCTTGCCGCGGAACTCGTACGCCCGCCAGTCGGCGTCCTCGCGCGGGCTGTCGTCCCGGGTGCCCTCGATGACCACCTCGTAGCGCACCCGGCTGACGCTGCCGAACGCGCCGTAGGTGTTCACCAGGTGCAGCGGGTCGAAGGAGCGGTTCATCACCTGGCGGCGGGAGACCAGGTTCGCGACCGGCCGGTAGCTGAGGACCACCAGCAGCAGCGCGACCGCCGACACGACCACCACGTACCACAGCGGCGCCGGCGCCGCGGGCGACGCGGGCCCGGGGAAGCGCACGGCCGGCAGTGCGAGCACGATGGTGATCCAGTTCAGCCAGGCGAAGTTCCCCGACAGCACCAGCCACAGCTGGGTGAGGATCATCAGCGAGGCCGCGGCCGCGGCGACGGGCTGCGGCGTGAACAGCAGGAACGGCACGACGAGCTGCGTGACGTGGTTGGCGGCCACCTCGGCCTTGTGCAGCGGGCCCGGCAGATGGTGGAAGAACCAGCTCAGCGGCCCCGGCATCGGCTGAGTCTCGTGGTGGTAGTGCAGGCAGGTCAGCTTGCGCCAGCACGCGTCCCCGCGGATCTTGATCAGGCCCGCGCCGAACTCCACCCGGAACAGAATCCAGCGCAGCAGGAACAGCACCAGCACCGGCGGCGCCACCTCGTCGTTGCCGAGGAACACGGCGAGAAACCCGGTCTCCAGCAGCAGCGACTCCCATCCGAAGCCGTACCAGGTCTGCCCGACGTTGACGATCGACAGATACAGCGCCCAGGGCACCAGCCACAGCAGCAGGGCGCCCCACAGCGGCAGCAGGTCGTGCAGCCCGGCGAGCAGCGCCGCCGACACCGCGCACCCGCCCCAGGCGACCGCCGCGAAGAAACGGTCCGAGTAGTACAGGTGGAACAGGCTCGGCGCCGCCCGGAACGGCACCCGCTTCACGAATCGGGGGACCGGCAGCATCCCCCGCTCTCCCAGCAGCGCCCGGAACTGCAGGGCCGCCGTCAGGAACGCCACCAGATACAGTGCGGCCAGCCCCCGCTGGAAGACCAGCCGGCTCATCGCGTAGTCGGGCACGGTGAACCAGTCCACGACCCTTCGGCTACCCGGCTCCCCACTCGAAGAATCGGGCAAAGCCTGGCAAGGTAGCCCCATGGCCGAACAGGGGGCGGCGCGCGCTCCGGCACTCCCGGAGGGCCGGGTCCACCCCGATACGATCCTCGCGCTCAACGGCATGGGCAGCTTCGACTGGGACCTGGACACCGGTCTGCTCACCATGGACGCCCAGGCACACCGGATCTTCGACCTCACCCCCCAGGAGTACGACGGCCGCCCCGAGAGCCTGGCCGCCCGCGTCCCCGGCAGCGAGAGCACCCGCCTGGACTCCCTGGTGACCCAGGCCATGAAGGACAACAGCGAACGCTACGGCACCTACCTGCGCATACGCCGCCGTGACGGCTCCCTGACCTGGATCCATACCCAGGGACACATATCCCGCGACACCAGCGGGCGCCCCCGCAGGATCATCGGCATCGTCCGCGACGCCACCGACGAACTCGACGACGGCGCGGGCCTGAGCGAAAGAGCCGGCCGTCGCGAGCGCATGAACGTCGTGCAGTCGACCACCGCCGCCCTCGCCCACGCGCGCACCGTGCAGGACGTCATCGACGTCGTCCGCGACACCCACGGCCTGACCCGCTTCGGCTCCACCAGCCTGGTCCTCGGGCTGGTGGAGGCCGGCCGCATCCGGCTGGTCGCCGAGGGCCCCAAGGGAGCGTCCGTGCCCGGCACCCGCGTCACCCGTATCGACGAGCCGTACCCGATGAGCGAGGCGGTGCGCACCCTCAGCCCGTGCTTCATCGAGTCCCCGGAGGAGTTCGCCGAACGCTATCCCGTGCTGTGGCCGCGCCTCACGGACCTGAACATCACCTCGGCCGCCTATCTGCCGCTGATCGCCCAGGCCCGCCCGATCGGCGGGATGGGCCTGCTCTACAGCGACCGACGCGGCTTCACCCCCGAGGAACGCGACATCCTGATCGCCCTCGGCAGCAGCATCGCGCAGAGCCTGCAGCGGGCCGTGCTCTACGAGCAGGACAAGGATCTCGCGCGGAGCCTGCAGCAGGCCATGCTGCCGCGCACCATCCCCGGCGTGCCCGGCGCCGACGTCGCCGTGCGCTACCGCTCCGGGTACGACGGCGGCACATCCGGTCGGGACGTCGGCGGCGACTGGTACGACCTGATTCCGCTGCCCGGCGGCGGACTCCACGGGGGCGCCCGGGTCGGCGCCGTCATCGGGGACGTCCAGGGCCACGACACGCACGCCGCCACCGTCATGGGCCAGCTGCGCATCGTGCTGCGCGCCTACGCCGCCGAGGGCCACACCCCGGCCACCGTGATGGCCCGCGCCTCCGTCTTCCTGCACGAACTGGACACCGACCGCTTCGCGACCTGTCTGTACGCCGAGGCCGACCTGTCCACCGGCGTCGTCCAGGTGGTCCGCGCCGGGCACATCGACCCGCTGGTGCGCGACGACGGCGGCTGCCGCCGTGTCTCCGTCGACGGCGGCCTGCCGCTCGGGCTGTCCGCCGAGTTCGGCGGCCTGGACTACCCGGTGTGCACCATGGAGCTGGACCCCGGGGAGACGCTGATCCTGTGCACCGACGGCCTGGTCGAACAGCCCGGCGCCGATCTCGACGACGGTGTGCGCTCGGTGTGCGCGTCCGTCGCCTCCGGCCCCGACGACGTCGAGGCGCTCGCCGACGAGCTGATCGGCATGTCCGAGCTGCGCGGCGGTGACGACGATGTGGCCCTGCTGATCCTGCGCCGCCGCGCCCTGGCCGAGCAGCAGCCCGTGGCATGCGTCCGGCAGCACGTGCCACCGGGCGACCCCGAGGCGCTGGTCCGGGCCCGTCACGCGATCCGCGCCGCGGCCCGCTCCCTGGGCGCCGGGACACGCTCGGACGAGATCGAACTCGTCGCCGACGAGCTGATCACCAACGCGCTCCAGCACACCGAGGGCCCCGCCGTCGTCACCCTGCGGCTGCTCAGCGGGCCCGGCCGGCGGCTGCGGGTGGAGGTCGAGGACCCCTCCAGCGCTCTGCCGCGCCGCCACGCGGACCGTCCGGCGGGGGAGCAGGGGGTGTCCGGGCGCGGCCTGCTGCTGGTGGATCACCTCGCCGACAGCTGGGGCGTGCAGGCGCGGGGCAGCGGCAAGTGCCTGTGGGGCGAGTTCGTGGTGCCCGAGCCCGAGTGAGCCGCGCGGAGCCCGAGGGAGCCGCGGAGTGCGAGGGAGGCGCGGAGTCCGAGTGAGCCGCCCGGTGCCGAGTGAGCCGCCCGGTGCCGAGTGAGCCGCCCGCGCGCCGCCCGGCGCTGTCGGTGCCCGGTGGCACCCTGGAACCATGCCGGAGCTGCCCGAGGTGGAAGCGCTCAAGGACTTCCTGAGCGAGAACCTGACCGGACAGGAGATCGTGCGGGTGCTGCCCGTCGCGGTCAGCGTCCTGAAGACCTACGACCCGCCCGTCACCGCGCTCGAGGGCCGCGAGGTGAGCGCGGTGCGCCGGTACGGCAAGTTCCTGGACCTGGCCACCGACGGCGGCCCCCGTCTGGTGGTCCACCTCGCCCGGTCGGGCTGGCTGCAGTGGCGGGACCGGCTGCCCGACGGCGTGCCCCGTCCGGGCCGGGGCCCGCTGGCGCTGCGCGTCGCCCTGGCGACCGGCGCGGGGTTCGACCTGACCGAGGCCGGCACTCAGAAGCGTCTGGCGGTGTACGTCGTGCACGACCCGTGCGAGGTGCCGGGCGTGGCCCGCCTCGGCCCCGACCCGCTGGCCGCCGACTTCGACGCCGAGCGCCTGGCCGGGCTGCTGTCCGGCCGGCGGCGGCAGCTCAAGGGGGCGCTGCGCGACCAGAGCCTGATCGCGGGCGTGGGCAACGCCTACAGCGACGAGATTCTGCACGCGGCCCGCATGTCCCCGTTCAAGCCGACGGCCTCCCTGACACGCGACGAGGTCGAGCGGCTGTACCAGGCGCTGCGCGGCACGCTGACCGAGGCGGTCGAACGGGCCCGGGGGGTGGCGGCCGGCCGGCTGAAGGCGGGGAAGAAGAGCGGCCTGAGGGTGCACGGCCGCACCGGCGAGCCCTGTCCCCTGTGCGGCGACACCGTCCGGGAGGTGTCTTTCAGCGACTCCTCGCTGCAGTACTGCCCGACCTGCCAGACGGGCGGCAAGCCGCTGGCGGACCGCAGACTGTCGCGGCTGCTGAAGTAGCGGCGGCCCCGAGCCGGCCCGGACCATCAGTCCGCCGCACGCAACCGGTCCAGTTCCCCGCCGATCGCCGCCCGCAGCGCGTCGTGCTGCGGACCGAGCCGGTACCGCGGGTCGCTCCACCGCTCACGCGGATAGAGCCACACCGGTCGGCCCACCAGCTCGGCCGGCTCCCAGGCGTAGCGCGGCCAGACGTGGGCATGCAAGAACGGGTCGGTGTTGCCCAGGATCTCCAGGTTGACCCGGCGGAAACCGGGGTCCGACCGCCGGCAGGCCCGTTCGACGGCCTCTGCGAGCCGGTCCATGTCGGACAGGAACGCCAGCCGCTCGGCCCTCGGCAGGTCGGTCAGCCGCTGGACACCGGGGTCGTCCACGAGGAGGACCGAGTAGCCCGGCAGGAACTGCACGTCGCCGATCACCGCGAATCCGGATGCGAGGCGTCGCAGCACGGTCGGGTTCTCGCCCCGCAGAGCAGCCCCGATCCGGTCCGTCCGCCAGTCACCAGTCATGGCCCTGACCTTACTCATGAGTGATCATGTCCTTCACGAGTGATCACGGCCGGCTCTCGGCCGCTCGGAGAGGCGGCCCCGGCCGGGGCGGGAGTCGCCGGCGGCGACCGCGGGTGGCGGTCAGCGCGGGTCGAGCGTGAGCAGGCGCCGCCCGTCCGCGGTGCGCACCTCGAAGCGGGCGATCTGGGCGGGCTGCAGGGCCGTGGCGCCCGTGGCGCCGAGGGGCCGGGTGCCGTGCGCGGGCACCCGCCAGCCGGCCACCGTCTGCCGCGAGCCGTCGCGGCCCACCGCGACCAGCCGGCACGTGTACGGTCCCGCCGTGTCGCGCAGCCGCAGCCGCACCTCGCTGCCCCAGCGTGCAGGGGCGGCCCGGACCTCGGCCCGCAGGCCCCCTCCGGCACCGTCCGCCGTGACGACCACGGCCCGGGTGTGGTGCCCGGCGGCGACCGTGCCCGCGGGTCCGCCCACGGCGAGCACCACCGCGGCGCCCAGGCCGTACAGTGCTCTGCGCCGCCCGGCCTTCCGCCGCCGGGCCACCTCCGCCGCCAGGCGCTCCAGCAGCCGGGGACCGGGCCGGGTCACCGGGTCCACCCCCTGCGGCGTGGCCCGCCGGTAGAGCAGCAGCTGCCGGGCGGTGGGCCGGAAGCCGGTCACGGCGGCGGTGCAGCGGGGACATCGTCCGAGGTGGTCCTCGAAGCGGAAGGCGTCGGCCGCGTCCAGCAGGCCGAGCGCGTACGCACCGGCGTCGCGATGCCGTTCCAGGGACCTCATGCCGTGTCCTCGTCAGGGGTGGGGTTGCCTTCTGCTCCCACCGGTACGCAGCGCGGCGCCGGATCACTCAAGACGACGCCCACGAGGAGACGGCCACGAGGACGGTGCGTCTGGAACAGAGGACGGTGCGTCTAGAACAGGTGGATGGCGAGATGCCCCAGCGGAAGCCCCAGCTGCCAGGCCGGCGTCCAGACCTTCGGCCCGTCGTCCTCGTCCGTCGTGCCGGCGTGGCCCGGCACCGCGTCCAGGTCGGCCGCGAGCAGCTCGGTCTCCTCCAGCCACCGCCAGGCGGCCCGGGCCAGCGCCAGATCCGGCGAGCGGACGCCGCTCGCCTCCGCGTCGGCCGTCAGGTCGGCGAGCCGCTCGCGCACCCAGTCCTGCCATCCCTGGTCGTAGGCCGTCAGGGACAGCCAGGTCGGCAACTGCGCGATCACCTGAAGACCCGACAGCTCGTCGCCGGTGCCGGACAGGAAGACGGTCAGTGCCAGCGCGTCCCGGCCCGCGCGGTACTCCACGGACGACGGCGGCATCAGATCGCCGGTGCGCAGCAGCTCGTCGGCGATGTACTCGGCGCAGAACCAGGCCATCGGAACGGCGAGTGTGCCGCCGTCCCCGTCGCCGCCGGTGCTCTCGTGACCTCTGTGCAGCATCCCTTCCTGCCTTCCTCCGGTGCGTGCGCGCGCACCCGGCCCCGGCTCCCGGGACGGGTCCCCGGCACACGGACGAGAACAGCCGATTACTCGACGGCCCTTCGCGGCAAGGTGCTTTGCCAGGACTTTGCCGTGCGGGTGGTTTCACCGCACGTCGGCCGCGTAGCCCGGGAGCACGCGGCGCAGCGCGCGCAGCGCGTAGAACGCGCGGGACTTCACGGTACCGGGCGGAATGCCCAGCATTTCGGCGGCTTCCGCCACACTGGCCCCCTGGAAGTACACCAGCACCAGGACGTCACGGTGCTGCGGTGTGAGGGTCTGCACAGCGCGGCGCACATCGAGCGTCGCGGCGGACCGCTCGGCGTGGTCGGCGATCACCCGGGCGCTCTCCAGGGCCGCGTCGCCGACCTCCGGCGGGCGGGCCTGCCGGGCCCGGCGCGCGTCGATGGCGAGCCGGCGCGCCACCGTCAGCAGCCAGGGTCTGACGGAGGAGAAGGCGTCGGCGCGCAGTGCCTCGGGATGCTGCCAGGCCCGCACGAGGGTCTCCTGGAGCAGGTCCTCGGCGCGCTGCCGGTCGCCGTCGCACAGCCGGAGCAGCAGGGCGAACAGCGGGCGGCCGTGCTCGCGCTGCAGGGCGGCGAGTTCGTCTTCCGCGGTGGTGGTCGAGCTGGACAGTACGGTTCCGGCCGTCATGGCTGTATGGCAACGCAGCGGGCCGCCGCAGGGACAGGGGGCGCACGCCGCTCTGCGACGGACGGTCGATGGCGTCGGTGAACGGTGCGACGAACGGTTCCGGACCCGGTGCCTCACCCGGCCGGGTCAACGGCGGCGTCGGGTCCGTTTGCGACGGCGGCCGGCTTCGTACCCATGCATCTGACGGATCTTGTCTGTCGATATGACCGCTCGGGCGCTTGATCACAGTGGGGTGAACCGATGTTCGCACGCAGACACCTGGTGTCCCTGGTCCTCACCGGCCTGCTCGCCGCGGCCGCCGCCTGCCAGGCCGCGCACCGCGAGCAGCAGCACACCGCACCCGCACCGTCGTCGCCGGCCGCGGTCCGGCCGGGAGCGGCACCGGCAGGTCCGCACCGGGCGGCGGCGGATCCGGCACCGCGGCGGGCGAACACCCACCGGCCCGGGGACGCCTGACGCCCGGCCGGGTCAGTCGCCGGCCCGCTCCTGCCGGGCCAGCACCGACCGCTTGTACGAGTAGCCGAAGTAGATCACGCACCCGATCAGGAACCACACGGCGAACCGCACCCACGTCTGCCACTGCAGGAACGTGATCAGCCACAGGGAGAAGATCACGCCGAGCGCGGGCACGAACGGCATCCACGGGGTCCGGAAACTCCGCGGCAGGTCCGGCTGCCGGTAGCGCAGCACGATCACCGCCGTGCACACCACCACGAACGCCAGCAGAATGCCGATGTTGGTCAGCTCGGCCGCCTCCGCGATCGGCAGGAACCCGGCGATGAGCGCCGAAGCAACACCGACGATCCAGGTCACCCGGGTCGGCACATGCCGCGTGGGATGCGTCTTGGCGAACCACCTCGGCAGCAGCCCGTCCCGCGACATGGCGAACCACACCCGGGTCACGCCCAGCATGAAGGTGAACATCACGGTGAGAATGCCGATGATCGCGCCCACCGCGATCACGTCCGCCAGCCGGCTCAGCCCCACCGACTTGAACGCGGTCGAGAACCCGCTCTCCCTGTCGATGTCCTGGTACTTCTGCATCCCGGTCAGGACCAGGCAGGCCGCCGCGTACAGCACCATCGCGATCGCCAGCGAGTACACGATCGCCTTCGGCATGTGCCGCTGCGCGTCCTTGGACTCCTCGGCCGCCGTCGACATCGCGTCGTAGCCGAAGACGGCGAAGAACACGGTGGCCGCGCCCGTGAACGCCCCGCCCACCCCGTACGGGAAGAACGGGTGGTAGTGGGCGGTGTCGATGTGGAACACGCCCACCACGATCACCACCAGCACCACCAGGACCTTCAGCGCCACCACGGCCGTCTCGAACCGGGCCGCGTTGCGGATGCCCAGGTTCAGCAGCCAGGCGATCAGCAGGCAGAGCACCGCCGCGAACAGGTCCACCTTGTGCCCGGACCCGGTCCCCGGCGCGCCCAGCATCCAGGCGGGCAGATGCGCGCCCATGTCCTCGATCAGGAAGCTGAAGTACCCGGAGATGCCGATCGCCACCACCGCGACGATCGCCGTGTACTCCAGCAGCAGGTCCCAGCCGATGAACCAGCCCGCGAACTCGCCGAGCACCGCATAGCCGTAGGTGTAGGCCGAACCCGCCTTCGGGATCAGCCCCGCGAACTCCGCGTACGACAGCGCGGCGGCGGCACTGGCCACCCCCGCGATCAGGAACGACACGAGCACGGCCGGACCCGCGGTGCCGTTGGCCACCGTGCCGGCGAGCGTGAAGATGCCCGCGCCGATGATGCCGCCCACGCCGATCGCCGTGAGCTGCCACAAGCCGAGCGACCGCTCCAGCCGTGGCCCCTCGGCCGCTTCCGTCTCCTCGATGTGCTCGATGGGTTTACGGCGGAGAATGCCCCCGCCCATGCGGAGCCCGGCCACGCGCCTCACCTCTTCGCCGACGGCAACGGCTGACGGCGGATCATCATGACCCACCGTCACCGGGGACGGAAGACACCACGCACGCCCGGCCCCGCACCGGCGGCCACGGACCCGCGGCCGCCGCGGCCCCGGCGACAGCGGCTACGGCACCACCGTCACCGGCCAGCGCCCCGACTTCACCAGGCGGACCGCCACCGACCCGATGATCCGGTGGCCGGCCCGCTCCGAGGCGCCCACCACCACGGCGTCCGCCGTCAGCTCGCAGGCGGCCTGCACCAGCCCGTTGTACGGGTCGCCCTGGAAGGTGTGGAACTCCCAGCGGACGTCGAAGATGCCCTTCACACGCTCGGCGGCCTGCCGGACGTATCGCACCAGTTCCTCGGCGATCTCGTCGGTCGTCTCGGCCACCGGAGCGCCGAGCGCCGCGCCCGCCGCCATGACCGGCTGGACGTACACCAGCGCCAGCAGAGCACCCTGCCGCCGTGCCAGGCCGGCCGCGTAGGCGGCGGCACGCATGGAGGAGTCCGAGCCGTCCACACCGGCCACGATGACCTTCGGTCCGTCGGTGCCCCGCTCGAACCGATGCTCCTGCCGCTCGTGCTCCTGGTGCTGTTCCGTCACACTCGCGAGGCTATCGAAACACCGGCTCGGCGCCACCCCCGGACCGGCCCGGGCCGGCGGCCCGCGCACCGGACGCCCGCCCGGGCGCCGGCCGGATCACCGCACGTCCGTCAGACGGGCGAAAACCACCACGTTGCTCTCGTACCCGGACTGCTCGGTGTACCGGCCGCCGCAGGTGATGACCCGCAGCTCCGGGCTGCCCGTGGCGCCGTAGACCCGTTCGCCGGGGAAGTTCTTCTTGGCGACCACCTGCACGTCGTACACCTCGAAGACGGCCGTCCGGCCGTCCTCGCGGCGGATCTCGACATGGTTGCCCGGCTCGAGCGCGCCGAGCGCGTAGAACACCGCCGGTCCCCGGGAGTTGTCCACATGGCCGACGATCACCGCGGTGCCCTGCTCCCCGGGGGTGACCGCGCGCTCGAACCAGCCGGCGAGGTTGGCGTCCTGCGGCGGCGGTGCCGCCACCGCGCCGTCCTCGTCCACTCCGACGGGGATCACGGGCGCGTCCACCTGGATCACGGGGATCGTCACCCGCACGGGCACCGAACGCGGCAGCGACCCTTCCCGTGCGGCCGGAGCGCTCGGTGTGCTGCCGTGCGCGGCCCCCGCTGCGGCCGCCCTCGCGGGCTGCGGCGGGCCGGCGTCGTACTGCCCCGAGCCGTTGCGGACGAGGGCGAGCCCGGCCAGCAGGACCAGCGCGATCACGCCCCACGGGGCGCGCTTGCCGCTTCGCTCCCCTGCCTCCTGCCCGGCACGGCCGGCCCGCTCGCTCGCAGTCATCCGCCATCCCCTCTCGCGGCGGGACCCCGCCCCGCCGTCGTGCACACGGATCACGCTAGGGTCCGCGGACCGCACCGGCGACGGGGCGGCCGACGAACGGGTGGCGGCGTCCTGCCCGGTGGGCGACGGGCTCACCGGGACGGACGAGCCCCGAACGGCGAGGTCCGGCATGCGCCAGCGAGCGGGACGTCCGAGGGTGTGTCCAGGAGGTGCTTTCTCGCCGACCGACCGGGGACGGGGCCCCGGGGCGCCTTCCACGGAGGCACACGCATGCACACTGCACCCACTCCCGTGGCGGTCCTGATGGCAGTCGCCGCCGTTCTCGGCCCGGCCGCCCCGGCGGCCGCTTCACATGTCACCGGCTCCTCGCCCGCCCACCGGCCCGTGCTCGCGCCGGCCCTCGCGGCCGACGGCGCGAGACCCGGCGGCGCCACCGACGCGGACCTGGCCATCGGCGGCGGGCTGCTCGCGACGGGCGTCGTCTCGGGCGGCCTGCTCTGGTGGCGCGGCCGTTCCGGCCGGCGCACCTGACGGCCGCGGACGTCCCGCTCGGTGCACCTGACAGCCGCGGACGTCCGGTTCGGCGTATCGGACGGCCGCCGACGCCTGAGACCTCCCCTCGGCGCGCCGCCGAGCGGAGCACACACGTGCCGGGGCACGGACGCGTGCGGCCGCAAGGACGCGTGCCGCCGAGGGGGAGACACGACCCGGACACCGACGGACGGGCGGACACATGCGTCGCTCCGGACACATGCGTCGCTCCGGGCACACGCGTCGCTCCGGACATATGCGTCGCTCCGGGCACACGCGTCGCTCCGACACACGTGTCGCCCCGGACCGGGGAAGGTCCGGGGCGACACGTGTGCATGTCCGCCGGCCGGGGCGCTCAGGCGACGCCCTCCTCGCCGGGGCGGCGGCGCGCGAGGCAGTAGGCCGCACCGAGCGAGCCCGCGATGAGCGCGCTGCCCATGCCGACCTCCTTGAGGTCGAAGCCGGCCACGGTGCCGCCCCCGCCCGCGTGGACGCCGTGCCGGTAGTGCTCGGGCCGGCCTGAGCCGTGACCGCCCCGGCCCCCCTCGTCGTCTCCGTAGCCTCCGCCGCCGTAGGAGCGGCCGCCCCCGCCGTCGTCGTCGTATCCGCTGCCGCCGTAGTGATCTCCGCCGCCGTAGGCCTGGACCGCGCCACCGCTCGCGACGGCGGCGGGCGCGGAGAAGGTGAGGGCACCGATGCTCAGCAGTGCGGCGGAAACGGCGTGTATGACGCGCATGACGAATATCCTCCGGGTCCCCGAGGAGCAGCTGCGGACCTTTTCCGCGTGCGCCGGAAATGCACCTCGATGATCGAAACGCTAGAAAGGCGCGCCGGACCACGCGATCGCTGCCGGGCGAACGGGGCAACGGCGTGGGCCGCACAGGCGACGCGTTCGTGCGGGCGGGGGACGGGCATGAGCGGGCGTCGGCTCCGTGCACCGGCTCAGCCGGACCGTCAGCTCCTCAGGTGCGGGAAGAGTTCCAGGAAGGGGCCCGTCGGCTCCGAGCACGATGGCGTAGACCACACCGATCCACATCGTCATGTACTCGATGACGTCGGGGGTTTCACTGGGGTCGTCGTTCTCGGACGCCGTGCGGTGCCGTACGAGGGTGATGACCACCACCACGGCCAGGCGGCGGCCGTCGCAAGGACGAGAACCAGCCATCCGGGCAAGGATCTCTCCGAAGGATCAGCGCGGGCGCAGCGCGGCCACGGCGGCCGCCGGACTCGGCGGTTCCGGCGTCGGCGCCGGTTCCCCGCACGGCGGGATGCCGGTCACCGACACCGCCGCCACGCCGTCCGGCCCCGTGAAGGCCCAGGCGCAGGCGTCCGCCGCGGCCGGTGCCGCCCCGGCACCCGCGCAGGCCCACACCAGCGCCGTGGAGGCCGCCACCCGCAGCAGAAGGCGTCGTCGCCGGGTGAGTTCCGGTCGTTGCACGAGCGAGATCCTGGGCAGGGCCCCGGCCGGTCACGCCGCGCGGGACGGCGATTGGCCCGAAGGAGCGAAACGCAGCCCGCGGAGGTTTTGCCCGGCGGCGGGGCGGCCGGACGGTGAACCGGACGCGCGTGCCCGCGTCCCCGGCCGGGTGGTGCAGGCCGGCGGCCGCGACCGGCGCGCAGGGAGCAGCGGCCGGCGGCGCCTTCGGAAGGCGGTGACGGGAGCGTCGGTTCCGGGGGGCGGCCCGCCGCCCCGACGGGCGCGCCCGCGGGCCGCACATCGGCGCAATCCGCCGCGATGCGGACGGCGCACACGGCGCATGCCCGCAGGTGGCAACCGTTAACGGATGGTCAATTTCCGTTTTGGTATCGCCCGTTGAGCGGTCGGTCAGTAGCCTCGGCTCGAACACCGAATCGCCTACGTTGTGGAGAGCAGATGGAGCGTCCCCCCTGGGCGCCGCGCAGCATCGACATCTCGGTGCCGAGCGTCGCCCGGATCTACGACTACTATCTGGGCGGTTCGCACAACTTCGAGGTCGACCGGCAAGCCGCCCGCAGGGCCATGGAGTTCCTGCCGGGACTGCCGAAGATCATGCAGGCGAACAGAGCGTTCATGCGGCGTGCCGTGCGCTTCGCCCTGGCCGAGGGCATCACCCAGTTCCTGGACATCGGCTCCGGCATCCCCACCTTCGGCAACGTCCACGAGGTCGCGCAGGGGGCCAGCCCCGGCAGCCGCGTCGTCTACGTCGACCACGATCCGGTGGCGGTCACCCACAGTCAGGCCGTCCTGGCCCGCAACGAGGACGCGGACGTCGTCGCGGCCGATCTGCGCAAGCCCCGTGAAATCCTCGCGAGCCCCCAGGTGCAACGGCTGCTCGACCTGAATCGCCCAGTGGCGCTCCTTCTGGTTGCCATACTGCACTTCGTGGACGACTCGGACGACCCGCAGGGCGCGGTGGCCGAGCTGCGCGACGCGCTCGCGCCCGGCAGCCTGCTGATCCTCACGCACGCCTCCTACGAGGGGATCCCGCTGCCGCAGGAGCGCAGACTGGGCGCGGTCGACGTGTACCACGACATCCGCAACCCGCTGATCATGCGTACGCGCGAGGAGATCGCGCGGTTCTTCGAGGGGTACGACATGGTGGAACCCGGACTGGTGCCGATGGCGCTGTGGCGCCCGGAGACCGCGCCGGAGGACGAGGATCCGTACGCCTTCGCGGGATTCGCCGGCGTGGGGCGCCTCGGCGCCGCCCGCGCGAAGGCCGGTCGGCACCATGCGGCGGGCGCGGCCGGGACACAGGTGCCCTGCACCCGGCGGAACGGGCGCGGGGCGTGACGGCACAGCCTCAGGGGGCGGAGGACCGACTGCGCCGGCTGACGACGATCTGGAGCCGGGCGGTCTTCCCGGTGACCTCCACGTCGCTGACCCGCGCCGAGTTCGAGGAACAACTCCTGCCCCTGGCACGCCGGCTGAGCGAGGCCCTACGGGCCGGGAGGTTCGACGCGGCCGAGGGCGAGGCGGTCGGTGCCGCACTGGTCGAGGCCCACTGCACCGCACCCGAGGCACTCAGTCGTTCTTTGGACTGCCTCGACGCCTACCTGGTGCTCTACTGCGGTGAGGGCGGCGACCAGGAGGCCCTGCGGGCGCGCTGCTCGCGCCTGCAGCACGCCATGGCCGCCGGGTTCGCCCGGGCGCTGCGCCGACGCACCCTCGCCGAGCAGGAGGCCATCGCGCAGGCCGCGCTGCGCGCCCAGGGCGTGGTCGCCCAGGCCCTGCACGCCAGCGAGGCCCGCTTCCGGGCGGTGTTCGAGGGCGCGGCCATAGGCATCGGCATCGCCGACCTGGAGGGCAACGTCCTGCAGTACAACGGGGCGCTGCTGCGCATGTTCGGCAGCGAGCAGAATCTGCGCGGCCGCAACGTCAGGGAGTGGGCGCACCCCGAGGACGCCCCGCACATCTGGCGGCTGTACGAGGAGCTGGTGCGCGGCGAACGCGACCACTACCGCGTGGAGAAGGCCTTCTCCCGGCCCGACGGCACCGTGCTGTGGACCAACCTCACCGTCTCGCTGCTGCGCGATGCGGACGGCACACCCCAGTACCAGCTGGCGCTGATGGAGGACACCACCGAGCGGCGGCTGCTGCACCTGCGGCTGCGCTACGAGGCCACCCACGACGCACTGACCGGGCTGCCCAACCGCACCCTGTTCTTCGAACGCCTGGACAAGGCGCTGAACGCCGGCGAGGGCCACCGCTTCGGCCTGTGCTACCTGGACCTGGACGGCTTCAAGACCATCAACGACAGCCTCGGCCACGCGGCCGGCGACCGGCTGCTGGTGGAGGTCGCCGACCGGCTGCAGTCGTGCGTGACCGCACCCGGCGAGATGGTGGCCCGGCTCGGCGGCGACGAGTTCGTGGCGCTGACCACCGCCGCCGACAGCCGGCGCCAGGTCGAGGACCTCGCCCTGCGCATCATGAACGCGCTCGGCACGCCCATCCGCATCGACGGACGGGAGCTGACCGTGCGGGGCAGCATCGGCGTGGTCGAGGGCGCGGTCGGCGAGCGCAGCGCGGCGGAGGTGCTGCGCAGCGCGGACATCACCATGTACCGGGCCAAGTCGGCCGGCGGCAACCGGTTCGAGCGGGCCGACCCCGAGGCCGACGCCCGCGTCATCACCCGGCACGGCCTGACCACGGCGCTGCCGGCCGCCCTGGACCGCGGCGAGTTCTTCATCGAGTACCAGCCGCTGGTCCACCTCGGCGACGGAAGCGTGCGCGGCGCCGAGGCGCTGGTGCGCTGGCTGCACCCGCAGCACGGGGTGCTCGGCCCCGACCGGTTCATCCCGCTCGCCGAGCACACCGGGCTGATCGTGCCGCTGGGCCGCTGGGTGCTGGAGCAGTCGGTGCGGCAGGCCCGCGAGTGGCGGGAGAGGCACGGCGGGGACACGGCGGCGCCGCTGCGCATCAACGTCAACCTCTCGCCCTGCCAGCTGCGCCACCCCGGTCTGGTGCAGGACACCGTCGAGATCCTGGAGCACGAGGGCGTGGCACCGGACGCGCTGTGCCTGGAGGTCACCGAGTCGGCGCTGATCGGCGCGGAGGACGAGGTGCTCGAACCGCTGCACCGGCTCGCCGAGATGGGCGTGGACATCGCCCTGGACGACTTCGGCACCGGCTATTCCAACCTGGCCAATCTGCGCAGGCTGCCGGTGAGCGCGCTCAAGCTGGACCGCTCCTTCACCCAGAGCATGCAGCGCTTCCCCGCCGACCCGGTGGACCTGAAGATCGTCGAGGGGATCGTCGCGCTCGCCCACAGCCTGGACCTCGCGGTCACCGTGGAGGGCGTGGAGACCGGAGCCCAGGCCGAACAGCTGCGGATACTGGGCTGCGACACGGCTCAGGGCTGGTACTACGCCCGCCCAGGCCCACCGGAGCGCCTGCACGAGCTGGCCCTCGCGGACGCGACGGGCTGACCGCGCGGTCAGCCCGGCTGCCGTCGGCCCGGGCAGGACGCCCGCGCCGGCCGCTCGGCCCGCAGGCCGGTGCGCCACGGTGCTCAGGCCGGTTCGGGCAGGGCCGTCCTCACCGGTGCGCGGCCGCAGCCGCCGCTGCCGCCTGCGGCGCGGCGTGCGCCGGCCGCGTGGGCGCGGACTCGGCCACGGCGACGGCCGCCCGGACCAGGGCCGCGACGGCCCGCGAACGCGACTGCTGCGGCCAGGCGATCGACAGAACGGCGGGCGGGGCGTCGGTGACGCGACGGTAGACGACGTCGGGCCGGGGGTAGCGGTCGGCGACGGACGCGGGCAGCAGACCGACCATGTCGCCCAGCGCGACGAGCGTCAGCATCTGGGCCAGGTCGCGGCCCTCGCCGCGCACGCCGTCACGGAAGCGGTGCACCTCGCCGGGGCGCAGCCCGAGGTCGGCCGTGGAGAGCCGGTCGCGGGCGGCGAGCGGGTCCCGCGCGGCCAGGACGGCCATCCGCTCCTCGACGACCAGCGTCTCGCGGTCCAGGCCCGTGTGGTCGAACGGGTCGTGGACCAGGGCGACGTCGGCCTCACCGCGGCGCAGCAGCAGGTGCGACTCCTGCCATCCGCACAGGCGGACCGTGACCGGTACCGCGGCGGGGTCGGCCGCGTACCGTTCGAGGATCGGTTTCAGCAGACCGGCGTCGCCGTCGGCCTTGGCCGCCAGGACCAGCCCGCCGTCCGGGGCGGCCGCGCGCCGGGCCCGCACCCCGGCGGCCTCCAGCGCGTCCAGCGCGATCCGCGCCTCCCCGAGCAGCACCTCGCCGGCCGTGGTCAGCGACACCCTGTGGGTGGTCCGCTCGAACAGGGTGACCCCGAGGTCCGCCTCCAGTCGGCGGATCGCCCGGGACAGGGGGGGTGCGGAGATGCCGAGCCGTTCGGCCGCGCGGGCGAAGTTCAGTTCCTCGGCCACGGCCACGAAGTAGCGCAGCGGGCGGGAGTCCATGAGCGTCATTCTCCCTCGATCGGTATTGCCTTCAGGGTAACGACCGGGTGCGAACCGGTCCTTCAGTTCCGCCCGCCGGGCGCAGAGGATCGATACGGCGCTGAGCCCGGGCGGACCTCTGCGAGGAGTCCGCCGCCGTTTTGTCTTCCTTTTTCTGCCTGCGTCCTTTTCTGCCCACGTCCTTCATGGAGTCCCACGTGATCGTCGTGACCACCCCCACCGGCCAGATCGGCCGGCAGCTGCTCGCCCTCCTCCTCGACGCCCCGGACCTCGCGGAGCCGGTCCGGGTGATCGTGCGCGACCCGGCGCGCCTGGCGCCCGGGGCCCGGGACCGGGTCGAGGTGATCCAGGGCTCGCACGCCGACCCGGGCGTGCTGAAGGAGGCCTGCGCGGGCGCCGGCCAGGTCTTCTGGCTGGTGCCGCCGACACCCACCGCCGAGAGCGTCGAGGGCCACTTCGACGCCTTCACCGAGCCGTTGTGCCAGGTGATCGAGGAGCAGGGGATCGAGCGGGTGGTCACCGTCTCCACCCTGGGGCGCGGCATCGCGACGAACGCCGGGCAGATCTCCGCCTCCCTCGCCATGGACGAGCGCATCCGGGCCACGGGCGTGCACCACCGGGCGCTGTGCCCGCCGTTCCTGATGGAGAACTTCGTCGGTCAGGCCGCGTCGATCCGCGACCAGGGAGCGTTCTACGCCGCCATGACCGGGCAGCGCGTCCTGCGCACCTGTGCCACCGGTGACATCGCCGCGACGGCGGCCCGGCTGCTGCGCGACGGCACGTGGACGGGGCAGGAGGACGTCCCGCTGGTGGGCCCCGACGAGCTGACGCCCGAGGGCATGGCCCGGGTGATGAGCGAGGTGCTGGGCCGCCCCGTCCAGGCGCGGCTGGTCGGCTTCGCGGACTACCGGGCGAGCCTGCTCGGGCACGGGGTGAGCGAGGCGTCGGCGCAGGGGCTGGCCGACATGGCACGGGCCCTGGACGAGCAGGGCTTCTACGGGGCCGCCGTGCCCAGCACACCGGAGAACGCGCCGACCGGCTTCCGTACGTGGTGCGAGCGGGTGCTCAAGCCGGCCGTCCTCGGCTGAACCGAGCGGCCCCCGCACCGGGCGCCTCCCGCACGGGCGCCCCCTGAACCTGGCGGCCCCTGGACCGGCGCCCCGCGGCCCGCTGCCGCGCGCTGCCCGGCTCACCGCTGCAGCAGCATCCGCTGCAGCTCCCGGGCGGCGCGCGGCGGGTCCACGTCGCTGCGGTGGGCGAGCGCGATCGTACGGTGCAGACCCGGACGGGCCAGCGGGGTGACCCGCAGACCGGCCCCGGAGCGGGTGGCCACCATGCGCGGCACGACCGCGACGCCCAGCCCCGCCCGGACGAACCCCAGGACGGCGTCCATCTCGCCGCCCTCCACCGCGAACTCCGGTTCGAAGCCCTCGGCGCGGCACGCGGCCACCGTCAGCTCCCTGAGGTCGTAGCCGTGCCGGAACATCACCAGGCGCTCGCCCTCCAGGTCCGCGATGCGCACCGAGCGCCGCCCCGGCCCGCCGGGCTCGGGCGCCTCCGGCGAGGAGACCACCACCAGGTCCTCGCGCAGCAGCTCCACCGTGGTCAGCGCGGGGGAGGGGCTGGGCAGCGGCAGCACCACCAGGGCCAGGTCCAGGGCGCCGCGCGCCAGCTCCCGCACCAGGTCGTGGGAGCCGCCCTCCTCGACGAGCAGCCGGATGCCGGGATAGCGGTCGTGGAAGGCGCGCAGCACGTCCGGCAGCAGACCGGTGCACAGGCTCGGGGTGGCGCCCAGACGCACCCGGCCCCGGCGCAGCTGCACCAGCTCCTGCACCTCGTGCCGGGCGGTGTCCGCGTCGGCGAGGATCCGCCGGGCCAGCGGCAGCAGCGCCTCCCCGGCGTCGGTGAGCGTGATGTTGCCCCGCGCCCGCAGGAACAGGTCCGCGCCCAGCTCCCGCTCCAGCGCCTTGATCTGCTGCGACAGCGACGGCTGGGCCACATGGACCAGTTCCGCGGCCCGGGTGAAGTGCCGGGTCTCGGCGACCGCCACGAAGTACTGGAGCTGCTGGAACTGCACACCGCCACGATACCCCTGCATAGGCGATGCCTATCGAATCGAGCTGCACCATGTCTTGGACCGATGGGCTGTGGCGGTCCTAACGTCATGCCATGGCTCTGGCAACGCGGACGGACCGACGGCCGTCCATGGCACGGACCGTGTGGGATTCGACCGTCGGCAAGAAGACCGTGATGGCGGTCAGTGGGCTGATCATGCTGCTGTACCTGATCGTCCACATGTACGGGAACCTGAAGATCTTCTTCGGGGCCGGCGACTTCAACCACTACGCCCACTGGCTGCGCACCATCGGCGAGCCGTTCATGCACTACGAGTGGACGCTGTGGGTCATCCGCGTGGTGCTGGTCGTCGCCGTGGTCGCCCACGCCGTCTCCGCCTACCAGCTCAGCCGCCGCGACATCAAGGCGCGCCCGGCCAAGTACGTGCACTCCCGGCCGCGCGCGAGCTACGCCACCCGCACCATGCGGTGGGGCGGGGTCATCCTCGGGCTGTTCATCGTCTGGCACATCCTCGACCTGACCACCGGCACCGTGCACTCCGGCGGGTTCCAGGAGGGCCACCCGTACCAGAACGTCGTGGACACCTTCTCCACCTGGTACGGCAACGTCATCTACATCGTCGCCATGCTGGCGCTCGGCCTGCACATCCGGCACGGCTTCTTCAGCGCCGCCCAGACCCTCGGCGTCGGCAGCCGCAGGCGCGACTTCGCCCTGAAGACCGTCGCCAACGTCCTCGCACTGCTGCTCACGGCCGGTTTCATCGCCGTCCCCGTGGGCGTGATGACCGGAGTGGTGAGCTGACATGACCTCCTACGCCGACTACACGACCGGCGAGCCGATCGCCGACACCAAGGCGCCCTCCGGGCCCATCCACGAGCGCTGGGACAAGCGCCGCTTCGAGGCCAAGCTGGTCAACCCCGCCAACCGGCGCAAGAAGACGGTGATCATCGTCGGCACCGGCCTGGCCGGCGGCTCCGCCGGCGCCACCCTGGCCGAGCAGGGCTACCACGTCATCCAGTTCTGCTACCAGGACTCCCCGCGCCGCGCCCACTCCATCGCCGCGCAGGGCGGCATCAACGCCGCGAAGAACTACCGCAACGACGGCGACTCGATCCACCGGCTGTTCTACGACACCGTCAAGGGCGGCGACTTCCGCTCCCGGGAGTCCAACGTCCACCGCCTCGCCCAGATCTCCGTGGAGATCATCGACCAGTGCGTGGCCCAGGGCGTGCCCTTCGCCCGCGAGTACGGCGGCCTGCTCGACACCCGCTCTTTCGGCGGCGTGCAGGTCTCCCGTACCTTCTACGCCCGCGGCCAGACGGGCCAGCAGCTCCTCCTCGGCGCCTACCAGGCGCTGTCCCGGCAGATCGCCGCCGGCAACGTCGAGATGCACCCGCGCACCGAGATGCTCGACCTGATCGTCGTCGACGGGCGGGCCCGCGGCATCGTCGCCCGTGACCTGATCACCGGGACGATCTCCACGTACTTCGCGGACGCCGTGGTCCTCGCCTCCGGCGGCTACGGCAACGTCTTCTACCTGTCGACCAACGCGATGAACTCCAACGCGACCGCCATCTGGCGGGCGCACCGGCGCGGCGCGTACTTCGCCAACCCCTGCTTCACGCAGATCCACCCGACCTGCATCCCGCGCACCGGCGACCACCAGTCCAAGCTGACGCTGATGAGCGAGTCGCTGCGCAACGACGGCCGGATCTGGGTGCCCAAGGCCAAGGGCGACACCCGCCCGCCGAACGAGATCCCCGAGGACGAGCGCGACTACTACCTGGAGCGCATCTACCCGTCCTTCGGCAACCTGGTGCCCCGCGACATCGCCTCCCGCGCCGCGAAGAACGTGTGCGACGAGGGCCGCGGCGTCGGCCCCGGCGGGCAGGGCGTGTACCTGGACTTCGCGGACGCCATCAAGCGGATGGGCCGCAAGAAGGTCGAGGAGAAGTACGGCAACCTCTTCGACATGTACGAGCGGATCACCGCGGAGAACCCCTACGAGGTTCCCATGCGGATCTACCCGGCCGTGCACTACACGATGGGCGGCCTGTGGGTCGACTACGACCTGCAGACCACCATCCCCGGCCTGTTCGCGATCGGCGAGGCCAACTTCTCCGATCACGGCGCCAACCGGCTCGGCGCGTCCGCGCTGATGCAGGGCCTGGCCGACGGCTACTTCGTCCTGCCGGCCACCATCAACGACTACCTCGCCCGCCACCCGCGCAACGAGCCGGTCCGCCCCGACCACCCGGTGGTGCGGGAGGTGCTCGCCGAGACCGAGGACCGGCTCGCCCGGCTGCTGTCGGCCGACGGCGACCGCACCCCCGACTCCTTCCACCGCGAACTGGGCGAACTGATGTGGGAGTACTGCGGCATGGCCCGCAACGAGCAGGGCCTGCGCAAGGCCCTGGAGCGCATCCCGCAGATCCGGGAGGAGTTCTGGCGGCGCATCAAGGTCCCCGGCAGCGGCGAGGAGCTGAACCAGTCCCTGGAGAAGGCCAACCGCATCGTCGACTACCTGGAACTGGCCGAGCTGATGTGCCTGGACGCCCTGCACCGCACCGAGTCCTGCGGCGGCCACTTCCGCGAGGAGTCCCAGACCCCCGACGGCGAGGCCGCCCGCAAGGACGAAGAGTTCTCCTACGCGGCCGCCTGGGAGTTCACCGGCACCGGCCAGGCCCCCGTCCTGCACAAGGAAGACCTGGTCTTCGAGTACGTCCACCCCACCCAGCGGAGCTACGCATGAAGCTCACCCTGCGCGTCTGGCGCCAGAAGAACGCCGACGCCGACGGCGCCATGTCCACCTACGAGGTGGACGGCGTCTCGCCCGACATGTCCTTCCTGGAGATGCTGGACGTCCTCAACGAACAGCTCATCCTCTCCGGTGAGGAACCCGTGGCCTTCGACCACGACTGCCGCGAGGGCATCTGCGGTGCGTGCTCGCTCGTCATCAACGGCGAGCCGCACGGCCCGGAGCGCACCACCACCTGCCAGCTGCACATGCGGTCCTTCAAGGACGGCGACACCATCGACATCGAACCGTGGCGCGCCGCGGCGTTCCCGGTGGTGAAGGACCTGGTGGTGGACCGCTCGGCCTTCGACCGGATCATCCAGGCCGGCGGCTACATCACCGCGCCCACCGGATCCGCGCCCGAGGCGCACGCCACGCCCGTGCCCAAGGCGGACGCCGACTACGCCTTCGAGCACGCCGAGTGCATCGGCTGTGGCGCCTGTGTCGCCGCCTGCCCCAACGGCGCGGCGATGCTGTTCACCTCCGCCAAGATCAACCACCTCAACGTCCTGCCGCAGGGCGCGCCCGAGCGCGAGACCCGGGTGCTGGACATGGTGGCCCAGATGGACGCCGAGGGCTTCGGCGGCTGCACCCTGACCGGAGAGTGCGCCACCGCCTGCCCCAAGGGCATTCCGCTCACCTCCATCACCCACATGAACAAGGAGTGGCTGCGCGCGACCCGGAAGGTCGCCAAGCGGTAGGCCACGGCCAGCAAGTCGTTCGCCGAGGGGGCGGACGGGCGGGACCGGGATGTGGTGCTCATGACCCGGTCCCGCTTCGCTTGTCCGGGACCGGGCCGCCGCCGGGCCCCGGTTCCCGCGCACGCGGATGCGGACGCGCCGCACATCGCATCGGCGCCCGTGCCGGCCGGTTGCCGTCGCAACGCTGCAACGAGCCTCGCTCGCACAGGAGTTGGTTCTCGGGGCGGGATCCGAGCCTCCGGGCCGGCGGGGCGGCGATGCGCATCCGACGACGGGTTGGCCTAGACCAAAGTTGACATGTACGCTCCCGGTCATCGCCCTGTGCTGCAGCGTGTCAGGGCATTGCACCCGAGGAAGGTCCCTGCGTGATGTCCAATCCCACGCATGTCCCCCGTCATCGCGTCCTGTTCAGACTTCTCGCCCTGTTCGCCGTGGTCCTCGGCGTCGCCGGGGTCGTCCCCGCCCAGTCCGCCCGGGCTGCCGCGCCGTTCAAGGTGCTCGCCTTCTACAACGGCACCTACGACGCGGCGCACATCAGCTTCGACCACGAGGCCAACGCGTGGTTCCCGCAGGCGGGCGCCGAGAACGGGTTCACCTACACCGCCACCACCGACTGGAACAAGCTCAACGCGGCGGACCTGGCCGACTACCAGGTCGTGATGTTCCTCGACGACTACCCGCACACCGCGGCCCAGCAGTCCGCCTTCCGCACGTACGTGGAGAACGGCGGAGGCTTCGTCGGCTTCCATGTCTCGGCCTTCAACGACGACTCGAGCGACTGGCCCTGGTACCACAACACCTTCCTCGGCACAGGCACGTTCAAGAGCAACTCCTGGGGGCCGACCGCCGAGACGCTGAAGGTCGAGGACGCCGGCCACCCGGCGACCGCCGGCCTGCCCGCCACCTTCACGTCCTCGGTCAGCGAGTGGTACAGCTGGCAGAACGACCTGCGGCAGAACCCGGACATCGACATCCTGGCCTCGCTCGACCCGTCCACCTTCCCCGTCGGCACCGACCCGAACCAGACGTGGTACAGCGGCTACTACCCGATCGTGTGGTCCAACCGGAACTACCGGATGGTCTACAACAACTTCGGGCACAACGCGATGGACTACTCGACCGACACCGCCCTGTCCTCCACCTTCGCCAGCGCCGAGCAGAACCGGCTGCTGCTGCAGGAGATCAAGTGGGCGGCCGGGCAGCCCGGCACGGTCACCCCGCCCGAAACCCGCACCGGTCCCATCCGCGGCTACGGCGGCAAGTGCGTCGACGTCGCCGGCGCCGGCACCGCCGACGGCACGGCCGTCCAGCTGTACGACTGCAACGGCACCGACGCGCAGAACTGGACCGTGGACAGCACCGGAACGCTCACCGCGCTCGGCAAGTGCATGGACGTGACCGGCGCCGGCACCGCCAACGGAACCACGGTGCAGCTCTACACCTGCAACGGCACCGGTTCCCAGGTCTGGCAGCCCGGGCCGAACGGCTCCCTGGTCAACCCGCAGTCGGGCAAGTGCCTGGACGCCACCGGCCCGAGTTCGGCCAACGGCACCCGTCTGCAGATCTGGTCCTGCACCGGAGCCGCCAACCAGAGCTGGACGCTGCCGTCCTGACCGTGTCCGGTGACGTGCCCGGCCGGACCGACGGCGGGGGAAGGACGGTGAGGGCGGCTGCCGGTCGCGCGGCGCCCTCGCCGCAGCCGTCGTCAGTCGGTCCGCCGTGTGCCCGGTGGCAGTCGTCCGCGGACGACTGCCACCGGGCACATGTCCGTTTCCCGGCAAGCGGTGAGGGCTCACCTCGCGAACGGAGGGGAGCCACGTGTGCTCAGGACTGCTGCCCGCTGGTGGCGAAGTCGGGCAGTTCGGTGGAGATCAGATCCTCGGCGGCGCCGTCGAGGCGGAGGGCCAGCTGAGCGGAGCGGGGCAGCATGGTGCCCTCGTAGGCACGGACGGCCTCGTCGATGCCGTCGTGGCGGGTGAGGGCGAGGGCGAGGTCGCAGGCGTCGAGCAGAGCGAGGTTGACGCCGACGCCGAGCGGGGGCATGAGGTGGGCGGCGTCGCCGAGCAGGGTGACGCTGGGGCTGTGCTGCCAGGTGTGACCGGCGGGCAGGGCGAAGATCGGGCGGTCGTGGTAGGGGCCGTCGTTGTCGGTGATCAGCTGCCGCAGGCGGGGTGACCAGTCGCGGTAGCGCTCCAGCAGAAGGGCGCGGATCCCGCCGGTGTCCTCAGGGGCGAGGCCCGCATCGGTGATCCAGTCGGCGGGGGCGCGCTGGATGAGGTAGACGCGGATGTGGTCGCCGCCGTTGCGCTGGGCGAAGATGCCGCGCCGGCCGTCGGCCGCGGCGGCGCTGCCCTGGCCGACGAGTTCGGCGACCTCGGGGTGGCGGGCGGCGACGTCGTGGAACCAGGCTTCGAGGAACGTGATGCCGGTGTAGCGGGGTGCGGTGTCGGTCAGGGCGCGGCGGACCCGGGACCAGGCGCCGTCGGCGCCGATGACGAGGTCGCACTCGACGCTGGTGCCGTCGGAGAAGTGCAGCCGGCGGGGGCCTTTTGACGGGCCGGTCACGGCCTTGAGGGTGTGTCCCCAGCGGACGGTCCCCGGCGTCAGCGAGCCGAGCAGCAGATCACGCAGCCGGCCGCGGTCGATCTCCGGCTTGAACCGTTCGCCGGGCTCGGGGACATGGTGGAACAGCACAGCGCCGGACGGATCCAGCTGGCGCATTTCCTGCCCCTCGGGGCGGGCCAGTCCGAAGAACTCCTCGAGGAGTCCGGCCTCGCGCAGCGCGATCTGGCCGTTGTCGGCGTGCAGGTCGAGGGTGCCGCCCTGGTTGCGGGCGTGGGGGCCGGCGTCGCGGTCGTAGACGGTGGCGGTGATGCCGTGCCGCTGGAGGATGCGGGCACAGGTCAGACCGCCGGGACCGGCACCGATGATCGCGATACGGGGCGAGGTGGAGGTGGGCATGACAGGGCTCCGTTCGTGCAGCGTCAGGACGGATGGTGTGGGCGCCGGGACCGGCGGCGATGACGGAAACCGGCCGGGAGAGAGGGAGAACAGGTCCTCACGGCGGCCGGCCGGGCGGGACTGCCCGGGCCGCGGCCCCAGAAAAGCACACCGGCTCAATAAGTGCAACAGATAAACTTTTGAAGTCGGTTAACCGAGGGGGTAGGGTGAGGGGCATGTCCGCAACGACCCCCGGCACCTCGCCGGACTCCGCTGCCGCGCCGGTGGGGCGCCGTGAACGCAAGAAGGCCGCCACCCGCCGCGCCATCGCCGACGCCGCCCTGCGCCTGTTCCTGGAGCGCGGCTACGACGCGGTGGGCATCCGGGAGATCGCCGATGCCGCCGACGTGTCCACCACCACGCTGTTCAAGCACTTCCCGGTCAAGGAGGCCCTGGTCTTCGACGAGGACGCCGACCAGGAACGACGTCTGCTGGACGCCGTCCGCAACCGCCCGGCGGGCCAGTCCGTCCCGGCCGCGCTGCGGGAACACGCCCTGAGCAGCCGTCTGGTCGCCGCCGGCGGCGGGGACGACCGCTTCGCCGCCTTCGCCGAGCTGGTGGCCGCCACACCCGCGTTGCGGGACTACGGCCAGAAAATGTGGCTGCGCCACACCGGCGCCCTCGCCGAGGTGATCGCCGAGGAGAGCGGCCTGGCCGCGGACGACCCCGCCTGCCGGGCCCTGGCGCACTTCGCCCTGGAGGCCCCTCGTGCCGTGCACGGGCACGACAACCCCCGCGAGGCCGTGGCCCGAGCCTTCGACCTGCTGGAACAGGGATGGTCAGCGCTCACCGGGAGGAACATCTGAGCACCGGCGAGGGCGTCGGGTCCGGTCGGCGCCATGGACGTAGGGTGTCCCCGGGCGACGCCGTGGACGTACTGCGGGGGAGCGGCGCCGAAGCTGTCGGGTGCCGGTGCGCGCGAGGCGGCTCACGGCACGGTGCCCTCCGGCTCGGGTCCCCAGTACTCCGGCCCGACCCCGCGCCAGTCGATGAGCGGGGAGACCGCCACCTCCGTGCTGTCCACCTCCAGTCCAGCACGGCGCAAGAACTCGGCGACGTCCGCGAGGCTGTAGGCCAGTCCCAGGATCTCGCCGTTGACCCGCACGCGCCGGCCGCCCGTCGGAGACGGCGGATGCACGGTCACCGGCAGTGTTCCGGACATGTACCCAGCATCGGGCGCCCGGGCCGCATACGCATCCGGACACCGCACGAGCAAGCGAAGGACTCCGAAGTGGGCGCAGTGAACGACACCGACCGGCGGCCCCTGGCCGTGTTCGACCTGGACAACACCCTTGCCGACACCGCACACCGCCAGCACTTCCTGCAGCGGCGGCCCCGGGACTGGGACGGCTTCTTCGCCGCCGCGCCCGCGGACCCGCCGGCGCCCGAGGGGGTGCGGCTGGCCCGTGACAGCGCGCGCGAGTGCGAGATCGTCTACCTCACCGGGCGCCCTGAACGCTGCCGCCGCGACACCCTCGACTGGCTCGCCGCCCACGACCTGCCCGAAGGCGCCCTGCACATGCGGCCCGACGACGACCGCAGGCCCGCCCGCCGCACCAAGCTGCAGATCCTGCGCCGGCTGGCCCGCACCCGGGAGATACGTGTCCTGGTGGACGACGACGAGCTGGTGTGCGACGACGCCGAACGCGCGGGTTTCCGTGTGCTGCGCGCCCGGTGGGTCGCCGCGTCCACGGAGTTGCAGGACGCGCAGGAGCGGCAGGGCCGGACCTGACGGAACGGCGGCGGCGGGCCGCCCCTGTGCCGGTCCGGCCCGCGGGTGCGAGGAGCCTTGGGCCGCCGCTCAGCCGGCGTCCTCGATCCGGAAACCGACCTTCAGGCCCACCTGGTAGTGCTCGATCTGCCCGTTCTCGATCTGGCCTCTGACCTGGGTCACCTCGAACCAGTCCAGGTTGCGCAAGGTCTGCGAGGCGCGGGCGATGGCGTTGCGGATGGCATCGTCGACCCCCTGGTGCGAACTTCCGACGATCTCGGTGACCCGGTACACATGGTTGCTCATGGGTGCTCCTCTCGCAGACGGCACATGCAACACATGGGGGCGCACGCGGGTGCGGCCCACGTCACTCCACCGTGCCGCATGCCGGGCCGGAGCGCGAGATGTGCGCACCGTGAGCGGGGTGTCGCCGAGAGCAGGATGTCACCGAGGGCAGTTTCACCGAGGGCAGGTTTCACCGTGAGCGGGGTTTCACTGTGAGCGGGTGTGCCCCGGCGCGGGCCGTGGTTCCGGCGGGCGGCCCGCGCCGGACGGCTCACCGCACCGTGCTCAGCGACAGTGCGAAGCGTCCCGCCGCGTCCGTCCACCACCCCACCGGGGCGAAACCGGCCGCGGTCAGCTCCCCGGCGACCTTCTCCCGCCGGAACTTCGCGGACACCTCGGTGCGCAGCTCCTCGCCGGCGGCGAAATCCACCGTCAGGTCCAGGGCGGGCACCTTCACCGTCTGCGCGATGCGCGAGCGCAGCCGCATCTCGATCCATTCCTCGTCGGGGTTCCACAGCGCCACATGGTCGAAGGCGTCCGGGTCGAAGTCGGCCCCCAGCTCGCGGTCGATGACGGTCAGGACGTTCTTGTCGAACGCGGCCGTCACCCCCGCCGCGTCGTCGTAGGCGCGCACCAGCACCTCCGGGTCCTTGACCAGGTCGGTGCCGAGCAGCAGCGCGTCCCCGGCGGTGAGCAGGGAGCGCATCGCGGTGAGGAACCGGGCCCGCTCGTCGGGCAGCAGGTTGCCGATGGTGCCGCCGAGGAACGCCAGCAGCCGCGGGCCGGGGGTGTCCGGCAGCACGAGACCTGCGGTGAAGTCGGCGATCAGCGCGTGCACCCGCAGTGCGGGCCGCTCGGCGGCGAGCGCCTGCCCGGCCTGGCGCAGCGCGCTCTCGCTGACGTCGACGGGGACATACGTGTGCAGCCCGGTCAGCGCGTCCAGCAGCAGGCGGGTCTTCTCCGAGGAACCCGACCCCAGTTCCACCAGGGTGCGGGCAGGCAGAACGCCGGCGATCTCACCGGCGCGGGCCGTGAGGATCTCGCGTTCGGCACGGGTCGGGTAGTACTCGGGCAGCTCGGTGATCTGCTCGAACAGCTCGCTGCCGTGGGCGTCGTAGAACCACTTGGGCGGCAGCGCCTTGGGGGTACGGGTCAGCCCGTCGCGGACGTCGGAGCGCAGAGCGGCGGCCACGGCGTCCTCGGGCAGGGTGCGGGTGATGCGGAACGGGCTCAACTGCGGGGCTCCTCAGACGTGCGGGGGGCCAGGTCCTCGGTGAGGTCCTTCAAGGGGGTGAGCAGGACGTCCGCGCGGCTCGCCACGACCAGGGTGCGGTCGGGAACCCGACGCCACAGCGGATCGTCGTCGTACGGTTCGGAGGCCACGGTCACGCGGCCGGGTGCGGCGTGGTACCACAGGCTGTCGCCCCAGGCGGTCGCCGTGATGCTGTCACCGTCGGTGAGCAGCAGATTGAGCCGGGAACCGGGGGCGGCCGCGGCCACCTCCAGCACGGTGTCGGCGAGGGCCTGCGCCCCGGTGTCACCGCCGCGCAGCCGGGCCAGCACCAGCGCCCACACCAGCGCCGAGTCGGTCGTGGCCTGCAGGGACAGCAGGTCCTCGGCCGGCAGGGTGCGGGCCGGGCCGGCCAGCGAGGCGGGCCAGCCGGGGACGGCGCCGTTGTGGCTGAACAGCCACCGGTCCGCGGCGAACGGTGCCGCCGCGGCCTCGGCGTCCGCCCCGGCCACGGTCGCGTCGCGCACCGCGGCGAGCAGTGCCGTGGTGCGCACCACCCGTGCCAGGTCGGCGAAGGACAGGTCCGCCCAGATCGGCCCGGCCCGCCGGTAGCGGGCCGGCACCGGGTCGCCGGCGGCGTACCAGCCGACCCCGAAGCCGTCGGCGTTGACCGTCCCGTACCGCTGGTGGCGGGGCGCCCAGGACTGCCGGTACAGGCTGTGCGGCGGGTCCACCAGCAGCCGGCCGAGCGGCTCCTCGGGTCCCAGATGGGCTAGGTGACGGCACATCAGACGGTCCTGCCTCTCATGACACGGGTACCACCCGCTGCCGGCGACGGCAGCGCCCGGGGGCGACAACGCGCCGCCGGCCGGGACGCACGGTGACGCCGTCCGCCGTCCGCCGGCGACCGCGGCATCAGGCATCCTCCGCTGTGCGGGCGGTGCGGAATCCGCAGAAGATCTGCCGCCGGACGGGGTAGTCCCAGTTGCGGAAGGTGCCC
>NZ_BNBV01000014.1 GCF_014656135.1 Streptomyces thermodiastaticus
CCCTGACAGGGGCCGGGCCGAGGCGCGCCATTCGAAGGAGCGACCGCGGGCGGGTGACGCTGCACGCGTGAGGTGTGCGGCGGCACCCGCCCGCCGGCTGCGGACACGCGCGCCCGCGGTTGTCTTCTTGATACGTGTGCGGCCGGCGGCCGTGCACGGCCGCCGGCGCTCGGGCCCAGGACCCGGCCGCGTCACCGGCCGCCGGCGGTGGCCGGGCGGCCGCCGTCGACGCCGGTGGGCACGGGCAGCACAAGGTCACGCCCGCGTGGGGCGCGGCGGATTCAGGCGCGGCGGTAGCTGTCGACCGGGCCGCCCCAGCCGCCGGAAGGCCCGTCGAACGCGATGGCGAGCTTCGATGCGTCGTCGCTCAGCTTCACGTGCCCCAGGCCGCGATCGCCGTCCTTGCCGCCCTCGCAGGTGTAGGTGATGGTCGCGGTTTCCTTGCCGTCCTTCTTCTCCGGCTTCAGGGTGCCGGTGCACGACAGCTTCGTGCCCTTCGCGGTCACCTTGCCGTCCTCGACGACGAGCGTGTCCAGCGAGTTGTCGCTGGGAGAGACGATGCTCTTCCAGGTGCCGGCGGCTCGCTCGACGAGTGTGCCCTGAGCCGGAGCCGTCCGGGCGGGCTTGTCCGCCACCTGTGTCGCGGAACTCTTCGCGCCGTCCGCGGCCTTGTCGTCCGCGTTCTCGCTGCCGCACCCGGCGGCCAGCATCACCACGGCGAACGTCGCGACCGCTGTCCATCGCGCCTTGCGCACAACACCACCCGTTCCGTATCTGCGTCGTGTTACGCCGGTAACCTAACAGGTGACGGAGGGTGAGCCGCCCGGTCTTCCCGCGGCCGGACCGTCGGCGCGGACCCGTCCGGTGCCCGGTGGTCGCACGCACGGTGCGGAAGCCCGGCGGGGCGGTGTGCGCGGTCGTGGCGTCAGCCGGCCGAGGGGATGAGGCAGGTGCGCTCGAAGGGCCCGCCGTGGGCGGCGGCGTGGGCGACGGCGTCGTTGACGGAGCCGAGGCCGAAGGTGCGGACCCGTTCGGGCGTCAGATCCACAGCGCCCGAGGCGAGCAGCCGGATGATGCCGGCGTTGGCGGTGCGCGGGTACATCCACTGCCCGCGCACGGTGACCGAGTTGCGCATGATCCACGGGTAGGGAAGGGCGAGGTCTTCGCCGCCGAGCATGCCCACGCCGCCCATGAGGACCACGCGGCCGTACTCCCGCACGGTCATGGCCGCCGCGCGTGTCACCGAGCTGGGTGCGCTGGGCGGAAGCAGATCGATCACCAGGTCGACCGGTCCGTCGGCCGCCGCGGACATCGCCGCGCGGTCGGTGGCCTCGTCCCCGGTCAGCTGAACGGGACGCAGCCGGGAACCGAACCGGTCGGCGAGAAGACCCAGCGCGGCCTGGTTGCGGCCCGGGGCGACGACGCGACCCGCTCCCATCGCGAACGCGACCGCGACCGCGCTGCTGCCGAGGTTGCCGGTGGCCCCGCTCACGAGCACCGTCTCCCCGGCCTCCAGTCCGCCCGCCAGCAGACCGCCGTAGGGGATGGAGTGCACACTGAGTGCGGCCCAGCGCGCCGGATCGTCCTCCGCCGCGGCGGGCAGCGGGAAGACGTTCTCCGTCGGCACCCGCATGAGTTCGGCGAAGGAACCGTCGTGCAGGTACCGGGCGAGGCGCGCACCGCCTTCACCGCGAGAACTCCAGCCCTGCAGGGCGATGTCGGGTGTCAGGGCGTCGTCGCGGGCACGCACCGTCGAGTCGCACCACACCAGGTCGCCGGCGCGCAGCCGGGTGGCGTCCGGGCCGACGTGGACGATCCGGCCCACCCCGCCGATGCCGGGCACGACCGGGGGAACGAGAGGGTACTTCCGCGTGCCGTCGAAGACCTCGGCCGCATAGGGCGCCACGAGGGAGGCGAGGACCTCGACCACCACCTCCCCTCCCCCGGCTACGGGATCGGGCACCTCCCGCACCGTGAGCGGGGCGCCGAACTGTGTGAGAACCGCTGCTCGCACGTGTGACCTCCGGGTTCGTCCGTGCTGATGGGCCGTGCCGGCGGGTTCGACCCTAGGGACCGGGACGGGTATGCGGGAAGCGACGGTTGTGCATGTGTGGTATGCGTATGCCGCATGGACCTCTCCAGTGCGGGACTGCGCGTCCTGCGGCAGATCGCCGAGTCCGGCAGCTTCACCGCGGCGGCCGCCCGCCTCGGCTACACGCAGTCGGCCGTGTCACGTCAGGCCGCCGCTCTCGAACGCAGCGCCGGCACCACCTTGTTCGAGCGCCGCCCGGACGGGGTGCGGCTCACCCCCGCCGGCCTGACCCTGCTGCGGCACGCCCACACGATCCTGGCCTCGCTGGCAGCGGCGGAGCGTGAACTGACCGGCGCCGCACCGCGGACGGAACGAGTACGGCTGGGGGTGTTCCTCAGCGCGGGCGCGGCGATCGTGCCCGCCGCCCTCGCACACCTCGCCGCGTCCGGCTCGCCGGTCTCGGTCACCACCCGTGAGGGCACGACGCCCGGTCTGATCCGGGCGCTGCGCGCGGGCTCGCTCGATCTCGCGCTGCTGACGTCCCGCCCGCCGCACCGGCCCTTCGACAACGACGCGCCCCGCCTGCACGTCGAGACCGTCACGGACACCGAACTGGTCGTGGCGGTGCCGTCGGCCGGTGCGTTCGCCGGACGTACCACGGTGCACGTCGACGAGCTGGTCGACGCCGCGTGGATCGCCGCCCCGTCGTCGCGGGCCGAGCCGCTGCTCGGTGTCTGGCCCGGGCTGCCCGGGCGGCCGCGTGTCGTCCACTCCGTGCGGGACTGGCTGACCAAGCTCCAGCTGGTCGCCGGCGGTTTCGGGGTGACGACGGTGCCGGAACGGCTCTCCCCGCTGCTGCCGCCCGGGGTGAGCCTGCTGCGCGTCGACGGCGCTCCGCCCGAGGTCCGCCGGGTGTGCGTGGCACGCCTCGCCGGCCGTCCCGCCGCCGCGGTCACGGCGGTCGCCCGGGCGATCGTGGCGGCCGCGTGAGCCGCCGCGCTGGCTCGCGCCGCACACCGCACGAAGGCCGTTCCTGGCGGTCGCCTGCCAAAGCCGGACCGAGCCGGGTACGACGAGCCCCAGCATGATCACCACGGTGGGGGCCGCCAGGCCCCGTCCTGTCGGGCCGGCCGCCGGGAATCGGCGAGCTGATTCCCGGTGTCGAGCCGACAACCGCGCGCAGTGTCGACGTGCCGGCGGATGACAGTCGACAGGGCGGACACCGAGCAGAGTGATACCTGTTGACCGTTCGAGCCGCCCGGCCGGGTACCGGCCGAAGAGAGGGGAGCACACCGTGCACGAGGTCGTGGCAGAGGTCTGGCGCGGAGATTTCCTGGAGTCCGTGCACCACGGAACGGTGTACGCGGCCGGCCCGGACGGCGAGACAGTGCTCAGCATCGGCGACGTGGACCGCCCGATGTATCCGCGGTCGTCCAACAAGCCGATGCAGGCGCTCGGCATGCTGCGGGCCGGGCTCGATCTGGACGGCGAGCTGCTGGCACTGGCGTGCGCGAGCCACTCCGGCGAGAGCTTCCACCTCGACGGTGTGCGCCGCATCCTCAAGGGTGCCGGACTCACCACGGAAGCTCTCCAGTGCACGGCCGCCCTCCCCATCGGTGAGGACGCGCTGCGTGCCCACCTCGCCGACGGCGGTGTTCCGACCCCGCTGACGATGAACTGCTCGGGCAAGCACGCCGCCATGCTCGCCACCTGCGTCGTCAACGGCTGGGACACCGAGACGTACCTGGACCCGGAGCACCCGCTGCAGCGCGCGCTGCGGGCGACGCTTGAGGACCTGGCCGGCGAGAAGGTCGCCTCGACCGGTGTGGACGGCTGCGGTGCGCCGCTGTTCGCCGTCACCTGCCGCGGCCTGGCGAGGGCGTTCGCGACGCTTGCGACCGGTGAGGCCGGTTCGCTGGAGCACCGGGTCGCCCAGGCGATGAACAGCCACCCCGACTACGTGGGCGGTACCGGGCGGGATGTGACCCGGCTCATGCGCGCGCTGCCCGGGTCGGTGGCCAAGGACGGCGCGGAGGGTGTGTACGCGATGGCTCTCCCCGACGGGTCGGCCGCTGTTCTGAAGATCGCCGACGGTTCTGCCCGTGCGCGCTCCGTGGTGATGATGGCCGCGCTTCGGCGGCTGGGCATCGACACGGCGGCCGACGAGACGCTGGCCAGCATGTCCACGACTCCGGTGCTGGGCCACGGCAAGCCGGTCGGGGCCGTGCGCCCCGCGGAGCGTCTGCGGTGACAGCAGCCCCGTCGGTGACGGTCCGTCTCCTTGCCGAGGGTGCCCGGTGCCGGACGCCTGGTCCGGCACCGGGCGGTCCGCCCCGCCGGGGCCTGCACGGGGCGCCGCCTGCCGCTGGGGCAGGCAGCGCCGCCCGGTCGCCGCTGCCTCAGCCGAGCCGGACGGGCGGCAGGGTGAGAGCCGTATGGGCCGGCCGCCCCTGGTCGACGGGGAGGCTGCTGAGGGTGCGCAGTCTGCTGTTGCGCCGCTCCAGGTCCTGGCGGGTGACCGGGAAGAGTGCGGCTTCGCCCTTGCCGACCAGCGCCTGGTTCTGGGTGACGAAGTCACGGGTGTCGCGCTCGTAGGCGGCGAAGCCCGCGACGTGGTCCCCGTCGGCCAGGGATGCCGCGAGCATGTAGGCGCCGACGAGCGCGATGCTGGTGCCCTGGCCGGTGAGGAACGACGGCGCGTAGGCGGCGTCGCCCACCAGGGCGACCCTGCCGCTGGACCAGCGGGGCAGATGGATCTGGCCGACGGTGTCGAAGAACGCGTCGTCGGACTCCCGCAGGGCGGCCAGCAGGCTCGGTACCTCCCATCCGGCGTCGGCGTAGACACTCTCGAACAGCTTCTGCCGGGCTTCCCTGTCGCCCAGGACGTCGACCGGCGGCTCCGGCCGGGCGAAGTTCAACAAGGCGTGCAGCTCCTCGTCGTCCTCGACGGCGTAGAGCGCCGCGGCTCTGCCCGGGCTGTTCCACACCACGCTCTCGCTGGAGAGCCCGAAGGTGTTCGGCACGTCGAACACGGCGAAGCAGTAGCCGAGGTAGCGGTGGTACTGCTCCTCGGGGCCGAACAGGAACCGCCGGGTGGGCGAATGCACGCCGTCCGCGCCGAACACCAGGTCGAACGTGTGGGTGGCACCGCTGCGGAAGGTGACGTCGACTCCGTGGCCGGACTGGTCCAAGGTCTCGATGGAGTCGTCGAACACGATCTCCATGTCGTCGCGGACCGCCCGGTACAGGATCTGGGTCAGGTCCCCACGCCGGATCTCCACGTCCCGCCCCGCGACGCTGCCGGTGACGGTGTGCGCAGGGACGGAGGCGACCTCGCTGCCGTCCGCGTCGAGGAAGGTGCTCCGGCGTATGTCGACCTGTGCCTCCCGCACGTTCGGGAGGATCCCCATCCTGTCCACGACGTCGAGTGCGGTGCCGCGCACATCGATGGGCTAACCACTGGCGCGGAGTCCTGCCGCCCTCTCCACCACCGTGACGGCGTATCCGCAGCGGTTCAGCCAGTACGCCAGGGTGAGGCCGGCGATGCCGGCTCCGGACACCAGAACACTGCGGCCCGCCGCGATGCGGCCGCCGGACCGCTGGTCAGAACGGTTCATTTCTCGACTCCTCGGTCATGTGGGGTGACGAGCAGGGCCGGCGCCGTGACGACACCGGACAACAGGAAGGAATGGGACGGTGGCTTCGGCCCCGGATCCGTGTCCGTCGTCGCCGAAGCATGCGTGGCTGGATGGCCGGAGACGCCGCACGCCGTTTGATGACCACCCGTCCCATGGTCCATGCGACAGGTGACATGACAATGCGGCGCGCCCAAGACGTCCGGTGACGCGTACGGCATCGGCACGGGTGCGGCACGCGACGCCGTGCCGGACACCCGAGCCGGCACCGGGCTGTGCCGACCGGTGCCTCACAGCGCGGCTCACAGCCGCAAACCCGGCCGTGGCGGACGCCACGGTCGCGCATATCGCCCAGCGGTTACGTGCGCCGGGGTCCCTTGTCGCTGCCGTCACCGCTCTCCCCCACGGTCACACGTGACGTCACGCACGACACCACGTGCCGCGGCGGTGCGATCGCGCGAGGAACGGCGCAGGCCGAGCACACCCGCTGAAGCCCTCTTCGCGTGTGCGCGTCCGCAACGCGGGCACGCCCGAGGTCCACCACGCCGGCTCGGGGACGAAGGCAGAGGCCTTGACAGGGGCCTGCGATCACCGCAGCCTATGGCTCGCCATGGCAACGTTGTCATGCCGCCCGCTCCGCACTGCGCCGGGCTCCTTCTCCCACCCCGTCAGCTGTGATTGGACGACTCATATGCCCGCTCAGGCGAGTCCCTCGCATCACCCGTCCCGGCGCTCCGTCGTCGCCACCGGTTCGACGCTGCTGGCCGGGCTCGGCCTCGGCACGGTCCTCGCCCCGGCGGCCGGTGCCGTCCAGCGCACGGCCGGCCGGACACCGGCCAAGGCCTCGAAATCCGCCGAACTCGCCGCGTACCGCCCGGTCGCGGTGTCGTCACAGGCGTACGCGCCCGCTCCGCCCGAATTCGTGGTCGACGGCATCCGCGCCCAGGGAGTGCGCGGCACCGGCTGGCGGGCCGAGGCGGGCGATCCGCAGTGGATCTCGGTCGATCTGCAGGCGGTCTGCCAGGTCGACCGTGTCCGGCTGACGTTCGAGGCCGATGCGAGCGACCCGGTGTTCACACCGCCGTCGACCGGCAATCCCTGGGACGGCACCACCGGCAAGGAGATCCTGTCCAGTTACGCGACGGAGTTCGTCGTCGAGACCTCCCGCGACCACACGTCCTGGAGCAGTGTGTACCGGACCACGGCCGGCACCGGCGGCGTGGTCGACATCCAGCTGCCCGACCCCGTCGAGGCGCGCTGGGTGCGCATGACCGCGCACCGGCGGTCCAGCGCCAACCCGCTGGGCGTCAACGGGTTCGAGGTGTACGGCACCGTCCGGGGGCATCGTCCCGAGGTCACCGGCTGGACGGACTGGGGCCGGCACCGTGCCGAGGCACCGAAGCTGACCGTCGACGCCGACGGCACCGTGCCGCTGGAGTCGGGGTGGACGCTCACCCTGGACGACTGGGCCGGCGGTGAGGGGGCCGAGCTGTCGGAACCCGGTGTGGACACCAGCGGTTGGCTGCCCGCGACCGTGCCCGGCACCGTCCTGGCGTCACTGGTCGAGCAGGGCAAGCTGCCCGACCCCGTGGCCGGTCTGAACAATCTGCACATTCCCGAGGCGCTGTCCCGTCACGCGTGGTGGTACCGTCGGGAGTTCGAGCTGCCGCGCGGTCTGCGCACGGGCGCCGGACGGCATGTGTGGCTGGAGTTCGACGGGGTCAACCACACGGCGGAGATCTGGCTCAACGGGCACGAGGCCGGGACGCTGACATATCCCTTCGCCCGTTCCGCGCACGACGTCACCGCATTCCTGAACGACCGGGGCGGCAACGCGCTCGCGGTGCGGATCACGCCGATGCCGGTGCCCGGCAGCCCCGGTGACAAGGGTCCCGCGGGCGAGTCGTGGGTGGACGCCGGCGCCCAGCAGATGAACCTCAACTCGCCCACGTATCTCGCCTCGTCGGGCTGGGACTGGATGCCGGCCGTGCGGGACCGCGCTGCCGGCATCTGGAACCATGTGCGGCTGCGGTCCACCGGTCACGTCGTCATCGGCGACCCGCGGGTGGACACCGTGCTCCCCGGCCTGCCCGACGACCTGTCGGTCGCCGAACTGACCATCACCGTCCCGGTCCGCAACGCCGACTCCGCCGGCCATCAGGCCACCGTCACCGCCTCCTTCGGCCACGTCCGTGTCTCCCGCACGGTGACGGTTCCGGCGGGCGCGAGCACGGAGGTGACCTTCGCACCGGACGCCTTCGACCGTCTGCGGGTGAAGAACCCCGCCCTGTGGTGGCCCAACGGCCTGGGCGAGCCCACCCTGCACGATCTCACCCTGGTCGCCGAGGCCGGCGGCGCCGTCAGCGACCGGCGCACCGTCCGGTTCGGCATACGGCAGTTCGGCTACGAGTACGACACTCCCCTGCCGTTCGTCCCTTCCTCCGACGCCTTCACCCAGTCCGTGGACCTCGGCCCACAGCACGCCCGTCACGTGCGGATCCGCTGCCTGACCCGGGCGACCGACTGGGGCTGCTCCCTGTGGAGCCTGTCGGTGTCCGACAGCTCCCGCCCGGGGGTCGACCTCGCCCTGCACGCCGACGCGGAGGCCTCCTCCGTGGACGAGGACGACCACCAGGCGGGCAACGTCACCGACGGCGACCCGGACACGCGGTGGTCGTCCACGTGGCAGGACGACCAGTGGATCCGGGTGGACCTCGGCTCCGCCCAGGACTTCGACCGGGTCGACCTGGTCTGGGAGCAGGCCTACGCCGCGACCTTCGTGGTGCAGGTCTCCCAGGACGGCGACCGGTGGACGGACGTGAAGTCCGTGGACAACACGGCGGTGCCGCTGCCGTTCGGCAACGGTGACGCCAGCCTGCGCGTGACGGACTTCGACCCGCTCACCGCCCGCTATGTCCGCATCGACTGCGGTGTGCGGGCCACCAGTTGGGGCAACTCCCTGTGGCAGCTGAGCGTCGTCGACAGCAGCGCCCCGGGCACCGACCTCGCCCTGCACCGGACGGCCACCGCGTCCACCGAGGATGCGGACCACCCGGCCGCGCACGCCACCGACGGCGACCCGCGCACCCGCTGGTCCTCGGCCTACGAGGACCATCAGTGGATCCAGGTCGACCTGGGCTCCGCCCGGCGCTTCGACCGGGTGGCCGTGCTGTGGGAGCAGGCGTACCCGAAGACGTACACCATCCGGGTCTCCGACGACGGCGACACCTGGACCGACGTGACGACCGTCTCGAACACCCCGGACCCGTTGAAGATCAGCGTCAACGGGGTCCGGGTCCTGGTCCGCGGCGGCAACTGGGGCTGGGACGAGCTGCTGCGCCGGATGCCGGCCGACCGGATGGACACGGCGGTGCGGATGCACCGCGACATGAACTTCACGATGATCCGCAACTGGGTCGGCAGCAGCAACCGCGAGGAGTTCTACGCCGCCTGCGACGAGCACGGCATCCTGGTCTGGAACGACTTCCCCAACGCCTGGAGCATGGACCCGCCGGACCACGACGCCTTCCTCTCCGTCGCGCGGGACACCGTCCTGCGGTACCGCATCCATCCGTGTGTCGCGGTCTGGTGCGGCGCCAACGAGGGCAATCCGCCGGCCGCGGTCGACACGGGCATGCGCAAGGCCGTCGAGGAGCAGGCCCCCGGCATCCTGTACCAGAACAACTCCGCCGGCGGCATCGTCACCGGCGGCGGCCCCTACGGCTGGGTGGAGCCGGCCCGGTACTTCGACCCGGCCACCTACGGCAGCAAGGACTTCGGCTTCCACACCGAGATCGGCATGCCGGTCGTCTCCACGGCCGCCGCCACCCGCGCCATGGTGGGCGACGAACCGGAGTGGCCGATCGGCGGGGCGTGGTACTACCACGACTGGAGCGAGCACGGCAATCAGGCGCCGCAGACCTACAAGGCCGCCATCGAGACCCGCCTGGGCACCGCACGAGACCTGGACGACTTCACGCGCAAGGCGCAGTTCGTCAACTACGAGAACCTGCGCGCCATGTTCGAGGCGTGGAACGCCAACCTGTGGGACGACGCCAGCGGTCTGATGCTGTGGATGTCCCACCCGGCCTGGCACAGCACCGTCTGGCAGACCTACGACTACGACTTCGACGTCAACGGCGCCTACTACGGGGCGCGCAGCGGTTGCGAGCCCCTGCACGTGCAGGCGGACCCGGTGGACTGGCGGGTCCTCGCGGTCAACCACACGCGCGCCGCGCTGAAGCAGGCGACGGTCACGGCGGAGACGTACGGTCTCGACGGCCGCCGTCTGGGCCGCGGGAGGACCGCCCGCGTCGACGTCGGGCCGGCCGCGACCGCACAGGCGTTCACGGTGCCGTTCACCGACGACCTGCCCGGCCTGCACCTGCTGCGGCTGACCCTGCGCAGCCGTGAGGGGCAGGTGCTGTCCGCCAACACCTACTGGCGGTACCGCACTCCCGAGGAGATGCAGGGCCTGAACCGGCTCGAGGCGGTGCGGCTGTCGGCCTCCGTCGGCCACGTCTCGCACGACGGCGACCGCCGTACGCTGTCCGTGACGGTCCGCAACCGGGGATCCGCCGTCGCCGCGATGGTCCGGCTCTCCCTGCTGGACGCGCCGGGCGGCGAACGGGTGCTTCCCGCCCTGTACGGCGACAACTACCTGTGGCTGCTGCCCGGCGAGAGCAGGACCCTGACGGTGTCCTGGCCCGCGAAGGCACTGCCGTCGGGCAGACCGGCGCTGCACGTCGAGGCCTACAACGCCGCCACGATCACGGTGCGCGCCTGAACCGGCCATGCTGCGTCGCGCCGTCCGCGTCCTCGCGGACGGCGCGATTGCGGGCCCGGGGCGGCCGTCACGCAAGCCTGCGGTCCGGCCGTCTCCCTACTTCTCGTTCCTCCCGCCGCCGGCTCGGCCTCCTGTGCACACCGATCTCGCGTTCAGACCTCTCGCACGGACCGCAGTCATGCGAGCATCGATGCGTCCTGAACCCTGGCTGACGGCATCGTCGCAGCTCACACGGCTGCATAGCGGTCCGCATCGATGCATGGGCCGACAATGCCCGCAGACCGTGGCGAGTCCTGTGGACCTTCCTGCACGCTTCTGGTGCGGTCGGCGATCACGCCCCGCACTGTTCGCATTCCGACGCCCGGCCGCGGGAGACCTCTGCCCGCATCGACCGGCCGGACCGGCGCATGCGCCCGTACATCCGTCTGTTGAGCGAAGAGGCGAGGAACACCTGTGTCCGAGTCCAGGACGACGATGCTGTCCGTACTGATCGCCGGCGCCGTCCTCGCCGGGGGAACCGCCGCCCTCCCGGCCCAGGCGGAGCCGCGCCCGGCCACCATGGCCGAGCAGAGCACCCCGCCTCGGCGGAGCTGTCCGCACCGGTGCTCAAGAAGAGCACCCGGCAGCAGACGCTGGCGCGTGCCCGCGTCTGGCTGACCGCCGACAACGGCCGGCCGGTGCCCTACAGCCAGACCGAGCGGTGGAAGGACGGCTACCGGCAGGACTGCTCGGGCTACGCGTCCATGGCGCTGGGCCTGTCGAAGCCCGGCCCGAACACCGTCGCCCTGGCCAACACCCGCAGCATCACCCGCCCCATCTCGATGAGCCGGCTCAAGCCGGGTGACCTCGTGATCGACGCGATCGGCGGCCCCAACTCCCGTCACGTCGTCATCTTCGAGGAATGGAACAACGCCGCCCACTCCTCCTACACCGCGTACGAGCAGCGCGGCGGCCACGGCACCGACCACCGCTCCCTGACGTACGGCCTGAAGAAGGGCAGCCAGTTCGAGGCCTACCGGCCGGTCCAGTACCGCGACTGACCCGGCGGTGACGTCGCCAGGGGCCGCCGGCTGCTGTGCCGGCGGCCCCTGCCGCGGGGTCGGTGCCGGCCCCTACTGCCACCACTGCGGGCTGAGAGCGATCTTCCGCAGCTGGGCGATGGTCAGGGCCGGGGTCTTGCGTGTGGCGGCGGCTTCCTGCGAGCCCGAGTTGAACGCGCTGACGACGACGCGCCGCCCGTCGGGCGTCATCGAGTCCACCGTCCACATCACGACACCCTTGCCGCCCTTCTCGCCGGGCTCCTTGTGGACGGCGACAAGGGTGCCGTCGGGCAGCTCCTCGGAACCGGAGTCGAACAGCTGGTCACGAACATCGTTCATGCCGGTCTGCACATTGACCTGGACGAGGCTCGCTCCCTTGCCGTCGTCGACGACGAGATAGCCGAACCCGGTCTCGTCGCTGGACCTGCCGACGACGGCCAGCCCCTTCGGCAGCAGAGAGGCGAGGGTGCTGCGGACGGGTGCGCCGGGCTCCTGGGTGTACGCGAGCCCATGGGACCGCCGCTGCGGGATCGCGTCCACGAGCGTGCGCCACTCGGGCGCCGCCGCGAGCCGGGTCAGGGCCGCACGGTCCAGCGGCGGCGTGGCCCGGCTGACCGGGGCGTCCTTCTCCTGAGCGGCGTTCCACTCGTTCACCGAGACGTGCTGCCCGGTCGGTGTGATCAGTTCGGCCGTCCAGCGCTTGGTGTCCGTACGCCGGTCCGGATACTCGTACCCCTGCAGCAGCATGACCACCGAGCCGTCCGCGAGCCGGTCCGTCGTGCAACTGTCGTACGGGATGTACACCTTGTCGGGGCACTGCACGGTCTGCTGGGCCTCGTCGGTGCCCGGCGGCACATGGTCGATGGCCACGTCGACGGCGGCCGGGCCCTTGCCGTCGTCGAAGACGAGCGAGGCCGTCGCCGAGTATCCCGGCTTCTCGCCGGAGCCCCGTCCGGTCTGCTCGCTGACCGTCCCGTGCGGCAGCAGCTTCTGCAGGGTCGTGATCATCTGCTGCTCGGTGACGCCGGAGTCGGAGGGCTTGGGCGTCGGGTTCACCGAGGTGCCCGGCGCGGCCGGCTGCCCGGCGGCGCCGCCTTCCCCGCCGGGAAGCACCAGCGTTCCGCCCACCACGGCGGCCACGGCGGTCACCGTGACGGCACCGAAGACGGACGCCTGCTGCCGCCGCCTGAGCCGCCGCCCGTGCGCGGCACCGGCCGCGGTGAGGGCGGCCCGGTCGGTGTCGAAGGAGGCGCCCGCGTCGTGCAGGGCAGAGGACAGGCGGGCCTCGAAGGGGTCGTCGGAGAAGTCAGGTTCTGCGTGCTGGTCGTGAGGCATGAAGGACCACCGTTTCGCTTCGCGAGGTCGAGGAGGGACGTGAGGGAGGGAGGCGGCGCCGAGGCCGGGGGGACCGTGGTGGCTCAGGGCCGTGCGTACTCGCCGATGTCCTCACCCAGCAGCGCCCGCAGCCGGGCGAGCGCGCGGACGCAGCGGGTGCGCACCGCGGCAGGGCTGGTGTCGAGCACGGCGGCGGTCTCCTGGACGGACCGGTCCTCCCAGTACCGCAGGACGACCACGGCCCGGTCCTTGACGGGCAGTTGGCCCAGCGCCTGGAGCAGGGTCAGCCGCAGCGGGGTGTCGGAGGTGGCGGCGGCCGTCTCCGGGAGCTCATCGGTGCTGCGCTCGCTGCTCCTGCGCAGCCGCTTGTGGGCGAGGAACGTGCGGGTGAGGGTCGTCCGCGCGTACGCCGCCGGGTTGTCGGCCCGGTCCACGCGCGACCACCGGACATAGAGCCGTCCGAGGGTTTCCTGGACCAGGTCCTCCGCGAGATGCGTGTCACCGGCGGTGAGCAGGCACGCGGACCGGTAGAGGTGACCGGCCTGGGCAGCGGCGAACTCCGCGTACTCGTCGGCGCGGACCTGTCTCATGTACTCCCCCTGGAACTGTGGACCGGCGGTGAGCCGGCTGTAGAAGAGATCTCACTTCCCTGATGGGATGGGCCGTGAGAAATGTTTCACCGGAGGTGATCCGTCTCGGCCCGGGCAGCGCCGTCCTCGCCCTCGCGGGCAGGCGACGCGGCCCGGGCCGGGCTTTCCGGCGGTGGCTCAGGCCTGTGGTCCGGCCGTCTCGGTCAGCTCGCCGCCGTCCAGGCTCAGCCACCGGTCGACGCCGATGTCACGCAGGAACCGCTCGTCGTGGCTGACCACCACGAAGGCGCCCCGGTAGGAGTTCAGGGCGCTGACGAGCTGGCCCGTGCTGACCAGGTCGAGGTTGTTGGTCGGCTCGTCCAGGAGCAGCAGGTGCGGGGCCGGTTCGGCGCACAGGACGCAGGCGAGGGTGGCGCGGAGCAGTTCGCCGCCGGAGAGCACCCGGACCGGCAGATGGGCGCCGTCGCCCCGGAACAGGAAGCGGGCGAGCAGGTTCATGCGCTCGGCCTGGGTGCGGTGCGGGGTGTACGCGGTGAAGTTCTCGGCGACCGTGCGGTCCGGTCGCAGCAGGTCGAGTCGCTGCGAGAGGTAGGCGATGCGTCCGTCAGCGCGGCGGACGTGGCCGTCGTGCGGGGTCAGGTCGCCGAGGACCAGGCGCAGCAGGGTGCTCTTGCCGGCGCCGTTGGGGCCGGTCAGCGCGATCCGTTCGGGGCCGCGGACGGAGAAGTCGATGCCGGGCCCGGCGAACAGGTCCGTGTCATCGTGGCGGATCCGCAGCCGTTCGCCGTGGAAGAGGGTGCGTCCGGCGGGGACGTCGGTGTCCGGCAGGTCGATGACGAGGCGCTGGTCGTCGCGCAGTGCCCGCGCCGCCGCGTCCAGCCGGGCCTTGGCCTCGGCGGCCCGGTCGGCGTGCATCCGGCCGGCCCGGCCCGCGGACTCCTGCGCGGAGCGTTTCATGGCTCCGGCGACGATCTTCGGCAGTCCGGCGCTCTTGAGGTTGCGGGCGGCGTCGTGGGCGCGCCGTTCGGCGCGCTCGCGGGCCAGCTGCATCTCCCGCTTCTCGCGTTTAAGTTCCAGTTCCGCGGTGCGGACCGTGCGTTCGGCGGCTTCCTGCTCGGCCCGCACGGTTTCCTCGTAGGCGCTGAAGTTGCCGCCGTACTGGCGCAGTTCGCCTTCTGTGAGTTCGGCGATGCGTTCCATGCGGTCCAGCAGCGCCCGGTCGTGGCTGACGAGGAGCAGACATCCGTGGAAGTCGTCCAGTGCGTCGTACAGCTTGCGGCGGGCGTGGCGGTCGAGGTTGTTCGTGGGCTCGTCGAGAAGCAGTACGTCCGGCCGTTTGACCAGCTGGGCGGCCAGGCCCAGGGACACGACCTGGCCGCCGCTGAGGGTGCCCAGGCGGCGGTCGAGCGGGATGCCGCCGAGTCCGAGGCGGTCGAGCTGGGCGCGGGTGCGCTCCTCGATGTCCCAGTCGTCGCCGATGGTGGTGAAGTGCTCCTCGCTGACGTCGCCGGACTCGACGGCGTCGAGCGCGCGGATCACCGCGTCGACGCCGAGCACCTCGGCCACGGTCAGGTCGGCGGTGAGCGGCAGGTGCTGCGGGAGGTGTCCGAGGGTGCCGTTCACGGTCACCGAGCCGGTGGTGGGTTTGAGTTCACCGGTGATCAGGCGCAGCAGGGTGCTCTTGCCGGAGCCGTTGGGTGCGACCAGGCCGGTGCGGCCGGTGCCCACGGTGAAGGACAGGTCCCGGAAGACAGGGGTGTCGTCGGGCCAGGAGAAGGACAGGCGGGTGCAGACGATGGAAGCGTCGGACATGGGAAGACCTCGGACCTCTGTGAGGCAAGGGGCAGGGCGACACCTGTGCGGGCGACACCTGCACCCCGGTGGAAGAGAAGGGAAAAGGGGACGACGAAGCAGGCCACCGGGGCGGGCGCTCCTTCGGCGCGGGCCGGCGACCGGTCGGGTCCGGGTATCACCCGGAGATGTCGTCGTCCACCACCATGTCTGGTCTCCTCGACGCTCTGATGACAGCGCCACCGAGGTTAGCAGACCACCGGGCCGTCGTGTCCGATCGCCCCGGGTGTGCGGGCCTCGGCGTCTGTTTCCGGCGGCAGCGCTTACTAAATTAGTAATTAATATTGACAGCGTTCGTGCGGCGGTCCACAGTCTTCGCCGTGACGCCGACGACGCTCCCCCGCGTCGCGTCCGCATCACGCCCTCCTTGCTTCCCAACTCGTCGGAGAGGCACGTGACTTCACACTCACCCGCGCGAAGACGATCCCCTCTCACCACGGCGGCACGACGGGCCGCCGCCGTTGCCGCTGCTGCGCTGCTCGTCCCGGCGACGGCCTCGGCCGCCCACGCGGACGAACCCGTCGACCAGGGCGCACCCGCCCTGTACGACAGCGGGCTCGCCCCGGTGCCCTACATGGGCTGGAACACCTACTACGGACTGGGCGCACCGACCGAGCAGGAGGTGCGCGCCGTCGCCGACCGGCTGGTCAGCAGCGGGCTGCGCGACAGCGGCTACGACATCGTGTGGCTGGACGGCGGCTGGCAGGCCGACGATCCCCGGGACGCGCAGGGGAACCTGGTGGCGAACCCGGACCGCTTCCCCTCGGGCATCCCCGCGCTCGTCTCCTACCTCCACAGCCGCGGCCTGAAGGCGGGCATCTACACCGATGCCGGCACCTACGACGGCGGGAAGAGCTGCGGTCTCGGCAGCCGCGGCCACTATCAGCAGGACGCACGGCAGTTCGCCGCCTGGAAGATCGACGCGATCAAGGTGGACTTCCTGTGCGGGATCGCGGAGAAGCTCGATCCGGGCACCGCGTTCAAGGAGTTCGGCGACGCGGTCGCCAAGTCCGGCCGGCGCATGCTGCTCAATTTGTGCAACCCGCTGACCGACGACTGGGGTGTGCCGCACACCCCGGAGCAGGACGCCCACAACACCTACGTGTACGCACCGGCGATCGCCGACTCCTGGCGCACCGGCACCGACATCGCCTGGGGCACGCCCAGCCCCGGACAGTGGCCCGATGTGCTGCGCAACATGGACGCCAACGCCTGGCATCCGGAGGCGCAGGGCCCCGGTCACTACAACGACCCGGACTACCTGATCCCGATGCGCCGGATGGCCGACGGGACCCTGGAGCTGACGCAGGAGGAGTCCACGACGCAGTTCGTGATGTGGGCGGAGATGGCGTCACCGCTGGTGATCGGCTCCGATCCGCGCACCCTGCCGCAGTCGATGATCGACACCTTGCGCAATCCGGAGATCATCGCCGTCGACCAGGATCCGCTCGCCGTGCAGGGTGTGCGAGTGGCCACCGACGCTGTCGGGGATGTGTACAGCAAGGTCCTGTCCGGGCACGGCAAGCGCGCGGTCGTGCTGCTGAACCGCTCCGATCGGCCGGCCCTGCGCACCGTCCGCTTCGCCGACACCGGGCTCGGCGGGCCGGTCGAGGTCCGTGACCTGCGGGCCCGCGCCGACCGGGGCACGTACACGGACTCGTACACCGTCGAGGTCCCGGCGCACGGCACGGCGATGCTGAAGCTGACCGGCACGGACGCCCTGCCGGGGGCCGACCTGGAGGTGCGGACCACGGCGAGCCCGGCGGTGGTGCGCGACGGCGGCACGCTGCACACCTTCCTGCGGGGCCCGGGCGGTTCGCTCGTCGAGCGGACGGCCGCCGACGGCACCGGCCGGCCGCGCACCCGTGACCTGGGCGGTCCCGCGAAGGGCGGGATCCTGGGGCAGCCGGCCGCGTACGCCTCCGCCGGCGGCCGTATCGACGTGTTCGTGCGCGGCGCGGACGCGCGGGCCTACCGGCGGGTGTTCGCGGACGGCCGCTGGGGTGCCTGGCAGAGCCTGGACGGGCGACTGACGGACGCGCCGTCCGTGGCGTTCACCGATCCGGGGCACTGGACACTTTTCGCACGTGGCGCCGGCGGTGACGTCGTCCAGCGCGGCCCGGACACGGGCTGGTCGTCCCTGGGAGCGCCGGGCGGCACACCGGTGTACGGGCGTCCGTCCGCCGTCGTCGACGCCGACGGGCAGGTGCATGTGGCCGTGCGGACTCCGGCGGACGAGGTGTGGACCCGCACCCGCGACACGTCGGGACAGTGGTCGGCGTGGACCTCGCTCGGCGGGACCGTCAGCGGCAGTCCGACGCTGGTGACCGTGGGCGACGCGGTGGTGCTGTACGCGCGGGCCGGCGACTACACCCTCTGGCAGCAGCGGTACGAGGGCGGTGCCTGGCAGGGCTGGACGAAGCGGCAGGAGTTCCCCAGTGCTGCCTTCTCCGGTGCGCTGGGTGCGGCCGCGGGGCCGGACGGCACGGTCGACGCGGTGTACCGCGGCGTCGACGGGCACGTCCACCGCACCCAGTTCAAATAAATTAGTAATTAATCTTGACGTGGCCTGCGTGCCACGCGAATCTGGATCCGCCGCGGGCGGGGATCCCGCCCCTTCCGGGCCGTTCCCCGCCCGCGCGGACCCGACAGGGAGTTCCCCATGACGATCCAACAGCCCAGCAGACGCCGGTTCCTCGCCGGGCTCGGTGCCGCGGGGACCGCGGCGCTGCTCAGCGGCTGCGTGACCGCCGGCTCCTCCGGCACCGGCTCCTCCGAGGGAGCGGTGACCCTGCAGTCCAACCTGTCCTCGCCGCTGGCCAAGGCCGCCATGGAGGACCTGGTCGCCGCCTACGGCAAGCAGGGCAAGGGGCGGGTCAGTCTCAACACCGTGGCCGCGGAGACGTTCCGCACCCAGCTGCCCACCTACCTGACCTCGGCCAACCCGCCGGACGTCTACACCTGGTACCCCGGGTCGGTCGCGGACTCCTACGCGCGGAAGAACCTGCTGCTCGGCCTCGACGAGGTGTGGCAGTCCTCCCCCGACCTCAAGCGCTACTCCAAGGCGCTGAACACCCTGTGCACGGCGGGCTCGGGCACGAAGGTGTTCGTGCCGACCACCACCTACTGGTGGGGCATGTTCTACCGGAAGTCCCACTTCGCCCAGTGGGGTGTGCGCGAGCCGAAGACCTGGGACGACTTCCTCGGCCTGTGCGACCGGCTGAAGTCCCGGGGTGTCACCCCCGTCGGGCTGGGCGCGGGCGGCAACACCGCGTGGGTGGCCTCCGCCTGGTTCGACTACCTGAACATCCGGATCAACGGCGCCCGCTATCACCGGGACCTGCTCGCCGGGAGGCACCGGTTCGACGACCCCGAGGTGCACAAGGTCTTCGACCGCTGGCGGGAGGTGCTGCCGTACTTCGACCCCGACGGCACCGCCGTCGCCTTCCAGGACGCGACGACCTCGCTGCTCAACGGCCGCACCGGCATGATGCTCATCGGCACTTTCTTCGCCGACGCGGCGCCCAAGGACGCCCTGGACGACATCGACTTCTTCCGCTTCCCGGTCATCGACCCGAAGGTGCCGCTCGCCGAGGAGGCACCCACCGACGGTTTCTTCGCCAGCGCCCGCACCGGACGCCGCGAGCAGGTGTTCGACGTGATGCGCTACCTGGCGACCGCCGAGGCCCAGGAGACCTACATCAAGGGGTCCTCGGGCACGGTCCTGCCCTGTCACCCCGACGCCGAGGACGCCGGCACTCCCCTGGTGAAGAAGGGCCGCCGCCACATCGAACAGGCCGCGGAACTCACCCAGTTCTTCAACCGCGACTCCAGCGACGCCCTGCAGCCCACCGCGGACACCGCGCTGACGAAGTTCCTCGCCCGGCCCGGCTCCGTCGGCTCCGTCCTCGCCGACTGGCAGCGCGACGCCGAGAAGATCTGGAAGGCCTGACGTGGCCGTCGTGACCGCCTCCGCACGCAAGTCCCCGGCCCTGGCGCACGGCTCCCGGCGGGCCCGGGGTCCCCGCCGCACCCCGCCGCTGGTGCTCGCCTTCGTCCTTCTCCCGCTGCTCGTCGAGTCCGTGTGGGTGTTCTGGCCCGCGCTGCAGGGTTTCTACCTGTCGCTGACCCGCTGGGACGGTGTGTCCGCGCCGGCGTTCGTGGGCCTCGGCAACTTCCGGGAGATGGCCCACGACCACGTCTTCCTCGGCGCGGCCGGTCACACCGTGCTGTGGCTGGTGCTGTTCGGGGGCCTGTCGGCGGTGCTGGGCCTGGCCGCCGCGCTGCTGCTGCAGCAGGAGCGGCGCGGCGTCGGCTTCTACCGGGCCGCGCTGTTCCTGCCGGTGGTGTTCTCGCTCGTGGCGACCGCCCTGGTCTGGCAGGCGATCTACCAGCCCGACGGGGTCCTCAACCACCTGCTGGCCTCGGTCGGCCTCGGCGACCTGCGGCACGCCTGGCTCGCCGACCAGGACACGGCCCTGTACGCGGTGATCGTGCCGGCCCTGTGGCGGCAGATCGGGTATGTGATGGTGCTGTACCTGGCCGGGCTGAAGGGCATCGATCCCGCCCTGTACGAGGCGGCCAAGGTCGACGGCACAAGCCGCCGGCAGCGTTTCCGGCACGTCACCCTGCCCCAGCTGCGCAGCGTCAACGCGGTCGTCCTGTCCGTCATCGTCATCGACTCGCTGCGCTCCTTCGACGTCGTGTGGTCGCTGACCCGCGGCGGCCCCTACCACTCGTCCGAGCTGCTGAGCACCTACATGTACTCCACCGCCTTCCAGTCCCTGCGGCTGGGCTACGGCTCCGCCCTCGCCGTGGTGATCTTCGTTCTCGCCTTCGGGGTCATCGCGTCCTACCTCGTCCGCGCCTTCCGGGAGGCCGAGTGATGGCGAACGTTCCGCACACCACCGCACCACGCCGCCGCAGGGCAGCGACCGCCGGGTTCCATCTGAGCGCCACGGCGCTGGCCGTGCTGTGGCTGCTGCCGATCGCCCTGGTGCTGGTGACCAGCGTGCGCTCCTTCGACGACATCGCCGCGCACGGCCTGGGCAGCCGGCCCCGCTCCTTCACCCTGGACGCCTTCCGCCAGGCCTGGGTGGACGGCGGCCAGCAGCGCGCCCTGATCAACAGCCTGCTCGTCACCGTTCCCTGTGTGCTGGTCACCCTGGCGCTGGCCGCCATGGCCGCCTTCGGGCTCAGCCGCTACGAGCTGCCCCTGCGCCGCTCGCTGCTGCTGCTCATGCTCGGCGGCAACCTGCTGCCGCCGCAGATCCTGCTCATCCCGGTGTCCAAGCTGAGCGAGCTGATGGGCGCGTACGACACGCTGCCCGCCCTGATCGGGGTGCAGATCGGTTTCGGTGTCGGCTTCTACGTGTTCGTGCTGCACGGCTTCATGCGGGCGATCCCGGCGGAGATCCAGCAGGCGGCCGTGGTCGACGGCGCCGGGCCGTGGCAGATCTTCTGGCGGATCGTTCTGCCGCTCACCCGTCCGGCGCTCGCCGCGCTCAGCGCGCTGTCCTTCACCTGGATCTTCAACGACCTGCTGTGGGCCATCACCGTGCTGCGCAGCGACACCAAGATGCCCATCACCGCCGCGCTGATCGGCCTGCAGGGACAGTACGTGTCCATGTGGAACGTGATCGCCGCCGGCTCCGTCGTCGCCGCCGCGCCCACCGTGGCCGTGTTCCTGCGGTTCCAACGGCACTTCGTGGCGGGCCTGAACCTGGGAGCGGTCAAGTGACGTTGCCCGCACGCTGGATTCTGCGCACCGCGCACACCGTCTACGCCGTACGCCTCTCCCCCGACGGTCCGTGGGCCGAGCTCGACGCCTGGGGACCGCACGGCGCCGAGGACGGCCCCTCGGCTCTCGACTGGTCGCGGCGCACCCACTTTCTCACCCCCGCCGACGCCGCGCCCGCCGAGTATCTGCCGTCCGGGCTGCGGCCGTTCACCGGCTCGGAGCTGATCGCCGCCCGGGAGGGCGCGGAACGCGGCGTGTGGTGGGAGTTCGAGGGCGCCGAGGAGCAACCGGACGGCCTGCGCCTCGCCTTCGCCGACCGGGTGCTCGGGCTGCGGACCGTGCTGTGCTACGCCACGGTCCCCGGCACGGACGTCGTGCTGCGCTGGGCCGAACACACCTGCACGGGCGGCGAGCCGCTGCGCCTGGAGCGGTTCGACTCGGGCGCCGTGACCGTCCCGGCACCCGACGGTGTGCGGCTGACGTATCTCGCGGGACAGTGGTCGCAGGAGTTCCAGCGCACCCAGCTGGAACTGGCCCGGGGCACGTTCACCCTCGGCAGTGTGCAGGGCGTGCCCGGGCATGCCTACGCGCCCTGGCTGGCCGTCCAGGACCGGACGGCGCCGCCCGACGGGCCGTCGCCCGCCTACGGCCTTGCGCTTGAGTGGCCCGGCAACTGGCACATCACCGCCGAGGCCGAACCCGGCGGCGCGGTGCGCGTCCGGGCCGGCCGTGTCCCGCACGAGGGCGTGGTGTGGCTGGCCCCCGGGGAGACCCTCACCACGCCGCGTCTGGCCCTGGCGTTCAGTCCCGACGGGCTCGACGGACTGGCCCGCGTCTGGCACCGCTGGGAGCGGCACCTGGCCGGGCCGCGCCTGGAGCGCACCCGGCGGGTGCTGTACAACTCCTGGGAGGCCACCGGGTTCGACGTGGACGCCGCCGGCCAGCTCGAACTGGCGCGGGCCGCTGCGGACATCGGCGCCGAACTGTTCGTCGTGGACGACGGCTGGTTCACCGGCCGCGGCGACGACACCGGCGGGCTGGGCGACTGGTGTCCCGACCCGGACGCCTTCCCGCAGGGTTTCGGCCGGTTCGTCGCCGAGGTGCGCGCCCTCGGCCTGGACCTCGGTCTGTGGGTGGAACCGGAGGCCGTCAGCCCCGGCAGCCGTCTGTACGCCGAACACCCCGACTGGGTCTACCGGATCGACGACCGGCCCGCCCGGCTCGTCCGCAACCAGCTGCTGCTCGACCTGGGCCGTGCCGACGTCCAGGACTTCGTGATCACCACCTTGGACCGGCTGCTGTCCGAGTACGACATCAGCTATCTGAAGTGGGACATGAACCGGCCGCCGACCGAACGGGGCCGTCCCGGCGCCGGCCCGGCCGACCGGCTGGACCTGGACGCCCAGCATGTCGCCGGGTATCTGCGGGTCCTGGACCATCTGCGCGCGGCCCACCCCGGCGTCGCGGTGGAGGGCTGCGCGGGCGGCGGCGGGCGCGTGGACCACGCGACGCTCGCCCGCACCGACGTCGTCTGGCCCAGCGACAACACCGCGCCGCTGGACCGGCTGCGGATCCAGTTCGGGTTCCTGCACGCGCACGCGCCGCATGTGATGAGTTCCTGGGTCACCGACGCGCCCGGCGTGTTCGACCCGCGTCCGCGCAGCCTCGCGTTCCGTTTCGTGGCGGCCTGCTGCGGGGTGCTCGGCATCGGCGCGGACCTGCGGGCCTGGGGAGCGGAGCAGCGCGCCGAGGCCGCCCGCTGGATCGCGCGCTACAAGCAGGTGCGCGAGGTGATCCACCACGGCGAGATCCACCTGCTCGGCACTCCTGACGACCCCACCTGCGGGGTGCAGTTCACCGCGCCGGACGGCGGCCGCGTCGTGGTCGCCGCCTTCAGCACCGGTCGCCTGGACGGGGCGCCGCTGGTGCCCGGCCGTCCCTCCCGGCTGCGGCTGCGCGGCCTGGACCCGGCGGCCCGCTACCACGACCCGGCCGGCAAGACGGTGTACCGCGGTGCCCATCTGCTGCACTACGGACTGCCGTCGCAGTGGAGCGCCGGATGCGACGCCGACCTGGTGAGCCTGACCCGGCTGGAGGACCGGTGAGGCACACGTCCCCGGCCGGCCCGCCGTCCGGTCCCGTCTCGTGAAGGAGCAGAATTCCACGATGGATCAGCCCGAACGACGCCACGGTGCCCGATTCGAGGGCCGTACGGCCGTGGTGACCGGAGCGGCCTCCGGCATCGGCGCCGCGACGGCACGGCGCCTGGCACAGGAAGGAGCCGCGGTCGTGCTCGTCGACGTCGCCGAGGACCGCGGACGGGCCGTCGCCGAGCGGATCGGCGAGGACGGCGGCCGGGCCCGTTTCGTGCGGGCCGACGTGGCCGCCGAGGAGGACTGGATCCGGGTCGTGGCCGCCGCGCACGGCTTCGGCCCGGTGGGTGTCCTGGTCAGCAACGCCTACACCGTCGACGTCACACCCGCGCACGCGATGTCGCACATCTCCTGGCAGCGGCAGCTCGACGTCAACCTCACCGGTGCGTTCCTCGGTTTCCGCGCGGTGCTGCCCGACCTGCGGTCGTCCGCCGGGGCGGTGGTGCTGACCTCCTCCGTCCACGCCCACCGCGGGATTCCCGGGCACCCGGCGTATGCCGCCTCCAAGGGGGCGCTGCTGTCGTTGTGCGGGCAGCTCGCCGTCGAGTACGGGCCCGAGGTGCGGGTCAACGCCGTGCTGCCCGGCCCGATCCTGACGGCGGCCTGGGACCGGGTGGCACAGGCCGACCGGGAGCGCAGTGTCGCCGAGACGGCGGCCGGCCGCTTCGGCACCCCGAAGGAGGTGGCCGCGGCCATCGCGTTCCTCGCCTCGGCCGAGGCCTCCTACATCACCGGCTCGCACCTCCTCGTGGACGGCGGCTGGAGCGTCGTGAAGGCTTCCGCATGACCCGTTCGCTCCGAAGCAGAAAGGCTCCGACGACATGACGCCCTACGGCCGCCGCGGTGTGCACGGCCAGACCGTGGAAGCGCTGGCCCGCCGCATCCTGGGCGGGCAGATCCCCGAGGGGGCGACGCTCGACCTGGTGGCGTTGCAGAGCGAACTGGACGTGAGCCTCACCGCCCTGCGCGAGTCGTTGAAGGTGCTCGCCGCCAAGGGCATGGTCGACGCCCGTCAGCGCCGCGGCACCTTCGTGCGGGCCCGCTCCGACTGGAACCTGCTCGACGCCGATGTGCTGCGTTGGCAGTTCGAGGGCGGCAGCACCACCGGCGCCGACCGGGCGCTGCTGCGCAATCTCGCCGAGGTGCGCGCCATCGTCGAGCCCGCGGCCGCCCGGCTGGCCGCCGAGCGGCGCACCGACGAGGATCTCGCCGCGCTGGAGGAGGCGCTCCAGGCGATGGCTCTCGACGGTGCGGACGCGGCGCACGCCGTCGAGGCCGACCTCGCCTTCCACCGCGGCCTGCTCGCCGCCACCCACAACGAACTGCTTCAGCGCATGGAGATGGTCATCGAGTCGGGCCTCGCCCACCGGGACCGCATCGTGCACAGCGCCCCGCACAGCGAGGACCCGGTCCCGGCCCACCGCCGGGTCCTGGACGCCGTGCGCGCGGGCGACCCCGACGCCGCCGAGTCCGCCATGCGCGCCCTGCTGGAGCAGGCGGGACGCGACCTGGAACGGCTCGGCACCCAGGACGAGACGAAAGGCCCCGGCCCCAAGTGAAGATCGCCCGTGTCGAAACCTTCCTGGTCCCGCCGCGCTGGCTGTTCTGCCGCGTGGAGACCGACGACGGCGTCGTCGGCTGGGGCGAGCCCGTCGTCGAGGGCCGCGCCGAAGTGGTCCGCGGCGCGGTGGACGTCCTGGCCGAACACCTCCTCGGGCAGGACCCGTTGCGCATCCAGGACCACTGGCAGGTGCTCACCAAGGGCGGCTTCTACCGCGGCGGCCCGGTCCTGTCCAGCGCCGTCGCCGGCCTCGACCAGGCCCTGTGGGACATCGCCGGCCAGGTCTACGGCGCACCGGTGCACGCCCTGCTCGGCGGGCCGGTGCGGGACCGGGTGCGGGTGTACTCCTGGGTCGGCGGCGACGAGCCGGGCCGGCTGCGCGAGCAGGTCACCGAGCAGGTCGAGGCGGGGTTCACGGCGGTGAAGATGAACGCCGCCGGTGCCACGTCGCCGATCGCCACCGCCGCCGAGACCGCCGCGGTGGTCGAGCGGGTGGCCGCGGTCCGCGAGGTGCTGGGCCCCGGACGCGACGTCGCCGTGGACTTCCACGGCCGTCTCGGCGCGGCCACCGCACGCAGAGTCCTGGCCGAGCTCGCCCCGCTGCACCCGCTGTTCGTGGAGGAGCCGGTGCTTCCCGAGCACGGTCACCTGCTGCCCGGGCTGGTCGCGGCCGGCCCGGTGCCGCTGGCCACCGGTGAACGGCTGTACGGGCGCGCCGAGTTCCTTCCGGTGCTCACCGCCGGTGTGGCCGTGGTCCAGCCCGATCTGTCGCACGCGGGCGGCATCTCCGAGGTGCACCGCATCGCCTCGCTCGCCGAGACCTACGGCGCCCTGCTGGCCCCGCACTGCCCGCTCGGCCCGATCTCGCTCGCGGCCAGCCTCCAGGTCGCGTTCGCCACCCCGAACTTCCTGATCCAGGAGCAGAGCCGCGGCATCCACTACAACAAGGACGCCGATCTGCTCTCCTACGTCGTCGACCCCACGCCGTTCCGTTTCGTGGACGGTCACGCGGTGCGCGGCGACGCGCCCGGTCTCGGAATCACCGTCGACGAGAAGGCGGTGCGCGCCGCCGACCGCCGCGGGCACACCTGGCGCAACCCGGTGTGGCGGCACCCCGACGGTTCCTTCGCGGAGTGGTGAGCCGATGCCGCTGCACATCGTCACCGACCCCGGTCACGGCGGCCGCTGGATCTCGCTCCACACCGGTGCCAGGGAGTGGCTGTGGCATCGCGCGGCGCCCGAGCGCGCGCAGGTCGCGCCGGGCGACGCGTTCGTGGACGCGGGCGGTCTGGAGGAGTGCCTGCCGACCGTGCGGGGCACACCGGACCACGGCGAGGTGTGGTCCCGCCGCTGGACACGCGACGGCGGTGCCGAACGGGTCCACGGCGACCGCTTCGTGCTCACCCGGATCCTGCGCACCACCGCGAGCGGCGCCGTCGCCGACTACACCCTGAACGCCGAGCCGGGCTACCGCTTCGTCTGGGCCGCCCACGCCCTGCTGGACCTGACCCCGCAGGCCACGCTGCACCTGCCGCACGGCGCCCGTACCCGGCTGTTCCCGGAGGCAGCCCCGCTGCTGGACCGGCCGTGGCCCGACGGCGCGCCCTGGGTCGAGGGTGCCTGGCCCGCACCGCTGGGCCTTCCGCTGGACCGGCTGGGTCCCGACGACGGGACGGCGGCCGGGGCCGTGGTGGACGCCGCCCGCTGCTGCGTTCACGACGGGCCGGACCGGCTGGGCCTGGAGCTGGAGGCGGACGGGCAGCCCGCGTCCGTCGCCCTGTGGCGCAACCTCGGGGGCTTCCCCGCCGACGCGCCCTACCGCAGCATCGGGGTCGAACCGATGCTCGGCCGGGTGTTCGACCTCGCCGACGCGGGTGCGGGAGACGCCGCGCGCGTACCGGCCTCGGGCGAGCTGCGCTGGAGGCTGACGCTGACCGACGGCTGCCGCTGCCCTGACGCCGCCGGGGCACGGCAGTGACCGCGGGCGCCCCACCCCTGTCCGGCAACCGTTGAAGAAAGGACGACCACGTCGTGGATCTGCAGGCCGCCCTGGCCTCCCACCGCCTCCTCGCCATCGTGCGCGGCACCGACGCCGATGCCGCGCTGCGCACCGTGCTGACCCTGGCCGAGGAGGGCATCGACCTCATCGAGGTGTCCCTGACGGGCACGAACGCCCTGACCGTCATCGAGCGGGCGCGCGCCGAGCTGGGCCCGGGCCGGGCGCTGGGCGCGGGCACGGTGCTGACCGCCGAGGACGCCCGCGCCGCGCACCGGGCGGGCGCCGATTTCGCGGTCACTCCCGGTCTCGGTGAGGGGGTCACGGCCGCACGAGACCTGGGCATGCCCGTCCTCGCCGGGGTGCTGACACCCACCGAGATCGTCACCGCCCGCACCCTCGGCGCCGCCGCGCTGAAGATCTTCCCGGCGGCGCAGGCCGGTGGCCCCGCCTGTCTGGGGGCGCTGCGCGGGCCGTTCCCGCACGAGGTGTTCGTGCCGGTGGGCGGTGTCGACGAGGCCGCCGCCCGGGAGTGGCTGGCCGCGGGGGCGGCCGCCGTGGGGGTCGGCTCGCCCCTGGTGGGAGACGCGGCCGACGGCGGCAGCCTCACCGCGCTGCGTGCCCGTGCCCGCGCCTTCCGCGCCGTGGCCGAGGAGGCCGGACGGTGACCGCCGGGCCGCGTCCCGTACACCCCGACCGGCTGGAGCTCGGCGAGGGCATCCGCTGGACCGGGGGCGGGCTGGTCCTGGTCGACATCCTCGCCGGGCGTCTGCTGTCGGCGCCGGACGATCCCGCCGCCCCGTTGCGGACGCTGGCCGAACTGCCCGTGCCGCTGGGCGCGGTGGCCCCGGTCGCCGGCCGTCCGGGCAGCTGGATCGCCGCCGCGGGCACCGGCGTCTGCCTGCTCCATCCGGACGGCACCGTCCACTGGCCGGCCCGGCCCGAGGCGGACGCCCCGGTCGCGATGCGCATGAACGACGCGACCGCCGACCCGGCCGGGCGTTTCTGGGCGGGCAGCATGGGCCACGACGCCGACGAGGGCGCCGGTTCGCTGTACCGGGTCGGCCACGACGGGACGGTGACGCGGGTGCTGGACGGGATCACCGTGCCCAACGGGCCCGCGTTCACCGCCGACGGACGTCTGATGTACCTCGCGGACAGCGCGCGGGGCGTGGTGCGGCGCTACCCGGTCGATCCGGCCACGGGCCGGCTGGGCGCGCCGGAGATCTTCCTCACCGTGCCCGAGGGCAGCCCGGACGGCATGGCGGTCGACGCGGAAGGCGCCGTGTGGATCGCCGTGTGGGGCACCGGAACGGTGCGCCGCTACCGTGCCGACGGCACGCTCGACCGTGCGCTGCGGCTGCCCGCGCGCCAGCCGGCCGGGGTGTGCCTGCGGGACGACGTCCTGTACGTCACCACCGCCCGGGTGGGCCTGGCCTCGCCGGGCCCGTACGACGGCGCGGTGTTCCGCGTCCCGGTGGAGGTGCCCGGCACACCGGCCGCGTCGTACCGGCCCGGCGGCCCGGTGCCGTCTCCGGCCGGAAGGGAGCGGGCATGAGGGGCGGCTGGACACCGGCGGGCCGTGTGGTGTGCGTCGGCGAGACGATGGCGGCGCTGGCCCCCGACCCGCCGGGCCGGCTGGAGGACGCCGAGGGGCTGCGGTTGTCGGTGGCCGGCGCGGAGTCCAACGTCGCCATGTATCTGGCCGGCCACGGCATCGACGTGGCCTGGGTGTCGGCGCTGGGCGACGACCCGCTGGGCCGCCGGGTGCGTGCCGCCGTCGCGGCCGCCGGGGTGGACGTCTCCGCCGTCCGCTGCGACCCCGGCCGCCCCACGGGTGTGCTGGTGAAGGACCCCGGCCCGGACGGCACCCGGGTGCACTACTACCGGCGTGGTTCGGCGGCGAGCGCCCTCGGTCCTCGGCTGCTGGAGCAGGAGCCGGTGCGTTCGGCCGGGCTGCTGCATCTGACCGGGGTCACCCCGGCGCTGTCCCCGTCCTGCCGGGAGCTGGTCGCCCGTGCCCTGGACGTGCCGGCGGGCGGGCGCCGCCACGCGGTCAGCTTCGACGTCAACCATCGTGCCGCGCTGTGGCCGGAGGGCGAAGCGGCGACGGTGCTGCGGGAGCTGGCCGGCCGGGCCGACATCGTCTTCGTCGGCCTCGACGAGGCGCAGGCGCTGTGGGGCGAGGACCTGACGACGGCCGGGATACGCCGTCTGCTGCCCCGTCCGCGCATTCTCGTGGTCAAGGACGGGGCGCGGGCTGCGAGCGCCGTCACCGAGGACGGCATCTGCACGGTGCCCGCCCTGCGCACGACGGTGGTGGAACCGGTGGGGGCCGGTGACGCGTTCGCCGCCGGGTTTCTCGCCGGTCTGCTGCGGGGCCTCGGCCTGCGGCGGGCGCTGCGGCTGGGCCACTGCACGGCGGTGTCCGCGCTGCGGGTGACCGGGGACCACGGTCCCCTGCCCGAACCGGCTGAGCTGGAACACCTGGTGAACCTTCCGGACGAGGAGTGGGCCACGGCATCCGTCCGGGAGTGACGCCCGGGCGCTTCCGCCCGACCCCTCGGACGGGCCCACACCTCGGGGCGCACACCTACCGGCGCACACTCGCCCCGCACCGGGACGCGCACCGGGTGCGGGGCGACGGCGGGCCCGTCAGTCGGCCCGGACCAGGTGCACCGCGGTGCTCGCCCAGTCCCCGGGTTCCAGGTCGGGCAGGTATCCGTACCCGGCGAGCACGGTGGCGTGGTGCACCTGGCCGGTCCGGGTGTCGCGGTAGCGGGCGCCGGGTGTGAGGCCGCGCAGCCGCACCGGAGGCTGCGGCACCCCGTGGCGGGGGCCGCGCCGCCAGGCCAGCACCAGGGTCTCGGAGCCGTCCGGGGCGGTGTACTGCACCACGGTCGGCTGCTCGCCGTGCGGTCCGGACAGGCGGTACAGGTCACCGTGCTGGACGAGGTGGCGCACCTGCTTGTACGCGGCCACCAGCTCGGCGGCTTCGGCGAGTTCCTCCTCCGGCCAGCGGGTCAGGTCGCCGCCGATGCCGAGCAGCCCGGACATCGCGGTGTGGAAACGGAACCGCAGCGGCACGGTGCGCGCGGTGAGCTGGTTGGGCACGTCCGTCACCCAGGCCGACATCACCCGTGCCGGGAACACCTGGCCGAAGCCGTGCTGGATGACCAGCCGGTCGACGGCGTCGGTGTTGTCCGACACCCACGCCTGGTCGGTGCGGCGCAGGATGCCGAGGTCGATGCGTCCGCCGCCGCCGCCGCACGTCTCCACCCGCAGGCCGGGATGGTCATCGCGCAGCCGGTCCAGGACGCCGTACAGGTTGGTCACGTACCGCGTCCACAGCCGGTCGTGGCCGTCGGCCGTGCCGGGCCAGCCGGCTTCGCTGAGGGAGCGGTTCATGTCCCACTTGAGGAAGTCGATCCCGTTGTCGGCGACCGTGCGGGTCAGCCAGCCGTACGCCCAGTCGGCCACGTCGTCGCGGGCGAAGTTCAGCACGAGCTGGTTGCGCAGTTCGCTGCGGGTGCGGCCGGGAATGTGCAGCACCCAGTCCGGGTGGGCGCGGTAGAGGTCGCTGTCGGGGTTGACCATCTCGGGTTCCACCCACAGGCCGAAGCGCATGCCGAGCCGGTGCACGGTGTCCGCGAGGGGTTCGAGTCCGTCCGGGAAGCGGTCGGGGGACGGGGTCCAGTCGCCGAGGCCGGCCCGGTCGTCGCGCCGGGCGCCGAACCAGCCGTCGTCGACGACGTACAGTTCGACGCCGAGCGCGGCGGCCCGCTCGGCGAGGGCCTTCTGGCCGGTCTCGTCGACGTCGAAGCCGGTGGCTTCCCAGGAGTTGTAGAGCACGGGTGCCGTCTCGTCCGCGTGCGGCAGGACGTGGTCGCGGACGTAGCGGTGCCAGGCGCGGCTGGCCGCGCCGAACCCCTGGTCCGTGAACAGCCCGGCGAACACGGGGGTGGTGTGCTCCTCGCCGGGTGCGAGCGGCACGACGGTGCCCTCGTGGCCGGTGCCTCCGGTGAATCCGGCCCGGCCGCCGGGGGTGCGCTGCACGGTGATGCGCCAGCTGCCGCTCCAGGCCAGGGCCGCGCTCCACACCCGGCCGTGCTCCTCGTCCGCCTCTCCGTCGTCCAGCATCACCCACGGGGAGGCATGGTGGCTGGTGATGCCGCGCCGGCTGGTGAGCACGGTCTCGCCGTGCGGCAGCGGGTCGCGGCGCAGCTGGTTCTCGGCGGACCACTGGCCGGTGACATGGCTGAGCCGGTAGCCGGGCAGGGGCGGCAGCGACCAGGCGGCCGAGTCGGCCCGTAGCAGGGACAGCGGCCGGTCCCCGGCGTTGCGCAGCACCGTGTGGCGTTCGATGACGTCGGTGTCGTCACGGACGGTGTAGTGCAGGGCGACGTGCAGGGGGTGGAGGCGGTCGCGGAACAACAGGACCAGGACGGCCACGCCGGGCGCGGGCTGAAGGAGCCGGTGTCCGGTGTGCTGCCATTCGAAGGCGCGGGAGCCGTCGGGATACCGGACCTGCAGTGAAGGCGGCCCGTAGCGGGTGCCGCCGTCTACCGGGAGTTCCTCGCCCACCTCGGGCCGGCCCTCGAAGCTGCTGGCGACGGGCGGCTGAGGGGCCGCCAGCTCCTCCGCTTCCCGCAGGGTCAGCCGTGGGCCCCACGCGAGGTGGCAGGGTGCGCCCGTGTCGTCGACGCGCAGGGCGTACGACGTGCGGGGGGTGCTCAGCAGCCAGACCCCGGTGTCGGGGGCACGGGAGATCATCGGCATCGGGCCTCACGTTCGCGGGTCGGGGGAGGGCGGCACACGGGCACGCGCCGCCAAGCCAAACCTGACCTTCGATCACATGTCAACACCCGTGCCCGGACTTTGATTTGCACAGTGACATGCGTCCACAGCGAATCTTCAAAAAGGTCGTGCTTCTTTCATTGACAGCGGAAAATAACCGCCTTAGGTTCCCGGCCATGTCCTCGCCTTCCTCCGCCGAGACCTTTCCGGTCAGCACACCGGCCGCCGCGCAGATCTTCACCACGCTCCTGTCCCAAGGTCCCCTGACGCGGCTGGAGGTGGGCCGGCGGGCCGGGCTGTCCGCGGCGGCCGTCACCAAGGCGGTCCGTCCGCTGATCGAGGCGGGTTATCTGGTGGAGGACACGGACGAGGACGCGCGTCCGGCGCCGGGCAGGCCGGCGAGCCTGGTCCGTGTCGACGGCGGCCGTGCGCTGTTCATCGGGCTGAAGGTGACCGGCGAGGAGATCATCGGCGTGCTGACCGACCTGTGCTGCCGGATCCTGCTCGCCCGGCATCTGCCGCTGCCCGCTCCCCATCCCGAGGCCGTACTGGCCGCGGCCGGCGACCTGGTGCAGGAACTGCTCACCGAGGCGGACGGTTTCGGGGTGCGGGTCGCGGGTCTCGGCATCGCCGTCTCCGGTGACGTGGACCGGTCCGAGGGCGTCGTGCGGTACTCGCCGTTCCTGGACTGGCGCGAGGTGCCGCTCGGCGAACTCGCCGCGACGACCACCGGGTTGCCGGTGACCGTGGACAACGACGTGCGCGCCCTCACCGTCGCCGAGCAGTGGTTCGGCGCGGGTGTGGGCCTGTCCGACTTCGCCGTGGTGACGGTGGGCGCGGGCATCGGCTGCGGTCTGGTCGTGCACGGCCGGGTGGTGGCCGGCGCGCACGGTGTGGCCGGTGAGATCGGGCATGTCACCGTCGACCCGGCCGGTCCCCCGTGTCACTGCGGCAACCGCGGCTGTGTCGAGGCGATCGCCGGGGACGCGGCCATCGTGCAGCGGGTCCGGGAGGCCACCGGGCTGGAGGTCACCGACGCCGCCCATGCCGCGGCCCTGGCCCATCAGGGTGTGGCCGCGGCCCGGGAGGCGTACGCGCGGGCCGGCGAGGCCATCGGGCGGGGCATCGCCACCGTGGCCAACCTGCTCGGACCCGAACGTGTGATCATCTCCGGCGAGGGGCTGGCCGCCTACGACCTGTTCGCCGAGCAGATCCGCGAGGCCTTCGCCGAGGCCGCCTTCGGCTCCGCCGCCCAGTGCGACGTCCAGACCCGCCCGCTGCCGTTCGAGGAGTGGGCCCGCGGGGCGGCGGCCACCGCCATCCAGTCGTTCACCGGCTCGCACCCGCGGTAGCCGGCCGGTCCGCCTCCAGCCGCAGCCCCGGCGGCATCACCCAGTTCTCCCCCACCACCCCTGAAACCCGATCCACACGCACGAGGAGCAACCATGACGCAGCAGAGCCGCACTCCCCTGGCTGCGCCCGGCCCGGGTCGGCGCCAGGTCGTCGGCAGACTGTTCGGGCTCGGCGCCGCCGCGCTGGCGGCCCCCGTCCTGACCGCCTGCGGCGGCGCGACAGCGGCGTCGGATCCCAAGACGGTCACCTTCGGCTCCAACGGCGCCGACGCCACTCCCAAGGCCGCCTACGCGGCCGTCACCGAGGCGTTCACCGCGCAGTCCGGTCTGAAGGTGAAGACGAACACCGTCGACCACGACACGTTCCAGAAGACCATCACCAGCTATCTGCAGGGCACCCCGGACGACGTGTTCACATGGTTCGCCGGGTACCGCATGCAGTACTTCGCCAAGAAGGGACTGTGCTCCCCGGTCGACGACGTGTGGGAGAAGATAGGCGACGGCTTCAGCGAGGCCACCAAGCAGCTGTCCCGCGGCGCGGACGGCACGTACTACTTCGTGCCGCTGTACACGTACCCGTGGGCCGTCTTCTACCGCAAGAGCCTGTTCCGGGAGCGCGGCTACGAGGTGCCGCGCACCTGGGACCAGTTCGTCGCGCTGGCCAAGCGGATGAAGAAGGACGGCCTGTTCCCGATCGCCTCCGGATACGGCGGCGGCGACACCTGGTCGGTCCTCGGCGCCTTCGACTACCTGAACCTGCGGGCCAACGGCTACGACTTCCACACGTCGCTGATGCGCGGCCAGGTGTCCTTCACCGACCGGCGCGCCGCCCGCGTCCTGGATCTGTGGCGTGAGCTGACGCCGTACTACCAGCCGAGCGGCGGCGGACGGTCCTGGCAGGACGCCGCGCAGACGCTGTTGGACAAGAAGTCCGGGATGGCGGTCATCGGCCTGTTCCTCGGCCAGCAGATCACCGACGACGCCGTCCGCGCCGACATCGACTTCTTCCCCTTCCCCGAGGTGGAGCCGTCGCACGGCCAGGACACCGTGGAGGCGCCCACCGACGGTTTCATGCTCAGCCGCCGGCCGAAGAACGAGGAGGGCGCGAAGAAGTTCCTGGAGTTCCTCGGCAGTGCCCGGGCCGAGGAGACGTACATGCGTGCCGACCCGAGCAACCTGGCCGCCAACGAGCAGGCCGGCACCGGCTCGTACAACGCGCTGCAGAAGAAGTCCGCGCAGCTCATCGAATCCGCGCGGCACATCAGCCAGTTCGCCGACCGGGACAGCGACCCGGGTTTCGTCTCGACCGTGCTGCTGCCCGGCCTGACCGAGTGGCTCAGCCATCCCGACGACGGCTCCGCCACCTTGAAGAAGATCGAGTCCCAGCGCTCGCGCTTCTTCACGGCCTGACCAGGACCGTGAAAGGGCCGACCGTGTCCGCCGCCTCCTCCCCCTCGCGTCTCGGCCGCGGCGACCGCCTGTTCCTGGCGGCCGTCATCGGCCTGCCCCTGCTCGCCCTGCTGGTCTTCGTCTGGCTGCCCGCGCTCGCCTCGATCGTGCTGTCCTTCACCACCTGGGACGGCATCGGCCTGTCCGGCATCCATGTCACCGGCATCGACAACTACCGGCAGATCTTCACCAACTACCCGCCGTTCTGGCCGGCCGTGTGGCACAACGTGCTGTGGCTGCTGTTCACGGCGCTGCTGCCGACACCCTTCGGGGTCTTCCTCGCCTACCAGCTCGACCGGAAGATCCGGTTCACACGTGTCTACCAGACGGCGATCTTCCTGCCGATGGTGCTGTCCCTGGCGGTCGTCGGATTCATCTGGGAGATCATCTACAACCCGGACACCGGACTGCTCAACAGCCTGCTGTCGGCGGCGGGTTCCGCCCACCACATCGACTGGCTCGGCAATCCGCACCTGAACCTGTGGGCGGTGCTCGTCGCCTCGGGCTGGCGGCACACCGGCTACATCATGATTCTCTACCTGGCCGGTCTGAGGAGCTTCGACCCGGCGCTGAAGGAGGCCGCGGCCCTGGACGGGGCAGGCGGCAGGCAGACCTTCTTCCGCATCGTGCTGCCCGCGCTGAAACCGGTCAACATCATCATCGTCGTGGTGACCGTCATGGAGTCGCTGCGCGCCTTCGACATCGTCTACGTCCTGGGCGGCGGCACCGGCAGCAAGCCCGGCATGGAGCTGCTGTCCCTGCTCATCACGGACAACATCATCGGTGAGTCCGGCCACATCGGGTACGGCTCGGCGCTCGCCGTGGTCCTGCTGCTGGTCTCGCTGGCCGCGATCGGCACCTTCCTCGTGCAGACTTTCCGCAAGGAGGACTCGTGACCACGACGGCACACCGGCCCGCGGTGCGCACCCGGGACGACGGCTCCCCCGTCCCCGGCCGTCCCCGGCCGGCCCGGAACACCCGCGCCCACCTGCTGCTCGGTACGGTCAGTGTGCTGTGGCTGGTGCCGCTGCTGTGGGCCGTGTACACCTCGCTGCGCTCCTACGAGGACACCAGCCGGCACGGCTACTTCTCGCTGCCGCACAGTTTCGGCCTGGAGAACTTCACGGACGCCTGGACCCAGTCCGGCATGCCGCACTTCTTCCTCAACTCCGTGCTCATCACCGTCCCGGCGGTGCTCGGCACCCTGCTGTTCTCCGCCGCCGTCGCGTTCTTCGTCACCCGCTTCGACTTCCGCTGGAACCTCGCGCTGCTGATCCTGTTCACCGCGGGCAACCTGCTGCCTCCCCAGGTGCTGATCACCCCGCTGTACCGGCTCTACCTGCTGATCCCGCTGCCGCAGTGGATGAGCGACTCGCTGCTGCTGTACAACTCCGCCTGGGGCATCATCGCCATCAACGTCGCCTACCAGTGCGGCTTCTGCACCTTCGTCCTCAGCAACTACATGAAGACGATCCCCAAGGAGATCTCCGAGGCAGCCGCCGTGGACGGCGCCCCGGTGTGGCGGCAGTTCTTCCAGATCATCCTGCCGCTGTGCCGGCCGGCCTTCGCCGCGCTGGCCACGCTGGAGTCCATCTGGATCTACAACGACTTCTTCTGGCCCCTCACCCTCGTCGAGACCGGCGACAAACGCCCCATCACCTCCGCGCTGGCCAACCTCCAGGGCCAGTACTTCACCAACCCCAACCTGATCGCGGCCGGCGCCCTGATGACCGCGATCCCCACGCTGCTGGTGTACTTCGCGCTCCAGCGCCAGTTCATCAGCGGGCTCACCCTCGGCTCGGGCAAGGGCTGAACCGCCGCCCGCAGTCCCCCGCACACCCCACCGTCAGGAGGCACGCCCCATGCGGTCTTCCCCTCGCTCCGCCCTGCCCGCACGCGGCCTGAGAGCCATGGTCGTCCTGGCCCTCGCCGCGGGCCTGGCCACGACCGCCCACAGCACGCCCGCACACGCCGCGGACACACCCACGGCCCCCGCCGCCCGCCATACGGCGTCCGCCCCGGCCCTGGCCGCCAAGCCCTACATGGGCTGGTCCAGCTGGAGCATGCAGTCCTCGAAGTATCCCGGGCTCAACCCGGATGGCGACTACAGCTACCTCACCGAGGCAAACGTCCTCGAGCAGGCCGACGCCCTGGCCGCGAAGCTGAAGAAGTACGGCTACGAGTACGTCAACATCGACGCCGGCTGGTGGCGCGACAACACCTGGACCCCCGAGTTCGACACCTACGCCCGGCAGAAGCCGGACCCGGTCCGCTTCCCGCACGGCATGAAGGCGGTCGCCGACCACATCCACGCCAAAGGTCTCAAGGCCGGCATCTACCTGCCCGTCGGCCTGGAGAAGGAGGCGTACCACGACGGCACGTCGCCGATCTGGAACGCCCCCGGCTGCACCACCGCCGACATCGTCTACAGCGACCTGCGCACCACCAACGGCTGGGACAGCGCCTACAAGCTGGACTTCTCCCGTCCCTGCACGCAGAAGTACATCGACTCCCAGGCGCAGCTGCTGGCCGACTGGGGGTACGACTTCCTCAAGCTCGACGGGGTCGGCCCGGGCTCCTTCAAGAGCGGCGACAACTACGACAACGTCCCCGACGTGGCCGCCTGGCACCAGGCGATCGCCGCCACCGGCCGGCCCATCCACCTGGAGCTGTCCTGGTCCCTGGACATCCAGCACGCCGCCGACTGGAAGAAGTACTCCAACGGCTGGCGCGTCGACACCGATGTCGAGTGCTACTGCAACACCCTGGTCAGCTGGGAGAACTCCGTCGACGACCGGTTCGCCGACGCCCCGGCCTGGACCCGTCACGCGGGCCCCGGCGGCTGGAACGATCTGGACTCCCTGGACGTCGGCAACGGGACGATGGACGGCCTGACCAAGGCCGAGCGGCAGAGCTACGCCACCTTGTGGGCCATCGCCAAGTCCCCGCTGTACACCGGCGACGACCTGACCCGGCTCGACTCCTACGGCGTGTCCCTGCTCACCAACCGTGAGGTCATCGCCGTCGACCAGGGCGACGGCCCGCCCGCGCAGCCCGTGACCGCGTCCGACCCGCAGCAGGTGTGGGCGGCGAAGAACCCCGACGGCAGCTACACCGTCGCCCTGTTCAACCTCGCCGACGCGCCCGCCGCCGTGACCGCCGACTGGTCCGCTCTCGGTTTCACCGGCCAGGCCGCCGTGCGCGACCTGTGGAACCACGAGAACCTCGGCGATCACAGGAACCGGATCACCGAGGCCCTGCCCGCGCACGGCTCCCGTCTGTTCACCGTCACCCCGCGCCGGAGCAGCCACACCGTGCACTACACCGGCTACGAGGCCGAGGCGCCGGCCAACACCCTGTCCGGCAACGCCTCCGTCGCCGACTGCGCCGCCTGCTCCGGTGGCAAGAAGGCGGGCAACCTCTACCTCGGCGGCAAACTCACCATCACCAATGTGGTCGTCGACAAGCCCGGCACCTACCAGGTGAAGGTGACGTATGTCAGCGGCGACGCCCGCTCGGCACTGATCTCCGCCAACGGCGGCGGCGCCGTGCGTCACACCTTCGCCTCCACCGGTGACTGGGGAACCACCGGCACCGTCAGCGTCCCCGTCACCCTGAAGGCCGGCTCCAACACCCTCACCATCGACAGCGGCTCCGACTACGCCCCGGACATCGACCGCATCGACGTACCGCAGTCGTCCTGAACCGCAGCGGCCCGGCCGGCCGGCCGACGTCCGGCCGGGCCGCGCCCCTGCCCTCAGGAGCAGCCATGACGTCCCGCACACCCGAACCGAGCAGAAGAACCCTGCTGTCCCTGGCCGCCAGCACCTCCCTCGCCGGCGCGCTCGGCACCCTGCCCGCCTTCGCCGCCTCAGCGGCACCCCTGCGTCCGCCGGCCGAGTCCGAGGCACCCGCGGACGACCGTCACGTCCTGTGGTGGCGGGCACCGGCCGACGAGCACTCGATGATCGAACAGGGCCTGCCCGTCGGCAACGGCCGCCTCGGTGCCCTGGCGAGCAACGACCCCGGCCGGGAACTGCTGCTCGTCACCGACGCCACGATGTGGACCGGCGGCCTCAACGACACCCTGGACGCCGACGGCCAGTTCCCCTACGGCCGCGACGACTTCGGCTCCTTCACCCTCCTCGCCCGGCTCACCGTCGACCTTCCCGGCCACGACCTGTCCGCGGTGCACGACTACCGCCGCACCCTCGACCTCGCCCGGGGCCTGGTGACCACCAGCTATGTGCGCTCGGGCGTCACCTACCGCCGGGAGATCTTCGCCAGCCGCCCCGACGACGTGATCGTCGTGCACTTCACCGCGAGCGGCGGCGGCCGCTACACGGGTTCCCTCACGCTGGACGGCACGCACGGCGAGACACCCACGTCGACGTCGTTCGGCGCGTCCTTCCCCAACGGGCTGCGCTACGGTGCGGCCGTCACCGCGTCCACCAGCGGCCCCGGACGGGTGACGGTACGCGGGGCGCGGATCGACTTCTCCGGCTGCGCCGATCTGACCGTGGTGGTCAGCGGCGGCACCGATTACGCCCCGGACGCCTCGGCCGGCTACCGCGATCCCTCGCTCGACCCGGAGGACCTCGCCCGCACCAAGGTGCGCGCGGCGGCCACCCACCCCGTGGGCACGCTGCGGAGCACCCACATCGCGGACCACCGGGCCCTGTACGGCCGTCTCGGCCTCGACCTCGGCACCTCCACCGCCCGGCAGCGTGCCCTGGACACCTGGGAGCGGATCCAGGAGCGGCACGCGAGCGGCGAACCCGACCCCGAACTCGAGGCCGCCTACTTGCAGTTCGGCCGCTACCTGATGATCTCCGGCTCGCGGGGCAGCCTGCCCATGGGCCTGCAAGGGCTGTGGCTGGACGGCAACGACCCGGACTGGATGGGCGACTACCACACGGACATCAACATCCAGATGAACTACTGGATGGCGGACCGGACCGCGCTGCCTTCGTGCTTCGACGCCCTCGCCGACTACTGCCTGGCCCAGCTGCCGTCCTGGACGGAGCTGACGGGCCGGCTGTTCCAGGATCCGCGCAACCGCTTCCGCAACTCCAGTGGCGTCATCGCCGGCTGGACCGTCGCGTTCTCCACCGACCCGCACGGCGGGCTGGGCTGGTGGTGGCATCCGGCGGGCAATGCCTGGCTGTGCAACACCCTCTACGAGCACTACGAGTACACCCTCTCCCGCGCGTACCTGGAGAAGATCCACCCGCTGCTCAAGGGCGCCTGTGCGTTCTGGGAGGCGCGGCTGCTCCCGGTCTCCCTGCCCGGCAGCGGCGAGGAGGTCCTGATCGCCGACGCCGGCTGGTCGCCCGAGCACGGCCCGCAGGACGGCAAGGGCAACACCTATGACCAGGAGCTGGTCTGGGCGCTGTTCGGCAACTACCACGCCGCGTGCACTCGGCTGGGCAAGGACACCGCGCACGCCCAGCGGATCGCGGCGCTGCGCGAGAAGCTGTATCTGCCCCGGGTCAGCCCCACGACGGGCTGGCTGGAGGAGTGGATGTCGCCGGACAACCTCGGCGAGACCACGCACCGTCATCTCTCCCCGCTCGTGGGTCTCTTCCCCGGCGACCGGATCCGGCCCGACGGCTCCACCCCGCAGGAGATCGTCGACGGGGCCACCGCGCTGCTCACCGCGCGCGGCATGGACAGCTACGGCTGGGCGAACGCCTGGCGCGCCCTGTGCTGGGCCCGGCTGAAGAACGCCGGCACGGCCTACCAGCTCGTCGTGAACAATCTGCGGCCCTCCACCGGGGGGAGCAACGGCACGGCCTTCAATCTGTTCGACATCTACCAGACCGAGCCCGGCCGGGGCATCTTCCAGATCGACGCCAACTTCGGCACCCCGGCGGCGATGATCGAGATGCTGCTGTACGCACGGCCCGGTCACATCGAGCTGCTGCCCGCCCTGCCCGACGCCTGGGCCGCCTCCGGCGCGCTCACGGGCGCTGCTGTCCGCGGCGGTTTCACCGTGGACCTGCACTGGCGGGACGGCAGACCCTCACTGGTGCGCCTGCACAGCACAGGTGGCCGAACGACGACGGTGACGTACGGCGGTCTTTCCCGCAAGGTGGTTCTGGAACCCGGCGCGTCCGTCACGTTGAAGGGATTCACCGGATGAGAGCTGGAACGATCAGATGGGCGGGTCTGCTGGCCGCCGCGCTGACGGCCACCGCGGTGCATGTCGCCGTCCCCGACCGGGCGGCCGCGGCACCCCGGCAGCACGAGGTCGTCACCTGGGCGGCGAGCGCCGACCGCCTCGGCGACGGCACACCCGACCTGGCGTACCGCATGGTGGTGCACACCAGCGCCGCCGGAAGCGACCTGCGGATCCGGCTGTCCAACGCCTTCGGCGACCGGCCGGTCTCCTTCGACAGCGTCTGGGCCGGAGCGCGGAAGACGGGGGCCGAACTGCGCCCCGGCAGCAACCGGCGGCTGACCTTCGGCGACCGGACCTTTGTCACCGTGCCGGCCGGACAGACCGTTTTCAGCGACCCGCTGCCCGGGCGGCTGCCCGCCGCCACCGACCTGGTGGTCAGCCTGCACAGCCCGGACGCGGCCGGTCCCGCGACCGGCCACAGCATGGCCCTTCAGACGTCCTACCTCGCCCAGGGCGACCACACCGCCGAGGAGAGCGCCGACCACTGGACGCAGACCACCAGCTCGTGGTTCTACCTGGACGCCGTCGTGGTGCGTACCGGTGCCCGCACCGGCGCGGTGGCCGCGCTCGGCGACTCCATCACGGACGGCTGGGCGTCCACCGCCGACCTCAACCGCCGCTGGCCCGACTATCTCGCCCGCCGCCTCCAGCAGGCCCGTACCGCCGTCAAGGGCGTGGCGAACGAGGGGATCTCCGGCAACAAGGTGCTGGCGGACGGCGCGGGTCAGAGCGCGCTGAACCGGCTCGACCGGGACGTGCTCTCTCTGCCGGGTGTGCGGACGGTGTTCCTGTTCGAGGGCGTCAACGACATCAAAGCCCACACCGGGGTGACGGCCGCCGACATGATCGCCGGGTACCGGCAGATCATCGCGCGGGCGCACGCCGCCGGGAAGTGTGTCGTCGGCGCCACCGTGGGGCCGTTCAAGGGCTGGTCGGAGTGGGACGAGGCGGCCGAGGATGTTCGGCAGCAGGTCAACGACTTCATACGGGACAGCGGAGAGTTCGACGCGGTGGCCGACTTCGACCGCGTGCTGCGCAGCCCCTACGACCCGGCACGCATGCTGCCGTCCTTCGACGGCGGCGACCATCTGCACCCCGGCGACAAGGGCATGCAGGCGATGGCGGACGCGGTGGACCTGACGGCGCTGGACTGCGCCGGCGGCCCGCACACCGCCGCCGGCTGAGTCCCCGTCCGCCCGCCGCGGGACGGGCACACGTGTCCCGGGGCGGGCACCGTGCGGGCCCGAGAGGTGCGGCTCTGTGACGTCCGGGCTCCGTGCACGGGCGGGTGCGGGGTCAGCGGCGCGGCGGTAAGTCAGGCGGTCCCGTGCCGGCGGGCCGGCTCGTCGCGTCGTGTGTCAACGCATCGTGTGTCAAGGGGGTGGTGCGACGGGAGGGTTGAAGCGGGAGAGCTGCGGCGCGCTCCAGCGCAGCGGACTGGCGTGGGCGATCTCCACCACCGCGGTGACGGTGAAGTCGACGACCCGCTGCGCACCGGGCAGGGCAGCAGCGGCCGCGGAATCCCAGTCGGTGCGTGCCGTGCCCGTCAGCTGCACGGTGGTGCCCGTACCCCAGTCCAGGAACAGCAGGCCGGCTCTCGCGTCGGCCTCCAGGTTGCCCAGGGTGTTGAACATGGCGTTGCCGGTGTAGTCCGGCCAGCGCAGCCGGGTGGGTGACAGCACCTGGACGAAGCCGGGGTTGCCGCCGCGGTGCGAGGCGTCGGCACGGCCGTCCCGGTCCGCGGTCGCGATGAAGAAGGTGTCGGCTCCGGCGATGAGGGACTGCAAACGGGCCGGCAGCTGCGCCGAGGTCGCCCCGGGTGCGGGGGTGGCCGGTCGCCATCGCGGGTGCCGTTGCTGGATGTGTTTCGGGCAGTTGGCGTACACCTGGTCGAGGGTGACCCGCACCCCTTCTCCGTCGGGCACGCTTCGGCCGTTCAGGCGCATCCGTCTGCGGGTCGCGAAGTCGACGGCGATCGTTCCGACCGGTGCGGGTGTGCCCAGCCGGGCCCGCAGCGGGTCTCCGGGGGCGGGGAGCCCCGAGACGGCGAGCACCGTGTCGCTCTCCGCCCGCAGGAACCCGGGTCTCCCGGAGATTGGCGAGGCCCACATCCGGCCCTGTGCGTCCGCGGCGCCCAGCACGATCAGCATCTGCCCGGCGAGGAAGTCCCGGGCGACGGCGGGGATCGCCGAGCGGACGATCCGGGAGGCGGACTCGCCCTGGCGGTGCAGGCCCGCGCGCCGCTGGGCGGTGCGCTCGCCCTCGTGGTAGACGTCGACCGCCATGGCGGCCTCCTTCCCTCCGGCAGGTGTCCGGGGTGCGTCAGGTGTGTCGGGGTGTGTCAGAAGAAGCCGCAGGTGGGTGCGGTGCCGTAGGGGGCGGTGGCGGTCCGGGCGTCGTCCGGTGCGTAGATCTCCAGGCGGATGCCGTCCGGGTCGGTGAAGAAGATCCCTCCGGAGGCCGTGTCCTCGCCGTGCGGGACGACGCCGCCGTGCAGGATCTCGGCGCCGAGGTCGCGCAGGACCGCCTCGGCCGCCCGTACCTCGTCCATGGAGGCCGCCTGGAAGGACAGGTGGTGCAGGCCGGCCGAGGTCGCGGCGAAGGACGTGTCGCTCTGCTGCCACAACGTCAGCACGAGTCGCCCGTCACGTTCCAGGAACGCCCAGCGCCGGCCGTGGTCCTCCCCCTGGGTTAGCACCTGGAGTCCGAAGACACGTGTGTAGAAGGGCACCGAACGGTCCAGGTCGGTGACGTTCAACCCGACGTGCCCGGTCTGCAGGACGTCACTGGCGGCTGCGGTCATGATCCACCTCCACGTTGTCCGTTTCTAACCACTGAAACGACCGTAGACGGTAGACATGACGAGCGTCAACCAGCGAAAGAGCGATTGGGGGATAGAATGACGGTGCCGCAGGGGGCTCAGGAGAAGACAGGAGGAGACGCGCAGTGCCGAAGTCGTCACCGCAGGTGTCCACGGATCCTCGTCCGCTGACCGGGGAGCCGCTGTGCCTGGACCTGCTCAACACCCGGTGGGTCGGCAGCGCGGGCGAGGAGGATCTCCTGGACTGTGTCGACGGGCTGGCCGTCTGGCTGCACTCGGCGGGACTGGCCGACCGGGCCACGGCCGACGAGGCGACGCTCGCCGCCCTGCGGGAGACCCGCGGCGCGCTTCTCGCTGTGGTGGACGACGGTTCCGGCGCGGCGCGCGACGCCCTCAACCGTGTCCTCGCCCACGGTGTGCTGCGCCAGAGCCTCGGGCCCGAAGGGCCGCAGACCTGTCCGGAGACCGACGACGCGGCCTGGCTGCCCGCGTGGCTCGCCGCGAGCGACTATCTCCGGCTCGTCGCCGTCGATCCCCGCCGGATCAAACGATGCGCCGCACACCCGCAGTGCATCCTGCACTTCCACGACACCAGCAAGAACAACACCCGCCGGTGGTGCTCCATGGCCGCGTGCGGGAACCGGGCCAAAGCCGCACGCCACTACGCCCGCAGCAAGAACAGCGGCAGCGGGTCGTCGGCGTGAGGCTTCGTCGTCAGGAACGACCGAGCACGTCAGTGCCCGCCTGCCGTACGCCGGGTGCTTGTCGGATCACGACGCGGTGGTGTCCTGGGCCAGCCGGGTGAGCCACTCGGCCAGCAGAGCGCGCTCGGCCGGGGTGAAGGACTTCGGTGGGTCGGAACGCAGCAAGGCCGCGAGCGTGGTGGCGGCCTGAGGGACGGTCACGGACTCGGTCGAAGTCCGGTGGGCGGGTTCGGGGGTGAGGACGCCCGCGAGGACGACCTCTCTCATCTGCCGCGAGAGGGCGAGGTCGCGCTGCTCGTCGGGACGGGCGAGCAGCGCCAGGGCGACGCCGGTGTTGGCCGCCATCACGATCTCGACGGCGCGGTCCGGTGCGACGGCCAGCCGTCCGGCCTGGGCCACGCGTTCGAGGACGCCGTGCAGCAGCGTGCGCATCTCGCCGATGGCCCGGGGCGCCACGGTCAGTCCGGGCGCGGTCATCAGGTGGTAGAGGTTGGGGTGTTCGAGGGCGAACTGGGTGTGCTGGTCCCAGCCGCGGCGCAGGTCGGCCACGGGATCCGCGCTCACCTCGGCGGCGCGCTTGGCGGCGAGGTACTGCTCGAAGCCGTGGTCGACGACCGCGGCCAGCAGGCGGTCCTTGTCACCGAAGAGACGGTAGATGACCGGCTGCTGCACACCGGCCTTCTCCGCGACGCTGCGCGTGGCCACCTGACCGGTGGGAGAGGCCTCGAGCAGCTCGGCCGCCGCTTCGATGATCTTCGACCTGTTGTCCATGATGTCAACGCTATCAAGCGAGGTGAACGGCCTTGTCGGCCTGCGAAGTCGGCGTCGTGGGCGGCCGGGACTGCGGGGAGCGGGCCCGAAAGGCCCGTTCCCCTCTGCCGGTGGGAGGCACCGCGACGGGGGTGCCGGGTGGGGTCACTTCCGGACGGTGAGCAGGTCGGCCAGCCCCACCCGGGTGAGCAGCTCGCGGCGGACCCGGTCGGCGACCTGGGACACCTCCTCCGAGCCGTCGTTCGACGGGTCGATGTGCACGCGGTAGGGACGCTCGCCGTGAGGCAGTGCGACGATCCGGGCGATCTCCTCGGCGACCATCGAGGCGTCGGCGTCCTCCGGCTCCAGCGCGGCCAGCTTGTCCGCGACCTGCTCGACCAGCCCCGGGTAGCGGGTCTGGTACTCGGCCTCCACCGCGGTGTCGGCGGGGCGGCCGGAGTTGGCGAAGTGGTTGGTGCCGGAGGTGAAGGCACCGGGCACGACGATGGAGGTCTCCACGCCCCAGCGGGCGAGCTCACCGGCGTAGCTGACGGCCAGTGAGTCCATGCCGGCCTTGGCCGCGAAGTACGGGGCGAGGTACGGCGGGGTGCCACCCTTGACGCTGGAGCTGGACACCCACACCACGAGCCCTCGTCCCCGGCGCCGCATCCCGGGCAACGCGGCCCGGTTGACGCGCTGGGTGCTGAGGACGTTGACGTCGTACAGCTCGGCCAGCTGCTCGGGGGTGAAGGCTTCGGCGGGGCCGGTGACCATGTGGCCGGCGTTGTGGATCAGGACGTCGATGCGTCCGTGTTCCCCCTCGACCCGTGCGACCGCGGCGTCGACGGAGGCCTGGGAGGTCACGTCGAGTTCGACGGGGCGCAGGTCCACCCCGTGTTCCTTCGCGTAGTCCAGGGCCTCCCGCACCCGCGGGGCGTTGCGGCCCTCGGTGTGCCGCATGCCGGCCCAGACCGTGTGGCCCGCGTCCGCGAGGGCGCGTGCCGTCAGGGCGCCGAAGCCGCTGGAGGCCCCGGTGATGAGGACGACGGTGCCGGTGCTGGTCATGACGTACTCCTTGTGGTGAGCGGCGTGAACGAGCCGCGAGGAACAATCCCGGCCCGCAGGAGCACGCCCGGCGAGGTCGCGCGACGGGTCAGGGGGAGGGAGCGGGACTGGGGAACGGAGCCGGCCAGAAGGCTGGCGGGGCGGACGGCGGATCGCTGCGTGGGGGCACCTGTCATGCGGCGCCGCCGTTGGCGAAGAGCGTCTGACCGTTGATCCAGCGCCCGGGACCGGCCAGGAGGGAGACAACCTCGGCGACGTCCTGCGGGGTGCCGAGGCGCTCCAGCGGGGTCATCTTGGTGAACCGCTCGATCGTCGCCTCGTCCTTGCCCTTGTAGAACAGGTCGGTGGCCACCGGGCCGGGGGCGACCGCGTTGACGGTGATGTCACGGCCGCGCAGTTCCCTGGCCAGCACCAGGTTCATCGCTTCGACGGCGGCCTTGGAGGCGGCGTACGGGGCGTAGCCGGGGCTGGCGAGGCGGGTCTGCGAGGTGGAGAAGGTGATGATCGCGCCGCCGCTGCGCAGCCGGCGTGCAGCCTGCTGGGCCACGACGAAGGTGCCGCGGATGTTGGTGCGGTGCATGCGGTCCAGGTCGTCGAGGTTCACCTCGGCGACCGGCGACAGGATCATGATCCCGGCCGCGTGCACCACGACGTCGACTCCGCCGAAGGCGGCCTCGACCGCCTCGAAGGCCGCGGTCATGTCGCCCTCGTCCGCCACGTCGCCGCCCACGGCGACGGCCCGGCCTCCGGCCGCGTCGATCTTCGCGGCCAGCTCCTCGGCGGCGGCCTTGTTTCCCGCGTAGTGGACGGCGACGGCGAGACCGTCGGCGGCCAGCCGCTCGACGACGGCCCGGCCGATGCCTCCGCTGCCACCGGTGACGAGGGCGACACGGGGGGTGCTGTTCTCAACAGTCATGGGGAAGCTCCTGAGACGTAAGAAGTGAGATCACTGATCTCCGCGATGCGTAATCGACGATAACACTGCTTCGAATCAACGACAACACAGCCTCGTTATCAACGAACCACGGGCGGTCGGTCGTCCTCGATGCCCGCTGGGGCGCCACGGAGACGGAGCCGATCGAGCAGCGGCCCGCACGGCGGTCGCGGCAGGGGGGAGGGCCTTCCGCGGCTCCGGAGCCTTCGCGCGGCCGGGAGCGAAGCGCGCCCGCGCCGTGCCCGCGGGAACGGGAAGTGGCCGACGTACCGCTGGACTGCGCGGGCTTGCCTGTGTCAGGTTCGACGCCGCTGAGGGGTGACGTGAGTTCTCGGGGGTGGGGCATGCTGGTGACCGACTTCAGCACGGACGTCGTGGCGGCACCGGAGCGGTTCGCGCTGTTCGAGGAGGTGGCGGCGCAGTCGCACATGCGCAACCGGCTGCGCAGCAATGATCAGGACGACTTCCGTTCGCGGATGCGCATCGTCGATCTGGGTCAGGTCCAGGTGTCCGCGCTGTCCTATCCGCATCTGCAGATCGCGCGGACGGCGAAGCTGATCCGGCAGTCCGACCCGGAGGTGTATCAGATCAACTATTTCGCCGGCGGAGAGGGGACCATCTCACTGGCCGGGCACGACACGGCCCTGCGCACCGGTGACCTTGTGGTGATGGACAGCAGCCGCTCCTATCTGGGCGACGTCCGTGCCCTTCCGGACAGACCGTCGCATCTGACGGTGCAGATTCCTCGCGGTCTGCTGTCGCTGCCGGACAGAACGGTGCGCGATCTGGTCGCCGTTCCGATCGACACGAGCCGTGGCATGGGTGCCGTGTTCGCCCGCTGGCTGGCCGATCTCGCCGCGCGCGCCGACCAGTTCACTCCCGCGGACGTCCCCACCCTGGCCTCGGTCACCCTGGATCTTCTGACGTCCCTGCTCGGCCGGTGTCTGGACGCCGAGGACACGCTGGACCCTCAGGCCCGCAGACACGCCCTGCGGATACGCGTGCTCGACCACATACGGCAGCGGCTCGCCGACCCCGGTCTCACCCCCGAGTCCATCGCCGCCGCCCACCACATCTCCGTGCGCCATCTGTACACGCTCTTCCACGACCAGGGCGTCACCGTCGCGGCCTTGATACGGCAACGCCGTCTGGAGCGCTGCCGCCGCGACCTCGGCGACCCCCTCCAGTCCTCCCGTTCCGTCCAGGAGATCGCCGCCCGCTGGGGTTTCGCCGACCCCGCGCACTTCAGCCGCGCCTTCCGCGCGGCCTACGGCACGTCCCCGCGGGAGTACCGCCATCAGTGCATGCGCGCGCGGCGTGCGCAGAAGGCGACAAGTGATGAGCAGGGATAGTCAAGAGCCGGCCGTGCCCGGCGCGGCATCCTGATCGGGCACCGCGCCGCACCGTGGCTCACCGGCCCGGGCGTGGGCGTGCGGCAGCAGTGCGCCACCATCACCACCGGCACTCCACGAACGGAGAATCGATGTCCGCCCCACGTCGTCTGGTCACCGTCCTTGCGGCCACCGCCGCCTGTGCGGCCATGGTCGCCGGCCCCGCGCACGCGGCGGCCTCCGACACCGGGGCCGAGCGCGCTCCGGCCGCCTTCTCCTGCAGGTCCATCGTCGCCGAGTACATGGCGTTCGCGTCAGGCGCCCCCGTGCACACGCAGCCGGCGGCCAGCGCCACGGTCACCGACTACCTCACCGGCGGCTGGTACCTGGTCGACCAGTCATGCGTCAGCGCTGCCGGCAATCAGTGGTGGCACCTGAGCGACTGGGGATACGTCTACGACAACTACCGGACCGTCTGACCGGCCGACACGGCGTCCGCACATGCGGACCGGTCCGAGGGGGAGGGGCCCGGTACCGGCCGGCAGCAGTCGGCCGGTACCGGGCCGTCGGCACATGTCCACGGGCGGGCGGGCCCGGCATCCGGCCCGGTGCGGGGGTGCGGGTCGATGCCGTGGCCTGAAACGTCGTCAGGCGGGGTTCCGCCTCGGCCGTCGGTATCCGGCACTCATGGCCTGGAACACCTTCTTCGGTTCCCAGGCGGTCTCGTCGAGCATGCGCACGACGCCGTAGGAGGCGAGGTCGCGGTCACCGGGTTTGTCGTAATCGGCGAACGAGAACCACAGCGCGGTGTCCACCCCCTCCTCCTCGAAGATGCCGAGGAGTTCTTCGAAGTACCGGACCTGCTCGTCCTCGTCCGGGACCGCTCCGTGCGGCGGCTGCCAGGCCATGCCGCCCAGGTCGCCCGCGCCGCGGTAGGCGCAGGTTCCGTACTCGGTGACGGCGACCGGTTTGCCGTGACGGCGGGCCTCACGCAGAAGTGCGCGGAACGTGTCCGCGTTCTGCGCGCTGCGGTAGGCGTCGATGCCGACCAGGTCGAACGGGGTCCAGTCGACGGGCTCCCAGGAGCCGGAGGCGTAGGTGACCGGCCCGCCGAAGTGGGCACGGACCGTCGTCGCGGCCTCGCCGAGGAAGCGGTTGAGGCGTTCGGGGACCGGCCCGAGGGACATCCACCATGCGAGGTCGGCGGTGGCCATGGCGAGGAGGCGGTCGCGGTAGGTGTCGCCGGGGAGGAACCCGTGGGCGAAGGCGCTGAGTTCGCAGCCGGCGACGAACACCACCGAGGCGCCGTCCCGCCGCAGGGCCTCCGCGCGCCGCGCGCAGTCGGCGAAGAACGGCAGGATCCGCTCGGGAGGAAGGTCGGCAGGGAAGGGAGAGAACCACACCTCGAGACCGGCGTCGGCCGCATGCCGGGCCGCGATGCCCAGCCGCTCGGCGTCGCCGCCGGAGACACGCACGGCGTCGCAGTGCAGCTCGTCGGCGATCACGGTCATCTCGCGCCGGACTTGCTCAAAGGTGAAGGTCTTCCGGGTGAGCAGACGGCCGGGGAAGGTTCCGGTGTCGTAGGTGATGCCTCGCGCGCGCACCGTCATCGCCCTTCCGCCTGACCGATACCGTGTTCCAGCAGGTCGAAGGCCAGCTCGACGTCCCGGGCCAGAGCACGGGCGGCGTCCTGGGCACCGGCACCGGTGAGCAGATGCTGGAAGTAGCTTTCCTGCAGGGTGGTCAGACACGCGGCGATCTGGGCGGCCGCCAACGCGGCCACCGTCGGGCCGTAGTCGTCGGTCAGGACCTGCGTCAGAGCCTGACGCTGCTGGTAGAGCAGGTTGTTGGCGGCATCGCGCAGGGCCGGGCTGTCCTGGATCACACGCACCCGGGCGAGCAGGGCGTCGAGATGCGTGTCCGGCCCCTGCCCGGCGGCGAACGCACGGTAGTGGGCGCGGAGCGCCTCCAGCGGCGTCCGGCCGGCCGGGCGCCGGGCGACGATCCCGGCCAGGTCGTCGCCGCCCACACCGTCCAGGGCGAGTGATTCCTTGGTCGGGAAGTAGCCGAAGAGGGTCGCCTTGGCCACGTCGGCGGCCTCGGCGATCTCGTTCACGGTGACGGCGTCGAAGCCTCGCTCGGCGAACATCCGCGCCGCCACCTCGGCGATCCGCTGTCTGGTCTGTTGCTTCTTGCGCTCACGCAGCCCTGACATGAAGACCACGATACCCATACTCGGTTCAGAAATGAACTCGGTATGTTTTCTCTCGGGCGGGCCGCGCACTCCTCGCTGCGCGATGCGGTGCGGTCAGCGCGGGTCGGCGGGTACCGGTACGAGCCGGTAGGCACCCTGGTGGGTGACGACGCGGCCGGCGGTGGGCGGCGCGAAGTGGGTGCCCAGGAGGAGGGTGTCGGTGCCGGCGAGCGATCCGAGCACCTCACGGCGGGTGGCTTCGGACCGCTCGGGGTCGATGTCGACACAGGCGCCGATGGCGGGGCGGGAGAGCTGGATCGGGTGATGGATGCAGTCGCCGGTGATCAGCGCCGTCCTGCCCCGGCTGGTCAGTTCGACGGCGAGGTGGCCGGGGGTGTGCCCCGGGGTGGGCACCAGACGCAGACCGGGGACGATCTCCACTCCGCCGCCGGGAACGTCGACGAGGTCGAGCAGCCCCGCTTCCTCGACGGGGATCACGGAGTCGCGGAACACCTGCGCACGCGCCTCGTCCATCGGGTATCCGGCCCAGAACTCCCGCTCGGTGCGGGCGGTGAGGTAGCGAGCGACAGGAAAGGTGGGGACCCAGGATCCCTCCACCAGGCGAGTGTTCCAGCCGACGTGGTCGGTGTGCAGGTGGGTGAGGATCACCAGGTCGACCGAGTCCGGTGAGAATCCGGCGGCGGTCAGGCGCTGGAGATAGTCGGTGTCGAGGTCGCGCCAGGCGGGATCGGCCCGCTTCTTGCCGTTGCCGATGCCGGTGTCCACCAGGATGCGCCGCCCGCCGACGGTGACCGCGAAGCTGTGGCTGTCGATGCGGAGGGCACCCTGGTCGTCGGCGAAATCGGGGCACAACCAGTCCTGTTCCGCGACGGCGTACGGGGTGGCGCCGGGCAGCAGCCACGCTCCGGTGGCGGGCGGCAGCGCAACCTCGTCGATGCGCTGGGCGGTGATCTCACCCACGGTCCAGGAGGGGATGGCGGCCGGACCGGACACCGGTCGAGCGGTCATGACGTCTTCTCCTCACCTGCGCTAAACGCAATTCGTTTGCTTTAGGGCCCCGTAGGCCCTACAGTCCACTAACGCAAACACTGAGCTTTTACGGCTGCGTGGTCGCTCCCCCGCAGCACCCGAGAAGGGAACCCCTCGAACCCATGTCCTCACCCGGACTCACCCCGTGGGAGACGGCCCGCTGGGCCGCCCGCGCCGGGGTGCCGCTGCCGCCCGGCCGGCATGACGCGGTCGCGGCCGTCGTCCTGCACATCCACCGTGTCGTCGCGATCCTGCGCGAACTGGACTTCGGCGACACCCCACCGGCCTCCGTCTACCACGCGGAAGAGGAGACACACCGTGCAGCCGTATGAGCTGACCCTGGCCCAGGCCGCCGAAGCACTGCGGTCCCGGCGGCTGTCCCCCGTCGAACTGCTGGACTCCGTCCTGGACCGCATGGAACAGGTGGAGCCGCACCTGCAGGCCTATGTCACCGTCACCGCCGACCGCGCCCGCCGGGCCGCACGTGCGGCCGAGAAGGAGATCGCGGCCGGCCGCCACCGCGGTCCGCTGCACGGCATACCGATGGGGCTCAAAGACCTGATCGACGTCGTCGGCATGCCGACGTCGGCCGGTTCCCGGGTCAGGGCCGGACATCGCGCGCGGAGCGACAGCACGGTCGCCGCACGGCTGTCCGCGGCCGGAGCCGTCCTGGTCGGCAAGACCCACACCCACGAGTTCGCCTACGGCCTGATCACGCCGCAGACCCGCAACGCCTGGAGGGGCGACCGGGTGGCCGGCGGCTCCAGCGGCGGTTCCGCCGTCGCCGTCGCCGCGGGCACGGCCACCTTCGCCCTGGGCACCGACACCGGCGGCTCGATCCGCGTGCCCGCCGCGCTCAACGGAGTCGTCGGTCTCAAGCCGACCTACGGCCTGGTCCCGCTGCACGGCGTCACCCCCCTGTCCTGGTCGCTGGACCATGTCGGCCCGCTCACCCGCACCGTCGAGGACGCCGCCCTGGTGCTGACCGCCCTGGCGGGACACGACCCCCGCGACCCGACCTCCGTGGCCGGTCCCTCCGAGGACTACCGGCCCGGGGCGGATGCCGACCTGACCGGCCTGCGGGTGGGTGTGCCGCGCTCCTACTACTTCGACCACGTCGACCCCGAGGTCGAAGCCGCCGTCCGCGGCGCCCTCGACCGGCTGCAGGACCTCGGCGCACAGCTCGTCGAGATCGAGATCCCCCTGTCCCGCTACCTCCAGGCCACCCACTGGGGCCTGATGGTGCCCGAGGCCACCGCCTGCCACGAGGGCACCCTGCGCACCGTCCCCGACCACTATCAGGCCGACGTCCGCGTCCTGCTGGAGGCCGGTGCGCTGATGTCCGCCGCCGACTACCTGCGGGCCCAGCGCGCCCGCGCCCTGATGCGCCAGGAGTGGGCGCGCGTCCTGGCCGAGGTGGACCTGCTGGCCGCCCCCACCGTCCCGGTGACCGCGGTGAAGGCCGGCCAGGAGACGGTCACCTGGGCCGACGGCACCGTCGAAGGGGTCGCCGACGCCTATGTACGCCTGTGCTCCCCCGCCAACATCACCGGGTTCCCCTCCCTGTCCGTCCCCGTCGGCCACGACACGGCGGGGCTTCCGATCGGCATGCAGCTCCTCGCCCGCCCCCTCGGCGAGCGGGTGCTGCTGCGGGCCGGCCACGCCTACGAGCAGACACAGCCGGCACCGGCAGGGGCGCTCGCACCGGTCACCTGAAGCCGCACGCCGGCCGGAGGCGTGCGGCACATGCGGCGCACGGCGGCCGGGGCGTTGCGGCACATGCGGCCGTCACACTGTCACCAGCAGACGCAAAGACGTGGCTCTTAAGATGAGCCCCATGAGCAGGCAGATGGTGCGTCCCGGCGGGCGCAGCGCCCGGGTCCAGGCGGCCGTGCACGCGGCCGTGCGGGACCTGTCCGCGGAGGTGGGGCGCGACGCCCTGACGGTCCCGCTGGTCGCCCAGCGCGCCGGGGTGACCCCGTCGACGATCTACCGCCGCTGGGGGGATCTGCGCGAACTGCTGTCGGACGTCGCCGTCGAACGCCTGCGGCCCGAGGGGACTCCCGAGGACCACGGGTCTCTCGGCCGCGACCTGACCGCCTGGGCCGAGCAGTTCCTCGACGAGATGGCCTCCCCCACCGGCCGCGCCTACATCCGGGACGCCCTGCTCGGCGACCCCGACGGCGGCAACGCGGGCCGCTGCTCCGCCTACGCCGCCGACCATATCCGGGCCATCGTCACCCGTGCGGCCGAGCGCGGGGAGGAGGCCCCGGACGTCGAGACGGTCATGGACGTCGTCGTCGCCCCGCTGATGTATCGCATCCTCTTCCGCCCCGACGGACTGGACACCGCCTTCGCGCGGCGCCTCGTCGCACGGCTTCTCGGCTCGGACGAGGTGTGAACGTGCGTGACTCGCCCGGTGGCTGGGCACCGGGTGGCGGGGTGTCCCCACGCAGCCGGGCCGCCGAGGTTCACGCGGTGGCCGGCTTCACCTCGTGCCGGACCCACACGTTCGGCTCGACGTAGACCGCCCGGTCGTGTCCGGTGTCGCAGTGCACCGGGACGAGGGCGCCCGGCACGTCGACGGGACCGTCCTCGGTGAAGGGCAGGCCGGTCCACTCCCGCCACTGGGCCAGCGACCCGCTGACCGTCATCGAGGCCGGAGCGATCTTTACGATGCTGCCGCCCGCTTTGACGTGCACCCGGAGCCACGGGTCGGCCGGCAGCAGGTCGTCGCGCCGCCGGCGGAGGTAGTCGGCCATGGGAACACGCGGTGCGCGATGCTTGGCGTTGGGACGGACCGGAGCCATCAGCACGTCGTGCCCCTGCCGGGCGACGGCGTCCTTCATCGCGGCCAGCATGCGGGAGGACAGTCCGCGGCCGAGGTAGTCGGTGTCGATGGTGATCTCCAGCGCACTGGCCGCGGTCGTCCGGCACGCGCGGCGCCGGTCGCGGAACGCCCACACCAGTACCTGGTCCCAGCCCGTGTCCGGCGTCGCGGAACGGCCGTCGCCGTCGGCGTCGAACGGCACACTCAGTCCGCGGGCCACCACACGCTCACCGTCCGTCGCGACCACGCAGTAGTCCGGGAACTCCCCGGCCACCTGGTTCAGGAGCGCCGCCCCGGCCTGGTCGTGCGCTATGAACTCCGGCCAGATGTGCGTGATCTCGTAGATCCGGGGCACCAGCGACGGGCGCTCGGCCAGCGAGGTGATCACGATGTCGTCCACAACCGTCATGCGAGGACGATGGCATGCCGACAGGCACGGCTGCTACGGAGTTTCGTGTGCGGCCGGGTGACCGTGCGACACGTGCGACCAGGGCCGGATGCGGTGCGCCGCATCCGGCCGGACGACGGGCGCGGCCCAGGAGTGCGAGCCGGCCGGGTGTCCGTCACCTCACACGTGGTTGCCGTGGGCTTCGGCCACAGCATGCCCAGCGGCGGGTGCGGGCGGCGAACTCGTCGCCGTCGGGGTCGAGCGGCATCGTCCGGCCGTCCTCGCCTCCCGGGCTGCCGGTGCGCGTCGCGCCGAAGGCGAGCAGGTGGTCCAGCTGTGCGTTCCGGTCCGCGCCGACGGGGAGTGCCGGCTCGAAGCGCAGCCGGTCGGTGCCGGTTTCCGGCGCGACCGGAGGGCCGCCCCAGGTGATCTTCGTGCCGCCGTCCGGCGACTGGATCGCGGTCTCCTCGTCCTGGCCGCGGCACGCGAGGCGACCGCAGCGGCGTGGGTGCACCCGGCGGTCGTCGCAGGCCAGGCGGTGTTCCGAGGGACACGGGAGGCCGGCGGGACGCGACATCAGTCGGGGAGACTCCGCATTGTCCCAGGTTGGCTTGCAGGAAAGTTGAGTTGCGTCGTATAAGAAATCCCGGTCGAATCGTCTTTCTCCTGGGGAAGGTGATCGATGGGCGAGGGCTGGACGTTCGCCGGCGAGGCGTCAGGCAGCAGCGACCTGGTGACGCTGCTCGAAGGGTCGTCGTTCTGCCTGTCCGAGCGGGGCGGGGATATCGTGGCGGGCACCCCTCAGGGGCTCTTCCACCGCGACACCCGCATCCTGTCCGCCTGGCACCTGCGGCTGGACGACGAGGAGGTCGATCCCCTCACCGTCATCGCGCAGGAGCCGTACGAGGCGCTGTTCCTCGGCCGGGCCCGGCCCCGCCCGGGACGCAGCGAGGCCACCGTGCTGGTGGAGCGTCACCGGTTCGTGGGGGCGGGCATGCGTGAGGACCTGGTGCTGCGCAATCTCGGCAACGAGGCCGCCGCCTGTCATCTCACGCTGCGTGTCGAGGCCGACTTCGCCGACCTGTTCGAGGTGAAGGAGGGCCGGGTCCAGCCGCGCGGCCAGTACGGTGTCGACTACGGCGACGGCGTGCTGGCGATGACCCGTCACCATCACGGACAGAGCCGCGGGGTGCGCATCGTGGCGCAGGACGCCGTGTGCTGCCCCGGGCAGCTCACCTTCCGTCCCGTGGTGCCGCCGCGGGGCACCTGGCGGGCGTCCGTGCTGGTCACGCCCGTCGTCGACGGTGCGGAGACGCCGACCTCGTTCCCGCTGGAGAGCCCGCTGGAGCAGGCCGCGCCGTCCGTGCGGACCAGCGCCTGGCGCCAGTCCGGTCCCCGCGTCCACACCCGCGACGAGTCGCTGTCGCACACCCTGCGCCGCAGCTGCCAGGACCTCGGAGCGCTGCGGATCTTCGACCCGGAGCGTCCGGACACCCCCGTGGTGGCGGCCGGAGCGCCCTGGTTCATGGCGCTGTTCGGCCGTGACTCCGTCCTCACCGCGCTGATGGCGCTGCCGCTGGATCCCCAGCTGGCGCTCGGCACCGCACGTGTCCTCGCCCGTCACCAGGGCACCGCCAGCGACCCGGTCACCGAGGAGGAGCCCGGGAAGATCCCGCACGAGCTGCGGTTCGGGGTGGAGGCGTCCCTCGCGCTCGGCGGCACGGTGTACTACGGCACCGTCGACGCCACCCCGCTGTTCGTGATGCTGCTCGGCGAGCTGTGCCGGTGGGGCGTCGACGCGGACGCGGTACGGGAGTTGCTGCCGCACGCGGACCGGGCGCTGGCCTGGATCGAGAAGTACGGCGACCGCGACGGCGACGGGTTCGTGGAGTACCGCAGGTCCACCGACCGGGGCCTGGCCAACCAGGGCTGGAAGGACTCCTGGGACGGCGTCAACGGTGCCGACGGCAGGATCGCCGAACCGCCGGTCGCCCTGTGCGAGGTGCAGGGGTATGTGCACGCCGCCTACCGTGCGCGGGCTCTGCTCGCCGAGCACCTGGAGCACGACACCGCGGGGGCGGCCCGCTGGCGGGAGCGGGCGCGGCAGCTCAGGGAGCGTTTCGACGCGGCGTTCTGGCTGCCCGGCCGCGGCTGGTACGCCGAGGCGCTCGACGGCGCCAAACGTCCGGTCGACGCGCTCGCGTCCAACATGGGGCACTGTCTGTGGACCGGCATCGCCGGCCCCGGGCGCGCGCGGACCGTGGCCGAGAAGCTGCTGTCGCCCGAGATGTTCAGCGGCTGGGGTGTGCGCACCATCGCCACCACGATGGCCGCCTACAACCCGATGAGCTACCACAACGGCTCGGTGTGGCCGCACGACAGCGGCATCGTCGCCGCCGGGCTGATGCGCTACGGCTTCACCGCTCACGCCCGCCGCATCGCCGAGGCCGTGCTGGACGCGGCGGCGGCCTTCGGCGGGCGGCTGCCGGAGCTGCTGTGCGGCTTCGACCGGGCCGAGTACGCGCGCCCGGTGCCCTACCCCGCGGCGTGCTCGCCGCAGGCCTGGGCCTCGGCCACCCCGCTGCATCTGCTGCGGGTGCTGCTGGGCGCCGAGGTGTGCCTGCCCCACGGCGTGCTGCGGGTGCGCCCGAACCTGCCCGATGCCTTCCTGCCCCTGCGCATCACCGACATCCCGCTCGGTGTGGCCCGCGCGAGCCTCACCGTGCGCCGCGGCGGCCGGGTGGAGATCAGCGGCCTGCCGTCCGGGCTGCGGCTCACGGACGAGGCCTGCCCGTGCACGGCCGTCGACCCTCCGCCCGCCTCCTGACGGCCCTCGCCTCAGACCTTCTGTCCCTGTCGCATCCGTGATCCGGCGCCGGCCGGCCGTGTGCGACCCGCGCCGCGGCCGACGCCGTCCGCGGCCCGCTTACTCACCATCCACTCGCCCCTGCTCGCGGACAGGCCACGGCACGCCGTGGCGCGGCGGAACCGTGCCCTGCCCGCGGTCGGCGGGCGCGCGTCCGCCGACTCGTGGTCCTCCGACGGCTCCGACGACGCCCCGGAGCACCCGGCCGGCGGGCCGAGGACGAAAGGAGTCTTCCCGTGAGCAACCGGCCGCTTCGTATCGCCATGGTCGCGCCGCCGTGGTTCGAGCTTCCGCCGCGCGGCTACGGAGGCATCGAGGCGATGTGTGCCGACCTCACCGACGCCCTGGTCGACCGCGGCCACGACGTCACCCTGATCGCCGCCGGCCGCAACGGCACCCGGGCGCACCGGATGCTGCGCACCTACGACCTGCCGCAGGGCTCGCGGCTGGGCGAACCGCTGCCGGAGGTGCTGCACGCCGCGGCCACCGCCCGGCTGCTGGAGGACCTCGACGTGGACGTCGTGCACGACCACACGCTCGCCGGTCCGCTGCTCGCCCGCGGCCACCGGGTGCCCACGGTGGTCACCACCCACGGGCCGCTGGACGGCGAGCCCGGCGACTACTACCGGCACCTGGGCGGCAGCGTGCACCTGGTGGCGATCTCGCAGTCGCAGCGGTCCCAGGCCCCGGATCTGAACTGGGCGGGCACCGTGCACAACGCGCTGCGCGCCGCCGACTTCCCCTACCGCCGCGACAAGGAGGACTGGGTCTTCTTCCTTGGCCGCTGCACCCCGGACAAGGGCATGCACCTGGCGATCGACGCGGCTGTCGCCGCCGGCCGGAAGATCAAGCTCGCCGCCAAGTGCAACGAGCCGGCCGAGCGCGCCTACTTCGAGGCCGAGATCGAGCCGCGGCTGGGCCCGGGCGTCGAGTGGCTGGGCGAGGTCACCGGCGACCGCAAGAAGCGCCTGCTGGCCCGGGCGCGCTGCCTGGTGTTCCCGCTGCAGTGGGAGGAACCGTTCGGCATGGTGATGATCGAGGCCATGGTGTGCGGCACTCCCGTGGTGACGCTGCGCCGGGGCTCGGTGCCGGAGGTCGTGGTGGACGGGGTGACCGGCCTGGTCCGCGAGGACGCCGCCGACCTGCCCGACGCCATCGAACAAGTGTCCGTCATCGATCCGCGGGCCTGCCGGGACCATGTGATCGACCACTTCCAGCCGGAGACCATGGCGGCCGGCTACGAGGCCGTCTACCGCAAGGTGCTCGAGGCCCGCACCCCGGCTCCGGCGGCCCCGCTCAGCTCTCCGCCGGCCCAGCAGGGCATGCGGCCGGTGGCCTGACCGGACACCCGGCGGTGCGCTGGGTGCCGCCGGTGTGTCATCGGTGTGCCGGGGCGGCGTGGCGTGCGGTGGTGCGGGCCGGACCGCCGCACGCCGCGCCGGACGCCGCCCGGCCGGGGTGCGCCGCGCCTGGCGCGGGACATGGCCGGCCGGGTGCGGCCCCGGACCGGCCGGAGCACGGGGTCCGTCCCGCGGACCGCTCGCACCGGCGACCCGGGACTCACGGGGATCCCGGACCGCTGTGGCGGCCGGGCCGCTTTCGCGGTAGACCGGTCTGCAGCGCCGTCTCTTCCCCGGCGCTCCCGGCGGCGGAAGGCCGACGATCGTGGACCACTCCCCTGTCCCGGCTCCGGTGCGGGTCTCCAGCCGCACCGGCCGCTGGATCCTGGTGACCACGGTGCTCGGTTCGAGCATGGCGCTGCTGGACTCCACCGTCGTCAACGTCGCCCTGCCGCGCATCGGCCGGGATCTGCACGCCGACCTCGCCGTGCTGCAGTGGACGGTCAACGCCTATCTGGTCACGCTGGCCGGGCTGATCCTCCTCGGCGGCTCCCTGGGCGACCGCTACGGCCGGCGGAGGATCTTCGTGCTCGGCGTCTGCTGGTTCGCCGCGGCCTCCGCACTGTGCGGACTGGCCCCGAACGCGGCCGTGCTGGTCGTCGCCCGCGCCCTGCAGGGGATCGGTGGTGCCCTGCTCACCCCGGGCTCCCTGGCGCTGATCCAGGCCTCGTTCCACCCCGACGACCGGGGCCGGGCCGTGGGCCTGTGGTCCGGATTCGGGGGCATCGGCGCGGCGGTCGGCCCGTTCCTCGGCGGCTGGCTGGTGGACGGCCCGGGCTGGCGCTGGGTGTTCCTGATCAACGTGCCGCTGGCCCTGGTGTGCGCGCCGGTCGCGCTGCGGCATGTGCCGGAGTCCTCCGGCACGCCCGGGCACGGCCGGTTCGACGTGCTCGGCGCCGCCCTCGGCGCGCTGGCCCTCGCCCTGGTGACCTACGCCCTGATCCAGGCCCACAGCGGTGCCGTCGTCGTCGCGTCCACCGCGGCCGCCGGAGTCGTCGCCGCCGTCGCCTTCGTCCTGGTCGAACGCCACGTGTCCGATCCGATGATGCCGCTCGACGTCTTCTCCTCCCGGCAGTTCAGCGCGGTCAACGCGGTCACGCTGGGCGTCTACGCGGCGTTCGGCGGTTTCTTCTTCCTCGTCGCTCTCCAGCTGCAGGTGGTCTCCGGGTACTCGCCGCTGCGCGCGGGCACCGCGCTGCTGCCCACGACGGTGCTCATGCTGCTGTTCTCGGCCCGCTCCGGCGCGCTGTCCGACCGGATCGGCCCGCGTCTGCCGCTGACCCTCGGCCCGGTGCTGTGCGCGGCGGCGATGCTGCTGATGCTGCGGGTCGGCCCGCACGCCCACTACCTCACGGACGTGCTGCCGGCCCTGGTGATCATGGGCGCCGGCATGGTCACGCTGGTGGCTCCGCTGACCGCCTCGGTCCTCGCCTCGGTGGACACCGCCCGCGCGGGCCTGGCCAGCGGCATCAACAACGCGGCGGCCCGCGCAGCCGGTCTGCTCGCGGTGGCCGCGCTGCCGCTGCTGTCCGGGATGGGCCCGCAGTCCTACCGTTCGGCCGAGGGCTTCGACGCGGCGTTCCGGCGGGCCATGCCGATCTGCGCGGCGCTGCTGGTGGCGGCAGCGGTCGTCGCCTTCGCCACGGTCCGCCGTCCGGTCGCCGGCTGCCGGCGGCCGCAGTGCCGCACCCACGGCTTCGTGACGGCCCCGCCGCTCGAGGACGGCCGCAACGGCCCGCCGCCCCGCACGGGGTGACCGTACCGCGGCAGCAAGGGGGGTTGGCCCGGGAGCGGAGGGCCGTCCCCGCCTCGACCGCCGGAGCGGACCGCGGTCTCATGGACATGGGGGCGGACGCGGTCGGGCGGACGCGGTCGCACGGACGGACGTGAATGCGGTCTCGCGGACGGACAGGGAGCGGTCGCACGGCGAGACAAGGAGGTGCCGCGTATGGGAGAGACGATTCCGCCGGTGATGCGGGCCTGGGTGGTCTCCGCGCACCACCCGGGCAAGGTCGAGCCCGCCGAGCTGCCGGTTCCCATCCCCTCGGGCGACGAGCTCCTGGTGCGGGTGACGGCGTGCGGAGTGTGCCGTACCGATCTGCATGTGCGGGACGGCGACCTGCCCGCGCACCGGCAGCGGGTGGTGCCGGGACACGAGGTGGTCGGTGAGGTCGTCGCGACGGGCCCGGACGCCGCCGGATGGGAGCCCGGCACCCGGGCCGGGATCGCCTGGCTGCGCCGCACCTGCGGGACGTGCACGTACTGCGTGCGCGGGCAGGAGAACCTGTGCCCGTCGTCCCGTTACACCGGCTGGGACGCCGACGGCGGCTACGCCGAGTACACCACCGTCCCCGCCCCCTACGCCTACCGGCTGCCGCCCGGCCGCCCCGAGGAGGAGCTGGCCCCGCTGCTGTGCGCCGGGATCATCGGCTACCGGGCGCTGCGGCGCGCCGAGCTGCCTGCCGGCGGTCACCTGGGGATCTACGGTTTCGGCGCCTCCGCCCATCTCACCGCGCAGATCGCTCTCGCCCAGGGCGCCACCGTGCATGTGTTCACCCGGTCCCCGGCCGCCCAGGAGCTGGCGCTGCGCCTGGGCGCCGCGTCGGCCGCCGGCTCCGCGGTCCCTCCGCCGCGCCCGCTGGACGCCGCGATCCTGTTCGCCCCGGCCGGTGAGCTGGTCCCCGTGGCCCTGGAGGCTTTGGACAGCGGCGGCACGCTCAGCATCGCCGGGATCCATCTCAGCGACATCCCGGGGCTGGACTACCAGCGGCATCTGTTCCGCGAGCGGACGGTGCGCAGCGTCACGGCCAACACCCGCGCGGACGGACGGGAACTGCTCGCCCTGGAGGCCGAGCGGCCGCTGCGCGTGATGGCCGGCACCTACGACTTCGAGCAGGCGCCCCAGGCCCTGGACGACCTGGCCGCGGACCGCGTCACCGGGGTGGCTGTCCTGCGGGTCGCGTCACCGGCGCCGTCGTGACCGGCTCGGCGCGGCCGCCGCCGGGGCGCGGCCTCGTCCTCGTCCGCGCCCGCGTACGTCACGCCCACAGGGCGTCGGCGAGCGACGCCCCGAGGAGCGCCGCCCCGAGCCCCGCCACCACACTGGCGACGGCATTGGCCACGGCGAAGAGGCGTGCCCCGTTCTCGGCCAGCTTGAGCGTCTCGTAGGAGAACGTCGAGTAGGTCGTCAGCGCCCCGCACAGCCCGGTGCCGATCAGCAGCTGCACCTGCGGCGAGGCGACCCCGGCCGCCACGGCGCCCGTCAGCAGGCCCAGAACGAGGCTGCCTGCCACGTTCACCGTGAAAGTGCCCCACGGGAAGACGGTGTCGTGCCGCCTCTGCACCGCCCGGTCGGTCAGGTACCGCAGGGGCGCGCCGGCCATGGCACCGACGATCACGAGCACCCAGGTCACGCGTCCTCCTCCCGGTCCGCGCCGGTGGTCTCCCCGCGCGGGCGCAACGGGGGCCGGCTGAGGGCGACCTCGCACTCGTCCAGCACGGCCAGGCCCTGTGTCACCAGCTCGTCCAGCTCGGGCAGGAAGGCCCGCACCTTCTCCTCGGTGTCCACGATCACGATCGCCACCGGCAGGTCCTCGCTCAGCGACAGAAGTCGCGAGGTGTGGATCAGCGAGGAGGCACCGAACCCCTCCATGCCGTGGAAGACGGACGCACCGGCGAGCCCGGCCCGGTGCGCGCGGTGCACGATCTCGCTGTACAGGGGCTTGTGCCGCCAGACGTCGTTCTCCCCGACGAAGATCGTCAGGCGCAGGGCGCTGCCCGCCGTTCCGGTCACCGCTGCCTCCATGCCACCAGGCGGCGCGTCACCGTCGCCGCGAGCCGGACCGCCGCCAGCGCCGCGCACGGCGTCAGGGCGAGATACGCGAACCCGGTCCGCGGCCGGCCGCCGTCCAGAAGCGTGTGCGCGTCCACGGCGTAGGTGGAGAACGTCGTGAACCCGCCCAGCACCCCGGTGCCGAAGAAGGGCCGCAGCAGCGGATGGACCGTACGGACCTCGGTGATCAGCACCATGAACACGCCCATGACCGCGCAGCCGGCCACGTTGACCCACAGCGTCGTCCACGGGAAGGCACCGGCGGCCGTGGGCCACAGCAGCGACGCCCCGTACCGGGCCGAGGCGCCGACGGCGCCGCCGAGCGCCACCGCCGCGACCGCCGGCGCCTGGTCCCATGGGGGCCGGCGGCGTGCGAGTGTGCGGGGACGGGCGTCCGCGCGGGCGGACGTGCCGGTGGTGCTGGATCGCGGGACTGTCATGAACGTACGTCTCCTACTCGCCGGGGCCCGGCGATCCGGGCCACACGTCATCGCAAGTAGGGACTGTCGGCGGCACCTGTGCCGCGGTCCGGGTACGGCGAGCCCCACCGCCGCGCTGCGGTCGCGACCGCAGCTGCCCACCACCTTATCATTCCTTCCTCACGGTCCTCACCCTGCCCTCGCCGCCCGGTACCGGGCCCGGCGGCACGGAGGACCGGGGACGGGCCGGTCGCCCGGCCGTGCGCGAGGCGCGCCGGGGAGGTGCCGCACGCCCGGGCGCAGGCAATCCGCGTGCTCCGGATGCACGCGTCCCGCCGGTGCGGAAGCGTGGCCAGGGGCGGCGGATCGAGGTGCGGTGCGGTGCGCGCGAGGCCGGTCGCCGCCCGGTGACGCGGTGTCCCCGCCCAGCGGGGGCCGAACTCGGTGGCTTTCTCTGGAGCATCCCATGATCGTCAAGCGCAACATCCTCCGGCCGCCGGTGTCCGCGGAACCGGTGGCGCATCCCGGCGCGACGGCCGGGTCGTCGGCCGCCGCGTGGGGACTTCTGCTCATCAGGCTGACGTTCGGCCTGCTGATGGCCGGCCACGGGGCGCAGAAGGTGTTCGGTCTCTTCGGCGGCGGTGGCCTGGCGGCGACCGGCCGAGGGTTCGAGGCTCTCGGCTATCGCCCGGGAGAGGTCTTCGCCGTGATCGCCGGTCTGTCCGAGATGCTCGGCGGCCTCGGTCTGGCGCTGGGGTTCCTCACGCCGCTGGCGGCCGCCGCGGTGATCGGCGTCATGATCAACGCCATGGTGACGGTGACCGCGCCCCGCGGTCTGTGGGTGACGGACAACGGTGCGGAATACAACATCTGCATCGCGGTCGTCGCCCTGGCGCTCGCCGCCATCGGTCCCGGCCGGCTCGCCGTCGACCGGTTCTTCCGGTGGCGCGACGGCGGCTGGACCGCGACCGCCGTCGCGCTGGGCCTGGGAGGTGCCGGCGCCGCCCTCAGCCTGGGCCTGTGAGCCGCGGCGACCGCCACGGCGCCGGGACAGGCGACCGTTCGAGCGGGTGCGGCGGAGGGCCGGCGGCCACGGGTCCGGCACCGCCTTCAGTGAAGATCGACTTCACGGGTACTCTCGTGAGCAGCCGCATCATCCTGTGCGGGCCAGGGGGTGCCCGCCGCCCGGAAGCTGGTGCGGCCGCACCCGACCGCGTACCCGCTCGGCCGGGGCCGGGGCGGCCGGCCTGGACGCCGGTCGGGTCCGCGGACCCATGGTCACCGTGGCCCGCAGCCGGGCCCGGTCCGGCCGGCACGGAAGGAGAGTCCCTTGATTTTCATCACGGCGAAGTTCCAGGTGCTTCCGGAGCACGCGGACCAGTGGCCGCAGATCACCGAGGAGTTCACCCGCGCCACCCGGTCGGAACCCGGATGCCTCTGGTTCGACTGGTCCCGCAGCCTGGACGACCCCTCGGAGTATGTGCTCGTCGAGGCGTTCCGTGACGACGAGGCGGGCGCCGCGCACGTGCAGTCCGACCACTTCCGGGCGGCGCAGGAGAAGCTGCCGCGCTACCTGGCCGCCACGCCGAAGATCGTGAACACGACGATCGACCAGGACGACTGGTCGGAGCTGGGCGAGATGGCCGTCAAGCAGCAGTAGACGTCGCGCCGCCGCCCCGGCGGCGTCGGCGTCCCTCGGCCCCCGGCCCGTGCACCGGACCGGGGGCCGACGGCATACCGGGCCAGGCCCGGTCCCGCGGGGTTGGTGGACGCCTGCCGCTGTGCCACGGCCTCGGCCGCCACCGCCCCGACCACCACCGCCCCGACCGCCCGGCCCTTACCGCCACCGCACCGCCCGCCACTCGGCTGAACGCCTGCTTCCGCGACTCTTGACATCGTTCCCGGCGCGGGAGAGCATCCTCGCGTTCCGTTGACAACGTTGTCTACAGTCCGTGCGGGAGCGCCAACACGCCGTCGGGTGGCGTGCTCTGACCTTCTGTCGGACGTGAAGGGCAGGAGCGCGGTGTCAGGTCCATCGATATTCCACACGCAGGCGAAGGGCGGACCGCGTCACAGACGGCGCGTGCTCGGTGTCGTCGCCGCGGGTGCGCTGGCGGTCGCGGCGACGGCCGTGACCGTCACCCCCGCCTCGGCCGCGGCGGCGGGCCACGGCGCGGTCAAGGACCCGGCCGCCTATGTCGACCCGTTGATCGGCTCGTCCAACGCGGGCAACACCTACCCGGGCGCCGTGCGGCCGTTCGGCATGCTGGCCTGGAGCCCGCAGAACACCCGCGGCAACCAGGTCTCCACGCCCGCTCCGGGCGGGTACCAGTACGACGCCACGAAGATCCGTGGCTTCAGCCTCACCCATCTCAGCGGCGTCGGCTGCTCGGGCGCCAACGGCGACGTCCCGATCATGCCGATCGTGGGCGACGTCGACTCCTCGCCCACCGCCGACACCACCGACTCCCGCTACGCCAGCACCTTCTCTCACGACAACGAGACCGCGGCGGCTGGCTACTACACGGTGCGTCTGGACAGCGGCGCCTCCGTCGAGCTGACGACGACCGAGCGCACCGGCTCGGGGCGGTTCGGCTTCCCGGCGGACAAGCCGGCGAGCATGCTGTTCCGCACCTCCAACTCCGAGACCGGCTCCACCGACGCCGAGGTGACGGTGGACGCCGCCAGGCGGACGGTGACCGGGTCGGTCAGCGCGGGCAACTTCTGCGGACCGCAGAGCGCCAACAACCGCAAGGACCTGTACACGCTGTACTTCACGGCGCACTTCGACACGCCGTTCGCGAAGGTCGGCACCTGGACCGACGGCACCCTGCATCCCGGCGCCACCACCGCCTCGGGCGGCACGGGCTTCAGCTCCTCCGGCAACGCACAGGCCGGCAAGGGCTCGGGGGCGTACGTCACCTTCCCGTCGGGCACCACCAAGGTGCAGGCGAAGGTGGCGATCTCCTACGTCAGCCCGCAGAACGCGGAGGCCAACCTGCGTGCGGAGAACCCGCCGGGCAAGACCTTCGACGCGGTGCGGTCCGCGTCGTACGCCGCCTGGAAGCGCGCGCTGAGCGCGATCGAGGTGAGCGGCGGCACCGACGCCCAGCGCACCACGTTCTACACGGCGCTGTACCACTCGATGCTGGAGCCGACCCTCACCAGCGACGTCGACGGACGCTACCCGGGCGCCGACCGCAAGCCGCACCGGCTCGCCAAGGGCCAGAAGGCGCAGTACGGCACCTTCTCCGGCTGGGACCAGTACCGCGCCCAGGTGCAGCTGATGACGCTGCTGAACCCGAGGGCGGGCAGCGACTACGCGCAGTCCCTGTTCAACTATGCGCAGCAGCGCGACGGCGAGTGGGACCGCTGGCTGCTGGAGAACGGCAAGACCAGCGTGATGTCCGGTGACCCGTCGGATCCGGCGCTGGCGAGCATCTACGCCTTCGGCGGCCGTGACTTCGACGTCAAGGGTGCGCTGAAGTCGCTGGTGACGGCCGCGACCGTGCCGACGGAGAACGATCTGAGCAGCGCCGGCTGCAACGTGGAGTGTGTGGGCCAGCGCCCGGCTTTGGACCAGTATCTGACGCTGGGTTACGTGCCGGCCGACGGCTGCCACTGCTGGGGCGGTGCCGCCGAGACGCTGGAGGACGCTGTCGCCGACTTCGGCATCGCCTCGCTCGCCGAGCAGACCGGCGACCACGCCACGGCGAAGACGTTCCTCGCACGCAGCGGCGCCTGGACCAAGGTCTTCGACCCGAACGCCACACCGCAGGGCGGCTACATCCGCGACCGCAGGTCCGACGGGACCTGGGCGGGCACGTTCACCCCGGACACCGGCAGCGGATTCGTGGAGGGCACCAGCGCCCGGTACACCTGGATGGTGTACTCCGACGTGACCGGTCTGGCCCGGGCGATGGGCGGTGACGACGCGGCCGTGTCCCGTCTGGACGCCTTCTTCCGCACCCCGGACGGCGCCTTCGACTTCTCGGCGAAGGACGGCACCCGCTACGACCCGACGAACGAGCCCGACATCCACGTCCCGTACCTGTACGACTACCTGGGCGCGCCGTACAGGACGCAGGAGACGGTCCGGGCCGAGATGGACCAGCTGTGGACGGCCGGCCCGGGCGGCATCCCCGGCAACGACGACGCGGGCACGATGTCGTCCTGGTACGTCTTCTCGGCGCTGGGCATGTACCCGGTGGTGCCCGGCCGGGCCGACATGGCGCTGACGGCGCCGCTGTTCCCGCACGCCGTGATCCACGCCGGCAACCACCGGACGATCACCATCGACGCGCCTGCGGCGTCCGCGGACAACATCTACATCCACGGTCTGAAGGTCGACGGCCGCCCCTCGGGCAAGCCGTGGGTGCCCGCGTCGTTCGTCACCCGCGGCGGCACCCTGCAGTACACGCTCGGCTCGCGGCCCGACACCTCCTGGGGCAGCGCGAAGGCCGACCGGCCGCCGTCGTTCCCGAGCGGCACCGCGACGTACTTCACCGGGATCACCCCCTCGTCGCTGAAGACGGAGCCCGGCGGTGACGCGGCCGCCGCGACCGTCAAGGTGCAGACGCTGCAGGACCAGGCCACCGAGGTGCACTGGCGAGCCGCCGCACCGGAGGGCATCACGGTGACACCGTCCGAAGGGGACATCACCGTGCCCGCCGGCGGGACCGCCGAGGCACACCTCACCGTCTCGGCGGCGGCCGGGACGGACGAGGGCTTCTACACGATCCCGGTGACGCTGACCACGTCGTCCGGCACCCAGCTGCCGAAGACGTCCGCGTCGGTGACGGTCGCCGAGAAGAACAGCATGCTGTGGAACGCCAACAACAACGGCATCTCGGCGGACGACTCCGACCCGCGGGCCAACTTCGACGGCGAGGGCTGGAGTTACTCGGCCGCCGCGCTCGCCGCGGCCGGTGTGGAGCCGGGCGGCACCGTCTCCGCGGGCGGGTTCGACTTCACCTGGCCGGAGGCCGCCGCCGGTGAACCCGACAACATCGAGGTCGTCGGGGGCGGTCAGGTGCTGGCCGTGCGGCCCGTCGCCGGGGCGACGAAGCTGAGTTTCCTGGGCAGCGCCGCTGAGGGTGCGGCGAGCGGGACGGTGACGCTCACCTACACCGACGGCACCACCCAGCAGGCCACCCTCGGCTTCAGCGACTGGACGCTGGGCGGCGGCACGCAGCAGCCGTCGTTCGGCAACATCGTCGCGGTCCACACCGAGTACCGGGACATCCAGGGAGGCGGCAAGGACCCTGTGGGCACCGAGGTGTTCGCCAGCGCGCCGATCACGCTGCATGCGGGCAAGCAGCTCGCGAGTGTGACGCTGCCCGCCTCGACGGACGGCGGCATCCTGCACGTCTTCGCGGTGGCGACCGCCTGACGCGCAGCACCGCGGACGGCGACGTGTCCGCCGTCCGGCCGTGCCACGGGGCCGGTCCCCAGCGGGGCCGGCCCCGTGGCGTGCGGGCTGCGGCGGCGACGTGCCCCGGTGCGCGGGCCGTCGGCGGACGTCACCGATCGAGTACGGGAGTTGGCTGTTTCCGATCATGAAAGAGCGCCGCGCGTGTGTGATGCTTCCGCCATGATGCACTCCGACGAAACCTGGCGCGCGCGACTGCAGTCCGACCGGCCCCACTCGGCGCGGGTGTGGAACTACCTGCTGGGCGGCAAGGACCACTATCCGGTGGACAGCGCGGCCGGCGAGATGATCCTTCGGAACTTCCCGCAGATCGCCGCGATCGCCCGCCAGCAGCGGGCCTTCCTCAAGCGGGCGGTGCGGTTCCTGACCGCCGAGGCGGGCATCCGCCAGTTCCTGGACATCGGCACCGGGCTGCCCACGGCGGACAACACCCATGAGGTCGCCCAGAGCATCGCACCGGAGTCCCGCGTCGTCTACGTCGACAACGACCCGATCGTGCTGGTCCACGCCGAGGCGCTGCTGCGCAGCACGCCCGAGGGGGCGTGTGCGTACATCGACGCGGACGCCCGCGACACCGGCCACATCCTCGCCCGCGCCGCGGACACCCTCGACTTCTCCCGGCCCATAGGGCTCATCATGCTGGGCATCATGGGGCAGCTGCCGGACAGCGACGACCCGGCGGGCGTGGTGAAGCGGTTCGTCGACGCGCTGCCGCCGGGCAGCTACGTGGCGCTCAGCGACGGCACCGACACCAGCGAGGGCCTCAAGAACGCGATCGCCGCCTACAACAGCCGGTCCGCGAACTCCTACCATCTGCGGCCGCCGGAGCAGATCGGGTCCTTCCTCGACGGTCTGCGCCTGGTCGAGCCGGGTCTGGTCAGGACCGCGCAGTGGCGTCCGGACGAGGAGGCCTCCCGGATCGCCCCGGAGGAGGACCACGCGGTCGCCGCCGTCGCCGTCAACGAGTAGCCATTGTCGAGGAGTTGACGGGGGGCGGCTTTCCGTGTCCGCCGTTCGCCCGGGCGCACCGCGGGCCGCTGGGCCGCATGGCCGGAAGCGGACCCTGGCGGTCCGGCGGTGCGCCGGGAGAATGGGCGGGTCGGCTCGACGGTGAGCGGAGGTGGCTGCATGGCGACGGTGGTGCTGGTCGGCACGCTGGACACCAAGGGCGCCGAGTACGCGTGGCTCGCGCAGCGTTTGCGGGGACACCGGGTGGACGTGGTGACCGTCGACGTCGGTCCGCTGTCGGACGCCGCCGCGGACGTCACCGCGGCCGAGGTGGCGCGGGCGGCCGGCGCCGATCCCGCGGCCCTGCGGTCGGCGGGCGACCGCGGGGCGGCGATGGCGGCGATGGCGGCGGGCGCGGCGCGGGTCGTGGCGGACCTGCATGCCGCCGGGCGGCTCGACGGGGTGCTCGCGGTGGGCGGGTCCGGCGGCACGTCGGTGGCCGCCCGCGCGGTGCAGGAGCTGCCGGTCGGCGTACCGAAACTGCTGGTGTCCACGATGGCCTCGGGCGACGTCGCCCCGTACGTGGGCGCGGTGGACGTCACGCTGATGTACGCGGTGGTGGACGTGGCCGGGATCAACTCCGTCTCCGCGCAGGTGCTCGGCAACGCGGCCGCGGCGATCGCCGCGATGGCACGGGAGTACGCGGCCCGCCGCACGGCTCCCGCCGCCGGGCACCGTCCGCTGGTGGGGCTGACGATGTTCGGTCTGACCACGCCCGCGGTGGACGAGGCCCGCGCGGAGCTGGAGCGGCTCGGCTACGAGCCGCTGGTGTTCCACGCCACCGGCGCCGGCGGCCGCACCCTGGAGAAACTGGCCGGTGACGGGCGTTTCGCGGGGGTGCTGGACCTGACGACGACGGAGCTGGCCGACGATCTGGTCGGCGGTGTGCTCAGCGCAGGACCGGACCGTCTCACGGCGGCGGGCGCGCGCGGTGTCCCCCAGGTCGTCTCGCTGGGCGCGCTGGACATGGTGAATTTCGGGCCGCGCGAGACGGTGCCGGCGGCGTTCGACGGCCGCAGGTTCGTGGTCCACAACCCGGCCGTGACCCTGATGCGCACCACGCCCGCGGAAGCGGCGGAGCTGGGACGCCGGATCGGCGCCCGGCTGGCCGCCGCCCGCGGGCCGGTCACGGTGTTCGTGCCGCTGCGCGGGCTGAGCGGGATCGACCGGGACGGCGGACCGTTCCGGGACGACAAAGCCGATGCGGCGCTGTTCGCCGCGCTGCGCGCGGAGCTGGCCGGGTCGGCGGTGGAGCTGGTGGAGGTCGACGCGCACATCAACGACCCGGGGTTCGGGCGGCGGGCCGCGCACCGGCTGCACGAGCTGATCGGCGCGGCGCGGTGACCCGGCACCGGTGCGGTGGACCCCGGTCGCCGTTCGCGGCGGCACAACGGCAGCCGCGTGTCGGGCGTGCCCGGGGCGCACCGGTACCACGACCATCCGGAACGACCACATGACGTGATCGGTTGCCTGTGACACGTAAGGCAGAAAGGCAGGACGACAGCATGGACCGTGACACGGCTCTGCGGTGGCTGCGGGCGACGGTGGCGTCCGGCCGCCCGGTCATCGGCGGCGGTGCCGGCACGGGCATCTCCGCCAAGTCCGCGGAGGCGGGCGGCATCGATCTGCTGATCATCTACAACTCCGGGCGCTATCGCATGGCCGGCCGGGGCTCGCTGGCGGGCCTGCTGGCGTACGGCGACGCGAACGCGATCGTGGTGGAGATGGCCGGCGAGGTGCTGCCGGTGGTACGGGACACCCCGGTGCTCGCCGGGGTCAACGGCACCGACCCGTTCCGGGTGATGGGCCGGTTCCTGGACGAGCTGAAGGAGATGGGTTTCGCCGGGGTGCAGAACTTCCCGACGGTGGGCCTGATCGACGGTGTCTTCCGGCAGAACCTGGAGGAGACCGGGATGGGGTTCGGCCTGGAGGTCGAGATGATCGCCGCCGCGCACGAGCGGGACCTGCTGACCGCTCCGTACGTCTTCGACCCCGCCCAGGCGGCCGCCATGGCCGAGGCCGGCGCCGACATCCTGGTGCCCCACCTCGGGCTGACCACCAAGGGCACCATCGGCGCGACCACCGCGCTGAGCCTCGACGAGTGCGTCGAGAGGATCCAGGCGATGCGCGACGCGGCGGTGGAGGTCGACCCCGACATCATGGTCCTGTGCCACGGCGGGCCGATCGCCGAACCCGAGGACGCGCAGTACGTGCTGTCGCGCACACGCGGCGTCGTCGGGTTCTTCGGCGCCAGTTCGATCGAGCGGCTGCCCACGGAGACGGGCATTCGCCGGCAGACCGAGGCCTTCAAGGCGCTCAGCCTGCCGTCCTGAGCGACGGGCCGACAGGGGCCGCACGCCGTGCCGAGCGACCGGCCTTCCTGACCGGCGACCGGAGCCGGCCAGGTTCCGTCCGGCCGCCGTCCGGCGACACGGTCCCGCGAGCTGCCGCGCCAACGCCCGGACCCGGCCCGGCGACCCCTGCGCTGCCGGGATGCGAGGTGCATACCGGGGAGTAGCGTGGGAAGAGCGGATGGGCCGTCCCGCAGCCTGGTGTGCCCGTCCGGTTCCGCGGTCCGCACGCGCATGCCGCCGGCAGGCCGTGTGGGACGGAACGAAATGGAACACCGCGCACACGCCGTCGCCCCAGAGACCGGGAGGAGTGGTTCGCGTGGGTGCAGCACCGAACAGCCTGCAGCAGGCGGAACTGACCGAGGAACAGGCGCGCGAGAAGGAGCGCGAGTGGTTCCTCGACGCCGAGACCGGAGAACTCAAACCGGACGAGCGTCCCGGTGACGACCCGCGGTCGCAGCCGCGTCCGGTCCGGGCCGCACGATGGACCTTCGACTGACCGAGCGCTCGGCCGAGCCGCTCACCGAGGACCGTGTCTGGGCGCGGCATCCCCGGCGTACGGGTGCGGTCCTGATCGTCGGTGCGGGGGCGGTCGGCGGCTTCGTCGCCGAGGAACTGGCGCGGATCGGCTTCAGCCCGCTGCATCTGGTCGACCCGGACACGCTGGCGCTGGAGAACATCGTGCGCCACCCGCTCGGGGCGCCCGAGCTGGGGCAGCCGAAGGCGACGGCGCTGGCCGGCCGGATCCGCCGCGACTTCCCGTCCTGTGCCGCCGTGGGCCACTGCGCCGACTTCACGGCACTGCCCGACGAGGAGCGGTGGTCGCTGGTGCGCTGGGCCGACGTGCTGGTGGCGGCGACGGACTCGGCCGCGTGCCAGCGCGCGGTCAACAAGGCCGCGCTCATGGCCGGCAGGCCGGCGGTCTTCCCCGCGGTGTGGGTGGACCCGAGGATCCGCGACGCGGAGGTCGGCGAGATCCTGTGGACGCTGCCCGGCAGGCGCACGCCCTGCTACGAGTGCGCCGCGGCCTTCCGGCGGGCGGCGTCCGACACCCAGGCGGCTCGCGGCGCCCGGGTGGACATCCAGCTGATCGCCCTGGCGACCGCGCAGGTGGTGACCGCGCTGGCGCATCCCGACGACGCCCGCTCGGCGCTCCTGGACCGCCGGCACACCGCCATCTACCTGCACGGCTTCACCCCCACCTCACCGGGTGTGGAGGCCGTCTTCCCCACCGACGGACTGAGCAGCCGCAGCGTGCGGGTGCCGTTCCCGCCCCGGCCCTGCCCCGTCTGCCGGGGCTGGCGGTACGTGGCCTCCACCGACGCGTCGGCGGGCCGGGACGACGGCCTGCCCCCTCCGCGCGGCGGCGCGCAGCCGCGGTGGCCGGTGGGGGCCGTGCTCACCGCGGTGCTGCTGCTCGTCACGGTGCTGTTCGTCGTCTCGCTCGCTCAGAGCACCCACTCGTGAGACGGCCGGCCCGCGCGCCCGGCGCGTCGGCGTCGTCCGGCGTGAGGAACGGCCGCCGGACCCGCACCGTCGGCTCGGACCGTGGCCCCGGCAGCCAGGCAAGGAGGCCGAGAATGACCGTCGAACTCAACCACACCATCGTCGCCGCGCACGACAAGTGGGCGTCCGCCCGGTTCCTCGCGGACCTGCTGGGCCTGGAGGTGTCACCGGAGTACGGCCCCTTCGCGCCGGTGGAGATACCGAACGGCGTGACCCTCGACTTCATGGAGACGGACGGCCCGGTCACGCCGCAGCACTACGCGTTCCTCGTCTCCGAGGACGACTTCGACACGATCTTCGCCCGGATCCGGCAGGCCGGCCTGGCCTACTGGGCGGACCCGCATCACCACCGGCCCGGCGAGATCAACCACAACGACGGCGGCCGCGGAGCCTACTTCGACGATCCGAACGGCCACCGCCTGGAGATCCTCACCAGGCCCTACGGCAGCGGGGCGGACTGAATCCGCACCATCGAACGCAAGCCGCCTCTCCCACGCCGGCCCGCGGGCTTGGTCCGCCGGACGGTGCGCCGGCGCACGGCGCCCCCTTGCCGGACTGCGGGCGGCTGCACCATGCTGTGCGGCACCTGGTGCCACGCGCGGGCCGTGCGCGGGGTGACCCGGCCGCAGCTGGTGCTGCCGTCGACCGCGCACACGGCGTTCCACGAGGCGGCGCACCGCCTGGGCCTGGAGACTCTGGTCGTGCCGGTCGACCCGGTGACCTGCCCCCGAACCTGCATCTGACCCTCACCCCCGCCACCGGCGACCGGGTGGATGCGCTGCTGACGGATCCGGCCGCGTCGGTCGCGGCGGCCCGGGCGAGCGAGCCGGTGACCGTGGATCCTGCGCTGGCGGAGCTGGCCGCCGGGCTCGACCCCGACGCGCTCACCGCCGAGAAGGCGGCCCGGCTGCCGGCGTTCCCCGGGCTGGACGCCGCGCGGGGCCTGTCGTCCAGGACCGCGCCGGTGCCGGCCTTGCTGGACTCCCTGCCGCCCCGGCTGAAGGAGCGGATGCTGACCGAGTTCATCGGGTTGCTGCCCCGCATCTGACGGCTGACGGTGCGCCAGGTGCCGGGCTGTCGCGTCTTTCGCCGGTGAGGGCGCCGGTGTGTACCGCACACTCCAGGGCAGGCGCCGGTGTGGACCGCGCAGCCCACGGCAGGCACCGGGTGGTGCCGTGAATTCCAGGGCAGGGAACGCGCCCGGCCCGTAAGATCCTGGCATGGCCCTGAGCGCGAGCGCCGTCCAGCTGTTCCAGGCCGCCAGGCCGCGCCTGGAGGCCACCGCCTACCGTCTGCTGGGCTCGGCGAGCGAGGCCGAGGACGCCGTGCAGGAGACGTTCCTGCGCTGGCAGGGCGCCGACGTCGAGCGGATCGAGAAACCCGAGGCGTGGCTGACCAAGGTGCTCACCAACCTGTGTCTCAACCAGCTCGCCTCGGCCCGGGCACGGCGCGAGACGTATGTGGGCCAGTGGCTGCCGGAACCGCTGCTCGCCGGTGACCCGATGCTCGGCCCGGCCGAAACCGCCGAGCAGCGCGAATCGGTCTCGTACGCGGTGCTCGCCCTGCTGGAGCGGCTGTCCCCGTACGAGCGGGCGGTGTATGTGCTGCGGGAGGCCTTCGGCTGTCCGCACCGGGAGATCGCCGAGATCCTCGGCATCACCGAGGCCGCCGGCCAGCAGATCTTCCACCGGGCCAAGAAGCACGTCGCCGACGGCAGGGCCCGCCTCGAGGTCGACGAGGCCGCCGCCCGGCGGATCGTCGAGGAGTTTCTCGAGGCCGCCGCCAGCGGCCGGACCGAGCCGTTGGTGCGGTTGCTCACCCAGGACGCGGTGTCCGTCGGTGACGGCGGCGGGAAGGTCCCGGCGCGCGCCAAGGCGGTCGAGGGGGCTTTGGCGGTCGCGACGTTCCTGCGGGGCCTGTTCAAGCCCAGCGCCGCCAAGCGTGCCCTGGCCGGCGGGTCGCCGCAGCTGTACGCCGCGATCGCGAACGGCGGCCCGGCGGTGGTGGCGGTCCTCGACGGCCGGGTTGCGGGCGTGCTCTGCCTGGAGGTCACCGCCGACGGCATCGCCGGGCTCCGCAATCAGCTCAACCCCGACAAGCTCCGGCGTGCGTCCCGGCAGTGGGCGGCCACCGGCCACGGCGAGCCGCTGCTCACCCTCTACTGATCCGATGTGACCTCTCCACCGGCCTGATGTGACTTGTTTCACACACCGCTGCTGTCAGGAAACGGCGCGTCATCCGGTTCAAGAAGCGAACCAGTTCAGACAGCAGTCACGCGTGCGAGACGGGAGTCAGCACATGCAGCACCGCATCGTCGTTCTCGGCGCCGGATACACCGGGGCCCTCGCCGCCGGGCGCCTGGCCGGACGTCTGCGTCCCGAGGACGTGTCCGTCACCCTCGTCGACGCCGAACCGGACTTCGTCGAGCGGGTCCGGTTGCACGAGGTGGCGGCCGGCCGCCCGCTCCGGCCGCGGCCGTACCGCGAGATGTTCGCTGGCACGGGCGTCGGTCTGAGGACCGCCAGGGTCACCGGCATCGACGTGGACCGCAGGAGCGTCACCGTCAGCACGGCCGGCGGCACCGAGGAACTCGGCTACGACACCCTCGTGTACGCCCTCGGCAGCGGCTGGGACGCCGAGGGCGTCCCCGGAGTCGCCGAGCACGCCCACGAGATCGCCGGCCGTGCCGGCGCACTCCGGCTCCACGACCGCCTGGCCCGGCTGGAGGCGGGCCGGCCTGTGGTCGTGGTCGGCGGTGGTCTCACCGGCCTGGAGTGCGCGGCCGAGATCGCCGAGGCCCGCCCCGATCTGCAGGTCGCTCTCGCCACCCGCGAAGGCCTCGGTGACCGGCTGTCGGACGCGGGCCGCCGGCATCTGCGGCGGGTCTTCCGCCGGCTCGGCGTCACCGTGCACGAGCACACCGACGTCACCCGGGTCGAGGCCGGCCGCGTCCTCACCGCCGACGGCACATCCATCCCGGCCGCGGTCACCGTGTGGGCCACCGGCTTCGCCGTCCACACGATCGCGAAGGCCACCACGCTGGAGGTCGCCGGCACCGGGCAGATCGTCGTCGACCGGACCATGCGCTCGGTGTCGCACCCGGAGGTGTACGCGGTCGGCGACGCGGCCTGGGCGCTGGGCCCCGGCGACAAGCCGCTGCGCATGTCCTGCGCCTCCGGTCTGCCCACCGCATGGCAGGCCGCCGAGGCCATCACGGCCCGCCTGACCGGTGCGACGCCCCCGAAGGTGCCGCTGCGCTATGTCCAGCAGTGCGTCTCGCTGGGCCGCGCGGACGGTCTGATCCAGTTCGTCACCGCCGACGACCGTGCCGTCCCGGCGATTCTGACCGGCCGGCCCGCCGCCGGCTACAAGGAGCTGACCTGCAAGGCCGCCGCCTGGGCCGTCACCCACCCGCGCCTGCTGCGCCGGCGCCACCGGCCCGCCGTCCGGGAGCGGCGGCACCGGGCGGAACCGGCGGGCGCGTCGGCGGCCTGACACCCGGCGAGGCGGGGGCCAGGGCACCTCGTGGAAGGGGGATCCTGCGCGGAAGGGTCCTGTGGCTCCCCTCGGCGCAGGGCGCCCGTCCTCTCGTACGGGTCCTCGCTCGGCGGGCCCGCGGACGAAATTCGTCCGGGGCCCGTCAGCTCTTGTCCTTCTTGTCGTTCTCTCCCTTGCCGTCCTTGCCGTTCTCTGCGCCCTCGCGGCGCTCGTCCGGCAGATAGCTCGCCAGGCCGCGCAGGATGATCTCCAGACCGATGTCGAATCTGTCGTCGGAGGAGTCGGTGACCATCAGCCCGGCCAGGGCGTGCAGATGGGGGAAGTCCTCGGCGGGCAGGGACGCCAGATAGTCCCGCATCTGTTCGGCCATGCCGCGCCCGTCGCCGGAACCGCCCCCGGCGGAACCGTCGCCGCCGTGGGCGGCCATCCGGTCCTGCCACAGGCTCTCCTCCAGGACGAACCCGTCGATGTAGGTGGAGATGAGGTCGCCGGCCTCGGCCGCGATGCGGTCGGGCAGCCCGGCGGCGCGGAAAATGGCGAGGACGCCCTCCACGTGCGGCAGCAGTTCGGCGGTGAACGGGGCATGGGCCATGGAGATCCTGGCCATGTCCCGGTGCTCCGTCAGGCGCCGGCGCCCGAAGTGCGCGTACTCCCGGACCTGCTCCTGCCATCGCTCCGGGTCGGGCGCCGGCATCGTGAAGCCGTCGAAGAGCCGCGTGTACATCAGCTCCACCAGTTCGTCCTTGGAACTGACGTGGGCGTACAGGGCGGAGACGGTGACCCCCAGAACGGCCGCGACCCGGCGCATCGTCAGCCCTTCGTAGCCCTCCCGGTCCAGCACGGTGAAGGCGGCGTCGACGATCCGGCCACGGGTCAGCGCCGGCCGCGCGGGGGCGCCGGAGACACGCGCCGGGCGGGCGCGGTTCCAAGGGGACGGCGGAGGGACGGGCGGGGTGTCGGGGTCGGCGGCCGCATCGGTCATGGGCTCAGTCTAGGTCGCGGGAGAACAGTGTTCACCGCTGGCCGACGGCCCGGCGGAACGCGGTACACGATATAGCTTGATTGAACCGGCACACTTGCGCTATATCTTGATGAACAGCGTTCCTTCTGCTGAGCAGTGTTCTGTTACGGTGAACACCGTTCTCCCGGTGTCGTGGGCCACCCGTGCCCACCGGATCGCCGTGTCCGCACGGGGAGCCGGCGCGTCACCAGGTCCGTCCGTCCCGTCGTGCCCGCGGTTCGCGACCGCGGGGGCGCGACCCGTTCCGTGAATCAGGAGTCGCCGATGTCCACCACCGGTGTCGCGTCCGCCGAGACGCCCACCGACGCTCCGGCGCCGTACCGCTGGCGCTGGCCCGCGCTCTTCGTGATCCTCGCCGCCGAGGTGATGGATCTCCTCGACGCGATGGTCACGACCATCGCCGGCCCGTCCATGCGGGCCGACCTCGGCGGCGGCGCCGCCACCCTGCAGTGGCTCACCGCCGCGTACACCCTGTCCATGGCCGTCGGGCTGGTCACCGGCGGCCGGCTCGGGGACATCCACGGACGCCGGACCGTGTTCCTGGTCGGCGCCGTGGGCTTCACCCTGGGTTCGCTGGTGTGTGCGGTGTCCGTCACACCCGGGATGCTGATCACCGCCCGCGTCCTGCAGGGACTGTTCGGCGCGGTGATGCTGCCTCAGGGCCTCGGCATGATCAAGGAGATGTTCCCGCCGCAGGAGTCGCAGAAGGCCTTCGGCATGTTCGGCCCGGTCATGGGGCTGTCCGCGGTGTGCGGCCCGGTCCTGGCCGGCTGGCTCGTCGACGCCGACTGGTTCGGCACCGGCTGGCGCATGATCTTTCTGATCAACCTGCCGCTGGGCGCCGCGGCTGTGCTCGGTGCGCTGCGCTTCCTGCCGAGGACCCGTTCCGGCAGCGCTCCGCGCCTGGACATCCCCGGCATGCTGCTGGTCTCGCTGGCCGCGCTGCTCGTCATCTTCCCGCTGGTCCAGGGCCGCGAGTACGACTGGCCCTGGTGGACGTTCGCGATGATGGCCGCCTCGCTGGCCGTCTTCGTCCTCTTCGGCCGGTACGAGTCGCGCCGCAGTGCGGCCGGCCACGACCCGCTGGTCGTCCCGAGCCTGTTCCGCAAGCGCGGCTTCGTCGGCGGTCTGGTCCTCGGGCTGGTCTTCTTCTCGACCATGCAGGGCTTCATGCTCGTCTTCACTCTCTACACCCAGATCGGCCTCGGCTACGCGCCGCTGAAGGCGGGGCTGGTCATGGTGCCCTGGTCGGGCGGCATGATCGTCGGCTTCGGGATCGCGCAGGGCGTGGCCCGGTTCGGACGGGCCGTGCTGCAGGCGGGTGCGCTCGTCATGGCGCTCGGCGTGTTCGGGGTGTGGCTGACCCTGGAGAGGGCCGGCAGCGGCGTCGGCCCGTGGCACTTCGTGCCGTCCCTGCTCGTCGCCGGCATGGGGATGGGCCTGCTCATGGCCCCGTTCTTCGACATCGTGCTCGCCAGTGTCGACCGGCACGAGACCGGGTCGGCGTCCGGCACGATGACGGCGATCCAGCAGCTCGGCGGCGCGTTCGGCGTGGCCCTGCTCGGCACCGTGTTCTTCGGTCTGCTGGGCGGCGGCATCGCCACCGCCGTCGACCACCGTGCGGACGGTCTGCGGGCCCAGCTGTCCGCCGCGCACGTGGCCCCGGCCGTCCAGGACCGTGTGATCGCCGATCTGCGTGCCTGCGCCTCGGACCGGGCGACGGCCAAGGACCCCGCGGCGACTGTGCCGTCCTGTGCGCGCCTGGAGCGGGACACGCGGTCCGCCGTGACGTCCCCTCAGGCCGCTGCACGGATACCCGGTGCGCTGGAGGCCACCGCGTCGTCCGCCTTCCGCGGCGGTTTCGGCTCCGTGATGAAGACGGTGCTGTGGATCGTCGACGGCATGCTCGCCGTGACCTTCCTGCTGGCGTTCCTCCTGCCGCGCCACGCACGTCCCGAGGAGACACCCGGGCACTGAACCAGCGCCCCGGGCCGGTGGCGGGCCGGGTCGTGCAGGCCCTCGAAGCCCGGCCTTTCAGGCCTCCGGAGGGGTCAGCTCCTGCTCGGCCCAGACGACCTTGCCCTCGGCCGTGGTGCGGGTGCCGTGACGGCGTGACAGCCGGGCGACGAGGAACAGTCCCCGGCCGCCCTCGTCGGTGGCACGGGCGTGACGCAGACGCGGGATGCTGTCGCTGGCGTCGAAGACCTCGCAGGCCAGGACGCGGTGACGGATCAGCCGCAGGGTGATCGGTCCCGCACCGTGCCGGACGGCATTGGTGACCAGCTCGCTGACGATGAGTTCGGTGGTGGGCGCCAGGTGCTCCAGGCCCCAGCCGGCCAGCAGGCTCTGGGTGAGCGCCCGGGCGTGGCCGACGACGGCCGGATCCCGGGCCAGACTCCAGGTGGCGACCTCGCCCGGGCTGAGGGCGTGCGTCCGGACCAGCAGCAGCGTGGCGTCGTCGGCCGGCGCCGAGGACGGCACGGTGTCGAACACGGAGGTGCACAGCTCGTCCAGGGAGCGGCCCGGCCGTGCCACCGCCTTCCCCAGGCGGCGCATCCCCGCGTCGATGTCGGCGCCGCGTTCCTCGACGAGCCCGTCGGTGTACAGGGCGAGGACGCTGCCCTCGGGCAGTTCCAGCTGCACGGCCTCGTAGGAGGCCATGCCCACGCCGAGCGGCAGGCCGGTGGGCAGCCGGGGGATGGCGACGTCGCCGTCCGGTGAGACGATCACGGGCGGAGGATGCCCGGCCGTCGCCATGGTGCAGCTCCGGTTCACCGGGTCGTAGACGGCGTACAGGCAGGTGGCGCCGAGGACGGTTCCGGTCAGGGCGTTGGCCTCCAGGTCCTCGTCGCTGAGGCGGAGGATCGTCTCGTCGAGCCGGGTCAGCAGCTCGTCGGGGGGCAGGTCCATGGTGGCGAGCGTGTGCACCGCGGTACGGAGCCTGCCCATCGCCGCCGCCGCGTGGATGCCGTGTCCGACCACGTCGCCCACGACCAGGGCGACCCGGGCGGCCGACAGCGGGACGACGTCGAACCAGTCACCGCCGACACCGTCCTCCCGGTCCGCCGGCAGGTAGCGGGACGCCACGTCGACGGCGGCTCCGCCATGGAGACGATGCGGCAGCAGATTGCGCTGGAGGGCCAGGGCCGTGGCACGTTCCCGGATGTACTGGCGGGCGTTGTCCAGGGCCAGCGCGGCGCGGGAGACGAGTTCCTGGGCGAAGAGCAGATCGTCCGCCTCGAACGGCGTGGGGTCGGCGCTGCGCACGAAGACGGCCACGCCCAGGACGGCGCCGCGGGCGTGGATCGGCACGATCATCAGGGAGTGCATCCCGTGGCGGCGGACCTTCTCCGCCCGCATCGCGTCCTGGGCGAGCCATCCCCCGGGCGAGGTGTCCAGCACCGGTTCCAGATAGGGGGTGCCGGAGGTGAGGACAGCGCTGAACGGCGAGGACTCACGGACGAAGACATGCTCCCCGCGGGGCCACAGGGACTCCGGCGCACCGTCGTGCACCGATGCGAGGCCGGCGCGCCGGAAGGCCGGTGTGCTTCCGCCCGCCGCGCCGATCCTCACCGGGAGTTCCTCGCCGAGCCGTATCTCCTCGGCCAGGTCGACCGTGACGTAGTCCGCGAGCGACGGCACGGCGAAGTCGGCCAGTTCCTGCCCGGTCCGCATCACGTCCAGGGTGCTGCCGATCCTCGTGCTGGCCTCGGTGAGGACGGCCAGCCGCTCACGAGCCCGCTCACGGTCCGTCACGTCCAGACTCATGGTGCACACGCCCGAGGGACGGCCCTCGCCGTCGTCGAGACGGAAGAACGATACGGAGTAGGTGCGTTCCCGGTGCGGGTGGCGCGGGTCGCCGCGCCGGAACTCGTGGTCGACCACCGGGACACCGTCGGCGAGGACCTGCCGCTGCGCGGCCTCGGCCCGCTCGCCCTGCTCACCGGACAGCACCTCGGAGACGCGGCGGCCGAACCGCTGCTCCCGGGTGACACCGTCGTGCATGGCCAGGGCGTCGTTCGCCCAGGTGCAGCGCAGCTGCGCGTCGCGGACACAGATGCCGAGGGGGGCAGCCGACAGCAGCGACTCCACGTCCAGTCCGTCCACCGGTGAGGGCCGGGCGCCGGCGGGGGCCGCACAGACGAGCCACTGCCGCTTCCCGTCGAGCCGGGCCAGCGGCCGTACGCGCAGGGTCAGGTCGATCGGACCCTGATCACGGCGGCGCACACCGGCGACGCCCGACCAGCCGTCCTCGGCGCGGCAGCGCCGGGCCTGTGCCGCCGCCCGGAGGGCCGCCTTGGCCGGCACCAGCATCTCCACGGCTCTCTTGCCGACCACGTCCTGGGCGGTGAACCCCGTGAGGCTCTGTGCGGCACCGGTCCAGCCGATCACCGTACCCTCGTCGTCGAGGACGGCGACGGCCGCACCGGCCGACCGGCCTGCTCCGTCGTCCGCGGGCACCGCGCGGGGCGGCGTCCTGTCGTCATGCGTCATCACGGCCGTCCCTTCCTGCCGGATGGTTCGTTCCTGCGGCCCGTCGCGGCCGCCGCACCGGCGGAGCCGGCGTCGTCCGTGTCGGCGAGGCGATCGAGCCAGTCGGCCAGCAGCGCGCTCTCCGACCGGGTCAGCACCGTGGTGCCGCTGGTGTGCAGGGCCTCGCGCAGGGCCGCGGCCCGGTCAGCCACGCCGGACGGTGCGCCGGCCGCGCTGTCGCCGTCGACGGTGATGGTGCGCAGCACATGCTCGAAGGCCGCCGTCGCCAGTTCCGGATCCCGCTCGAGCGGCGGCATGGCGATCAGCGACAGCACGGCTCCGACGCCGTTGGCGTGCAGCAGCCAGGTCGCGCGGTCCACGCTCATCCGCAGCCGGCCCGCGGCCGCGATGCGGGCGACGTTCCGGCGCAGCAGGCCCATGGTCTCCGCCCCGGCCTCGGTGAACCCGCGGCGCCGGCCCTCCCCGTACATCAGGACGTAGCAGGCCGGACGGGACAGACCGAAGCCGACATGGAGATCCCAGGAGCGACGCAGGTCGGCGACGGGGTCGTCGGTCTCCTCGAGCGCCTGTTTGCCGGCGAGGTACTGCTCGAAGCCGTAGGCGGCGAGTGCGTCGAGCAGCCCGGCCTTGTCGCCGAACAGACGGTAGAGCGTCGGCGGCTGGACTCCTGCGGCAGCGCTGACGGCCCGCGTGGACAGCGCCGAACGGCCCTCGCGGTTCAGCAGCTCCGCCGCGGCGCCCAGGATGCGCTCCCGCGTATGTACAGCTCGCACCATATCGATACATTAACACCGTTATTATGATGTTCTATATCAATGATGACATTCACGCGTTGAGCGGCGAAGGCGCGCACACAAGGAGGCGCCGGCACATCGGCCCGAGGCACGCCGAGGCGGCATGGATCACATGACAGTCCACTCATCAAGCACCGACACGCCGGACTCGGGCGGACCCCCGCAACCGCGGAGGGTGAGGCGACACGAAAAGATCACTATTCCGGCCTATTAGTCATTCAATCATCCCGATTTCCGACACACTTGACCTTCCATCAGGTCGACCGACAGGCCACGGACACCACTCTTCTGTACCCCATTCGGCCCCGTACACCTTCCGCCTGTTTCCACTCGATATGACAGCAATTGCGGTGATCAGTACGTTCGATCATGCGTCGGCCGACACAGCCGATCACTCTCTGAGTCCGAGACAGGAGCAGAAGCGACCATGATCATGAAGCGTTCCCACGCGATCACCGCGGGTATCGCGGCCGCCGCGGCACTGACCGCGACCGGCATCACCTACGCCACGGCCGCCCCCGCCCCCGAGGCGGCCCCGGCCGTGCAGGCGGCCCCGGCCCCCGCACCCGCCCAGGCCCCTGCGCCCGCGCAGGCCCCCATGGGCGGTGACAACGGAAACAACAACAGCAAGGGCAACGAGGGCGACGACCACGACGACTACGACGACTACGACCACGACAAGGGTGGCCACCACCGCGACAAGAAGCACGACGAGGGGTGGATCCACATCAACGAGCGGTCGTACTCGGCGCACCCCACCGGCTGCGTCACCGTCGTGAGCGGACTGGGCTCCAAGAGCTTCAACATCCGCAACGACAGCCACAAGACCGTCGAGGTGTTCCGCGGCGCCACCTGCGACAACGGCGCCCCGATCGCCACCGTCGGCCCCCACAGCACCAGCAACGGTGTCGACCCGGGCTGCTTCCGCGGCGTCAAGGTCAAGGACGGCGTGGTGGCCAGCTTCCGGATCGTCCACCGTCACGACCACGACGGGGGTGGCAAGGGCGACTACTGAGCCGTCCACGGCACCTGGGCACCGCCCCGGGTGACGCAGGACCCCGGCCAGCCGTAATCGGGCCGGGGCTCCACCCCGAGGCATGGCACCGCACCCCGGCCCGGTACGAGCGGGCCGGGGTTCGGTGTACTCCGCGCCGGCACATACGAGCGGACGAGCACCCGGGGGTCACGTGGGCGAGGCCTGCGTCGTACTGGACATCGGCGGCGTGCCGGAGATCACGGCGCCGACGGGGTGGGAGGCACGGTGGGAGAAGCGGCTGGGTCTGCCGCCGGGCACCGTGGACGAGCGGCTGGACGACGTGTGGCGCGCCGGTGCTGTCGGCACGATCAGCGAGCAGGAGGTCCGCGAGCAGGTGGCGGCCCGCCTGGGGCTGGACGCACCCCGGACCGAGGCGTTCATGGACGGTCTGTGGACGGAGTACCTGGGCACGGCGAACGAGGACCTCATCGCCTCCGTGCGCGGCCTGCGGGGACGGTGCAGGCTGGGCATCCTCAGCAACAGCTTCGTCGGTGCGCGGGAGCGGAGGCGGCGGCGCGCGGCTTCGACGAGCTGGTCGACCACATCGTCCACTCGCACGAGACCGGGGTCGGCGAACCCGACCCGCGCGCGTTCCGGGCAGCATGCGACGCGCTGGGCGCGGCCCCGCGGGACTGCCTGTTCACCGACGACGCCGCCCCTCATGTGCAGGCCGCCCGGGCGGTGGGGCATGCAGGCGCATCTGTTCCAGGACGACGCCGCCACGATCGCCCGGATCGCCGCCCACCTGGACGCCGGGCCCGTGCCGGAGGGGCCTGTGCCGGTCGGCTGACGTGGTGTCCGCCCACCCGCGCCCGCAGCGGCGGACCCCTCAGTCCAGGCGGCACACCGTGTGCGGGTCGGCCCCCTTCGCCCCGGGCGGTGCGGTGAGCCGTTCCTCGCTGCCGGCCGGACGGCCGCACACGCTCTCCGACCGCACCGTGCCGTCCCGGTAGGTCACCCGCGTGATCTCGTAGCCGTGGCCGCGCTGGTCGGCGTACGGGCGGCTGCCGGCGAAACTGACCGTCCCCACCGGCAGGTTGGGGTTGGGGCGCCAGCGCAGGTCCGCCCAGGTCTCCGCGGCGGACTGCGGCCGGTCCCCGTTCTTCGCGGCGCGGTAGAGCACCGCCGTGGCGCTGTAGGACATCGCCGTCTGCCCGCTGGAGAACATCGGGTCGCTCCAGGGACGGGCGGGGTCGGTGAACGCCGGGGTCGGTGAGCCGACGGGCAGCAGAGCGGTGAGCGTGCGCTGCGTGTCCTCGTAGAAGCCGCGGGTCGCGGCGAGGTCCATCGGCGCGAGGGAGAAGTGATAGAGGGTCACCTGCTCCGGGATCCGCAGGGTCTCCCCCTCGTCGTAGGCGCTCTTGGTGAGGTCGTCGCCGGTGAACACCGTGATGGGGCGGCCGGAGCAGCCGGGCGTGGAGCCGAGCTGGGCCATCAGGTTCGGTACGTCGTCGACCCGGCCCGCGAAGTACACCGCCCGGGGCACCGGATCGCTGGAGCAGATGGTGCCGACGGGCTCGGTGAGTTCCGGTTCCCCCTGTGCGCTGAGCCGGTAGCTGCGGGCCGGGGCGAGGGTGAAGCCCGCCTCGGCCAGCATGCGCCGGCCGACCCTGGCCTGCTCGGTGGTGTACAGGTCCTTCTCGCTGCCGACGGACCGGGACAGCACCACGGCGTGCGCACCGGGCTCGCGGGCGGCCAGCTGCCGGGCCAGGACCAGCAGCGCGTCCGCCTCCTCCTCGTCGGTGGCGGCCAGCCCGAACCAGTTCGACAGCCGGCGCGCCAGATGGCTGCCGGAGTTCGTGGTGCTCACCACGGGCAGACCGGCGCTCTTGAGGATCCGGGCCGCCTGCTCGGTCTCCGTGGTGTCCCGGCCCATACCGACCACCCCGACCACCGACCGGTCGTGCCGGGCCAGACCGGCGATGTGCCGGGCCATGGGCAGCACGTGCAGCATGTTCTCGCCGGCGTTGGCGAGCAGCACCTTGATCTTGGTGGGCTGGTCGGTGATCACGTTGGTGTAGTGCTGGTAGAGATACACCCCCGTGATCTCCTCCAGCCCCTTGCGGGTGCCGGCCGGGTCGGCCGCGGTGACGGGGCCGGCGTAGACGATCGTGACGTGCGGGTCCTTCGGTCCGATCGCCGCGTTCTCCGCCCTGATGGCCTCCTCGACGGTCTCGAAGGTGACGTCCTTGCCGATGCCGAACAGGCTCAGCCGGTTGTCCTTCGCCAGCCGGACGTCCCCGGTGGCCACCCCGATGCACTCGCCGTCCAGGCGCTCGGAGTCGGTGTTGACGCCCAGCAGCCGGCCCTGGCAGTACTCCTGGGCCAGCCGGTGGTTGCCGAGGAAGCCGGCGCCCAGGACGAGGGCCAGGATCACGATCAGGCAGGGCCGGGACCACAGCAGCCAGGCGGCCGTGCGGCGGATCCGGGTGGTGGAGTGCTGGACGGAGTGACGGTGCAGCAGTTCCTCGGTGGACAGCGGTATCCGCAGGATCCACGGCGAGGACGCGGCCCGGCCCGGGGACTGGCCGATGTTCAGGCCGGTCACCCAGCGCTGGTACCGGGCGTCCGCGTTCGGGTTCTGCTCCTCGTCGCCGGGGGCGATGCCCGGATCCCCGCCGGCTCCCAGGTGGCGCAGGCGCTCATGGGCCGGTACGGCGGCCAGGACCAGCAGCGGGTCGACCTCGCTGCGCCGGCTGCGCACGTCGCTGATGGCGCGGAGCAGCAGCAGGCCGCCGTTGTCCTCGGTGGCGCGGGGCAGGTACACCACGGGCGGCACGGTGCGTTTGCGCCGGCGCATGTCCAGGGCGTGCGGCCGGAAGTTCTGCCGCAGGTCCTCCAGGAGCGCCAGCACCCGCAGCTCCACGTGGAACTGGCGGGCCGTCGGGTCGCCCGCCTGTGCGGCGGCCACCTGCTGGGCCACCGCGAAGGCCCGCCCGCGGATGGTCTCCCAGGACTTCGCCGGCCGCCAGCGGGACCAGTCCGCGGCCTCCGGACGCTCGCTGAGCGGAGCCAGGAAGGTCGTGGTGGCGAACCACCGGCTGGCCCGGCGCAGCCACAGCAGCGGGGGCGCGCTCCGCGCCAGCAGGTGCACCAGACCGAACGCCACCAGGGCCAGGACGCCTCCCCAGACGGCCGTCCGCCAGCCGCCCTCGCCCAGCAGCACGCTCAGGCAGGCGATGAACACCGCGCCGGCGAAACCGGAGGGGTTCATCACGGCCCCCGCCGTGTCCAGCAGGGCCGAGGTGCGCCGGCCGCCGGCACCGTCCATGCCGCCGGCGGGCCGCCAGCGCAGTTCGGCCAGCCGGCGCATCAGCCGCTCACGGCGCTGCGGTGCCGTCCAGACCGTCGGCTCCTCCGGCCCGACCTCCGGGGCGGCCTGCTCGATGGCCCGCAGCAGCCGCGAGCACGGGAAGGAGAAGGGCTTGTACTGCGACTGCCGGTGGTTGTCCCAGGGGTGCTCGCACAGCTGGCGCACCATGCCGATCGCCGAGGAGTAGGCGTCCGGTCCGTCGCCCCCGTCGAGCCGCATGGCGAGCAGTCCCCGGGGCAGCTGGCTCTGGCGGACGAACTCCACCACCCTGGCCACATGGCCGTCCAGCAAGCCCGAGGGGTCCTGCTCCTCGGCCTGGAGCACCACCAGCGGGGTCACCGGCGGATTGCGGCGGAATCCGTCGATGAGCCGCCTCATCAGATCGAAGACCGTGTCCGCCGCCTCCAGTCCGGCGCTCCCGGTCCACACCTGTCTGGCCATCCGCTCCGCCCCCCGTGGCATCCGCCGGATCGAACCTGCCGCGCTCGATGGGGATACCCATACAGGAGCGGCGCCGCACCACGGAAGTGGTGTGCACGTCCGCGGCGGGCGCCGCTGGGCCCGGATCAGGACGCCGCGCGCTTGGGCAGCACCCAGTTCGGACGCGGGAAGTGACAGGTGTACCCGTCCGGGTAACGCTGCAGGTAGTCCTGGTGCTCGGGCTCGGCCTCCCAGAACGGGCCGGCCGGCACGACCTCGGTGACCACCGGTCCCGGCCACAGCCCCGACGCGTTCACGTCGGCGATGGTGTCCTCGGCGATGCGCCGCTGCTCCTCGTCGAGGTAGAAGATCGCCGAGCGGTAGCTGGAGCCGATGTCGTTGCCCTGACGGTTCTTCGTCGTGGGGTCGTGGATCTGGAAGAAGAACTCGAGGATGGTGCGGTAGTCGGTCACGGCGGGGTCGTAGACGATCTCGACCGACTCGGCGTGCCCGTCGTGCCGCAGATAGGTGGGGTGGGAGATCTCCCCACCGCTGTAGCCGACCCGGGTGGACACCACGCCGGGGAGCTTCCTGATCAGCTCCTGCATTCCCCAGAAGCATCCGCCCGCCAGCAGGGCCTTGCGTACGTCGTTGCTCATCTGCCTCACCTTCTCTGCGAGCCGGGCAACGTTCTCCACGGCCGTTCTGTTCCCGGGCCGACGACCGGTACTCCCGGCGGCGGCCCGCACACCGGCCGGAACCGGTCACGCTCTTCCGGCCCGGCAGGCCGTGGTCCTCCTCGCCCGGCCGCCGGGTCAGGCCCGCCGTCACCAAGGACCGGACCGGCTCGCCGGGTCTCGGGGCCCATGGCGTCGAGGTGATCTGCGGCTTCGGCCCGAGGTGAGGACCCGGCCCGCGGGTGAGCCGGCGCCGTCGCCGCCGCGTCCCTCGGGTGCGCCGAGGGACGCCGTCGCCTACCGTGGCCGGCAGCACCGCCGTCCCCGTACGTCTTTTCTTGTGTCGAGGAGGCCACCGTGACCGACCGGCCGCCCCTGCCCCCGTTCACCCGTGCCACCGCCGCGCAGAAGGTCCAGGCCGCCGAGGACGCCTGGAACACGCGGGATCCCGAGAAGGTCGCGCTCGCGTACTCGGAGGACTCCGTCTGGCGCAACCGTGATCTCTTCCTCACCGGCCGCGCCGAGATCGTCGCCTTCCTGACCGACAAGTGGCGGCGCGAGCTGGACTACGCGCTGCGCAAGGAGCTGTGGGCCTTCGACGACAACCGCATCGCGGTGCGGTTCCAGTACGAGTGGCACGACACGCACGGGCAGTGGTGGCGGTCGTACGGCAACGAACTGTGGGAGTTCGACCGCCACGGCCTGATGACGCGGCGCGAGGCGAGCATCAACGACGTGCCCATCGCCGAGCACGAGCGCCGCATCCACGGCCCGCGCCCCGACAGCGAACGGGGCCGTCCCCTCCCGCTGCGCTGAGGGACGGCGGCTGCCGCGGGCCCGCCCGGGCAGGGAGCACGGTGCGAGACGCCGTGCTCCACCGGGCGCGGCGCTGCCGCGTCTCAGCCGCCGAAGCTGATGGAGCCGTGGATGTCCCGCGCCTGGACGACGTTCGTCTGGGTGCCGCCGGAGACGGTGTTGTGCACGTCGCCCCGGCCGGCCGTCTCCTCGCGGGCGGCTTCCGCCCGCCGGCGCCACTGCTGGAGGGCCTCGGCGAACGCCGGGTCCTGCCGGGCGCGCCGGGCCAGCACCTCGGCCAGCTCACGGGCCCGCCGCGCGTCGTCGCTCACCTCGTCCAGGGCCCGCCACCGGTCCTCACCCTCGGACGTGAGGTCCTCGCCGTTTGCACCGGCGGACCGGGAACGGCGGCGCACCAGGTCCCGCAGGGACGTCCACAGCTGCTGGCCCGCGGCGCTCGCGGCACCGCCGGCCAGCGTCATGAGCAGTTCGGGTGCGATCGGGTCCACGGCCACCCCCGTGTGTCGGCGCATGCGTCGGAACCCGAGAGTAACGCTTCGCTGACGCGGAGCACCCGACTGGGCTAGTGTGATCCGCGTGACGGATCGTGCCGAAGCCTGCGCGCTGGCGAACGAGTTCACGGCGGCCCTCGCCCGCCAGCAGGAGCTCGCCCTGCGCCGCGAGGAGATCGTCACCCGCCTGCACGACGAGGTCGAGCGGTTGCGGCGGGGCGAGACACAGACGGCGCTGGACCTCGTGCGCCACTCGCTGATCCGGCTGCACGACCAGATCCTGCGTCAGGCCGAGCAGGTGTCAGGACCGCTGGAGGCCGAGCACGTACGGGAGTTGCTGACCGCGCTGGCCGACGAGGCCGCGGACGCGGTGGCCAGGACGGGCGTGGACCGGGACGTGCCGGAGCCGGGCGAGGCGTTCGACCGGGGGCGGCACCGTCCGGTCGGCCGGGTCCGCGCCGCGACGCCCGAGGAGGATCTGACGGTGGCCCAGGTGGTGGCGGCCGGGTTCGTGCAGGGAGACCGGGTGGTGCGCAAGGCCGAGGTGGTGGTCGCCCGGTGGGACGCAGAGGCGGGCTGAGGCCTCGGCGCGCGCCCGCGGATGGTGCGGGGCGAGCGGACGACGACGGACGGGGGTGAGGCCGCATGGCCGTGTACGGAATCGATCTCGGGACCACCTACTCGTGCATCGCACGGCTCGACGAGGTCGGCCGGCCGACGGTGCTGCGCAATCTCGAAGGGGAGGACACCACGCCGTCGGTCGTCTACTTCGAGAGCGCCGACAGCGTCGTCGTCGGGCAGAGCGCCAAGGACGCCACCGTCCTCGATCCCGGCCACGTGGTGCAGCTGATCAAGCGGGACATGGGCGAGTCGGTTCCGCGCGAGTTCCACGGGCGCAGCTACACCCCGGAGGAGATCTCCGCCCGGATCCTGCGCAAGCTGGCCGACGACGCGCAGATCACCGGCGGCGAGCCGGTGCGGGACGTGGTGATCACGGTGCCCGCGTACTTCGGGCTGGCCGAACGCGACGCCACCAAGAAGGCCGGAGAGATCGCCGGGCTGCGCGTGCTGGACGTGGTGGCCGAGCCCATCGCGGCGGCGCTGGACTACGGGGCCCTGGACGGCGACGAGGACCGGCCCGACCGGGCGCTGCTCGTCTACGACCTGGGCGGCGGCACCTTCGACACCACCGTGCTGACCCTGCGCGGGCGCGACCTGAGCGTGCTGTGCACCGACGGTGCCAAGGAGCTGGGCGGCAGCGACATCGACGACCGGGTGGTGCTGCATCTGGTGGAGCGGTTCCGGCAGCGCTTCCCCGACGCCGGTGACCCGCTGTCCGACCCGCAGTCGGAGACCCAGCTGCGCAAGGACGCCGAGGAGGCGAAGAAGGCGCTGTCCTTCCGGGAGCGCTACATGGTGCGGGTCATGCACCATGGCCTGGTGGAGCCGGTGGAGCTGACCCGCTCGCTGCTGCAGGACCTCTCCCGCGATCTGCTCGACCGCACCCTGGACATCACCCGCCGCACCCTCGACCTCGCGGCGGAACGCGGCGTGACCCGTTTCGACGACGTGCTGCTGGTGGGCGGCGCGACCAAGATGCCGGCCGTCGCCGAGGCCCTGCGCAGCGAGTTCGGGTTCGCCCCGCGGCTGCACAACCCGGACCTGGCGGTGGCCCGCGGTGCCGCTCTGTACGCCCGGGACCGGGCCGCCCGGCTCGTCGCCGACGGCGAACTGCCCGCCGACCAGGTCCCGGAGCTGCCCGACGGCCTGACCCACCGGCCCTATGAGATCACCACGGTCGCCTCCCGCGGCTACGGCATCAAGGTCACCGACCCGGACACCGAGCGGCAGTACGTCACCCACCTCGTGCACGCCAACGACGTCCTGCCCGCCTCCGTGACCGACGACCTCTACACGCTGCGCGCCGGGCAGCGGCGCGTGCTGATCGAGGTGATGGAGCAGGCGGGCGCGGTGGAGTCGGAGGAGGTGGAGCACAACACGGTCGTGGCCCACGGCACGCTGCGGATCCCGCCGGACAAGCCGGCCCGCTGGCCGTTCCAGTGCGTGTTCACCCTCGACACCTCCGGGCTGCTCACCGTCGTGGCCACCGAACGGGAGACCGGCGAGCAGATCGAGATCTCGGTGCAGATCGGCGGTCTCACCCAGGAGGCGGTCGACGAGGCACGGGTCGCCATGAAGCGCCAGCGCATCACCTGACCGGGGCACCGGCGGGCACGGGGACACGGGCGGCAGACGGACGGGGAACGGGGGTGAGCGGGCAGTGGCGTTCGACGAGATGCGCTACCGGCGCGAGGTGCTCGACGCCGGGCTGCCCGTGCCGGAGGACCTCCGCATCCGCTACCAGCTGCCGCCGGGCCTGGACCCGGACGGGGTTGCTGCCGTCGTGGCGGCGGTGCGCGCCTGCTGGCGCCGCCACCGCACCCGGCTGAAGTACCGCCCGGTCATCGAGGAACTGGAGGCCGGATACCTGCTGCACGCCCCGCTGCTCAGGGCCGCCGCTCTCGGCGACACCGCACCGCTGCGGGAGGCCCTCGGCACCCAGGAGCAGCGCTTTCGCGCGGAGCGTGAACGGCTGCGCAGCGCGCTGCTGGAGGCGGCGGGCGGGCTCGGTGTGCTCGCCGAGACCACCGCCCGGGATCTGGCCGCCGCCCACGGGGTCGCCCCGGCTCTGGTGCAGCAGATGCTGCCGGACCTCGGGCTGCGCGTCGCCGACCCCGACCGGCTGCCCCGCACCCCGCCGCATCCCGCCTACGGCCGCTGCGCCGGCCATCTTCAGGTGCTGCGGCTGCGCCACCTCGCCGACTTCCTCGCCACCGGCACGCCCGGCGGCCGTGCCGAAGGGCCGGTCCGGGTCTTCGGCGGCCCCGGCGGCGGGCCCGCTGCCCCGGCGGACGAGGCCGGCGTCCAGGCGGCCGCCCGCCGCTGGGCCCGGCTTCCGCACGGTGCCGCGCACACCGCCGCGCAGGCCGTGGTCGCCGCCGTCCGTGTCGTCCTGGCCGAGCGGGGCGAGGCGGGGCTCGCCCAGGCGCTGCTGTACGACCTGGCCGAGCCGCTGCGGCGCCGCCGCGCCGCCCGCGCCACGCCCGCCACGCTGCTCGACCACGCGGTGCGGGACCTGTCGGTGGCCGAGGAGGACGCCCGGCGGCTGGTGTTCGCGGTGCTGCACGAGACGGACGAGGACCCGGCGGTGCGGCGGCTGCGGCAGCTGGCCGCGGACGGCCGGCTGGCGGAGGCGGCGGCCGTCGCGGACCGGGTGCCCGAGGACGTGCTGCCCGAGGAGGCACGCGAGCTGGCTGGTCATGTCCGCGCCCGGCTGGCCGAGGCCCGTGCCCTGGTGGAGCAGGCCCGCCGGCTGCCGGCGCCGGAGTCCGACCGGGCGTGGGAGCTGCTGGAGCGGGCCGAGGAGACGGTCCGCGACCTGCCGGAGGCGGACGCGGTGCGCCGCGCCCTGCCCGTGCCGCCCGCCACCGGCGTCACCGCCGATGCGGACGGCACCGGCATCACCGTCCGCTGGCAGCCCTCGCCGGCCGCCACGGGCAGCCCCGGACACACCGTGCTGCGCACCGAGGGCCGTCCGCCGCGCGACGCCGACGACGACACCGCGACCCGTATCGCGCCGCCGACGCCGCACGCCACCTCGTGCACGGACCCGGCGCCGCCACCGTGCGTCCCGCTGTACTACGCCGTCGTGGTCCGCCGGACCGCGGAACCCGGCAGCCCGCCCTCCCCGCCGGCGGTGTGCGGACCCGTCGTGCACCTGCCGGAGGTGTCCGCGGTGCGCGTGGCCGCCGGGGACGGCGAGGTCCGGGCCACCTGGACCTGTCCCGCGCCGGCCCGCTCGGTGGAGGTCCACCGGGTGGCGTCCGACGGCACCGAGACCCCGGTCCCGGCCCGCCGCGACGGGTTCACCGACCGCGGGCTCGCCAACGGCACGGCGTACCGGTACCGCATCCGTGCCGTGTACGACGCCGTGGCCGGTACCGGCGGCGACGGGCCGGTGCGCACCGCGGGCGTGTGGCACACCGCCACGCCGCTGACCGCGCCGGAACCCGTGGCGCGGCTGGAGCTCGAACCGGTGCCCGGGGCGCCGGGCACCCTGCTCGCCCGCTGTCCCGAGCCGGCCTCCGGGGTGGTGCGGCTGTACGGCTTTGCCGGCCCGCCTCCGTGGCCCGCCGGCACCCGGATGCGCGTCGCCGAGCTGCCCGCGCGTCCGCTGCCGGCCCGCCGGGAACCCGACGGCCTGCGGGTGGGTCCGCTGTCCGGGCCCACGGTGGTGGTCGCCGTCACACAGGCCGGGGAGCGCTGCGTGGTCGGCGCGCACGCGCTCGCCTGTCCGCACGTTCTGGGGCCGCTGGTGCTCTCCCGGCACGGCGGGCGCGGCGCGACCGCCGTGTTCGACTGGCCGGCGGGTGCCGGGGACGAGGCCGAGGTGGTCTGGCGTGTTCCCGGCACCGGCGGCACCGGGCGCCGCCTGATCACCCGGGCGGGCTACCGCGCCGAGGGAGGTGTGCGGCTGCCGGTGCCGGGCGGCGCCGCGGTCGAGGCGGAGGTGCGGCCGGTGGTGACGGTGGGCGGGCTGCGCGCCCACGGTCCGGTGACGCGTGCCGCGCTGCCCGCCCGTGCCGAGGCCGGCTACCGGATCGTCCGGGGCGGGCTGCCCGGCCGGCGCACGGTCACCGCCGTGTTCACCGCGCCCGCCGCCACGCACGTCCGGCGCCTGCTGCTGGTGCGCTCGCACGGGCCGGTGTGGCCGCTGGAGCCGGGCGACGGGGAGATCCTCGCGCAGGCCGCCGACGTCACCCTCGGGCCCGGCGACGACGTGCGGCTGTCCGTACGGCTGCGGCGCGGACCGGGCCGGTGGCTGCGGTGTTTCGCCGAGGGCGACGGCCTGGTGCTGCACGACCCGCCGCACTCCACGCTCCTGACCCGCTGAACGCCGGCGGGTTCCCCGGAGCAGCACACCGACGCACGACGACAGGGAAGGGAGGGCGATGCGGTGAGACAGCCCGGGCGGCGCACCTGGGTGTGCCCGCACTGTTTCCGGCGCATCGGCCGTGGCCGGCTCGCCTACCTGTGCCCGACCCCGGGCTGCGACGGCCGCGGCCTGTCCCGGGCCGACCCGCTCGCCGGCACCGCGGTGTGCGCGAGCTGCGGCCGCGCCACCACCCGTGTGTGCTGCACCGTGTGCGGCGACCGCCTGCCCGAGGGGTATCTGCGCACCCCGGGCCGGTTCGTCGCGCTGGCCGGGCCGGTCGGTTCCGGCAAGAGCACCTACATCGGGGTCCTGGTGCACGAGTTGCTGCACGGGCTGGGCGCCGAGCTGGGCGCCGCCCTGGTGCCCTGCGACGACGACACCATGGCCGACTACCACGAACGCTACGAGCGGCATCTGTACGGCGCGCGGCGCACCGTGCCCAAGACCGCCGAGCACGACGGCGGGCGGCCCCTGGTCCACCGGCTGTCCCGCACCCGGCGCGGCCGCTTCGGGCGGCGCCGCGACGAGGTGCTGACGCTGGTGTTCCTCGACACCGCGGGCGAGCACTTCGCCTCCCAGGAGCGGCTGGAGACCGAGCTGCGCTATCTCGCCGCCGCCGACGCGGTGATCGTCCTGGTGGATCCGCTGGACCTGCCGGGTGCCCCGGTGCACGGCCCGGGCGGCGCCCCCGGCCGCTCCGGCGAGGTGCTGGTCCGTGTCCTGAACCATCTGCGCAGCGTCCACGGTGTCGGCGGCTCGGACCGGCTGCGTCTGCCGGTCGCGGTCGCGGTGACCAAGGCCGATCTGCTGTGGCCGCACCTGCCGGACAACTCGGCGCTGCACCGCACCCGCCGGCCCGGCCCGGTGTTCGACGCGGAGGACCGTCTCGCGGTCCACACCGAGCTGCGGGCGCTGCTGCGGCGCTGGCAGGAGGACCAGCTCGGCCTGCGGCTGGAGCAGCTGTGCGCCGATCACCAGTTGTTCGCGCTGTCCACGCTCGGCACCCCGCCGCAGGCCGGCGGTGCCCTCGGACACGGCGGACTGGTGCGGCCGCACCGCGTGGAGGACCCGCTGCTGTGGCTGCTGCACCGGTTCGGGGCGCTGGACCGGGGGTGAGGCCGCCCGGGCACACCCCACGGTCCGCTGCCGCGGCGACCGGCGCCGAACTCCCCTTCCGCGGGCGGCACCGGAGCCGGACGGCCCTGCCCACGGCTCAGAGGAGAGCTCAGAGGAGAACGGCCCTGCCCACGGCTCAGAGGAGAGCTCAGAGGAGAAAGGACGCAGCGGTATGGCCGGACAGGCCCACTACACCTCGGCCCCGCCGGGCACCAGCGGGCGGTACGGCGGGTTCCGGTTCACTGCCGTCTCCCCGGCGGCCCGGCCCGCCCTGGAGATGCTGCGCCCGCTGACCGCCGGCACCGCACCGCCCGGCGCCGAGCGGCCCGGCGACTTCCCCGCCGTCCTCGCCTACGACCGGCCCGCCGAGGACCGGGCGGTGTGGACCCTCACCCGGTTCACCGGGCGGGACTACAGCGGCCGTTGCGGCAACCGCTTCTGCCACGTCCTGGTCGCCGGCCCCGACGAGCTGACCGGGCTGCGCCCCGTCGACCTGTGGGACAGCCCCCACTGGGCCGCCGTGCCCGCCGCCGACGACGGCCACGACCTGCCCGACCTCGCCCGGCTGGAGCCCGGCCGGACCGTCGGGCCGGACCGGGTGAGCCGCCTGCTGCGGGCCACGGGCGAACCCGGCGCGCAGCTGCTGGAGCGGCTGCTGACCGAGACACTGCGTGCCCTGGCCGGGGAGGGCCCCGGCGTCACCCTGGTCTCCGAGGACCCGCTGCGGGTCCTCGACTGGATCACCGCCGTCTGCTACGCCCTGCCCGCCGCGCTCGCCGCCCGTCTGACCTTCACGACGTACACGGCCCGCCCCCAGGACGAGCACCGGCACCTGGCCGGCACCCTGCCGCAGACCGCCGGCCGTGCCCGCGGTCCCGTCCTGCACCTCGGCCCGGCCTCCGGCACCGCCCGGGCCGGCGGCCTTGCGCCCGCCGCCGTTCCGCCGCCGTGTCCGGCTGCCCGCTTCCTCGCCCGGGCATGGTCGGACGGGGACCTCGACGCGCTGGACACGGCGGCCGACCTGTGGGAGGCGGCGCCCCGGGACGGGACCTCGGCCGAGGCCGCCGCGGAGGGAGTGCGCGGACTGCGGGCCGCCTGCGCGCTGCTCGGCGCCGGCCCGGCGCGGGAACGGGAGGACCGTCCGGACGGCCCGGACGGCATCGCATGCGATGCCGGTGCCGGTGGTGATGTGCCGGCCTGGCTGGACCGGTTCGCGGCGGCGGGCCGCACGCTGCCGCAGTCCGCGCAGCGGCGGCTGGCCGCCCGCGCCGTCCCGTTCGGTCTGCCGGTCGCCGTGCGGCTCGCCTCGGTCGCCCCGGCCGTGCGGGAGCAGGTGCGCCAGGAGGTCGAGGCGGCCTTGGCGGACGGGCGCGCCACGTCCGCCGTACCCGACGACACCGAGCCGGCCGGGGACGCCGGACGGCTGACCGGGTTCGCACGGGCGCTGGCCGGGCTGCGGCTGCCCGACATGCGGGTGCGTCCCGAGGCGGTGCGGGACGCGACGGCCCGGCACCTGCTCCGGCCCGCCGGCCACGGGGCACCGGCTCGCATCGGCGACGTGCGGGCCGCGCTCGCCTCGCTGCCCGAGCCGTACCGGGGTGCCGTCCTCGCCGGTCTGCTCGCCGCCCTGGAGGACTCGCCCGGCCTGCGGGCCGCCGCGCTCGACGCGCAGCTGTGCGCCCTCCTCGCGGACGAGGAACTCGATCCGCTGCGCGAGGACGCCGGCACACGGCGGGAGGCGGACCCGCTCGCGGCCGCCCCGCGCACGGCCCTGCACGTGCTGCGCCGTGCCGCCGGGCCGGATCCCGCCCGCACCGCCCGGCGCGTGTTGCGCCTGTACCGGGCGGGCCTGCTCACCGAGACCGAGACGTACGACGCGGTGCGCGAGCTGGCGTGCGCCGATGTCCCGCAGCGGGCCTCGCGCCTGCCGTGGCGGCGCGGCGGGGCACGCGGGAGGGAGTGAGCCGTGGGCAACCCCGTCGTGCTGGTCCTCCAGGCCGCCCTGCTGTCGGTGACGGTCGCCGGGTACAGCCTTGCCGTGACCCTGCCCCGCATGCTGGCGGCCGGCGCACGGTGGGTGTGGCGGGTCTTCGGTGCGGCGCCGGCCGCCCGGGCCCCGGGGGGCGAACCGGCCCGTCCCGTGTACGCGGTGGTCACCGCGCCGCGTGACCTCGCATCCGCGTGGCGCGAGGCGCTGGCCGAGCAGAGCCGGCTGCTGGAGGAGCCGGAGCGGTTCCTCGTGGACCGGCTGCGCCGCGTGGACGGTGCCGCGGGCAGGCGCGACGGTCTCGGCCTGGCGCGCGTGCTGCTGTATCCGGCGCTGGTCGCCTCCCTGGTCGTCGTCATCCTGGTCACGGCGGCGCTGTGCCTGGTCCCGGTGCTGTCCGCGCTGCTGGTGTGGGGGCTGGGCTGCGCGGTGTGGGTGCCGTGGTGGGCGCTGTGGGCCGCCGTGGCACGGGTGGAGCAGGCCCTGCGCCGGCAGCCGGCGCCGTGCCCGTACCCCGACTGCGGCCGTACGATCCGCCGTCCGGTGGTGCTCTGCCCGGCCTGCGGCGCCCGGCACCGCCGTCTGCTGCCCGGCCGCTACGGCGCCCTCGTCCACCGCTGCCGGTGCGGCGCCCGCCTGCCGGCCGTGGGCCGGCCGAGGCACCGGACGGTGTGCTGCCCGTACTGCTCGCGCACTGTGCCCGCCGGCTACGACAGGGCGCGGGTGGTGGTCCTGGCCGGCGGTGCGGACGGCGTACGGGAGGCGGTGCACCGGCGGGTGCTGAGCGCGCTGGGCGCGCCCGGCGACGCACAGCCGCCTGTGGTGCGCGGCACGAACCGGCCCCTGCTGTTCTTCGCCCCGCCGCACGACGCCTACGACAGCCAGGAGGCCGTGGGCCGTCTGGACGTGCTGCGCCATGCCGATGGGCTGCTGCTCGTGGTGGGCGATCCGGCCGTCCACCACGCCGACGTCCGGGCCGTGCACCGGGTCCTGAACGCGCTGGCGGCCCTGCCCGCCCGCCGCCGGCCGCGCCGTGCGGCCCTGCTGTACCCGCCGGCGCCGCCCGGCGACGACAGCGCCGTGCGCCGGCGGATCGCGCGGGACGGCGGCGGTCATCTGCTGCGGGCCGTCGAGGCGAGCGGTGCCCGGGTGCGGTGCGCCGGCGGAGCGGACGACGCGGCGGACCTGGCCGGCACGGTGCGGTGGCTGGCCGGGGCCGACGGGGTGCCGGCGCCGGACGGGCATCTGTCCGCTCCCGTGCCCGCCCGTGAGCCCGCCCGGCCGGCCGGGTGGCGGCACCGGCTCGGCCGCAGGGTGCTGCTGAGCGTGCAGGCCGGCGGCGTGCTGGTGCTGCCGATGCTCCTGGTTCTGCTGGAGGCGCGCCTGCTGCCGCCGCACGCGCTGTTCGGCGCCGCCGGCGCCTACGACGCCTGGCGCCGCCCGCTGACCGGCACCGTCCACCGGGTGGACATCCTCGCCACCACCACGCGGGACTGGCCCAGGCTGACGGCCAGTCACGCCGCCGCCGGACACCCGCCGTCGTCGGTCCTGCCCGGGCACGACGGGTACTGGTCCGTCAAGGGCACGCCCGGTCCGGACAACTGGCTGCGGATCGATCTCGGCCTTCCGCTGCCCCTCACCGAGGTCTCCTACGACTTCGTGCCGGCCAGTGTGCGGACGCCGCAGGGGTCGCTCATGAGGTCGCCCGGCTTGCTCACCGCGCAGCGCGGCAGCCTCGTCTACCACCTCCCCGGTTCACCGAAGGAGCGCATACGGCGCGTCGGCAACGGCCTCTTCGGCGAGGCGTACGGCTGGGACATCCCCATCCCCGACAGCGCCGGCCCGATCGACGCCCTCCGGATCGGCCTGGGCGGTCTCGTCACGGACACGGCCTACGAGGAGCAGTTGCAGCTGCGCGAGGTCCACATCCGGTGGACCACCTCCGACGCGCTGCGGCTGCACCCGGAGGACGGGGGCCGGCTGCGCATCGAGAACACCACCGGCCGCGACCTCGCCCTGCACGTCCAGCCGCTCACCCTGCCCGAAGGGGTGCGCGCCACCCTGGTGGAACGCCCGCCCCGCGTCCTGCCGGCGCGGAGCTCGACGGTGATCCGCTGGCGTCTGACCGGGGTGCCGTCCACCGGACGTGTTCCGGTGGCCTACGCGGTCGGCGCGAGCGAGGACGGGCACACGGTCACCGCCCGCTGTCTGGCGCTGGTCGACGAGGCCGGCCGGACGCGGTCGCTGTGCTGAGCCGGCCGCCGCGGGGACGGGGGCGGCGGGGGCTCAGCCGGTGCCCGCCGGCCGCCAGCGCTGCCCGGCGAAGTCGGCGAGGGCAGCGGCGAGCTGCGGGTCCACGTCTTGCGTCAGCCCCAGCGACAGCACGTGGTACCAGCCGCCGTCCAGCCGGAGACGGCGGCCGGGCACCGGCGCCCCGTCGCGGAGGCGCACCTGCAGGGCGTAGGACGGGATGCGCAGGCCGTGCAGGGAGACCCGGCGTACCGCGATCTGTGTCACGTCCGTCCAGGTGTAGTGGGCATGCAGCCGTCCGAAGCGGCCGCGCACGGCCTGACGGGTGAGTTCGAGCTCCAGCCGCCGGCTCGGCATCAGCAGGCCCAGCACGCAGAGCAGGATCCCGAAGACAGGGAAGAACAGCAGGGAGACCCAGCCGATGGGTTCGCGCCATTGCCCGGTCACGGAGAACCGGACGGCGGTCATCACGGTCATGCCGGCGATCACCGGCCAGTGGGCCATGGGCAGCCGCCGTGAGCGGCCCCGCACCAGGAAGTGGTCGGCGGTGTGCTCGACGTGCATGCCGCGGAAGAGGGAGGGCTCCTGACGGTCGCTTCGGACCGTCTCGCCGTTCCCGCCGTCCGCGCCCTGCGGCTGCCCTCGGCCGCCGGCGGTCTGCGCGCGGGCGGCGGCCGGAGCCGGCCGGAGCGGACGGCCCTCGTCCACGGCGGAGGACGAGCGGCCCGCGAGGTGGTCCTGGAGCCGGCGGTTGCGGAACCGGTAGGTGCCGCCGGAGCGCTGCAGCAGGCCGGCCGTGCGGGCGTCCTCCAGAAACGTCATCAGCGACCACGGCACCCGCCCGGTCGTCGCGAGCGTCACCTTGGCCAGCAGCCAGCGGCTCGACGGGCTGACCAGGAAGAGGGCCGCCGACGCCCCCAGCCAGGCGATGATGCCCGGCCACAGGCCGTCCCCGCCGCTCAGCTCGTAGAACGCCGCGGTCCCCAGGCCGATGAGCGGGGCCACCAGGGTGACGGTGGCCAGCAGCGCCGACCGTTCGCCGCGCAGCAGCTCCGTGGGGGTGGCCGCGTCCAGGGCGTCGGCGGGAGCGGCGACCACCACCATCAGCACGGCGGGCAGCACCACGCCCACCGCCAGCAGCACCAGCACGGGATCGTGGTCGCCGAACGCGTACAGCGCCAGCAGCAGCACGGCCACCGCCGGGGCGCCGTGGAGCACGGCCAGACGCACCAGCGGGCCGACGCGGGAGTGCCGTTCGGCGGCGCGCAGGGCCGCGATGAACAACAGCGGGTTGGCGGTGCGGCGCGGCTGGGCGAGCCGGTGGCCGAAATAGTACTCGGTCGCCCATCGGGCCACGGTCGCGTAGATCACCCCGCCCAGCACCGTCGTCCGCACGCTCATCTCGCCCAGGAGGCTGTCGGCCGCGTATCCGGCCGACACCAGGTCGATCAGCAGGGACACCACGATGCCGGCGGCGATCAGCGCGGGCAGCGCCAGCAGCCGCGGCAGGGGCGCCTGCGACAGGCGCCACCAGGCCAGTTCGGACTCGCCTCGGCGGCTCAGCTGCCGGGCCAGGAAGGCCAGCCAGACCCTGGCCCGCTGCGGGTCCCAGGTGCGCGGCGGGTGCAGCCGGCCGTCGTCGGGAGGCAGGCGGGGGAAGGCCGCGGGCACGATCCGGTCCAGCAGATGCGTCTCGACGGATCTGCGGTCGCGGAAACGGCCGTCCAGCAGTTCGCGCGGGTCGGCGGGGGCGGCGGCGTACGCTTGCCGGACCAGCCACACCATCAGCGGGCTGCTCAGCGCCTGGGCCAGGGGCCCGGACGGCTCGTCGGCCAGCGCACGGATCAGCGGTGCCCAGGCGTCCGGGCGGCCCGTGTGCCGGGCCAGCTGCTCCAGGTACCGGGCCACGTCCCGGGGCCGCAGCGGCAGCGACTCGATCACCGTGGCGCAGGGCAGGGCGCGCCCGGACGCGCTCAGCGTCTCGTAGGCGTCGGTGCGGGAGACGAGCACGGCGTCGCCGTCCGTGCCGAGCCCCTCGGTCAGGGCGTCGAGGACCTCGGCGCGGCGCGGCGCGGGCAGTTCGTCCAGCCCGTCCAGGACCGGCAGCACACGCCGCCGCCGCACCAGCAGCCCGGCCGGGTGTTCTCCGTCGACGAACGGCAGCCCGGGGTGGTCCAGCCGCAGCCGTTCCTCCAGCCAGGCGGCCAGCGACAGCCGCCGGGTGTCCCAGGACTCCAGGGACAGCAGAAGCGGGATGGGCGTGTCCGGCTCCGCCGGGCTCCGCGGCTCGGTGCCGTGGCCGTGCTGTGCGAAGATGCCGAGCTTGCGGGCGAGGAGGTCCAGGGTGAGCAGCACGGCGAGGACCGTCTTGCCGGAGCCGCCGCTGCCGAGGACCACGAGGCGGCGGTGCGGCAGGCCGAGGAAGGTGTCCGCCAGGGAGCTGCCGGTGTCCGCCCAGAGGGACTCCCCCGTCGAGGGCACACGAGCGCTCGGCGTCCACCGCACCGGCAGCGGCGCCGGACGGGCCATCCGCCAGGCGTCCGCCTCGGCCCGCCACTGGCCGAGCAGGCTGAGCGCCAGCTGCCGTTCGGCGGCCGCCTGCGGGTCCTCCGGCTCCGGCGCGCGCAGCGTCAGGTTCAGGTCGCCGTGCAGCACCCCGACCTGGATCAGATAGTCCGCCGTGCTGTTGACGACGGTGTTGCTGATGGACGGCTGTGCACCGCCACCGTCCCGATCGCTCATACCCCGAGCCCCCCGTGCCGACCGGCTCCACTGTACTGAGCTGACGCCCCGTTGGTTCCCCGTTCGGCGGGCACGGACACCGCAGGCCGTGAGCATTCTCCGGGCGGACGGGCCCGGTCCCGCCGGTCGGCCCGGCTGGCTCGCCGGCTGCCCTTGCCGACGCGGAATCGACAGGCAAACTTGGCAGTTTTCCTGTTGAAATCCTAGGCTGGACGCATGGACACACCCGATCGTTCCCGGTCGGCGGAGGAGCTGATGGCCGTGGTGTCCCAGCTCAATCGCCGGATGCGGGCCGCCTCCCCGCAGGGCTCCCTGTCTCCGTCGCAGCGCATCGTGCTGGGCCGTCTGCACGACGGTCCCGCCACGACCGCGGCGCTCGCCCGCGCCGAGCATGTGCGCCCGCAGTCGATGCGGGTGACCCTGGCCGCGCTGGAGGCCTCCGGCCTGGTCGAGCGCAGCCCGCATCCGACCGACGGCCGTCAGGTCGTCTTCTCGCTCACCGGGGCCGGGCGCCGGCGGCTGACGGAGCTGCGGCAGGCCAAGGAGACATGGCTGGCCGACGCCATCGCGGCCCGGCTCGACGCCGACGAGCAGCGCGTTCTGGCGCAGGCGGTCGAGTTGATGAAGCGGCTGGTGCAGTCGTGACCCGGACCGGTTCCGCCTCCTCCGTCACGCCCGCCGGGGCGCCGCGGCGCGGGCGTGTGCCGGCCGCTGCCGCTCCCGGTGGCGGGTTCGGGCCACGGCTGATCACACCGTTGCTGCTCGGTTCGGTCCTCAATCCGGTCAACTCCACGATGATCGCCACCGCGCTGGCGTCCATCGGTGCCGATCTGTGTGTCGGCGCGGCGCAGACTGCGTGGCTGGTGGCCTGCCTGTATCTGGCGAGCGCCATCGGCCAGCCCGCCATGGGACGGATGGTCGACCTGTTCGGACCGCGGCGGGTGTTCCTCGCCGGGCTGGTGCTGGTGTGCGCGGCGGGCCTGGTCGGCACGGTCCTGCCGTTCCTGGGCTGGCTGATCGTCTCCCGGGTGCTGCTGGGCCTCGGCACCTCGGCCGCGTATCCGGCGGCGATGGCGCTGCTGCGGGCTCAGTCCCGGCGTCTGGGACGGGAGACCCCGCGTCCCGTGCTCGGCCTGCTGTCGCTGGCCGGGCTGTCCAGCGCGGCGGTCGGGCCGGTGCTCGGCGGACTGCTGTCGTCCACCCTGGGCTGGCGGGCCATCTTCGCGGTGAACGTCCCCCTGGCGCTGGCCGCGCTGGTCCTGGCCGTGTGGTGGCTGCCGTCCGGCGACCGGACGCGCGGCGGACCGGCCCCGGCCGGTGCCGCCGACGGCGGCGACGTCGCGGACCGGGAGGCGGCGGGGGGCACGGACGGGCGCGGGGGGCACCGGACGAACCGGGCCGCGTCGCTCGACCCGCTGGGCATCGTGCTGTTCACCGCGACCCTGGTGACGGTGATGCTGTTCCTGATGCACCTGGACCGGCCCTCGTGGTGGCTGCTGCCGCCGGCCGCCGTCCTGGGCGGGGCACTGGTGTGGTGGGAGCGGCACCGCCGGGCCCCCTTCATCGACGTGCGCATGCTGATGCGCAACCGCGCGCTGGCGACCACCTATCTCCGGCACGGCATGACCTACCTGGTCATCTACTGCGTGATGTACGGCTATGCGCAGTGGCTGGAGGACGCGCACGGCCTGTCGTCCTTCACCGCGGGATTCGTGATGCTGCCGATGTCGGTGGCGGCGGCCGTCTGCTCGCTGCTGGGGGCGCGGACGAAGGGCATACGGGCGCCGCTGACCGTGGCCGCCGTGCTGCTCGCCGCGGGCAGCGGTCTGCTGCTGCTCACCGGTCACCGCACCCCGATGGCCGTGCTGCTGCCGGCCGCCGTGCTGTTCGGGCTGCCGCAGGGACTGGCGTCCACCGGCAACCAGGCCGCCGTCTACTCCCAGGCGCCCCACGGCGGCATGGGCGCCGCGGCCGGCCTGCAACGGACCTCGCAATACCTCGGCGCGATCACCGCCGCCGGCCTGATCGGCCTGTTCTACGGCACCCGGGCGAGCGACGCCGGCCTGCACCGCATGGCCGCCGTCACCGCCGTGCTCAGCGTGGGCCTGATCCTGCTGACCGTCGCCGACCCCGCGCTGCGGAGCAGGACCGCACGCCGCTGAACGCCCCGCGGCTCCCGCACACCCGAAAAAATCGTGACAGTAGTCATACACGTGCTGTCACGAATCCCAAATGACCGATCTTCCCGACCGCACCGCCCCCGCCGACCCACGCAGGAGAGCCTCCGGCGGCCGCCGTGGCTGCTCCAGCAGGCCATGGACGCCTACATCGCCCGGCACGCTGCTGTCGGGCGGGCCGGTTTCGACCTCGGCAACCTGCGCGCCGGGCTCGTCGCCGACACCACCTCCACGGCCGTGACCCTGGGAAGGGACTCCCGGGCGGGCCGCGCCCGCCCGGAGCCGCGCCGAGCCCTTCCGCACCCACCCGCCGAGGAGTGTCCACCCGCGCCCCTCGGCGGACGCGCACACCGACCCCGCCCGCCCCGGCCGCCGGCACGCACGCACGCACCTGCCCCGAGACCCCTTGATCAACGGATGTCAAGCAGCGACGCGCTGTCGTTCTGTTCCAGCTGACGGGGCATGGGGTGAACGCAGCGTCAGGAGATCACCTTGTCAGGCTAATAGTCGGTCAATCGCATATGTACAGGGCTTACTTGACGGCACATCAGGTGAACGAGGGGCGGCGTCTCCGGTCCGCGCGTCCCCCGATCGGCCCCCGCCGACAGCCCTTCCGATTCGCCCGAAATGACAGCTTCGATGCGGTGTGAGTACGTTCATCACGCGTCGGCTGCGAGAGCCGAGCTCTCCGACTCGAGACAGGAGAAACAGTGCCATGATCATGACCCGTTCCCACGCGATCACCGCGGGCATCGCGGCCGCCGCGGCACTGACCGCGACCGGCATCACCTACGCGACGGCCGCTCCCTCGCCCCAGTCGGCCCCGGCTGCCGCCGTGCAGGTCCCCGCTCAGGCCCCCATGGGCGGTGACAACGGAAACAACAACAGCAAGGGCAACGAGGGCAACGACCACGACGACCACGACAAGGGCCACAAGAAGCACCGCAAACACCACCGCGAGGGCTGGATCCACGTCAACGAGCGGTCCTACTCGGCCCACCCCAGCGGCTGCATCACCGTCATCAGCGGACTGGGCTCCAAGACCCTGAACATCCGCAACGACAGCCACAAGACCGTCGAGGTCTTCCGCGGCGCCACCTGCGACAACGGCGCCCCCATCGCCACCGTCGGCCCGCACAGCACCAGCAACGGCGTCGACCCCGGCAAGTTCGACTCCGTCAAGGTCAAGGACGGCGTGATCGGCAGCTTCCGGATCGTCCACGACCACCGCCACGGCAAGGACGACCACTGATCGCAGCAGCAGCCTTCGCAGTCGCCCTACGAGAGACACGGTGCCCCGGCCCGCCGTAATCGGGCCGGGGCACCGCGGACAGACGCAGAACATGGAATCCCGGCCCGCCGTAATCGGGCCGGGCTTCTGGGCTGACCCCGGCCGACGGCGCCCCTGCCGGGGGGCTCGCTTCCGGCCACGGGCCGCAGCGCCCGTGCGCCTGCGTTGCCATGGTAGAACCGGACACCCGACGCGGCGAGCCTGCCCGGATCCGTCCGTATCGCGGACGGGGTCCGTACACCCGGAAGAGTGACGGGTCCGGGGCGCTTATAGACAGGTGTGACGCATCTCCACCAGGACACCGATACCTCCCCCGCGGCGAGCGACAGCGCCGGTACGGCGCCCGACCAAGGCCCCTCCGGCCGGCTGGTCGGCCTGCTCGCCGCCGCCTGCGGCCTCACCGTCGCCAACCTGTACTACGCGCAGCCCCTGCTGTCCTCGCTGCGCGGCTCGTTCGGCATCGACGCCGTCACCGCGGGAGCTTTGATCACCATCACCCAGCTGGGGTACGCGGTCGGCATGGTGCTGCTGGTCCCCCTCGGCGACCGCATGGGCAAGCGCCGCCTGGTCGCCGTCCTGCTGGCCGTGACCACGGCGGCGCTGGCGGTGTCCGCCACCGCCCCGGTCTTCCCCGTGCTGCTGGGGGCCGCGCTCGTGGTCGGGCTGACCTCGGTGGTGGCGCAGATACTCGTACCGCTCGCGGCCGACATCGCACCCGAGCAGGCGCGGGGCCGGATCGTCGGGCGGGTGATGAGCGGACTGCTGGTCGGCATCCTGCTGTCGCGGACCGTGGGCAGCCTGGTCGCCGAGGCGGCCGGCTGGCGAGTGGTGTATCTGGCCTCCGCGGTGCTCATGGCCGTTCTGGCGGTGGTGCTGCGTCTCGCCCTGCCCGAGCGCGCCCCCACCACGGACGTCCCCTACGGCAGACTGCTGGCCTCCACCGCGCGGCTGCTGCGGGAGCACGCCGCGCTGCGCCGCCGGGCGCTGTACCAGGCGGCGATGTTCGGCGCGTTCAGCGCCTTCTGGACCACCGTGTCGTATCTGCTGACAGGCCCCGGCTACCACTACTCGGAGCTCGGGGTCGGTCTGTTCGCGCTGGTCGGGGCGGCCGGTGCGGCCGTCGCACCGCTCGCCGGGCGATGGGCCGACCACGGCCTGGGCCGGGCGGCCACCGGGGCGGCGTTCGCCGTGGGCGCCGCCGCGTTCGCGGTGGGGGGATTCGGCCGGCACAGCGTGCTGCTGCTCGGTGCGGCGGCCGTCCTGCTGGACATGGCCGTGCAGACCAGCATGATCGTCGGCCAGCACACCATCTACCGGCTCGACGCCGCCGCCCGGTCCCGGCTCAACAGCGCCTACATCGCCGTCTTCTTCGTCGGCGGCGCCCTCGGCTCCCAGCTCGGCTCCTTCGCCTATCACGCGGGCGGCTGGACGGCACTGTCCTTCCTCGGCGCCGCGCTGCCCGTCCTGGGTCTGCTGGGCTGGCTCACGGAACGCAGGGCCACGGCACCGGCCGTGTGAGGTTCCCCGTGCCGCCGGCTCGCACCGCCCGGGTGCGGGCCGGCGGCACATCCATGCGAGGTGACGGCACCCCGGGGCGCCGCGCCACCCCGTGTGCTCGGACACACCTGCCGTGACCGGCACACCGTCGCCGTCGGCTCGTGTCACCGCAGTGAGCGGATGCGCCTGCCCTGGTCACCGGCATGTCACGGCGGAGTCGCTCCGCGCCCCGGGTGCTTGCCCGGTGCCCTGCTCCCCGTTCGGCACACCTGGTGGCCAGGTGTGCGTCGAGCGCCCGGCCGACGCGACACACGTCTGCACCCGGCTCCGGTGCGGCGTGTGCGCCCCTGACCGGCCGCCATCGCCGGACCTCTCCGGCACAGCCCCGGGGCGGGCCCGGACGGATGCGTCCGCGCTCGCCCCGGTCGTCGCCGTGGCCGTGCACCGGCAGCCGGGCACGGCCGGAAGGGGTCAGAAGCCGACGGCGACCAGCAGCCACTGCGGGTTGTCGTGCGACACGTAGGAGGACTGGTCCGCCACGTCGTCGTACGGGAAGCCGTAGGCGAGGCCGTTCAGGGCGTTGTCGTGCCAGAACTTGGCGTAGTAGTTCGCCGGCTCGGCCGAGTAGAACTGCGCGGGGTCGTGCTGCTGGTTCGCCGGCAGCGTCGCCACGTGCCGGTTCAGGGCCGCGCACCGCTCGGCGTCACCGGCCAGCGGGCCGGCGCAGCTGAAGATGTCGGCGGTCGACGCGTTCACGCCGGCGGACTGGGCGTAGGCCGTGAAGTAGTCGGCGTTGGCACCGCCGGGGCGGAAGCTCGGGTCGCTTGCCGGGGCGATGATCCGGTAGGGCGCCTGCGACTGGGCCAGCACCTTGAAGGGCTGCGGGACGGAGTCGATGAAGCGCTGGAAGGTGGTGGCGCGATCCTCGGTGAACAGCTGCCGGCTGTCACCCACCTCCACGTCGTAACCGTCCTTGGTGTGCAGACGCATCGCGAGCGGCAGGCCGTAGGCGTCCACCCGCGTGGTGTTCCCGTTGAAACGGTTGTCGCCGACGGTGAACTCGATGAAGTCGTAGTACGGGCCGTCGGGAGACCCGAGGTGGAAGTACATGCGGCCCGAGGAGTTCACCGGCATGTCGAGGTAGGGCTGCTCCGCGATGGAGTGCGTCTCCCCGTTGAACGTCCAGTACACCTGGTCGTCGGGGTACGCGCCGTTCGTGCGGTTGAGCACCTTCACCTGCAGGACGTTCTGCGCGGGCGGGATGTTCGAGGTGTCGCCCCAGAAATCGTCGGTGATCTTTCCGCCGCTCGGTGCCGGGCCGTCGGCCCGTGCGGGCGCCTGCGTCAGGGTGAAGAAGCAGGCGGCGAACAGCGCGAGCACCAGAGCAAGAGCTGTGCGGGTGCGGGCGGCGCCGGTCAGGTGTGCAGGCGCCGGCATGCGGGGGGAAGTCGGCATGCGGTCTCCAGTACGAGAGGCCCGTGGGGGGACAGGGAAACCCGGGAAGTCGGAGAGCGCTCTCAAGACGTTTGTACCGCCACCTCACGCATCCGTCAACAACTGAACACATACACAAGGGAGTTGCGTGCGCCCCGTCGCCCCCTTCCCGCCGCGAACGCGACATGCGGCACATGCTGTGCCGTTCCGGCGGTTCACGGCCGGTACATGTCTTCGACTCCTGCACGGGACGGAACGTCAGAAAGCTTTAATCTTCTACGACTTGACGCTGTTTGGTCCAGACCTTTAGGTTCCGGGTCGGCAGCGCAACCTCCCCCCAGCCGCGACGTGGTCGCCGTTGTCGCGTGGACGCGCCGTCAGCTTCGTCAACAATCATTCCGACAACTGAAAGAGTGTGAACCTCCAGCCATGGTCGGACACTCTCCGAACCGCTCGACCGTCGTGAAGAGCGGTCTGGCGGCGACCGTGCTCGCCCTGTCGGCGGCCCTGATGACCGCCGCTCCGGCTCAGGCCGCCACCGGCTCCATCACCGGCCTGGACGGCAAGTGCCTCGACGTGGCGGGCGCCAGCTCCGCCAACGGCACCCCCGTACAGATCTACGACTGCAACGGCACCAACGCCCAGCAGTGGACCGTCGGCTCCGACGGCACCATCCGCGCCCTCGGCAAATGCCTCGACGTCGTCGACCGGTCCACCGCCGACGGCGCCAAGGTGCAACTGTGGGACTGCACCGGCGGCGCCAACCAGCAGTGGGTCGTCACCGCGGCCCACGACATCGTCAACCCGGCCGCCGACAAGTGCCTGGACGTCACCGACCGCAACAGCGCCAACGGCACCCGCGTCCAGATCTGGACCTGCACCGGCGGCTCCAACCAGAAGTGGAACGCACCGGCCACCGGCGGCGGCACGGGCGGTGGCGGCGGCGACACGGACACCTGCTGGGCGACCCACTACGGGCCCGAGCCGGCCGGCGCCCTGACGGCCAGCGGCGAGCTGTTCGACAACAACGCCGACACCGCGGCCACGTCGCTCAGCCGCAACCCGCAGCTGCCGTTCGGGACGCAGGTGAAGGTGACCAACGTCGCCAACGGCCGCTCTCTGATCGTCCGGATCAACGACCGCGGCACGTTCGCCTACACGCCGCAGGAACCCAAGTGCCTCGACCTGACCGACGGCGCCTTCAGCCGGCTCGGCGGCAGCCTCAACCCGGACGACGGCCACATCGTCGTCACCGAGCAGGTGCTCGGCTGACGTCCGCACCGGGCCGGTGATCCCAGCCGGCCTTCCCTCCCTTCGTTCAAGGAGACATCTTGTCCGTTTCCGCCCCCCGCAGGGGACTGTTCAGACGCCTCGGCCTGCGCCGGGCCACGTTCGGCGCCGCGGCCGCCGGCCTCCTCGCCGCCCTGTTCACCGCCGCTCCGGCTCAGGCCGCCACCGGCTCCATCACCGGCCTGGACGGCAAGTGCCTCGACGTGGCGGGCGCCAGCTCCGCCAACGGCACCCCCGTACAGATCTACGACTGCAACGGCACCAACGCCCAGCAGTGGACCGTCGGCTCCGACGGCACCATCCGCGCCCTCGGCAAATGCCTCGACGTCGTCGACCGGTCCACCGCCGACGGCGCCAAGGTGCAACTGTGGGACTGCACCGGCGGCGCCAACCAGCAGTGGGTCGTCACCGCGGCCCACGACATCGTCAACCCGGCCGCCGACAAGTGCCTGGACGTCACCGACCGCAACAGCGCCAACGGCACCCGCGTCCAGATCTGGACCTGCACCGGCGGCTCCAACCAGAAGTGGAACGCACCGGCCACCGGCGGCGGCACCACCGTGCCGTCGGGCTTCGTGGTCTCCGAGGCCCAGTTCAACCAGATGTTCCCGAACCGGAACCCGTTCTACACCTACCAGGGTCTGGTCCAGGCGCTCAGCGCGTACCCGGGCTTCGCCAACACCGGCGACGACACGACGAAGAAGCAGGAAGCCGCCGCCTTCCTGGCCAACGTCAGCCACGAGACCGGCGGCCTGGTGTACGTGGTCGAGCAGAACACCGCCAACTACCCGACGTACTGCGACTGGAGCCAGCCCTACGGCTGCCCGGCCGGTCAGGCCGCCTACTACGGCCGCGGCCCCATCCAGCTGAGCTGGAACTTCAACTACAAGGCCGCGGGTGACGCGATCGGCGTGGACCTGCTGAACAACCCCTGGCTGGTCGAGAACGACCCGGCGATCGCCTGGAAGACCGGCCTGTGGTACTGGAACACCCAGTCCGGCCCCGGCACCATGACCCCGCACAACGCCATGGTCAACCACGCCGGCTTCGGCCAGACCATCCGCTCCATCAACGGCTCCCTGGAGTGCGACGGCCGGAACCCCGCGCAGGTGCAGAGCCGCGTCGACGCCTACCAGCGCTTCACCTCCATCCTCGGAGTGAGCCCGGGCAACAACCTGTACTGCTGATCCGCTCCTGAGCAGCGACACCATGTGTGCCCACGGCAGGAAACGCCGTGGGCACACGTGCTGTTTCCACCGCCGGCGCCGGGGACGCGCGATCAGGCCGTGTTCCCTCACGCGGACAGCCGCCCTGGTGCGAGCGGCGCCGGACAAGGATTCCGGCGCCGGCCTGTGGGGGAGGTCGGCATGGGGTCTCCAGTACCGGAAGGGCCTGTGGGGGGACAGGGGACGCACACGGCTGAGAGCGCTCTCACGATGAGTTGTACCGCCACCGCTCGCACCCGTCAACGCCTGAACGCGGACGGAGATCTCCCCTCATCGCTCGTCACCCACCCGCCCGCCATAAACGTGATGCAGCGCACATGTGTGCCGCTTCCGGTGGTCCACGGCCGGCACGCCCTTCTCCTCGACTGCACCGGACACGACGTCAAAAACCTTGCTGAATTCAACACTTGACGCCAGTGGTGCAGACCTTTAGGTTCCAGAGCGACAGCGCTACCTGCCTCAGATGCGGCTGTGTCGCCGTCGCCCGGTGGGCGCGCCGTCGTCTTTGCCCCCCACCCCCCATTGAAAGAGTGTGAACCCCCACCATGGCAGGACACTCTTCGACCCGTTCGGCCACCGTGACGAGTGGTTTAGCAGCGACCGTGCTCACCGTGCCCACGGGCCTGACGACCGCCTCCCCCGTTCAGGCCGCCGTCGGCACCATCACCTGCTTCGCCGACGAGTGCCCCGACATCGCGGGGGCCGCCTCGGCCCACGGCATCTCCGTGTAGTCCAGGACTGCCTCGATCCGGACGACGGCCACATCGTCGTCACCGAGCAGCTGCTCGGCTGACGTGCGCATCAGGCCGGTGATGCCATCCGGCCTGCTCTTCCTCTCTTCAAGGAGCGATCTTGACTGCTTCCACCACCCGTCAGGGACTCTCGGCCCGACGCCTCGGCCTGCGCCGGGCGACGCTCGGCGTCGCGACGGCCGGTCTTGTCGCCGCCATGTTCACGGTCGGGCCGGCCCAGGCCGCGACCGGCCCCGTCGCCGGCAGCACCCACGTGAGCGCGTCGGCCGCCGGCAGCGACGCGATCCAGGCGAACTTCGTGGTCTCCGAGGCCCAGTTCAACCAGATGTTCCCGAACCGGAACCCGTTCTACACCTACCAGGGTCTGGTCCAGGCGCTCAGCGCGTACCCGGGCTTCGCCAACACCGGCGACGACACGACGAAGAAGCAGGAGGCCGCCGCCTTCCTGGCCAACGTCAGCCACGAGACCGGCGGCCTGGTGTACGTGGTCGAGCAGAACACCGCCAACTACCCGACGTACTGCGACTGGAGCCAGCCCTACGGCTGCCCCGCCGGTCAGGCCGCCTACTACGGCCGCGGCCCCATCCAGCTGAGCTGGAACTTCAACTACAAGGCCGCGGGTGACGCGATCGGCGTGGACCTGCTGAACAACCCCTGGCTGGTCGAGAACGACCCGGCGATCGCCTGGAAGACCGGCCTGTGGTACTGGAACACCCAGTCCGGCCCCGGCACCATGACCCCGCACAACGCCATGGTCAACCACGCCGGCTTCGGCCAGACCATCCGCTCCATCAACGGCTCCCTGGAGTGCGACGGCCGGAACCCCGCGCAGGTGCAGAGCCGCGTCGACGCCTACCAGCGCTTCACCTCCATCCTCGGAGTGAGCCCGGGCAACAACCTGTACTGCTGAGGCTCACGCGGCCACACGTATGACGTGTGCCCACGGCGGGAGGACGCCGTGGGCACACGTGCTGTCTCGTGGTCCACGGCAGCGCACTTGTCACTGCGGACCGCGGGACGGCGGTACACACACCGCACGACGCCCCGGACGAGCCCGCAATCCGGCGGCGGCCGCACACCGGCGGATACCCTGAGGCACCGTCCGCACCGGCGCCATGAGCGCAACGCGCCCGCATCCGCAGGCGGCCCGGCATCCGCTCACGGCGCCGGACGGAGAAGGAGGTGTGGCGTGAGTTCCCCAGGTCTTTCTCCAGGTGTGCACCTGCGCGAGGTCACGGGCGACAACCGGGACGCCGTGCGCGCCCTCCGTGTCCGGCGCGACCAGCGGCAGTTCGTCGCATCCGTGTCCGAGTCGCTCGAGGACGCCGCGCAGCAGCCACAGGCCCGTCCCTGGTACCGCGCCGTGTATCGGGGCGAGGAACCGGTCGGCTTCGTGATGCTGATATGGCGGCCTTCGGACGGCCCGTTCCGGGACCGGCACTTCCTGTGGCGCTTTCTGATCGACCGGCGGTACCAGAGACGCGGCATCGGGCGGCAGGCCCTCACGCAGGTCGCCGGCCTGGTGATGGCGGACGGCGCGTCCGAGCTGCTGACCAGTTACGAGCCCGGGGACGGCGAGCCGTTGCCTTTCTACCGTGCGCTCGGGTTCGAGGCCACCGGGCAGGTCTGGGACGGGGAGATCGTGCTGCGGCTGGCCCTTCCCGCTCGGTGAGTGTCCCGGCACCGCCGAGGCACCGCACCCGGCCCCTCTCCCCCGGCGGCTCGCCGGACGCGTCCGCGCCGCACCCTGACCGGCCGGTGCGAGGTGTGGGGTCGTACGGCACCGTCACCCCCTCGGCCCCCCGGCACGGCAGCGGCCGCCCGCGCACCAGGCGCTCGACACGCCGGTGCGCGGACGGCCGCACGAGGTGTGCCCGCCTACCGCCAGGTGACGGTGACCGGCCCGTGCACGGTGTGCCGGGGCAGGCTGATCGTGAGGGTTCCGGTCGCACGGTCCCAGTGCCAGTCGGCGCGGGTGAGGCGGACGCCGGTGGCGGACACCTCGGCCGGCGCATGGTCCGTGCCCAGCAGGGACAGCGTCCACCGGCGGTCCTTCACCTGGCCGGGGAAGGAGCCGTGCGCCGCGTCGATGGTCACCGTGTGGCGGGAGCCGTCGCGGGTGTGGCGGACGGTCGTCGTGGCGCTGTGCCCCGGGCCCGTGCCGGTGCCGTCGTCCTCGTAGAGCCGGTACGAGCCGGACGCCCCGGTGGCCACGGTCAGGGTGACGTCGGTCAGCGGTGCCTTGCCGTGGGCCGCGACGTCATGGGTGCGCGTGGGCAGGATCCCGCCGTCCTTGACGAACACGGGCATGGTGTCCAGGCCGGTGGTGACCTCCTGGGTGGTGCCGCCCTGGTAGGTCCTGCCGGTGAACCAGTCGGTCCACCGGCCGGGCGGGAACCACACCGTGGTGGTCGCGGTCGTCCCCGGTGTGGTGACCGGGGCGACCAGGACGTCGGGCCCGTACAGGTACTCGCTGCCGGCGGTGGCGTACGCCTGGTCCTCCTCCGGGTACTCCAGGTAGGTCGCACGGACGATCGGCACACCGGTGCGGTGCGCCTCCTCGGCCAGGGCGTAGGTGTAGGGCACCAGGCTCTCGCGGAGGTTGAGGAACCGGTCGGCGGAGGCGCGGGCCTCGGTGCCGTACTGCCAGGGCAGCCGGTCGCTGTGGTTGCTGTGCAGGCGGTCGATCGGCTGGAAGGTGCCGAACTGCACCCAGCGGGCGTACAGGTCGTCGGGCAGCTTGTACGTGGTGCGGGTCTTCCCGCCGTCGGTCCAGGTCTCCGAACCGGGCAGTCCCGTCGTGTCGTTGTGGCCGCCGATGTCGTGCGTGATGGCGGCCATCCCGGTCGCCGCGGACTCACCCGGTGTGTAGCCGACCTCCAGCCTCAGGGTGCCCCAGGTGGAGGAGGTGTCGCCGGTGAAGTGCACGGTGGTGCGTTTGTCCGCCCACGGCCCGGTCGGCACCGCCTGCTGGCCGCTGTACCCGCCCGCCTGGAGCGAGCCGTAGGCGCGCGAGAGGACGAAGCCGCGGCCGAGGCGCTCGCCGGTCATGGTGGCGTACTGCTGGTTGATCCACGCGTCCGGCGTCACGCCGCGCAGGGACGACTGCGAGGAGTCGCAGCACCAGTCCAGCCACCAGAAGTCGTTGCCCTGGTCGTCCATGGTCCGGTGCAGGTCCAGGTAGGCCTTGAGCTGGTCGGGATCGCCGAAGTCGAAGGTGTAGCAGTTGTCCTCCACCGAGGCACCGGACGCGCACCCGCCCTTGGTCAGTTTCCCCTTGGCCGTGGCCTGTGCCCGGGGGAACTGGGGGTCGGAGGCGAGGATGCTCGGGTGCACGTTGAGCGTGTTGTGCAGTCCCTGGGCGGCCGACCAGTCGAAGAACCCCTTGGGGTCCGGGAACCGGTCGCGGTCGATCTCCCAGCCGCTCCATTTGTTGACGGCCTTGTAGTCCGTGTCGGTCACCAGCACGTCCAGCGGGACGCCTTCGGAACGGAAGGCCGGGAGGATGGTGTTCTGGTAGTCGGCCGCGGTGCGGTCGATGTACTCCGAGTACCACACGCCGTACGCCCAGGGCGGCAGCAGCGCCGGGGGCCCGGTCAGGGCCGCCAGGTCGGCGAGTGCCTGTTTGTAGTCGTGTCCGTAGGCGAAGACATAGCCGTCCTGGTAGGGCTCGCCACCGTGCGCGGGGCGCGGTGTCACCTGCCGCGTCGCGGGGTCGTAGAGCGCGGACGGGGTGTCGTCCAGCAGGTACCAGCCGTCCTTGTGCAGCAGGCCGGGGGTGGTCACCGGGGCGGGCCCGGTGCCGGTGACGCCGTCCAGGCCGCGGCGGTAGCCGCCGAGCGCCAGGTGCGGCTGCGGGGCCGGGGATCCGGCGGAGGTGACGGACACCGTGTCCAGGTTGATGTGGCAGCTCGTCTCCTCGGGGCAGCCGAGGGTGACGTCGTTCTCCCCCGCGGTCAGCGTCACCGGCACGGAGGCGGTCCGCCAGTCGTCCCAGTTCTCGGTCGCCGGCAGGGTGAGGGTTCCGGTGGCGGCACCGGTGGACACCGAGGCGGTGCGGGTCTGGTGCAGGCCGTCGCCCCCGGTGCCGTTGGCGTAGCGCACCCGCAGGGTGTAGACGCCGTCGGCCGGGACCCCGACCAGGTGGGTGGTCACGCTCGATCCCCGGTTCAGCTCGGCGACGAAGCCGTCGCCCGCGTAGCCGGTGTGGTCGGTGGCGCTGGTCGCGGTGCCGGTGATCCGTCCGTCCTCCGCCTCGCAGCTCGTGCCGAGCAGGCAGCCGGTGATCGCGGTGGTGGCCGCCGACGGATACGGATCACCGGGGTGCACCAGCGCGAGGCTGTCGACGTTGACGTTGCCGGTGTCCGAGGCGGTGCGGGTCAGCGTGAGCGTGTGGTGGCCCGCGCCGAGCCGGACGTGTGCGGTGGCGAGTTTCCAGGTGTCCCAGTTTCCCGTGGCCGGCAGGGTCAGCGTCGTGGGTGCCGCGCCGTCGACCGTCAGGGTCAGGGTCCGGGTCTCGTTCTTGCCGTCCCCGCCGAGGGCGTTGGCGTATCGCACGGCGACGTCGTAGGCGCCGGCGTCCGTGACATCGATGTCAGCGGACACGGAGCTGCCGGTGCCCGTGAAGCCGGCGGCGAATCCGCTGCCGGTGTGTCCGGTGTGATCGGCGGCCGCGGACACGCCGTCGAGCCGGAGCTTCTCCGCCTCGCACAGGGCGCCGGGCGAGCAGACCAGCCGGTGCCAGGGCGCCGCGGTGACGGGGGCGTCGCCCGCGGTGAGCCGCACCGAGAGGTTGTGGGCGTCGAACGGTCCGGAGCCGACCCGGTAGCGCAGGGTCATCGCGCTCGTCGTGATGGTGAGCCAGCCCCCGCTGGTGCGGGCCTTGTAGGGGGTCGGGGTGAAGTCGTCGCGGCCGATCGCGTTGAAGGTGGGGGCGTCGGTGAAGGCGCGGTCGCCCGCGTACTCGGTGCGGACGAGTGTCGGGGAGAGGATCTGGAAGCGGGCGTCACCGGAGGTGACGGTGGGTATGCGGGGGGGCTGACCGGCGCTGTGGGCCGATGCGGGCGGTGCGCCGGGCGACACGGCGGTGACGGCCATGCCCAGCGCGGCGGTGACCGACCACCGCCGCAGGAGCCGCCACCGTCTCCTTGTGCTGCGTCTCACGAGCAACTCCGTTTCAGGTCTGCCGGCGCGGTCCGGTCCGGCTCGCGCCGGTGGGGACAAGACCTCGTTCAGCGTGGTGAGTTGAGCGTGAGCATCACATCACGTCGATGGCCACCGTGTACATGACCATGACAGCCGAAAGCGGGCCCCCTGGCAGCGGTGCCGTTCCGGCCATGGAAGCCCGGACCGCGGCCGGAACGCCCGACGCCCAGGAACCGCCGCCCGATGACGGCCGGGTGGCCACCGACCCGCGCAGGCCGCGTCGATGAGCGCGGCGGCGGTGCCGAGCGCCGGCCCGTCCAGGCGGTCGGCACCCGGGCCGGCCCGGGTCGCGGGGCCGTCGAAGACCAGGGCGAGCCGGCGGGCGAGAGGCTCCGGGTAAACGGCACCGGCGCGTTCCGCCTCGGCGCGGAAGAACGCCGGCGTATCGGCCTTGTGCCGCAGTGCCACGACGCCGGCCGGATGCCTCGGTGTCCTTCAGCTCCACCAGCGTCGACACACAGGGGCAGCCGCAGTACCCGGGGTCCTGGGCAACCTCCTCCAGCCGGAACACATACAGCATCCGGCTCGCGCGGCGAGTCGGGGGTGTCCGGCGGCGGAAGCAGGAACGCGCTCACCGCCTGCGCCCGGCGCTCCAGCGACGCGGCGATGATCGCGTCCTTGCTGTCGTGTCCGCGGCCGGCGCACTGACCGCCGCAGGTGCCGGCCGGTGCGCCTGTGGGGGCCGCGGGTTCATCCTGCGGCCCTCGCCGTCCCACACTCTGACGCACACGCCACCCCCTCACCCGTCCCCGCTACCCTCTTCGGGCGCGCGTTCGACACGGTCCACCGGACGGTGTGCGCGTCTTGAGCACCATCACGAGAACGAGGAGGCGGCACGGTGCCGCAGGGGCAGACAGCCGACCCGGAGATGATTCCGTCGGCACGGACACAGGAGCGCCGGCTCCGCCGCGACCTGGGCTTCTGGGGGCTGACGGCGATCGCCTTCTCCAACATCGTCGGCTCCGGATGGCTGTTCGCCGCGATGTACGCCGCTCAGACGGCCGGCCCGGCCTCGCTGCTGTCCTGGGTGGGCGCGGGACTGCTGTGCATGCTGGTGGCCCTGGTGATGATCGAGCTGGGTGCGTCCCGGCCGGAGGGCGGCGGCACGGTGCGCTGGCCGCTGTACGCCTCGGGACGCCTGGTCGGCACGATGATCGGCTGGTCGGTGCTGCTGTCGGTGGGCGGCACCGCGGCGGAGATCAGCGCGATCATGCAGTACGCCGCGCACTACCTGCCCGGCCTGTACCGGGACGGCTCGCTGACGATCAGCGGCCTGGGGGTGGCGGCGGCGCTGAGCATCGTGCTGACGGTGCTCAACTGGTTCGCGGTACGGCTGTTCGCACGGCTGAACAACCTGCTGACCGTGTTCAAGATCGCGGTGCCCCTGCTCACGGTGGTGGCGCTGCTGGCGTCCGGGTGGGACAGCAGCCGGCTGACCGACCACGGCGGGTTCGCCCCCTACGGATACGCCGCCTGCCTGTCGGCGCTGGCCGGCGGCGGCATCGTGTACTCGGTGAACGGGTTCCAGGCGCCGCTGGACTTCTCCGGCGAGACCAGGAACCCGCGGCGCACCGTGCCCGCCTCGGTGCTGGCCGGGATCGGTCTGGCCGTGGTGATGTACCTGGCGCTGCAGCTGGCGTTCCTGTTCGCGGTGCCCGACAGCGCGCTGACGCACGGCTGGCAGGGCGTGAACTTCGACTCGCCGTTCGGGCAGCTGGCCCTGGTGCTCAACCTGCACTGGCTGTCGACGCTGCTGTACGCGGACGCCGTCGTCTCGCCGGGCGGCTCGGCCTACGTCGGGGTCGCGCTGGACGCCCGGCACACGTACGCGCTGGCGAAGAACGGCACGCTGCCGCGCTGGTTCATGGCAGTGGAGCAGCGCTCGGGCATACCGCGCCGGGCCCTGGTGCTGAACCTCGCGGTGATCCTGGTGTTCCTGCTGCCCTTCGGCGGCTGGCAGGACATCGTGAGCGTCATGGGGGACATGTATCTGCTCACCTACGCGGCCTGCGCGGTCGCGGCCGCGGTGTTCCTGACGGCTCCGGGCGGCCGCACCGCCGGGTGGGTGCCCGGCCTGCGCTGGACAGCTCCCGTGGCGTTCGTGGTGTCCGCCGAGTTCGTGTACTGGTCGGGATGGCACGACCTGCGGCTGGCGCTGCCGCTGGTGCTGGCGGGCCTGCTGGTGTTCCTCGCCATGCACCGCGGCACCGGGACGGGCCGGCCGCTCACCGCGGAACTGGCGACGGGCACGTGGCTGGTGGTGTTCCTCGCGGTGCTCACGCTGCTGTCCTGGCTCGGCTCGTTCGGCGGCTCGGGACGCCTCCCGGCGCCCTGGGACTCCCTGACGGTGGCGGTCTTCGGGATCGCGGTCTTCTTCTGGGCGGTGCGCTCGGGCGTCCGCGTCCAGGCGGTGAGGGCGCACACGGACAGCCCCGCCCAGGGATGAGGTCCGCTCCGGGTTGCGCACACGCGGCAGAGGACGTGTGCGCGGTCCGGCTGCGTTTCCGCACGCTGCACGCTGACGGCGCATCAGCCGCGCCGGTTCGGACGTGAGGACCGTCGCCGGGACGAGCTGAGTAGGTGTCAGCCCGCACCCTGTCGAACCAAAGCGCCTTCAGGTTTCCACGAAGCGCCCGCATCTGACCTCCCATCAGCCGGTACGGGGGCGCCGAACGGCGCCGGGTGCCCCGATCGGCCCGCCGGGGCAGCCCTTCCAGATCCGCCCGACATGACAGGTATGAGGGGGCTGAGTACGTTCGGTCACACGCCGGCCGTCACCGCCGGCGCCGCACCGACTCCGGGACCAGGTAAGGCAGTGCCATGTTCACGAACCGTTCCTATGTGTTCAACACGAGCGTCGCGACGGCGGCGGCCCTGACCGCGGCCGGCATCACCTACGCCACGACCACCCCCGCCCACGACGCCCGGATGACCCCGGCCGCCGTCCGCCAGGCTCCCGCGCAGGCACCCCAGGGCAAAGACTCCGGCTCGAGGAACAGCTCCGGCGAGGACGGCGGCCGGGACGGCGAAGGCGACGGCCACGGCGGCGGGGACGGCCGGCGGGACCGGCACGACGACCACGACGAGGGCTGGATCCACATCAACGAGCGGTCCTACTACGCCCACCCCGCCGGCTGCATCACCGTGATCAGCGGTCTGGGGGCCACGAGCCTGAACATCACCAACGACAGCCGCCGCACCGTCGAGATCTACCGCGGCGTGACCTGCGACGGCGGCGCCCCGATCGCCACCGTCGGCCCCCGCAGCTCCACCCACGGCATCGTCCCCGGGCCCGTCGACGGCATCTACGTGAAGGACGGCATCGCGGGCAGCTTCCGCGTCGTCGACGACGAGTACCACGACGCCGCGGATCACGACGACGACCTCTGACCACCACGCACCGCACCCACCGCGCCGACCGCGCACCCCGTGGAGACGGCCCCGGCCCGCCGTAATCCGGCCGGCGCCCTATCCCGTTCGTGCGCACCCGGCAACGTCTCCGCCAACCTTGGGCCCGGCGGACGTCGCGGCCGCCCGCGGCCGCTCCGGAACTGCGGCCGCCCTCGGCGCTTTCCTCGCGCGGCCGAAGACACCGGCCCGCAGCGACAGGCTGCGGGCACTGCGGTGACTTACTGTATGCGCATGATCACAAAGAGATACCAGGCCGCCGGGTGGCGCAGCCGTCCGTCGGTCTCCCGAGCCCTCGGCGTGGTGTGCGCCGTGGCCGCGGCGGGCCTGCTCACCGGCTGCGGCGGAAACGACACGGGCGACTCCGCCACGGCGTCCCCCTCGGCCGAGCCCCTGCAGGCGCAGGCGACCTCCCCGTCGCCGACCGACGCCTCGCCCGCCTCCCCCACGGCCGCCTCGCCCTCGCCGAGCGACAGCCGGCTCACCGAGGACCAGGCCGAGCGCAAGGCGATCGTGCCCAAGGTCAAGATCGGCTGGGACAAGGCCCTGGACACCGCCGTGCGGAAGGTGCCCGACGCCAAGCCGGTCTCGGTCGAACTGGACGGGCCGGCCGACAAGCCCGCCTGGAAGGCCGAGGTGGCGACCGCCGACGGCACCGCTCACACCGTCCGGGTCGACGCGGTCACCGGCACGGCCGACCAGGCCCGCACCGACAGCGACCAGGACCCCGACGACAAGCGGGAGCTGGCCGACCTGTTGAAGAAGGCCACCGTCACCCCGCAGCAGGCGGTGCGGACCGCCACCGACAAGACCAAGGGCACCGTCACCTCCGTCGGATTGGGCGACACCGACCAGGGCGCACCCAAGTGGTCCGTCGACGTGGTCACGACCGACAACTGGAACAAGACCACGTACGACATCGACGCCGCGAACCGCAAGATCCTCCGGGAACACATGGACCGGGACTGAGGACCGAGGACCGGGACGAGTCCGGCCGGTCCTACGTCCTTCGCCCGTTACGTCGCTGGGGCAGCCTCACTACCGTGCCCGTCATGGATACGACAGGCACACTCGACGAGGCGCTCCAGCGACTCCACCGCTGCGGACCCGAGCGGCTCGGCCGGCTGAGCAACCACGCGCCGATGGCCGTGGAAGCCCTCGTCACCCACGGGCACGCACGCTCCGTGCACCGCTGGATCGACCACTACGCCCGCAGACTGGAGGAGTTCCCGTCCGGCACGCGGCCGGTCACGGCCGCCGACTGGCGTGAGGCGCTGGGGGATCCGCGCCGGGTGGCGGACTGGATCGCCTTCTTCGCGCACGAGGTCGCCGAGCGTCCCTGGACCGAGCTGCTCGCGCAGTGGTGGCCCCGGCTGCTGCCCGGACTGTACGGCGGGTCGACGCATCCGGTGATCCGGGTGGGTCACGCCGTGCGCACCCTGCTGGCCGGGGAGACGACCGGTCCGCGCCTGGCCGAGCTGGCCCATGGCCTGGGCTACTGGGCCGCCCGGCACCGGCCCGTCACGGGTGTCACCGGTGTGCCCGGCGCGGACAGTGCCGCCGCCGCGCTGGACGCGGTGGAGCCCGTCGCCGAGCGGCAGGGCCCCTTCCCCTCCCGGCTGGAGCGCGTCCGGCGTCTGCCGGTGTGGGCGGCGTCGGTCGCCGATCCCGACGAGGCCCGGCGCCGCCTGGCCGAACTGGTGCGGGCTGCCACCCATCGCTACGCCACCCACGGCCACGGCGAGGAGACCATGCTGGTCCACGCGGCCACCGCGCCCAACGCCGTGCTGCGCACCCTGCCCGCGCTCCCCCGGACCCTGTGGGTGCCGAGCCTGCGGGCGGCGTGGACGGCGTCCGCCGCGGTGACCGCGATGTACGCGCCCGACGCCCCGGTCGCCTACCGCGCACCGGCCGGCCTGTCCGCCGACGAGGTCTTCGAACGGGCCCTGCGCCACGGCGACGAGCACGTCCTCAAGTTCACCGACACCGCCCTCGACGTCGGTGACGCGCAGGCGCTGGCGGCGGCACTGCGCTGCATGGAACTGAGCGAGCCGCTGACCTGAGCCGTCCGGTCCCGGGCACCTTCCCCGGGCCCGGACGGCTTTCCGCGGCTGTCGGTCAGACGGACGCCGGACGCAGCCGGTAGGCGTAGGTGTAGGTCCGGCCGGAGTGCAGCAGATACGGCTCCAGCGGGGCCGCGCCCCAGGAGTTGATGCCGCCGACCCCCATCTGACGGTGGTTGACCAGCAGGATCGTCTCGTCGCGCCGGGTGAGCTGGTACGGATGCCGGGGGCCGTCCAGGTCGAACGGCGTGTAGTGCAGGGCGCTGGTCTCCAGCAGGCCCTCGCCGTCGGCGGGATCGGCGATCACCGTCAGGCCCTGCCCGGACCGGTCGGTCACCGACAGGCGGCGCACGTCCGTCTGGTTGCCCGTCTGCTGGGGACGCACATAGGGCGCGACCTGCTGGTCGACGGTGGAGTGCCAGCGTCCCACGAAGGCGGATGCCTTGCGGTCCTGGTAGTTCTCGTGCGGGCCGCGGCCGAACCAGTCGAGCCGTTCGTGTCCCGGCGGCACGGTCAGCAGCGCGCCGACCATCGGCAGGTCAGGCAGTCCGGCCGGGGCGTCCAGGGTGTGCCGTATCCGTATCTCGCCGTCGGCCCGCACCCGGAAGACCGTGTGCCAGGTTGCGGTCGCCGGCTCGGTGGGCAGGGTGCAGGCGACCTCGATGACCACCTCCCCGGCCGCCGGCTGTGCGGTCTCCACGGACGTCACCGTCCGCTTGGATCCCGCGTCGCGCCAGGTGGCGGCCGTCTGCTGGAAGTCGCGGCCGATGTCGTTGTCGGTGGGGCCGCGCCAGAAGTTCGGCACCGGTCCCTCGGCGAGCACCCGCTGTCCCTTGACGGTGCAGGTGGTGAACGTGCCGGTGGTCTTGGACAGCACCACCTCCACGTCCCGGCCGCTCACCCGTACCTCGGTGTCCGTCTCGGTCAGGTGCAGGCTGCCGCGGACGGGGGTGTCCGCGGGTGCCGGGGTGTGCCAGTCGAGCGGAAGCTGCTCCGCGGCGACTTCGTGTCCGGCGTCCGCCCAGGAGGTGTCCTCGCGCAGCACGAAGGACAGATTCAGGAAGTACTCGGCACCGGGCGCCGGGGACGCGGGCCTGCGGTAGGGGATGTGCAGCGTGCCTTCCTCGCCGGGTTCCACCGACGGCGCCGGCAGGGTGCCGTGCTGGATCTCCTCGCCGTCCCGGGTCAGCGTCCAGCGGACCGTGTAGGCGTCCAGGCCGCTGAACATGTGCTTGTTGCGGACCTGGACGGTGCCGCCCGAGGCGCCGGTGAGGTCACCGGCCGTGACACCCACCGGCTGGTAGCACTTCTTCACCTCGATCAGCCCGGGGTGGACCGAGCGATCGGCGGCGACCATGCCGTTGCACGAGAAGTTGCCGTCGGTGGGGTAGCCGTCGTGCCAGTCGCCGCCGTAGGAGAGATACGTGTGCCGGGGGTCGCCCGGCACGGGCAGCCGGATGGCCTGGTCGGCCCAGTCCCAGACGAAGGCGCCGTGCAGGTTGGGGTACTTCTCGAAGACGTCCCAGTACTCCTTGAGGTTGCCGCCGCTGTTGCCCATGGAGTGGTTGTACTCGCACAGCATGAACGGGGTCTGTGCGCCCGACCTGCCGTAGGCCTCCACACCGGCCGGACTGGTGTACATCTCGCTGTGCAGGTCGGCGACGGCGTTCATGCCCTCGTAGTGCACGGGGCGGGAGGCGTCACGGGCGTGCACCCAGTCCGCCATGACCTGGAAGGTGCTGCCCTGTCCGGCCTCGTTGCCGAGCGACCAGACGACGACGCACGGGTGGTTCTTGTCCCGTTCGACCATCGAGCGCAGCCGGTCCACGCAGGCGTCGGTCCACTCCGGCAGCAACCCGGGCACGGTGTCGCGGACGCCGTGTGTCTCCAGGTTGGTCTCGTCGATGACGTACAGCCCGTACTCGTCGCACAGCTCCAGCCAGCGCGGGTGGTTGGGGTAGTGCGAGGTGCGCACGGCGTTGATGTTGTGCTGCTTCATCAGGCGGATGTCCTGGATCATCCGCTGCTCGTCGACGGCCTGACCGCGCTCGGGGTCGGTCTCGTGGCGGTTGGTGCCGCGGAACATCACCGGACGGCCGTTGACGGTGAACGTCCCCGGCCCGTACTCGACCTGGCGGAAGCCGACACGTGTGCTGTGCAGGTCGGTGGTCCGGCCGTGCGCGTCGGTGAGGGTCAGCACGAGGGTGTACAGGTTCGGGTCCTCGGCGGACCACAGAGCGGGGCGGCGCACGTCGCCGCGCAGCGTCACCGAGCCGTCACCGGCGTCGTCCGACAACCGCAGCACCCGGTGGCCGCGGGCGTCGAACAGCTCCGCGGTGACACGGTGACCGGCGGTGCCCGCACCGGCCCGGTCCCGCAGGGAGACGTCGACGGTGAGGCGGGCGTCGCGGTAGGCGTCGTCCAGCTCGGTGTGCACGAACAGGTCGTGCACATGCACCTGCGGCACGGAGTACAGGTAGACGTCCCGGAAGATCCCGGACAGGTCGATCATGTCCTGGTCCTCCAGCCAGCTGCCGTCGGACCAGCGGTGCACCTGCACGGCCAAAGTGTTGGAGCCCGGTTGCAGATGGGGCGTGATGTCGAACTCGGCGGGGGTGTAGCTGTCCTCGCTGTAGCCGACCTGCTCGCCGTTGACCCAGACGAAGAACGCCGACTTCACGCCCTGGAACGACAGCAGCGTGCGCCGCCCCGCCCAGCCGCCGGGCACGGTGAAGGTGCGGCGGTAGGAGCCGACCGGGTTGAAGTCGTGCGGCACATCGGGCGGGTCGGGCTTCTCGTAGCCCACCCACGGGTACTCGATGTTCAGGTAGATCGGCTCCGGGTAGCCCTCGATCTCCCAGTTGGACGGCACCGGGATGCGGTCCCATCCGCTGTCGTCGTAGTCCGGTCTCTCGAAGCCGGCGGGCCGCTGGTCGGCGTTGCGGGACCAATGGAAGCGCCAGCTGCCGTTCAGACTGCGGTAGTAGGGCGAGTCCTGGAACCGCCCCCGCAGAGCCTGGTCCCGGCTTCCGTAGGGCACCAGCCGGGCCCTGGCCGGCTCGCGGCCGGCCTGGTAGACGCGCGGAGCGGCGTCCCAGGGCTCGCCCTGCGCGGCCGCGAACGCCCGCTTCTGGGCGCAGAAGGCAGCCCAGCCGGCCAGTGCGCCGGCGGTGAGCACCGTACGACGGCGCGGTCGGTGAGGAAGGGTTCTCTCTGCACTCATGTTGCGGCTCCGAACGTAAGGCATCAAGAACCGTCAGCATCGAACGAAGTCCCCCATAGCACAAGAGCGCTGACAGCGCATCGCGTCGCGGCCGCCTCTTGACACGGTGGGTGCGGGCGGGTTTCGCACGCGCCTTCGGTGTGCGCCGAGGCGCGCGCCGCACCGTGCCGTTCACCCCATCTCGTCCGCCGCTTCCGCATCGACCAGCGGCGTTTCGGACACCGGCCGTTCAGACACCGGGGGCCTGAGCACGGGCTTCGCTCGCCGGGCACCTTGGGACTGCGGGGTTCTGGCACGTCCGGAATCGAGCGCGTTCGATTCCCCGCCCGGGTCGTTGAGCCGTGCACCGCCGAGCCGTTCCGGCACGGCTCGACCTCAGGGAGGAACACGGATGACCGTCACCGACACCCCGGCCGCACACGGCGCCACGCCGCCCCCTCCGCCGCCCGCCACCATCTCCTACGAGGGCGAGTTCGCCAAGAACCCGCTGGCCGAGGCCGGTTTCGGCGCGATGTGCCGGCGACTGCCGGGCGTGCTCGGCCACACCGTGCGGATGGCCTGGGCGGTGGACCGGACCGGCGTCGTCCTGCTGCTGCTCTGCCAGCTGCTGGCCGGCGCCGCGGCCGCCGTCGTCCTCGCCTTCACCGCACGCGCCATGCACCACGTCCTCGGCACGGGGAGCGTGACCGAACGCCTGCACGACGCACTGCCCGCCCTGGTCGTGGTGGCGGTCGCCGCCGGGACGGGCCGGGCCGGCGGCGCCCTGGCCGCGTACGCCGACGGCCGGATCACACCACGGCTGATGACCGAGGCCGACATCGCGCTCGTGTCCGCGGTGTGCCGGGTGGAGTCCTCCGCGTACGGCGAGGCCGGGTTCGCCGACCGGCAGGAGGCGGCGGAGGTCGGTGCCACCCGGACCCGGTTCATGGTGCAGGACGCGCAGCGGTTCCTGGCCGCCGCGATCCGGATGGTCACCGCGAGCGGTGTGATCACGGCACTGCACTGGACGATGCTGCCGCTGCTCCTGCTGGCGGTGCTCCCGGCCGGCGTGGGCGCGGTGCTGAGCGCGCGGGTCGACTACGAGACCCACTACCTGACCATCGCCGACCGCAACGTCCGCTCCATGATGCGCTGGTGGGCGACGTACTCGCGGTTCGGGGACGAGGTGCGCGCCAACGGCATGACCGGGTACCTCGTCTACTGGTACCGCGCGCTGTCCGACCGCATCGACCGGCGCGCGCTGAGCGCCGCACCGCGGGTGCTGCGCATCTCCCTGGCCACCAGCGCCCTGGGCGGGCTGTTCCTGCTGGGGACCTGGGGGCTGCTGGCGTGGCTGGCCGCCACGGGCCGGGTCGCGCTGCCGGTGGCGGCGACCGCCGTGGTCGCCGTGCAGACCACGCTGGCCGCACTGGGGCAGTTCGTCCAGCACGGCGCCGCGCTGTTCCACACCTCGCTGTACCTGGCGGACATGCGGACCTTCCTCGACCAGGCCGCCGAGCGCGCACCCCGGCGGGGCACCGCCACCGTCCCGGAACGCGTCGACGAGATCCGGCTCGACGACGTGGTCTACCGCTACCCGGGCAGGGAGCAGCCGGCGGTCGACGGTGTCTCGCTGACCCTGCGCCGCGGCGAGATCCTGGCCGTCGTCGGGGAGAACGGCTCGGGCAAGTCGACCCTGGTCAGGCTGATCACGGGGATCCTGCTCGCGGACCGGGGCCGGGTGCTGTGGGACGGGATCGATCTGGCCGGCGCCGATCCCGACGCGGTGTGGAAGCGCACCGCGCTGGTGCCGCAGAACTACGCCCGCTGGCCGCTGCGCGCCCGGGAGAACGTCACCCTGGGACAGCCGAGGACGTTCGACGACGCACCGGTGTGGCAGGCCATGGACGCGGTCGGCATGCGGGAGACGATCGAGGGCCTGCCGAAACAGCTCGACACCCTGCTGGCCAAACAGTGGTGGGGCGGTGCCGAGCTGTCCGGCGGCCAGTGGCAGCGCCTGGCGTGCGCCCGCGCCCTGTACCGCCGCACTCCGCTGCTCGTCCTCGACGAGCCGACCTCGCAGATGGACCCGCGGGGCGAGCACCGGATCCTTGTGGAGATCAAACGCATCGCCGCCGAGCGCATGACGATCGTGGTCACCCACCAGCTGCAGAACACCAGGCTGGCCGACCGGATCGTCGTCCTGCGGCACGGCCGGGTGGCCGAGCAGGGCACGTACGAGGAACTGGCCGCCGCCGGCGGCCTGTTCGCGGAACTGCTCTCCCTGTCCGAGGACCGGTGAGGACCGCGCACCAGCGGCGGTCGGGGGTACCGCGTGCGCTGACACGGCGTGGGAGCGCGCCGCCCGCCCGGGCGCGGGGCGGCGCGCCGCCGGATGCGGGCGGGAGTCGTCAGCGGTGCGGGTGACTGCCGGGGGTCTTCCGGCCGGGGCGCGAGTCACCCCTTTCCCGCCGGATGCCCGGAACGCCCGTGCATGCGAGAGAAGCGGGAAAACCCCAGGTGAGTCCGCGGACCGGATCGCGAGACGGTTTTGCCCCGGCCGCTTACATGTTATTTACATGCTGCGCATGCAGAACTCCGACACCCCGACCCGGACCGGCTGCACGACCGCGCCCGCCGGCGGCCCCACCCCCGCGGACCGTGCCGCCCGCCGCGCGGTCACGGTCTTCCCCGTCCTCGTCGTCGCCGCCGGCCTCATCGGGCTGCTCTCCCCCTCCACCTTCTCCGGGTACGGCCCCGACGTCCCCTACCTTTTGGGGGTGGTCATGTTCTGCATGGGGCTCACCATGTCCCTGGAGGACTTCAAGGGCGTGGCCCGCCGGCCCTGGGTGGTGCTGCTCGGCCTGGCGGCACACTATGTGATCATGCCGGGGCTCGGGTGGCTGATCGCCCATGTGCTGCACCTGTCCCCCGCGCTCGCGGCCGGCGTCATCCTGGTGGGCTGCGCGCCGAGCGGTACGGCGTCCAACGTCGTCACCTACCTCGCGCGCGGTGACGTCGCGCTGAGCGTGTCCGTCGCCACCGTCTCCACCGTCCTCGCTCCGCTGCTGACCCCGCCGCTGACACTGCTGCTGGCGGGCGAGTACCTGCCCGTCGACGCCGGTTCGATGGTGACCGACATCCTCAAGACCGTGCTGCTGCCGGTCTTCGCGGGGCTCGTGGTACGCCTGGTCGCGGGGCGCTGGGTGTCCCGGGTGCTGGGCGCGATGCCGTGGCTGTCGTCGCTGGCGATCGCCGCGATCGTCGCCGTGGTCGTCGCGGGCAGCGCCGACGCCCTGAAGTCCGCCGCGTTCACCGTGCTGGCGGCGGTGGTGCTGCACAACGGCTGCGGGCTGGCCCTCGGCTACGGCTGCGGCCGGCTCACCCGGCTCGGGCGGCCCGCCTCCCGCGCGATGGCCTTCGAGGTCGGCATGCAGAACTCGGGACTGGCCGCCTCGCTCGCCACCGCGCACTTCAGCCCGCTGGCCGCCCTGCCCGCCGCCGTGTTCTCCGTGTGGCACAACATCTCCGGTGCGCTCGTCGCCGCGTGGATGGCACGGCGTGCGGCGGCCCCGTCGGGCGCCGTCGCCGGTCGGTGACCTCGGGCCCCGGTGCGGCCGGGGCCCGCGCACCCCGCGCCGTCCGCCGCCCGGGGTCCCCGTTCGTCCGCAGCTCTTAGCCCAGTCGGCTGGCGGTGACGGTGCCGCTCACCGGTTCGCGCGGCCGTCCGTGCTTCCATCGCGGCTGGAGGCGGAAACGGTCGAGGGGAACCGCGACGACTCGTGTTCTCCGCGCAGCGCCTCCCGGCGGCGTGTGCCGCCCGCCACAGCCGTGGCGGGCGCTCGCGCCGTGCTCTTCGTCCACTGCCGGGCCGTCGGCGCTGCCGTCGGGCCGGCGCGGAGCCTTGCGCCGGGCTCCGGACGCCACCCATGCCGTAGCGATGGCCCGAGGAGTCGGTTGATGACCGGGAACGACGAGGCGATCACCTGCCCGTTCGACTTCAGCGATGCCCTGGAGTTCGATCCCGTGCTCGCGGATCTGATGGAGCGCGACGGGCCCGTCCGTATCCGCCTGCCCTACGGTGACGCGGATGCCTGGCTGTTCACCGGCTTCGACGCCGTCAAGCAGGTCACCACCGACCAGCGGCTGAGCCGGGCGGCCATCGTGGGTCACGACTACCCGCGGATGACGGCGGAGCCCATCGTCTCGCGCGAGTCGATCAATGTGATGGACCCGCCGCACAGCACCCGGGTGCGGCACCTGGCCTCGCAGGCCTTCACCCAGCAGCATGTCGACGCCCTGCGGCCGCGCATCGTCCGCCTGGCGGACCAGTTGCTGGACGAGATGGAGCAGCAGGGCCCGCCCGCCGACCTGGTGCGGCATCTGTCGGACCCGCTGCCCCAGCACACCGTCCTCGACCTGCTCGGCATCGAGCGGCAGGAGTGGCCCCGCATCCAGGAGTCGGTGCGGCAGCTGCTCGTCGTCGACCCCGGTCACAAGGAGACCGCGGCGACGGCGAAGGCCGATCTGACGGCCTACTTCGGCAAGCTCGTCGAGCAGCGCCGGCACTCCCCCGGCGACGACCTGATCAGCACGATGGCCGCCGCCCGCGACGGCAAGGAGCAGCTCGACGACAAGGAGCTGGCGGTCATGGCGCTGACGGTGGCGCTCAGCGGCCAGGACACGGCCACCTGCCAGATCAGCAACATCGCCTACCTGCTGCTGACCCGTCCGGAGCTGCTGGAGCATGTGCGCAGCCGGCCGGAGTCGCTGACCGGTGTGCTGCACGAGCTGCTGCGCTGGATCCCGTTCCGCAAGGGCGTCGGCATCCCCCGGCTGGCGCTGGAGGACCTGGAACTGGACGGCGTGCACATCCGCGCGGGGGACTTCGTGCACGTGTCCTACCTGGCGGCCAACCGTGACCCGGAGCGTTACCCGGACCCGCACGCCATCGACCTGGAGCGGCCCGTCAGCCCGCACATGACGTTCGGCTGGGGCGGACACCGGTGCATCGCGATGCCGTTGGCGATGGCGGAGCTGGAAGTGGCGGTCGGACGGCTGGTGGAGAGGTTCCCCGGCCTGCGGCTGGCCGTGCCGGCACAGGACGTCCGCTGGGACACGAAGACCATCCGGCGTTTCCCGCTTCAGCTGCCGGTGACCTGGTGAGCCGGCCTGGCGGCGGGTTCGCTCGTCCACGGTGAGGTCCTGGTGCCGGGCGGGCCGCGGCGGACGGCCGGCCCCGGGACGGGCCCGCTCGCCCAGCTGCTCGGCTTCGAGGCCCGCGCGCTCAGGAGGGGCTGGGGCGCGGCGTGGACGCGGCCCGGTGGTCCGCCCGCCGCCCGGGGCGCGGGTCCCGGTCGTGCCGCGGGTCGCCCGGCACACGGGCCACGGGCACGGCGAGCACCGCACCGCCGGGTCCGGTCGTCACGGTCAGGCCCTTGCCGGTCCGGCCGAGCAGTGCACCGAGCCAGGCACGATCCTCCTCGCCGGCCCGCTCCAGCCGCATCCGGCGGGCCCGCAGTGTCTCCACCCGCAGCCGCAGCAGTCGCCCGGTGCCGGCGTCCAGCGTGGGGAACCAGGCCGGGCGCAGGTCGTCGCGGAACTCCTCGTAGCCCGAGATGCCCTCGTAGTCGTCGACGAAGTCGCCGCAGCCGTACAGGACCAGGCGGTCCCGGTACACCTCGGCGGGGCGGGGGTGGTGCGAGGAGTGCCCGTGGACGAGGTCGACGCCGTCGTCGACGAGCCGGCGGGCGAACCGGGTCTGCTCGGCGGGCACGCCGAAGCCCCAGTTGGAGCCCCAGTGGACGGAGACAGCCACCAGGTCTCCCGGCCGTCGTGTCCGTCGTACGCGCTCGAGGAGTCCTGCGGCCGCCCCGGGGGTGAGCTCAGGGACGCGGGCGACACCGTGCCGGTCCGGCGTCGCCGCCCAGCTGGGCGGTATGCCGCTGGAGGCCGTGCCGACGGCGAACACCAGCAGGCGGGCGCCGCCCGGCAGCGGGCACACCGCGGGGGCGAGGGCCTCGTCGGCGTTGCGGCCCGCCCCCGCGGTGCGCAGACCGGCAGCGTGCAGCACGTCGAGTGTCTCCAGCAGCCCGGGGCGGCCGAAGTCCAGCACATGGTTGTTGGCGAGGACGCAGACGTCGGGCCGGACGGCGGTGAGGGCGGGCAGGTTGTCCGGATGCATCCGGTAGTGGATCTCCTTGCCCGGCGCGAAGGTGTCGCACCGGGTCACGGAGGTCTCCAGGTTCACGATGCGCGCGTGCGGGGCGACGTCGTCCAGGAGGCGCAGGGCGTCTCCCCAGGGCCACGACGGCGGAACGGGCGCCGGAATCGGGCCGTTTGCCGCCTGCGCCAGCGCGACGTACTCCCGTGCGTCGCGCACCCAGCCCTCCCGCAGCGCCGGGTCGCCGGGGTGGCCGAGGATCTGGTCCACGCCGCGCCCGAGCATCACGTCGCCGCACAGGAACAGGGTGACCTCGTCACCGGTCATGGTCCCACCGTAGTACGCGCCGGAGCCGCCCGGCGGTGTCCGCGAAGAACCGCCGCGGCGGACCCGGCGATGCCGGACGGACCCCGGGGCACGTGACATCCGTCACACCTGGCGTGCCTCTACGCGCGCGGATAGTAGATGCCGCTCCGCTGACATACGTGATTTTGTCCGGCTTGGCACGGGCATCCGGGATGCCGGTGTCGTCGGGTCTCCTCCGTCCCGCCGCGCTCTCTCATTCTTCCGGTCCGGCCGGGTTCTGACGGACCGGCAGCGACGGCGGGTTCTGTGCCGGCCGCTCCGGTGCGGCGGGGTGCCGGCGGCCCGCGCCGGGCCGGCCTACTGCCGCGCGTAGTACGAAGGTGTATTGCCAGGTGCGGCAGGGCCTCCACACAATGAGGCACCGCATCACATTTCCGCAGCTCAAGGGCGATGTGTGCGTGAAGGACGCCCGTGCGACGGGCGCTCGGCGGCCACCTAGTGAGGTCTTGTACATGGCAACGCACCGAAAGAACAGGCAGCACCGGCGGGTGGCCATCGCGGTTCTCGCGATGGCCGGCGTGGGCATACCGTCCGCCGCCATGGCCTGTGTCGACGGGCCGGACGGCGGCACACATGCGGAGCACCGTGCGGCGGCACACGTGTGGACGGACACCGCCCGCACCCAGGACGGCTCCGGCGGCGCCCGAGCCGCCGCGGACACCTCCGCCGCCCCCGCCGCCACGACGGCACCCGCGGCCACGCAGGACGACGCGATCACCCAGGTCGTGGACCTGGTCAACGCCGAGCGCGCCAAGGCCGGGTGCTCGCCGGTGACCCTGGAGGCGCGGCTGACCCAGGCGGCGCAGGCGCACAGCGAGGACATGGCGGCCCATCAGAACATGTCGCACACCGGCTCCGACGGCTCCTCTCCGGGCGACCGGATCACCCGGGCCGGCTACGACTGGCGGGCCTACGGCGAGAACGTCGCCTACGGCTATGCCACGCCCGAGCAGGTCATGGACGCCTGGATGAACAGCCCCGGCCACCGGGCGAACATTCTCGACTGCGACTACCAGGAGATCGGTGTCGGGCACGCGCAGCCCGGCGACTACTGGACGCAGGACTTCGCCGCCCGCTGACGCCGCGCCGGCGTCACGGCACTCTCCTGCCGGGCCCGGGTCCGCGTGGACGCGCACCGCTCGCCACCGGTGTGCGCCGCCGCGCGGCCCGGGCCCGCGCCGTGTCCGGCCGGAGCACCCGAAGGCCCGCCCCCGCGCCCGGGGTGTGCCATGTGTCCGTCCCGGCGCGGGTGACCGGTGACTCAGGCGCCGGCGGAGGGTGCCGAGGGCAGACGGCGGGTGCCCCGGCCGTGGATCGCGCCCCAGGTGCCGTTGATGGCCTCGGTGGCGTGGTCGTAGGAACGCTGCGCCACTCCGACGAACAGGCAGTCCACCACGGCGAGTTGGGCGATGCGGCTGGCGGTGGCGCCGGAGCGGTAGGGGGTTTCGTGCGCGGAGGTGGTCAGCAGCAGGTCGGCGCACTCGGCGATCGGGGAACGCGCGAAGTTGGTCAGGGCGATCGTCGTCGCCCCGCGGCCGGCGGCGACCTGGAGGGGTTCGACGGTGTCGGCGGTGGCGCCCGAGTGGGAGATGCCTATCGCCACGTCCGCGGAGCCGAGCAGCGCGGCGGCGGTGAGCGCGGCGTGCACATCGGTCCAGATGAACGCCATCAGACCGATGCGGTGCAGTTTCTGGTGCAGGTCCTGCCCGACGAAGCCGCTCGCACCCATGCCGAAGATGTCGATCCTGCGGGCCTCGGCCACCGCGTCCACGGCACGGCGCAGGGTGGTGACGTCGAGCCCGGCGCCGGTGTCCTCCAGTGACCGGGTCTCGTTGTAGACGATCTTCTCGACCACCTGCTCCAGCGAGTCGGTGGCGCTGATGTCGGTGCTGATCACAGGCCGGTCGCCGCGCAGGGCGTGCTCGCGGGCGGCGGCTCCCGCCAGGGCCAGCCTCAGCTGCGGGTAGTTGGTCAGTCCGACGGTGCGGCAGAACCGCATCACGGTGGTCACCGACGTACGGGCGCGGGCGGCCAGGGCGCTGATGGACAGCCGCGCGGCCTGCGCGGGGTCGCCCAGCACGGCCTCGGCCACGCGCCGCTCGGCGGGCGCCAGGGAGGGCAGCGCGGTACGGATGTCCCCCAGGAGGTCGGCCGGTGCGGGGGCGTCGGCCGGCTCCGCAGGGTCGGGGGAGGTGCTCGTGCGGGCCATGGCGGGTCCTCCGTGCGGGGCGGGGTGGCGTGCGGTCCGGGTGGTGCGACGGGCGGGTCGTGCGTCGCGCCCACGACGGCGTGTCAAAAAATAACGCACAACAATGGCTGCCCGTTACTTATTGACATCGCCCGTGGGCTGTTTCGATACTCGACCCGCACCTGAACCACCGTTCACGTCGAACACCGCTTCCGCCCTGCGGCGTCGCGGTCCTCTCCCGTGGCGCCCGTCACCTGCCCGGCGTCCTCGTCGTCGCAGCCGTCCGTCTAGGAGCAAGCCCCCGTGCGCCATCTCGACCTCGTAGTGATCCTCCTCTATCTGATCGGGACGGCCTGGCTCGGCCTGCGCCTGTCCGGACGGCAGAGATCGGCCAAGGAGTACTTCGTCGGCGAAGGGCAGATGCCCTGGTGGACGGTGTGCTTCTCGGTCGTGGCCACCGAGACCAGCGTGCTCACCGTGATCAGCGTGCCCGGCGGCGCCTACGGTTCGCAGGCGTTCGGCAACGTCGAGCTGGCCCTGGGCTATGTGATCGGCCGTGTGGTGGTGGCCGCGCTGCTCATCCCGCTGTACAAGCGCGGCGGGTTCGTCAGCGCCTACGCATACCTGGGCGACCGGTTCGGGCTGCGGCTGCAGGGCCTGGCGTCCGTCACGTTCGTCGTCACCCGGCTGCTCGCCGAGGGTGTGCGGCTGTTCGCCTCCGCCATCCCGATCAAGCTGCTGCTGGACGAGCTGGGCGTGAACGCGGGCTACCGCACGATCATCGTGGTGATCACCGCCGTGACGGTGCTGTACACCTACCTCGGCGGCATCAAGGCGGTCATCTGGACCGACGCCCTGCAGATGCTGCTCTACCTCGGCGGCGCGGTGCTGGCCATCGCGGTGCTCTCCGGGCATGTGGGTGCCCAGGGCTTCAGCGACGCCCTGCACAGCGGTCACTTCAAGGTGTTCGACACGGACTTCTCCCTCAGCCATGTGCTGACCAGCTCCTTCGCGATGCCCACCGCGATCCTCGGCGGCGCGGTCTTCGCGATGGCCAGCCACGGCTCCGACCAGCTCATCGTCCAGCGGATCCTGTCCACCCGCAGCCTGCGCGACAGCCAGAAGGCGATGATCGGCTCCGGCATCTTCATCACCGTGCAGTTCGCCGCCTTCTCGCTGGTGGGCGTGCTGCTGTGGGCGTACAACAACGGCCGGTCCTTCAGCGACCTGGGGCTGCACAGCAGCGACGACCTCTACCCGGACTTCATCCTGCACGGCCTGCCCGTCGGCATCTCCGGCCTGCTGGTGGCCGGCATCCTCGGTGCGGCGATGGGATCGCTGTCCTCGGCGCTGAACTCCATGTCCAACTCCACCGTCTCCGACCTGATGCGCAGCTTCTTCAAGCGCACTCCCGGCGAGGAGACCATGCTGAAGCTGGCCCGGGTGACGACGCTGGTGTGGGCGGTGCTGATGGCGGTCTTCGCCTGCGCCTTCAGCAGCAGCACCGGCAATGTGTACCTCACCGGTCTGGCGATCGCCGGCTACACCTACGGCGCCCTGCTCGGCGCGTTCCTGCTGGGCCGTGTCGTCAGGCGGGCGAGCGAGACGGACGCGCTGGTGTCCTTCGTGGTGACCGTGGCGGTGATGACGTACATCGTCCGCGAGGTGAAGATCGACACGGTGGTCGCGGGCTCGACGGTGCAGGCCGGCATCGCCGCGCAGTGGCTGGTGCCGATCGGGGTGATCCTCACCCTGGTGGTGGGCGGTGTGATGAGCCTGTTCCACCGGCCGCCGCAGCGGGACGGCAACGGTGCGCGGGACGCGGTCGAGGAGGCGGCGACGCCCAGTGCTCCGACCCTGTGAGCCCGCGGGGGCCGGGGTCGCGCCCCGGCCCCCGGCCCGCCGTCCCGCCTCCACTCCGGCCGCCCTCGGGGAGCACGCATGCGTGTGATCGGTCTGATGTCCGGCACGTCCTACGACGCCATCGACGCCGCGGCCGCCGACCTGGTCCTGGACGGCGGGGAGCTGGTGATGACCCCGCTCGGTGCCCGCAGCCTGCCGTGGTCCGAGGAGCTGCGCGGGGCCATCGAGGCGGTCCTGCCGCCCGCCGCCACGACCACCGAGGCGCTGTGCCGCCTGGACACCCGCATCGGCCAGGCCTTCGCCGGCGCCGCGGTACGGGCCGTGGACGAGCTGTGCGGCGGCACCGCCGATCTGGTGGTCTCGCACGGGCAGACCGTGCACCACTGGGTGGAGGACGGGCAGGTCCACGGCACCCTGCAGATCGGGCAACCGGCCTGGATCGCCGAGGCGACCGGCCTGCCCGTGGTGCACGACCTGCGCAGCCGCGACGTGGCCGCGGGCGGCCAGGGCGCCCCGCTGGTCAGCATCGTGGACACGCTGCTGCTGCGGGGGCGGCCGGGGGTGAGCGCCGCGCTGAACCTCGGCGGCATCGCCAACGTCACCGTCGTGCCGCCCGGCGGCGATCCCGTCGCTTTCGACACCGGCCCCGCCAACGCGCTCGTCGACGCCGCGGTGCGCCACTTCAGCGGCGGCGCCCGCCACTTCGACGAGGACGGGCGCGCAGCGGCCCGCGGACGCGTCCATCAGGGCCTGCTGGACCGGCTCCTGGCCGAGCCGTACTACGCGCGGCCGGCGCCGAAGACCACCGGCAAGGAGCTGTTCCGCCTGGACCATGTGCTGGACGTGCTGGCCGCGGTGCCGGTGCCCGATCCCGACGACGTGCTGGCCACGCTGACCCGGCTGACCGCCGTCACCGTCGCCGGCGCCTGCCGGGCGTACGGCGTCACCGAGCTGGTCGCCTCCGGCGGCGGCACCCGCAACCCGGTGATGATGCGGATGATCGGCGAGGAACTGCCGGGCGTCCGTGTCGTGCCGAGCGACCGCCTGGGTCTGCCGTCCGCGGCGAAGGAGGCCCTCGCCTTCGCCGTGCTGGGGTTTCTGACGGTGCACGGGCTGCCCGCGACGGTGCCGTCGTGCACCGGGGCGCGCCACGCCGCGGTGCTGGGCAGCATCACGCCCGGCGCCGGCCCGCTGCGGCTGCCGGAGCCGGCCGCCGTCGCCCCGGCACGGCTGCGGATCGCCTGAGTGCGGGGCTGACCGTTCACCGGCCCGGCACACCGCACGTCCCGCCTGCCCGGTCCGGGCCCCGCTCCACCTGTCCTGCCCGGACCGCACCGCACTGTTGTGAGGAGGACCGTGTGACACGCAGGACAAGCACGTCTCTGTCCCGGGCCGTGGCTGCCGCCGTGCTGGCCGCGGCGGTCGCGCTCGGCGCCGTGAGGCCCGCCGTCGCCCAGGACGGCTCGCCGGCCGGCGGCCCGGCGGGGGCCCACCCGGTACCGCTGCGGGTGGCCACCTACAACATCCATGCCGGAGCCGGCGAGGACGGCGTGTTCGACCTGGACCGCACCGCGCGGGCCATCCGGAGCCTGGACGCCGATGTGGTCGGTCTGCAGGAGGTCGACGTGCACTGGGCGGAGCGCAGCGGCTTCGCCGACGAGGCCCGCGAGCTGGCCGCGCGCCTGCACATGCGGTACTTCTTCGCGCCGATCTACGATCTGCCGCCGGATGCGGGGCACACCGAGCGGCGGCAGTTCGGTGTGGCGGTGCTGAGCCGTCTGCCGGTGCTCGGCGCCGAGAACCATGAGATCACCCGGCTGTCCACGCAGGTTCCCGACCCGGTGCCCGAGCCGGCGCCGGGTTTCGCCGAGGTGACGGTCAGGGCCCGGGGGACGGTGGTGCACGTCTACTCGACCCATCTGGACTACCGCTCCGACCCGTCCGTGCGGCGGGCGCAGGTCGACGACATGCTGGACGTCCTGGCCGCCGACCGGGGCCCGAAGGTGCTGCTCGGGGACTTCAACGCCGAGCCGGGCGCCCCGGAGCTGGCGAAACTGTGGGGGCCGCTCGCCGACGCGGCCCCGGAAGCCGGCGCGACGTATCCGGCGCTCGACCCGGTCACACGTATCGACGTCGTCGCCGTCTCCCCCGATGCCGGCGTCGCCTCGGCCCGCGTGGCCGACGTCGCCGCCTCGGACCACCGTCCGGTGGTGGCCGACCTGCGGCTGCGCCATCGGGCCGGGTGACACCGCCCGCCCGGCCGCGGCAGGACCGGCCGGACCGCCCGCGGCGGCGCTGCGGCGCCGCCCGGGACCAGGCGGTCTCAGGCCCGGGTGGTCGAGTCCAGGTGCGCGAAGACCACCACGTTGTCCCGGTAGTCCTGGCGGGCCTTGTCGAAGGTGCCGCCGCAGGTGATCAGGCGCAGCTCGGGCGACGGTGTGTCGCCGTAGACGAGGTCGTCGGGGAAGTCGGACTTGCTGAACACTTCCACGGCGTCGACCTCGAACCGGGCCACGGCACCGTCGGCGCGGACGATGTCCACCTCGTCGCCCGGTTTGAGCGTGGGCAGTTCGACGAACACCGCGGGGCCGGTCTTGGTGTCGATGTGGCCCACGACGACGGAGGCGCCGCGCTCGCCGGGCGCGGGCCCGCCCTGATACCAGCCGACCAGGTTCTTGTCGTTCTCCGGCGGCGGGTTCAGCCGGCCGTTCTTGTCGAGGGAGAGCTTGGTGAACGGCGCGTCCACGCCGATCTTCGGTATCGAGATACGTGTCGGTTCCGACCGGGGCAGCGCCCCGTCGCCGGGTGAGGCGCCGGTGGCCGGCGCGGGCTGGACGGGGCCGGCGGTGGCGGCCGGAGCCGCGGACGGTGCGGTCGGTGCGGTGCCCGGCTCGGTGGGCGCCGGCGCCTGCCGGGAGGCGAGGGACGCCGGCCGGCCCGACGGGCGCACCTCGGTCACCGGGCTGCTGTCCAGTGAGTTGTGGATGAGCACGATCCCCAGTCCGACCGCTGCCGCGGGGAACAGCAGGCGCAGCCTGCCGCGACGCCGGCCGGACACGGTCCTGCACTGTTCCGTCTGGGGCGGACGGTGGGAGGCCATGGACGGTGCCTTTCGTGAGAGGTGGTGCGTGCCCCCGCTCGGCAGGGGCCGGAGCGCCGCTGCCGCGGCCGGCCGTTGCCCGGCACGGGCCCGCTCGGCAGACCGTCCCGGCGTGGGGCGCGGGCCGCGGCAGCGAGGCGACGGCTACGGGAGACCGGCTCAGGCGGCAGGGGCACCCGACGCCCGGCGGCGCCGCAGCATGTAGGCCCCGGTGCCGAGACCGCCGGCCACCAGCGCGGCGCCCAGCGCCATGGTGTCGCGGGACTGGGCCAGTCCGCCGCCGCCGGCGTGGACGCCGCCGTGCGGCTTGCCGCCACGGTCGTCGTCATCCTTCGACCAGCCGTCGTCGTCATGGCTGCCGCGGCCGCCCCGGTCGCTGTCGCCGTAACCGCCGCGACCATCCCGGCCGCCGTCCTCGTCGCTGTCGCTCGCGGCCTTCAGCGCGAGGAATCCGCCGCCGGCGTGGACACCGCCGTGCGGCTTGCCGCCGTGACGGCCGCCGTGGTCGCCGTGGTCGCCGTGACGGCCGCCGTCGTCGTCACGGCCGCCGTCGTCGTCACGGTCGCCGTAGTCACCGCCGCCGTGGCGGCCACCGTCGTCGTCACCGTGGTCGTAGCCGCCGCGACCGCCGCCGTCGCCGTGGCTGCCGTAGTCGTCCGAGTGGTCGCCGTGGGAGGCGGCGGCCTGCGAGGCCGCCTGGGACGTCCAGGGCGAGGTCAGGTCCGCGGCACCGGCAGCGGGTGCGGCGAACGCCACGGCGGCCGCCACCGCCGCGGACGTGAAGAGAGTACGGGTGATACGCATGGGTGTTCCTTCCGTCGCGACTACGAGTGCCGGCACCGCGCCCCGGCATCCGGGGACACGGGACCGACGTGATCACCATCAGCGCGTTGCGGGGCCCGCACCATCGGAGCGTCGCAAACGGATGAACTGACGCCCTTTTCGTACCTCCGGGTGGGGGAAAACGAGGGCGTGGCGCGCGGCCGCACGCCGGGGAGCGATCCGGCGGTGTGCTAAAGGCGCCGGCCGTCGTCGGCAGGTGCCGGTGACGGTGGGTCCGACGCCCGGGCGGCGGGGTGGTGTGCCGGACGGCGCGCCGCGGACCGGTCACCTGGCGGCCCACCAAGTCCCCTCGGTTGCACGGGGTCTGACGTCGGGAAGGTGCTGCGGACCAGGGCGGTCCGGCTGTGCGGATCCAGCGGGCGGCGGTTCCGGCCGGCCGCGACCCGACGCCTTGTCAGTCCTGACAGGGTGTCGGCGGGCGGTCACCTGAACGGCAGTGACGGGTGTGCGCGGCCCGCCGGGCGGGAGTGTGCTGGAGGAGACACCTCCTCCCCCGTACGCCGCGGCCGTCTGAGAGTCCCATGGCACGTATGCGCATCACCGCGGACCGGCTCGTCGTCCGTCCGAGCTGGTGGGAGAGGGCGGCCACGCGGCGGTGGCAGGTGGTTGTGCCGCTCTCGGCGGTGCGTCGGGTGGTGGTCGAACCGGACTGGTGGCGTGTGCTGCGCGGGAGCCGTGCGCGCGGGCTGCAGATACCCGGTGCGGTGTGCACCGGTGAGCTTCGGCATCAGGCCGGGCGGGACTTCGTGTCGGTGCGGCCCGGGCGGCCCGTGGTGTGCGCGGAGCTGTGGCCGGGCGCGCCGTTCCTGCTCCTCGCCGTGTCCGTCCGCGACCTGCGGGAGGCCGAGGAGGCCGCCGCCGCGCTGCGCCGGGCCGCCCCGAGGCTCGACACCTCCACACCGTGCCGGCAGCCGCTGCCCGTGCCGGAGGAGCCGGAGGCACCACCGGCACCGGACGCGCCGTGACGGACCGGCGCACCGGCGTGCGCGAGGCGGCGGCCGGTGTGCCGTGCACCGCGGTGCGGGACGGGGCCGGCCGGGCACGGTCCGCGGCCGGCGGTCCCGGGCGGGCACACGTGGGCGGGTGTCACCGGGCGCACCCGACGTCCAGCACCTCGGTCACCTCGCCGTGCGCGCTGTGGCCGGCCGGCACCACTCGCCGCGAACGCGGCGGACAGTTCCGTGGGCACGTCCGGGTCCTTCACTTCGCCACGGCGTCGAGGAGCCTGATGATCTCCTCGTGCACGGCGTCCAGGACGTCGAACAACACCTGGACAGTCGGCGCAGTCCGATCCTCACGGCGCCGCCGGGGATCGGTCGGAGCGCCCCGGCGAGGCCGTCGTCGTCCCGCCGGGGCAGGATTGTCCGGCAGGATCACGGCCGCCGGTGCGCCGGGCGGACCTCAGGCGCCCTGTCGGCCTGCGGGCCGGCGGCGGCCGTACGCTACGGCGGCATCCGGCGGTCACCACCGCCGCCCACCAGCCCGGTGGGCTCCTCCACCGGGGCCGGTGAACGGCCGTCGTCCGCGGTCTGCGGGCGGCCGTCGTCCGAAGCCCCAGGCGGGCTGTCCTGCGCCGGCGGCGGTCCGGTGACCTCGACGTGGGCCGGGCGCAGCAGCTGGTCGCCGAGCCGGTAGCCGCGGCGCAGGATCCGCGTGCACACGAGCCGGCCGGCGTCCGGGCTGATGTGCTGGGTGACCGCGTCGTGGCGGGCCGGGTCGAAGGGCTCGTCCTGCTCGCCCACCGGTTGCAGCCCCAGGGCGCCGAGCTGGGTGTGCAGGGTGTCCCTGATGTCCTTCAGACCCGGCGTCATGGGCTCGTGTGCGCAGGTGCGGTCGACGGCGTCGAGGACGGGCAGCAGCGTGCGCAGGACGTTGGCCACCGCGATCTCGCGCACGGCCTGACGGTCGCGGCGCACGCGTTTGCGGTAGTTGTCGTACTCGGCCTTCACCCGCTGCAGGTCGGCCGTGCGCTCCTTGAGCAGCCGCTCCAGCCGGGCGGGGTCCGTCGTCCGCTGCCGGTCGTCGCCCATGGTCAGCCCGCCTCCGGCTTGTCGTCGTCGACGATCTCCGCGTCCACCACGTCGTCCTCGCCCGCGCTGCCGGCCTTGCCGCCGCCCGCCGAGGACCCGGCCGTGCCTCCCGCGGGCTGCTCGGCGCGCGCCCGGTCGTACAGGGCGGTGCCGATCTTCTGCGCCGCCTGCGCCGCCCGGGTCATGGCCTGCTGGATGGCGGCGGTGTCCTCGCCCTTGAGTTTCTCCTTCAGTTCGGCCAGCGCGCTCTCGGTCTCGCTCCTCGCGTCGCCCGGGATCTTGTCGGCGTTGTCCTGGATGAGCTTCTCCGTCTGGTAGACGAGCTGTTCGGCCTGGTTGCGGGTCTCGGCGGCCTCGCGCCGCCTGCGGTCCTCCTCGGCGTGCTGCTCGGCCTCCCGGATCATCCGGTCGATGTCCTCCTTGGGCAGCGCCGAACCGCCGGTCACCGTCATCTTCTGTTCCTTGCCGGTGCCGAG
>NZ_BNBV01000015.1 GCF_014656135.1 Streptomyces thermodiastaticus
GGCGGCCGTGGTGCCCGCGCAGACGGTGGCGGCCGAGCCACCGGTCGCCGGGGCGGGCGGTGCGGTGCCGCGGGAGACCGGTGTTCCCGGGGCCGGGGCGGCCGGGGGCGCGGCCACACGGTCGCCGGCGCCGCCCGGCTCGCTCTCCCCGTCCCGGGCCTCGGACTTCATGCGCTGCCCGTTGCTGTACCGGTTCCGGGTGATCGACCGGCTGCCGGAGAAGCCGAGCGAGGCGGCGACCCGCGGCACCCTGGTGCACGCCACCCTCGAACGCCTGTTTGACGCGCCGGCCGCGGAGCGCACCGTGTCCCGGGCCAAGGCGCTGCTCCCGGACCAGTGGGACCGGCTGCGCCGCGAGCGCCCGGAACTGACGGAGCTGTTCGCCGACGATCCGGGCGGCGAGCGGATGGCCCGATGGCTGGCCCAGGCGGAGCAGCTCGTGGAACGCTGGTTCGCGCTGGAGGATCCCACCCGGCTGGAACCCGCCGAGCGGGAGCTGTTCGTCGAGGCGGAGCTGGAGTCGGGGCTCCGGCTGCGCGGCATCATCGACCGGGTGGACGTCGCGCCCACCGGCGAGGTGCGGATCGTCGACTACAAGACGGGCAGGGCGCCCCGGCCCGAGTACGCCGACGAGGCGCTGTTCCAGATGACGTTCTACGCCCTGGTGGTGTGGCGGCTGAAGGGGATCGTCCCGCGCCGTCTGCAACTGGTGTACCTGGGCAGCGGTGATGTGCTCACCTACGACCCGGTGCCGGCCGATCTGCGGCGGGTGGAGCGCAAGCTGCTGGCGCTGTGGGACGCGATCCGGCAGGCGACCGAGACCGGTGACTGGCGGCCGCGGCCGACCCGGCTGTGCGGCTGGTGCGATCACCAGGCGCACTGCCCGGAGTTCGGCGGCACTCCCCCGCCCTACCCGCTGCCGGTGACCCGGACCGGCCCGTAGCGGCCGGGCGGCCCAGGGCAGAATGGGGCCGGACCGGTTCTCAAGGCCCCACCGAAGGAGACTCACGTGGCCATCCGCGTCCTGCTGGTCGACGACCAGCCGCTGCTGCGCACCGGGTTCCGGATGATTCTGGAGGCGGAAGGGGACATCGCGGTCGTGGGCGAGGCCGGAGACGGCCTGCAGGCTCTCGACCAGGTGCGTGCCCTGCAGCCCGATGTGGTGCTGATGGACATCCGCATGCCGCGGATGGACGGCGTGGAGGCGACCCGGCAGATCACCGGGCCCGGACGGGACGGTCCGGCGAAGGTGCTGGTGCTGACGACGTTCGACCTCGACGAGTACGTGGTGGAGGCGCTGCGGGCGGGCGCGAGCGGTTTCCTGCTCAAGGACGCTCCGGCGGCCGAGCTGGTGCAGGCGATCCGCGTGGTGGCGGCCGGCGAGGCGATGCTGGCGCCCAGCGTCACACGGCGGCTGCTGGACAAGTACGCCGTCCATCTGCCGCTGAACGAGGAGCCGGTGCCGGACACGCTCAGCACGCTCACCGAGCGCGAGGTGGAGGTGCTGAAGCTGGTGGCGCGCGGGCTGTCGAACGCGGAGATCGCCGCGGATCTGTTCGTCAGCGAGACAACGGTGAAGACCCATGTCGGGCATGTGCTGACCAAGCTGGGGCTGCGCGACCGCGTGCAGGCGGCGGTGTACGCCTACGAGAGCGGTCTGGTGCGGCCCGGCGCACAGTAGACCGCGCCGGCCGGACGCCGTGTGATCGACGGGGGCGCCCCTCCCGGGTCCACCGGGAGGGGCGCCCCCGTGTGCGGTCCGTGCGTGGCCGGCGGACCGTCAGCCGCTCACGCCCCGGCCCAGCTCCCACAGTTGCAGCGCGGAGGTGGAGTTGAGGGTGTAGGCGGTACCGGTGATGTCGTCGCGGGCGGCGACGTACTGCTTGCCCTGCCACAGCGGCAGCACCGGAACGTCGTCGGCGACGATGTCCTGGATCTTGGTCAGGCTGGGAGACGCGGACAGCCGGTTGGCCTCGCGGCGGGACTGCGGGATCAGCTGGTCGCGGATCTCGTCGTTGCTGTACGGCGTGCTGAGGAAGTTGTCCTTGTCGAGGAACGGCGCCAGGAAGTTGTCGGCGTCGGAGAAGTCCGGGAACCAGCCCATGCCGTAGACGTCGTACTCGCCCTTCTGCTGGGCGGGGCGGAACTCCGTCCAGGGCGTGCCCTGGATGCTGACGTCGAACAGCCCACTGGAGGTCAGCTGCTGCTTCAGGACCTCGAACTCCCGCTGCATGGCGGTGCCGTAGTGGTCGGTGGTGTAGTGCAGGGTCAGCTTCACCGGGGTGGTGATGCCGGCGCTCTCCAGCAGCGCCTTGGCCTTGGAGACGCTCGGGTCGCCGTACCTGTTGAAGAAGGAGTTGGAGTGACCGGTGATGGTCGCCGGCACGAGCGAGTAGAGCGGTTCGGCCTGGGTGCCGTAGACCTTGGAGACCAGTTCGTTGCGGTTGACGAGCTGGGCCATGGCCTGGCGGACGGCCTTGTTCTTCACCGTCGGGGCGTCGGTGTTGAAGGCCAGGTAGCGGATCTCCAGGCCGGGGCTCTCGACGAGGTCGACGGGGCCGTCGTCGGCGTTGGACAGCTTCTGGATCTGTTCCGGCGTCATGGTCCGGGTCATCAGGTCGATGTCGCCCTTGTCCAGGGCGGCCCCCATGGCGTCGGCGTCGGCGAAGGAGCGGATCTCCACCTTGTCGTTGTTCACCTTCAACGAGCCCTTGTAGTGGGGGTTCTTGGTGAACACGGCCCGGACCAGCTCGTTGTTCTCGACCTCCGGCTTCATGGTGTAGGGGCCGGAGCCGTCCACCTGGAAGCCGGTGCGCAGCTTGTCCTTGGGGTAGATCTTCGGGTTGACGATGCCCGCGACCGGTGTCGACAGCTTGTACGGGAAGGTGGCGTCGGCGGTGTTGAGGTGGAAAACGACCTCGCGGTCGCCCTGGGTCTCCACGGTGTCGATGGTGGAGAGCAGTCCGGCCACGCCGCTGTCGGCCTTGATGCTGCGGGCGCGGTCGATGGAGTACTTCACGTCGGCCGCGGTGACGGGGTCGCCGTTGGCGAAGGTCAGCCCCTTGCGCAGGGTGCAGGCGTAGCGCTCGTTGCCGCTGTCGGTGAAGCGGCACTGCTCGGCCGCCTCCGGTATGGGGTCGCCGTCGCCCTTCGGCATGATCATCAGGGTCTGCACGGTCTGGCGCAGGATGTTCCAGAGGCCGACGTCATAGGCGTAGGCGGGGTCGAGGGGTGCGGGGGCCGCCTTGGAGGCGGTGAACCGGTCCGTGGTGCCGACGACGATCGGGTCGGCCCCGTCGTCTCCGCTCCCGGAACCGCCGCATGCGGCGAGCACCGGCGCGAGCAGGCCGACCACAGCCGGCAGCACCAAAGTCTTGCGGTTCATGCGCGATTGTCTCCAAGGCTGTCGTGTCCGTGAGCCCGGCGCGCTGGGGTGGTGCGGGCCGGGCACGGGTGGGGGGCGTTGTTCTCCCGACGAGATTAGTCCGCGCCCGTCGCGCCCCTGACAGGCACCGGAGTTGTGCGCCATCACACAGCGGAATCAGGCGTGGACGCACGGAAAATGTGCCACTGGAATATATTCGTGCAGCATCTCACCAACCGGGACACAAGGGCGGGCCGGCGACTTAGGCCGACGGGACGTTCGTACGCTCCGGTAGGTGCCCGGCCGACCGGAGGAGTGTCGAACGTCACATCATCAACGAGGGTGGTGCGTACAGGAATTGCGCAGCCGTGCGCGACCGGGGCGTACGGGTGCGAACCGGTGGGGACCGGCGGCCCGAGGCGGCTGAGGCGCACCGTGGCCGCCCGTGAGGCCCCGTGGCCGGCCGGGCATGCGCTGGCTGAGGGGGCCGGGGCTCAGTTGGGGCAGGCCATCAGGCGGTGCAGGAACGGCAGGTCGACCTCTTCGAGGGAGGTGACGACGGTGCGCCGCGGGGCCGGCGGGATCGGGGCGACGGAGGGCACGGCGACAACCCGGCAGCCCGCGGCCTCGGCGGCGGCGACTCCGGTGGCGGTGTCCTCGACGACCGCGCACCGGGCGGGGTCCACACCCAGCCGGGAGGCGGCCAGCAGATAGGGGTCGGGGTGCGGCTTGGTGCGGGCCACCTCGTCGCCCGCGACCGACAGGGCGAAGTGCTGCGGGCCGATCGCGGCGAGCACCCGGTCGATGATGCGCCGGTGGGAGGCGGAGACCAGCGCGGTGGGGACGCGGTGCGCGGACAGCTCCGCCAGCAGGCGCGCGGCACCGGGCATGAGCGGCACGGCGTGGTCGATGCGGTCCTCGAAGCCCTGGTTGAGCAGGTCCGTCAGCTCGGCGAGGCTGACGGAGGCCCCGGTGGCCTCCAGCAGGAAGCCGGCGCTGCGGCTCATCGGGCCGCCGACGACCACGTGTCTCCAGGACTCGTCGAGGGTGTGGCCGAGCGCGGCGAACACCTCGACCTCCACGTCCCACCAGAACCCTTCGGTGTCCACCAGGGTGCCGTCCATGTCGAGGAGCACGGCCTGCAGACCGGATCCGTCGGCCGATGGGGTCGTGGCCCGCGTCGTCGCACGCGTGGAGCCGGCGGACTGGGACTGGGTGCCGAGCGCAGGGACCGTGCTGGTCATCCGGGCGTACCTCCTCCAGGGACGACCAGGCCGGTTCCCACGGGGGAACCGGCCTGAGGGGGACCGACCAGTTTACGACGCCGGCGCCGCGAACGCCTCATCACGGCCGCGCGGCACCCCGGCCGAGCGCCCGGCGCCCGCGTCCCCGCAGGGCCCCGGGCGGCCGGGGCACCGGGTCACCGGGCGTTGAAGTACTTCGCCTCCGGGTGGTGGACGACGATGGCGTCGGTGGACTGCTCGGGGTGCAGCTGGAACTCCTCGGAGAGGTGGACGCCGATGCGCTCGGGCTCCAGCAGGGCGGCGATCTTGGCGCGGTCCTCCAGGTCGGGGCAGGCCCCGTAGCCGAGCGAGAAGCGGGCACCGCGGTACTTCAGCTCGAACATGCCCTGGATCTCGTCGGGGTCCTCCCCGGCGAAGCCCAGCTCGGCGCGGACCCGTGCGTGCCAGTACTCGGCCAGGGCCTCCGCCAGCTGCACCGACAGACCGTGCAGCTCCAGATACTCGCGGTAGGAGTCGGAGGCGAACAGCCGGGCCGTCTCCTCGCCGATGCGCGAGCCGACGGTGACCACCTGGAAGCCGACCACGTCGGTCTCCCCGGACTCCTCCGGGCGGAAGAAGTCGGCCAGGCACAGCCGGCGGCCGCGGCGCTGGCGCGGGAAGGTGAACCGGGTGCGTTCGTTGCCCTGCTCGTCCAGGACGATCAGGTCGTCGTCCTTGGACACGCACGGGAAGTAGCCGTAGACCACGGCCGCCTGCAGCAGGTTGTCGGTCTGCAGCCGGTCGAGCAGGCCGCGCAGCCGGGGCCGGCCCTCGGTCTCGACCAGTTCCTCGTAGCTCGGCCCCTCGCCCGTGCGGGCCTGCTTCAGCCCCCACTGGCCCTTGAACAGGGCGCCCTCGTCGAGCCAGGACGCGTAGTCCTTCAGCGGGATGCCCTTGATCACGCGGGTGCCCCAGAACGGCGGGGTGGGCACCGGGTTGTCGGTGGCCACATCGGAGCGGACGTGCCCCTCCTCCGGCCGGGTGTCCTCCACCACGGACGCGGAGGCGCGCACCCGGCGCGGGCGCAGCTCGGGCAGCTTCGCCCCGGGCACGCCCCGCTTGACGCCGATCAGGGCGTCCATCAGGCGCAGCCCTTCGAAGGCGTCGCGGGCGTAGCGGACCTCGCCCTCGTACAGCTCGTGCAGGTCCTGCTCGACGTAGGCCCGGGTCAGGGCGGCGCCGCCGAGGATGACCGGATAGCGGGCGGCCAGACCGCGGGCGTTGAGCTCCTCGAGGTTCTCCTTCATGACCACGGTGGACTTCACCAGCAGCCCGGACATGCCGATCACGTCGGCGTTGTGCTCCTCGGCGGCCTCCAGGATCGCCGAGACCGGCTGCTTGATGCCGAGGTTGACCACGGTGTAGCCGTTGTTGGACAGGATGATGTCCACGAGGTTCTTGCCGATGTCGTGCACGTCGCCGCGGACCGTGGCCAGCACGATGGTGCCCTTGCCGGCCTCGTCGGTCTTCTCCATGTGCGGTTCGAGGTGGGCCACGGCGGCCTTCATCACCTCGGCGGACTGCAGCACGAACGGCAGCTGCATCTGCCCGGAGCCGAACAGGTCGCCGACGACCTTCATGCCGTCCAGCAGGGTGTCGTTGACGATGTCCAGGGCGGGGCGGTCGCGCAGCGCCTCGTCGAGGTCGGCCTCCAGGCCGTTGCGCTCGCCGTCGATGATGCGCCGCTTGAGGCGTTCCTCCAGCGGCAGCGCGGCCAGCTCCTCGGCCTTGGACGCCTTCAGCGACGTGGCGGTGGCGCCCTCGAACAGCTCCATGAGCTTCTGCAGCGGGTCGTAGCCGGGGCGCCGGCGGTCGTAGATCAGGTCCAGGGCGGTGGCCACCTGCTCCTCGTCGAAGCGGGCGATCGGCAGGATCTTGCTGGCGTGGACGATCGCGGAGTCCAGCCCGGCCTTGACGCACTCGTCGAGGAAGACGGAGTTCAGCAGGATCCGGGCGGCCGGGTTGAGGCCGAAGGAGATGTTGGACAGACCGAGGGTGGTCTGCACGTCGGGGTGCCGCCGCTTCAGCTCGCGGATGGCCTCGATGGTGGCCATGCCGTCCTTGCGGGACTCCTCCTGGCCGGTGCAGATGGTGAAGGTGAGGCAGTCGACGAGGATGTCCTCCTTGCGGATGCCCCAGGTTCCGGTCAGGTCGGCGATGAGCCGCTCGGCGACCTCGACCTTCCGTTCGGCGGTGCGGGCCTGCCCCTCCTCGTCGATGGTCAGCGCGATCAGCGCGGCACCGTGCTCCTTGGCCAGGGCCGTCACCTTGGCGAAGCGCGACTCGGGGCCGTCGCCGTCCTCGTAGTTCACCGAGTTGATCACCGCGCGGCCGCCCAGCTTCTCCAGGCCGGCCCGGATCACGTCCACCTCGGTGGAGTCCAGGACGATCGGCAGCGTGGAGGCGGTGGCGAACCGGCCGGCCAGCTCCGTCATGTCGGCGACGCCGTCCCGGCCGACGTAGTCCACGCACAGGTCCAGCATGTGCGCGCCCTCGCGGATCTGCTCCCGGGCCATCTCCACGCAGTCGTCCCAGCGGCCCTCGAGCATGGCCTCGCGGAACTTCTTCGAGCCGTTGGCGTTGGTGCGCTCGCCGATGGCCAGGTAGGAGGTGTCCTGGCGGAACGGCACCGTCTGGTAGAGCGAGGCCGCGCCCGGCTCGGGACGCGGGTCGCGCTCCGGCGGGGTGACGCCCCGCACCCGCTCCACGACCTGCCGCAGGTGTTCGGGGGTGGTGCCGCAGCAGCCGCCGACCAGCGACAGGCCGTACTCGCGGACGAAGGTCTCCTGGGCGTCCGCAAGGCCTTCGGGGCCGAGCGGGAAGTGGGCGCCGTCCTTGGTGAGCACCGGCAAGCCGGCGTTCGGCATGCACAGCAGCGGGATGCGGGAGTGGCGGGCGAGGTAGCGCAGGTGCTCGCTCATCTCCGCGGGGCCGGTGGAGCAGTTCAGGCCTATGAGGTCGATGCCCAGCGGCTCCAGCGCGGTCAGGGCCGCACCGATCTCCGAGCCGAGCAGCATGGTGCCGGTGGTCTCGAACGCCATCGAGCACAGCAGGGGCACCTCGACGCCGGTTGCCTCCATGGCACGCCGGGCGCCGAGCACCGAGGCCTTGGTCTGCAGCAGGTCCTGCGTGGTCTCCACGATCAGCGCGTCCACGCCGCCGGCGAGCAGGCCCTCGGCGTTGGCCTGGTAGCCGTCGCGGATCGTGGTGTAGCCGACGTGGCCGAGGGTGGGCAGCTTGGTGCCGGGGCCCATGGAGCCGAGCACCCAGCGGACGCGGCCGTCGCGGGCGGTGTACTCGTCGGCCACCTCGCGCGCTATGCGGGCGCCGGCCAGGGACAGCTCGTGCACCCGGTGCGAGATCTCGTACTCGGCGGTGGCGGTGTGGTTGGCGCCGAAGGTGTTGGTCTCGACGCAGTCCACGCCCGCCGCGAAGTACGCCTCGTGCACCGAACGGACGATGTCCGGACGGGTGATGTTGAGGACCTCGTTGCAGCCCTCCAGCTGCTGGAAGTCCTCCAGGGTGGGCTCCTGGGCCTGGAGCATGGTGCCCATCGCTCCGTCGGCGACCACCACGCGGGTGGCCAGTGCCTCGCGCAGGGCGGACACGCGGGTGCGGGCGTCGGGGACGGGGATGGACGGCAACGCGGCCATGAAGGGCTCCCTGGAGGTGCGACGGCTGTCGGCTTTGCGCCTTCCGCCCGAGCGCGGACAGCCCGTTCCGAGCCGCCCGCCGGCTTCCCGGGGGAGGGCGCACGCGGCCAGAGTAGCCGGGACCGGCACCCGATGGTCAGGGCGTCCATCACCCGGACGATGATGACAACCACGTCACCTGCGCGGACGCCCGCGAGAAATCGGGTGACGCGACGGAACTCGGTCCAGCCATTGGCGATGAGTCGGCATGGACCGGTAGTGTTCGGCATTGCCGAACGGCGGTGGAGGCTCGACGGAGGACGGCCCCACCCGCCGCTCGGTGACGGTCGAAGGGGACGGAGGCAGGACGGCGATGGCACGGAACATCCAGTCGCTCGAGAGAGCGGCCGCGATGCTGCGCCTGCTCGCGGGTGGCGAGCGGCGGCTCGGTCTGTCGGACATCGCCTCGTCGCTGGGCCTGGCCAAGGGCACCGCCCACGGCATACTCCGCACCCTGCAGCAGGAGGGCTTCGTCGAGCAGGACGACGCCTCCGGCCGCTACCAGCTGGGCGCGGAGCTGCTGCGGCTGGGCACCACCTATCTCGACGTGCACGAGCTTCGGGCGCGCGCCCTGGTGTGGACGGACGACCTGGCCCGCTCCAGCGGGGAGAGCGTCTACGTGGGGGTGCTGCACCAGCAGGGGGTGCTGATCGTGCACCACGTCTTCCGGCCGGACGACAGCCGGCAGGTGCTGGAGATCGGCGCCATGCAGCCGCTGCACTCCACGGCGCTGGGCAAGGTGCTGTCGGCGTACGACCCGGTCGCGCACAGCGAGGCCGTGGACAGCGAGCGCAAGGCGTTCACCGACCGCACGGTGTGCGCCCTGGAGGACTTCGAGCAGATCCTGGACCTGACCCGGGCCCGCGGCTATGCGGCCGACGTGGAGGAGACCTGGGAGGGGGTGGCGTCCATTGCCGCACCCATCCACGACCGGCGGCGGATGCCGGTCGGCGCGGTCGGCATCACCGGCGCCGTGGAGCGGGTGTGCCGGGAGGGCGAGCTGCGCCCGGAGCTGATCGCGGCGGTGCGGGACTGCGCCCGCGCGGTCTCCCGGGACCTGGGCGCCGGGCGGTTCTGAGCCGGGCCGCATCCAGGCGAGCGTGCGTCTCACCGAGGGGCCGGTACGTCACCGACGTGCCGGCCCCTGGTCGCGCCGCGCCCCCGGCCGGTCCGCCCGCCGTACGCCCGGGCGCTTCGCGTTGCGCCGTACGCCCGGATGTTCCGCGCGCCGTACGCCCGACCCCCTCCGGCACCGCGTCCCCGGCCCGGTCCGGGCACGCCTCCCCCACCCCCTTGCGCATCCCCTCCCCGCCCCCTCGCCCACCGCGTCCCACGCGCCCCACCAGGACGATCAGTAACGATCGTGCATTGGGCAACAGAACTCTTGACGGCCACGTGACGGCCACGTGAGACTCCCGTCCATCGGTCGGCATTGTCGAACGCCTTGCGGCAATAGGCGCTAGAGTGTGACAAGGCCAAGGGACCGGCAACGCTCTCACACCGAGGGCGCCAACCCCCGGGACGACCCGGGGTTCGGCTACCCCTGGACGAAGGACAAAGGAGTCGCGGGTGTCCAGCTCCGACATCTTCATCGGCGAGACCGTAGGGACCGCCATACTCATCCTGCTCGGCGGAGGCGTCTGCGCCGCCGTCACCCTCAAGGCCTCGAAGGCCCGCAACGCCGGCTGGCTCACCATCGCCTTCGGGTGGGGTTTCGCCGTGATGACGGCCGCGTACATCTCCGGGCCGCTCTCCGGAGCACACCTCAACCCGGCTGTGACGCTCGCGTTCGCCATCAAGGACGGCGACTGGACCGACGTCCCGACCTACCTCGCCGGTCAGCTCCTCGGCGCGATGATCGGTGCGGTGCTCGTGTGGGCCGCCTACTACGGGCAGTTCCAGGCTCACCTGACCGACAAGGAGATCGTCGGCGGTCCGGGGGCGCAGGCCACCTCCGCCAAGGCGGTCGAGGCCCGGGACAAGGGCGCCGGCCCGGTCCTCGGAGTCTTCTCCACCGCTCCGGAGATCCGCCACACGGTGCAGAACCTCGTCACGGAGATCATCGGCACCTTCGTGCTGATCCTCGCCATCCTCACCCAGGGTCTGAACGACAAGGGCAACGGTCTGGGTGTCGTCGGCGCACTGATCACCGCGTTCGTGGTCGTCTCCATCGGTCTCTCGCTCGGCGGCCCGACGGGTTACGCGATCAACCCGGTCCGTGACCTCGGCCCGCGGATCGTGCACGCTCTGCTTCCGTTGCCCAACAAGGGCGGCTCCGACTGGAGCTACGCCTGGATCCCGGTGGTCGGCCCGCTGGTCGGCAGTGCGATCGCCGCCGGCGTCTACAACGCCGCGTTCGCCTGACGACCGGCGCGCCCGCGCCCCCGGGCGGCGGGCGCGCACCGCACCCGCAACCCACCGACCACGGACTTCACAGGACCGAGGAGCACACAGTGACCGACGCCCACACCACCGCCATCGCCTCCCGCGGCCACGGACCCTTCATCGCCGCCATCGACCAGGGCACCACCTCCTCGCGGTGCATCGTCTTCGACCGGGACGGCCGGATCGTCTCCGTCGACCAGAAAGAGCACGAGCAGATCTTCCCCCGGCCCGGCTGGGTCGAGCACGACGCCGCCGAGATCTGGACCAACGTCCAGGAGGTGGTCGCCGGAGCGATCGCCAAGGCCGGCATCACCCGCGACGACATCAAGGCCATCGGCATCACCAACCAGCGCGAGACCACCGTGCTGTGGGACAAGAACACCGGTGAGCCCGTCCACAACGCCATCGTCTGGCAGGACACCCGCACCGACGCCCTGTGCAAGGAGCTGGGCCGCAACGTCGGCCAGGACCGCTTCCGCCGCGAGACCGGCCTGCCCCTGGCCTCCTACTTCGCCGGCCCCAAGGCCCGCTGGCTGCTCGACAACGTCGAGGGCCTGCGCGAGCGCGCCGAGCGCGGCGACATCCTCTTCGGCACCATGGACACCTGGGTCATCTGGAACCTGACCGGCGGGGCGAACGGCGGCCGGCACGTCACCGACGTCACCAACGCCTCCCGCACCCTGCTGATGAACCTGCACACCATGCAGTGGGACGAGCGGATCTGCCAGTCGATCGGCGTGCCGCGCCAGATGCTGCCGGAGATCCGCTCCTCCGCCGAGGTCTACGGCGAGATCAAGGGCGGCCGGCTCGGCGAGCTGCTCGGCGGCGTCCCGGTCGCCTCCGCGCTCGGCGACCAGCAGGCGGCCCTGTTCGGCCAGACCTGCTTCAGCGAGGGCGAGACCAAGTCGACGTACGGCACCGGCACCTTCATGGTGATGAACACCGGTGACAAGATCATCAACTCCTACAGCGGCCTGCTGACCACCGTCGGCTACCAGATCGGCGACAACAAGCCGGTCTACGCCCTGGAGGGCTCGATCGCCGTCACCGGCTCGCTGGTGCAGTGGATGCGCGACCAGATGGGCCTGATCTCCACCGCCGCCGAGATCGAGACGCTCGCGCTGTCCGTCGAGGACAACGGCGGCGCGTACTTCGTACCGGCCTTCTCCGGCCTGTTCGCCCCGTACTGGCGTGCCGACGCCCGTGGTGTGATCGCCGGCCTGACCCGGTACGTCACCAAGGCGCACCTCGCGCGCGCCGTCCTGGAGGCCACCGCCTGGCAGACCCGTGAGATCGCGGACGCCATGACCAAGGACTCCGGCGTGGAGCTGAAGTCGCTGAAGGTCGACGGCGGCATGACCTCCAACAACCTGCTGATGCAGACGCTCGCGGACTTCCTGGACGCCCCGGTGGTGCGCCCGATGGTCGCCGAGACCACCTGCCTCGGCGCCGCCTACGCCGCCGGTCTCGCCGTCGGCTTCTGGAGCAGCACCGACGAGCTGCGCCAGAACTGGCGCCGCGCCGCCGAGTGGACCCCCCGCATGGACGCGGCAACCCGCGACCGTGAGTACAAGAACTGGCTCAAGGCCGTCGAACGGACCATGGGCTGGCTCGAGGACGAGGAGTAAGAAACCGTAATGACCAGTCAGTCCACCCTGCAGTCCGTGCCTGCCCTCGGGACGCACCCGGCATCCGGTTCGAACCCGAGCCGTGCCGAGACCCGGGAGCAGCTCTCCAAGGCGACGTACGACCTCCTGGTGATCGGCGGCGGCATCCTGGGCATCTCCACCGCCTGGCACGCCGCGCAGTCCGGCCTCAGGGTGGCCCTGGTCGACGCCGGCGACTTCGCCGGCGCCACCTCCTCCGCCTCCTCCAAGCTGCTCCACGGCGGACTGCGCTACCTGCAGACCGGTGCGGTGAAGCTGGTGGCGGAGAACCACTTCGAGCGCCGTGCGGTCTCCCGCCAGGTGGCCCCCCACCTGGCCAACCCGCTCACCTTCTACCTGCCGGTCTACAAGGGCGGACCGCACGGCGCGGCGAAGCTCGGGGCGGGCGTGTTCGCCTACTCGGCGCTGTCCGCCTTCGGGGACGGCGTGGGTCACCTGCTCTCGCCGGCCAGGGCGCAGCGGGACGTGCCCGAGCTGCGCACCGAGAACCTCAAGGCCGTGGCCGTCTACGGCGACGACCAGATGAACGACGCCCGCATGGCGCTGATGACGGTCCGCGCGGCCGTCGAGGCCGGCGCGGTCGTGCTCAACCACGCCGAGGTCACCGGGCTGCGCTTCACCCGCGGCCGGGTGACCGGTGCGGAGGTGCGCGACCGGATCGGCGGCGAGGAGTTCGGGGTGAACGCCCGCCTGGTGCTCAACGCCACCGGCCCGTGGGTGGACCACCTGCGGAAGATGGAGGACCCGGACGCGGCGCCGTCCATCCGGCTGTCCAAGGGCGCGCACCTGGTGCTCAAGCGGACCTCGCCGTGGAAGGCGGCGCTCGCCACCCCGATCGACAAGTACCGCATCACCTTCGCCCTCCCCTGGGAGGACATGCTGCTGCTCGGCACCACGGACGAGGAGTACGAGGGTGACCCGGCCGAGGTCGCCGTCACCGACAAGGACATCGCGCAGATACTCGACGAGGCGTCTCTCTCCGTCCGCGATCAGCAGCTGCGCCGCGAGCTGATCACCTACTCCTTCGCGGGGCTGCGGGTGCTGCCGGGCGGCCCCGGTGACACGGCCAAGGCCAAGCGCGAGACGGTGGTCACCGAGGGCAAGGGCGGCATGCTGTCCGTGGCCGGCGGCAAGTGGACCACCTTCCGGCACATCGGCAGGACGGTGATGAAGAAGCTGCAGTCCCTGCCCGGCCGGCCGCTCGGCGAGGACTTCGAGCCGGTCTCCACGCTGCCGAAGAAGCTGCCGCTGCCGGGCATCGCCAACCCGCGCGCGGTCGCCCACCGGCTGCTGGTGGACCGCCCGGCCCCCGGTCCGCGGATGGCCGCCGACACCGCCAGGCACCTGGCCACCCACTACGGCTCGCTGGCCTTCGACATCGTCCGCCTGGCCAACGAGCACCCGGAACTGGGCGAGCGGATCCACCCCGAGGCTCCGGAGATCTGGGCGCAGGTCGTGTGGGCCCGTGACCACGAGTGGGCGGAGTCGGTGGACGACGTGCTGCGCCGCCGCACGACGCTGACGATCCGCGGTCTGGACACCGACGAGGTCCGCGGCAAGGTGCAGGACCTGCTCGACCGGAAGTGAGGAGCCACCCGCCGTCCTCGGCGGCGGGCGGCACGAGCGTGGGGCGGCTCCCCATACGCGGGTGGCCGCCCCGCCGTCGTCGGCCGGGACCGCCCCGCCCGGCGTGCGCGCCGCTCCGCGTCGGCGGCCGCGGGTGTCCGGGCGGCGTGGACGGGGCAGTGATGCGTTCACTCCCCCGGGCAAGGGGGTGCGGGCGCCCCCGCGGCACGCCGTAAGGTTGGTGGGTCAGGCGAGGGCACGTCGGAAGGAGGCACTGGGTGATCGAGCTCGAGGGGGTTCCCGAGCTGATCGACCCGGTCATGGTGGCCGCGTTCGAGGGCTGGAACGATGCCGGCGACGCCGCCTCCACCGCGGTCGCGCACCTGGAGCGGGAATGGAAGGGCGAGGTGTTCGCGGCGCTGGACGCCGAGGACTACTACGACTTCCAGGTCAACCGCCCCACGGTGTTCATGGACGGCGGTGTGCGCAAGATCACGTGGCCGACGACACGGCTGTCGGTGGTGCGGGTCGGCGGCGACAACCCGCGGGACCTGGTGCTGGTCCGCGGCATCGAACCGTCCATGCGCTGGCGCTCGTTCTGCAACGAGCTGCTGGGCTTCGCGCACGAGCTGGGCGTGGAGCTGGTGGTCATCCTGGGCGCGCTGCTCGGGGACACCCCGCACACCCGGCCCGTGCCGATCAGCGGGACCACGTCGGACGCGGATCTGGCCCGGCGGATGGACCTGGAGGAGACCAAGTACGAGGGGCCGACGGGCATCGTCGGGGTGCTGCAGGAGGCCTGCACGCACGCCGGTGTCCCGGCGGTGTCCCTGTGGGCGGCCGTCCCGCACTACGTGTCGCAGCCGCCCAACCCGAAGGCCACCCTGGCCCTGCTCAACCGTCTCGAGGACCTGCTGGACCTGCGCATCCCGCTCGGCGAGCTGCCGGAGGACGCACGCGCCTGGCAGCTGGGCGTGGACCAGCTGGCCGCGGAGGACAGCGAGGTCGCCGAGTACGTGCAGACCCTGGAGCAGGCGCGGGACACCGCGGAGCTGCCGGAGGCGTCGGGCGAGGCGATCGCCCGGGAGTTCGAACGGTATCTGCGGCGCCGTGACAGCGCCGGCCCGGCGGCCTCGGGCGGGCACGCCACGGCGGACGGCGGCGAGAGCGGCTCGTTCCTGCGGGACACCCCGAGTGAGCGCACCCGGCCGCCCCGGGCGCCGAAGCCCGAGACGGACACCGGCCGCACCGCCGACACGGGCGGCGGGGAGTCCTCCGGCTCCTCGGACGGCCCGGACACCCCGGACGACTCCTCCGCGCCCTCGGAGGACTGAGCCGGTCCGCGAGACGCCGAAGGGGCGGTGCGCCGAGCGCACCGCCCCTTCGTCATGCGTCCCGGACGGTCACAGGGCCACGCCGAGCAGCGCGTCCACGGCACGGGAGACCAGGCCGGGGGCGCCGGTGTCCGTGCCGCCCCGCTCCTGCTGGAGCGCGACCCAGCGGTCCACCGCGGCGAGCGCCGCCGGGGTGTCGAGGTCGTCGGCGAGGGCCTCGCGGATCTCCTCGATCAGGGCGTCCGCGGCGGGCCCGTCGGGCCGGGAGACGGCCGAACGCCAGCGGCCCAGGCGGGCGACGGCTTCCTGCAGGCCCTGGTCGGTCCACTCCCAGTCGGAACGGTAGTGGTGGGCGTGCAGGGCGAGCCGGATGGCGGCGGGGTCCACGCCGTCGCGCCGCAGCTGGGAGACGAACACGAGGTTGCCCTTGGACTTGGACATCTTCTCGCCGTCCAGCGCGACCATGCCGGCGTGGACGTACGCCTTGGCCATGGGGAACTCGCCGGTGAGCACCTGGGCGTGCGAGGCGCCCATCTCGTGGTGCGGGAAGGCCAGGTCTGACCCGCCGCCCTGGACGTCGAAGCCCATGCCGAGGTGGTCGAGGGCGATGGCCACGCACTCGATGTGCCAGCCGGGCCGGCCACGGCCCAGCGAGCCGCCGTCCCAGCTGGGCTCGCCGTCGCGGGCTGCCAGCCACAGCAGCGGGTCGAGCGGGTTCTTCTTGCCGGGACGGTCGGGGTCGCCGCCGCGCTCGGCGGACAGCAGCCGCATCGCGGTGGCGTCGAGGCGGGAGACCTGCCCGAAGTGGGGGTCGGACTCGACGGAGAAGTAGATGTCCCCCTCCAGCTCGTAGGCCGCGCCGAGGTCGCGCAGCCGTTCCACCAGCGGGACGATGCCGGGTATCGCCTCCACGGCGCCTGTGTAGTGCTTCGGGGGCAGCATGCGCAGGGCGGTCATGTCCTCGCGGAACAGGGCCGTCTCCTGCTCGGCGAGCTTCACCCAGTCCACGCCGTCGCGCTGCGCTCGCTCCAGCAGCGGGTCGTCGACGTCGGTGACGTTCTGGACGTAGTGCACCTGCCGCTTGGTGTCGAGCCATACGCGCTGCACGAGGTCGAACGCGTTGTAGGTCGCCGCGTGACCCATGTGGGTCGCGTCGTACGGGGTGATGCCGCAGACGTAGAGACGGGCGACGGGTCCGGGGCGGAGAGTGACCCGTCCCCCGGACGCGGTGTCGTGGATCCTCAGGTCGCGGCCCTGACCTGGCAGGGCGGGGACTTCGGAAGCGGGCCAGGCATGCATGTCATGAGCGTAACCGGGGGTCGGTTCCGTCCACGAACCGGACTGTCCGAATGACCGGGAAGGCACTCTTGCCGAACGTCCGCGGATGTGATCCGCCGCTGCCGGTCTCGGGCGTTTCGCACCTGTCGCGGGGGGAACGGGCGGGTTCCGCCCGCGGGCCCCGCACCGGTACCGGGGAACCGGCGGGCCCTACACCGGGGGCCAGGGGATCGCGGGCCAGGTGCCCGACGGCTCGGGGTGGACGCCGCCGGTGAGCAGGGCGGCGACCCGGGCGCGGGTGGCGTCCAGCTCGGCCGGGGTGATCAGCCGCGCCAGCCGGCCGGCGAGGGGGCCGTCGTCGCCGAGGGCGTCCTGGAGCGATTTGAGCACCTCCAGCGCCTGTGCCGGCAGGGGTTCGCCCGCCCAGCCCCACAGCAGGGTGCGCAGCTTGTCGTCGGTGTGGAAGGTCACACCGTGGTCGATGCCGTACAGGCGGCCGTCGCGGGTGGGCAGCAGGTGGCCGCCCTTGCGGTCGGCGTTGTTGATCACCGCGTCGAGGACGGCCAGCCGGCGCAGCCGGTCGTCGTCGGCGTGCACGAGCAGCGCGGTGCGGCCCTCGCCGACCTCCGCGAACCCGATCGCCTTCCAGCCCTCGCCGGGCTCCTCGCCGTCGACGAGCGCGAGCAGCTCCGCCTCGGGCGACGCCTCGATCCACAGCTGGACCATGCCCTCGCCGTAGGGGCCGTCGCGCAGCACGGTCGGCGGGACCAGGCCCCAGCCGGTGGCCTCGGAGACCTCGTAGGCCGCCACCTCGCGGGCGGCCAGGGTGCCGTCGGGGAAGTCCCACAGCGGCCGTTCCCCGGCGACCGGCTTGTACACGCAGAGCGCCTCCTGGCCGTCCAGGGCCACCGTGCACAGCAGGGCGGCGTTGGACGCCTCACGGATACGGCCGCGGACGGTCAGCTCGCCGTGGGCGAGCAGCTCGGTCGCGGGCAGCGCCGCCTCGCGGGACGCACCGGGCGTCACGCTCCGCGGCGGTATCCGTTCTGGCGCGGGCATACGTGTCCTTCCGGGTCGAGCGGGAGGCTGCACAGCGGGCACGGCGGCCGCCCGGCGTTGACGACGTCGAGAGCGCGTTTGGCGAAGGCCCTGGCCTGGGCGCCGGTGAGCCGGACCCGCAGCATCGGGGGGCCGTTCTCCTCGTCCTGCAGCAGCCGCTCCTCGGCCTCGGCGAGGTCCTCGTCGGAGTCGGCGTCGAGTTCCACCAGGGCCTGCGCCTCGACGATCATGCGCTCGTTCTCGCCGTCCCAGGCGAGCGCCATGGTGCCGACGCGGAACTCCTCCTCGATGGGCGTGTTCAGCGGAGCGGTGTCGGCGATGTCGGCGGGGGCCACCGCGGGCACGGCGGCGCTGCCGCCGCTGCGGCGCAGCACCTCGTCGAGCAGCTCGTCCATGCGCTGGGCCAGCGCGGCCACCTGGGTCTTCTCCAGGGCCACACTGGTCACCCGGTTGCCGGCGGTGGCCTGGAGGAAGAACGTCCGGCGCCCGGGCAGTCCGACCGTGCCGGCCACGAAGCGGTCCGGGGAGTCGTAGAAGAACACCTGACGGGACACGTTCCTGTCTCCTGCAAGTCGGTCGGAAGAGAGTCGGGAGGGTTCGGGAGCGGGCTGGGGCTGGATCGTCGCCGCGGGCCGGCGGCCGGTGGCGACGCTTCACCCTACTGCGCCCGCGATCACGGTGCTCCCGCTCCGCCCCCCACGGGTGCGTCCTCGTCCGCGGGTTCCTCGCGCGGGACGAGCGAGGCGAAGTCGCCGGTGTCGCCCAGCCGGACCAGGAAGGGCCGCGTCCGGGTGTAGCGGATCGCGGTCACCGAGCAGGGTTCCACGGCGATGCGCTGGAACAGGTCCAGGTGCAGGCCGAGGGCGTCCGCGACGAGGGACTTGATGACGTCGCCGTGGGAGCACATCAGGTAGACGGCGTCGGGGCCGTGGTCGCGCTCCACGCGCGCGTTCCATTCCCGCACCGCCTCGGCGGCCCGGGTCTGCATGGCGCGCAGGGACTCGCCGCCGGGGAACGCCGCGGCCGAGGGGTGCGCCTGCACCACCTCCATCAGCGGCTCGTCCTTCAGCTCGGCGAGCTTGCGGCCGGTCCAGTCGCCGTAGTGGCATTCGCCGATCCGCTCGTCGGTGTGGACGGTCAGCCCGGGACGGGCGTCCAGGAGAGGCTGTACGGTCTCCCGGCAGCGTTGCAGCGGACTGGTGACGACCTCGGCGACCGGCAGGCCGTCGAGCCGGCCGGGCAGCGCGGCGGCCTGGGCGGCGCCGCGTTCGTCCAGACCGACGCCGGGGGACCAGCCCGCGAGCACGCCCGCGGTGTTGGCGGTGGACCGTCCGTGCCTGACGAGGAGCAGCATGGGCATGCGGCCAGGGTAGGCGTACACGCGGAGTGTGCGTCAGCCGGGCGAAGGGAGAACACGCTCCGTGATCGTCGACTGTGGCATCTACCGCGACGGGCGCCGCCTTGAGGGCCCGGAGGACTTCTCAGCCGCCCTGGCCGGGGCGCGGGCGGCCGGCGGCTTCGTCTGGGTGGGCCTGCACGAGCCGAGCGCACGGGAGTTCGACCTGGTCAGCCAGGAGTTCGCGCTGCACGCCCTGGCAGTGGAGGACGCGCTGAAGGCGCACCAGCGGCCGAAGATGGAGGTCTACGACGACTCGCTGTTCGTGGTGCTGAAATCCGTGGTGTACGAGCCGCGCCGCGACGCCGTCTCCACCGGCGAGATCATGATCTTCCTGGGTGACGCGTTCGTGGTCACCGTCCGCCACGGCGAGGGCGCCGGGCTGGCCGCGGTGCGCAGCCGGCTGGAGCGGGAGCCCGCGCTGCTCGGCAAGGGCCCGACGGCGGTGCTGTACGCGATCGCCGACACGGTCGTCGACCACTATCTGGACGTGGCCACCGAGCTGCAGACGGACCTGGAAGAGCTGGAGGCGGAGGTCTTCTCGCCCGCCCGGGCCGGCTCGCGGCACATCGCCTCGCGCATCTACGCGTTCAAGCGGCAGATCACCGAGTTCCGGCGGGCCACGGTGCCGCTGGGGCCGCCGTTGGCCCGCCTGGGCGGCACGGGCCCGTCCGCCTTCGCCACGGCCGTGCCCTTCGTCGACGACACGGCACGGCCCTTCTTCCGGGACGTCAGCGACCACCTCACCCGGGTGAACGAGTCGGTGGAGAGCCTGGACCGGCTGGTGTCGGACGTGCTGTCGGCGCATCTGGCGCAGACCAGCGTGCAGCAGAACGACGACATGCGGAAGATCTCCGCGTGGGCGGCCATGGCCGCCGTGCCCACGCTGATCGCCGGCGTCTACGGGATGAACTTCCAGCACATGCCCGAACTGCACTGGCTGTGGGGCTACCCGGCGGTGATCGTGCTGATGGTGGTGCTGGAGGTGCTGCTGTACCGCCTGTTCCGGCGCCGCGACTGGCTGTAGGGCACCGGGCGGTTCGGGGCGGGACGGGGCGGACCGGCGGACGGGGCCGGCCGCCGTGCCCGGGGCCGGGAACCGGCGGTGCGGGCCCGGGGGCGGTGGCGGGGGCGCCGAGCACGTCGCGCCGCTCGGGCATCGTCAGGGGACGGGCTGGGCCGAACGGAGCAGCTCAGGCGCACCGCGGGGGCGGCGGCCGCCCCGCGCGGCGGCGCGGGGCGTGACCGGGCGGCGCCACGGGCGTTGTTCTCCGTGACGGCCGTGGCGGGGAAGACCCCCGAGCCCCCACCACGGCCGCGGAAAGGCTTCCCGGTGCGGTGCGAACGGCGTCAGGCCAGTCCCGCGCGCTCCAGGGCCTCCGCGCCGGCGCGCAGCGCGGCGATCCGCTCGTCCAGGGTGAGACCGGCGGGCGACAGGGTGAGCGTGGTGACGCCGGCCTCGGCGTAGGCCTTCATCCGGTCGGCGATCCGGTCGACGGAGCCGAGCAGCGTGGTCTGGTCGATGAGATCCTCCGGGACGGCTGCCGCGGCACCCTGCTTGTCGCCGGCGAGGTACTTGTCCTGGATCTCCGCGGCGGCCTGCTCGTAGCCCATGCGGCAGGCGAGCTGGTTGTAGAAGTTCTGCTTGCGGCTGCCCATGCCGCCGACGTACAGGGCGGTGTACGGGCGGAAGGTGTCGGCGAGGCGGCCGAGGTCCTTGTCGTCGCCGAGCGCGAGCGGCACGGTCGGGCAGACGTCGAAGCCGTCCAGGGTCAGCCCGGCCTTCTCGCGCCCCGCCCGCAGGTGACGGATCGCGGTCTCCTCCAGGTGGGCGGCGGAGGGGAAGATCAGCAGCGCGCCGTCGGCGATCTCGCCGGTCTGCTGCAGGTTCTTCGGGCCGATCGCGGCGATGTACAGCGGGATGTGCTCGCGCTGCGGGTGCACCGTCAGCTTCAGCGGCTTGCCGGGGCCGTCGGGCAGCGGCAGCGTCCAGTGCGCGCCGTCGTAGGTCAGCCGCTCGCGGGTCATGGCCTTGCGGACGATCTCGACGTACTCGCGGGTGCGGGCCAGCGGCTTGTCGAACTTCACGCCGTACCAGCCCTCGGAGACCTGCGGGCCGGAGACGCCCAGGCCGAGACGGAACCGGCCGTGGGACAAAGAGTCCAGGGTCGCGGCGGTCATGGCGGTCATCGCGGGCTGCCGGGCGGGGATCTGGAAGATGGCCGAGCCGACGTCGATGCGCTCGGTCTTCGCCGCGACGAAGGCGAGCACGGTGGCTGCGTCGGAGCCGTAGGCCTCCGCCGCCCAGCACACGGAGTAGCCGAGCCGGTCGGCCTCCTGCGCGACGGCCAGATTGTCCGCGTCCATCCCGGCACCCCAGTAGCCGAGGTTGATCCCGAGCCGCATCCGCATCCCCTTACCGATGAGTAACGTGCTTCGTGCGCAGACCCTAGCGCGGGGCCGTCACCCGCGGCAGCTCCCGCGGGTGTGACGGCCGCCTCGCGGGCCGGGGCGGGCAGGCCGCGCGGCGTGCCGGGGGCCGGTGCGTTGCGCACGGGGTCACCCACGTGGCGGGTCACGGCCAGTAATCTCGGCATTCATGGAGCAGAGGCAACTCGGCCGTACCGGCCTGCGCGTGTCCAGGATCGGCCTCGGCACTCTCACCTGGGGGCGGGACGTCGACGAGCACGCCGCCGCGGACCTGCTGAAGGCGTTCTGGGAGGCGGGCGGCACCCTCGTCGACACGGCCGACGTGTACGGCGACGGAGAAGCGGAGTATCTGCTCGGGCGGCTCATGAAGAACCTGGTGCCGCGCCGTGATCTGATCATCTCGACGAAGGCGGGCAGCGTCCCGGACCCGGACCGCCGCTTCGACTGCTCCCGCGGCCACCTGCTGTCGGCACTGGACGCCTCCCTGGCCCGGCTGGGCACGGACTACGTCGACGTGTGGCACGTTCACGCCTACGACCCGTACACCCCGCTGGAGGAGACCCTCCAGGCCCTGGACGTGGCCATCGGCAGCGGCCGGGTGCGGTACGCGGGGGTGTCGAACTTCTGCGGCTGGCAACTCGCCAAGGCGGCGACCTGGCAGCTCGCGGCGCCGGGCGCGCGGACCCGGCTGGCGAGCACCCAGATGGAGTACTCGCTGCTGCAGCGCGGTGTCGAGCGGGAGGTGCTGCCGGCCGCGATCGATCTCGGCATCGGCATGCTGCCGTCCTCCCCGCTCGGGCGCGGCGTGCTGACCGGCAAGTACCGCAACGGGACGCCGCCGGACTCCCGGGGCGCCTCGGAGCATCTGGCGCCGTTCGTGGAGCCGTACCTGGACGAGACCGCGGGCCGCATCGTGGACGCGGTGACGACGGCGGCGGACGGTCTGGCGGTGACCCCGCTCCAGGTCGCCCTGGCCTGGGTGCGGGACCGGCCCGGCGTGACCGCCCCGATCGTCGGCGCGCGCACGGCGCAGCAGCTCGCGGCGGCATTGTCAGTGGAGGCCCTTAATCTTCCGGAGGAAATCTGCCGGGCGCTCGACGACGTGTCGACGCCCGTGCACCGCTATCCCGATCACGACTGGAGCACGCTGTGAGCACGGAGCCGGAGACCACGGAGAACGCCGAGCCGGGGGCCCGGGACACCGTGGAGCCCGGTACGGCGGACGCGGCACCGGCCGAGGACGCCGCCGGGGCGGAGGACGGCCCCGCCGGCGCGGCCCCGGACACGGACGCGACGGGAAGCGGGGCACCCTCCGGGGGCGGCGCGCCCGGCGGGGGTGAGGACGGCGGGACGACGGACGGCGGGACGGTCCCGGATGCGGACACCGGCGCCGAGGACGCCGCGGACACGGACACCGTCGCGCGGGACACCGCCGACACGGGCGAAGACGGCGGGGACGGTGCGGCCGCGTCCGAGATGTCGGAGGCGGAGGCCGAGCTGGCCGCGCAGCGGATCGAGCGGGAGCGCATCGAGCGGCGCAAGGCGCAGAAGAAGGGCCCGATCGAGAGCGGGGGCAAGCTCACCGGCCGGGCGGCCGAGCTGCTCGCGGCGGTCCGCGCGGTGGAGAGCGGGGAAGCGGCCCCGGCCGCCGTCTTCGCGCCGCCGCAGCCCGAGCCGGCGCGGCGCGCGCCCGCCCCGGAGCCGGTCCGGCGGCCGGGTCCGGTGACCGCCGGGCGAACCGGCGCTCTGCCGGTCCCCGACCCGCGGACCGTGCAGGCGCTGCGGCGGGTGCTCGCCGAGGGCGGCGCCCCGGAGGCGCTCGCGGTGCCGGCCGCCACGGTGCTCGGCGCGGGCGCGGGGGAACGGCTGCGGGAGGACCCCTGGCAGCTGCTGCGCGTCAGCGGGGTACGGCCCGAGCAGGCCGACGGCTTCGCCCGGACCCTGCTCGGCGACGCCTGCGGTCCCGGCGACGCACGGCGCGGCCGGGCCTTCACCGTCTGGCTGCTGCGGCAGGCGGCCCTGGCCGGTCACACCTGTCTGGAGATGCCCGCCCTCGTCGAGGCCCTGGCCCGGCGCGGGGTGCCGGACCCGGACGCCGCACTGCACGCGGCCGTCGCGGAGGGCGAGGCCCTGGTGTTCCAGGACGCCCTGGACGAGCCGGGCGCGGCACCTGCCGCCGTCCGCGGCCGGGACGGCACGGTGGGCGAGGAGGAGGACGACGTCCGCCCGGTCCGGGTCCTGGTCGGCCTGGAGCGGTTCGCGCTCGCCGAGGAGAGCCTGGCCGACGGACTGGTACGGCTGGTGAACTCACCGCCGCGGCCCGTCGCCGCCGAGGACTGGGAGCGGGCCGCGACGTCCGCCGGGGGGTCGGCCGCCGAGCTGATCCGGGCGGTCGCGGCCCACGGCCTGGTGCTGCACACGGGCGGGGAGGCATCCCGCGTCGACCCGGCACGGCTGCTGTGCGCGGCCCGTGCTCTCGGGCTGCGCGCCTCGGCCGTCACCCACAGCCCGCTCGGCCGGGACGCGTTCGCGCGGCTGCTGCGGCAGGAGCAGGCGCAGCAGCCGACGGACCGGTCCCCCGGCGAGGGAGCGTCGACGGATCCGGCCGGGAACGACGCGTCTCCCGTGGCCACGGTGGCCGGGCTGCTGTCGGGTGCCGAGGGGCCGGGACGGGACGCCGACGGCAGCGTCGAGGCCGACCTGCTGGTCGTGCTGGACGCCCCGCAGCTCGACGTGGAGACCGCGGCCCTTCTCGTGGAGTCGCTGCCGGACGGGGCCCGGCTGGTGCTGGCCGGGGACCCCGGTGTGCTGTGGTCCGTGGGTCCCGGGCGGGTGTTCGCGGACCTGCTGGCGGCCCGGGTGTGCCCCCAGGTGGCCTCCCGGGTGCCGGATCCGGGACCGCTGGGCGAGCTGGTCTCCGGTGTGGGCGTCGGCGAGCTGAACCAGGTGGCGGCGCCCGGCAAGGAGGTCGTGATCGTGCCGGTGCGGGACGCCGGGGAGGCCGTGCACCGCACCGTCCAGCTCGTCACGGACTCGGTGCCGCGGGCGATCGGCGTCCCGGCCGAGCACACCGTGGTGATCACCCCGGGCCACGGTGGCGCGGCGGGCACCCGCGCCCTGAACGCCGCGCTCAAGGAACGTCTCAATCCGGGGCCGGGCCGCTTCGGCGGCTTCGACCCGGGCGACCGGATCGCCTACTCCCCCGTCCCGGGACGTACGCTGCCCGGCCATGTGGTGACGGCCGACGCCGACGGGCTGCATCTGTCCTGTGCCGGCACCGCCGTGGTGGTGCCCCAGGAGCAGGTGGAGTCCCGGGTACGGCACGGCTGGGCGCTGACCGCGCACCAGGCCGTGGGCGGCCGGTGGCCCGCGGTGGTCGTCGTCCTGCCCGGCGATGCGACGCAGGCGCTCAGCCGTCCGTGGGTCTACACGACGTTCGGCCGGGCCGGCCGTCATCTGTCCGTGGTGCACGGTGCCGGCCAGGCGCTGCCCCGGGCCGTGGCCGAGGTGCCGGCGAAGCCGCGCACGACCCGGCTGCCCGTGCTGCTGCGCCAGCAGGAGCAGCAGGCGGCCTGACCGGGCGCGTCGCTCCCGCGCCGGGCGCGCCCGCGAAGCGCACCCGGCGTACTCGGGCGGGGCCGCCCGGGCACGCCGGGTGTTCTCAGGTCCGGTCCAGCGGCTCCAGGTCGTCCTCGTCCTCGTCGCCTTCCTCGAACCCGTCGTCCTCCTCGTCCTCCTCGTCGTCGAAGTCGTCGTCCGCGTCGTCGTCGAACTCGTCGTCGTCGAAGACCGCGCTGACGTCGAAGCGGCAGACCACCTGCTCGGGGTCGACATGGTCGAAGGGTGCCTCCAGCCATTCGCCGGGGTCGGCCGCTTCGTCCGCGGCCGTGACCCACAGCGTCGAGTCGCCCTCCTCCAGGCCGAACTCCCGGTGGCGGGAGGCGATCTCGTCCGGCTCGTACTCGCCGAACAGGACGCCGAGCGCTCCGTGCAGCGAGCCGGTGGCGCCCTCGCCGATGCCGGTGCCCGTCTCGACGTCCGCGGCCTCCACCCGCTGGGCCTGGGACAGCAGCCGCCGCGGCTCGGCGACGGTGTAGTCGCGGCGGATCAGCACGCTGATCGCGTGGGGTTCCTCCGGGCCGGTGTACGGCGGCAGCGTGTCGTCACCGGGGATCTCGAAGGGTGTGACCTCGTCGTAGCGGTCGTAGAGCAGCTCGTCGTACGCCTCGGCGGCGGCTGCCAGCTGGTTGAACGCCTCGTAGACGGCCGGGTCGTCCTCCCCCGACCTGCGTTCGACCGCGGCGAGATGGCGGTCGAGCGCGGCCTTGACCGCCTCGGCGGCGGCCCGTACCTCGGCAGCGGTGGGCTGCGCAGCATCAGACATACTGCAGACGCTATCCGTACCGGGCCTCAGCCCGCACAATAGATGCGATGCCGGAATACGAATTTGTCGACGTGTACGTACCGCGCGGGGTCTCCCGCAAGGAGACGACACGTCTGCTGACGGACCACGCCGAGTACGGACACTGGGAGTTGTACCGCCTGAGCCTGCTGCGCGACGGCAGCCGCCGGGTGCGGCTGCGACGGCGGATCATCCGCCAGGTGCGCGCCACCTGGTGAGCCCGCCCCGCCGGTGGTGAGCAGGGACGACCGCTGACGAGCCCGTGACACGTCGAACGAGCGGGCCCCGCTGCCGCGGGGTCCGCTCGTCGGTGTGCCCGGCCGCCGTCGGGGCCGGCCGGGCGGTGTCCGTCAGGCCGACGCCCGGGCCTTGCGGTAGAGGAGGGCGCCGGCGAGGAGCGCGCCCGCGCCGGTCGGCAGCAGCACGCCGAGCGGCAGCTCGCTTCCGGTCTCGGCGAGCTGGGCCGTGTGCGGCGTGGTGACGGTCTGCGGAGCCGGGTGGTTCACGGGCACGGAGTCACCGGGCGTGCTGGTACCCGGGGTGTCCGGCGTGGTGGGCGTACCCGGGCGGCCCGGCGTGCCCGGGGTACCGGGGTGGCCCGGGTGACCGGGACGGTCCGGAGGGTTGCCGTGGTCGCCGGGCGGCGTGGTGTGGCCGCCGGAGCCGCCGTCGTTCGCGCAGCCGTTGCCCACGGCGGCGTTGCCGATGCCGATCACGTCGACGCTGTTGCCGCAGACGTTCACCGGCACGTCGACCGGGACCTGGATGTGGTTGCCGGAGCCGACGCCCGGTGAGCCCTCGCTGTGGCCGCCGGCGTGGGAGCCGCCGTCCGTCCCCCCGTGGTCGTGGCCGCCGTGTCCGGTGCCGCCCTGGTGCGCGGACGAGTCGCTGCCGCCGTTGGCGCACGCGTTGCCCACGGCCGGGTTGAGCACACCGACGACGTCCACGGTGTTGCCGCAGACGTTGACCGGCACGTGTACGGGCACCTGCACCGAGTTGCCGGACAGCACGCCCGGCGAGTGGGACGCGGCGCCGGTCGCGCCCGCGTCGGCATGGGCGGCACCGCTCGCGGCGGCGATCACGCCGGTCGCCGCCGCCACGGTCATCAGGCCCTTGCGGGTGACCTGTCGCATGTATGGAATCCCTGTCTTCGACCTTCTGGAACCTTCCGGAACGCGTGGTCGCGGGCGGCGTGCGCGCCGCCGTGACCGCGCGGAAAGACCGGCCGGCCCCGGAACGCGTGGCGCGCGCTCCAGGGCCGACGGCTTAGGACCCCCCACGGAGCCGATGGAGTCAGACCCGCTGAGCGGGGCGCGACGTCACTTGTTGATGCAGGTGTTGCCGAAGGCAGGGTTCAGCAGCCCGATCACGGAGATCGTGTTGCCGCAGACGTTCACCGGCACGTGCACGGGCACCTGGATGACGTTGCCGGACACGACGCCCGGGGACTGCACGGCAGCGCCCTGGGCACCCGAGTCGGCAGCAGCCAGGCCCGCACCCGCGAGAACCAGTCCACCGGTGGCAACCGCGGTCGCGACGACCTTCTTGAGCATTCTTCCTCCTAGTTGGCAGGTGCGATCACATGGAGCCGATCGCATGAGATGCAACGAGGCGGAGGTGATCGGGATACGAGCTTATGGTCAGCTTCACTCCCGCTCGTGCACTCTCGCACACCCGGCCGAATTCCGCGGTTGCGCGGGGGCCGGAATGTGCGGAAGTGCCGGACGCCGCAGGGGACTTCGGGGGCGGCTCAGGCGGCGTCGATGAACCGGTCGAGCACCCGGACACCGAACGTCAGTCCGTCCACCGGCACCCGCTCGTCCACGCCGTGGAACATGCCCGCGAAGTCCAGCTCCGGCGGCAGCTTCAGCGGCGCGAAGCCGAAGCTGCGGATGCCGAGGTCGTCGAAGGACTTGGCGTCGGTGCCGCCGGAGAGCATGTACGGGATGGCCTTCGCGGCCGGGTCCTCGGCCACGAGCGCCGCCTGCATGGCCTCCACCAGCGGCCCGTCGAAGGTGGTCTCGACGGCCTTGTCGGCGTGCACGTCCTCCCGCTTGACCCGGGGCCCGAGGATCCGGTCCAGGTCGGCGAGGAACTCCTCCTCGTGACCGGGCAGGAAGCGTCCGTCGACGTGGGCGGTGGCCTCGCCCGGGATGACGTTGACCTTGTAACCGGCGCCCAGCTGGGTCGGGTTGGCGGTGTTGCTCAGCGTCGCGCCGATCAGCTTGGCGATGCCGCCGAGCTTGGCGAGGGTGCCCTCCATGTTCTCCGGGTCCAGCTCGGTGCCCAGCGCGTCGCCGAGTTCGTCCAGGAAGGCCCGCGTGGTCTTGGTCACCCGCACCGGGAACTTGTGCCGGCCCAAGCGCGCCACGGCGTCCGACAGCTCGGTGATCGCGTTGTCCCGGTGGATCATCGAGCCGTGTCCGGCCGTGCCGGCCACGGTCAGCTTCATCCAGTGCATGCCCTTCTCGGCCGTCTGGATCAGGTAGAGCCGCCTCTGTTCGCTGACGGTGAAGGAGAAGCCGCCGACCTCGCTGATGGCCTCCGTGACGCCCTCGAACAGCTCGGGGTGGTGGTCGACGAGATACCGGGCGCCGTAGGTGCCGCCGGCCTCCTCGTCGGCGAGGAACGCCAGCACGATGTCCCGCGGGGGCTTGCGGCCGCTGCGCATCCGGTCGCGCACCACCGCCAGCGTCATCGCGTCCATGTCCTTCATGTCGACCGCGCCGCGGCCCCACACGCACCCGTCGGCGACCTCGCCGGAGAAGGGGTGGTGGGTCCAGTCTCCGGCGTTGGCCGGAACGACGTCGGTGTGGCCGTGGATGAGCAGCGCGGGCCGGGACGGGTCCTCGCCCTCGATGCGCGCCACCGTGGAGGCCCGGCCGGGGTGCGATTCGAAGATCTTCGGCTCCAGCCCCACCTCGGCCAGCTTCTCGGCGACGTACTCGGCGGCCTTGCGCTCGCCCGGCCCCGAGTGGTCGCCGTAGTTGCTGGTGTCGATCCGGATCAGCTCGCGGCAGAGGTCCACGACCTCGTCCTCGCCGGTGACGCTCCTGGCCGTGTCCGTCTCGCTCACGCTGGTTCCTCCCGGTGTGTGTGCTGGTGGCCCACCTCGGGTGCCGGTGGTCCCCCCTCATCCTCCCCCGCATTCCGGTCCCGGCAGAAGACAGCCCCCGCCACAGGCCCGGGACAGCCCCCTGCTCGTCACACGCCGTTCATACCGGGCGGCGAAGAGGGCGCGCAGGACGGCAGGTGATCGAGCACCCCCGGAAGCCTGGTAAGGTTTTCTTCGTCGCCGCGAGCGAGAAGACGAGCGGCACACACCCTGTCCGGGTGGCGGAATGGCAGACGCGCTAGCTTGAGGTGCTAGTGCCCGTATAGGGCGTGGGGGTTCAAGTCCCCCCTCGGACACCCCACACAGGCGGTGCCGGCCGGTCGACGGTCGGCACCGCTTTCGCATGTCCCTCGGCCGCCTCCCTTCGTTTCGTTCCGCGCCGGCGGGCTCACACGGTCGCGGCCGCCATGTGGTCGGTGAACCAGTCGCGGGCCAGCCCGGTCACCTGCTCCAGGGCTCCGGGCTCCTCGAACAGATGGGTCGCGCCGGGGACGATCTCCAGCCGGTTGTCACAGGTCAGCCGGGCCTGGGCCTGGCGGTTGAGGTCCAGCACGGTCGGGTCCGCGCCGCCGACGATCAGCAGGGTGGGCGCGCGGACGTGTGCCAGTCGCTCCCCGGCGAGGTCGGGCCGCCCGCCGCGGGAGACCACGGCCGCGATCGCGACGCCCGGTTCCGCGGCGGCCCACAGGGCGGCGGCCGCGCCGGTGCTGGCGCCGAAACAGCCGACGGCCAGGTGCCCGGCCCGCGGATCGCCGCGCAGCCAGCTGATCGCCCCGGTGAGCCGTGCGGCCAGCAGCGGGGTGTCGAAGACGTTGGCCCGGTCGTCCGCCTCCTCCTCGGTGAGCAGGTCGAACAGCAAGGTGCCCAGCCCGGCCCGGTTCAGTCCGCGGGCGACGAACCGGTTGCGCGGGCTGTGCCGGCCGCTGCCGCTGCCGTGCGCGAACACCACGATCCCCCGGGCACCGGCGGGCACGGTCAGCCGGCCGCCGAGCCGCACGGCCCCGGCCGTGACCCGCACCTCCTGGTCCACCTGCTCCGCCGGTCCGGCGGCGGGCCGGTGCTGCCGCAGCAGGGCCACCACGTCCTCGTCCTGAAGCTGGGCGAAGTCGTCGTAGAACTGGCCGACGGCGAAGAAGTGACCTGGGGTGGCCAGAGCGACCAGCTCGTCGGCGGCCCCCGCGAGCCGTGCCGTCCAGTCCGGCGGCGCCACGGGCACCGCCAGCACCGTCCGCGCCGCTCCCCTGGCCCGCACCGCGTGGCAGGCGGCACGCGCCGTGGAGCCGGTGGCCACGCCGTCGTCGACGACCACCGCGGTCCGTCCGGCGACGGGAACGGGCGGGTGCCCGCCCCGGTAGCGTTCGGCCCGCCGGGCCAGCTCCCGCCGCTCCCGCTCCTCCACCCGGGCCAGCTCCTCGGGGCTGACGCGGACCTCGCGCAGGACGCGTTCGTCGAGCACCCGAGCGCCGTCCTCGGCGACGGCTCCCATGGCCAGCTCGGGCTGGCCGGGCACGCCCAGTTTCCGCACCAGGCACAGATCCAGCGGCGCGTTCAGGGCCGCCGCGACGCCCGCGGCGACCGGCACGCCCCCGCGGGGCAGTCCGAGCACCACGACGTCCTGGCCGGCCAGGCCGGCGAGCCGGGCGCCGAGACGCCGGCCGGCTTCCTGACGATCGGAGAAGAGCACGGCGGGCTCCTTCGTCGCGGCGGGAGGTCACTCCCGCGCCGACCACAGCGGGGCGGGCGGGGTCGCATCCGGTGCTCCGGCCGCCTCGATGTCGCCCGCGGCGGCGCGCAGCAGCTCACGGCCCAGGGCGACCAGGGCGCGTCCGGCGGCGAGTTCGTCGCCGATCTCGGGCACCGCGGGGTCGTAGGGATTGCGCCGCGCCTCGGCGCAGGTCTCCAGGACGTTGTCGCCGGTGTCGAGGACGATACGGGCGGTGGTCTCCGGGTCGTGCTCGGACAGATACAGGTTCAGCCGCCATTCCTTCACGGACGCCGGCCGGCTGTCTACGGGTCGCGTCATCGTCGCTCTCCCCTCGGCCTGCGTGGGGACACTGCCACATCTCCACTGTGCCTCGCACCGCTGCGGGCCGCGCGGGCGACGGCGGCCGGCCGCGCACCGGTGGGACGACGGCGGCCCTGCGCGCGCACCGGTGCGGGCGGCCGGGGCCGGCACGGGCAGAATGCCGAGGCCGGCACGGGCAGAATGAGGGTCATGACTCCCCGTTCCTGCCCGTGCGGGCTGCCCGAGCCGTACCAGGAGTGCTGCGGCCGCTTCCACCGCGGTGTTGCCGCCGCGCCGACCGCCGAGGCGCTGATGCGGTCGCGGTACAGCGCCTTCGCGCGTCAGGACGCGGAGTATCTGCTGCGGACCTGGCATCCGCGGAACCGGCCCGCCCGGCTGGACCTGGACCCGCGGATGCGCTGGACGGGCCTGGAGATCCTCGGCACCACCGGCGGGTCCGCCTTCCACACCACCGGGACGGTGACCTTCCGGGCGTCCTACCGGGGCGGAGTCCTGCACGAACGCAGCCGCTTCGAGCGGGTGGACGGGGCGTGGGTGTACGTGGACGGCGACTTCCTGCCCGAGTAGGGCTCCCGCCCGAGCGAGGTCCCCGTTACGGCGCCAAGATGTCCAGTTCCTGCAGCGCACCCTCGGTGATCTCGCGGGTGAGCTTCTCGGCGCGGGCGGCGTCGCCCTCGCGGACGGCCTCGGCGACCTGCACATGCAGGGTGACGGCGGCCGGGTCGGGGTCCTCGAACATCACCTCGTGGTGGGTGCGGCCGGCCAGCACCTCGGCGACCACGTCGCCGAGCCGCGCGAACATCTCGTTGCCGGACGCGTCGAGGATCACGCGATGGAAGGCCACGTCATGGACGAGGTACTGCTCCAGCCGGTGCCCGCGTGAGTTGGCGACCATGCCGAGTGCGCGCTCGGTCAGCTCCGCGCACTGCTCGGGTGTGGCGTGCCGCGCCGCCAGTCCGGCCGCGACCGGCTCGACGGCCGACCGCAGCACGGTCAGCGACCGCAGCTGCCGCGGACGGTCGGCCCCGGCCAGGCGCCAGCGGATGACCTGGGGATCGTAGACGTTCCACTCCGACGCCGGCTGGACGATCACGCCGACGCGGCGGCGGGAGGCGACCAGGTGCATGGACTCCAGCACCCGCACCGCCTCGCGCATCACGGAGCGTGAGACGTCGAAACGCTGTGCCAGCTCGTCGGTGCGCAGAACGCTGCCCGGAGGGTATTCACCCGCGGTGATGGCGGGGCCAAGGGTGTCCAGTACATGGCCGTGCAGCCCCCGGCCCGGTGTGCTCATGCACTCAGCGTACGGTGTGGATCACGCTTCAAAAAAGTCAGACTTGTATGTCACAGTCTCTTGAATTCGTCATACCTAATAGGTTTCAGTGAGGCGGACGCCGAGTGACGGCGTTCCACGTCGAGGAAGACAGAGAGGCAGTATGCGCACCCCCCACGTCGTCGTGGTGATGGGCGTCGCCGGCACGGGCAAGACCACCATCGGTCCCCTGCTCGCGGACCGGCTCGGCGTCCCGTACGCCGAGGGAGACGACTTCCATCCGCAGGCCAACATCGACAAGATGTCGGCCGGGATCCCGCTCGACGACGACGACCGATGGCCCTGGCTGGACGCCATCGGCGCCTGGGCCCGCGGACGGGCCGGGCTCGGCGGTGTGGTGAGCAGCTCGGCACTCAAGCGCGCGTACCGGGACCGGCTGCGGGCCGCGGCCCCCGGCATCGTCTTCGTCCACCTCACGGGCTCCAGGGAGCTGATCGCGAGCCGGATGGCGCAGCGTCAGGGGCACTTCATGCCGACGGAGCTGCTGGACTCCCAGTTCGCCACGCTCCAGCCGTTGCAGGCGGACGAGCGCGGCGTCGAGGTGGACGTCTCGGGCACGCCCGAGGAGATCACCGAGCGTGCCGTGGCCGCGCTGGCGGACCTCGACGGCGCCACGCAGTCCGCCGAGGCACGGCCGTCGTGATCCCCGGCGTCTTACCCCGCGGTCGCCGACTGCGGCACCGCTTTTCTCCCCATCCCTCTTCACCTGCAAGGGAACCCCCGTGACCAGACTCAGCGTCGAGATGCTGGCAGCGGACGCGCCCCCGCCGATCACCTCGGCCGGACACGCCCAGCTGGGCATTGCCGTCCTCGTGGGCATTGCCGTCATCGTCCTGCTCATCACCAAGTTCAAGCTGCACGCCTTTCTGTCCCTGACCGTCGGCGCCCTGGTGCTCGGCGCCGTGGCCGGGGCACCGCTGGACAAGGCGATCACCAGCTTCACCGGCGGCCTCGGTTCGACGGTCGCGAGCGTCGGCGTGCTGATCGCGCTCGGTGCGATCCTGGGCAAACTGCTCGCGGACTCCGGCGGCGCCGACCAGATCGTGGACACGATCCTGGCGAAGGCCGGAGGCCGGGCGATGCCGTGGGCGATGGTGCTGATCGCCTCGGTGGTCGGACTGCCGCTCTTCTTCGAGATCGGCATCGTGCTGCTGATCCCGGTGGTGCTGATGGTCGCCAAGCGCGGCACCTACTCGCTGATGCGCATCGGCATCCCGGCGCTGGCCGGTCTGTCCGTGATGCACGGCCTGATCCCGCCGCACCCCGGTCCGCTGGTCGCGATCGACGCGGTCAAGGCCAACCTCGGGGTGACGCTGGCGCTCGGCCTGCTGGTGGCCGTCCCGTCCGTGATCGTCGCCGGTCCGCTGTTCTCCAAGGTCGCCAGCCGCTGGGTGGACGTCCAGGCCCCGGACCGCATGATCCCGCAGCGCGCCTCGGACGACCTCGAGCGCCGCCCGAGCTTCGGCGCGACGCTGGCCACCGTGCTGCTGCCGGTGGTGCTGATGCTGGCCAAGGCACTGGTGGACATCGTCGTCGACAACCCCGACGACGTGACCCAGCGGGTCTTCGACGTCATCGGCTCCCCGCTGTTCGCCCTGCTGGCCGCCGTGATCGTGGGCATCTTCACCCTGGGCCTCCCGGCCGGCTTCAGCAAGGAGCGCATCAACTCCACCGTCGACAAGGGCCTGATGCCCATCGCGGGCATCATGCTGATCGTCGGTGCCGGCGGCGGCTTCAAGCAAACGCTGATCGACTGCGGCGTGGGCCAGATGATCCTGGACATATCCAAGGACTGGTCGATCTCGGCGATCCTGCTCGCCTGGATGATCGCGGTGGTGATCCGGCTCGCGACCGGTTCGGCGACCGTGGCCACCGTCTCCGCGGCCGGTCTGGTCGCCCCGCTGGCCGCCGACATGTCGACCGCCCACACCGCCCTGCTGGTCCTCGCGATCGGCGCCGGCTCGCTGTTCTTCAGCCACGTCAACGACGCCGGCTTCTGGCTGGTGAAGGAGTACTTCGGGCTGGACGTCGGCCAGACGGTCAAGACCTGGTCCCTGATGGAGACGATCCTGTCGGTGGTGGCGGGGGCCCTGGTGTTCGTGCTGTCTTTGATCATCTAGGGGCTGTCTCTTCGGTCCGTGCCGTGTCCGGACGAGGATGGCGGCAAGGTGGAGTGCGGTCTGGTGGGCGATCCGAGTCCGTCGGTTCGTGTTGCCAGGCCGCACCGCTGTTCCAGGCGGTCGATCCGCCGCTCGACCGCGTTGCGCTGCTTGCGAGCCTCCGCGTCGAGCCGGGCGGACGGCCGCCGCGGCGTCCTGTGCGCAGGCGGTGACCGATGTGGCCCGACGGCTGCGGGATGACCGCGGGGATTGGCGGCGGCGCGGGCGGCTGCGGATCGCACGGGAGGAACAGGCGCAGACGCGGTTCGTGGCGACCCGACCCGGACGGCGTACACCCCGGCGCGCCGCTGAACTCCTCACGCCGTCGGACGTACGGCGTACGGGCGCCCACGGACACGGCGCGCCGGCGCGGGCGCGAGGCCACGGAGTGTGCCCGATCTCATGCCGGCGGGGCGGCAGGCGGCGTCCCGGGGCGCTACAGTCGGCGATTACGACCCCGTGACCCGGCCGGACGAGCGAGGTACACAGCGTGTCGGTACTGGTTCTGATCCTCGCCGTGAGTGCCGCATGCTGCCTCGGCTTCGGTTTCGTCCTCCAGCAGAACGCCGCCCAGCAGGCGCCGCTCGGCGACTATCTCTCCCCGCGGCTGCTGCTGGATCTGGTGAAGGTGCCCCGCTGGCTGGGCGGACTCGGTCTGATGATCGTCGGCATGGTGCTGGGCGCGCTGGCGCTCGGTCGGGGTGAGATCTCGCTGGTGGAGCCGCTGCTGGCGACGAACCTGTTGTTCGCGCTGGTCCTCTCGCGGCGGCAGACCCGCCAGCCGCTGGGCCGGCAGGGCTGGCTGGGGCTGGTGCTGCTGGCGGGCGGGGTGACGGCGTTCCTGCTGGCCGGGCGGCCCCGCGCGGGCCACGCGGTCACCGATCCCCTGCGGCACTGGCTGATCCTCGGTGCCGTGGTGGGCGCGGCCCTGCTGCTGACCACGCTGGCCAAGCGGTTCCGGCTCAGCTGGGGGCCGGCGCTCCTGGCGCTGGCCGCGGGGCTGCTGTACGGGGTGCAGGACGCACTGACCCGGGTGAGCGGGGAACGGTTCGCCGCGGGCGGCTGGGGGGAGCTGTTCGCGGCCTGGCAGCCGTACGCCCTGGTGGTGCTGGGATTCACCGGGCTGATCCTGGTGCAGAGCGCCTTCGAGACGGCGCCGCTGCGCATGTCGCTGCCCGCGCTGACCGCGGCCGAGCCGCTGGCCGGGATCGCCTGCGGCGTGGGCTTTCTCGGCGACCGGCTGCGCACCGACGTCGGCGCGCTGACCGGGGAGGCGGCGGGCCTGGCGGCGATCGTCGCGGGCATCGTGCTGCTCGGTCTGCATCCGGCCATGCCCTGCGGCACGGCGGTCCCGCGGCAGGAGCGCGACCTGCAGCGGCGCTGACGTCCGGCACCGCCGGCGCCCGCCCCGCCACCCCGGGGGCCGGGCCCCGCCTGCTTGGATGGCCGGCATGAGCGCTGCAGACGAGATCATCGACATCGTCGACGAACAGGACCGGGTCGTCGGGCAGGCCCCGCGCGGCGAGGCCTACGCCGAGGGGCTGCGCCACCGCTGCGTCTTCGTGCAGGCCAGGGACGCCGAGGGCCGGGTCTTCGTGCACCGCCGGACCCCGACGAAGCTGGTCTTCCCCTCGCTGTACGACATGTTCGTCGGCGGGGTCGTCGGGGCCGGCGAGAGCTACGACGAGGCGGCTCTGCGCGAGGCCGAGGAGGAACTGGGGGTGACGGGGCTGCCCCGGCCCGAGCACCTGTTCACCTTCCTGTACGACGGCGGGCGCGGCCGCAGCTGGTGGTCGGCGGTGTACCAGGTGCGCTGCGACCTTCCGGTGCGGCCGCAGGCGGAGGAGGTGGCCTGGCACGCCTTCCTGCCCGAGGAGGAGGTGGAGCGCCGGCTCACGGAGTGGGAGTGGGTGCCGGACGGGCTGGCGGCCTACGAACGGCTGCGGGCACACCGTTCGGCGGGATGAGGCGGAGCCCGGCGCGGATCAGGCGCGGACACGACGAGACCCGGCGCGGATCAGGCGCGTATCCGGCGCGGATCAGGCGCGTACCCGGCGCGGACACGCAGCGTAAGCGGACCCGCGGACCCGCACAGCCGCGCCCGGTCCGGGAACCGGCCGGGGCCCGGCGCCGGTAAGGTCCCTGGCGTGATCCGAGTCGTACGGAACGTCCGGTTGTGGTTTGCTCCCGAGGCCGTCAGGGAGGAGGGCAGTACCCCGGACTACCGTTTCTCGCTCGCCAACGAGCGCACCTTCCTGGCCTGGCTGCGCACCGCGCTCGCGCTGATCGGCGGCGGGTTCGCGGTGGACCAGTTCCTGCCGGACCTGCCCCGTCCCTGGCGGGTCGGCCTGGCGCTGGCGCTGCTCGCGGCCGGGGTGGTGTGCGCGCTACGGGCGGTCGACCACTGGGTCCGGTGCGAGCGGGCGATGCGCCGCGGAGAGGATCTGCCGGCGTCCCGCTTCCCCGCGGTGCTGAGCCTGGTGATCGCGGTGGTGGCCGTCGCGATGGTCGTGGTCGTCCTCGCCGGCTGGGCGGGATGAGCGGGGCGCGCGGGCCGGGTGCGGGCGCCACCGACGGCGGGGACGACGGCGAGGGCGCGGGCCGCCCCCGGGACGCGGAATCGCATCAGGATCCAGGGCAGCACCAGGAACCGAGCCCGCCCCGGGATCCGGGGCTGCAGCCGGAGAGGACCCGGCTCGCCTGGCGGCGGACCACCCTGTCCGGCACGGTCGCGGCCGTGCTCGCCGTGCGCACGGCGCTGCACGACGGGGCGACACCGGCGGGCCTGGCCGTCGGCGCCCTGTGCTGCGCCTGCTGGCTGGGCCTGGTGCTGCTCGCCGGCGCGCGAACCCGCCGCCTGGGCTCCTCGGCCGTCCCGCCGGCGCTCGCACCGCGGGCGGCCGCGGCGGCGGCCCTGTGCACGGTGGCCCTGGCGGTGGGCGCGGCGGCGCTGGTGATGTGAGGACCGTCCCGCCGGTCGCGTCCCCGAGCCCCTCGGGTCCTTCGTGTCCCCGGTCACGCTCTGTCCGCACACTGGACGACATACCGACTAGTCAGCATGATGGTCGCCGATGATGTCGTCGCGTCCCTGGGAGCGTGCATGAGCGCCGATCACCCGCCCGGTCTCGATCTCGACCGCCTGCGCGGACTGCTCGACCGTGAGCGGCCGGGCCTGGTGCAGGGACCCCTGACGGGCCGGCTCATCGAGGGCGGACGGTCGAACCTGACGTACGCGGTCTCGGACGGCACCTCCCGGTGGGTGGTGCGGCGGCCTCCGCTCGGCCATGTGCTGGCCACCGCGCACGACATGCGGCGCGAGCACCGGGTGATCAGCGCGCTGCACCCGACGCGTGTGCCGGTGCCCTCCCCGGTGCTGCTGTGCGAGGACGAGGAGGTGCTCGGGGCGCCGTTCTACGTCATGGACTTCGTCGAGGGCACGCCGTACCGCACCGCCGCGCAGCTCGCCCCGCTCGGCCCTGAGCGCACCCGCGACGCGGTGCTGTCGCTGGTGGACACGCTGGTGGAGCTGCACGCGCTGGACCCGGCCGAGGTGGGCCTCGCGGACTTCGGGCGGCCCGAGGGCTTCCTGGACCGGCAGCTGCGGCGCTGGGGCAAACAGCTGGACGCGTCCCGCAACCGCGAGCTGGAGGGGATCGACGAGCTCCACGCGGCCCTGGGCCGGCATCTGCCCGTCTCCCCCGCACCGGCCGTGGTGCACGGGGACTACCGCCTGGACAACGTCCTGCTCGGGGACGACGACCGGATCACAGCGGTGCTCGACTGGGAGATGTCCACGCTCGGCGATCCGCTGACCGATCTCGGCCTGCTGGTGATGTACAGCACGCCGCTGGGCCTGCCCGGCTCGCCGGTGTCCACCACCGCCGAGGCTCCCGGACACCCCTCCCCTGCCGAGCTGGTTCAGCGGTACGCGGCCCGCTCGGGCCGGGATGTGACCGGGCTGTCCTGGTACACGGCGTTCGCCTGGTTCAAGCTGGCGGTGATCCTGGAGGGCATCCACTACCGCTACACGCTCGGCCAGACCGTCGGCCGCGGTTTCGACCGCATCGGCGACCTCGTGCCCGTCTTCATCCGGCACGGCCTGACCACCCTTCACGAAGGCCTCCAGGAGGGCTGATCCCGCATGGACTTCGCGTTCGACGCGCGCACCGAGGAGCTGCGCGCCCGGCTGCTCGCCTTCATGGACGAGTACGTCTACCCCGCCGAGCAGGTGGTGCACGAGCAGCGGGCACGGCTCGCCTCGCCGTGGCAGACCCCGCCGGTGGTGGAGGAACTGAGGGCCGAGGCACGCCGGCAGGGCCTGTGGAACCTGTTCCTGCCGGATGCCGAGTACGGGGCCGGGCTGACGAACCTGCAGTACGCGCCGCTCGCCGAGATCACCGGCCGTTCCCCGCAGCTCGCGCCCACCGTCACCAACTGCGCGGCCCCGGACACCGGGAACATGGAGGTGCTGGCCCAGTTCGGCGACGAGGCGCAGAAGAAGCAGTGGCTGGAGCCGCTGCTGGCCGGTGAGATCCGTTCCGCCTTCGCGATGACCGAGCCCGAGGTGGCCTCCTCGGACGCCACCAACATCACCACCCGCATCGAACGGGACGGCGACGAGTACGTCATCACCGGCCGCAAGTGGTACATCTCCGGCGCGATGCACCCCGACTGCAAGATCTTCATCGTGATGGGCAAGACCGACCCGGACGGGCCGGACATCCGCCGCCAGCAGTCGATGGTGCTGGTGCCGCGGGACACCCCGGGGGTCAGGGTCGAGCGGGCGATGCGGGTCTTCGGCTACGAGGACCACTACCACGGCGGCCACGCCGAAGTGGTCTTCGACCACGTGCGGGTGCCGGCGTCGAACCTGATCGGCGAGGAGGGCGGCGGTTTCGCCATTGCCCAGGCGCGCCTCGGGCCGGGCCGCATCCACCACTGCATGCGGCTGATCGGCATGGCCGAGCGGGCCATCGAGCTGATGTGCCGGCGCGCGGTGTCCCGGACCGCCTTCGGCAAGCCGCTGGCCCAGCAGGGCGTGATCCGGAACTGGATCGCCGACGCCCGGGTGACGGTGGAGCAGCTGCGGCTGCTGGTGCTGAAGACCGCGTGGCTGATGGACACGGTCGGCAACAAGGGCGCGCACACGGAGATCCAGGCCATCAAGATCGCCACGCCGCGCGCGGTGGTGGACATCCTGGACCGGGCGATCCAGCTGCACGGGGCGGGCGGCGTCAGCCAGGACTTCCCGCTGGCCGAGCTGTACGCCGGGGCACGCACCCTGATGCTCGCCGACGGACCGGACGAGGTCCACCAGCGGTCGCTGGCCCGGCGGGAGTTGAAGAAGTACCTGTGACGCCGGGGCCGGCCGGGGCGGCCCCGGCCGTTGCGCAGGGAGGCCGCCCCGCCCCGGCACCTGCCGTCCGCCGCATCCCCCGTCCGTCCGGGCACAGGAATCCGGGGCCGACCGGCAGCGTCAGCCCAACACCTCCCGCAGCCAGGCACGTTCCGCCTCGCTTGTGGCGCGGGCGATGGTGAGCATGCCCCGGCGGTAGAGGTCGTCGACGTCCTCGGCGCGCAGCGGGCTGTCGCCGTCGTGGAAGAAACTCGCGGGCTGCTCCAGGAACTCCAGACGCCGGCGCAGCACCGCGTGCTGCTCGGCGGTGTCGGGGAGCTGGGAGAGAAAGGCCAGGACGGTGAAGTACCGGGTGCTGTCGCTGATGTCCAGGCCGTCGGCTTCCCGCAGCCGGCGCAGAAGTTCGGCACGGCCGGCGGCGGTCAGGCTCAGGGTGTTACGCCGGGCGGCCGAGGCACCGGGCTCGGTTCTGCGGTCGAGCAGCCCCGCCTTGACGAGCCGGTCGATCGCCGGGTAGAGGCTGCCGTCGCTGACCGGACGGGTGTGGCCGTTCAAGTGCGCTATCCGGTGGCGCAGTTGATAGCCGTGCAGCGGCCCTTCGGACAGAAATCCCAGGATCGCGAGTTCCAGCATGCTGCTACTCTCTCACATCGAAACGAGGTGCCTCGAATCGATGCAAGGGGGCTGGGGATGCCGTACACCGAGGAGTGGGTGACCGCACGGGCACGTGACCTCTACGCGCACGGCCGGGCGGCCTTCGATGTCCGCCCGGAGCGGACGGCATTGCTGGTCATCGACATGCAGGACGAGTTCGTCCGGCCCGGCTGGAGCCCCTTCTGGGTGCCGGCGGCCACCCGGATGGCACCCCGCCTGCGCGGGCTCGTCGAGGGATGCCGGTCCCTCTCGGTTCCGGTGATCTGGACGATCTTCGACGACACGCATCTCGGACTGGACCGGCCGAAGGCCCTGCGCCACCTTCCGCACGGCGACACCGACTGGCGCCGGCCGGGCCCGGCCGAGGTGTGGGAGCCGATGGGCCGCCGCCCCGACGAGGTCGTGATCCGCAAGCCCTCGTACGGCGCCTTCTACGACACCCCGCTCGACACGATCCTGCGCAATCTCGGCCGGGACACGGTCGTCGTCACGGGAACGCTCACCAACTACTGCTGCGGCACCACGGCCCGGCAAGCCTATGAGCGCGGCTACCAGGTCGTGTTCGGGTCGGACGTCACGGCCACCGACGACGAGTCCCGCCAGGAACCGGAACTGGCCGTGCTGCGCAAGGGGTTCGCGCTCGTCCTGACCGCCGAGGAGATCATGGCCCGGCTGGCCGGATCCGGCGTCCGCCTCCCCCGGGCCGCCGGCGCCGAGGACCCACACTGATACGGCACCCGCGCCGATCGCCGAGGCCGGTCGCCGGACCGGCACCCCCTGCGGCGGGAGCCGCATCACGTCCTCACGGCGGACACCGCATCACGCCCTCTTAGCGGACACCGCGTCCGGGGCGATCGGGAGGCTGCGCAGGGTCAGTGCGGACGGCGGCGGCAGCGGGCGGTCGGCTGTGCCGGGGCGGAAGGAGTGGAGCAGGTAGGCGACCAGCCGCCGGGACGCCGCCTCGTCGTCCGGTGCCGCGGCCACCAGTCCGCAGTGCGCCAGCAGGACCATGACGAGGTCGGAGGGGTGGAAGTCGGCCCGCAGCGCGCCCGCCGCCTGGGCCCTGCGGACCAGGGTGGTGACGTCCCGTTCGGCCTGTTCCCGGGCGCGTGCGTGGTGCGACGTGGTCTGGGGGAAGGCGGCGGCGAACGCGGCCGGGAAGCCGCGTTCCTCCCGTTGCGCGGCGCACAGGGTCTCCACCAGGTGCTGGAAGCCCTGCCACGGGTCGGGGGCGGCCAGGGCCTCGGTGAGTGCCCTCGCGCAGGTCTCCATCTGGCGTGCGAACGCGCCGCGCACCAGGGCGTCCCGGGTCGGGAAGTGCCGGTAGAGCGTCGCGACGCCGACCCCGGCCCGGCGGGCCACGGTGGCCATCGGCGCGTCGATCCCATGCTCCGCGAAGACCGCACGGGCGGCGACGAGGATGCGTTCACGGTTGCGCCGGGAGTCCGCCCGCACGCCGTCCCGGGGTGCGATCCGAGAAGATTCCGCCATCACTGTTTCTCGCTTCCGGCTCAATCGGACGAGTTCGTCCGGTTCCCAGCCTACGGTCGGTGCCGGACCCCTGGAACGATCCCGATCGCAAAGGCGAGGCGATGGACGACCGCATGATGACGGCAGTGCTCTACGACCGCTACGGCGGCCCCGAGGTGCTCTGCACCACCCGCGTGCCGCGCCCCGAGCCGGCCCCCGGCGAGATCCTGGTGAAGGTGCACGCGTTCAGCGTCAACGGCATCGAGACGACCGTCCGCAACGGCCGGCTCCGTCTCCTGACCGGCCGCACGTTTCCCCAGCGCATCGGCCTGGACTTCGCCGGCGAGGTCGCCGCGACGGGCGCCGGAGTCGTCGGTTTCGTGCCCGGCGACCGGGTGTGGGGGATCCTGGGCCGCTCCTCCTTCGGCAGCGCCGCCGAGTACGTGACGGTGCCCTCCGAGCGGGCCGGTCCGGTCCCCGACGGCCTCGATCTGGTGGAGGCGGCCACGCTGCCGGTGGCCACCACGGCGGTCACCGCGCTGCGGGACAAGGCCCGGCTGCGCCCCGGTGAACGGCTGCTCGTCCGGGGCGCGGCGGGCGGGGTCGGCAACGCCGCCGTCCAGCTCGGGCGGGCGTACGGGGCCCAGGTCACGGGCCTCGCCCGCGCGGCCAACCTGGACTTCGTGCGCGCCCTCGGTGCGCACCGGGCCGTGGACCACCGCAGCGTGCGTCCGGCGGAGCTGGGCCGCTTCGACGTCGTCCTGGACACCGTGGGGACCGATCCTCGGGACTGGCGGCGCCTGCTGAGGCCCGGCGGGCGCATGGTCACCATCGCCTTCGACACCCGCCGGCCCGTCGCGTGGCTCGGCTCGGTCGCGGCCAGCACGGTCCACGGACGCGGCCGGGTGCGCTACTTCGCCGGCAACCCGAAGCGGGAGCACTTCGACGACCTGGCCCGTCATGTCCGTCAAGGCTTGCTGCGTCCCGTGGTCGACAGGGTTTTCCCGCTCGAGGAGACGGCGGCGGCGCACGCCGCGCTGGAGGCGGGCGGTGTCCGCGGCAAGTACGTGGTCCAGGTCGTGTGAGGCGTCCGCCGCAAGTACGTGGTCCAAGTCGTGTGAGACGTCCGCGGGTCGCTCGTCACGGGCGCCCGGCGCACACGGTGGCGGGTGCGCCCGGCCCGCCCGGCCCGTGACCGCGGCGGGCGCAGCCGCCGCGGGGCCTCAGGGCCGCAGCGCCCGCATCAGCAGGTCGGCCAGGTGGCCGGCGACCTGCTGCGGGCTGAGCGGGCCGTCGGGGCGGTACCAGGTGGACAGGTGGTGGACGGAACCGAAGTGGTAGTCGACCACCAGGTCGGCCGGGGTCGCGGTGGAGAACACGCCCTGCCGCTGGCCCTCCTCGATGAGCGCGCGGAAGCGTTCGTGGTAGCGCCGGCGCTCGGCGCGCACCTGCTTGTTCTTCTCCGGGCTGAGGTGGTGCATGGAGCGGAAGAAGATCGCCGCGTCGTCCAGGTTCTCGATGGTGGTCACCACCACGTCCGCCGCCGCGTCGCGCAGCCGCTGCTCCACCGGGGCGTCCAGGCCGGCGAAGTGGTCCAGCCGCTCCTGCTGGACCCGCAGCACGCGGGCGTACACCTCGTGCAGCAGGTCCTCCTTGGACCCGAAGTAGTGGTAGAGCGCGCCCTTGGTGACGCCCGCGGCCTCGACGATCTCCTGCACCGAGGTGCGGTCGTAGCCCTGCTCGGCGAAGAGCCGGGTGGCGGCGGCCAGGAGCCGCTGGGGCACGGGGGTGCCGTCCTTGTCCGTGGTCCTGGGCACTGGCGCCACCCGCCTTTCCTCGTCGTTCACTGACTGTCTCGCGTGCGGGAACGCAGTTCCCGCCGCAGGATCTTCCCACTCGCCGTCTTCGGCAGATCCGGCAGGATCTCCACCTGCCGCGGATACTTGTACGCGGCCAGTCTCTCCTTGCAGTACGCGGCGAGCTCGGCCGGGTCCGCCTCGGCGCCCGGACGCAGACTGATGAAGGCCTTCACGGTCTCGCCGCGGTAGCCGTCGGGCACACCGACGACGGCGGCCTCGCGCACCGCGGGATGGGTGTACAGGACGTCCTCCACCTCGCGCGGCCAGACCTTGAAGCCGGAAGCGTTGATCATGTCCTTCTTGCGGTCCACGACGTAGAGCCAGCCCTGTTCGTCCATGAACCCGATGTCACCGGTGCGCAGCTCGCCGCCGGGGAAGGTCTCGGCGGTGGCCTCGGGCCGCCGCCAGTAGCCGGGGACCACCTGCGGGCCGCTGACGACGATCTCCCCCTGCTCGCCGAAGGGGACCTCCCGGCCGTCGTCGCCGACGATCCGGACCACCGTGTCGGGTCCGGGCACGCCCACCGCTAGCGTCCCGGAGACCGGGTCGACGGGCGCCTCCCGGCCGGGCGGGACGGAGGCGCAGGGCGCGGTGCACTCGGTGAGGCCGTAGCCGTTGCGGATGTACGGCCCGAAACGGTCACGGAAGGACTCCACCAGGGCGGGCGGCAGCGGGGCGCCGCCGGAGGAGATGACGTGGAAGGAGGAGAAGTGGTCCGGGCCCGCCGAGGGGTGTGCGGCCAGCGCCATGAACGCGGTCGCGGGGCCCACGGTGTAGTGCGGCCGGTGCTCAAAGAACGCCTCCAGCACCACCCCGGCCTGGAAGCGGTAGGCCAGCACCAGGGTGCCGCCGCTGGTCAGGCAGGCGCCGAACTGGCAGACGATGCCGGTGATGTGGAACAGCGGCGCCAGCGCGAAGTACACCGGTGCCGCGGGCAGGCCGAGGCCGGCGCGCTGCCGTTCGGCGTTGTACATGATGTTGCGGTGGGTGTTGGTGGCGCCCTTGGGGGTGCCGCTGGTGCCCGAGGTGTAGCTGATCAGCGCGATGTCGGCGGGGGCGGGGGCGCGGTCCTGCGGGGCGGGCAGGCCCGCGCGGGCGACGGCGGTCAGGTCGTCGGCGTCCGCCGCCGGACCGAGCCGTTCGAAGGCGAGGACGCGGGGATCGTCGCGGGTCTGGAAGTCCCGCTCGCACGCGGTGAGCACCACCCGTACCGGGGTGCCGGCGGCGGTGTCGCGCAGATACCCCTGCCAGGCGCGGTCCGAGCAGATCAGCGCGGCCGCCTCCGAGTCCCGCAGGACGTGGGAGACCTCGGCCGACTTGTACATCGGGTTGACCGGGACGACGCTCGCCCCGGCCTTCCAGGCGCCGAGGACGGCCAGCACGAAGTGCGGGGAGTTCTGCAGCATGACCGCCACCCGGTCGCCGCGGACGATCCCGCGGGCGGCCAGATGACCGGCGACCGAGTCGCTGAGGGCGTCCACCTCGCGGTAGGTGAGGCGGGCGTCGAAGTAGGCGAGAAAGGTGCGGTCCGGGGTCTCGGCGGCCACCCGGCGCAGGGCGTGCACCAGGGAGTCCTCCGGGTCGACGGGGGCGCGCTGGGCGTCGGTGAGCAGGGCCAGCCAGGGCTTGGCGGCGTAGCGGGAGGCGGTCACCGGATCTCCTCCCACGTGCGCTGCAGGCGGTTCATGGTGGTCAGCCAGCGTTCGGGGTCGGCGGCGCGGCCCTGGTAGAAGCCGGCCACCTCCGGGTGCGGCAGGATCAGGAAGCGGTCCTCCGCGATGCCCTGGAACAGGGCGTCGGCGACATCCTCCGGCTCGATCGCGGTGGGCTTGAGCACCAGGTCGCCGGCGCTGCCCGAGGCGTCCAGCATGTCGGTGCGGACCCCCTGCGGGCAGATGGCGTGCACCTTGATCCCGCGGTGGCGGTAGGTGAGCGAGAGCCATTCGGCGAAGGCGTAGGCGCCGTGCTTGGTGACGCTGTACGGGGCGGCGCCGATCATGGTGAGCAGTCCGGCGGCGGAGACGGTGGCGACGAACCGGCCGCTGCCGCGTTCCAGCCAGCCCGGCAGCAGTGCCCGGGCGGCGCGCACGTGGGCCATGACGTTGACGTCCCAGGCGCGCTCCCACGCCTCCTCGTCGGCCGCCTCGGAACCACCGGTGCCGACACCGGCGTTGGCGCACCAGATGTCGACGGTGCCGCCGAGGGCGTCCCGGGCCTCGGGGACGATCGCGGAGGCGTCGCCGGGCAGCGCGATGCCGCCGGTCTCCTCGGCCACGGCCCGCGCCTTGTCCGCGTCGAGGTCGTTGACGACCACCCGGGCTCCCTCGGCGGCGAACCGGCGGGCCAGTGCGGCCCCTATGCCGCCTCCGGCTCCCGTGACGACGACCCCCGCTCCCTGCACGGCTTCCACGTTGCGCCTCCCTCGACCTCGGTGTGCGACGCGTCGCACAGCGGCTCCGCCGCGACACACTAACCGGTCGGTATGTTGTGCGGAAAGGGCGCGGCAGGGCCGGGACCGTCACCGGTGTGGACCTCAGGCGGTGCCGCCGGCGCGTTCCCAGCCGGCCGGGGCGCGCGCTAGCGTGCGTGACCACTGACCCGTGCCGGGACATCGGAGGTCACCGCATGAAGCTGTCCAGACGGAGCCTGCTCGCCACCACCGCCGCGGTCGCGGCCTCCACCGTGCCCGCCGCGCAGGCCGAGGCGGCCCCGCAGGGGCACGGCCGGACGGTGCGCACCGGCTTCGAGCGTCTGGCGGCCGACGGCTACGCGCTGCTGGACGGGCAGCGGGTGGGGGTCGTCACCAACCCGACCGGCGTCACGAGGGACGTGCGTCACATCGTGGACGTGATGCACGCCGACCGCCGGGTGGACCTGGTCGCCGTCTTCGGCCCCGGGCACGGCTTCCGCGGCACCGCGCAGGCGGGCGGCTCCGAGGGCCGCACCGAGGACCCGGCCACCGGGCTGCCGGTGTACGACACCTACCTCGTCAGCGGGCAGGCGCTCGCGGACGTCTTCACCGAGTCCGGGGTGGACACGGTCGTCTTCGACATCCAGGACGTGGGCGCCCGCTTCTACACGTACATCTGGACGCTGTACGACTGCATGGAGGCCGCCGCGCTGGCCGGCAAACGGTTCGTGGTGCTGGACCGCCCGAACCCGGTGACCGGACGTCAGGCCCTCGGGCCGGTGCTGCACAAGGAGTTCGCCACCTTCGTGGGACGGCAGCCGATCGCCCAGGCACACGGCATGACGGTCGCGGAGCTGGCGCGGCTGTTCAACGGCGAGTTCCTGTCCCGGCCGGTGCCCCTGGAGACGGTGACGACGACCGGCTGGCGCCGCACCGACCACTACGACGCCACCGGGCTGCCGTGGGTGCCGCCGAGCCCCAACATGCCCACTTGGGACACCGCTCTGGTCTACTCCGGCACCTGTCTGTTCGAGGGCACCAATCTCTCCGAGGGCCGCGGCACCACCCGGCCGTTCGAACTGCTCGGCGCCGAGGGCATCGACGCCCGCTGGGCGGAGGCCGCCAACGCCCTGGACCTGCCCGGGGTGCGGTTCCGCGAGGCGTACTTCGCGCCCACCTTCTCCAAGTTCGCGGGCACGACCGTCGGCGGGGTGCAGCTCCACGTCCACGACCGGGACGCCTTCGACCCGGTGCGCACGGGCATCGCGCTGCTGGTGACGGCCAAGCGGGTCTGGAGCGGTTTCGCCTGGCGCTCGGACGACTGGATCGACAAGCTCACCGGTTCCGCCCGGGTGCGCACGATGATCGACGCCGGGGCCGGCACCGACGAGGTGGTGGCCGCGTGGCAGGAGGAGCTGGCGGCGTTCCGCCGGGTGCGCCGGCACTACCTGCTCTACCAGTGACACAGGCCGGCGGTGCGGCGGCGGGTTTGAGGGAGCGGCCCGCCGCCGCGGTGTGTCACCGGTGGGAGGTGAACTCCACCACCTGCTGGTAGGTGGGCCGGTTCTGCCAGCTGATCCTGTCGTGCTCGATGCCGCCCAGGGGGCGCTGGACGACCGAGTCGGCGCACCACTGGTCGCCCGCCGCGCACTGGTCGTCGCCGGGGTAGACCTCGGCCGCGGACTTGCCGGCCGCCTGCTTCAGGGTGCCGAGCAGCACGTCCCGGCAGGCGCTCAGGTCACCGTTGCCGCAGTAGGTCCGTGCCAGCGGGCCGCGGACCGGCTCGCCGAGCACCGCCCGGATGTCCTTGTCGACGTAGCTCCACCAGCCGTACTGGAAGGCGCTGCCGGCGTGCGACCCGGTCGGGCCGTGCCCGGCGGAGGGCGCCTCGTCCACGGTCAGATTCGCGGTCATGGCGTTGTACAGCTCACTGCCCAGGCCGGGTTCGAACTCGGCCTTCACCAGCAGCGGCCACCAGGCGTCCATGATGCGGATCGCGTCGGCGTGCGCGTACGTCGTCGAGCCCGCCGAGGTCTCGGCGCGCTTGCCGCCCGCGGACACCCAGGCGTCCAGGGCGTGCACGGCCTCGGCGGCCGCGGGGTCGGTGACCGGTGCGGTGCCGATGACCTTCAGCAGCTTCGGCAGCACGTCCTCGGCGCGCAGGTCGGTCACGGCCGCGTCCGCCATGGCCCGGGTGAGCGAGGCGCGGGTGACGCCGCCGGCCGCGACGAGCTTGCCCACCCGGTCGTCCAGCAGGTCGCCGCGGTGCACCGAGCCCTCGCCCCAGGGCGCGGCGGCGTAGTCCTCGGCCTGCTTGTTGTTCCAGGAGATGTAGTAGTCCTGGTCGACGGACTGCGGGTGGGCGGAGGGCGGGGTGTAGTCGGCGGTGTTCGTGTCCGGGTCCCAGCCACGCCACTCGTACGCCGGCTCGGCCAGCACCGGGAACTCCGCGTCCACGTCGTCCGCCCGGACCGGGTTGTCGCCGCTGTTGTAGTACGCGGTGTGCTGCGCGTCGGCGTAGAACCAGTTGAACGTGAAGTTGATGTGCTGTGCGGCCTTGAGGAAGTCCTGCGGGCCCTTCACGAAACCGGGGTCGTTGAGCATCTGGAAGCCGATGATCGAGTCGGTCTCGTGCAGGTAGGAGGAGCGCAGGGTGGTGTAGGCGACCTTCTTGCCGCCGACGGTGGCCCGGTACTGCACGGGGCCGTACTTGGTGCGCCACACGCGCATCGTGTAGGAGCCGGCGGCCGTGGAGTCGGCGACCGTGGGCTTCCAGGAGTTGGTCCGCTCGACCTGGTCCATGGCCGTGCAGGTGCCGTGGTACAGGTAGTGGTGGTCGTCCTGGCACAGCTCGACGGCGTAGGTGTCGATGACGTCCTGGCCGGAGGTGGTGGCGCTCCACGCGTAGTCCTGGCCGCGGCCGAGCTCGACGTACATGCTCAGCCCGGCGAAGGAGGCGCCGCGGGCGCTGACGCCGGGGCCCTGGATCTCCTGGAGCAGCAGCAGCTGGGGCGCGAAGTAGCCGGTCTGCGGCCCGAACACGGCGACGGGGTGGCCGCTGGCGGTGTGGGCGCCGCTGACGACGAGGGCGTTGGACATGCCGCGGCGGGCGGAGGACACGGCGGTCGTCGCGGCCGTGGCGGACGCGTCCTTCGCGCCGGCGGTCTTCGCGCTGCCGGTGCGGTCGTACACCAGGGGTTCCTCGGTGACCGAGCCGGGGTCGGGCAGCGCCCTGCCCTGCGGCTCGTCCGGCCTGGTGGCGTAGGGGAAGCTCTGCCCGTCGTGGACGGTCAGCACGGCCTCGGGGTCGTTGCGCTCACGGAAGGACTCCCAGACCCTGGTGCCCTCCTCGACGCCGTACTTCGACTGGGCGGCCAGCAGGGACAGGGCGTTGTTCACCTCGCCGCCCCCGCCGGCGCCGAACAGCGAGCCGACCACGGAGGCCAGCGCGACCAGGTCGGTCGCCGTGAAGTGCTCGATCTTCCCCGCGTTGGTGAGGGCGTCCTTGTGGCCGGTCAGGACGTACTCGCCGGGGAAGTAGCGGCCGGAGTCGGAGGCGTCGATGTAGGCGTTGATGCCGTCCAGGTAGGCGTCGACGTCCGCGAGGGCCTGCTGCCCGCGTTCGCCGTTCGTGGCGACGACCCGGTCGATCTGGGCCTGCAGCTCGGCCTCGGTGTACGGGGCGTTGCGGTAGAACTGCTGCTCCAGGCCCTGGTTGGCGGGTGCCCCGCCCGCGAAGGAGGTCAACTGGCCGCGCCCGACGTGCCGGAAGAGGTCCATCAGCCACAGCCGGTCCTCGGCGGCGGCGTACCCCGCGCCGAACTCGGTGCCGTAGCGGGTGGTGCCCGTGATGTGCGGCACGCCGGTTCTCTTGTCGCGGACGATGGTGACGTCGTCCCGTCCGGCGGGCTTCTCGGTGGAGGCGACCTGGTCGGCGGGGACGCCGAACGAGGCGTCGTTGAAGAAGGTGTCGATCTTCTCGTCGGTGAGGGCGGGATAGCCGGACGCCAGGTCGGCGTACGGGCCGAGCTGGTCGGCGGCGTGCGCGGGGCGGGTGCCGAAGGCCTGGTGGAGCAGGATCTGGGCGAGGGTGGCGTTGCCGTTCTCGCCGGGCGGCAGGATGTCGGAGCACCGGCCGCCGCAGTGGTCCTCCGCGGCGGCCTTCGGGGCCACGTTGGCTGCGACCGCAGGGGAAAGCGGTGACAAAAGTCCGGCAATGAGGACGCATACCGATGCGGTCTTCAGGAACCCGGTGATTCTGCGGGGAGTTCTCACTGCGTCGAGCGCGTTGCGTGGGGTGCGCCGTGACATGACTGCTCCTCCCGACGGGAACGGGGCGGCACGTTACCGCCGGCATCCCCGGGTTGGAAGATGAGCATGCGTCACTTGTCCGGGAGCGGACCCGTGGCGGACGAGGCGGTCAACGAGGCCGGCGTTATGGCGGTCATCGGAAATCGGATGGAGCCGGATCGCGGCTCGGCACGTCTATGCGGCGACGTGCGTCGGGCCGTCGCGTGCGGCGGCCGGACCGCGCCGCCGAAGTGACCACAGGACAGGTGCGGGTGTGACGGAGGTGCAGACCGATGGCCGGTTTCCGCAGCTTGGCGAGACAGGTGAGGGACCCACGGTGCGACCTGGCGCTGCGGCGCTACTCACTGCGCAAGTGCCTTGAGCGCTTCGCCCCCTACGGCCACCGGGCGACCTGGGACCACTTGTGCACCCACTGGGGCTTCGGCCCCGAGGACCGGTCCGCCGATCCGGCCCGGCTGGTGGCGGCACTTGAGGAGCTGGAGGAGGCGCGCGCGGTCTGGCTCGACTACGAGCAGCAGTTCGCACGGCGCCGCAGGCAGGAGAAGCACGACGGGCTGCGCCGGCCGGGCAGCAGGGACGACTGGCACCGGATGACCTGGGGCGGGTTCGGCGTCCTGTGGTGCGACGACCCGCGGGTGCATCCGTCCGGTCCGCTGGCCGAGGTGCTGCGCCGGCTGATCGCCGCGCTGGAGCGCCCACCGGGTGCGACCTGCCCGGTGTGCGGCTGCGAGCGGCTGGAGTGGCGCCACGGCCTGCAGCATGAGCCGTCCTTCGGCCCGGTCTGCGCCCATTGCGGAATCCTGGTCCCGCGGCACATCCTCACACCGCAGGCACTGGCCGAGTCGCAGCGGGCGCCGCTGCTGGTGTCGGCCTGAGCACGCAAGGGGTGCGCCGGGGTGCCGCACCCCTCGGCAACGGGGGAACGGGGGGCACCACACCGCGGGATGGCCCACGCGTACGGGGCCGTCACCGGTGGGGCGAGGAGCGCGAGCGGCGCTGCGCGGGGACGGTAGCAGGACGAAATCCGCTCGCTCCACCGTTTTCCGCCGCGGACAGTGAAGGCCATGACCTGCGAACCTTCCGACTGTCCACGGAGCTGCTGATGTCGACGCTGCGCGTCACCGCCGAGATCCTGACCGTCCACGAGCATCCGAACGCCGACGCCCTCGAACTGGCCCAGGTGGGCCTGTACCGAGCCGTCGTCGCCAAGGGCGCCTACCGCACCGGCGACGCGGCCGTCTACATCCCCGAGCAGGCCGTGCTGCCGGACGAGCTGATCGAGGAACTGGGGCTGACCGGACGCCTCGCGGGCGCCCGCTCCAACCGGGTCAAGGCGGTACGGCTGCGCGGCGAGCTGTCGCAGGGCATCGTGTGCCGGCCGAAGGCGCTCGCGGGCGCCGACCTGGCCCGGGCGGCGGCCGAGGGGACCGACTTCGCCGAGCTGCTGGGCATCACCAAGTGGGTGCCGCCGGTGCCGCCGATGATGAGCGGCGAGGTGGAGCCGGCGCCCGGTCTGCTGCCCTGGCTGGAGATCGAGAACATCCGCCGCCACCCGGACGTCTTCACCGCCGGGGAACCGGTGGTGCTGACGGAGAAGGTGCACGGCTCGGCCTGCCTGCTCACCTACCACGCCGAGGACGGCCGGGTCGAGGTCTCCTCCAAGGGCTTCGGCGCCCGGTCGCTGGCGCTGAAGGAGGACGAGCGCAACCTGTACTGGCGCGCGGTGCGGCACCACGGCGTGGCGGAGGCGGCGGCCCGGCTGGCCGGGCGGCTCGGCGCCCGCCGGGTCGGCGTCTTCGGCGAGGTGTACGGGGACGGGGTGCAGGACCTGACCTACGGCGCCGACGCCCGCCGGGACACCCTGGGGTACGCGGTGTTCGACGTCGCCGCGGAGATCGACGGCACGGTGCGCTGGCTGGACCCGGCAGGGCTGCTCGACGGCGAACTGCCGCTGGTGCCGCGGCTGTACGAGGGTCCGTACGACATCGACACGGTGCTCGCCTACGCGAGCGGCCGGGAGACCGTGTCCGGGCGGGAGCTGCACCTGCGCGAGGGCGTGGTGATCCGGCCGGTCGTGGAGCGGTACAGCCCGGTGACCGGCGGCCGGGCCATCGCCAAGGCGGTCAGCTTCGCCTATCTGACCCGTAAGGGCGGCACCGAGTACGAGTGACGCGGGCGGGCCGCGGCCGGGCAGGGGGCGCGGGAGCCGGCGGTGCTACGCCGACGGCTCCCGCGCCGTCGTCCGCCCGGGCGTCCGGGTCGCGCGTTCCGGCCTCCGGGTCGCCCCATCCGGCGTCCGGTCCTTCCGTTCCGGCGTCCGGTTTTTCCGTTCGGGCATCAGCCGGGAGCCGGTCAGGCGGGCGCCGAAGACGTCGTCCGGGTTGGACAGCACGCACGACTCCAGGGACAGGCAGCCGCAGCCGATGCAGTCGGTGAGGTGGTCGCGCAGCCGGTTGAGCTGGGCGATGCGCTGGTCCAGCTCGGCGCGCCAGGCCTCGGAGAGCCGGGCCCAGTCCTCCCGGGTCGGGGTGCGCTCCTCGGGCAGTTCGGCCAGTGCCTCACGGATCGTGGCCAGCGGTATGCCCACGCGCTGCGCGGCGCGGATGAAGGCGACCCGGCGCAGCGTGTCACGGCTGTAGCGGCGCTGGTTGCCCGGGGTGCGGCGGCTGGTTATCAGCCCTTTGGCCTCGTAGAAGTGCAGCGCGGAGACGGCGGCGCCGCTGCGCGCGGACACCTGGCCGACGGTCAGCTCGTGGATCGTCTCGGGAATCTGGGGCACCCCGCAGAGCCTACCCACGCCCGCCGCGCCGGGTCCGTTGACATCGTCTCCCCGCCCGACCATGCTAAGCAGTTGCTTAGACACGCGAGCGAAGGGCCGGTCACATGGCAGAGCCGAGGATCTTCACGTCCGCCGACGAGCTGAAGGCGGCGGTGGGCGAGCAGCTGGGGTACACGGACTGGCTGGAGATCGACCAGAAGCGGATCGACCTGTTCGCGGAGGCGACCGGCGACCACCAGTGGATCCACGTGGATCCCGAGAAGGCCGCGGCGGGCCCGTTCGGCACCACCATCGCCCACGGCTACCTCACCCTGTCGCTGCTCCCGCTGTTCGGGCCGCAGCTGATCCAGGTCGAGGGCGTGACGATGGGGGTCAACTACGGCACCAACAAGGTGCGCTTCCCCTCCCCCGTGCCGGTCGGCTCCCGGCTGCGCGCCACCGCCACCATCACCAAGGCCGAGGAGGTGCCCGGCGGGGTGCAGGTGACGGTCGCCTTCACCGTGGAGCGGGAGGGCGGCGACAAGCCGGTGTGCGTGGCGGAGTCGGTGTCGCGCTACTACCTCTGACGGGCGCGCGGCTACTTCTCGGCGGCGCCCACCATCCGCAGCACGAGGTCGGCGTAGAGCGCGCCGACCTCGTCGGGCGTGCGGGGGCCGTTCACGTTGAACCAGCGGGCCACGTCGATGCACAACGACAGCACGGCGAGCGTCGTGCCCTGCACGTCGAGCACATCGAACTCGCCCGAGCGCACACCGTCCTCGATGATGCCGCGGACCTCGGCGTCGCACTGGCGGCGCAGCGCGACGATCTCGGAGCGGGCCTCGGGGCCGAGGGCGTCGAGTTCGTACTGCACGATCCGCGCCGTGGTGCGCCGCCCGGCGTGCCAGCGGACGAAGGAGCGGACGGCCTCCGCCAGCCGCTCGGCCGCGCTCCCCTCGCTCCGGGCCGCCGTGCGCAGGATGGCGACGGCCTTCTCGTGCCCGAGCCGGCTGATGCGGTGGAGCAGCTCTTCCTTGGTCTTGTAGTGGATGTAGAGCGCGGCCGGGCTCATGCCGGCGCGGCTCGCGATGTCGCGGGTGGTCGTGGCGTGGTAGCCGCGTTCGGCGAAGGCCTCCACGGCGGCGACCAGCAGCCGGCGCGCCGCGTCCGGGGTGACCTCGGCCCACGGTTCCGCGTCGCCGCCGATCGTCTCCTCCGCCGTACTCATCGCTCTCACTCGCCCCTTCCGGTGACAGGAGCACCACCATACCGCTGCCGGTGAGCGGGCGCTTAGAGACGGGGCGCCGGCCGCCCGCCGTCCGGGGCGGGCAGGGCCGGCACCGGCGGGCGCGGGGCACGAGGGGTCACAGCTTCTCGAAGGGGTCGTGTTCCGCGAGCAGCTTCTCCAGACGGGCCTGGTCGACACGGTTGACGATCTGTCCCGCCTCCTGGCGGTCCCGGATCACCTTGGCGAGGGTGAAGGCCGAGGTGACCAGGTACAGCACCGCGATGCCGAGGAAGGCCCGCACCCAGGCGTCGGCGTCCAGGCGGGCGATGCCGATGGCGGTCGCGGCCAGGGCGACGGCGAAGGAGGCGACGGCCTGACCGTAGAAAGCGGCCGTGCTCTGCTGCTTGACCGGTGTGTCGTTCATGCACCGAGCATCCGCGCCCCGGGCCGCCGCCGCATCCGCCGGGATGCTCAGGTGAGGTACTCATGCGCGGAGCACGCCACCGGCGGACGCCGGCCGCGCCCGGGGCGGATCAGAACGCGGAGACCCCCGTGAGCGCCCGGCCGATGACCAGCTTCTGGATCTGGCTGGTGCCCTCGTAGAGGGTCATCACGCGGGCGTCGCGCAGCAGCTTGCCCGCCGGGTACTCGTCGATGTAGCCGTAGCCGCCGTGGACCTGCAGGGCGTTGTGGGCGGCGCGCACGGCGGCCTCGGAGGCGAACAGCTTGGCCTTGGAGGACTCCACGGCGAAGGGCTGCCCGCGGTCGACGAGGTCGGCGACCCGCCAGGTCAGCAGGCGGGCGGCGTCCACGTCCACGGCGATGTCGCTGATCAGCTCCTGGACCAGCTGGTGGTGGGCGATGCTCTTGCCGAACTGCTCACGCTCCCCCGCGTACCTGACGGCCGCGTCCAGCGCGGCCTGGGCTATGCCCACGCAGCCGGCGGCCACCGACATCCGCCCCTTGGCGAGGGCGGACATGGCCACCGAGAAGCCCTTGCCCTCGGGGCCGAGCATCGCGGAGGCGGGCACGCGCACGTCCTCGAGAACCAGCTCGGCGGTCGCCTGGCCGCGCAGGCCCAGCTTGCCGTGGATGGTGCGGCGGCTCAGGCCGGGGGTGTCGGCGGGGACGAGGAAGGCGGAGATGCCCTTGTGGCCGGGGGCGTCGGTGGAGCGGGCGAAGAGCAGCACCACGTCGGCCCAGGTGCCGTTGGTGATGAACATCTTGGTGCCGTTGACGACGTAGTCGTCGCCGTCGCGCACCGCCCGGGTGGTCAGGTGGGCGGCGTCGGAGCCGGTGCCGGGCTCGGTGAGCCCGAAGCAGCCGACGTACTGCCCGCTGGTCAGGCCCGGCAGCCAGGCGCGCTTCTGCTCCTCGCTGCCCCAGGCGGCGATCGTCTTGGCGACCAGGCCGAGGGAGACGGAGACGATGCCGCGCACGGCGGAGTCGCCGCGGCCCAGTTCCTCGGTGACCAGGCAGTACGCGAGGTGGTCGCCGCCCGAGCCGCCGTACTGCTCGTCGATGGTCAGCCCCAGGAAACCGACCTCGCCGAGCTTCTTGACGATGCCGCGGTCGACCTCCTCGGCGCGGTCCCAGGCGGCCGCGTGCGGGGTGATCTCACGCTCGACGAAGTCCCGGGCCAGCTGCCGGACCGCCTCCTGCTCCTCGCTCAGCTCCAGGTTCACCACGCGTCACCCCACCGATGCCAGATCTTGAAAGTCACAGATTTTAATTATCACTGCTAGTTTTTGTGCGCAGCCCTACTATGTGCGCCATGGCCCGACCGCGCAAGCCCCTGCTCAGCACCGACCGCATCGTCCAGGCGGCGCGGGATCTCGTGGACGCGGAGGGCCTCGCGGCCGTCTCCACCCGGCGTCTCGCCGCCGAACTGGGGGTGAGCGGGCCGTCGCTGTACAACCACTTCCGCACCAAGGACGAGATCCTGGAGGCGGTCGCGGACTCGGTCAGCGCACAGGTCGACCTGTCGATGTTCGAGGACGGCCGGGACTGGCGGACCGCGCTGCACGACTGGGCCGTCTCCTACCGGGCCGCCCTGCGCGACCACCCCAACATCGTCCCGGTGCTCGCCCGCGGCCCCGGACGTCGGCCCGCCGCGCTGCGCCTGGCCGACGCCGTCTACGGCGCGATGGTCGACGCCGGCTGGCCGCCGGCCCAGGCCACCTCGATCGGCGCGCTGATGCGCTACTTCGTCATGGGCTCCGCGCTCGGCTCCTTCGCCGGCGGCTTCGTGGACGACGCCGGCGCCTACGACCCGGCCGACTATCCGCACCTCGGCCAGGCGCATCTGCTGGCCGAGCAGCAGGAGAAGATCGACGAGCGGGCGTTCGAGACCGGGCTGAGGGCGCTGCTGGACGGACTGGAGCAGCAGTACCGGCAGATCGTGCGGCCCGCCTCGGGCTGAGGCGCCCCGGCGGGCCGTGCCCCGTCGTGGAACACCCGGTCTCAGAACACCACCAGGGACCGGCCGCCCTTGCCGGCCGTCATGTTCTCGAAGGCGGCCGGGATGCCGTCCAGGCCGATGCGTTCGGTGACCAGCACGCCCAGGTCCAGGCGGCCCGCGCGGACGTGCTCGGCGAGCACGGGCAGGTCCCGGGCCGGGTCGCAGTTGCCGTAGACGCAGCCGCTGAGGGTGCGGCCCCAGTGGAAGATCTCCAGGGCGTTGAAGGTGACCTGCTCGTCCTTGCCGCCGATGCCGACCACCGTGGTGCGGCCGCCGCGGCGGGTGGACTCCCAGGCGGCGCGGATGGAGACCGCGCGGCCCACGCACTCCACGGCGGCATCGACGCCCTGCCCGCCGGTCACGGCGCGGATCTGGCGCGGGGTGGTCGCGGAGGCCACCACGTAGTCGGTGGCGCCCGCGGCGCGCGCCAGCTCCTCCTTGGCCGGGGAGACGTCGACGGCGACGATCTGCGCGGCGCCCGCGATCCGGGCGGCCTGCATCGTGGCCAGGCCCACCCCGCCGGCGCCGAACACGGCGACCGTCTCCCCCGGCCTCACGGCCGCGGCGTGGTGGACGGCGCCGTAGCCGGTGAGGACGGCGCAGCCGAGCAGGGCGGCGTCGGTGAGCGGGACGCCCTCCGGCAGCGGCAGCACGCAGGAGGCGGCGACGACGGTCTCCTCCGCGAAGGCGGCGACGTTCAGCCCCGGGTGCACCTCGGTGCCCGCGACGGTGCGGGCGTGGATGCCGGCGGCGCCGCTGAGCGCGTCGGCGCACAGCCACACCTCGCCGCGCGCGCAGGCGGGGCAGCTGCCGCAGGAGGGAGCCCAGTTGAGCACGACGGCGTCGCCCGGTGCGACATGGGTGACGCCCTCGCCGGTGGCGACCACGGTGCCGGCACCCTCGTGGCCGAGGACGGCCGGGACCGGCACGCGCATCGTGCCGTTGCTCAGCGACAGGTCGGAATGGCAGACACCGGCGGCGGCGAGACGGACGCGGACCTGGCCGGGTCCGGGAGCGGGCAGCTCGATCTCGGTGATCTCCAAGGGCGAGCCGACGGCGGGCAGGACGGCGGCACGGACGGCCATGGCGCGGGCTCCTTCAGAACTGGAGGGACTTGGTCTGCAGGTACTCGGCCAGTCCGTGCCGGCCGAGTTCACGGCCGACGCCGGACTGCTTGTACCCGCCGAAGGGTGCGAGCGGGTTGAACCGGCCGCCGTTGATGTCGACCTGGCCGGTGTCCATGCGGCGGGCGAAGGCGACCGCCTCCGCCTCGTCGCCCGCCCAGACGGCGCCGGCCAGGCCGTAGACGGTGCCGTTGGCGATGCGCAGGGCGTCCTCCTCGTCCTCGTAGCGCAGCACGCACAGCACCGGACCGAAGATCTCCTCCTGGGCGATCGTCATCTCTGGGGTGACGTCGGCGAAGACGGTGGGGCGGACGAAGTAGCCGCGCTCGCGCGGGGCGTCGGGGCCGCCGGCGACCAGGCGGGCGCCCTCGGCGATGCCCTTCTCGATGTAGCCGCGCACCCGGGCCTGCTGCCGTGCGCTGACGACCGGTCCGATGCGGTCGCCGTACTTGCCGGCGGCGGCCGCGGCGATCTGGACGGCCTCGTCGTACTGGTCGCGGTGGACCAGCATCCGGGTCCAGGCGCTGCAGGTCTGGCCGGAGTTGGACATGACGTTGGCGACGCCGACGTTCACCGCCCGGGCCAGGTCGGCGCTGGGCAGGATGACGTTGGCGGACTTGCCGCCCAGTTCGAGGGCGACCCGTTTGACGGCCGCGCCGGCGAGGGCGCCGATCCGCTTGCCGACCGCGGTGGAGCCGGTGAAGGAGATCATGTCGGTGCCCGGGTGCTCGGCGAGGGCCTGCCCGGCGACCGGGCCGAGCCCGGTGACGAGGTTGAACACGCCGGCCGGGATCCCGGCCTCGTGCACGGCCTCGGCGAACAGCCGGGCGGTGAGCGGGGTGTCCTCGGCCGGCTTGACGACGACGGTGCAGCCGGCGGCCAGCGCGGGGGCGACCTTGGCGACGATCTGGTGCAGGGGGTAGTTCCAGGGGGTGATCGCGCCGACCACGCCGACGGGTTCGTGGTGGATCGTGGAGTTGCCCGCCTTCTCCTCGAAGGCGTACGTGGTGGCCAGGTCGGCGTAGGAGGCGGCGACCGCGATCGGCACGGAGGCGTGCACCGCCTTAGAGAGGGCGAGCGGCGACCCGAGTTCCGCGGTCACCGTCTCGGCGATCTCGTCCTTGCGGGCTTCGAGGACGTCCCGCAGGGCGGCCAGGCGGGCGGCGCGCTCGGCGGGCGGGGTCGCCGCCCAGACGGGGAAGGCGGCGCGGGCGGCGCGCACCGCCGCGTCGACGTCCTCGGCGGTGCCGGCCGGCACGGTCGCGACGATCTGTTCGTCGACCGGGTTCACCACCTCGATGACCTCGTCACCCGCGGCGGGGCGCCAGGCGCCGCCGATGTACATGCCGTCGTGTGCCTTCATGGTGCTCCTCCGGGGCGGGGTGCCTCGTCGGACCGTCCGCCGCGCATGGCGGGCGGCCGTCCGCGTCACGGCCTGTCGGTGAAGCCACAAACTAGCGTCGATAGTTTTATGGCGCCAGAGGCTCCGCGCGCACCCCGGGGTTTCACACCTGGCGGCGCCGGCCGGGAGACGTCGTTCACTTCGTCGACGTCAGGTGGGAGAAGACGACGATGTTGCTGGAGTAGCCGGTGCGGCGGGTGTAGAGGCCGCCGCAGGTGATCAGATGCAGCTCGGGGCGGCGGGCCTGGCCGTACACCTCCTTGTCCGGGAAGCGGGTCTTGTCGAACACCCGCACCCGGTCCACGGTGTAGACGGCGGTGCGGCCGTCCGCGCGCCGCACCTCGATGTGGCGGCCCGGCTTCACCTGGCCCAGCGCGGCGAACACGGCGGCCCCGGTGGTGGTGTCGCGGTGCCCGACGGCGATGGCGGTGCCCGCCTCCCCCGGTGAGGGCCCCCTGTCGTACCAGCCGACCACCTTGGGCCGGTCCACCGGCGGGGTCTGCAGCTGCCGGTTCTCGTCCAGGCCGACGGCGACGACGGGTGCGTCGATCCCGAGGGAGGGGATGCGCAGATGCGTCGCCCGGGAGCGGGGCAGCGGCTCGGGCGGGGGCGCGGACGGAACAGGTCCCATCACGCCGCGTGCGGACGGTGCGGACGGCCCGCCGGCGCCGTCCGCACCGTCCGCGGCGTGCGCGGTAGCGCCGGCGGCCCGCTCCGGGCCGGTGTGCTGGTGGAACCCCGCGCACCGGACCCCCCACACCACCAGGACGGTCGCGAGCACGGCCGTCCTGGTCAGACGGTAGGCGCGGGTCCGGTACCAGGGTCTGCGCCGGCGCCTACGCGGCACGGCGGGGACGCCGGCGGACCAGCCGGAGGTAGGCGACGGTGCTGGTCACGACCAGGCCCACCGCCCCGGCCGCGGCCACCGGGGAGAAGGCCTGCGCGGTGTCGACGAGGCCGCCGCCGCCCGCGTGCACACCGCCCTTGGGCCCGTACGGGCCGCCGTGCTCGCCCGCGCCGCCGTGCTCGCCGTGTCCGTCCTCGGTCGGCCTGTCGGAGCCGCCGTGGTGCCGGCCGTCCTGGTGGCAGTTGACGCGGAAGATCTTCTCCTTGGGGTTGCTGCCGATCGTCCAGGTCAGCCGGTACTGCCCATCCGCCAGCGTCATCTCGTCGGTGTGCCCGGCGCCGGAGTTCAGGCCGAGGGCGATGGCGCCGGTGACGGTGGCGCTGCTGGGCAGCGGCGGCTGGGCCTGGATCGTGTAGCCGACGGTGGTCAGCTCACCGAAGTTCGCCGCCTCCAGATAGAACTTGCAGACGACCGGGTCGTCCTTCGGCACTCCGTAGGGCACACCCACTCGGTGGATCCTGATGTCGCCGGCGTCTCCCGGGGCGGCCTTGGCCACCGGTGCCGCCAGCCATGTGGCACCCGCCAACGTCAGGGCCGTCAGGGCCGCGGTCGCACCGACACGGGAGCCGAGGGTGCGTGGGGTCAGGGTGGGCATGGCGCGCTCCTCCGAGTCAGACGATTTTCATACAAATCGCTCGTTCACCTGACTCTCTTACACACCCCTCCATCCCGGTGCGGGACCGACACCCGACGCGCCGTCACCGATCACACGACCGGCCCAGTCACCCACCCCGGCGGCGGACACGCCGTGCCGCGCACGCGGACGGTGCACCAGGCAGCCGCGCGGCGCGGCGTACGCCCCGTCCGGCCGCGTCCACCGTCCGGTGGTGCCCGCCCTCCGCCGGGGCGGGACGGGACAGCCGGCGGGACACTGCGGGCGGGCAGGGCAGGGCGCGCGGCGTCAGCCCCCGCCCGTCACCGCGCGGCGCGGGAAAGGCGCAGGGGAAGAGGTGCAGGGGGAAGGCGGACAGGACAGGACAGGGCGGGGCAGAACAGGGCGGACCGGACCGGGGACGTAAGCCCGGCAGGCGGGCGGCATAAGGGGTCAGTCAAGGACCCGGCTCAGGTAGGCACGCAGCAGCTCCCGTGTCTCCGCGATGATCTTCTTGTCGCCCTGGGGGTCGACGCGGAAGGCGAGCTGCACGAGGGTGTCGGCGGTCTCCACGGCGATCAGGAAGACCCGGCGCAGGTCGTCGTCGGGCTCGCGGCCCAGGCGGCCGGAGAGCAGGGAGACGAGGCGGTCGGCGACCCGGTGGTTGGGCTCGGTGTGACGGGCGCCGAGCGGGATCTGGTTGCCGAAGTCGACGAGCGAGAAGCCGGGCGCGGTGCGCTTCATCAGCAGGTACTCGTCGAGCACGGCGTCCACGGCGGCCCGCCAGTCGCCGTTTGCGGCCGCCTTCAGCCGCTCGGTGACCCGTTCGGCGTACCGCTCCAGGTTGCGCTGGGCGAGCGCGTCGGCCATGGCGCGCTTGTTGCCGAAGAAGCGGTAGACGGAGCCGATGGGCACGCCCGCCCGGGCGGCGACGGCACGCGTGCTCAGCGCGTCGTAGCCGACCTCGTCGAGCAGATCGGCGCAGGCGTCGAGGATCCGGGTCAGCCGTTCGGCGCTGCGCCGCTGCACGGGTGCGCGGCGGAGCGGAGTCGCAGGAGGCACGGATCTCATGATGCCGCCCCGTACGTCCCCGGTGAAGCTCTCGTTCCGGGGTCTTCCGAGGTGCTCCCGGGGAGTTCCGGAGCGCTTGGGGGGTGTCTCCCCGCGCACGGCCCGGCCCGCCGAGGGGCCCCGCCCCGGGCACGGGACCGGTGGCCGACGCGTACCGCCCGGCGAACAAGGTCCTCTTGCGTCCGGGTCGGCCCATTCCTACGGTGGCGCACAGGATTCAGGACGGACGTCTGGCACTGCGTGAGGAGCGACGATGAGCGGGGACGCACGCAAGAGGGCGGAGGGGCTGTCCTACCTCTGCGGTTTCGGCAACCAGCACAGCTCCGAAGCGGTCCCGGGCGCCCTGCCGCAGGGCCGCAACTCCCCGCAGCGCTCTCCCCTCGGGCTGTACGCGGAACAGCTCAGCGGCACGGCGTTCACCGAGCCGAGGGCGCACAACCGCCGCTCGTGGCTGTACCGCATCCGCCCCTCGGCCGCGCATCCGCCCTTCGCCCGCACGGGGAACGGCACCCTGCGCACGGCGCCGTTCAACCAGACCGTGCCCGACCCGAACCGGCTGCGCTGGGACCCGCTGCCCGAGCCCGGTGCGGGCACGGACTTCCTGGCCTCGCTGTGGACGCTCGGCGGCAACGGCGACGTGGCGCAGCGCACCGGCATGGCGGTGCACCTGTATCACGCCACCGCCTCGATGGAGCGCGTCTTCAGCGACGCGGACGGCGAGCTGCTGATCGTGCCGGAGAAAGGCGGGCTGCTGCTGCACACGGAGTTCGGTCAGCTGCACGCCGAGCCCGGCCATGTGGCGCTGATCCCGCGCGGGGTGCGTTTCCGGGTCGAACTCCTCGACGCCACCGCCCGGGGGTACGTCTGCGAGAACTACGGCAGCCCGTTCCGGCTGCCCGAGCTGGGCCCCATCGGCGCCAATGGGCTCGCCAACGCCCGTGACTTCATGGCTCCGGTGGCCGCCTACGAGGACGTCGAGGGCCCGGTGGAGGTGGTGAACAAGTTCTGCGGCAACCTCTGGGCGGCGACCTACGACCACTCGCCGCTCGATGTGGTCGCCTGGCACGGCAACCATGTGCCCTACGTCTACGACCTGCGCCGTTTTAATGTGATGGGCACCATCTCGTACGACCACCCGGACCCGTCCATCTTCACGGTGCTCACCTCGCCGTCCGACACCCCGGGCCTGGCCGGCGTGGACTTCGTGCTCTTCGCGCCGCGCTGGCTGGTGGGCGAGGACACCTTCCGGCCGCCGTACTTCCACCGGAACGTGATGAGCGAGTACATGGGCCTGATCGAGGGTGCCTACGACGCCAAGGCGGAGGGTTTCGTGCCGGGCGGCGGCTCGCTGCACAACATGATGTCGGCGCACGGCCCGGACCGGGAGACCTGGGACAGGGCGAGCACCGCCGAGCTGCGGCCGCAGAAGCTGGACGACGGGCTGGCGTTCATGTTCGAGACTCGCTGGCCGGTCGCCCTCACCCCGCACGCGCTGCGCGCCGAGCATCTGCAGCAGCACTACGACGACGTGTGGCGGGGCTTCGAGCGGCACTTCCGCCCGGCGCACTGAGGGCTCCCCGGCAGCCCGGCCGCCGCCCGGGGTGCCCGACCGGTACGGAGGGCGCGTGACCTGTTTCGCTCCGGACTCCATCGTTCTGAACCGCAAGCTGCCGCTGTGGTACCAGGTGTCGCAGTCGCTGCGCGCCTCGATCCTCGGCCGCTCGCCGCAGGACCCGCTGCGCCTGCCCACCGAGGAGCAGCTGGCCCGGCACTACGGGGTGAGCGTGCTGACCATGCGTCAGGCGCTGAGGGAGCTGGAGGACGAGGGGCTGATCAGCCGGCACCGGCGGCGCGGCACGTTCATCGAGCCGGCCGCCCGCCGCGGCTCCCCCGTCCGGCTGCTGGGCTCCGTCCAGCAGTCCGGCATGACCAGCGAGCTGCTGGAGCACGGCACGCGCCCGGTGCCGGCGCGGCTCGCCGAGTACTTCCCGGACCTGGCTCAGGTGGCCGTGTACCACCGGCTGCGCCGCGACGACGAGACCGGTGACCCCACCAACCACGCCCGCAACCACGTCCGTCCGGAGCTGGCCGAGCGGATCGACCCGGACGATCTGACCCGCCGTCCGATGACCAAGGTGCTGCGGGACGTGGCGGGCGCGGACATCGGCCGGATCACCGACACCGTCGAGGCCCGGCTCGCGGACCCCGAGACGGCCCGGCTGCTGCGGGTGCCGCTGCTCAGCCCGATCCTGCACTACACCGGGGTCACCTACGACCGGTCGGGGCGGGTGCTGGACGTGGCGGTCATCCACTACCGCGGGGACCGTTTCTCCTTCTCGGTGACGCTCGACGCGAGCTGACGCGCCCTGCCGGCGTTCGTCCCCGGGGTGCGGAACCCGGCCGCCGGCCGGTCGCCGGGCCGGCACCGCGTCGTACGATGCCCCGCGTGACGCACGACGACGCTCCGCTCCTGGCGGACCTCATGCCGTGGTCCGTCGCATCGCCGCGGCTCGGCCGGGGCTGGCCGGCGGCCCCCGACGCCGCCAGCCTCAAGGCCCGGTGGGACGCCCTGCTCAAGGCCGAAGGGCCCGACCGGGAGGCCTTGTTCGAGCCGACCCGCGCCCGCACCACGCACACCGCGGTCGCGCAGCTCCCGGGACGCACCGGCGGCACCGAACGGCTGGCCCGCGCCGCGGGTCCGTGCCCCGATCCGGTACGGGTCCTGGCGGGTCCCTTCGACGAGCAGTGGCTGATCCCCGATCACCGGCTGATCGACGCGGCCCGTCCCGAGCTGTGGCGGGTCGCGGACGAGCGGCAGATCTTCACGGTCGAGGCCGCCGCCACGCCGGCCCCCAGGGGACCGCTGCTGCTGGCGACGTCGCTGCTGCCGGTGGCCCGCGCGGGCCGGATCCGCCCGCTGTACCGCCGCCCCGGCGCCGCCGACCCGAACCTCGCGCCGGGCCTGCTGGACCATCTGGCCGTCCGGCTCGGGCACCGTCCCGACGCGCTGGACGTGCTCGCCTGGATCCTGACCGCGGTGCGGCCGGGCCCGTCGGGTCTCGTGGTGCCGCTGACCGGGGACGCCGAGGTGTGGGCGCGGGGCGTGGAGTGGGGGCGCCGGCTGCTGTGGCTGATGCGCCGCGACGGCGAGCGTCCCAAGCTGCCGGGCGGGCGCCGCCCCTATGTGCGCGCGCCCCTGCCGGCCCGCCCGCCGGCCCTGCGCTACGACCGCGACGAGGAGGCGCTGCTGCTCGGTGAGGGCCGTATCGCACCGGTGCCGGGCGAGGCCTGGGACTTCGAGGCCGGCGGGGTCCGGGTGCTCGAGCGGTGGTTCGAGGCTCGCGTCGCGGAGGGCGAGCCGGGCACGCTCGGGGCGATCCGCCCGGCCGTGTGGCCGCAGGAGTGGACCTCGCAGCTGCTGGAGCTGATCACGGTCCTGGCGCTGCTGTCCCGGACTCCCCCGGTGTCCGCGTCCTGGCAGGTGACGGACGAGATCACCGCCACGGAGCTGCGGGCGGCGGGTGTGCTGCCGGTGCCGGAGCGGGCGCGCCGGCCGGCCACGGTCCTGGACCACCCCGAGGAGGGCCCGGAGGGCCAGTTCGCTTTGGTGTAGATCGCGTCGGTCCAGATCGCGTCACGAGGGCGGGGACACCGAGGCGCCGGGGCGCCGGCCGGGGCACCGGGCGGTGGCGCGGCCGGGCGCGGGCGACGGACCCGCGCCCGCCGTCCGGCGGGGCGCCGTCGCCGCGCGCCGTGGGGATGACGGGCGGCGGGTGCGCGATGCCGCGCCGGGGAGGTGGTCCGGGCGCGGGGTGCGGTGGGCGCTGGTAAGCGGCCTCGGCCGGGCGGCGTCGGCGTTCAGTGACCGCCGAACAGCGAGCGGCGCAGCCGGCGCAGCGGCGCGAACAGGGACACGTGCCGGACGCGGGCGTGCCGGCCCGAGACATCACGGGCGTCACGCGCGGTCAGCTCACGCAGCAGCGAGGCCGCCTCGACCGTCTCGCACCGCGGTACCGCGGGACCCGCCAGCACCGCCAGGTGGCGGTCCAGGCGCCTGCTGGTGGCGCTGCTGCCGCAGGTGATCGCAGGGACCCTGGCCCTGCTGCGCACTGTTATCTGTTCCATGTCACTCCCCACCCGTACGAGTCCACCCGGCCCGGGCGAGGCTAACCCTATCGCCCCACAAGGGCACGCGGGTATTGCGCCCCCAGGATTCACCTGTGACGCAAGGGGGTTGACGGCTACGCTCCGAATCGGCTTGCGAGAGCGGGGAGTTGACGAGCCGCTGGTGGCCGGGGGCGGTGCCGTGCGCCGGCGGGCCGCGGATCACGGCGTGTGACCGGACGAGCGCCCCGGACCGGGGCAGGTCCAAGGGCGCGTCGCCGGTGCCGGTGAGCCGGCCGCCTGGCGCACCGGCGGGCGTGCCGGCCCGATGCGCCAGGCGGTGCGGACGGTACCGCGAGTCCGTCAGGCCGCGGCGTCGAGCACCGGCAGGTAGCCGCCGGACTGGCCGGCCGCCGTCGGGTGGTAGGACTGGCCGAGGTTCAGCCAGTCCACGCTGTGCAGCCAGGAGCTGCCGGAGCAGATCTCGTGGCCGCTGAAGGTGGTGCGGACGTCGCCGAAGGTGAAGCCGTGGTTCGCGGCGATCTTGGCGATGGCGGCGTCGAGGTGGTCGGCGGCGCCGTTGATCGCGGAGCGCTTGGTCTCGGACAGGCCGAGGCAGGTCTGGCCGAGCAGGTAGAAGCGGGGGTAGCCGAGCACGACCACATGGGCGGACGGCGCCTTGCTGCGGATCGTGGAGTACAGACGGTCGAGTTTGCCGGGCAGGGTGTTGTCGACGTAGGCCTTGGCCGTGTCGATGCGGGACAGGCAGCTGCTGTCCGACTGCAGCACACAGGTCGTCATGACGTCGGCGAAGCCGGCGTCATTGCCTCCCACGGAGATCGACACCAGGGAGGTGGAGGAGTTGAGCGGGCCGAGCTGGTCGGCGAGGACGTCGTCGGTCGTCGCACCGGAGCACGCGGTGAAGGCGAACGACGAGGGGGCGTGGGCGGCGTTCCACAGGTACGGGTACGCCTTGGTGCTCCGCTGGCAATCGCCGCTGGAGTCGATGTAGCTGCCGGCGCCGACACCGGAGGAGTACGAGTCGCCGAGAGCGACGTATCCGCCGGCGGCGGCCTGCTGATCCGATGCCTGCGCGAAGGCCGCTCCGGTCAGGGTGAGACCGGCGGCCAGAAGAAGAGAGCCGATATAGGTGACAAGTCGGGAACGTCTCATGGAACCTCCCTTTAGCAGGATCGCTGCCTCAACCGTGGTAGCAGCTACGCGTGTTGACTGGAAGTGTTCATGCCAACTTTGTCGAGAAGCGGACCGCCGATCGGAGGGACATGGGGGCGCACGGATGTGGTGATGCGCCGTCAGAAGTGACCCGGGAGACAGCGGGAGACAGATGAGAAGCAGTGGTCACCGCCCGGCAGGATTCCGGCCGGTGACTACCGATCGTTTTGGCATCTTGACGGCCCGTGCACCACTGAGCGACATTGAAGCCCGGCATCCGGCGCTTCGGGGGGCAAGTCGCCCATGCACCACTCCACACGCATCACCACAGATTCACCGGACGGCGAGCGCGCGCGGCCGGGACCGGGGAGAAACCTGCCGCCCCTGCTCGCGGGCGCGGCGACGGCCGCCGTCGGGACCGGCCTGCTGCTCGCGCTCACCGACTCCTCCTCGCCGCTGCGCGGCCCGCTGACCCTGCTCTTCCTGCTCGCGGCGCCGGCCGCCGCCGTCGCGGCCTGGCTGCGCGGGCTCGATCCCTTCGGCCGCGTGCTGGCCTCACTGGCGGGCGCGGTCGTGCTCGACATGCTGGTGGCCCAGACGATGCTGGCGCTGCACCGGTGGTCGGTCCCCGGCGGGATCGTGGCCGTCACCGTGGTCAGCAGCCTCGTTCTCCTGCTGGTTCCCCTGCGGCGGCCGCGCGGCCGCGCGGCGAGAAGACAGGGCGTGTGACGTGGACATCAGCGTGTACCACCCGGGCGAGCTGACCGCCGCCGACCGGGCGGCCTGGACCGCGATGCAGTCCAAGGCCCATCTGCACGGCTCGGAAGAGCTGGCGAACCCTTTCCTCTCGCCCGAGTTCGCGCTCGCCGTGGGGCACTGCCGGCGCGGGGTGCGGATCGCGGTGATCCGTGAAGGCGGTGAGCCGGCCGCGTTCTTCCCGTTCCAGCGCTCGGCCGCCGGGGTCGGCCGGGCCGTCGGGCTCGGTGTCTCCGACGCCCAGGGCCTCGTCCACCGCCCCGGCTTCACCTGGGACGCCAAGAAGCTGCTGCGGGCCTGCGGGCTGGCGGTGTGGGAGTTCGACCACCTGGTGGCCGGTCAGCCGCCCTTCCAGGAGTCGGCCACCGGCGCCTTTGCGTCCCCGGTCATGGACGTCGACCAGGGGTGGGACGTCTATCTGCGCGAGCTGCGGGCCCGGTCGCCGAAGTTCACCCGGACCACGCTCGCCAAGGAGCGCAAGCTCGAACGGGACGCCGGGCCGGTGAGGTACGTCCACGACGAACGCGACCCGGCCGTGCTGCGGACGCTGATGACCTGGAAGTCCGCGCAGTACCGGCGCACCGGGCGCAGCGACCGCTTCGCCCACGAGTGGATCACCCGGCTTGTCACCCGGCTCTTCCACACCCGCTCCGAGCCGTTCGCCGGGATCCTGTCGGTGCTCTATGCCGACGGCCGGCCGGTCGCGGCGCATTTCGGTCTGCGCACCGAACGGGTGCTCGCGTGCTGGTTCCCCGCCTACGACCCGCGGTACGCGAAGTATTCACCGGGACTGGTGCTGCATCTGCGCATGGCCGAGGCGGCCGCCGCGGACGGGATCGCCTATCTCGATCTCGGCAGGGGACGGAAGGAATACAAGGATTCCCTCAGAACACGGGAGTTACAGGTGTACGAGGGCTGGGCGACCAGGCGTCACCCGGTGGCGATCGGCCACCGTGCACGCCGCGCCCCGGTGCGGGCATTGCGGAATCTGGTGGTGTCGCGGCCGGAACTTTTCGAACCCGCCGATCGAATCCTGAAGCGGATGGGGAAAATCCGTTCGCGCTCTTGAACGAGAGGGAGTACGGCGCCTGACGGAAATTCCAACAAAAGCCCGAGGCGCCACTCCAGGTCTTGCCATACTGGTTCAATCGTCAATACCGTCGTACATCTCACCCGCATCGGTACGTCCCGCACGTGGTCCCAGGGGAGGGCATTCGGGACCGGGGCGCGCCGGCGCGGGGCGCGGTAGGGGGGTGCCGTGCCCGGTGGTCGGACGACCGCCGGGCCGTGCCGCGCGACCGGCTGCCGTCCGTTCCGGCAGCCCGGCCAGCTTTGCCAGCTCACCCCGCGGGCACGCGTGAGCGCTGCGCCGTGCCTCGGGGCGAGAACCCCCCTTTCGACCCGGACACACAGCCGGGCCGCCCGGCGACGGGCGGTCCGCCGGACGAGAGGGACACCGAGTCATGAGTTCCGTTCTCCACCCGCCGTCCTCCGGTCAGGATCCATCACCGGCAGCCCAGTACCGGCCGATCACGTCCCACCTGGCCATCGCACCGCCGGTGAGTGTGGTGATTCCGGCCATGAACGAGGCGGAGAATCTGCCGTACGTCTTCAAGACCCTTCCCGAGTGGATACACGAAGTGGTCCTGGTCGACGGCAATTCCACCGACAACACCGTCGAGGTGGCCCGCGAGCTGTGGCCCGGCGTGAAGGTCGTGCGGCAGCAGGGCAAGGGCAAGGGCGACGCCCTGATCACCGGATTCCAGGCGTGCACCGGCGACATCATCGTCATGGTGGACGCGGACGGCTCGGCCGACGGCGGCGAGATCGTCTCCTACGTCTCGGCGCTGGTCTCCGGCGCCGACTTCGCCAAGGGCTCCCGCTTCGCCAACGGCGGCGGCACCGACGACATGACCTTCGTCCGCAAGCTCGGCAACCGGATCCTGTGCGCGGTGGTCAACCGCAAGTTCGGCGCCCGCTACACCGACCTGTGCTACGGGTACAACGCCTTCTGGCGGCACTGCCTGGACAAGATCGACCTGGACTGCACCGGCTTCGAGGTCGAGACGCTGATGAACATCAGAGTGGTCAAGGCCGGGCTGAAGGTGCAGGAGATCCCCAGCTACGAGTACCTGCGCATCCACGGCGCCAGCAATCTTCGGGCCGTGCGGGACGGGCTGCGGGTGCTGAAGGTGATCCTCAAGGAGCGCTCCAACCGGCGTGAACTGCGCCGCCAGGAGCGGCACTCCCCGCTGCTGGCCGCGTACCCGGCGGACCTGGGGGAGACGTCTTGAGCGCTCCCGGCATCTCCGTCGTGATCTGCGTCTACACCGAGGACCGCTGGGAGGACATCCTCGCGGCGGTCTCCTCGGTGCGGGCGCAGTCCCGGCCGGCCCTGGAGACGCTGCTGGTCGTCGACCACAACACGGCGCTTCTGGAGCGGCTGCGCAGCCAGTACAAGGAGGCGGACGACGTGCGGGTGCTGCCCAACGCGGGCCCGCGCGGACTGTCCGCCGGCCGCAACACCGGCATCGCGGCCAGCCGCGGCGAGATCGTCGCCTTCCTCGACGACGACGCCGTGGCCGAACGGGACTGGCTGCGCCACTTCGCCGGGCACTACGCCGACCCGCGGGTGATGGCGGTGGGCGGCCGGACCGTGCCGGTGTGGGCGTCGCGCCGGCGGCCCGCCTGGTTCCCGGAGGAGTTCGACTGGGTGGTCGGCTGCACCTACCGGGGGCTGCCGCCCGGCACGGTCCGGGTGCGCAACGTCCTCGGCGGCAACGCCTCCTTCCGGCGCAGCGCCTTCCACGTGGCGGGCGGTTTCGCCACCGGCATCGGCCGGGACGGGGACAAGCGCCCGCTGGGCTGCGAGGAGACGGAGCTGTGCATCCGGCTCACCCGGGCCCGGCCGGACGCGGTCCTGCTGATCGACGACCGGGCGGTCATCCACCACCGGGTGCCCGGCGACCGCGAACGGTTCCGTTACTTCCGCACCCGCACCTACGCCGAGGGCCTGTCCAAGGCGCTGGTGGCGCGCAGCGTCGGCGCGGCCCAGGGGCTCGAGTCCGAACGCCGCTACACCACACGGGTGCTGCCCGCGGGCGTGGTCCGCGGGCTGTGGGACGCGCTGCTGGCCCGGCCGGGCGGTGCGGGGCGGGCCGGCGCGATCGTCGCCGGGCTGCTGACGACGGCAGGCGGCTACGCCGTCGGCAGCCTGCGCGCCCGCCGGGGCGGCACCCGCTTCCAGGTGGTCCGCATCGAGGACGGCGAGGGGGAAGAGACAAGATGAACGCACCCGTGCCGGTGCTCATGTACCACGCGGTGGCCCGGGAGCCGAACGAGGCCACGCGCGCTCTGTCGGTGTCGCCGGAGGCGTTCGCCGAACAGATGGCGGTGCTGGAGGACCTGGGCCGCCATCCGGTCACCACCGCGGAACTGGCCGCGCACTGGCGGTCCGGCGGCCGCTCACCGCTGCCCGAGAACCCGGTGCTGATCACCTTCGACGACGGGTACGAGGGCGTGCACCGCCACGCCCTGCCGTCGCTGGCCAAGCACAACTTCACCGCCACCCTGTTCGTCTCGACGGGCTGGCTGCGCGGGGCCTACGACACCGGCGGCGGCCTGGACACGATGCTGGACTGGGACCAGGTGCGTGACCTGGCGGCCGGCGGGGTGGAGATCGGCGGGCACAGCCATACCCACCCGCAGCTCGACCAGCTCGACGACGACGCCTTGTGGTCGGAGCTGATCCGCTGCAAGGAGATCGTCACCGCCGAACTGGGCACCGCGCCGGTCTCGTTCGCCTATCCGTACGGCTACTCCGACCGCAGGGTGCGCCGGCGGGTGAGGGCGGCCGGCTACCGCCAGGCGCTCGCCGTCGGCAACGGCCTGGCGCGCCGCGCGCAGGGGCCGTACGCCCTCCAGCGGCTCACCGTGCGCCGTTCCACCACCACCGAGGAGTTCGCCCGGCTGGTGCAGGGCCGGGCGACAGCCCGGACCTTCGCCGTGGACCGGGCCCTCACCAAGGGCTACGCCCTGGTCCGCAGAGCCCGACAGGTCCGCCGGAAGGCCATCCGTACCCGTGTCTGACACGACGACCACCACAGAGGCATCGGCCACCGCATCCCAGCCGCCCGAGCAGCCGCGGCGCCGGCTGCGCCTGCTCGGACGGGGCCGCTCGCCCGGCGGCAACCAGCTGTTCCGCAACGCGTACGCGCTGATGCTCAACACCGGGATCTCCGCGGTGCTGGGCCTCGGCTTCTGGCTGGTCGCCGCCCGCTACTACACCGACGACGCCGTCGGCCAGGGCTCGGCCGCCATCGCGGCCATGAAGTTCCTGGCCGGGCTGACCGCGGTCACGCTCACCGGCGCCCTGGCCCGTTTCATCCCGGTCTCCGGGCGGGCGACCGGCCGGCTGATCGCCCGGACGTACGCGGGCAGTTGCCTCGTCGTGGCGCTGGCGGCGGCGGTGTTCCTGCTCACCCTGGACACCTGGGGTCCGTCCTACCGCTTCCTGCACGGCCTGACCCATGGGCTCGGGTTCATGGTGGCGGTGATGGCCTGGAACCTGCTGACCCTGCAGGACGGGGTGCTCACCGGGCTGCGCAGCGCGACCTGGGTGCCGGTGGGCAACACCGTGTTCTCGGCGGTGAAGCTGGCGCTGCTGGTGCTGCTGGCCGCGGCGATCCCGACGGCCGGTGTGTTCGTCTCCTGGGTGGCCGCGATCGCCACCTCGGTGGTGCCGCTGGGCTGGCTGGTCTTCCGGCGTCTGGTGCCCCGCCACGTCAAGGCCACCGAGGGGCACGCGACCGCGCCGACGCTGAGGGAGATGGGCCGGTTCCTGGCCGGTGACTACACCGGCTCGCTGTTCTCCCTCGCGGTGACCTACCTGGTCCCGGTGATCATCGCCTCGCAGGTCAGCTCCGCGGACAACGCCTACTTCTACATCACCACCACCATCGGCGGCACCGTCAATCTGCTCGCCGTCAACATGGGCGCCTCGCTCACCGTGGAGGGCTCGCACGACCCGGCGCGGCTGGCCGCCAACACCCGGGCGGCGCTGCTGCGCATGGCCCGGATCATGGTGCCGGTCTGCGGTGTGCTGTTCCTGCTGGCGCCGCAGATCCTGCACGTCTTCGGCGAGGGCTATGCGCAGGCCGCCACCCCGCTGCTGCGCTGGTTCGCGGTCGGGGCACTGCTGCGGGTGGTGATGGAGACGTACTTCGCGGTGCTGCGGGCGCGCAGCCGTACCGCCGGGCTGGCCTGGCTGCAGGGCCTGCTGTGCGTGCTGGTGCTGGGGCTGACGCTGCTGCTGCTGCCCCGGATGGGCCTGACCGGCGCCGGTGTCGCGGAGATCTCCAGCCTCGCGGTGATCGTCGCGATCGCCACGCCCAGGCTGTACCGGATCCTGCGGGCCGCGCCCGCGGCCGCTGCGGCCGAGGCACCGGCGAAGGAGGCCGGCGCGGGCACGGACGCGGCCGGCGGCGCCGTAGAGGAGCAGCGGACCGAGCTGGTCCGCTCCGCCACTCCGGCGCTGGGCGTCCACATCGACTTCGACCACGTGGAGCGCCGGCCCGACGTCCGGCCCGGGCCGGGCACCCCGCCCACGGGCGTCACCGTGCCGGGTCCCGGGCAGCCGGACGTGCCGGACGCGCCCTTCACCACCGCCGAACGCGCGGTGCTGCCCGACCCGCCGGCCGTCCGGGAGGAACGGGCGGCCGTCGCCGAGGCGGCGGTGCACGGCGAGCCGGGCCCCCACCGCCCGCAGCCCGGGCCGGACGCCGCAGCACGGCCCGCGGCCGACGCCGGGGCCGCCGGGACTCCCCCGAGCTCCTGGCGGCAGCGGCTGCTGCCCACCCGCGCCGGAGTCGTCCTCGGCTGTCTGCTGATCGCGGCGCTGCTGCTGTACTGGGTCCCCGCCGTCCGGCTCGGCGACGGCGACCTGGACCGGATGGGCGGGCTCGGCCTGATCTCGGTGCTGCCGCTGCCGACGCTGGCCGGCGCGGCGCTGCTGGTCACGGTGTTCGCCGCGCTGCTGTGGCTCCGCCGCGAGCACCGGACGCTGCTGCTGGTGACGCTGCTGGCCACGGTGGTGTCGCTGCACGCGCTGCCGGCGGTGATCGAGACCGAGCCGCGGTTCGCGACCGCCTGGCAGCACCTGGGATTCCTCGACTACGTCGACCGCACCGGCACCGCCGTCCCGGACCTGGACGCCCGCTGGAGCTGGCCCGGGTTCTTCGCGGTGGCCGCGTTCGCCGCGCGGGCCTGCGGGCTGAGCGACCTCACCGAGGTCATCCGCTGGTGGCCGATGACCATTCAGCTGCTGTATCTGGCGCCGATGTTCCTGCTGGCCCGGTCGCTGCGGGCGAGCTGGCGGGCCCGCTGGACCGGCGTGTGGATCTTCGTGCTCGGCGGCTGGGTGGGCCAGGACTACTTCTCGCCGCAGGGCTTCACGTTCCTGCTCTATCTGGTGTTCGTGGCGATCCTGCTGGTCTGGTTCCGGCCGCCGCGGATGCTGTGGGCGTCGGTGCGTCCCGGGGAGGCGGAGGTCGAGCCGGCCGGGCGGCGGCAGCGTGCGGTGCTGCTGGTCGTGCTGATCGGGCTGTTCACGGCCACCGTCCCCGCCCACCAGCTCACCCCGTTCGTGATGCTGGGCGTGGCGGCGGTGCTGGTGCTGACCGGCCGGTCGGAGCTGCGCGGGCTGCCGCTGCTGTGCGGGGTGATGGTGCTGTTCTGGCTCGGTTTCATGGCCGAGCCGTACTGGTCGGGGCACTTCGACGAGCTGTTCGGCGGGGTCGGCGGCATCGGCAGCAACGTCTCGACGTCGGTCTCGGGCCGTATCGAGGGCGGCGACCCCACGCACCAGCTGGTGCTGTACGCACGGGTGCTGCTGGCCGGGACGGTGCTGCTGCTGGCCTGCTGGGGCTGGTGGAGGCGGCGCGAGCACAAGTACCGGGAGCGTTCGCTGCTGGTGCTCGTCTGCGTGCCGTTCCTCGGTTTCGGTCTGCAGTCCTACGGCGGCGAGATGGCGCTGCGGGTGTTCATGTTCGCCCTGCCCGGGGCGGCGCTGCTGGCCGCGCTGGCGCTGTTCCCGCGTGCCGGGGTCACCGCCGAGGAACGGCAGAAGGACCGGGTGAGCCTGGCCCCGCTCGCCGCGCTGCTGACCGGGCTGCTGCTCATGGGCGGCTTCCTGGTGGCCCGGTGGGGCAACGAGCCGTTCGAGCGGATCCGGCCCGGCGAGGTCGCGGCGATGGAGTACGTCTACGCCCACGACAAGCCGACGGTCCGGGTGCTGTGGCTGAGCAGCGACACGGTGGACAACGTCACGCCGGCCATGCCGTGGGGCGCGCGGGACATGGAGCGCGTCGACTACCGGCCGACCCTGGCACCGGCCGACCCGGTGCTGGTGGGCGGCCTGGTCAAGGCGCTCAAGGACGCCGGCCCGAACTCGTATCTGATGATCAACAAGAGTCAGGTGACGTATCTGCGGCTGGACGCGGGCTACTCGCCCACCTGGGAGTCGCGTCTGGTGCGGAACCTGGACCAGCGGCCGGAGCTGAAGAAGGTCCTCGCCAACGACGACGTGACGATGTACGCGCTGCGCACCCCGCCGTCCGGTGAGGTGCCCCAGCCGGCTCCCGGTCCGGCCGGCCCGAAGGTGACGTGGACGCCGTGGTCGGTGGCCGGCGGGGTGGCGGCGCTGGTGCTGGTCGTGCTGCTGGCCGCCCGTGAGGTCGTCCGCGTCGCGGTGCGGCCGGGGGTGCGTCAGCTGCGGTGGCTGCAGGGCAGTTTCTGGTTCTCGCTGCCGCTGCTGGCCCTGCTGATCGCCTCGGTGGTGCAGCGGTTCTGGACCATGGGCCGGACCTGAGGGGCGTGACGCGTCCGCCTCTGTGCGGCGGGCGCGTCAGCAGCGGGTGCGGCGGCCGGTGAGGTGGCCGGGCGGTTCACCGCTCGAGCCACCTCACCTCGTAGGCCTGCATCGCGAAGCGCCGGCCGTCGACCTGGGCGCTGATCGCCCGGTCGAGGGTGTTGACCACCAGGACGGTGTCGTCGTCGGCCAGGACGCGGACGTTGGGCACGTCGTCCGGGGCGACGGAGACACTGCGGTACGTGGTGCCGGGCGGGAAGGCGCGGCTGAACCGGGTGAGCAGGTCGTACAGGGGCAGGGGCCGGCCGCCGTCGGCGCTGTCGGTGGGGGTCCACAGGCAGCCGGGGCAGTCGGTGCCCTTCTCCTCCTCCGGGTTCCAGTAGAAGCCGGTGGTGGCGCCGCCCTTGGCCATGGCGATCATTCCGGCGGCCTGGACGGCGACCCGGTGCGGCTCGGACCATTCCTTGCGGTCGTCGTTGCCGTCGGCGGGTTCGACGTAGTACTCGGCCCACCACAGCGGCAGGCCGCGCGTCTGCTGCCGCACCCACCGCCCGACGGCCGTCAGCTTGTCCGTGGCGGCGAACTCGTCGGGCAGCAGCTCGTCGTCCTTGGTGTAGCTGGAGCCGTCGACGACCACGAAGTCGGCGCCCGCCTTGTGCGTGTTCCAGTAGGTGAAGGCGTCCAGGACCCGCTGGTCCATGGCGCCCCACGGGCCGCGCACCGCGGTGGAGGCGTACTGCGTCTGCCGCGGGTCGACGCTGTCCATGACGAGGTACGGCCCGCCCACCATGATCTTCGGGTTCACCTGTTTGAGCGCCCGGTAGACCAGGTTGTACAGCTCGGTGTACCCCTCGTAGTCCCAGCGGTCGGCGGTGTCGTTCCAGAAGCCCTTGAACTCGTTCCAGACGATGAAGTGGCGTACGTCCGGGTAGCGGCGGGCCACGGTCGCGGCGAGCGCGGCGTAGTCCCTGTAGTGGTCCGGTGTCGGGGCGGTCTCCAGGGCCTGCTGGCTCCAGTCGGTGGTGTCCGCGCCGGGGCGGCCGCCCTTCATCCAGTCCGGTGCGCAGCACAGGGTGATCACCGGGGTGGCGCCGGAGGCGCGCATGAAGTCCACCCGGCGGTCCAGCGCGGCGAAGTCGTAGCGTCCCTTCACCGGCTCGGGGTTGTCGGCGCCCCAGCCCATGATGGCCTGGTTCTGCGGCAGTCCGGCGTTCTTCGCCAGCATCGCGGCGACCCGGTCCGTGGCGGCGCCGCTGCCCTCGTCGGCACTGAACTGGGTGTGCGTGAACCCCCATCCGACGGACGGCTCGTCCGCGTGGCGCGGCGGTCCGGGTGTGCCGTGCACCCTGGCCCCGTCGCGTGTCGTGCCCTCGGTGCTCGGATCGCCCGGCAGCGTGGCGACCAGCGCCACCACCAGGGCCACCACGGCCGCGCCCACCCCGAGCAGCGCGGTGAGCCGCCACCGCCCCGCCCCCGTGTCCCACCCATGACGTCCCATCACCCACCACAGTACGGGCGGAATGAGCGCTTCGGGCAGGGTTCGGCCAGGATCGGGGCGCACCCGCGCGACACGGGTCGTGCGCGGTGGAAACCGGGTGCGTCCGGCCCCCCGGTGACGGATCATGACGGCATGTCCGCGAACCCGCACGACGCCCTGCCGATCCGGCTCACCGTCGACGACTCCGACTCTCCCTCCGACGTCGTCGACGCGCTGTTCCTCGGCCGTTTCGCGACGGGCGAGCAGCCCTGCGCGCACACGGTGAGCATCGACCGGGTGCGCCCCGGTGCCACGCTGCTGCCCGAGGGCGCCCGGGTGCTGCGGGTGGCCCGCGACGACGACCGCAGCGCGACCCTCGCCGAGGGCGTCGGCTGGACATTGCTGGTCTCCCGCTGGAACCGGGGCGCCGACGTCACGGTCACCGCCACCGGCGCCGAGCTGGCCGAGGAGATCCTCCGGCAGGCCACGGACGGCGCGGCCGACGAGCCGGAGCCGCAGCCGGAGAACGTCACCATGGGCTTCTGGTACCTCTCTCCCCGGCGCGGCCCGTACCGCACCACCCGGCAGATCTCGGCGGGCACCTGGGACGAGGTCCGGGCGAACTACACGGCACCGGTCGCCGTCGCCCTGGACCGCCTGATGAAGACCACGCCCGACACCATCGCCGGGCGGCTGCTCCTGCTGCACGGCCCGCCCGGCACCGGCAAGACCTCGGCGCTGCGCACCCTGGCCCGCAGCTGGCGCGACTGGTGCCAGGTGGACTGCGTCCTCGATCCCGAGCGGCTCTTTGCCGATGTGGGCTATCTGATGGACATCGCCATCGGCGAGGAGGACCCGGCCGGCAAGGGCCGCTGGCGGCTGCTGCTCCTGGAGGACTGCGACGAGCTGATCCGCGGCGAGGCCCGGCACACCGCGGGCCAGGCCCTGTCGCGCCTGCTCAACCTCACCGACGGCCTGCTCGGCCAGGGCCGCAACGTGCTGGTCGGCGTGACCACCAACGAGGACCTGGAGCGCCTGCACCCGGCCGTGGTCCGCCCCGGCCGCTGCCTGGCCCGGATCGAGGTGGGCAAGCTGACCCGGCAGGAGGCGGTGGCCTGGCTGGGCACCGAGGAGGGCGTCTCCCGCGACGGCGCCACCCTGGCCGAGCTGTACGCCCTGCGCCGCGGCACCTCGCCGACGGCACTGCCGGAGCAGCGGGAGGGGGCGGGGGCGGGGTTGTATCTGTGAGGACGGGGAGGGCGCGGGTGAGGCACCGGTGACCTGCTGCGCGGGCGCGCTCCGTCCGGCCGTACGGTGCCTCGATGAGGGATCCGGTGTTTTGATGGAGGTATGACCCTGTTCGTCGGAACGTCCGGCTGGCAGTACAAGGACTGGCGCGGGGTGCTGTACCCGGAGGGCTGTCCCACTCGGCTGTGGCTGGAGGAGTACGCCGCCGCGTTCGCCACGGTGGAGTGCAACAACGCGTTCTACCGGCTGCCGGCGCGGGAGACCTTCGAGGCGTGGCGCGACCGGGTGCCGCCGGGCTTCGTCGTCGCGGTCAAGGCGAGCCGCTTCCTCACCCACGTCAAACGGCTGAAGGACCCCGAGGAGCCGGTGGAGCGGCTGATGACGCGGGCGGCGGGCCTGGGCGACCGGCTCGGTCCCGTGCTGCTGCAGCTGCCGCCGACGCTCCGCGCCGATGCCGGCCTGCTGGACGCCTGCCTGGCGTGCTTCCCGCCGGGCACCCGCGTCGCGGTGGAACCGCGCCACGAGTCGTGGTGGACCCCGCGCATCCGCGGCGTCCTCGAAGGGCGGGGTGCCGCGCTGTGCTGGGCCGACGTCCAGGCCCGCCCGGTCACCCCGCTGTGGCCCACCGCCGGCTGGGGCTACGTCCGCTTCCACGAGGGCCGCGCCACGCCGTGGCCGCGCTACGGGCAGCGGTCCCTGGAGTCCTGGGTGGACCGTGTCGCGACCGCCTGGCCGGACGTGCCGGACGTGTACGTGTACTTCAACAACGACCCCGGGGGCGCGGCGGTGCGGGACGCGGTGGTGTTCGCCCGGGCGGCACGGCGCGCGGGCCTGACGGTGACCCGCACGCCGGAGACGGTACCGGCGCCCGGCTGACACCGGCGTGGGCGGGCGTGTGCCGACACCGGCGTGCGCGGTGTCGCGCCCGGTGCCGCCTGCCGCGCACAGGCCGTATGGCCGCCTACCGCGCACAGGCCGTATGGCCGCCTGCCGCGCACAGGCCGTGTGGCCGGCTACCGCGCGTAGGCCGCGCGCAGCGCGTCGCGGACCGCGGCGAGCGCCGCCTCCTCCTCCAGCCCGAGCCGGCGCACCCGCTCGGCGTAGGCCTGCGCGGCCTCGGCCGCCTGACGCTCGGCGGCCGAGCCGGCCGCGGCCACGAAGGTGCCGTTGCGGCCGCGCGTCTCGATCACGCCGTCGCTCTCCAGCGCCCGGTAGGCCTTGGCGACCGTGTTGGCCGCCAGCCCCAGCGACTCGGCGAGCGCACGCACCGTGGGCAGCCGGTACCCCACCGGCAGTGCTCCCGAGCGCGCCTGCTCGGAGATCTGCGCCCGCACCTGCTCGTAGGGGGGCGTTACACCGTCCTTGATCCGGATCTGCAAGGTCACGGTGCGATTGTCGCGCACACCCGGGGTCTTGGCGGTGCGGGGCGGCGGGGGTGCGGTCGCCGCCCGGGCGGCGGTCGGGAGGCGGTCGGGAGGCGGTCGGGAGGCCCGGCGCCGTGACCGTCGTGATCGCTGCGGCCGGCACGACGGGCGCGACGGGGCGCGGCCCGGAAATTCGGAGGCGGTGCGCGGGTGTCCTGCGTAGCCTGCGCCGCCATGACCGTCATCGTTCGCGAGGTGCGCGCCGACCAGCGCGCCGATCTGGAGGGCTTCGCCCGCGTACGGGACCGGGCGCTGCCCTGGATGCTGTACACCGCCGACGCGCTGGCCCACGACCTGGCCCATATGCCGCCCGAGGCGCACTACCGCCCACTGGTGGCGGTCGCGGACGGGGAGGTGATCGGGACGGCGCAGGTGCACATGGTGCACGACAGCAGCGATCCCGGGGTGGGCAGCGTCAACGTGTACGTCGACCCCCGGCACACGGGTCGTGGCGCCGGCAGCCTGCTGGTGCGGGCCGCCGAGGAGTACCTGGCCACGCTCGGCGCGGTGCGGATCTGCTCCTGGGTGCTGGACGAGCCGGGCAACCGTGCCTTCGCCGAACGGCGCGGCTACCACAGCGGCCGCTCCGCCCACTTCCTCCGCCTGGACCTGGTACGCGGGACGCTTCCGCCGCTGACGGACCCGCCGCCGGGTGTGGAGCTGCGCCGGGGCAGCGACTTCGCCGGCGATCCGCGTCCCCTCTTCGAGCTGGACGCGCAGACGACCGCCGACGAACCGAGCGATGTGTCCTACGAGCTCACCGACTACGAGGCCTGGCTGGCGGAGACCTGGCGGCATCCGCTGTTCAGCCCCGAGCTGACGTCGGTGGTCCTGGTCGACGGCCGTCCCGTGGCGTTCACCATGGCCCGCACGGACGGCGGCACCCGGTACGGCACCTCGATGACGGGCACCGCCCGCCCGTTCCGCGGCCGGGGTTTGGCCAAGCTCGCCAAGACCGACTCCCTGCACCGGGCCCGGGCCGCCGGGTGCACCGAGGCCCTGACCGGCAACGACACCGGCAACGGGCCGATGCTGGCGATCAACAAGTGGCTCGGGTACGAGGTGTGCGCCACGGAGGTCCGCTACCTCCGCGACCTGGGCTGACACCGCCCCGCAGGGCGCGCCGGACAGGGCGGTGTCGCATCTGTTCGTCCGTCCGCCCTCCCGCGGCCGGCTCACACCGTCGCCACCACCGCGTACCGCTCGTCGTCCACCTCCTTCCCCCACAGTCGCGCATCCCCGGACAGCTGTTCGACCTGGGTGTGATCCACGAGAGGGGCGAGAAGAGTGAGGAGGCGATCCGTGGGTATGCCGACCGGGGTGAGCGTGCCCCAGACACCCTCGACGAGGACCAGCCGCCCCGCCGGGCGCAGCAACGACCGCCAGTGCCGCAGCGCACCGGCGGGGTCGGGCAGCGCCCACAGCACATGGCGCACCAGGACGACGTCGAAGCGCCGCCCGCCCACCGGGGGTTGTGCGGCGTCCCCGGCCAGGAACTCCGCGTCGTACCCGGCCGGCTTGGCGCGGGCGCGCTCCAGCATGTTCGCGGACAGGTCCACGCCGGTGACCCGGTGCCCCTGCTCGGCGGCCAGGAGCGACAGGCTGCCGGTGCCGCAGCCCAGGTCGAGGACGTCGGCGGGAGCGGCCGGCAGCCAGCCGCGCAGCCGCTCGGCCCAGGCGGCCCGCACCTGCGGATCGCGCAGTCCGTGATCGGGTTCGTCGTCGAAGTCCGCCGCCTGGGCGTCCCAGTCCACGGGCCCCTGGGCCGCCCCCTGGTCACCGGTCGTCGTCTGTGCACGCATGGCACTCAGAGTGACACCCGCCACTGACAACCGGTTCGTGACGGCCACCACAGACAGAACGGCATCGATCAGGAACTCTCGCCCGAAAGGTCTACCTCCGGGAGAACACGGAACCCGGGGAGACGAAGGAGGCAGTGATGCGCCGTATCACCGTGCAGAAGCTTCCGAGGAAGTCGGACGCCCGCCGGATCCGGGAGGAGGCCGACGAACGCCCCGGCGCACGGCCGGAGGTGCGCAAGGACATCGCCCGCACCTGGTGGCCGGACGCCTGACCCACGACTCGGGACACGCAACGCGCGCGAACTCCCGACCCACAACGCGCGCGGCGCCGCGGTCCCGGCTCCTGGACGGCTCGGACGGCGACGGGGCCCGTCCGGCGCTCGGGCCGGACAGGCCCCCGGTGAACCGACCGGTCAGCTGACGGCGGACGCGCAGGTGGTCGGGGTGGCGTGGGCCGGATCGAGAGCGTTGGCCACCTCGTGGTGGGCGATGCGGTCGCTCAGAGCGATCGCCAGGTGCTCGGACACGTCGGCCGGGCACAGGTCCTGCAGCAGCACGTTGTGCACGTCGGGGCCGCTCAGGAACTGGCTGCGCCAGGGAGTGACGACCTCGTCGTACCGGGTGGCGATGACGGTGTAGTGCACGCCGGGCACGGTGTCGCCGCCGGCGTTGAGCTTGGTGAGGAAGTCGGAGCCGGCGATCTGGTCGGCGATGGCGGGGGTGGCGGTGTCGAGCAGGTCGCTCGCACCGGGGAAGTACTTCAGCAGCTCGGTGAGACCGAGCAGGGTGGTGCCGTGGTTGCTGGGGGCGATGCCCACGAGGGCGTTGACCTTGGCCGCGCCACCGAGGAACTTCAGGTAGTAGCGGGGCATCATGCCGCCCTGCGAGTGGCCCACGATGTCGACCTCGGCGGCACCGGTGGCCGCGAGCACCTTGTCGACGAAGGCGGACAGCTCCTGCGCCGACTTCTCGATGGGCCCGAGACCGCAGAAGACGGGCACGCCCGGCAGCCGGCCGTAGTCGAAGGAGTAGACGCAGTACCCACGGTCCTGCAGGTACGGGGCGAGGGAGAGCCAGTTGTCGACGGAGTTGCCGAAGGTGCCGTGGACCAGGACGACGGGGCGGGGGTGGGCTGCGGACGGCTTGCAGTCGTAGTCGTTCCAGCCGGAGCTGGGGGCGCTTGCGGCGGAGGCGTCGGAGGCGTGGGCGGCGGCAGCCGGGACGGTGGCGACGGCGACGGCCAGGAGCAGCGCGGCCAGATGTCTCAGCGCTCGCGCGACAGGCAGCATCATGCGATCTCCTTGCGACACGAGGGAGGTGCGGTGGCACTACGCCCCTGTGATCCGGATCACGAGGATGCTGTTCATTCGTCAAGTTACGGACCAGTAGTCCGGGTGTGAAGTTACGTGTCGGTAAAAAATCCGACGGTGGAAGGAATCGGGGCAGCGCGCCTGCGGACGGGGTGTCAGGCGGAGGTGGCAGCACGGTTGTTCAGGCGGGCGGCGCCGTGCGGCCGTCGGGGGTGGGTGAACTGCGGACGCCGACGAGAAGACGGCTCTAGGTCAGGCCTCGGCCAGGCGCCCATGACAGGGCCTCAACGGGCGGGAGACACCTTGCCGGAATCGGTGAAACTCATGTAAACCACGGCTCCTGCGCCGTAAACCCGCAGATCGCGCACTCGGCTCCCCGCGCGTGCGGGGATGGACCCGCCTCCAGGTTCTGGTCGGAGTCGTCCAGTTCCGGCTCCCCGCGCGTGCGGGGATGGACCCCAGTTCCTCAGCAGCCACGCCACGGTCTGCTCCCCGCGCACGCGGGGTTGGGCGCATGCACTACCCGGATCCCCGCACACGCGGGACCCCCCTCAAGCCGCCCACCCCGCCCAAGTCCCCAGACTCACCAGACCCCCCAAAGCCCCCGGCATCACCGCCCGCGGCCCGAACCTCGCCCGCGCTCGGTCCGCGACCTCCTCGATGCGGCGGGCCTTGTCGTCGGCGGGGTCGAAGCTGAGCTGGTGGGTGGCCTGTTCGGCGGGGGCCAGGCCCTCGGTGCGCAGGGCGAGGGCGCGGACCCGGGCGCGTTGCAGGCCCAGGGACTCGTACATGCCGTAGGCGGTCCGGGTCAGGGCTGCCGAGTGGGCGGTGGGTTCGGGCAGGGTGCGGGTGCGGGTCGTGGCGGACCTGTCGGCGTAGCGCACGGTGAGGGTCAGGGCGCGGCAGACCGTGCCGGAGGTGCGCAGCCGGGCGCCCAGTTCCTCGGCGGCCGACAGCAGGGCCCGGCGGTGGCGGTCGGGGTCCAGCTCGTCGCGGTCGAAGGGGCGTTCCGCGGCCAGGGAGCGCGAGAGGGAGTCGGGGACGACCCGGCTGCGGTCGATGCCGTTGGCCTTCTCGTGCAGTTCGCGGCCCGCCTTCGCGCCGACCAGGCGCTGGAGCGTGGACTGGGGTGCGGCGGCGACCCGGCCGAGGGTGTCCAGGCCGTACTCGCCCAGGGTGCGGGCGGTGGCCGCGCCGACGCCGGGCAGTGCGGTGACGGGCTGGTCGGCGAGGAACGCGGTGACGGCGTCCTCGGACACCGCGCAGGTCACGCCGGGCCGGGCGGCTCGCCGGGCCATGCGGGCCAGCATCGGGCCGGGTCCGGCGCCGATGAGGCAGTCAACGCCGTAGCGGGCGAGTGCGCGCACCCGGATCACCGAGGCGAGTTCGACGGCGTCGCGTCCGAAGTACCGTTCGGCGCCGCGCAGATCGGCCAGGGCGCCGTCCGGCGGCAGTGCCTGGACGACCGGGGTGAACTCCTCCAGCAGTCCGAGCAGTTCCGGCAGGGCCGTCTCGCCGGGCGAGGGCAGCTGGAAACGTACGCAGAGAACGGTCATCCCGCACTCCCTGGACTCTGGTGCCACAACGTCCTTCCGCTCGGGGATCCTTCGCCGGCCGGCCGCAGGTCCGCCCAGGGGTGCATCTGGTAGCCGGTGGACATGCGGATCCGGCGGCCTGCCCGGGCGGTCTCCAGCGGGTCCTGGGCGGCGGAGCCGGCGGGTGCCGGCCGGCCGTCCGAGCCGGCGAGCCGGGCCCGCGACGCTCCCGTGCCGTCGCCGTCCGGCGCGCCCCGCGCGTCCTTGCCGGCCGGTGTGCCGTGCGTGTCCCCGCCGGCCGAGCGCGCCAGCCGGGCCGCCACCTCCTCCAGGCCGCCCTCGGCGCGCAGTGCGGCCAGGTCGGCGAGGTTCCAGGCGGCGGTTCCCACCACGCTCAGGCTGTGCGGGCCGCGCCGCTGCACGGTGCCGCGCACCAGCAGCAGCCAGGAGTGGAAGACGGTGTGCGCGCAGGCGTCGTGGGAGTCGTCGAAGAAGGCGAGGTCGACCAGGCCGGTGCCGTCGTCCAGCGTGGTGAAGATGACCCGCCGGCCGGAGCGGATCGGCGGGGTCTGGGTGGCCGCCTTGGCACCGGCGACCAGCACCGTCTCGCCGTGCCGGACCTCGCGCAGCCGGCGGGCGGAGACCACGCCCAGCTCGTCGAGGAAGGCCCGGTGGTCGTCCATCAGGTTGTGGGAGACGTCCATCGACAGCACGCCCAGTTCGGCGCTGAGCCGCTCGGCGTCGGACAGGTCGGGCAGGCCGGCCGCGGCGGTCTTCCGGCCGCCGGACAGGGGCAGCTGTCCGCCGCCGGCGCCGCGGGTGCCGCGGTGCAGCTCGGCCAGGTGCAGTTGCAGGTCGCGGCGGTTGGCGCCGAAGGCGTCGAGCGCGCCCACCTGGGCGAGGCGGGCGGCGACCGGGCGGCTGGGCCGGGCCCGCTCCCAGAAGTCCAGCAGCGAGGCGTACGGCTGCCCGTCCGCGATCCGCCGCGCCTCGGCCTCGCTGATGCCGTGCACGTCGCACAGGGCCAGGCGAAGTCCCCATATACCGGACGAACGACCCCGTGTCACCCCCTTGGAGTCAGACACCAGTTCGATACGGTGAGCGACTCCCGACTTGTTCACGTCCAGCGGCAGGATCGGCACCCCGCGCCGCCGCGCGTCCGCCAGCAGCAGCCGCTTGGGATACATCCCGGGGTCGTGGGTGAGCAGTCCGGCGTAGAAGGCGGCCGGGTGATGGGCCTTCAGCCAGGCCGACTGGTACGTGGGCACGGCGAAGGCGACCGCGTGCGCCTTGCAGAAGCCGTACGAGCCGAAGGCCTCGACGATCTCCCAGGTGCGCTGGATCGTTTCTGCGTCGTATCCGCGGGCCGCCGCGCTCTGCGCGAACCACACCTTGATCCGCCCCTGCGACTCCGGGTCGGACAGCCCGCGGCGCACCCGGTCCGCCTCGTCGCGTCCGCAGCCGGTCATGATGTCGACGATGTGGATGATCTGCTCGTGGAAGACGACGACGCCGTAGGTCTCCTCCAGCGGCCCGCGCAGGTCCGGGTGCGGATAACGCACCGGGGCCCGCCCGTGCCGGGCCTCGATGAACGGCCGCACCATGTCGGCGGCGACCGGGCCGGGCCGGAAGAGGGAGATGTCCACGGCCAGGTCGTGGAAGTCGGCCGGCTGCAGACGCCCGACCAGGTCCCGCTGGCCGGGCGACTCGATCTGGAAGCAGCCGAGCGTCTCGGCGGAGCGGATCAGCCGGTACGTCGCCGGGTCGTCGCCGGGCAGGGCGTCCAGGTCGATGCGCTCCCCCGTGGCCCGCTCCACCTCGGCGACGGCGTGCGCCATCGCCGACTGCATCCGCACGCCCAGCACGTCCAGCTTGAGCAGGCCGAGGTCCTCCACGTCGTCCTTGTCGAACTGGGACATGGGAAAGCCCTCACCGCTGGTGGGCACCACCGGGGTGCGCGACAGCAGAGAGGCGTCGGACAGCAGCACCCCGCAGGGGTGCATGGCGACCCCGCGCGGCAGCGCGTCCAGGGCCTCGACCAGCTCCCACAGCCTGCCGTACCGCTCCTGCTCCCCCGCCAGCTCCTTCAGCTCGGGAAGTTCCTGAAGGGCCGCGCGGGCGTCGCGGGCGCGGATGTGCGGGAAGGACTTGGCGATGCGGTCGATCTCGGCGGGGTCCAGGGACAGGGCGGCACCCACGTCGCGGATGGCGTGGCGGACGCGGTACGTCTCCGGCATGGAGACCGTGGCGACCCGCTCGGCGCCGAACCGGTCGATGATCGCGCGGTAGACCTCCAGGCGGCGGGCGGACTCCACGTCGATGTCGATGTCGGGCAGGACCATCCGCCGCTTGGACAGGAAGCGCTCCATGAGCAGTCCGTGCTCGACGGGGTCGGCGTGGGCGATGCCGAGCAGATGGTTGACGAGAGAGCCCGCGCCGGAGCCGCGCGCCGCGACCCGGATGCCCATCTTCCGTACGTCGTCCACGACCTGGGCGACGGTGAGGAAGTAGGTGGCGAAGCCGTGGTAGGCGATGATGTCCAGTTCCTCGTGCATCCGCTCCCAGTAGGCGCGCCGGCCGGCGTAGCCGCGCAGCACCATGCCGGCGGCCGCCCGGGAGGCGAGCGTGCGCTGGGCGGTGCGGCGGGCGGCGCCGACCAGGTGCGGCTCGGGGAAGTGGACGGTGCCCATGCCGAGGTCGTCCTCGGGGTCGACCAGGCACGCGGCGGCCGTGGCCTCGGTCTGCTCCAGCAGGCGGCGGGCGGTCTCGCGCCGGAAGCCCGCGGACTCCACGATCCGTTCGGCCGCGTGCAGCATGGCGCCGGGGTCCTTCAGCCAGGCCTCACCGGAGTCCCGTTCCTTGGCGGGGTCGATGGGGACCAGGCGGCGGGCGGCGTCCAGGACGTCGGCGACCGGCCCCTGGCCGGGGTCGGCGTAGCGGACGGCGTTGCTGAGCACGGGCCGGACGCGCTGCTCGGCGGCGAAGCCGACGGTGCGGGCGGCCAGACGCAGGGAGCCGGGCCCGGTGCCCGTGCGGCCGTGCCAGACGGCCTCCAGCCGCAGGGCGTCGCCGTAGACCTCACGCCAGGGCACGAGGAGCCGCGCGGCCCGGTCGGGGCGGCCGGCGGCCAGCGCTCGGCCGACGTCGGAGTCGGGGCCGAGCAGCACGATCAGTCCGTCGCCGTGGTTGTCGGACCAGGCGAGCCGGGGGGTTGCGTCGGCGGTGTGGGCGGCGGTGACCAGGCGGCACAGGTCGGCCCAGCCGCGGGCGCCGTCCCGGGCGAGGAAGGTCACGCGGGGAGCCGACTCGTCGACGAAGGCGCCGCCGCGCACCGGTGCCCGGCGCCGTTCGGGCCGGGCGGGCGTCTGCTGCCGCACCGGCTCGGGGCCGGCCACCGCCAGGTCTGCCCCGAACAGCGGACGCACCCCCGCCGCCGCGCACGCCTTGGCGAAGCGCACCGCACCGGCCAGGGTGTCGCGGTCGGTGAGCGCGAGAGCGTCCATGCCCCGTTCGGCGGCACGCTCGGCCAGCCGCTCCGGGTGCGAGGCGCCGTAGCGCAGGGAGAACCCGGAGACGGTGTGCAGATGTGTGAAGCGCGGCACACACACCTCCCGCCTCGTGAGCCGGTCCGTCCCGGACACGCTCTCGAACATCAGTTCACTCCCTACGACACCACCATACCTCCCCTCCCGAACATGTGTACGACATCCGTTCGAGCACCTCCCACCTGCGCAAACGCATTCCGGCGCCCCGCTGCCGCAGTCCGGGAGAGCACAGGGAGGACCCGGGAGCACCCGGGAGACCGGCGGGGGAACGCCGGAGCATGCGGGAAGAACGGCGGAGAACGCGGGAGAACGGGCGAGAATGCGGGAAGCCCCGCCCTCGCTGTGCGAGGACGGGGCTCCCGCGGGTGCCGGACGGCGGAGTCTCAGCCGATCTGGGTGCCGGTCGCCGACAGCGCCTCGGTCACCGGCTGGAAGAAGGTCGTGCCGCCGGAGGTGCAGTCGCCGCTGCCGCCGGAGGTCAGGCCGAGAGCGGTGGAGCCGTCGAACAGCGCGCCGCCGCTGTCGCCGGGCTCGGCGCAGACGTCGGTCTGGATCAGACCGCTGACCGTGCCCTCGGAGTAGTTCACGGTGGCGTTCAGGCCCGTGACGGTGCCGGTGTGCACCTGGGTCGTCGAGCCGCTGCGGGCCACCTGCTCACCGACGGTCGCGTCGCCCGCCTGGGTGATCTGCTGGGTGGAGCCGTTGTAGAGATCGACCGCGCTCGGGTGGTCGACGTCGGCGGTGTACTGGACCAGGCCGTAGTCGTTGCCCGGGAAGCTGGACGCCGCGTTGCGGCCGATCACCGTGCCGCTGGAGTCCGACCAGGTGCTGATGGCCTCGGTGCAGTGACCGGCGGTGAGGAAGTACGGCTGGCCGTCCTTGACCACGTTGAAGCCGAGCGAGCAGCGGCCGCCCGAGCCGGTGATGGCGTCACCGCCGGCGATGAAGGACTGGAACGTCCCCTGCGAGCGCTTGATCTCGGCCTTGTCGCCCAGGCTGTCGACGACCTTGGAGAGCTTGGCCCACTTGTCCCCGGTCACCGTGCTGTCGGCGGTGACGACCACCTTGTTGGTGACGGGGTCGGTGACCCACGAGGTGCCCGGGATGGTCGCGTCCTTCACCAGCGTCGCCCGGGCGGTGTCGAGCTCGGCGAGGGTGTGGCGGACGATTCTGGCCTTCGCGCCGGCCTGCTCCACCTTCTGGGCGGTGTCCTCGTCGAGCACGTTGACCACGAGCGCCTTGGACTCGGCGTCGTAGTAGGTGCCCGCCGTGGCGCCGTCGAGGTCCTTCAGCAGCGTCGAGGCGAACTTTCCGGCCGCCGGCGCGGACAGGACCTTGGCCTGGGGAGCCTGCGCGGGCTCACTGGCGTTCGCAGTCTGGAAGCTCATGCCCGCGGCGATGAGCACAGCGATGCCCGTGCCCGCCAGGGCCGTACGGCGCACGGAAGTACGACGGTTGTTCAATTGATGTCCTCCTGTGGGGGGTTCGGCACCGGAGGTTGTGGGGACCTCGCGGAGCCGAAAGGAATGGGACCGGCGCCCACTATTCCGAGCCGCGACGGGAGCACACAAGGTCGAGTTCTGGACGTGTGTACGTCAACCGACGTACGCCTCCTGCGTTCCGCGCGCCCGAGGTCATCGCCCCTGTGTTCGCAGAGCAAACGCTACGAGTGAGTAACTCATCGACGCGCTGTGAGGTTCACTCCTGTCTGGAATTGATCGGTGTCCTGACAGGTGCTCACCGGGCGCCGGAAGGGCGCGGACACGACGAGCCCCCGTACGCCCGGTGCGCGTACGGGGGCTGTGACTGCTGTCGGCCGACAACATTCAGGACTCGGACCGCCGGGCGGTCCGGCAGGGGCGGGGGACGTCAGTAGACGTGGACCCCGTAGGCGTTGAGCGCCTCGGTGACCGGCTGGAAGAAGGTCGTGCCGCCGGAGGTGCAGTCGCCGCTGCCGCCGGAGGTCAGGCCGTAGGCGACACCGCTGTTGGAGTACAGCGGACCGCCGGAGTCACCGGGCTCGGCGCAGACCGTGGTCTGGATGAGACCGGAGACGATGTCGCCGCTCCCGTAGTTGACAGTCGCGTTGAGGGCGGTGACCCGGCCGCTGTGGATGCCGGTGGTGGAGCCGCGCCGGTAGACGGTGGTGCCCACGGACGGCGTGGCCGCGCTGGTGATGTCCACGCTGCCCACGCTGCCGGACTTGTCCACCGAGCCGTTGGTGTAGCGCACGATGCCGTAGTCGTTGCCCGGGAAGGACGACCCGGCGGTGGTGCCCAGCGTGGTCGAGTGCGAGGAGTTCGACCACCAGGTGCCCGCGCCGTCGGTGCAGTGACCGGCGGTCAGGAAGTAGTAGTTGCCGCTGCTGTCCTGGACGTTGAAGCCGAGCGAGCAGCGCCAGCTGCTCGCGTAGATGGCGTCACCGCCGGAGATGAACTTGCTGAACTTGCCCGGGGTGCGCTTGATGGTCAGCGCGCCGGCGTTGGCTCCGGCCTCCTGCTTGATCTTGTCGATCTCGGCCTGGGAGACCGTGCTGTCGACGGTGACGACGACACGGTTGGTCTTGCTGTCGACGGCCCAGGCGGTGCCCGGGATGTCGGCCTTGAGCACCGAGTCGCTCGCCTTGGTGAGCTGGGCGGTGCTGAAGGTGGTGACCTCGGACGCGTTCGCGCTGGGGACCGCGAACGCGGCGGCGGCCACGAGCCCGGAGGCGAGGGCGACCAGCCGGGTCGGTCTCGCGATGCCGCTGCGGGGGGTGGTGCGCTTGATCCTCACTTCGTTCCTCCACCAAGGAAGTCGGGGGCCCGTGTGGGGTCGGGGCCCGTGAGGCGCAGCCAGGGGCGGACTCCCGGATTCGGATAGTTGTGCCCCTGACAAGCGCTGTGGGGGAGTATTCGGCCGAACGGACGGTCGGCGCAAGAGTGCCTTTCGGCCGCGCGGCGCGGTCCGGATCGCTCAGAGCGCTGCCATCCGGCCATTTCTGACGGTGCGCCGACGGGGCACCGGACTCACCGCAGGGTGCGCTCCCCCGCCGGTATCGCGAGGTCCAGGGTGTTCCCGGGCGGCGGGAACGGGCAGAGGAAGTGCTCGGCGAACGCGCACGGCGGCAGCACGGCCCGGTTGAAATCGGCCGTGGTGCGCCCCTCGGCGTCCGGGGCGTCGGCGTACAGGAACCGGAACCGGAAGCTGCTCTTCCCACTGGTGGCGTCGGCGAACACCGCCCACAGCGTGCCGTCCGGCTGCACCGCGGCCTGGAGCGTGTGCTCCCGGCCCTCCAGGGCGAAGGCCAGCTCCCCGGCGAGGGCGAGCCCGCGGGTGCGGCCGTCGGCGTTGGGCACCCGCACAGTGCGGCTGTCCGGGTACGGCGTGAAGCGCGCCGGCACCGACCAGCGGGCATCGTACGGGGTGGCCGAGATGCCGCGGAACGCCCGGCGGGCCGCGGAGGACGGGTCGTAGACCCGTACGGCCCACTCCCCTTCGCGGCGAGCACGACCAGCCGGCGCTCGCCCAGCGCGACCCGGGCACCGGCCACCGGCCCGCTGTCGGCGCCGAGCCGGACCCGGCCGGCGACGGGCCGGCCGTCGACGGTCAGCCCGTCGGCCTCGCCGGCCTGGAGCACGACCGCGTCCCCGTCGGCCCGCCACTGCCCGGGGAGGTCCGCGAGGCGGCCGTCGGGATGGTCGTGGAGCCAGTGCGTGCCGGTCAGTGCGAGCGGCCCGTAGGGTGCCGACACCGCCTCGGTGCGGTCCTCGTGCCACTGCTTCCAGCGGGCGGATGCGTCCGTCATGTGATCAGCCTTTCCATGGGTGGCCCGGTGGACGAACCGGATGCCGGGTGAGGGCGGGCCGGGCCAGCCCCAGATGCTCGCGCAGGGTACTGCCCGGGTAGAACGTGCGGAACAGGCCCCGGTGCTGAAGGACCGCCACCGTACCGTTGACCAGGCGTTCCAGGTCACGGACCGGTTCACGGGGCACCAGGAGAAAGCCGTCGGCGGCGCCGCCGCGGTACCAGGCGGCGATCAGTCCGGCCAGGTCGACCGGGCCGCCCCGGTACAGCGGCCCCGGCGCGGCCCGCCGCGGCCGCCGTGTGCCGTGGCCGGGCGTGAGGCCGTGCTCGAACGAGCCGAGCCCCCATGCGGGTTCGGCCACGTACTCCATGCCGCGCAGGTCGACCGCCAGACGGACCAGCACCCGCAGGGAGTCCGGGTCCCGGCCGGCCTGTCGCGCGGCGGCGCGCAGCCGGTCCCGTGCCGCACCGGCCTGTTCCGCGCCGGCGGCGCGGACGAGCACCACGTCGGCGTGGCGGGCCGCCGGGCACCGGGCCGGGTCCTCGGCGTCGACCATGCGCACGGGCCCGCCCTGCGGGGACGGCGGCACGTCCGGTCCGGTCGCCGACGGCACACCGCCGCCCTCCTGGTCCTGACCGTCGGCCTCCGGTGGCCGGCCGTCCCGGGCGGCTCGGGTGTCCCGGGTGGCTCGGATGTGCCGGGTGGCTCGGGTGCATCGGTCGTCCTGGCAGTCTTCGCTCTCCCCCGCACCCGGGCCCGTGCCGGGCGGGCCGGGGAGCCGGACGAGCTGACCGGCCCGGCCCCCGCTGACCCGGTCGAGGGCCGCGACGGCCGCGGGGACGCGGCAGGGGCCGGGGTGCGGTGCGGCGAGGACGGGGACCAGGCCGATGCGACGGGTGGCCGCCGCCGCGCGGGTGAGGACGGTGAGCGCGTCCGGGCCCGGCCGTGCGGGGTCGTCGCCGAGGGTGACGAAGTCGAGGCCGCCGCGCTCGGCGAGCCGTACCGCGTCGACGCAGGGCTCGGCGCCGCCGTCCGGCGGCACGGCCCGGTCCACGGCGGCGGCCAGGTGCAGCAGCCCGCGGCCGTGCCGTGCACTCATGCGGGCTGTTCCTCGTCGTGCGCGGGTGCGGGCGGCCTGCGGCGTGCGCCGTCCGCGACGGCCGGCCGCGGTGCGGGGGGTCGGTTCCGGTACGGCACGTGTCACAGCACCTTCGACAGGAACGCCCGGGTCCGCTCGTGCCGCGGCCGGTCGAGCACCTCGCTCGGCGGGCCCTGCTCCACGATCCGTCCGTCGTCCATGAACACCACGGTGTCGGCGACCTCGCGGGCGAAGCCGATCTCATGGGTGACGACGATCATCGTGGTGCCCTGCCGGGCCAGGTCCTTGATGACGTCGAGGACCTCGCCGACCAGTTCGGGGTCGAGCGCGGAGGTGGGCTCGTCGAAGAGCAGCAGCCGGGGCTCCAGGGCGAGCGCGCGGGCGATGGCCACCCGCTGCTGCTGGCCGCCGGACAGCCGGCGCGGGTAGGCGTCGGCCTTGTCGGCCAGGCCGACCCGCTCCAGCAGGCGCCGCGCGGCCGCCTCGGCCTCGGCGCGGGGCCGCTTCTGCACGGAGACGGGTGCCTCGACGATGTTCTCCAGCACGGTCAGGTGCGGGAAGAGATGGAAGTTCTGGAAGACGAAACCGATGCGGGTGCGCTGCTTGAGCACCTCCCGCTCGGGCAGTTCGCGCAGCCGGTCGCCGGAGCGCCGGTAGCCGACGAGGGTGCCGTCGACGTGGATGGCGCCCCGGTCGACCTTCTCCAGATGGTTGATGGTGCGCAGCAGCGTGGACTTGCCGGACCCGGACGGGCCCAGGACCACGGTGACCTGGCCGCTGCGGACCTGCAGGTCGATGCCCTTGAGGACCTGAAGCGAGCCGAAGCTCTTGTGGACGGACCTGATGTCGACCATGACGCTCATCGTGGGATTCCTTCAGCGGGTGAGGAGAGACGTAAGTCAGGGGGCCGTGCGGCCGGACCGGGCCGGGACGGGCGCCGGGCGTCACGCCGCCACGCGTGCGGCGAGCGCGTGCAGGAAGGCCAGCACGGCCCGCGCGGTGGCGTCGTTCTGCCGGAAGGCGGCACCGCCGGTGCGCGGCCGGGTGAACGCGCCCGGGGTGCGGCCGTCGGTGAACGGGCCGAGCGCGAACCGGCGCGGGTGCGGCCGCCCGGCCCGGTCCAGGACGCGGCCGTCGGCCGCGTCCACCCGCAGCAGCCCGTCGGGCGTCTCGGCGGCGCCCTCGTGGTGCAGCTCGCGCAGCAGCGGGTCCCGGGCGCGCCGGACGGTGGGGGCGGGCAGGCGGGCCTCGACCAGGGCACGGGCTTCGACCGTGTGGCCGGGGACGGTGGGACTCGACGCCCGGAAGACGCCGCCGGCGGCGGTGACCGTCATGTCCGCGCCGACGAAACGGAGCAGGCCGGCCCGGGACAGGGCGAGCATCTGCCGCAGCCGGGGGCCGGGCGGACCGGAGGCGAGGAAGCTGAAGAATCCGTGCCACCAGGGGCCGATGTCGCCGAGCCGGACCAGCTGCCCGTAGACGGACAGCAGCGCGAGGAAGACGGCCAGGTCGGGGCTGTGCGCGGGGTCGTGACGGCGGGCGAGGTCGGCCTCGATGTGTCCGCGCAGCAGCTGCTGGAACTCCTCGGGCGAGGCGACGTGCACCCCGTCCAGGGGCCGGTCCAGGGCGGCCAGGTCGAGCCGGTCGGCGGGGTCGGGCACGGCGGCGGCGACCAGCGCGGCGCGCTCGGCGTCACCGGCGTCGGCGTACCGCCGCTCGAACTGTGCCCAGGCCATGGCCGTCCGCTCGGGGTGGGCGGTGAACAGCCGGTGGTAGTGGGCGAATCCGAGTTCCTTCGTCACCAGCGGCCACACGTCGCGCCGGAAGTCGAAGCCGCCGGGGCGGGCGAGCAGCGCCTCGGTCTCGGCGGGGCCGAAGAAGCGCGGCAGCGGCGGGCGTTCGCCGGTGAGCTCGTACCCGATCTTGGAGTGGTAGGGCACGCCGCGCCGCGATCCGACGTACAGCACCGGCTCGTGACCGGAGGGTATGTAGGTGTCGCCGTCGTACCGCCCGCCGCGGCCCTCGGTGAGCAGCACCATCAGGTCGACGAAGGCCAGCCCGAACCCGCGGACGAGGACGCTCTCGCCGCCTTTCAGCGCGGACAGGTCGCTGTCGGCGGTGAAGTCCGGCGGCAGGTGGACCAGGCCGTGGGTGCGGGCGTGTTCGGCCAGTGCCGCCTGCTCGGGGTCGGGTTCGGCGTCGAGGTGGCCGAGGGTGAGGACCACGAGGTCGGCCAGGAGCGGGCGCGGGCGGCCTTCGAGCCACACCTGCTGGCGGCCGTCGCGCGGTCCGCTGACGCGCAGGGCGCGCCGCGGGTGGTGGTGCACGGTGACGCCGGCGGGCAGCGCGGCCACCGCCTGGTCGTAGACCCAGCGCAGATAGGCGCCCTGGAGCCGGCGGTCGGTGAAGGTGCGGCCGGGCAGGCCCGCCCACTCGTGCAGAGTGGGCCCCTCGCGCACCGGGCCTGCCATGTCCACGGTGTCGTCGGTGAACATGGTGACGTCCTCGGCGTGCGAGTTCATCCACAGCAGCGGGGACTGCGCGTCCCGCCAGATGCGTCCGGAGCCGGGCGGATACGGGTCGACCAGGTGGATGTCGAGCCCGCAACCGGCGTACAGCTCGGGGGCGTTGGCGGCGATGCGCTCGATCAGACCGGTTCCGCGCGGCCCGGCGCCGACGATGACGAGCGAGGGCCTCACCGGGTGCGCTCCGAACCGCGCGCGTAGTGCTTCTCCACGGAGTACTGGGCGACGCCGAGCACGGAGGTGACCACGGTGTACCAGATGGTGGCCACCATCAGCAGCGGGATGACCTGGTAGGTCTGGTGGTAGATCAGCTGCGCCGAGTACAGCAGGTCCTGCACGGCGATGACGCTGACGATCGAGGTGCCCTTCAGGGTGCCGATCAGCATGTTGCCGGCGGGCGGCACGATGGAGCGCATGGCCTGCGGCAGGACGATCCGCCGCCAGCGCCGCAGCCGGCTCAGGCCGAGCGCCTGGGCGGCCTCGATCTGGCCGCGGTCGACGGACAGGATGCCGCCGCGCACCACCTCGGCGGCGTAGGCGGCTTCGTGCAGGGTGAGGCCGACGATCGCGACGGTGACCGGGCCGAACAGGTCGACGGTCCGCACCCCGAGAATGCGCGGGTACAGCGCCCCGATGTTGAACCACAGCAGCAGCTGCACCAGGATCGGTATGGACCGGAACAGCCAGACGTATCCCCAGCTCACCGCGCGCAGCACCGGGTTGCCCGACAGCCGGAAGACGGCGAGCAGGGTGCCGAGCGCGAAGCCGAGGGCCATCACCACGGCGGTCAGCCACAGCGTGAGCCACAGCCCGCGCAGCACCGAGGCGGAGGTGAAGTAGTCGGCGACGACGTCCCACTGGAACGCCTTGTTGCGCACGACGGAGGTCAGGGCGAGCGCGAGCAGGACGAGGACCACGGCGGCGGCGGTCCACTGTCCCAGCCGGCGCTGCGGCAGGATGCGCAGGGCCTCCTCGGCCGGTTCGGGCTCGGGTGGGGCGGGGGCTTCGGTGACAGCGGTGCCGATGGACATGTGAAGGCTCCGTGATGTGCCGGACGGACACGGGTGGATGTGCCTTCACACGTGACAGCCGCGCGGACGGTGCGCCGCGGCGGTCGAGCACGGCCCAGCCCCTCAGCAGGACCGCCCTTGCAGGGTAGGGCGCGTCTCACGTCCGCTGTCAAGGGCGTCCAGGATGTGAGCAGTATGTCTCAAGGCGGTTGACGGGGAACGGGATGCCTGTTCCACTTGGCCCATGCATCCGCAGCAGTGGTTGATCACGCGCTCCCACATCGACTTCGGTCGAGTGTGGTCCTCCTCCTGTTGAGCCATCCCACTGCGCGCCCGTGACCACGGGCGCCTCCGGCGTTCTCACCGTGCGCCGTCCTGGGCCTTCCTGCCGCACCACCGCGCCTTCACACGCTTGTCCCCTCCCCTCGTCGCAGGGCCCTGGCACCGGTGCGCCGATCCCGCGCACACCCACGTCATCCGACCTGTGCTCCTGACGCCTCGCCGCGTCCTCGCCCTTCCTGGAGACCGCACCCCATGCGTACGCCCATCCGCACCGTCCGACGGCACGTCCTCCTGCCTGCCCTGACCGGCTGCGCCGCGCTGGTGCTCACCGCGTGCGGCTCGGGGGCGGGCGCCACGGCCTCCGCCGGCGCCGCCGCCGGGGCCGCCGAGCAGCTCCCGACCGCCGACGTCGTCTCCGGCGTGCCGAAGGATCCGGCCGCCGCCCGGCTGCTGCCGCCCGGCGTGACCAGCCTGACCGTGGCCTACTCCGTCGGCGGCACCCCGCCCGGCACCTCCTATCTGTCCGACGGCAAGACCCTCGCCGGCCAGGACGTCGACTTCACCGACGCCGTGGCCAAGGTGCTCGGCCTGCGCCTGCACGTCCGCCAGGCCGGTTTCGAGGCGATCCTGCCCGCCCTGGGCAGCGGCAAGTACGACGTCGGTGTCGGCAACTTCGGCGTGACCGACGAGCGGCGCAAGACCATCGACTTCGTCACCTACATCAACGACGGCCAGGGCTTCGCCGCCCGCAAGGACAGCACGCTCGGCCGGGTCACCGACCTGAGGCAGCTGTGCGGCCTGACCGTGGCCACCGGCGCCGGGACCACCTTCGAGGCCACCCTGGAGAAGAACAGGCACCGGTGCACCGACGCCGGGAAGAAGGCGTACCGCGTGCAGACCTACAGCGAGACCGGCGCCCTGTGGTCCTCGCTGCAGCAGGGCCGCAGCGACGTGGTGATGTCCACCATCAACGGCCTGCGGTACGCCGTCGCCCACCAGCCGGGGCTGAAGTTCCTGAACGAGTACCAGCGCCTGGACGTGGGCTTCGCCTTCAAGAAGGGCACCAAGCTGGCCCCGGCCTTCCAGGCCGCGGTCAACCGGCTGATCAGCGACGGCACGTACGACAAGATCCTCGCCAAGTGGGGCACGACGGCCTCGGCGATCAAGCAGTCGCGGATCTCGCCGCCGGAGCTGAAGAACGGGACGACCGAGCGGAACTAGCAGTCGCCGTCGCAGCAATTGCAGCAGCAGTTGCCGCAGTCGCAGCAGTTCGTGCAGCCCTCGACGCACTGACCGCAGCGGTCACCGCACTCGCAGCAGGCGTCGCACCAGTCGCTGTGGCAGCAGCCTTCGCGCTTGCGCCGCGACCACGGTCCTTCGAATTCCTTGGCACAGCACACCTGGCAGGTGCAGCACAGCCCGAGCGCGGCCGCGCAGCCGGCGAAGAGGCCGCGCGGGCGCGGCGGCTTCCCCTCGGCCGGGTCGCCCTCCCAGGGGCGGCCGGGGCCCTGGGGCGCCTGCGGATCGTGAGGTGCCCGCGGATCGTGGGGCACCTGGGGCCCGGGGGTGTACGGGGTCAGCGGCGGGCCGAAGGCGCCCTGCGGCCGGTGCGGCGCGGGTGCCGTGTGGGTGCACGCCCCGGTGCCGAAGGCGCGGTCCACCGAGCGCGGCAGTTCGTGGGCGAGCAGGCGGTGGACGAGCCGGCCGTCGCCGAACTCCACGTCGTTCAGGGCGAGCCCGATGCCGTGCACCGCGTCGTCGGCGAGCCGGCGGGCCTCGGCGAGCGTCGTGCCGGTCGCGGTGAGCGGGTTCCAGGCGCCGCGGGCGGCGTCGGCCTCGCGGTCCTCCACCGCGTCCAGCAGATGCGCGAGCCGCCCGAACAGGCGCCCGGCCTCGGCGAGCGGTGCGGCGTTGCCCGGCCGGCCGGCCAGGTGCGCGGTGTGGGCGAAGGCCGCGGCGGTGGCGGTCTCGGTGGGTTCGGTGACGGTGAGAAGCGGCGTGCCGGGTCCGGCGAGCGCCTCGATGCCGGTCTGCCGGTCCACGGCGTCGACCAGGACGGCGGTGTCGAAGCCGACGCCGGCCCCGGTGCGGGCGCCGCTCCGGCTCCAGCTCGCGGCGACCTTGCGCGCGGCGAGCGCGACGGGGCGCCGGGAGAGCACCCCGTCACCGTCGGCGACGTGGTCGCGCACCTTGGCGGAGGCGAGCACCAGGGAGACGGCGGCGGCGAGCCGGGGGCCCTCGCCGAGGGCGACGGGGGCGGTGCGCATGCCGCGCAGCGGGCAGGGTCCGGCGGTGCGCCGCAGCCGCCCGCCGCCGGCGCGGTCGGGGAGGGCCTGAGCCTCTGTCAGGACGGATATCAGCAGGCCGTCGTAGTTCGTCGCGATCCGGGCGAGCTGCCCGTGCTCGCTGCGCAGGGCCAGGCACAGCCCGCACAGATGGGCCGTCCACTCGGCGGTGAGGCGTCGGCCGAGCCTGTGACGGCAGGGCCGGACGATGCCGAACACGATGTTCCTCCGTGGCGTCCGTGACGGTGGGCGGCGGTGCCGCCGCCCGGTGGGCGGCGTTCACCCGGACGCACCGGCCGTCACCCATGCGCCAGGGACAATCATATTTCACTCACAGTCAGCAGTAGTCCGTCACAACGCCCTTGGGAACACGGACTTGCAGCCGATGTGTTGTGCACCAGTACCGTCACAAACCCCCCGCGCGGTGTCTGTTCGCTTGGCGCACTGTCAGCATCATGGATGACCATAGGGGTTGCGGCACGCATGCATGACCGCTGTGAGAGGAGGCGTCCATGGGATCGGTACGCAAGGCAAGTGCGTGGCTCGGCCTCGTCGACGACAACGAAGACGAGCGCTACTACGACGACGACTACGCCGAGGAGGCCGAGTCCGCGGACGCCTGGGTGACCGACCCCCGGGTGAAGGTGGCGTCGGACACGGCGGAGGACAAGGGCCGCCGGATCGGCACGGTCACCCCGGACAGCTTCCGGGACGCCCGCGTCATCGGCGAGCTGTTCCGCGACGGCGTGCCGGTCATCATGAACCTCACCGCGATGGAGCCGGCCGACGCCAAGCGCGTGGTCGACTTCGCCGCCGGCCTGGTCTTCGGCCTGCGCGGCTCCATCGACCGGGTCTCGACCCGGGTGTTCCTGCTCTCCCCCGCCGACACGGAGATCGTCACCGGCGACCCGGGAGCGCACCGGTCGGACGGCTTCTTCAACCAGAGCTGAGGCAGGGCCGCGCACCGGCCCTGCCCCCCTGCGGGCCTCGCCGAAGGCCCCGCCGCTCACCGGAACGCGTCGAGTCCGGTGAGCGCCTTGCCCAGCACGAGCTGGTGCATCTCGACGGTGCCCTCGTAGGTGAGCACCGACTCCAGGTTGGTCGCGTGCCGCATCACGGGGTATTCGAGGGAGATGCCGTTGGCGCCGAGGACGGTGCGCGCCGTGCGGCAGATCTCGATCGCCTCCCGTACGTTGTTGAGCTTGCCGAAGCTGACCTGCTCGGGACGCAGGCGGCCGGCGTCCATCCGCCGCCCCAGATGGTGGGCGAGCAGGATCCCCTTGTGCAGCTCCACCGCCATGTCGGCGAGCTTGCCCTGGGTGAGCTGGAAGCCGCCGATGGGCTTGCCGAACTGCTGGCGCGTGCGCGCGTAGTCGAGCGCGGCCTCGAAGCAGGTGCGGGCCGCGCCCATGGCGCCCCAGACGATGCCGTAGCGGGCGTGGGACAGGCAGCTGAGCGGACCGCGCAGACCGGTGACCTCCGGCAGGACCGCGTCCGCGGGCAGCCGGACGTCGTCGAGGACGAGTTCGCTGGTGACCGAGGCCCGCAGCGACCACTTGTGCCGGATCTCGGGGGCGGAGAAGCCGGGGGTGCCGGCCGGGACCAGGAACCCGCGGATGCCGTCCTCGGTCTGCGCCCAGACGACCGCCACCCCGGCCACGGAACCGTTGGTGATCCACATCTTGCGGCCGTTGAGCACCCAGTCCCCGCCGTCCCGCTGGGCGTGGGTGCGCATCGAGGCGGGGTCGGAGCCGTGGTCGGGCTCGGTCAGGCCGAAGCAGCCGATCACCTCGCCGGCCGCCATCCGCGGCAGCCACTGCTGCTTCTGCTCCTCGCTGCCGTAGCGGTGGATGGCGTACATGGCCAGCGAGCCCTGCACGGACACCAGGGAGCGGATCCCGGAGTCGGCCGCCTCCAGCTCCAGGCAGGCCAGCCCGTACTGCACGGCGGAGGCGCCCGCGCAGCCGTATCCGCTCAGCGACATCCCGAGGGCGCCGAGCTCGCCCAGCTCGCGGGCCAGTTCGCGGACGGCGGGCAGCTCGCCCTTCTCGTACCACTCGGCGATGTGCGGCAGCACCCGGTCGGCGGCCCAGCCGCGCACCGTGTCGCGCACGGCCAGGTCCTCCGGCTCCAGCAGGTCGTCCAACCCGAGGGGGTCGGTGGGGTCGAACGGGGGCAGCGACGACTTCGGCGACGCCGGCATGGACACCTCCGGGTAGTGAAACTAGCAGCGCTAGTTAAATGGCTCCGGGGCCGACGTTACGACGTGGTGCGGCCCGCGTCCAGGGTGATCCGGCGCGCGGGCCGCCGCTCAGGCGGACACGCGGGCCCGTTCGGCCTCCCGCGGGGCGGGCAGTCCGACCGGGGCGCCCTCGCAGTGCATCGTCCGCGGCAGCCGCAGCGCCATCACCGCGCCCAGCATCAGCAGGCCGACGCTCACCAGCAGCGTCAGGTGCAGCCCGTGCACGAAGGAGTCGCGGGCCGCCCGCCGCAGGGCGTGCCCGGCCGGACCGCCCAGCCGCCCGGCGACGTCGTAGGCCTCCCCGAGAGAGTGCGAGGCCGCTGCCGACGCGGCCGCCGGGACGCCCGGCACCCGCGCGAGAGCCGGGGCGTACGCGGCGTTCATCACCGTGCCCAGCAGGGCGATGCCCACGCCCGCGCCCAGCTGGTAGGACGTCTCGCCGACCGCGGCCGCGGTGCCCGACTGCGCCGGCGGCGCCTCGTTCAGCATCGACTCGTACGCCCCGAACAGCGTGGTCTCCAGCCCGAGCCCGAGCAGCACGAACCCGGTGAGCAGCAGGGCCTTGTCGTCGTGCCCGCCCATCCCGGTCAGCAGCAGCACCGCCAGCGCCGTGACGCAGAATCCGGCGCACACCATGCGGCGCGGCCCGAACCGGCGCAGCACCCGCGCCCCGGCCAGCCCGGCCGCCATCGCGGCGATGGTCAGCGGCAGCAGCCGCAGCCCGGTCCGCAGCGGGGACAGGCCGAGGACCAGCTGCAGATACTGCGCCGCGATCAGCTCCAGGCCGACCAGCGCCAGCATCGCCAGCACGATGCAGCCCACCGCGGTGCCGAACGCCGGCCGCGCGAACATCGCCACGTCCACCAGCGGGTGCGCCCGCCGGCGCTGCCGCCGCACGAACACCGTCAGCAGCGCCAGGCCCGCCAGCAGCGGCCCCAGGGTGAGGGCGCTCCACGCCCCCTCGCCCGCCCCGAGCCGCTTCACGCCCAGCACCGCGCCGAACAGCCCGAGGGCGGCCAGCACCGCACCGCCCACGTCCCAGGGCCCGTCCTGGTCGCCGGTGGACTCGGGCAGCAGCAGCCGGCCCGCCGGCAGCACGGCCAGCATCAGCGGGATGTTGACGAGGAAGACCGACCCCCACCAGAAGTGCTCCAGGAGGAGCCCGCCGAGCAGCGGGCCGATCGCCGCGCCCACCGCGGCGACCGCGCTCCACACGCCGATCGCCAGCGCCCGCTCGCGCCGGTCGGGGAAGACGTGCCGCAGGATCGACAGCGTGGCGGGCATGATCATGGCGCCGCCGGCCCCGAGCAGCGCCCGCGCGAGGACGAGCGTCGCGGCGTTCGGCGCGAAGGCCGCCAGTGCGGAGGCGAGACCGAACAGGCCGTAGCCGAGCAGCAGGACGCGTCTGCGCCCCACCCGGTCGCCCAGCGTGCCGAACAGGATCAGCAGCGCGGCGCAGACCAGCGGGTAGGTGTCGACGATCCAGAGCAGCTCCACGGCGCCGGGCCTGAGGTCCTCGGTCACGGCGGGCACCGCCACGTGCAGCACGGTCGCGTCCACCGCGACCAGCAGCAGGCTGACGCACAGCACCACCAGGACCACCCAGCGGCTCGTACCCGCTCCGTTCTGCAGACGGCGCGGCCGGACGGCGGCCGCGGTCGTCCCGGACATGTACGTACCTCCCAGATGAGCCCTCACCGCTCCGGCGGCACGCGGGGACACGGCCCGCGGCCGGGCCGGGCGGCAGCGGGGGCCGGGCCCGCGTGACGGAACGGCGAGTGGCACGCCAGCGTACGCGAGTCCCCTCCCTCGTCACGTGGCCCAACTCTCACCGCCGCACCCCGACACGTGTGGCGTACCTCACGTCCGCCGGGGGCGGGGCCGCACGCGGGCGCCGGGCCGAGCGGGCGCCGGTCGATAATCGGGGCTGTGAGCGATCTTGAGACGCGCGCGGCCGCGGCCCGCACGACGGTGCCGGACCGTGTCCGGAAAGCCGCGTCGTCCGCTTGGCGGCGGACGGGCCCTGCCGGGCACGGCCTGGGCCGCGCCGCCCCGGCACTGCTCGGGTACGCGGCCGTCCGCGCCCTGGAACTGCTGGTCCTTTCGGTGTGGAGCGCCGCGCGCGGCACGAGCGCGTACACCCTGCTGACCGCCCGCTGGGACGCGCTGTGGTACGCCCGGATCGCCGGCGCCGGCTACGGGTACCAGGTGCGGCTCGCCGACGGCGACGTCCACTCCGACCTGGCCTTCTTCCCGCTGCTGCCGTTACTGGAACGGCTGGGGGCGGCACTGGGCCCGCTGAGTTGCGCGGACGCGGGCTTCCTGGTGAGCCAGTTCGCCTCGCTCGCCGCGGCCTGGGGCGTCTTCGCCGTCGCCGATCTGGTGGCCGGGCGGCGGGCCGGGGTGTGCGCGGTGCTGCTGTGGGCGGTGGTCCCGGTCGGGATCGTGCAGTCGATGGCGTACAGCGAGTCGCTGTTCACCGCGCTCGCCGCCTGGTCGTTGTACTGCGTCCTGACCGAGCGCTGGGTGCCGGCGGGCGTGCTGGCGCTGGCGGCGGGGCTGACCCGGCCGGTCGGTGCCGCGGTGATCGCCGCGGTGTGGGCGGCGGTCCTGGTGTCGTTCCGGTACGGCCCGCGCGCCCGCACCGCGGACGGCCTGCCGCGTCCGTCATCTGAGGCCGCCCCGGCGCGTGTGTCCGGCACCGGTCACGGGACGGCGGGCGGCGCACCCTCCGCGCTCCCCCGTGTCCTCGGCATGCTGCTGGCCCCGCTCGGCGCGGCCGGCTATGTGCTGTGGGTCGGCCACCGCACCGGGCGGGGTCCGCTCGGCTACCTCGACGTCCAGGCCGGCTGGCACAACGGGTTCGACGGCGGCTACGCCTTCGCCCGGTTCGTCGCAGGCAAGTTCACCTCCTTTTCCGCGGTGCCGGCCGGGCTCGGGCTCACCGCCGGTGTCGCACTGGTGATCTGGCTGTACGTCATGGGCGCGAGACAGCGGCAGCCGCTGCCCCTGCTCGTCTACTCCGGCGTCATGACCGCGCTGGCGCTGTGCGCGTCGGGCTACTTCGGCTCCAAGCCGCGGCTGCTGCTGCCCGCCTTTCCCCTGCTGCTGCCGCTCGCCACGGCGCTCGCCGGGCTGCGCACCCGCCGGGCGGCCCTGGTGACCGGCGGATGCGCGCTGGCCTCGGCGGTGTACGGGGCGTTCTGGCTGAACGGCTCCGGCCCCCCGTGAGCAGCCGCGTGAGCATTCCCCGCGCGCGCCCGCCGCTCCTGGCGTCGGCCACAGCCCGCCCGCCGACCGCTGTGTGCACACGGTGAATTCCCCCGTGAGCGCCCGGACACCGTATTCATAAGCGCAGCATAAGAACACACCGGAACGCCCCGGAGAATTTACGGTGTCCCGAGCGTGCTCTTTCCAGAATGGGCAAAAGAATGACACGCTGAGAGCAATCCCACATCACATCGTCATCACGAACCCCGTGATGCGTCGGGAAGCCACCCTCACTCCCTGTAACGTCGATGGGGTGCGTACCGAAGGAACCCTCGCCCGCCTGGACCGGGTCTTCGCCAGGCTGGACCGTGAGCCGCAACGACCGGCGCACATCGACGTACCGACGATGAGCAGGCACCGGTTCGTGCTGTTCTCGGCGACGCTGGCCTTCTACCTGGCGATCGTCTGGGCCGTGGTGACCACTTCCTGGCTGGTGCGCCTTGACTGGCAGGTGATGTTCTTCCGCCCCTACCAGCAGTGGCCGCAGATCCACGCGTTCCTCGACTACTACGTGGTGCTCGGCCAGCGCGGCCCCACCGCGGTGATGGTCGCCGCCTGGCTCGGCTGGCGCTCCTGGCGGCAGCACACCCTGCGCCCGCTGCTCACCCTGGCCACCTCGCTGCTCCTGCTGAACGTCACGGTGGGCGCCGCGAAGTACGGCATGGGGCGCCTCGGACCGCACTACGCCACCGTGATCGGCTCCAACGAGATGGGCTTGGGCGGCGACATATTTCCCAGCGGCCACACCGCGAACGCCGTGGTGACCTGGGGCATCCTCGCCTACCTGGCCTCCACCGCCCGGGCGCGCCGCTGGCTGTCGGCCGGATCGGCGGTGACCTCGCTCGGCGTGGGCCTGACCACCGTCTACCTCGGCACGCACTGGCTCAGCGACGTCCTGCTCGGCTGGGCGGCCGGGCTGCTCATCCTGCTGGCCCTGCCGTGGTTCGAGCCGCTGACCGCCCGGGCCGAGCAGGGAATCCTCGCGCTGCGCGACCGCTGGCGCGATCGGTGGCGCGCACGCCGTGGCCGCGGTGCGACGGCGGCGCCGGCCGAGGCCGCCGGTGTCCCCGTGGTGCTCGCTCCGCGCTCCCCCGCCCCGCGGGAGGCGGTGGCCCGCGAGACGGTTGCCGCGGGCCGTGCGCCGCGACCGCCGGTGTACCTGGGAGGACCACCCGCGAGCCGCGCGGAACGCGCCGTGCTCGCCGGCAGCCGCCGGCCGGCGCACCCGGGCCGCTCGCCGCGGGGCACGACGTCCACCACCACACGGTCCTGAGCGGCATCCCGGCCCGGACGGCCGCACGACAAGGGGGCGCCGCACAGCTGCGGCGCCCCCTTCGCCATGGTGTCGCCGTGGTGTCGCTCAGCCCTTCCAGGCGCGGGCCACCCGCCCGTCACGGACCTCGAAATTGAGCCGCCCGAACCGGTACTCCATGGTGATGACGGCGCCCGGCGGCAGCGAGCGGACCGTGGTCCAGCCCCGCTCCCGCGCCAGCCTCTCGGCCTGCCCGGCCTCGAGGCCGACGTACCGTTCGGGACTGTCCTGGGGCTCCGCCGGCGGAGTGGGTATGGGTGCCATACCGTCACGCTAGGCCCTCTCCCCGGGCTGCGAAAGCCCGGCGGGACACGCAAAGTCACCGCCGGACGCGAAATCTCCCGGGACCGCACGGCGCCGGAAAAAGAAGGGAAAAGCGCGCCGGGAAGACGGTGAGCGGCACACCGGAGGGCACGCGGACGGCTCGAAAGAGACGGCGGAATTCGGACGGGCAAGCGGTCATGGCGCCGGGCGCACGAGAGGATCACCCCTCATTTCTCCGGAACGCCGGACGCCGGAACCGGAACCGGAAACCGGTGCGCCCACAGGAAACTCACAGACTCGGCACGGCGCATCGCCGTGCGCGCCGGCCACCCGGCCGGGCGGCGACCGCCACCACGGGAACCGGCCTTTCCGGCCACCCCCTTCATTCCTCCCTTTCCCTGAGGTGCCGACCGGGTTTCCCTCAGGCGCCGGCCAGCGGGACGGCTCTCCCCCGCCCCTCCCGTCCCGTCATCCCCCCTGCCTCGCAGGGCAGTTGACGACGGCCGGCCGCGTGCGCGCCCGGCGTGCTCCGGCGCGCCGGGCGGTTCGATTCCGTTCGGCGCGGGGCGTGACTCCCGCCACGGATCCTGCGTTGTCTTCTGCATGAGCCGGGGGCCCGCCCGGTTCCCGGGCCGGGAGCCCCCGGCCCGGCCATGTACCGCATCCCGAGGGAGCCACCCGTGCCGCGCATGCTCGACGTCAGCGACGCCGTACGCGCCGAGATCGGCGACGAAGAGGCCGACCGGCTGCTCGCCGGAGAGACCGCCCCGGGCAGTTACGACTGCACCTCCTGCCGCACCCCCGGCGACGTGGAACAGGAACGCACCAGCACCGTCCTGTTCGTCGGGGAGGAGACCGCCGTTCTCGCCTTCGCCCACGCCACCTGCCTGCCCTCCCAGGTCGTCAAGGTCACCGAGGAGCAACTGCGGGGCGCGGTGCGTTCCATCACCGCGGACGCCGCCGCCCAGGGCGGTGTGCCCCCGCAGTACGCGCCCGCCGCGCAGCCCGTCGCCCAGCAGCCCGTGCCGCCGCAGACCGCCGCCCCGCAGCCCGTGCCGCCGCAGACCGCCGCCCCGCAGCCCGGTGCGCGGCCGCCCGTGCCGGAGCAGGCCGTGCTCGGCGTGACCAGCGGGCTGGTGCTGATCTCCGGGGAACTCCACCCGGCCCTGGTCGTCGAGCCCACGGCGCCCATCGTCCGGCCGGGCACGACCGGCCCCGGCGACGAGTTCCTGACCCTCCTCGTGGAGCAGGGCTTCCAGCCCGTGAGCGGCCTCGACGCGGTGCCGCAGGTGCTGCACGGCTGGTCGGTGCTGCTGGCCGCGGGGCAGCTGCACGCCGTGCTGATGCCCGGCCCGGGCGGCGGGCAGCCGGTGGCCTGGTGGCAGGCGCACCAGCCGCTCACGGTCAGCGACGGCTGGCGGACCGCGGCCGGCAAGCACCAGCAGGTGGTGGTGTGCGCGGCGCCGGTCGGGTCCATCGGGCGGCAGCCGCGGGAGGACCTGCTGCGCGCGGCGCTGGACAAGGCGGCGGCCGAGGGGCGGCTGGTCGCGGCGACGCTGCCGCTGGCCGGAACCGGAAGCTGAGCCGCATCCCTTCGGCCTCGGGGTCGTTTGCACATACGTGCACGCATATGACGCTCCTCGCCGCCAGTCCTATCCGCCGGTCCGGTCCGCACGGCCGGCCCAGGACTCCCAGGGCGGCTTCTCGGCCACGCCGATCTACGACGCGCTCTACGCGGAGTACGTCACGTCCTACCGGACCCTGCCGGGCGACCGGACCGGTGAGGAGGACCTGCGGTTCACCGGGTTCGGCAGCCTGTCGCAGGGCACGAGCTCCCACGGGTACCGCACCTACGGCGCCGGGTCCTACGGCACCCGGCAGTACGGCGGGCGGCAGCAGTCCCCGTGGCAGCGCGTCGGCCCCCTGCCCCGGCAGGACACGGGACACCGGGCCACCCCGGCCGCGCTGCCTCCCGGCCCGCGCCGCGGCACATGACGCCCGGCCCGTCCACGGCGGAGGGCGTCCCCCGATCCGGGGGACGCCCTCTTGCCGCAGCTCGTCGTTACTTCTTCTTGCCGCGCCGCTCGCGCACCCGCACCGAGATGTGGATGGGCGTGCCCTCGAAGCCGAACTCCTCGCGCAGCCGGCGCTCGATGAAGCGCCGGTAGCCGGCCTCGATGAAACCGGAGGCGAACAGCACGAACCGCGGCGGCTTGGTGCCGGCCTGGGTGCCGAACAGGATGCGCGGCTGCTTGCCGCCCCGCACCGGGTGCGGGTGGGCCGCGACCAGCTCGCCGAGGAAGGCGTTGAGGCGTCCGGTGGGGACCCGGGTCTCCCAGCCGGCCAGGGCCGTCTCCAGGGCCGGCACCAGCTTCTCCACATGGCGGCCGGTGCGGGCGGAGACGTTGACGCGCGGCGCCCAGGAGACCTGGCCCAGCTCGGCCTCGATCTCCCGCTCCAGGTAGAAGCGGCGCTCCTCGTCGAGGGTGTCCCACTTGTTGTAGGCGATGACGAGCGCCCGGCCCGCCTCGACGGCCATGGTGATGATCCGCTGGTCCTGGACCGAGATGGACTGCGAGGCGTCGATCAGGACGACCGCGACCTCCGCCTTCTCCAGCGCGGCGGCGGTGCGCAGGGAGGCGTAGTAGTCGGCGCCCTGCTGCAGATGGACCCGCTTGCGGATGCCCGCGGTGTCCACGAACGTCCAGGTCTTGCCGCCGAGTTCGATCAGCTCGTCCACCGGGTCGCGGGTGGTGCCGGCCAGCTCGTCGACGACGACGCGTTCCTCGCCGGCCACCTTGTTGAGCAGGGAGGACTTGCCGACGTTCGGGCGGCCGATGAGGGCCACCCGGCGCGGGCCACCGAGGGCCGTTCCGCCGAAGGTCTGGCGCGGCGCCTCGGGCAGCACCTCGAGCACCGCGTCCAGCATGTCGCCGGTGCCGCGGCCGTGCAGCGCCGAGACCGGGTAGGGCTCGCCCAGGCCGAGGTTCCACAGAAAGGCCGCGTCGGCCTCGCCGCTCGGGCCGTCGACCTTGTTGGCGCACAGCACCACCGGCTTGCCGGACTTGCGCAGCAGCCGGACCACGGCCTCGTCGGTGTCGGTGGCGCCGACCTTGGCGTCGACCACGAAGACCACCGCGTCGGCGGCGTCGATCGCGTACTCGGCCTGCGCGGCGACGGACGCGTCGATGCCGAGCACGTCCTGCTCCCAGCCGCCGGTGTCGACGACCTTGAAGCGGCGGCCGGACCACTCGGCCTCGTAGGTCACGCGGTCCCGGGTGACGCCCGGCTGGTCCTCCACGACCGCCTCGCGGCGGCCGAGGATCCGGTTCACCAGGGTGGATTTGCCGACATTGGGGCGGCCGACGACGGCGAGCACGGGCAGCGGGCCGTGTCCGGCGGCCTCGATGGCACCCTCGACGTCCTCGAGGTCGAAGCCCTCCTCCGCGGCCAGCTCCATGAACTCCGCGTACTCGGCGTCGCCGAGTGCCCCGTGGTCGTACTCGTGCGCAGCCGAGTCGCCGGGCTGGTTCTGGTCGTTCATGAAGTCCGTACCTCGTCGTTCCGTTCGTGGTGGTCGGTGGAGCGGCCCGTCGGCCGACGGGCTGATCCACTACTCAAGTGTCGCCGACCGCCCGGTCAGCCGCCTGGCGTTTTCCAGGTGGGCGGTCAGCCGTTTCCGGATGCGCTCGGTCGCCTCGTCCAGCGCCCGGCGCGTACGGCGGGTGCCGTCCTGCCCCGCCTCGAAGGGCTCGCCGAAGACGACGTCGATGCGGGAGCGCAGCGGCGGCAGTGCAGGGACCAGCCGTCCCTTCCGCTCGGCGCTGCCCAGGACGGCGACCGGCACGATCGGCGCGGCGCCGCGCACCGCGAAGTACGCCAGCCCGGCACGCAGCGAGGCGAAGTCGCCGTCGCCCCGGGTGCCCTCCGGGAAGATGCCCAGCACCCCGCCGGCCCGCAGCACGTCGAGGGCGCGGGTCAGGGCGGTGCGGTCGGGACGGGAGCGGTCCACCGGCAGCTGGCCGATGCCGGTCAGGAAGGTGCCCAGCGGGCCGACGAACGCCTCCTTCTTGATCAGGAAGTGCGTCGGCCGGGGCGCCACGCCCATGACCAGAGGGCCGTCGATGTTGTGGGAGTGGTTCACCGCGAGGATCAGCGGCCCGGAGGCCGGGACCCGCCAGGCGCCGAGCACCCGGGGCCGCCACAGCCCGTGCATCACGCCGACGCCGAGCCGTCGCCCGGCCTCGGCTCCCCTCGCCGAGGGAAGAGACGGCTGGGTCACTTCCCGGCCCGCTTCTCCTCGACGAGGGTGACGACGCACTCGATGACCTGCGGCAGGGTCAGGTCGGTGGTGTCCACCTCGATCGCGTCCTCGGCCTTGGCCAGCGGCGAGGTCTTGCGGCTGGAGTCGGCCGCGTCCCGCTTGATCAGGGCCTCGCGGGTGGAGTGCAGGTCGGCGCCCTTCAGCTCGCCGCTGCGGCGGGCGGCACGGGCCTCCGGGGAAGCGGTGAGGAAGATCTTCAGGTCGGCGTCCGGCAGCACGGTGGTACCGATGTCGCGGCCCTCCACGACGATGCCGTTCTCGGCGGCCGCGGCCAGGGAACGCTGCAGCTCGGTGATCCGCGCCCGCACCTCCGGGACCGCGCTGACGGCACTGACCCTGTCGGTGACCTCCTGGGTGCGGATCGGGCCGGAGACGTCCACGCCGTCGACGGTGATCGTCGGGTTGGCCGGGTCGGTGCCGGAGACGATCTCGGGCTTGCCGGCCACGGCGGCGATCGCGGTGGGGTCGTCGATGTCGATTCCGTTGGTCACCATCCACCAGGTGATCGCCCGGTACTGGGCTCCGGTGTCCAGGTAGCGCAGGCCGAGCTGCGCGGCCACGGCTTTCGACGTGCTCGACTTGCCCGTGCCGGACGGGCCGTCGATGGCGACGATCACGGGCTGGGCGGTCCGGGCGGCGCCGTTGTCCACAGCAGGGCACCTTCCTGGTGAAGGGTGACGGATGGGTGTGCGGGCCGCCGGCTCGTGGGGCGCCCCGCACAAGGTTACTGGTTGTGCGGACACCTCCCCACGGGTGGCGGTCCCGGCCCGTGTGCGCGGCGCCGCGGGGGACGGCACCGGCCGCCGTCTACTGGCGCAGCGCCCAGCCGCGGTCCCGCAGGGCGGCCGAGAGCACGGGAACGGCCTTCGGTTCCACCATGAGCTGCACCAGGCCGGCCTGCTGCCCGGTCGCGTGCTCGATCCGCACGTCCTCGATGTTGATCCCGGCCGCCCCCGCGTCGGCGAAGATGCGGGCCAGCTGGCCGGGCTGGTCGTCGATGAGGACGGCGACGACCTCGTAGGAGCGCGGCGCCGAGCCGTGCTTGCCGGGGACGCGGACCCGTCCGGCGTTGCCCCGCCGCAGCAGCGACTCGATACCGCTGCTGCCCTCGCGGCGCTTGGCCTCGTCGGAGGACTCCAGCGCGCGCAGGGCCCGCACCGCGTCGTCCAGGTCGGCGGCGACGTCGGAGAGCAGGTCGGCGACCGGCCCGGGGTTGGCGGACAGGATGTCGATCCACATGCGCGGGTCGGAGGCGGCGATCCGGGTCACGTCCCGGATGCCCTGCCCGCACAGCCGCACCGCCGCCTCCTCGGCGTGCTCCAGGCGCGCGGCGACCATGCTGGAGACCAGCTGCGGCATGTGGGAGACGAGCGCCACGGCACGGTCGTGGGCGTCGGCATCCATGACGACCGGAACCGCGCGGCAGAACGAAACCAGCTCCAGGGCGAGGTTGAGGACCTCGGTGTCGGTGTCCCGGGTGGGCGTGAGCACCCAGGGGCGGCCCTCGAAAAGATCGGCGCTGGCGGCCAGCGGCCCGGACTTCTCCCGGCCCGACATGGGGTGGGTGCCCAGGTAGCGGGTGAGGTCCAGGCCGAGCGCCTCCAGGTCGCGGCGCGGGCCGCCCTTGACGCTGGCGACGTCGATGTAGCCGCGGGCCGTCTCGCGCCGCATGGCGTCGGCGAGCACGGCGGGCACGTGGGCGGGCGGCACGGCCACCACGGCCAGGTCGACCGGGCCGTCGGGCGCCGTGTCGGTCCCGGCGCCCAGCGCCGCGGCGGTACGGGCCTGCTCGGGGTCGTGGTCGGCCAGGTGCACGGTCACACCGCGCTGCGTCAGGGCAAGGGCGGCGGAGGTGCCGATGAGGCCGGTGCCGAGGACGAGTGCGGTTCTCACTGGGCGATGTCCTTGCGCAGAGCGGCGGCCGCACCGAGGTAGACGTGGGCGATCCCGGAGCGGGGCTTGTCGGACTCGACGTGCGCCAGGATGCGGACCACACGGGGCATGGCCCCCTCGACGTCCAGTTCCTGGGCGCAGATGAGCGGCACGTCCGTGATGCCGAGCCTGCGCGCGGCGGCCGCCGGGAAGTCGCTGTGCAGGTCGGGCGTGGCGGTGAACCAGATGCTGATCAGGTCGTCCGTGCTCAGGCCGTTGCGTTCCAGTACGGCGGTCAGCAGGGCTCCCACCTGCTCGCCCATGTGACCGGCTTCGTCCCGCTCCAGCTGGACGGCCCCGCGGACCGCTCGTACCGCCACGGTGCTGCTCCTCGCTGATCGTGCTGGGGTGTCGGCGTCCAGCCTAGTCACCTCCCGGAGGGCGGGCGTGCGCCGACCGCCTGCCGGGACACCGGGCCGTGGACACCGGCCGCCTGCCGGGACACCGGGAGCGTGCGCCGGACGGGACCGGCGGTTGCGGCCCTGGGGACGCCGGGCGCCTTCGACACAACCCGAGTCCGATTTGCTCGGATTTCCTTCGTCTTGGGCTTTTTCGATGCCAAGATGCTGATCGTTCCACTCGGAGCGATCTTCCTCTCCCGGCATCTGACGGAGTGACGGCATGACTCAGGGTTCGACCCGGCGCATGGTTCTCGCGACGGGCGCGGCGGCGCTCGTCGCCGGCTGCAGCGGCACGGACACGGACGGCGGCAGCTCGGCCGCGACCTCCTCCGCTCCGGCCGCCGCGGACAGGCAGGCGGCGCCCGCTCAGACGCGCGGGGTGGCCGCCGGCGAGGAGCTGGGGCGCACCGTGGACATCCCCGTCGGCGGCGGCAAGGTGTTCGCCGCGCAGAAGGTCGTCGTCACCCAGCCGAAGGCCGGTGAGTTCAAGGCGTTCTCCGCGGTCTGCACCCACCAGGGCTGTACCGTGAACCGGGTGGTGAACGGTGCCATCGAGTGCCCCTGTCACGGCAGTGCGTTCCGCGCCGAGGACGGCACGGTCAGCCGGGGGCCGGCGCAGCAGCCGCTGGAGGCGAAGCGCATCACCGTGTCGGGCGGCACCGTCCGCCTGACCTGAGCCGCGGCCTGTGTGACCGCCGCCCGGCGCGCCGGGCGGCGGCTCCAGCATGCCGTGGGCCTAGAGGTCGACGGCCTTCATCAGCATGCCGACCTCGGTGTTGGACAGGCGGCGCAGCCAGCCGGACTTCTGGTCGCCGAGGGTGATCGGACCGAAGGCGGTGCGCACCAGGCGGTCCACCGGGAAGCCCACGGCGGCGAGCATGCGGCGGACGATGTGCTTGCGGCCCTCGTGCAGGGTCACCTCGACGAGGTAGTTCTTGCCGGTCTGCTCCACGACCCGGAAGTGGTCCGCGCGCGCGTAGCCGTCGTCCAGCTGGACACCGTCCTTGAGCCGCTTGCCCAGGTCGCGCGGGATGGGGCCGACGATGTGCGCGAGGTAGGTCTTGCGCACGCCGTACCGGGGGTGGGTGAGGCGGTGGGCCAGCTCGCCGTGGTTGGTGAGCAGGATCACGCCCTCGGTCTCGGTGTCCAGCCGGCCGACGTGGAACAGCCGCGTCTCGCGGTTGGTCACGTAGTCGCCGAGGCACTGCCGGCCCTCGGGATCCTCCATCGTCGACACCACGCCGGCGGGCTTGTTCAGCGCGAAGAACTGGTACGACTGCGTCGCCACCGTCAGGCCGTCGACCTTGATCTCGTCCTTGTCCGGGTCCACCCGGCGGCCCTGCTCCAGGACGATCTCGCCGTTGACCTCGACCCGCGCCTGCTCGATCAGCTCCTCGCAGGCGCGCCGGGAGCCGTAGCCGGCCCGGGCCAGCACCTTCTGCAGCCGCTCGCCCTCCTGCTCGGCGCCCGGGAAGGTCTTGGGCAGCTTGAGGTCCTTCTTGTCCGCGTAGCGTGCGCGGTTGCGTTCCTCGATCTGCGCCTCGTACTCGCGCGGGCGCGCGGGGGCCGTACGGCCCCGGTTCTTCTTGGCGCCCTGCGGGCCGCCCTTGGCGCCGCCGCGCGCCGAGGCGCCGCGCCCGGACTTGGGGCCGCTCTTGGCGGCGCCCGGGCCCACGTCGTAGCGGCGCTCCTCGGGGCGGGGCCTGCGGGGGCGGCCTTGCCCCTGCTTGTAGTCCCTGTTGTTGCCGGCTCCGCGGTAGTTACCGCGCCCGCCGCTCTTGCCGCTGCTTCGCATCAAAGTTCCGTCTGGTCGTCTTCGTCGTCGTCGGTGCCCGGAGTGCCCCGGAGCGGACCCGGCGCGTCATCGGGTGCGTCCGGGTCGAACGACGGCACCCCTTCCTGGGTCTCGGCCTCGATCTCCTCCGCCTCCGGCAGGAAGGGCGCGAGGTCCGGGAGCTCGTCCAAGCCGCGCAGGCCCATCCGCTCCAGGAAGTAGTTCGTCGTCCTGTACAGGATCGCACCTGTCTCGGGTTCCGTGCCCGCCTCCTCGACCAGACCGCGTTGCAGCAGGGTGCGCATCACACCGTCGCAGTTGACGCCGCGCACGGCGGAGACCCGGCTGCGGCTGACCGGCTGGCGGTAGGCGACCACGGCGAGGGTCTCCAGCGCGGCCTGGGTGAGCCGGGCCTGCTGGCCGTCGAGCACGAAGTTCTCCACGGCGTCGGCGTATGCGGGGCGGCTGTAGAAGCGCCAGCCGCCGGCGATGCGGCGCAGCTCGAAGCCGCGGCGCTGCACCGTGTACTCGTCGGCCAGCTCGCGCAGCGCGTCCGCGACCTGCCGGACGGGCCGCTGCACCGCCTTGGCCAGCCGTTCCTCGGTCACGGGTTCGTCCACGACCATGAGCACCGCCTCCAGGGCGGGCTTCAGCTCGCGGCCGGGGGCGCCGGGCGGGTCCTGGGGGCGCTGCCCGGTGGTCTGCGTCTGCTCGCTCACGCCTTCGTCTCCTCGGCCTGCTCCTGGTGCCCGGCCCCGTCCGGGGGCCGGGCGGCCGGACGGTCGAACTCGTCGGTCACCGCCGGTGTGCCGTCACCGTCGCCGCCGGTCCACCGTACGGTCAGCTCGCCCAGCGCCGTCTGTTGCTCCAGGGCGACGGCCTTCTCCCGGTACAGCTCCAGCAGCGCCAGGAAGCGGGCCACGACGGTGAGGGTGTCGTCGGTGTCCTCGACCAGGGTGCGGAAGGTGGCCTCGCCCAGCGAGCGCAGCCGTGCCACCACGACGGCCGCCTGCTCCTGCACGCTGACCAGCGGGGCGTGGATGTGGCCGACGTACACCTGGGGCGGGGGTTTGGGCTGCATCGCCTTGACGGCGAGCCTGGCGAACCCCTCGGGCCCGATGCTGATGACGACCTCGGGCAGCAGCTCGGCGTGATGGGGTTCGAGGCCGACGGTGCGGGGGTGGCGGCGGGCCTCGTCCTGCAGGCGCTGCTCGAAGATCTCCGCGACCTGCTTGTACGCCCGGTACTGCAGCAGCCGCGCGAACAGCAGGTCGCGGGCCTCCAGCAGGGCCAGGTCGGCCTCGTCCTCCACCTCGGCGGCGGGCAGCAGCCGGGCCGCCTTGAGGTCCAGCAGGGTGGCGGCCACGACGAGGAACTCGGTGGTGCGGTCCAGGTCCCAGTCCGGCCCCATGGCGCGGATGTGCGCGATGAACTCGTCGGTGACCTTCGACAGCGCGACCTCGGTGACGTCCAGCTTGTGCTTGGAGATCAGCTGGAGCAGCAGGTCGAAGGGGCCTTCGAAGTTGTCCAGCCGCACGGTGAAGACCGCGCCGTCGTTCTCGCCTGCGGCCTCGCCGCCCGGCTCGGCCGGCCCGGCTCCCTGCCCGCCCGGCGGCACGGGTGCGCGCTGCGGCGCGGGCCCGGGCGGCGGCACGGCCGTCGGCCCGGGCGCGGTCACGCGGGAGGGCGTCGCCTCCTGCGGCGCCGGCACCGAAGTCCGCTCGGCGGTCGTCGCGGCCGGCTCCGCGCCGGCCGCGGGCGACTCGGCGCGGAGCGCGGCGGCGAACGGGCCTCTGCCCAGCGGGCGGCGCCGGCCGGGGGCGGAGGCGGAAGGGTCGTTCGAGGTCATGGCCTCCGCAGGCTACCGGCTAGCGCCCACGCAGCCGGCGCACGAGGATGCTGGCGTCCCCGCGGGTCTCCAGGTCGGCGAGGACCACGGCGACGGCCTCGCGGACGATGCGGCCGCGGTCGACGGCGAGGCCGTGTTCGCCGCGGAGCACCAGGCGGGCGTGCTCCAGGTCCATCAGCTCCTCGGCGGAGACATAGACCGTGATCTTCTCGTCGTGCCGTTCGCGTCCGCTGGGCCGGCGGGTCGCGGCCCGGCCGCGCTTGCGCGGAGCGACGGCGGCCGGTGTCTCGGGCACGGCCTGGCGTCGCGCGGGGCGCTCCGCGGTGCGGCTGCGGGGCTCCGTCGTGTCGGCCGGCTGGGCGGCGGCGTGTTCCGCGCCGTCACCGTCACCGCCGCGTGCGGGGACCGCCTGCGGGGCGTCGTCGCCGGTCGCGGCCGCCGGGTCGCTCTCCCCTGCGGGGGCGGGCACCCGGGCCTCGCCGGGGGTCTGGCGCCGGGGAGTGGACGCCTGGAGCGACATCCCCCCTGTCGTGCGGAAGAGTTCGTCGGCTCCGGGCAGACTCACTCGGCGTGACACCGGGCGAGCACCTCCCTGGCGAGCTGGCGGTAGGCGGCGGCACCGACGGAGTTGGAGGCGTAGGTGGTGATCGGCTCACCGGCGACCGTGGTCTCCGGGAAGCGGACCGTGCGCCCGATGACCGTGTGGTAGACGTGGTCGTCGAACGCCTCGACCACACGGGCCAGCACCTCGCGGCTGTGCACGGTGCGCGAGTCGTACATCGTGGCGAGGATCCCGTCGAGCTGCAGGTCGGGGTTGAGCCGCTCCTGCACCTTCTCGATCGTCTCGGTCAGCAGGGCGACGCCGCGGAGCGCGAAGAACTCGCACTCCAGCGGCACGATCACCTTGTGCGCCGCGGTGAGCGCGTTGACGGTGAGCAGGCCGAGCGAGGGCTGACAGTCGATGACGATGTAGTCGTAGTCGTCCATCAGCGGCTTGAGCGCGCGCTGCAGGGTCGACTCGCGGGCGACCTCGGAGACCAGCTGCACCTCGGCGGCCGACAGGTCGATGTTGCTGGGCAGCAGGTCCATGTTGGGGACCGCCGTCTTCAGCAGGACCTCGTCGGCGGACATGCCCCGCTCCATGAGCAGGTTGTAGACCGTCAGGTCCAGCTCCATGGGGTTGACGCCGAGACCGACCGACAGCGCGCCCTGCGGGTCGAAGTCCACGAGCAGCACGCGCCGGCCGTACTCCGCGAGCGCGGCACCCAGGTTGATGGTCGACGTCGTCTTGCCGACGCCGCCCTTCTGGTTGCACATGGCGATGATCGTCGCGGGGCCGTGCTCGGTCAGCGGGCCCGGGATGGGGAAGTACGGCAAGGGGCGTCCGGTCGGGCCGATGCGCTCACGACGCTGGCGGGCGGCGTCGGGTGCGAGGGTGGCCGCGTACTCGGGGTCGGGCTCGTACTCGGCGTCGGGGTCGTAGAAGTGCCCGTCGGGCAGGTCGTCGTAGTCGGCGAAGTGGTCGTGGGGCGCGCCACTTCCGTCGCCGGCCATGGCGTTCACGTGATGGCCATCCATGCTCTGGTGTGCTGACGGGGTCACCCCTGTCACCTGGTGACCCTGGTGGGCTGCGAAGGTGCGCACTGCGACGGAGCCGACAGCCTCGAGCCGCGAGGGCGCCTGGCCCCGCATCGGCGTTCCTGGTTGACCACCCCCGGGAGTAAATGTCGACTCATTCACAAGTCGTCCTACCTCCTTGGTGACCAGGAAACTTCTAGACAGGTCAGCGTGGCACCATGCCGACGGTTGGCGACTCTATGGCGTGTCGGCCGTCCGCAGCAACACAATCCGCCGGACCCGGCCCGATGTGTCGGCAATGAAACATCCCCCTGTCAAGGGCGTACGACCGTCGCACAGCAGGTTTCACCGGTGCGTGAATCGGTCGAAGCGTGCTTTCGCCGCGAGTTGGCCTAGTGCGGCGAAGTGACCATACACACATCCGGCCGGACCTTGCGGGACAAGGTCCGGCCGGATGTGTGGCGTTGACGACACGTGTTGACGTATCGCCTTGTCTGCGACGGGGATTGACGCCGTCGCGGGCGCGCGGGTCAGCCGAGCAGCGTCTCCAGCTCGACGTGCTCCAGGCCGTGCGCCTCCGCGACCTGCCGGTAGACCACCTTGCCGTCATGGACGTTGAGGCCCTTGGCGAGCGCGGGGTCGCGGCGCAGCGCCTCCACCCAGCCGTTGTTGGCCAGCGAGACGATGTACGGCAGCGTGGCGTTGGTCAGCGCGTAGGTGGAGGTGTTGGGCACCGCGCCGGGCATGTTGGCGACGCAGTAGAACACCGAGTCGTGGACCTTGAAGGTGGGCTCGGCGTGCGTGGTCGGGTGGGAGTCCTCGAAGCAGCCGCCCTGGTCGATCGCGATGTCGACAAGGACACTTCCGGCCTTCATCCGGGACACCAGCTCGTTGGTGACCAGCTTGGGGGCCTTGGCACCCGGGATGAGCACGGCACCGATCACGAGGTCGGCGTCCAGGCAGGCCTTCTCCAGCTCGAAGGAGTTGGAGACGACCGTCTGGATCTTCGTGCCGAAGATCTTGTCCGCCTCCTTGAGCTTGTTGATGTCCTTGTCGAGCAGGGTCACGTGGAAGCCCATGCCGATGGCGATCTGCGCGGCGTTCCAGCCGGAGACGCCGCCGCCGATGACGACCGCCTTGGCGGCCTGCACGCCGGGCACGCCGCCGGGCAGCACACCGCGGCCGCCGTTGGCGGCCAGCAGGTGGTAGGCGCCGACCTGCGGGGCGAGGCGGCCCGCGACCTCGGACATCGGGGCGAGCAGCGGCAGCGCGCGGTTGGGCAGCTCGACGGTCTCGTACGCGATCGCCGTGGTGCCGGACTGCAGCAGCGCGTCCGTGCACTCCTTGGAGGCGGCCAGGTGCAGGTAGGTGAAGAGAATCTGGTCCTTGCGGAGGCGGTGGTACTCCTCGGCGACCGGTTCCTTGACCTTCAGCAGCAGGTCGGCGGTGGCCCACACCTCGTCGGCGGTGTCCAGGATCTCGGCGCCTGCCGCGACGTACTCCTCGTCGGGGATCGAGGAGCCGATGCCGGCGTTCCGCTCGACGACGACCTGGTGGCCGTTGCGCACCAGCTCGTGCACGCCGGCGGGGGTGATCGCCACCCGGAACTCGTTGTTCTTGACCTCGCGGGGGATGCCGACCTTCACATCGATCACGGTCCTTGGCTCAGGGATTGTGGGGCAATGGAGACGTACCCCGGCATGCGAGGGCATACCGGGAGACACCGCAGGAGAACGAGCGGCACAGCCAGTTTAATGAAGGCGTTCGCGCTGTCTAGCCTTCCATTGCATCAATCTTCGACGGATGCACTGCGGGTTTCGCAGGTGTCGCCGTCGTGTTCCCGTGAGATGTCGGGCGCGGAGGCCACCGTTGCGTCCTCCTCGGGGCCTGCGGAGGGCCCCGCGGGACCGGCGAGCATCCGCTCGGCCGCGCCGCGGTGCAGGGACGCGGCGACCGGGTCGCCGAGCCGCTGGAGGGTGTCGGCGAGCCTGAGGTGCAGGGCGGCCTGCAGCCGGACGTCCCCGGCCCGGCGGGCCAGTTCCACGGCCTCCTGGCAGGTGCGCAGGCACTCCTCGAACCGGCCCGCGTACTCCTGGACCCGTGCCAGTTCGCTCAGCGCCCGCGCGTGGCCGGCCACGTCGCCGCCGCGGCGGTGGGCGGCGACGGCGGAGCGCCAGGTGCGCAGCGCCTCGCCGTAGCGGCCCGCGTAGGTGTGGGCGGCGGCGATCCGGCCGTAGAGCCGGGCGGCGTCCAGCTGTTCGCCGCGGGCCAGGCGTTCGGCCAGGGCCCGGCCGAACCAGTCGGCCGCCCGGTCGAAGTCCCCCAGCTCCTGGTGCGCCCCGCCGACGGACTCCATGGCCCGGCCGGCCGCACCGGGGTCGCCCGCGGCCCGTGCGGCGTCCAGCGCGGCCCGGTAGCGGGACAGGGCCTGGTGGGTCCGGCCGGTACGGGCGTCGAGGTCGCCGAGGTTCAGCAGGGCGGCGGCCTGCTCCCGGGGCAGGCGCTGCCGCTCGGCCACGTCCAGGACCAGGCGGTGGATGCCGTACAGGTCGCAGGCGGCCGCCTGGGTGCCCAGATGGGCGACCATGGCCCGCACCAGCTGGGACATCAGCCGGCGGGCCAGGGTGTCCAGCTCTCCGTCGGCGACCGCGAGGCGGGCCGCGGCGAGCAGGGCGCCGCGGCGGGCCCGCAGCCACTCCTCGGCGGCTCGCGGGGAGGGGAAGCGCAGCGCGGGCGGCACGCTGCGGAGCCGCTCGCGGGCCTCGGGGGTGCCGGTCTCGGTGATCGCGCGGCAGGACTGCAGCAGCCGGACCGTCCGCTCCAGCATGCGGGCACGGGCAAGCTGCAGCTCGGCCGGGCGGTCCAGGCGTTCCGCGAGGTCCTTCAGCAGCGGGTGCAGGCAGCCGGGCACCTCGTAGCAGGGCAACGGCGAGTCGACGGCCCGCAGCAGGCCGAGCGCGGTGAGGTCGTCCAGCTGGGCGCGCGCGTCCTGGACCGAGCACCCGGCCAGCGCTGAGGCGAGGTGCGGGTCGACGTCGCCGACGGGGGCGAGGCACAGCAGACGCAGCATCCGGGCGACGGGGCCCGGCAGGCCGTCGTGCATCAGGTGCAGCAGCCGCTGCAGCGGGCCCGGCCGGTCGGGGTCGGCGTGCAGCTGCTTGGCCAGGTCGGAGACCGCCGCTTTGGGGTGGGCGGCGAGCCAGCCGCCGGCCAGCACCAGCGCGGCGGGCTGCCCCTGGCACGCCTCGACCAGCTGTTCGGCGGCGCGCGGGTCGACGGTGATGCGCACCGGGTCGATGCGTCCGCCCAGCAGCTCCAGGCCCGACTTGGTGTCCAGTCCCCCCAGGGTGCAGGGGCGGACGTCGCTGATGCCGGTGAGCGGTCCCCGGGAGACCGCGACGAGCAGGCAGTCTGCGTTGTCCGGCAGCAGCGCGTCGACCTGGGCGGCGTCCGCCGCGTCGTCCAGCAGCAGCACGGTGCGCCGCCCGGCGAGCGCGCCGCGCAGGGTCTGGGCCAGCTCGTCCTCCTCGGCACCGGGCGGTGCGGGGACGCCGAGTGCGGCGAGCAGGTCGCCCGCGGCCCGCTCGACCGGCACGGGGGTGCCGTCGGGGTCGGTCAGGCGGGCGCGCAGCACCCCGTCGGGGTAGCGGTGGGCGATCTGCCGGACCAGTTTCTCGGCGAGCGCGGTGCGGCCGGAGCCGGGGCGGCCGGCGATGAGCAGGACCCGGGCGCGGGGGGCCTTGCGTCCGGAGAGGGTGTCCAGTCCGGCGCGCTCGATGTCGGCGCGCAGGCCCTTCAGCTCGTGGGTGCGGCCGAGGAAGACGCGCGCCGCGGCCGGGCTCGGCCGGCCGGCACCCGGCACGCTCGCGCCCCGCGCGTCCACCGCCTGATCCGTCACGGGCCACACTCCCGTCGCACCGCACGCGCGAGCCGCCGAAAACCCCTGCTCCGGTTGCCGCACCTGCCCCTCGGCTCCCTCGGACGAAGCCTAGTTCACGCTGTGCGACGCTCCCGTACCAGCGAGGGGGCCGAACGGACACATCGCCCGATCGCATCAGGCGATGGTCACACCGCAGGGTGGCCGCCGACCGGGCCCCGTGCCCGGGCAGGCGCGACGCCGGTGCTCCCGGGCGGGGGCACCGGCGTCGCGCAGAAGCCGGGGTCAGGACGCGAAGGGCCGCGCCGGCCACGGCGCCAGGGCCGGGCGCAGGGCGTCCAGGCCGTCGCCCGCGCGAGCGGCGACCAGCGACAGCACGCCCACCACCAGGCAGTTGTTGTGCAGCTCACCCGCGAGCACGCCGCGCACCAGCTCGTCCAGCGGGACGCGGGCGACCTCCATGTCGATCTCCTCGTGCTCGGCGGCGAACCGCTCGCCGTCCGCCTCGGACAGGCCGCGGGCGAGGAAGATGCGGACGGCCTCGTCGCAGCCGCCGGGGGTGGTGTACACGTCGGTGAGCACCCGCCAGTCCTCGGCCTTGACGTGCGCCTCCTCGTACAGCTCGCGCTGCGCGGCGTGCAGCGGGTTCTCGCCGGGCACGTCGAGCAGGCCGGCCGGGATCTCCCACAGCCGCTGCCGCACCGGGTGGCGGTACTGCCGGACGACCAGGACCCGGTCCTCGTCGTCCAGGGCGAGGACGGCCACGGAGCCGGGGTGCACCTGGTAGTCGCGGGCGGAGACGGAGCCGTCGGGCATGACCACCTCGTCGGTGCGCACCGAGGTCTTCGCCCCGGTGAACGGGGTCCGCGTCGCCCGGATCTCCCACTCCTCGGGGGTGTCCTGGATCGTCATGCCCTGTCCTTCCACACGTGTGCACAGCCGGGTACGGAACCGGGGGCGCCCGCCTGTGCGGCGGGCGCCCCCGACACCGTACAACCGGAGCGTCAGGCGCTCTGTCCGGTCTTCCGCTCGACCGCGGCCTTCACCAGACCGGCGAACAGCGGGTGCGGGCGGGTCGGCCGGGAACGCAGCTCGGGGTGGGCCTGCGTGGCGACCAGGTAGGGGTGTACGTCGCGCGGGTACTCGACGTACTCGACGAGCTTGCCGTCCGGGGAGGTGCCCGAGAAGACGATGCCGGCCTTCTTCTCCAGCTCCGCCCGGTAGGCGTTGTTCACCTCGTAACGGTGGCGATGGCGTTCCTCGACGTACTCCTTGCCCTCGTAGACCTCGCGCACGATCGAGCCCTCGGCCAGCTTGGCCGGGTACATGCCCAGGCGCATCGTGCCGCCCATGTCCCCCTCGCCGGCGACGATGTCGAGCTGCTCGGCCATGGTGGAGATCACCGGGTGGGCGGTGGCCGGGTCGAACTCGGTGGAGTTGGCGTCCGGGATGCCGGCGAGGTTGCGCGCGGCCTCGATCACGACGCACTGCAGGCCGAGGCAGAGACCCAGCAGCGGGATCCTGTTCTCGCGGGCGTAGCGGATCGCGCCGACCTTGCCGAGCACACCGCGGTCGCCGAAGCCGCCAGGGACGCAGATGCCGTCCACGTCCTTCAGCTGCGCCTCGGCACCCGCCGGGGTCTTGCAGTCGTCGGAGGTGACCCACTTGATCCTCACGCGGGCCCGGTTGGCGAAGCCGCCGGCGCGCAGCGCCTCGGTGACCGACAGGTAGGCGTCGGGCAGGTCGATGTACTTGCCGACCAGCGCGAGGGTGACCTCGTGCTCCGGGTTGTGCACGCGGTCGAGCAGGTCGTCCCAGGTCGTCCAGTCCACGTCCCTGAAGGGCAGGTCGAGCTTGCGCACCACGTAGGCGTCCAGGCCCTCGGCGTGCACGACCTTGGGGATGTCGTAGATCGAGCGGGCGTCGGGGCAGGCCACCACGGCGGCCTCGTCGACGTCGCACATCAGGGAGATCTTGCGCTTGATCGCGGTGGGCACCTCGCGGTCGCAGCGCAGGACGATGGCGTCCGGCTGGATGCCGATGTTGCGCAGTGCGGCCACCGAGTGCTGGGTCGGCTTGGTCTTCAGCTCACCGGACGGGCCGATATAGGGCAGAAGGGAGATGTGCACCACGAACACGTTGTCCCGGCCCACCTCGTGGCGGACCTGGCGCACGGTCTCCAGGAACGGCAGCGACTCGATGTCGCCGACCGTGCCGCCGACCTCCGTGATGACCACGTCGACGTCGTCGGTGGCCATCCGGCGGATGCGGTGCTTGATCTCGTTGGTGATGTGCGGGATGACCTGCACGGTGTCCCCGAGGTACTCGCCGCGCCGCTCCTTGGCGATCACGGAGGAGTACACCTGGCCGGTGGTGACGTTGGCCGAGCCGTCCAGGTCGCGGTCGAGGAACCGCTCGTAGTGGCCGATGTCCAGGTCGGTCTCGGCACCGTCGTTGGTGACGAACACCTCGCCGTGCTGGAAGGGGTTCATCGTGCCCGGGTCCACGTTCAGGTACGGGTCGAGCTTCTGCATCACCACGCGCAGGCCCCGGGCCTTGAGCAGCATGCCGAGGCTGGAGGCGGTGAGGCCCTTGCCCAGCGAGGAGGCGACACCCCCGGTGACGAAGATGTGCTTGGTCGTCGTGGCGGAGCTGTTTCGGAAAACAGTGGGCGGCATGGCCAAGAGGGGGCTCCCGTGGTCGCGGTCTGTCGTGCGGTACGGCTGTCCGGCCCGGGGCCGGCCCGGGTTGTCCGGCTGGGGGTGCCGTCGCTGCGGTTCGGGGGTTTCGAGCCCACCGGTCCACGGGCTACCAGCGTATCAGCGCCACGGAGGCCCGATGTCCGAGCACGCTGCGCGCACGCGCGCACACGGTCCCGTTGCCCTTACAGTGGGCTCACCCGCAGCTCACCCTCACGGCGCATGCGGGTTGGCCCGAGCGGCACGCGGCCCCCGCACATGCGTCGTATCCTGCTCGGACATTCGCTGCCGAGCCCGGCCGGCAAGACGGCATACCCCGCCCGTACGCACCGGAACAACGAGAGCTCGTCAGTCCGTTGTGCGGAGATCGTCGTTCTGCCCCACGGCCGGCCGACGGTTTGCCCCACCGCTCAACGACCAATACAACACCCCCCTGACCGCACTAGCGACCGCCCCCCTGCGGGGTGACGTGGCCGTTCGACTGGAGTAGCACGTGGCCGGGCGCATCGAGGACTACGCACTCATCGGAGACATGCAGACCGCTGCCCTGGTCTGCAGGGACGGGACAGTCGACTGGCTGTGCCTGCCCCGCTTCGACTCGCATGCCATCTTCGCCGGTCTGCTGGGCACCGAGGAGCACGGTTTCTGGCGGCTCGGGCCCGCCTTCGCCGAGGGGACGCGGCCGGCGCCCGCGACCCGGCGCAGCTACCGCGGCGACTCGCTGATCCTCGAGTCGGAGTGGGACACCCCGCGCGGCACCGTCCGCGTGATCGACTTCATGCCCCCGCGCGACGGCGCCCCGCAGCTGATCCGGATCGTCGAGGGGGTCACCGGCCGGGTGCCGATGCGCTCGGAACTGCGCATGCGCTTCTCCTACGGCCGGGTGGTGCCCTGGGTGCACCGGCGCGGGGAGCGCACGGTCGCGGTCGCGGGCCCGGACTCCGTGTGGTTCGACACATCGGTGGACACCTACGGCGAGTCGCTGACCACGTACGCGGACTTCACCGTCGCCCCCGGCGACCGGATCGGCTTCACCATCTCCTGGCAACCCTCCCACAAGGACGCGCCGCCGCTGCCGGAGCCGGAGCAGTCGCTGGAGGCGACCGAGGACTTCTGGCGCGAGTGGGTGGGGCACTGCACGTACCACGGCCCCTACCGGGAGGCGGTGATCCGCTCCCTGATCACCCTCAAGGCCCTGACCTACGCCCCCACCGGCGGCATCGTCGCGGCCCCGACCACCTCCCTGCCCGAGGCCATCGGCGGCGTGCGCAACTGGGACTACCGCTACACCTGGCTGCGGGACGCGGCGATCACCCTGTCGTCGCTGCTGCGCACCGGCTACCGCGAGGAGGCGCGCGCCTGGCGCGAGTGGCTGCTGCGGGCGGTCGCCGGCGACCCGGAGAACCTGCAGATCATGTACGGCATCGCCGGGGAGCGCGAGCTGGGCGAGGCGGAGCTGGAGTGGCTGCCCGGCTACGAGAACTCCGCCCCGGTCCGGGTCGGCAACGGCGCAGCGCACCAGCTGCAACTGGACGTCTACGGCGAGGTCACCGAGGCCCTGCACCTGGGCCACATGACCGGCCTGGCCCGCAACGACTACGCCTCCCTGCTGCAGCTGAAGCTCATCGAGTACCTCGAGGAGCACTGGCAGGAGCCGGACGAGGGGATCTGGGAGGTACGCGGCCCGCGCCGTCACTTCGTACACTCCAAGGTCATGGCGTGGGTGGCGGTGGACCGCACCATCAAGCTCATCGAGTCCGGTGACGCCGACGGTCCGCTGGAGCGGTGGAAGGAACTGCGCGACGACATCCACCGCGACGTGTGCGAGAAGGGCTACGACAAGGAGCGCAACACCTTCACCCAGTCCTACGGCTCCAAGGAGCTGGACGCCTCGCTGCTGATCATTCCGCAGGTGGGCTTCCTGCCGCCGGACGACAAGCGGGTGATCGGCACGGTCGAGGCGATCCAGCGGGAGCTGTCCACGCCGGACGGCTTCCTCCTGCGCTACCCGACCGACGGCGACCGCGCGGGCGTCGACGGCCTCCCCGGTGACGAAGGCGCGTTCCTGGCCTGCTCGTTCTGGCTGGCCGACGACCTGGCGATGATCGGCCGGGTGGACGAGGCGCGCGCGCTGTTCGAGAAGCTGCTGTCGCTCCGCAACGACCTGGGCCTGCTGGCGGAGGAGTGGGACCCGAGGCTGCAGCGTCAGGTGGGCAACTTCCCGCAGGCTTTCAGCCATGTTCCGCTGATCGACACGGCTCTGCGGCTGACCGCGAGCGGCGCCTACGGAGGCTGACGCCCAGCCGGGGGCGGTGCCGTCGGCCGGCGCTGTTCCCGGCCGTCCGACCCGGGTAGCGTCCGGTGCCATGGACCGCACTTCCGACACCGGGGCCGACGGCATCACCGTCCGCCGCGCCCTGGAGCTGCCCGGGCTGAGCAGCGGCCTGCCGGAGGTCCTCGCCGGCGCCGACCGGCTCGACCGCACCGTCCGCTGGGTGCACGCCGGCGAGGTGCCCAACATCGCCTCCCTGCTCAAGGGCGGCGAGCTGCTGCTGACCACCGGGTTCGGCCTGGGCACCCGTCCCGCCGACCAGCGGGCGTTCGTGCGCACCCTGGCCGAGCGCGGCATCGCGGCGCTGGTGGTGGAGCTGGGCCCGCGTTTCTCCCGGTTGCCGGCCGCGCTGGTGGACACCGCGCGCGGCGCGGGTCTGCCGCTGGTGCAGCTGCATCGCGAGGTGCCGTTCGTGACGGTCACCGAGGAGATCCACACCGAGATCGTCAACGGCCACTACGCGCTGCTGCAGCGCGCCGAGGAGGTGCACCGGCGCTGCACCGAGGCGCTGCTGGGCGGTGGCGGGGTGCCGCAGGTGCTGGACATCCTGGCCGGCTTCGCGGCGAACCCGGTGTTCCTGGAGACGGCGGGCGGCCGGCTGCTGTACGCGGCCGGATCCGGCCCGGAGGGCACCGATCCGCTGCAGGTCTGGGAGGGGCTGCGCGGCCAGCGCCGGGACGTGCCGCCGCCGGCCGGGTCGGTCCTGGTGGACGTCCCCGGCGGCGGTCCGGGCAGCGGCGCGGTGCGGGCCCGGCTGGTGCTGCTGCCGGTGCGCGGCCCGCTGGCCCCGGTGCACCGCATGGCCGCGGAGCGGGCGGCGGGGATCCTGGCCGTGGTGCTGATGCAGGCCCGGCAGGAGGAGGAGCTGGTCGCTCGCGGGCGCGGTGACTTCCTCACCGACCTCGCCGAGGGCCGGATCGCCGCCGAGGACGCGCCCGCGCAGGCCCGGGTGCTCGGGTTCAAGCCGGGCTCCGGGCCGCTGCTGCCGGTGGTGATGCGGCTGGGCGAGGCGCTGGCGCCGGGCGGCGGCTGGGCGGTGCTGACCCGGGCGGTAGCCGAGGAGCTGGCCGCGGTGGGCGTGCCGGCGCTGCTGGGGGTGCGGCCGGTGGAGGGCCGTGTGCTGCTGCTGGCCGGGCTGCGTTCGGAGGCGGAGCGCTCGGCGGCCGCGGACCGGGTCGCGGCGGCGCTGCGGGCCGGGGCGGAGCGGTCGGGGATGCGGCGTCCGGGCGGCCCGCCGCCGGTGGTGGTGGTCGGCGTCGCGGGCGGCTGGACGGCGGCCTCGGCGGGGCTCAGGCACGCGGCGGAGACGGCGGCGGCGGCCCAGGGGCTGCCGGAGCGGCCCTGGTACGACGCGCGGCGGCTGGACATCGACCTGCTGCTGTGGCGGCTGCGCGACCACCCCGACCTGGCGGCGTTCGTGGACCGCGCGCTCGGCCCGGTCCTGGACCACGACCGCCGCGCCAAGCCGCCGCTGCTGCCCACCCTGCGCTCCTACCTGGAGCACGCGGGCCGCAAGGCGGAGACCGCCCGCGAGCTGCACCTGAACCGGCAGACGCTGTACAACCGCCTGGCCCGGATCACGGAGTTGCTCGGCACCGACCTGGAGGACCCGGACACCGTGCTGACGCTGAGCCTGGCCCTGCGCGCCCGCCGGCACGTGAACCGGACAACTCCCGCCGGATCGTGAACCGGACAACTCCCGCCGGCCCTGAGCCGGGAACTCCCGCCGGCCCTGAGCCGGGGACCTAGAAAAGTGGCCCCGCGGAGGTCAACTCGTCGTAGACGGCGAGCACCTGAGCGACCGTCTCGTCCTCGGTGGGCCAGCCGGCCGCCTGGCGCAGGCCGCGTTCGCGCAGCTCCTGCCGGCGTGCGGGGTCGCCGATCAGCCGCACCACGGCGGCGGCGAACGCCTCGGCGTCGTGCGGCGGGACCAGTTCGGCGGCGTCGCCGACGAGTTCGGGGATCCCTCCGGCGCGCACGGCGACCAGCGGAACCCGCGCGTGCAGGGCTTCCTGGGCGAGGACGGAGCGTGCCTCCCGGCTGCCGGGGAGCAGGGCGAGGTCGGCGGCGGCGAGCAGTTCGCCGACGTCGTCGCGCCGGCCGAGGAGCCGTACCGGCAGGTCCTCCGCCTCGATCCGCCGTTGCAGCACCGGCCTGAGCGGCCCCTCCCCCGCGATCAGGACCAGCGGCGCGGGATCCGCGCGGCGCCAGGCGTGGGCGGCGTCCAGCAGCAGCTCGTGGCCGCGGTGCCGGTCCAGGGAGCCGACGGCGAGCAGCAACGGCCGTTCCGTGACGCCGAGTTCGGCGCGGACCTTGGCGCGCGGGCGCTCGGGGTGCTCGTATCCGGCGCGCGGCCGGGGCACGGCGACCGCGGCGAGCCGGGCGTCCCGGGCCCCGCGGCTGCGGGCACGGTCCACCAGGTCGGAGGTGGTGCCCAGGACGACGGTGGCGGCCTTGACGACCCGTCGCTCCAGCACCCGTACCAGGTGGGCGCGGGGTCCGTGGGCCTGGACGTGGTTGTGCCAGGTGACGACCAGCGGGGTGCGGCGCCCGCTGAGGGCGAGGGCGGCCCGCAGGGAGGCGTGCAGGCCGTGCGCGTGCACCAGGTCGGCGTCCGCGCACACGGTCCGCAGCGCGGCCACGGACACCGGGTCGCTGCTGCGGGGCACATGGACATGGGCGGCGCCGGTGTCGGTGAAGCCGTAGGCGCGGTCGGCCTCCGCGGGGGCGCACACCGTGACCCGCACGCCCCGCGCGACCAGCCCCGCGGCCAGCGACCGCACGTGCACTCCCCCAAGGACTTCGTCCAGGGGGCACCCCCGGCTGCCGGCGCCGGCTCCGCCCAGCACCTGCACGGTGCGCAGCGGCGACGGGCCGTGCGGTACGCGGCTGACGAGGGGGCTCACGCGGCCGGGGCTCCAGTTCGGCTCGGACGGTCGCAAGGACGCGTCGGACGGGCACGGGGACACGGGGAGATCGCGAGGGACGTACTCGACGGTAGCGGGTTCGGCGCCGGGCCGTGCGCGGCTGCCCGGCGGCCGTTCCCGCCTCAAGGATGCCAGTACGTACGGGTGTTCCGGGCTTCTCGCGGGCGACGGACGAGGCGGGGGCGCTCGGCCCGCGCACCCACGTCACCCACATGAGTGGATTCGCGGGACGTGGGGTGTCAGTGCCCGCGGGGCCGTGCAGTCAGCCGTTCACCGCACACCGCGGCGGCCACCACGGCGGCGGCGTGGGCGAGCAGCCCAGACCGCCCGTTGGCGTGGACGACGGCCGTGCCCAGGGCAGCGCCCAGGGCGTGCGCCCCGGTGTCGCCGAGCATCGTGCGCTGCCCGAGGTCGTCGGGCAGCACGGCCGCGGCCACTCCCGTGGCGGCGGCGGACAGCTCGGCGCCCGGGCCGCCGCGCAGCATGCCGGGGGCGGCCAGGGCGAGCACCGCGCCGACGGCCCGTCCGGGGCGCACGTCGAGGAGGTTCACGGCGTGCGCGGCCCCGGCGATCACCACGCCCGCGAGGATCCTGTCCGGCCACCGCCGCTTCAGCGCGGCGCCGGCGAGCAGCCCGGCCGCCGAGATCCCGACCAGTTTGACCGTCCCGCTGGTGACCTCGCCGTGCCGCAGGGCCTTCAGGTGCGCCCGGAATCCGCGCCGGGGATCACCGGCTCCGGCCACGTCGTCCCAGGCCCCGCACGCTCCCGCGGCCAGCACCGCCCACCCGGCGGCCGGCCGCACCCGTCCCGCGGCGGCCGGCCGCACCCGTCCCGCGGCGGCCGCCGCGGCCAGGGCGGTGGCGGGCCCGGCGTACAGTCCGACGCCGCGGCCCTGGACGTTGGTCCGCTCCCAGCGGTGCCGGCCGCCGGGAGCGGTGGCGCGCAGGGCGGCGGACCCGGCACGGGTGCAGGCAGCGGCCACGGTGAAGGACGAGGCAAGACGGGACAGCATCCCGCCAGCTTAACCGTTCGGTGACGGTGCGTCAGACCTCGGCCCGGGCCGTGGCGAGCAGTTCCTCGGCGTGGGCGCGGGCCGTCGCGGAGTCCTCCTGGCCGGCCAGCATCCGGGACAGCTCGCGGATGCGTTCCTCGCCCTGGAGGACCTTCACCCCGGACCGGGTCACCGACCCGTCGTTCGTCTTCTCCACCAGCAGCTGCCGGTCGGCGAACGCGGCCACCTGCGGCAGGTGGGTGACCACGACGACCTGCGCGGTCTTCGCGAGCTTCGCCAGGCGGCGGCCGATCTCCACGGCCGCCTTGCCGCCGACGCCCGCGTCGACCTCGTCGAACAGATAGGTGGGGACCGGGTCCGTGCCGGCGAAGACGACCTCGACGGCCAGCATCACCCGCGACAGCTCACCGCCGGAGGCGCCCTTGGCGATCGGCCGCGGCGGAGCGCCCGGGTGCGGGGCGAGCAGCAGCTCCACCTCGTCCGCACCGAACGGGCCGTAGGCGACACGCCGGCCGCCGACCTCGATCCCGTCGGGGTCCTCGGTCTGCCGGACGGCGAACGACACCCGCGCGTGCGGCATGGCCAGCGAGGCCAGCTCGGCGGTGACCGCCTGAGCGAACCGCTCGGCGGCCCGGGTCCGGGCGTCGGTCAGGGCCTGGGCCAGCTCGCCCAGTTCGGCACGGAGGGCGTCGCGTTCCGCGGTCAGCTCCTCGATCCGGTCGTCGTCGTTGTCCAGTTCGGCCAGCCGTGCGGCGCTGCGTTCGGCCCACTCCAGGACGGCGTCGATGCCCCGGTCGAACTCCCCGTACTTGCGCATCAGCCCGTTCAGCGCCGCCCGCCGTTCCTCGACGGCCGCCAGCCGCAGCGGGTCGGCGTCCAGGTCGCCGGCGTATCCGGCCAGTTCCCCGGCCACGTCCCCGAGCAGGATGCCGATCTCGCCGAGCCGGTCGCTGAGCGCGGCCAGCGCCGGGTCGTGGGAGCGCACGGCCTGCAGGGCCCGCTGGGCGCCCGCCACGAGGGTCGCCGCGTCGATGCCCTCGGGATCCTCCGGGTCGCCGGCCAGGGCGGCGTGGGCGGCCGTCGCGGCGGACGACAGGGCCTCGGCGTGCCCGAGCCGCTCGGCCTCCTCGGCGAGCTGCGCGTCCTCACCGGGGCGGGGTTCGACGGCGGCGATCTCGTCCAGGCCGTAGCGGAGCATGCCGGCCTCCTGGGCCCGCTCCCGCGCCCGCGTGGTGATCTCCTCCAGCTCGGCGGTCACCGCCCGCAGCCGCCGGTAGGCCTCGCTGTACTTGGCCAGCGGCACGGCGACCGCGTCGCCGGCGTACCGGTCCAGCGCCTGACGCTGCCGCGACGGCTTCAGCAGCCCCTGCTGGTCGCTCTGCCCGTGCACGGCCACCAGGTCGTCGGCCAGCTCGGCGAGCAGCCCGACCGGGACGCTGCGCCCGCCCAGGTGGGCCCGGGAGCGCCCTTCGGCGGACACGGTACGGCTGATCAGCAGCGCCCCGTCGTCCAGCTCGGCGCCGGCCTCCTCGGCCCGCAGGGCCACGGGGCCGTCCGCGGGCACGGTGACCCGGCCCTCCACGACCGCCTTGCCCGCGCCGATCCGCACCAGCGCCGGATCCGCGCGGCCACCGAGCAGCAGTCCCAGGCTGGTGACCACCATGGTCTTGCCCGCGCCCGTCTCACCGGTGACGGCGGTGAAGCCGGGCGACAGTTCGACCACGGCGTCGTCGATCACTCCGAGCGACCGTATCCGCATCTCCTCCAACACGGACACGACCATACGAGGTCGGCGGCCACCCGTGCGACGGACCCCGCGGCGCTCTCGCGGAACGTTCACGGTGCAACGGCAACACCACGGGCCCCTTCCTCACCCGGGCGAGTGCAGGCCGGGCCCTGAGCGTCACGGCCGGCGCGTCGCGGCGCGGACGCGCGCGCCGGGGCGCGGCGGCCCGCCCCCCGTGAAACGGCGCGGGACTGCCCTCTCACCGGCGCGGTGCGCCCCGCGTCAGTGGTGCGACGGCCCGTGGGTCACCGGTGCCGCGCTCCCTGCGTCACCGGTGCGGCGCCCCGCGCGTTCACCGGTGCGGCGCCCCGCGCGTTCACTGGTGCGGCGCCCCGCGCCACCCCGACACCGGCAGGGCGAACTTCGCCACCAGCCGGTCGGTGAAGGACGCGTGGTGCAGCCGGGCCAGCCGGACCGGCACCGCGCCGCGCCGCACCTCCACCCGCGCCCCGGGCGGCAGCTCCACCGTGCGCCGCCCGTCGCACCACAGCACCCCCGGCGGCACGTGCGGCAGCACCTCCACGGCCAGCACCGAGTCCGGCGAGGTGACCAGCGGCTTGGCGAACAGCGCGTGCGCGCTGATCGGCACCATCAGCAGCGCCTCCACCTCGGGCCACACCACCGGTCCTCCGGCGGAGAAGGCGTAGGCGGTCGACCCGGTCGGCGTGGCGCACACGATGCCGTCGCAGCCGAACCCGGTCACCGGCCGTCCGTCGATCTCCAGGACGACCTCCAGCATCCGCTCGGCGGACACCTTCTGCACGGCGGCCTCGTTCAGCGCCCAGTCGGTGTGGACGACGTCGCCGTTGCGGTGCACGACCACGTCGACCGTCATGCGTTCCTCGACCTCGTAGGAGCGGGCCACCACCCGGTCCACGACCTTGTCCAGGTCGTCGCGCTCGGCCTCGGCGAGGAACCCGACCCGGCCCAGGTTCACGCCCAGCATCGGCACCCCGGAGGCGCGGGCGAACTCGGCGCCGCGCAGCAGGGTGCCGTCCCCGCCGAGCACGATCAGCAGCTCGCACCCGTCCAGGCACTCCGGAGTGGCCTCCTCGACCAGCTGCACCTCGTCCGGCAGCGGCAGGTCGACCGCCTCCGCCCGCAGCACCCGCACCCCGATCCCGCTGCGCAGCAGTCCCTTGACCACCAGCTCGGCACTGCGCACGGCGGCCGGCCGGCCGGTGTGCGCCAGCAGGAACACGGTTCGTGCTCGGGTCTCGGTCAACGCGGCCCCTCCGCCACTGCTCGGTCGACGTCGGCCGGGTCCACCTCGGGCGCCCCGGCACGCAGCCACAAAAAGTATTCGACGTTCCCGGACGGTCCGGGCAGCGGGCTGGCCGTCACGCCCTTCACCCCGAGCCCCAGCTCCCAGGCCCGGGCCGCCACCCCCCGTACGGCCTCGGCCCGCAGGGCGGGGCTGCGGACCACACCGCCGCTGCCCAGGCGCTCCCTGCCCACCTCGAACTGCGGCTTGACCATCATCACCAGGTCGGCGTCCGGACGCGCGCACCGCACCAGCGCGGGCAGCACCAGGCCGAGCGGGATGAAGGACAGGTCGCCCACGACCAGGTCCACCGGCTCGCCGTCGATCGCCTCCAGCGTCAGCTCGCGAACGTTCGTGCGGTCCTTGACGGTGACGCGGTCGTCCTGCTGGAGGGACCAGGCGAGCTGCCCGTAGCCGACGTCGACGGCGACGACGTGCGCGGCACCGGCGCGCAGCAGCACGTCGGTGAAACCTCCGGTGGAGGCGCCGGCGTCCAGCGCCCGGCGGCCCTCGACCACCAGGCCCCGCGGGACGAACACCTTCAGCGCGCCGGCGAGCTTGTGCCCGCCGCGGGAGACGTAGTCAGGATCGCTGTCGTCGGCCGTGACGACGATGGCCGCGCCGGTTGCCACCTGCGTGGCCGGCTTGGTCGCCACGACCTTGCCGACGGTGACCCGCCCCGCGGCGATCAGCTGGCTGGCGTGTTCCCGCGAGCGGGCCAGCTTCCGGTTCACCAGCTCCACGTCCAGACGGCGGCGTGCGACTCGTGCCACGTTCGGTTCAGCTCCTGCGGTCGTGCGGGGTCGGGGGCGCCGGAGGTCCCGGTCGGGCGTCGAGCGCGGCGAGCGCGTCACGCAGCCCCTGGTGTACATCCTCGTACACCGCCGCATGTCCGTCCGTGGTGAGGTGGTCGACGTCGCCGAGCCGCTCCAGGGCGGCGTCGACGTGCGGGTCGCCGGTGGGGGTGCGGGGGACGTCCAGCGGGGCGGGCCCGGGGTCGGGCGCGGCGGTGCCGGGTGCCGGCTGCCCGGCGTACGCCCCGGGGGCGTCCGTCGCGGCCCGGGTCCCCTCCGTCCCGGTCACAGAGTCGGTCATGCGCGAACGCTACCGCGCGACGCTGGGGTACGGTCGTCGGCGATGGCCACGATCGAGGAGTGCCGCAGCGCACTCGAGAAGCTGTCGGACAGCCTGGCGCACGCGGACGGGGACGTCCGTGCGGCGGCCTCGCTGGACCGTTCCGTGAGCTGCCACATCACCGACCTCGACGTCACCTTCACGGGCCGTCTGGCCGGCGGGCGGATCGAGGTGTCCGGTGTGGTGCCGGGCCCGCCGCCGCACCGGGCGCAGATCCGGCTCGCGATGACCGGGGACGATCTGGTCGCCCTGGTGGGCGGCGAGCTGAACTTCGCCGCGGCCTGGGCCTCGGGCCGGGTGCGGCTGGAGGCGGGCCTGATGGATCTGTTCCGGCTCAGGAAGCTTCTGTGACGGCTGACCGGCGGGCGGCACGCGTGCGGGCGGAGCGGGCCGCGGGGACCACCAGCGGTGTGCCCGTCTCGGGGTCCTCGATGACCTGGCAGCGCAGGTGGAAGACCTCCTCCACCAGCTCCGCGGTGACGATGTCGCCGGGTGGGCCCTGGGCGATGACCTTGCCGTCGCGCAGGGCGATGAGGTGGGTGGCGTAGCGGGCGGCGTGGTTGAGGTCGTGCAGCACCGCGACCAGGGTACGTCCCTGCTCCTCGTGGAGTTCGGCGCACAGGTCGAGGACGTCGATCTGGTGCTGGATGTCCAGGTACGTCGTCGGCTCGTCGAGCAGCAGCAGCGGCGTCTGCTGGGCGAGCGCCATGGCGATCCACACCCGCTGGCGCTGACCGCCCGAGAGTTCGTCCACATAGCGTCCTGCCAGCTCCGCCACGCCGGTCTGCTCCATGGCCTCCCGGACGACCCGCTCGTCCTCGGCCGACCACTGCCGCAGCAGGCCTTGGTGCGGGTAGCGGCCCCGGCTCACCAGGTCGCCGACGGTGATTCCGTCGGGGGCGACGGAGGACTGCGGCAGCAGCCCGAGCGTGCGGGCGACCTGCTTCGCGGGCAGCGACTGGATGACCTGCCCGTCCAGCAGAACCCGGCCCTCGCTGGGCTTGAGCATCCGCGACAGCGCCCGCAGCAGCGTGGACTTGCCGCACGCGTTGGGTCCGACGATCACCGTGAAGGAGTGGTCGGGTATCTCCACGGACAGCTGTTCGGCGATGATCCGCTGGTCGTAGGCGAGGGTGACGTTGTCGGCGGACAGGCGGTTCACGCTGCTCCTTGCGCTGTCGGACGTGTGGTGGATGCTGCGGGCGCTCATATCCGTCCCTTCCGGCGCTCGGTGACCAGCAGCCACAGCAGGTAGGCCCCGCCGAGCACGCCGGTGACCACGCCGACGGGCAGCTGGTCGGCGCCGAGGACACGCTGGGAGGCCCAGTCGGCGGCGACCAGCAGGGCGGCTCCCATGCAGGTCGCGGCCGCCAGGTTGGGGCCGGGCGAGCGGGTCAGCCGCCGGGCGAGCTGCGGCGCGGTCAGCGCGACGAAGGCGACGGGACCGGCGGCGGCGGTCGCGGCCGCGGTGAGCAGCACGGCCGAGCCCATCAGCAGCATCCGGACCCGCTCCGCACGGACCCCGAGGGCGTGGGAGATGTCGTCGCCCATCTCCAGCATCCGCAGCCCGCGCGCGTTGCCGGCGACGAGCGGCAGCAGGACCACGAACAGCGCGAGCAGCGGCCACACCTGCGTCCAGTCCCGGCCGTTGAGGGAGCCGGTCATCCACACCACCGCACGGGCGGCGTCCACGAAGTCGGCCTTGGTGATGAGGTAGCCGTTGACGGCGGTGACGACCGCGTTGACGCCGATGCCGACCAGCACCAGCCGGTATCCGTGCACGCCCCGCTTCCAGGCCAGGAGGTAGATGGCCAGCCCGGTGAGCAGGCCGCCGGCGAGGGCGCCGAGGGTGACCGCGGTGGCGCTGCCGGAGAACAGGACGATGACGACGAGCGCGCCGGCCGTCGCGCCCTGGGACAGGCCGAGCACGTCCGGGCTGCCCAGCGGGTTGCGGGCCACGGACTGGAACAGTGCGCCGCCCAGCCCCAGGCAGGCGCCGACCAGCAGCCCCACCAGGGCCCGCGGCAGCCGCAGCTCGCGGATGACGAACTCCTGGCCCTGATCGCCCTGGCCGGCGAGCGTCCTGAGCACGTCGGAGGCGGGGATGGGGAAGTCGCCGGTGCCGATGAGGAGGACGCTCGCCGCGAGCGCGGCCAGCAGCAGTGCGACGACGACGGTGAACGCCCTGACGTCGAGGCGCAGGGACAGCCCGCCGGGGATGTGCACGGACCGTGCGGTCCACCGGGTCCGGCCGGCCGGTGGTGCGCCCGGGTCCGCACAGGCGTCGTGGGTACGGGTGACACGGGTGGTCTTCACAGCTGAGCCGTCCTCCGGCGCCGGACGAGATAGATGAACACCGGCCCGCCGATCAGCGCGGTGACGACGCCGACCTGCACCTCGGCGGGCCGGGCGACGACCCGGCCGATGACGTCGGAACCGAGCAGCAGCACCGGCGACAGCACGGTCGCATACGGCAGGATCCAGCGCAGATCGGGTCCGGTGAAGGAGCGCACGACGTGCGGGACCATCAGGCCGACGAAGACGATCGGCCCGCAGGCGGCGGTCGCCGCCCCGCACAGCACGGTCGCGGCGAGCATGGCGAGCGCCCGGGTGCGGGTGAGGTGGGTGCCGAGGGCGCGGGCGGTGTCGTCGCCCATCGCCAACGCGTTCAGCGGCCGGGCCAGCAGCAGCGCCAGCACCGTGCCGGCCAGCCAGAACGGCAGCACCTGCAGCACGGTCTCGCCGGTGGCCGCGGCCAGGGAGCCCACGGTCCAGAACCGCATCTTGCCCAGCGACGCCCCGTTGCTGATCATCACGGCCTGCACGTAGCCGTAGAGTGCGGCACCGAGCGCCGTTCCGGCCAGGGCCAGCCGCACCGGTGTGGCGCTGCGGCTGCCGCCCAGGAACCACACCAGCGCGCCCACCACCGCGGCGCCGAGGAAGGCGAACCACACATAGCCGCTGAAACTGGTCACGTTCAGGAAGGTGAGGGCGGTCACCACGGCCGCGGACGCGCCCGCGTTGATGCCGAGCACCCCGGGGTCGGCCAGGGGGTTGCGGGTGAGCGCCTGGAGCACGGCTCCGGCCAGTCCGAGCGCCGCCCCGGCGAGCAGTCCGAGCAGCGTGCGGGACAGCCGCTCGCCGACCACGACGTCACCGTAGGTCCCCGAGTGGTGGAACAGGCCGTGCCACACCTGGGCCATGGACAGGTCCTTCGCCCCGACCGCGATGCTCGCCAGAGCGACGAGCAGCAGGATCACGGCGGAGACGAGGAGACCGGCGGCACGCGCTCCACGTCGGGTCGGGGGCGCGGCGGACCGCGGCGCGCGCTCTGCGGGAGGACTGTCGACCAACACGCGGTTAGGTTAGCCTACCCTCCCCGCTTCATCACCCGTCACGTCCCTTGCCGCATCCGGCACGTCGCCTCCGCCGAGGCCGGACCGTCCCGCCTCGCTGGCCGTGGCGAGCACCTGCACAGGCGCAGGTCACCCGCCCTTCCGGGCACTGCGGCGGGCGCGAGCCGCAGCTGTCCCGCCCCGTTCCGTCACAGCCCCGGTCGTGCCAGGCCGTCACAGCCCCAGTCGTGCCAGGGCCTTGTCCGCGTTCAGCCGGCACGGCTGCTCGCCGCCCGCCGTCCATGCCGCCGCGCACAGCGCCCGCAGTCCGTCCAGGGCGGCGCCGTCGCCGGTCAGCCCCAGCTGCGCGGCACCCGCGGTGGCCGTCCACCCGCCGCACCGGAAACCATCACCGTTCCGGGTGATCGCCGGCTGCCCGGTGAGCAGGCCGCGTAGATCGGCGGCCACATAGGTCGGACGGTGCTGCGGCGGGGCGGCGAGCAGCTGGGCGGCGTCGGTCACCCCGGTCAGCACGAGCAGCGAGTCGACCTCGCCGTTGAACGCCCCCTCGATGTCCGTGTCCAGCCGGTCCCCCACCACCAGGGGCCGCCGGGCGCCCGTGCGCAGGATCGTCTCGCGGTGCATCGGAGGCAGCGGCTTGCCCGCCACCTGCGGTTCGGCACCGGTCGCGATCCGCACGACCTCCACCGCCGCCCCGTTGCCCGGCGCGATCCCCCGCGCGCTCGGAATGGTCAGGTCGGTGTTGGACGCGAACCACGGCACCCCGCGCGCGATCGCGTAGCAGGCCTCGGCGAGCCGCCCCCACGGCAGCTCGGGGCCGCCGTATCCCTGGACGACCGCCACCGGGTCGTCGTCGGCCGACTCCACCGGCTGCAGCCCCCGCTCGCGCAGCGCGATCCGCAGCCCCTCGCCGCCGATCACGAGGACACGCGCCCCCTCGGGCACCTGGCCGGCGATCAGCCGGGCCACCGCCTGCGCGGAGGTGACCACGTCCGACGCCTCGGCCGGTATGCCCAGTTCGGTCAGGTGGGCGGCGACCGCGTCCGGCGGGCGCAGGGCGTTGTTGGTGACGTAGGCCAGCCGCATACCGCCCGCCCGGGCGGCGGCCAGCACGTCCACGGCGTGGTCGATCGCCGCGCCTCCCGCGTACACCACACCGTCCAGGTCGAGCAGGGCCGTGTCGTACGCCTCGCTCAGAGCCTGCTCGCTGCCCTCGGGCCTGGTCCTTGCGCCCCGGCTCATTCCGCATCGCTCCTCGTGCCGATTTCCCTCCGATCATGCCGCATGGCACTGACACACGTACGATGCCGGGATGAGCACTGCAGGTCACTCGTCGGCAGCACCGCGCCGCGGCCTCGACCTCACCCCGTTCCGAGGCCTCCGCTACGCCCCCGACCGGGTCGGCAGCCTGGCCGCCGTGACGTCCCCGCCGTACGACGTCGTCGTACGGCCCGACGGGCTGCACCACCTTCAATCCGCCGACCCCCACAACATCGTCCGTCTGATCCTGCCGCAGGCGGGCGGTCCCGCCGCCCGGAACGCTCAGGCGGCCGCCACCCTGCGCCGCTGGCTGGCCGAGGGCGTCCTGGCCGCCGATCCCGAGCCGGGCCTGTACGTCTACGAGCAAAGCGACGGCGACGGCCTGCTGCAGCGCGGCCTGATCGGCGCGCTGCGCGTGTCCGACCCGGACGAGGGCGTGGTGCTGCCGCACGAGGACGTGATGCCGCACGTCGTCGCCGACCGCGCCGACCTGATGCGGGCCACCTGCGCCAACCTCGAACCCCTGCTGCTCACCTACCGCGGCAACGGTTCCGCCGCCGCCACGACCGTGATCCTCGAACGCGCCGTCGAGCAGCCTCCGTTGCTGGCGACGACCACCGAGGACGGCTTCCGCCACCGTCTGTGGTCCATCACCGACCCCGGGGACGTGGCGAAGATCCAGGCGGATCTGTCGCAGCATCAGGCCCTGATCGCGGACGGCCACCATCGCTGGGCGACCTACCGCAGACTGCGTGCGGAGCACCCCTCCCCCAGCCCCTGGGACTTCGGCCTGGTGCTGCTGGTGGACACCGCCCGCTATCCGCTGCGGGTCCGCGCCATCCACCGCCTGCTGCACGGCCTGCCGGTCGCCGAGGCGCTGTCCGCGCTGGACGGCCTGTTCCGGGTGCGGCGCCTTGAGGCGGTGTTGCCGGCCGCCCTGGAGGCGCTGGCGGAGGCGGCCGAGGAGAGCAACGCCTATCTGCTCGCCGGGGACGGCGCGTTCCACCTGGTGGACCGCCCGGATCCGGCGCTGCTGGCCCGTACGGTGCCGGCGGACCACCCGGAGGCGTGGCGCACCCTGGACGCGACGGTCCTGCACGCGACCCTCCTGGAGCACGTCTGGCACATCCCGGAGGACGATCCCAGCCGCATCGCCTACATCCACGACACCGCCGCGACCGTCGCCAAGGCGGAGCACGACGGGGGCACGGCCGTCCTGATGCATCCGGTCCGCGAGGACGTGGTGCGCGACCTGGCCCGCCAGGGCGTGACCATGCCCCGCAAGTCCACGTCGTTCGGCCCGAAACCGGCGTCGGGGCTGGTGCTGCGCGTTCTGGACGTGTGACAGGACGTGTGAAGGGCGGCCACCCGCACGGGGTGACCGCCCTGCTGTCGGTCTGCGTCAGCGCCTGGGGCCGCGACCGGACCCGCTCGTCAGCGTCCGCCCGGGCCGCCGTCGCGCCGGGCGCCGTCGGCCTCGGTCCCGGCCAGGTCCTCGTCCTCGGTCTGGGACTCGTCGAGGGCGTCGGTGAACTCGATGCCGTCCAGCTCGGCGAGCCGGTCCGAGGCGTCGGTGCTGCCGTCACGGTCGGCCTCGACGGCCTTGGCGAACCATTCGCGCGCCTCACGCTCCCGGCCTGCCGCCAGCAGCGCGTCGGCGTAGGCGTAGCGCAGCCGCGCGGACCAGGGCTGCGTCGAGCGGGAGGCCAGTTCGGGGCTCTGCAGCGTCACGATGGCGGCGTCCAGCTGCCCCATGTCACGCCGGGCACCGGCCGCGACGAGCCGCATCTCGACCTGGCCGGCCTTGTCCAGCTTGTGCACCTCCGGCGCCCCGGCCATGTCCAGTGCCTTCTCCGGGCGGCCGAGTCCGCGCTCGCAGTCCGCCATGACGGGCCACAGCTCGACGGTGCCGGTCATCCGCCGGGCCGCCCGGAACTCGGCGAGTGCCTCGCCGTACTTCTGGTTGGCGTACGCCGCGAATCCGGCGGCCTCGCGCACGGCGGCGACCCGCGAGGCCAGCCGCAGCGCCACCTTGGAGTAGCCGTAGGCCGCCTCGGGGTCCTCGTCGATGAGCCGGGCGACCATCACCAAATTCTTGGCGACGTCCTCGGCGAGCGTCCTGGGCAGGCTCTGCAGTTCCTGCCGGACGTCCTTGTCGATCTCCTCACCGGTGACCTCCGGCGGGATCGGCAGCCGCTTGATCGGCTCACGGTCCCGGTCGTCACGGAACCGGCCGCCGCCGCGCCGGTCGTCGCGGCCGCGGAAACCGCCCGGGCGTCCGCCACGGCCGTCCCGGCGGGGTCCCCGGCCCCCTCGGTCGTCACGGCCGCGGAAACCGCCCCGCTCGCCGCGCGTGTCGTCCCTGTGCTGGGAGAGACGGTCGCCGTCCCGGCGGAAGCCACGGTCCCGGTCGTCCCGGCGGCCGTGGCCGGCCCGGTCGCCGTCACGGCGGTACGGGGACCGGTCCTCCCGCCTCTCGTCGCGTCGGTCGGCGGCCCGGTCGTTTCGCGCGTCCGTGCGGTCGTCGCGGCGGAATCCGCCCCGTTCGGGCCGCTCGAAACGGTCACCACGGCGCCCGTACCCGCCGCGGTCCCGGTCGTCCCGACGGCCGTACCGGCCGCGGTCGTCGTCGCGGCCGTATCCCCGCCGGTCGTTCCTGCGGTCGTCGCGACGGTCATCACGGCGGTCATCACGGCGGAACGAGCCGCGGTCGTCACGACGGTAGGACGGACGGTCGCCGTCCCGGCGGAAGCCACGGTCGCGGTCGCCGCCTCGGCGGTCGTCCCGACGGCCGTTGCCGCCGCGGTCGTGGCCACGGCGCGATCCCGCGCGGTAGCCGCCACGGTCGTTGCGGTCAGCACGGTCACCATCGTCCCGGCGGCGTTGGTCGCGTTCCGGACGCTCGTCTGGAGAGTTGGTGGACATCGGTGACTCCTGTCTGCTGTACCGCGTGATGACTGCTCGCGTTGCTTCTCGCGCACGCCGGCCGCCCGGTGCGCCCGGGCGCTGCTTGATCCAAACGAAAGAACCCCTGATCCCAGCTGTACGCTGGCGACCAGGGGTCCTCCAAAGATTGTTCGGCGGCGTCCTACTCTCCCACAGGGTCCCCCCTGCAGTACCATCGGCGCTGTAAGGCTTAGCTTCCGGGTTCGGAA